>NZ_BAAJLZ010000001.1:0-1355822 GCF_057537295.1 Colwellia meonggei
ACCCGAAGCGAGATGCGCATTCTACGCAACCGTGTTTTAAAGTCAACATTTTTTTTCGTTTTTTTGAACTTTCTTTGCAGAAGGTTCAAAACCCTACTTTGAAACGTTAAGTTAACCAAACTGGCCAAAACCACCTGAGATAACCCTTTAAAACAAGCTTCTTGGGTTGCCCCGAAGAAGTGGAGCGCATTTTAGAGATTTTTGGCGTCCCGTCAACAGCTAAACGCATTTAATTTACAGAAAACTGTTTGTTTGAAGATTTATTAATCAAAGCGAGTACTATATGAGCTTTCGGATCATATATAACGATAATTAACGGCTATTTGATAGGTGAAACTATATTTTATTAGCAACAAGTTTTCTGCTTAAATTCAGTTTTGCTATTATACCAATATCATTTATCTATTATTTTACCTTTATGTATAAAAACGATTTACGTAGTTATCGCGGTATTACCCCTAAATTTACAAAAACTGTCTATATTGACGACTCTTCGGTATTAGTTGGTGACATTACGATTGGAGAACATTCAAGTATTTGGCCTCTTGTTGCTGCTAGAGGTGATGTCAACACTATTACTATAGGTGAAAATACTAACATTCAAGATGGCACAGTACTGCATGTTACAAGGAAGTCTACCAATAACCCTAAGGGTAACCCACTTATCATTGGGGATAATGTAACGATCGGGCATAAATGTATGTTACATGGCTGTGAACTCGGCAATAGGATTTTAGTTGGGATGAGCGCTATTATTATGGATGGTGCAATTATCGAAGATGACGTATTTATTGGTGCAGGTAGTTTAGTGCCGCCTAATAAAGTATTAAAGAGTGGATATTTATATGTCGGCAACCCTGTAAAACAAGTAAGAGAGTTAAAAGAGAGTGAGGCTAACTTCCTTCAACAGTCTGCAATTAATTATGTTGAATTGAAAGATGAGTATTTAGCGGAGAACTACTAATGAGTATTTTTATCTCATATTAATATGAATCTCATTTCCCTCTGGTTCGTTTTTTTCGAGCCAGAGCTCTGCCACCTCTTCTAAATCGTATTTTAAACAACTATCAATTGAAGCTAATTGCTTTAATTGCATTGAATGGAAATAAATGGTTATTCTTTGTCCTGAAATTTGACCAGTAAAAGACCAGGCTTCATGCTGTTGACTAAAAGTTAAATCATCATTAAATAAAATAGCTTGGTTCATAATGCAACTCTCTTTAGTTGTTATTTAGCTCTGCTCTTAACGTAGTTAAAACCGGTTCAACATCGGGACGTTCATTCGTCCATAAGTAAAAGCTTTCCGCCGCCTGCCCAACCAACATACCTAAGCCATCAAGTACATGCTCAACACCTAACTGCTTTGCCTGTTTTAAAAATGTTGTTGGTTCTTTACCATAAACCATATCATAACAGGTATTCGCACTTGCCAATGTTTGTGATGATATGGGTAAACTTGCACCTGAAAGCCCTGCTGATGTTGCATTAATTATAACATCAAAGCTTAAATATTCAGTTTCTTCAAAGGTAAGTGCCCTTACGTCGAACTTAGGATATTGGTCAGCAATATTCTTCGCTTTACTTAACGTTCTATTGGCAATGGTTAATGATTGCGGAGCTTGCTCAATTAGCGCTTGTACAACACCTTTAGCTGCACCACCAGCTCCCAATAGTAAAATTTTACTATCAGATAATTGAACATTATGCCTAAGTAAGTCGTTCACTAGGCCTAAACCATCAGTTGTATCACCGTAAATAACACCTTGAGAAAATATTAAGGTATTGACTGCCCCGGCAAGTTTAGCTTTTTTACTGAGCTGATCACACAAAGCAAAAGCTTGTTCTTTAAAAGGTGCTGTAACATTGGCACCTTTACCATTATTAGCAATTAAGTTTTGAACCGCTAAATCAAACTTATCTAATTCGACTAATTCACTTTGGTAATTCATTGATTGCCTCGTTTGTATAGCAAATTGTTGATGAATAGATGGGGATTTTGATTGGGTAATAGGATTACCGAAAACGCGAAATTGATCCATAAGTTTACTGGCTTGAATGTTTAAATGTAGACTAACTCAGTTATGAAAAGATGAAAACAAAAAAGCAGTAACTAAATTACTGCTTTTTATATCATTAATATCTGGCTAAGAATTTATTAAAATTTGTAGCCTAACATTAGTGAATAAACCATAGGGTCAACATTAACTTCCGCTTTACCTATATTGTTACCGCCAACATCGAATGTTGCGTCAGAGTCAATATCAATATAACGAATTGATGCATTTAACGACCATTTATCATCTAAGTGATAATCAGCGCCAACTTGCGCCGATAAGCCAAATGAACCGTCTAGTTCTAAGTTGCTTAAACCTAAAGACTTAGGTGCAGCAGCAAATTCTTCATCAAAGAAAACCGTATAGTTAATACCAACACCAACATAAGGCTTAAGTGCTGAGTTCGTGTCGAAATAATATAAAGCACTTAACGTAGGCGGTAAGTGAGATACCTCACCTAAATTTGCGCCATCAACACCTAAAACAGCATTAGGGTCTTGAATGGTAATATCGTGCGTAAAAGGTGTAGCAGCTAAAAGCTCTACTGCCCAGTTGCTATCGTAGAAATAAACAAAGTTCAAACCTAACTGAGTATTGTCATCAACAGTTAGTGTCATTGTTGAATCAGCACCCGCTAACATAATGTTAGATTTGCCACTATCAGGCGTGATGTTCGTTGCACCACCACGAACAATAAAATCGCCAGCTTGGTTAGCTAAAGCAAGTGGAGATAATGTAAGAGCGGAAAGAATTAATCCATTAATTACTGAAGTTTTCATGAGCGCATTACCTTTTGTTAAATATAAAGAATATTGGATTTCGTTAATGAGGTAATTTTACGCCTGCGAATTAATAGAGTAATTGATCTAGCGCAAGGTTTGTGAGAAACCGCAAAATAATTGTGGTTTTATATTGAAAATAATAAAAAACGCTTAGGTTTTGTGACTAAACGCACAAACAACAACTTAAAATAAAGGCTTTTTATTTTTTGCATTGCTTGTACGTTATAAGAATACAGCGAGGTTATGACAACCAATCTTGGGGCACTAGGTAATCTTGTAATTTCTCTTCTTCACTACCCGCTTGCGCTTGAAAGTTATACTCCCAACGTGCCAATGGTGGCATTGACATTAAAATTGACTCTGTTCTACCCCCTGACTGCAAGCCAAACAAGGTACCACGGTCAAACACTAAGTTAAATTCAACATAGCGACCGCGACGATATAACTGAAATTGGCGATGATTTTCAGTAAATGGCGTATCTTTACGTTTCTCAATTAAAGGCACATAGGCATCGATAAAACCGGTACCGACTGCTTTCATGTAAGAAAAACACTCATCAAATGACCATTTATTTAAATCATCGAAAAATAAGCCGCCAACACCACGAGTTTCGTTACGGTGCTTTAAGTAGAAATATTCATCACACCATGTTTTATGCGCTGGATAAACCTCATCACCAAATGGCTGGCAAATATCTTTAGCAGTTTGGTGCCAATGCACCACATCCTCTTTAAACGGATAAAAAGGTGTAAGGTCAAAACCACCGCCAAACCACCATACTGGAGCTTCACCTTCTTTTTCAGCGATGAAAAAGCGTACATTGGCGTGTGAAGTTGGAATAAATGGATTTTTTGGATGAATAACTAATGACACCCCACAAGCTTGCCATTTTCGCCCGGCTAATTCAGGACGATGCGCTGTAGCAGATGGTGGTAGCTTATCGCCTGAAACTACTGAAAAATTTACTCCACCTTGTTCGATAACATTACCATTTGTTAAAACACGTGTTCTGCCACCGCCACCTTCTG
Organism: Colwellia meonggei; assembly: GCF_057537295.1. Taxonomy (NCBI): domain Bacteria; kingdom Pseudomonadati; phylum Pseudomonadota; class Gammaproteobacteria; order Alteromonadales; family Colwelliaceae; genus Colwellia; species Colwellia meonggei. Next base: position 3,866 of record NZ_BAAJLZ010000001.1, read on the forward strand.
CACGTTGCCAATTATCTTCAACAAATTTACCACCGCCATCAGCAGCTTCAAGTGAGGTACAAATTTGATCTTGTAATGATTTCAGAAATTCGATGACAACGTTAATGTCTATAGTACTCATGAGCGAATGATTTCCCCGGAAAGTGCATCAATAATAGTTGAAGGCTGATCAAAGCCTAAGGTGTTACCTTTAATAATAAAATCAATCTTATCAGACAATTCACTCGAAATATCTTGCCACGCTTTAGCCGGCTCACCGCCACTTAAATTAGCGCTAGTGGAAACTATTGGCTTATTAGCCGCTTTACATAAAGCGACAACATCAGGCTGACTAGTAACACGAACAGCAATAGAATCAAACTTTCCAGATAATAAAGGAGATAACTGTGATGCTTTGCCAACTAGTTGAGTGATACCATCAGGCCAACGGGATAATATCAAAGCACGTTTATCTTGCGGTATTTTAGAGTCTTCAATATAAGGGAGTAATTGCGAATAATTTCCTGCCAGCAAAATCAAGCCTTTATCCACTGGGCGGTTTTTTATCGCCAAGAGCTTCTCTATCGCCTCATCATTATCAGGGTCACACCCTAAGCCAAATACGGCCTCTGTTGGATAGGCTAAAATACCACCTTGTTGGAATGCTTCTAACGCTGTTGTCATTGAATTCTATTTTCGCTAATAAGTAAAAAGATAACTTATCGGGGATTATACGTTTTTAAACGAAAAACAACATAATTAGTAAAAAAAAACGGTAACAGCTGTAAGCAATTACCGTTTTAATAAATGTTAAAGCTCTAAACTTCGAACAGCTCTTTAATTTTTTGTCGTAATACAAATTTTTGTACTTTACCTGTAGACGTTTTAGGTAATTCACTAAAGATAATAGTTTTAGGTACTTTAAAACCCGCCATATGCGCTCGACAATGTTCAATAACGTCTTGCTCTGATAACTGCTGATCTCTTTTTAGCCCAACAAATGCACAAGGAGTTTCTCCCCATTTTTCATCTTTTTTTGCAACCACTGCCGCTTCTAGAATTGCTGGATGTTTATATAGCACCCCTTCTACTTCTACAGAAGAAATATTCTCACCACCAGAAATAATGATATCTTTTGAGCGGTCGCGTATCTCAATATAGCCATCAGGGTGTTTAACTGCTAAGTCGCCAGAATGAAACCAACCATGGGCAAATGCTTCATAAGTTGCTTTATCATTTTTCAAATACCCTTTCATAGTGGTGTTACCGCGAAACATAATTTCCCCTATGGTTTCGCCATCAGCTCGCACAGGCTCCATGGTATCAGGGTTAAGTACATCGACCTCCTCTTGAGTTGGGTAGCGAACGCCTTGTCGAGCTTTTAGTGCTGCTCGTTCATCTGCACTCTTGTTGTCCCACTCATCTTTCCATTCGCTAACAACACAAGGTCCATAAACTTCTGTTAATCCATAACTTTGAGTGATTTCTATACCTAGCTTTTCTATTCCTTTTATTACCGCAGCAGGAGGTGGAGCACCAGCAGTCATCGCTTTAATATTGTTAGGTAATTGGCTTAGAAGTTGTTGCTCAGCATTAAGAATCATATTGAGTACAATTGGCGCACCACAAAAATGGGAAACCTTATTTTCAATCATCGAATTAACAATAGCCCCTACTTCGACCTGCCTTAAACAAACTTGTGTGCCGCCAACCGCCACTATCGTCCAAGGAAAACACCAACCGTTGCAATGAAATAAGGGTAATGTCCATAAATAAACGGTTTTATTATCCGTCGGCCAAATAAAGTTATGACCAATTGCATTCAAGTACGCACCGCGATGTGAGTACACCACACCTTTAGGATTTCCAGTTGTGCCCGAAGTATAATTAAGTGCTAATGCTTGCCATTCATCATGAATTAGTGAACCTTGGAAGTTTTCATCACCTTGGTTTAATAATTCTTGATACTCAATATCACCCAAATGTTCACCGCCCGGGCCTTCAACATCGTCAATATCAATCACTAACGGCTTTCGTTTTGATATCGCCAATGCTTGCTTAATAACACCAGAAAACGCTGTATCAGTAAGCAGAACATCACATTCTCCATGATCGAGAATAAATGCAATATTCTCTGCATCAAGACGGATGTTTATAGCATTTAGTACAGCACCCGTTAACGGCACTCCGTAATGAGCATCAAGAAAGGCTGGTATATTGGCCGCCATGATACTCACTGTTTGCCCGGGTTTTACACCATGTTTTATAAGGCCTGATGCTAAACGGCGTACATTTTTACGGTATTCATCGTAAGTAATTTTTTGTTTACCATGAATAATTGCAATTTTTTCAGGGTAAACATCAGCAGTTCGATTCAAAAAATTGATTGGTGTCAGTGGTTGGCTATTGGCAGCAACCTTATCTAAACCTTGGTTATATATATTATTCATCACTTTTCCTCATGGTAACAATGGCGCTTTTGGCTTATGTATTAATTGAGTTGCCGGCCACTTAAACCTTTATCTCTTGATGACGTAGCTTCAAGTGATACAGGTATATTCATACTGACAGTTTACCTAATTATTATTTTTAACCTATGCGTCTTTAGTCTATTATCGACTAAAGTATAAACAGCCGTGACAGCTGTTTTTTTAAACACATTTTTCAGAGAATGTTTCCGTATTGCGGGAAACATAGGTATAATGCGCGGCTTATTTTTTGAGGTTCAATGCCTCATATTTAGTAACTAATTATCAAGGTGAAAAATGATGAAAGTGGGTATTATCATGGGGTCAAAATCAGATTGGCCAACAATGAAGCATGCGACAGATATGCTAGATTTACTTAACGTTGCCTATGAAACAAAAGTTGTTTCAGCCCACCGCACTCCACACTTATTAGCTGAATATGCTGAAGGCGCAAAAGATCGCGGCATCAAAGTAATTATTGCTGGCGCAGGCGGCGCGGCGCACTTGCCTGGCATGGCTGCGGCTTTCACTCCATTACCTGTTTTAGGCGTTCCTGTGCAATCAAAAGCACTAAGTGGCCAAGACTCATTACTATCGATTGTACAAATGCCAAAAGGGATTGCTGTTGGTACATTGGCCATCGGCACAGCTGGTGCCGCTAATGCTGGCTTACTTGCCGCGCAAATACTAGCCACTCACGATCAAGAAATTATGACTAATATTGAGAAGTTTAGAAAAGAGCAAACTGAGAATATTTTAAATAACCCTAACCCAGCAGAGTAGGTGTAAATATTTCATGAAGAAAGTATTGGTATTAGGTGCAGGTCAATTAGCTCGCATGATGGATTTAGCGGGTTCACCACTAAATATGGATGTAAAAGCATTTGATGTGCGCACAAATAATGTTGTTCATCCAATTACACCTGAGCATAAATACGGTGATTTAGCTCAAGGCATAGCTAATGCTGACGTTATTACGGCTGAGTTTGAACATGTCGCACATGATGTTCTTGCGCAATGCCAAGCTTCAGGAAAATTACTACCAAATAGCCAAGCAATTAAAGTGGGTGGTGACCGTCGCTTAGAGAAAGCTTTACTTGAGTCAAGCAATGTTGCTAACGCCAAGCATGTCATCATTGAAAATAAAGCTGATTTTGAGCGTGCATTAACTCAGTTGGAATTGCCGCTTATTTTTAAAAGTGCGCTTGAAGGTTATGACGGTAAAGGCCAATGGCGCTTGAAGTCTACAGAACAAGCAGAAGCTATTTGGCAGGAAATGTCGGCATTTATTGACGCAGCAACATCTTCGGTACCGCAAGGTATTGTCGCGGAGCAAATGGTGCCTTTTGATCGCGAAGTATCTCTTGTCGGTGCTCGTAATATCCATGGTGAAATTTCTGTTTATCCGTTAACAGAAAATCATCATACCAATGGTGTATTAAGTGTTTCGGTGGCAGCACCAATTAATGACGCGCTACAAGCACAAGCGAGTCAAGCATTTAAGAAAATGGCTGAAGCGTTAGATTATGTAGGTATATTAGCGATTGAGTTTTTCCAAGTTGGCGAACAATTGCTGGTAAATGAAATAGCCCCTCGTGTTCATAACTCAGGCCATTGGACACAGCAAGGCGCTGATACCTGCCAGTTTGAAAATCACTTACGAGCGATTTCAGGCTTACCATTGGGCAGCACAAAACTCATTCGTCCAACCGCTATGGTTAATATTTTAGGTGAAGATACTTTACCTGTTGAAACATTAGCAATTCCAAGTTTAAGTGTTCATTGGTATGCCAAAGAGAAACGTGCTGGTAGAAAAATGGGCCACATAAACATTAGTGGTGATACTGAGTTGGTGCTGGCTCAACGATTAACTCAACTAGCACAACTATTAAATCAACAAGCTTTCCCAGATTTAGCCGAGTTTGCTAGTAAATACTTAGCAAAGGTGAGTTAATATCTCGACAAGTTATGATTTTAAAAAGCGAGTTTTATCTCGCTTTTTTTATGTTTGAAAATGACCGCACTTCTTTTGGGCGCATTGTAGTTTTTCGCCAGCAGCCATATTTCGCTTTAACAACAAGCCGAAGTTACATTTTTGACATTGTCCTTCAACGGGTTGGTGATTAACGGCATATTTGCATTTAGGGTAAGCGTCACAGGCATAAAAGCTTTTACCAAAACGGCTTTGTCGTTCAACTAACTGCCCAGTATTACAACTAGGACAAGTAATATCAGCGCTGGCATTTCCTTCTTCATGTTCGATATGATGGCACTCAGGAAAGTTAGTACAGCCAATAAACATACCATAACGCCCTTGTTTAACCGCCAGCTCATTACCACACTCAGGGCACTCACTGCCGACTAGCACTTTATCTTCAACGCGTTCATGTTCAACAACTGGGCGAGTATATTGGCAATTAGGATAATTTACACAGCCCCAAAAAGCGCCTGACTTACTATGCTTTATCGCTAGTTCGCTGCCACATTCAGGGCAAACTTCATAAGCTTTTTCTAGCGCGTGTTCATGGCGTGAAAATAAGGTTTTTTCCGAATTAGACATAGCGAATGCACCTAAACAATTAGGTGCATATTATGACATAGTTTAATCGGGTCTGTTGGCCTTTCGAGATTAGATTTTGTTCAAACTAAATATTTTTTATTCAAGGAGTGAGCAATGTAGCATGGTTATTCCATGTAAATTGCGAACAACGCAGAAGAAATGGCCTTTAGTTGAACCCAAAAGGCTGCGTTTTTTGTCATTTATATTTCGTTATTGCTTTATCATGTGGAATAACCACATATCAATCGCAATGCCTTACCTAAATACCAATAAGTTGCTGCAAACTTAGGCGCTATAAACCAGTTTAATGTAGAGGCCCATCTTGTTCATCAAAGATTAAATCTTCCATTTGTGAATAAGCGGTTTCTTGGCCAGGAACATTGAATAAAACCATCAGTACCACCCACTTTAAATCATCAATTGAGAAGAACTTGGTGTCTAATTCCATCACTCGATCAATCACCATTTCTCGGGTCGTAAAGTCGAGCAAATTAACTTGCTCTAAAAACATTAAAAAGCCTCGACATTCCACATCAAGAATTTGGTTCTCTTCCGCAGTATAAATACGAACTGAGCGGTTGCCAACACGGGTTAAATAAGGGTAAGTTTCGGTATCTTGCAAGGCAGCAAGCTTTTCTAACCAGGCTAATGCTTTATAAATTTCATCTTGGTGAAATCCAGCGCGGGTTAATTCATCAGTAAGCACATCATGATCAACCATGACTTCGGCTTCACTATGAATATAGTTTTCAAAAAGGTACATCAAGATATCAAACATAACTAGCCCCTCTATAATTTAAGGTAGCCTCCTGGCACCGCAGACACCAGACCTCTAAGCTCAAGTACTGTTAATCGAGTTAGCACTACATCTATGGGTAGTTTACTTCGAGAAACCACCATATCTACGGGAGTGGTTTCATATCCCACACTAGCTAACATTGGATCGTTACACAAGTCCTGTTTTTCACTTTTTACAGTTGAGTTATCTTTCTCTTTGTTTCTACTTAAGTTTAGACTATCTAAAGAAAAATTTTGCAGCTCTTCTACTATATCGTTAAATTCCTCAACAAGTTTAGCGCCTTGTTTAATTAACCAATGACACCCTTTCGCCTGTTGATTATAAATAGAACTTGGCACGGCAAACACTTCTCTGTCCTGCTCTAAAGCACATCGTGCAGTGATTAGAGAGCCACTTTTTAACGACGCTTCAACAACCAATACACCTAAACTTAAACCACTGATTAAGCGATTACGTTTTGGAAAATGACCAGGCTTCGGAGCAACACCTGGAAAAAACTCACTAAGAATAAGACCGTTATTTTGCAAAATATCTTTTTGTAATTTTTTATGTCGTGCTGGATATGTTATGTCTAATCCTGTCGCAACTACTGCTATTGTATAACCTCCTGATTGCAATGCACTACGATGTGCATAAGCATCAATTCCTAATGCCATACCACTGGTGATAACAAAATGTTCGGCCAGTTTTTCGCTAAGTTGTAGTGCTGATTCTCGCCCTGCCTTGCTCGCATTGCGACTGCCAACAATAGCAATTTGAGGCTGATTTAATAGCGCTAGATTACCACGGGCGAAGAGCACTAATGGCGGATCATAAATCTGCTTTAATAATTTGGGGTATTGCTCGTCATCAAATGGAATAGTCTCAATTTGATAACGAGCACTGTCAGCGATTATTTTATTAATTTTTTGCCAGTTTGGCTGGGTTATTGCGATAATTTGCGGTTTAGTTAAACCTGATGATGAGAAGTCAGCCGTTTTGTCAAATAAGTTTACTAAACCAAACTTATCAACTAAAAGTAGTTTTTTAGGAGTCGCTAGCCGTGGAATAAGCTTCACAGCTAGCCAATAATGAACAGGAGTTAACGCTTCTGCATTGTTTCTGTCGGCCACTTGCTTCTCCTTAAGAGTGGCTTAAAAATAAATTACGGTGCAGTTACTCCATCAAGCACGCGTAATGGCTTTTCTGAGCTTAAAATTAGCGCCATACTAACCTTGTCGTAAACCTTAAATACCATAACTCTCCCGATAGGTTCAGCAGGTATGTCATAGTCTAAATGGTTAGCACTCGACATACGATTCCAACGGGAACTATCGCTAGTATATTGAGGGCCATTATCAGTTTCAACTACCGAAGGGCCTTTACGATTTACCGTTAATACATCACCTGTTCGCACATTCTGCTCTTTGCCTTTATTGATCATAACAATATCGTATTTGGCAAACTCTCTTAGCTCAATGGCTGAGCTTACAATTAAACCTTGTGATGTATTGCCAGCGCGCATAGTAAAAATTGATGGATATTGTTGATCATTGTTAACAGGAGCAACATAAGCACCGGAACGAATTTCGCGTTTTGCACCATCCACATAAATAGTACCCGGCTGTTTTGCACTCATATTGCCACTACGTATTGCTTTACCTGTACCAACAAGCCTTACGTTATAACCTAAAACATCACTACTTTCTGGATCAACAATCGCAGAGCCTTTGTGATACATGGCATAGCTTTGCCCAACAACTAAATCACTATTTACATAAACTTTAAAGCCATCAATACTTGATTTATGACCTTCATCACTGCCAATAACATAAGGTAGCAAAGCTAGTTCTTCTTCATTTTTAACACTGTCGTAGTGAATAAATGGTGCAATAACTTCTAGCGGTATAGTACTAACAGGGTTTTGATCTTTTAATTGCTTACGAATTATTGGTGACCATTTCAATTCTGGTTTGCCTTTAACCAGCATTGGTTGGCCTTGGGCATCAAAAACCAAACGCAATTCATCACCCGGATAAATTAAATGAGGGTTATTAATTTCGGGGTTAAGGCGCCACAATTTCGGCCACAGCCATGGTTGTTTAAGGAAAATTCCAGAAATATCCCACAAAGTATCACCTTTCTTCACAATATAAGATTTCGGTGCATTGGGGTTTAAAGTTAGCTCATCGGCCAATAATGCTACTGACATAGCGAGGCCAAGTATTAATGAAATAGTTCTTATTAGCATGTTAATCTGCCTATTCTTATAGGTTTTATCCTAAACCACTATGATTAATTTTAATTAATGGCTAAAATTGAAACATAACACTCTATGCGACTTTTCGCGAATTCTTTTGAAAAATTATGGCTATTTTACCTGTATTACGATTTCCTGATGAGAGATTAAGAACAAAAGCACAACCTGTAACTGAAGTGAATGATGAAATTCGCACTATTATCAGTGACATGTTTGAAACTATGTATGCTGAAAACGGTGTCGGTTTGGCAGCAACCCAAGTTGATATTCATCAACGCATTGTGGTGATTGATGTTTCAGAAAACAAAGAACACCCATATGTATTAATTAACCCTGAAATTGTTCGCAAAAGCGATGACACCTTAATCAACGAAGAAGGTTGTTTATCAGTACCCGGTTGTTATGCGAAAGTTGATCGCAGTGTTGATGTTACAGTTAAAGCATTAGATGAGAACGGTAAAGAGTTTTCATTAGATGGTGAAGAGCTTCTAGCTATTTGTATTCAGCATGAACTCGATCATTTAAACGGTATTTTATTTGTTGATTACCTATCGCCACTGAAACGCCAACGCATTAAAAAGAAACTGGAAAAAGAAGCGCGCTTAGATAAAGCCAATGCTTAAACTCCATAACTAAGATTAACACGTATCCAGGAAATGCCCTTGTCGAACGCTTTAGCTACACCCTTAAATATTATTTTTGCCGGTACACCTGATTTTGCTGCCCAGCATTTAGCCGCATTAATTCAATCTCAGCACAACATTGTTGCCGTTTATTGCCCACCAGACAAACCTGCCGGTCGCGGCAAAAAGCTAACGGCATGCGCCACTAAAGTACTGGCCTTGGAGCATGGAATTCCAGTAGAGCAACCAGAAAACTTTAAAGCAGAAACCACGCAAGCAACACTAGCCAGCTATCAAGCCGATGTTATGGTGGTTGTAGCCTATGGTTTATTGTTGCCAACGGTAATTTTAGAAACACCACGATTAGGCTGTATTAATGTTCATGGCTCAATTTTGCCTAAATGGCGTGGCGCTGCTCCTATTCAGCGCTCGTTAGAAGCTGGCGACAAAGAAACGGGTGTCACCATTATGCAAATGGATAAAGGCTTAGACACCGGCGATATGATATTAACGTCGACATGTGAAATTACCATTAAAGACACTAGTGCCAGCTTATACGAAAAGCTTGCTAAATTAGGTCCTGTGGCCTTACTCGACACCTTAACCTTAATGGCTACAGGTGATTACCCACGCCAACCACAAGATAATCATTTAGCAACACACGCTGCTAAACTTGATAAAGCGGAAGCAGAACTTAATTGGCGATTACCTGCACAAGAGTTAGATCGTAAAGTTCGTGCCTACATCCCATGGCCTGTTGCACAATTTACTTTTAGTGAGAGCAACAAACAACATCGCATTCGAGTTTGGCAAGCAAGTGCGATTGAAATGAAACATAACCAAGCCCATGGTGAAATTATTAGTGCTGACAAGCAAGGTATTTTAGTGGCTACGACTGACGGCGCACTGCGTCTTGAAGTTATTCAGCTTCCGGGTAAAAAAGCTTTAGCTGTGGCTGATATTTTGAATGGTAAGGCACATTGGTTCGCCGCTGGCCTTTCTATTAATGGTGTTAATACCGAAACACAAGAGCAAAGCTAACTATGGCAGCAAACTTAAGAGCATTAGCAGCTCGTTGTACCTTTGCTGTTGTTGATAAAGGCCGCAGTTTAGCTGATGAGTTGCCACAACAGTTGGCAAAAATTGAAGGTAAAGACAAAGGCCTATTACAAGAACTATGCTACGGCGTACTGAGGCACTTGCCAGAACTTGAGAACGACGTACGCGAATTTATTAAAAAGCCACTAACCGGTAAGCAACGTGTTGGTCACTTTTTAATGTTAGTGGGCGTTTACCAAATAAAATATACCCGTATTCCTGATCATGCTGCGTTTAATGAAACTGTTTCCGCATGTAAGCCACTAAAGTGTGATCACTTAAAAGGACTTATCAATGGTGTATTAAGAAACTTTCAGCGCCAGCAAGCAAGCGATGACTCATCTACTAGTAAAGAACTACCCAACGCTATAACTTATAACCACCCTTCTTGGTTTATTAAAAAAGTAAAGACAGCGTATCCAGAAGCCTGGCAGAGTGTGTTAAACGCCAATATGCAGCGCCCGCCAATGTGGCTTAGAGTGAATCAGCTCCATCATACGTTGGAAGAATATTTAATATTACTGGCTGCAGAAAATATTGAATATACTTTAGTGGATAAAAAATCATCAGCAATTCGTTTAACTGAAGCTGTTGACGTTAATAAATTACCTGGTTTTCAACAAGGCTGGGTATCTATTCAAGATGGCGCAGCACAACAAGCTGCACGACTACTTGACTGCCAGCCTCAAGACAATGTGCTTGATTGCTGCGCTGCTCCGGGCGGAAAAACCTGTCATATTCTCGAGTACAGTCCCAAAATAAAAGCGATGACCGCAATCGATATTGAAGTATCAAGGCTAGTAAGAGTAAATGAGAATTTAGAACGTTTACAGTTAACAGCCAATGTTATTGCTGCTGATGCGGCAACACCTGAAAAGTGGTGGGACGGACAATTATATGATCGTATTTTGCTGGATGCCCCCTGTTCTGGCACCGGTGTAATTCGCCGACACCCTGACATTAAGTGGTTACGAAAAAGCCAAGATATCGATGTATTAACTGACTTACAGCAAGATATCTTAAAAAATATATGGTCATTATTAAAACCTGGTGGTACTTTGCTATATGCAACATGCAGTATATTACCGGAAGAAAATAGCCAACAAGTTCAGCGTTTTATTGAGAAAAATTCAGATGCCGAGTTAATTTCGATTACTGACAATGCAACAGAGATTGGCTGGCAGATATTACCGAATGATAATTCGATGGATGGGTTTTACTACGCAAAACTCATTAAAAAACAATAATAAAAGCTATTAAAAATGAAAATAATAATTATTGGTGCAGGACAAGTTGGTGGCACATTGGCGGAGAACTTAGTCGGTGAACAAAACGACATCACGCTAATCGACACGAACAGTGAAACCTTACGTGAACTGCAAGATAAAATGGACTTGCAAGTTGTCACGGGACAAGGCTCTCACCCTGACGTATTGAAACAAGCTGGCGCAGAAGACGCTGAGCTTGTTATTGCCGTAACAAGTGATGACGCAACCAATATGATCGCTTGCCAAATTTGTTATTCATTGTTTAATACCGCAAATAAAATTGCCCGTATTCGTTCAGGTAAAATTTTAAAATATCAAAAAGAATTATTTCAAAATAAAAATATTCCTGTCGATCACATTATTGCCCCTGAGCAACTAGTTACCCGAGATATTGCTCGTTTAATTGATTATCCAGGCGCACTACAGGTATTAGAGTTTGCTAAAGGCAAAGTCAGCTTAGTTGCGGTAAAAGCCTATTATGGTGGTTTATTAGTTGGTCATGCGCTATCAACGTTACGTGAACACATACCTAATATTGATACCCGGGTTGCCGCTATTTACCGTAACGGCCGACCTATTCGTCCTTTAGGCACGACGGTCATTGAAGCCGATGATGAAGTATTCTTTATTGCAGCAACTATACATATTCGTGCGGTAATGAATGAGTTACAAAAGCTAGAAGCGCCATATCAAAAAATCATGATCGCTGGTGGTGGTAATATAGGTGCTGGTTTAGCGCGTTTATTAGAAAAGAATCATCAAGTTAAACTTATTGAGCATTCTGCAAAACGTGCGGCATATTTAGCTTCAGAGCTAAATGATACCTTAGTATTTACTGGTGACTCTTCTGATCAAGAACTGTTGATGGAAGAACATATTGATCAATTTGATGTCTTTATTGCCGTAACCAACGACGATGAAGCCAATATTATGTCATCATTGCTCGCCAAACGCTTAGGTGTTCGCAAAGCTATGGTGTTAATACAGCGTAGTGCCTATATTGATTTAGTGCATGGTAGTAATATTGATATTGCAGTATCACCGCAGCATGCCACCATTTCAGCATTATTAACGCATGTTCGCCGAGGTAATATCGATAATGTTTATAGTTTACGTGGCGGCGCCGCAGAAGCGATAGAAATAGTCGCCAAAGGTGATGAAAAATCGTCTAAGGTCATTGGCAAAACCATTCAAGAAATAAAATTGCCACCGGGTACAACAATTGGCGCGATTGTTCGTAACGAAGAAGTGCTAATTGCTCATTCTAATACACGGATTGAAGCTGAAGACCATGTTGTGCTGTTTCTAGTCAATAAACGCTATATCAATGATGTAGAAAGTTTATTCCAATTAGACCCACTTGCCTTCTTCTAACATTAAAAAGCTTAAGTAAATACGTTTAAGTGCGCCAGAATGCTGGTGTGAATAACACCAGTAAAGTAAATATCTCTAAACGACCAAACAACATAGCAACAACCAATACCCATTTACTGAAATCATTTATGTCAGCAAAATTTGCGGCTACTTGCCCCAACCCTGGGCCTAAATTATTCAAACATGCTGCTACCGCAGTAAAGGCTGAGATATCTTCCATGCCTGCGGCAAGTAACAGCAACATACAAATAACAAAAACAGCAGCATACGCAGAAAAGAAACCCCAAATGGCTTCAACAACACGGTTAGGCAGTGCTTTTTTCCCTAACTTAATAGTAAACACAGCTTTTGGGTGTACAAGTTTATTAAGTTCTCGTATACCTTGTAAATAAAGTAACAGCACACGAATCACCTTCATACCGCCACCTGTACTGCCGGCACAACCACCAATAAAACTAGAAAATATCAATAAAATAGGTAACAAAGTTGGCCAATTAGAAAATGCCACTTCCCCTGACGAAGTTGCAGCAAAACCAGCGGTAGTACTGATTGATACTGCATGAAATATGGCTTGCTCAAAGTTATCAAAGCCAGATTGATAAACATTAAAGCTCATAAGCACGGTAAAACACACTAAAGTAAGTACTAACTGAATACCCAAAAAGGCCTTAAATTCAGAGTCATAAAAATAGCTACGCAAGGAACGGCTATTTACTACCGCAAAATGTAAAGCAAAGTTCACTCCGGCAACAATCAGGAAAAACACACAAATAAAGTTAATTAGTGGGCTATTAAAATACCCCATACTTAAGTCATGCGTTGAGAAACCACCGATGGCAATGGTTGAAAACGAATGACAAATAGCATCAAATAAATTCATCCCTGCCGCCCAGTAGCTTAGTGCGCAGGCAATAGTTAATGTCACATAAATTAACCATAAGTGTTTAGCCGTATCAGCAATCCGGGGCGTCATTTTCGAGTCTTTCACTGGACCAGGGGTTTCCGCTCGATACAATTGCATACCACCTATACCTAACATAGGTAATATTGCCACCGCGAGTACGATTATCCCCATACCACCAAGCCATTGCAGCTGTTGTCGATACCACAACACCGCATGCGGTAAGCCGTCTATTTGGGTAAGTATGGTGGCCCCCGTTGTTGTTAGGCCAGAAAATGATTCAAAAAAAGCATCAGCAACTGATAGATTTGGCTCGTCAAGCAATAAGAGCGGTACTGCTGAGAAGCTAGCCAATACCGTCCAAAATAATACAACAATTAGAAAACCTTCTCGTGCTCTTAAATCACCTTTCTCTGCTCGGTTTGGGTACCAAGATAACAAACCAGCAAAAAGGCAAAAAACAAAAGCCATTAAAAATGAAACGCCACCACCATCGCGGTAGATCATAGAAATAAATGCAGGCGGCAACATAGTCACGCTTAACAACGCAACTAACAGTCCAAGTATTCGAATTATATTTTTAATTTGCACAGCGGTTTATTATTATTTTCAGTTAATGATTATGGTGTAATCGCTTTTAATTGTAGTTGACCTGACGACAATGTTTGTAAATGCTGTTGAAAGTCTTCAAGCTTCTCTTCGGGTAACGCAAGCGTTAGATGTACATTTTCATTGTAGTCTTGCTGGATAACTTCTCCACCTAACTGCTCAAGAAAGTATAAAACATCATTCACTTGTGTATATTGACACGCTAAAGTTTTGCGCACCATAGGAATTTTCAGTTTTGTCGGTAAAAGCGCTAGTGCTTGCTTAACACTACCACCATAAGCACGCTGTAAGCCTCCAGGCCCTAACTTAGTACCACCAAAATAACGAACAACCACGGCACATAGCTCGCCAATACCACTACCCATCAACATAGTTAACATAGGTTTTCCAGCAGTACCTGATGGCTCACCATCATCAGAAAATCCATATAACTGGCTATTTTCTGATCGACCAGCAATAAAAGCATAACAATGATGATTTGCTTGTGGGTGTAAGGCTTGTAATTCTTTAATAAACGCCTTTGCATGTTCGGCACTACTACAAGGAGTTAAATAGCAGATAAAGCGACTGCGAGTCACTATCGATTCATCGATAATCTCGTCAGCCGCAATGATATATGGTGTTGCCACAGTGAAATAGTTTACGTTAATTCAAGATCGCGAGTCATGTTCTCGTTATGCGATTGATGAACAATAATATTATCTTCAATACGAATACCACCAAAGGCACGCATAGGTTCAATGTTTTGCCAGTTAACCATGTCAGCATGAGCTGATTGTTTTAAATCAGCAAGTAGTGAGTCGATAAAATATAAACCAGGTTCTATGGTAAATACTTGGTTTGCTTCAATAACACGTGAGGTCCTTAAAAAAGCATGTTGTTCTGGCGTATTAACATGTGTGCCACGTTCATCTGCCATAAAACCACCAACATCGTGAACCTGTAAACCAAGATGATGACCTAAACCATGTGGGAAGAAGGTAGAAATAATACCTGCTTCTACAGCCGTATCGGCATCAACATTAATAAAATCAAATTCACGTAACACTTTGCCTATTTCACGGTAAGTCGCAATATGTAAATCAACATAGCTAACACCTGGTTTTAAGCCATTCACAGCATTAAGCATGAGTTGGTCCATGCGGGCAATTAACTCAGCAAACTTATCACGCTTAAACGAATAGGTTCTGGTAATATCTGACGCATAACCATGGAAGTTGGCACCAGCATCAATTAAAAACGAATGATGAGCTTGAGGAACACCACGCTCTAAAGCGGTATAATGAAGTATCGAAGTATTTTCATTTAACGCAACAATATTGCCGTATGGCGTTTCACTTTCAACATGTTGAGTTGCTTTTAAATAAGCTTGTTGTATATCGTACTCAGAGGCACCGGCAAAAAATGCGGCTTTTGCTGCCTTATGGCCAGCAACGGCAATAATATTCGATTGGCGCATACACTCTTGCTCATACGATGTTTTATATGCACGATGAAAGTGTAAGTAATTAATTAATGGTTCTGGATTTATTTGTTCAAAACCTAACGCTTTCGCCACTTCAATATGAGCACCAATATAGGCAAAACCTTTTTTGTCGTATGGTAATAATTTATCGACTTCACTTGGGCTTTTCAGAATTTTAATATCAAAAAATTCATTCCAGTAATCTTCTGTTAATGGAATAACTTTATGCCAAAAATCTACTGGTTGATAATAAATTAAAGTGGGTTTGTCACTGCCATTAATGATTAACCAACAGTTAGGAATATCAACCAAAGGTAACCAAGCTTTAAAGTGAGGATTAACACGAAATGGATAGCTGTTATCATCTAAAAAGGCTTTAATTTCTTGGCCTGAATGAATAATTACGCCGTCTAAGTTATCTCTTGATAAAGCAGTTTTCGCTCTTGCTTGTAGCTCAGCTACGTGAGCTGGATAGTGTTTGGCTAACATGTTCATTTAATTTATCTCTGTATTTCTATTGCTATATTATAACGCTATTAGTGGCTTACTGATGATATTTATTTATTGCTGATATTCATGGCAATAATTTGATCAAATAATGACTCATCTAAACCAACCTTTTGTTGATATATCTGCTGATATGCTAAAACACTTTTGACATATTCACGTGTTTCTTTAAATGGAATAGTTTCTATCCAAACATCGGCAGGTAATGGCTTGCTGTCTTTTAACCAGTTCTTTACGCGATAAGGGCCTGCGTTATACGCGGCTGTTGCCAGAATTTGGTTACCGTCATGTCGGTCTAGTAAGTTACGTAGGTATTTAGTACCCAACTTAATATTACGTTTAGCATCGAATAACTCTCTGTTAGAAACTTTTTTGCGCGCTAATTGTTTTGCCGTGCCAGGCATAACTTGCATTAAACCTTTGGCACCCGCTGACGAGTTAGCATCAGACATAAACGAGCTTTCACGGCGAGTAATAGCAAATGCCCAAGCTGGATTAATTTTTTGGTGGCCGGCATAACGTTTAATTTCTTTTTCAAAGCCTAACGGAAAGCGCAAATTAACGTCATCAAGATAACCGACATTTGCTAAGGTAAAAATAGCGCGATCATACCAGTGCTGCTCATTCGCTACTTTGGATGCGACGAGCTTATCACGGTTATCTAATTTCGATAGCCAATAATTCCACTCTTTACGAGCATGATGGAAACGACCAATGGCAAATAACTCAAATGCCCTTTTCGCTGCCGGACTCTTTAGAATTAGTGCCTTTTCCTGCTCGGTTATTTTTAGCGGCTTATTTTGAAAGTTAGCTGGCTTCTTTAAATAACTTGCCGCTAGGAAACCATAATAGTGACGACTTTTTGCCAATTCATTTAATTGTTTGTTACCTGCTTCAACTTCATCAGTTTCCAGTAAACTGCGGCTATACCAATATTGCCATTGTAGACTTTCATGTGCCGTTTTCGGTAATTTTAACAACTTAGTCTTAATATTCTGCCAGTTTTGTTCTCGTAATAGGTCAGTAATATACCATTGCGTTAAATTACTGCTAAAAGACTTCTCGTCAACTTTATCTAACCAAGCATGAGCTTGAGGGTGATTCTTACTCGCTAAAGCTAAGGCAAATTTTTGTGTTATTTGTTGATGCTGCTTATCAGTAAAAGGTAATAAGGTTTTAGCAGCTTCATAGGTATCAAGCGCTTGCTTTGGTGAACGCCAAATTAAGCGTTTAAGGCCATAGGAGACAATAGTGGCAGCCTTCTCCGATTTATTCTTAAACTTTGATAGTTGCTTAACATAACTCGGGTCACGCCTTACTTTATGCCACAACTTAGCTAAATATTGCTCTTTTGCCGGTAATAGCTTAGTTAAATAAGGAATCAATGTATGTTTACCGCCGTCAGCAGCGAGTGCTATACGTTGCCAAACAAGATCTGAAGTTCGATAGCCGGCCTTTTGCCACTGTTTAAAAAGCGGATCACAAACTTTTGGCTGTGACTTTCCAGCTAGCCATAGTTGTGTAACCTTAGGTAAAACTCTTGACGGTGCTACGCCTGTTTGTAATTGAAAGCGATAATTAAGGCAAGTTAATTCAACATTACTTGTTGGCTTAAAGTAGCTTTGAAAAAGTATAGCTTTTTTACGTTTGGCTAAATAGTTAAGCCACTTTTTTCGTAGCGGCCAATCTAAAGGTGTTCCCTCGTACTCATTGAGAAACTCTGCTATCTCAGTTGCCGATGATAGCCTCATTTTGCTCATCAAACGTTTTTGATCTAAATAAGGCTGCAGTGGATAGTAATGTAGCTGGTTATATAAATTTTGATAAGTGGAAGATTTAGCGTTCCATATTTGTTTCTCAGCTTGTAAAAAGGTTTTTCGCTGCAAATTTTCGTCACTTGCTTGCGATAAAGAGCTAGTAAGAATACTACTGAGTAAAACGGCTTTTGCATATTTAGTGATATAAGCAAAACGGATTAGCGGCATTAGTTAACCTTGGAAAAAAGATGCATGCTTCAATTATTCATTCCTACCAAAACAAAGCAAGTTTAATCAAAAATAATTGTTAAAATAGTTGTAAATATTGATATTAATGAGTCAGCTGTTAATTAAGTACGAGAAATTACACAATTAAAGTTGCGTCATTTAAATGAACAGATAAACTTGGCGCAATATTACAGGCAGAAATAGCAATATAGCTTTCCACATAAAAGCAGTATTAGCTAAATTAGGTGAACAATGAACTCAACTTCATTACCCGAAACAGATCATGAATTAGACGCCATTGGCCTTCGCTGTCCAGAGCCAGTGATGATGCTACGACAAAAAATTAGAAAAATTGAAGCTGGAGAAACCTTATTGGTTACTGCCGATGATCCATCAACAGCGCGTGATATTCCAAGTTTTTGCCGCTTTATGGAGCATCAACTTATAGAACAGCAAACCAATGAAATGCCCTTTCAATACATTATTAAAAAAGGTTTGTAAGGTACGAGAGAGCTAGAAACAAAAAAGGAATGCAAATGCATTCCTTTTTACTTTTAAATCAAAATATTCACTTTTTATTGTAATAAAGAAATATCAGCAATGGCAAAAAAGCTATTACGAATTTCGCTTAACAAAGTTAAACGGTTAGTTTTTACTTGTTCATCGTCTGCCATAACCATTACATTATCAAAAAAGTTATCAATTGGCTGTTTAAGTGTCGCCAGCTCAGTTAATGCGCTTTGATAATCTTTATTTGCCATAAGTGGTAATACTTTAACTTTTACATCTGAAAAGATAGACGCGAGTTCTTTTTCCGCATCTTCTGTTGCTAATGTAACGTTAAATTCAGTGAATAATTCACCTTTAAATTTAACTAAAATATTACCAACACGCTTATTCGCTGCCGCCAATGTTGCCGACTCTTCTAGTGTTTTAAAGTGAGCTACCGCATGAATACGTTTATCAAAATCCAATGGCGCTGACGGCGCATTAGCCAACACAGCTAAAATAACATCAATAGCAATGTTTTGATCTTGATAATAAGCACGATAACGCCCTAGAACGAACTCTATAACTTGTTGTTCAACATTTTGGTTAGATAACTTATCTTGGTATAACTCAACACTTTTTGCAATTAGCTCAGCAATATCAAGGTTAAGTTGTTTCTCGATAATAATACGAATTAAACCAATAGCAGCGCGGCGAAGTGCAAATGGGTCTTTATCACCTTTTGGTGGCTGATTAATACCAAAAATCCCCACTAATGAGTCGATTTTATCAGCTATCGCCACTGCACAACCTATTGTTTGCTCTGGTAAAGCATCACCAGCATAACGAGGGCGATATTGGTCTTCTAATGCTTGCGCCACAGCTTCAGGTTCACCGTCATGTTGGGCGTAGTATTTACCCATAGTACCCTGTACTTGTGGAAACTCTAGCACCATATCAGACAGTAAATCTGTTTTACTTAATAAGCCAGCACGATACGCTAGCGCTTTATCATCACCAATTTTCTCAGCAACAAACTCACTTAAACTCGCAATTCGTTCCGACTTAGCTTTTACAGTTCCTAGCTGTTTTTGGAATAAAACTGACTCTAAGCTCGACAACCTAGACTCAAGTGATTGTTTTTTATCTGTTTTAAAGAAAAATTCAGCATCAGCTAAGCGTGGACGAATAACTTTTTCGTTGCCTTTTATAACCTGACTTGGATCTTTGCTGGCTATATTTGACACAAAAATGAATTTATTCAATAAGTTACCTTCAGTATCAGTAACAGGAAAGTACTTTTGGTGATCTTTCATTGAATAAATAAGCGGTTCTGCAGGTACATTAAGGAAATCTTCGTCAAAGCTGCCAACTAAAACAACTGGCCACTCTACAATAGATGTAACTTCATCAAGCAATTCTTCATCAGGTAAAGCAACGCCACCAAGCTCTTTGGCGGCTACGTTAATTTGTTCAAGAATGGTTTGCTTACGTTCTTGGTAATCAACAACAACATGAGCTTCACGCAAAATAGACTCATAATTGTCAGCATGATTAATTGCCACTAAACCATGGTGATGAAAACGATGCCCTGTTACTAAGTTATTAGCAGCAACATTCAATGTTTCACCGGCGATAATTTGACCGCCATAAAGCATAGTCAATGTATGCACAGGACGAATAAACTGTGTTCTACCTGTACCCCAGCGCATTGGTTTAGGCACAGGCAACTTACTAACTGCTTGGTTAACCATATCAGGAATAAGCTGTTCAATATGCTTACCTGTTTCAACAGTTTTGTGTAATAACCATTCACCTTTATCAGTAACTAAGCGTTCTGCGTCAGCAACGGTGATTCCGTTTGAGCGTGCCCAACCTTCAGCTGCTCTACTAGGATTACCGTCAGCATCAAAAGCTACGTTAACTGCTGGACCACGTTTTTCAATTGCTTTGTCAGCTTGACTAGCGACTAAACCTTCAACTTTAACAGCCAAACGTCTCGGTGTAGCAAACCATTGAATGTCACTATATGACAATTTAGCAGTATCTAGCTGTAGCTTAATTTGTTCAAAGAAAGTCGTTGCTAAAGTTTTAAGGGATTTTGGTGGTAACTCTTCAGTACCTAATTCAATTAATAACGTTTCAGTTGTCATTATGATTGTCCCTCTGCTGAACTACCATTAGCATTATTGTTTTTACAAAGAGGGAAACCAAGTTCTTCTCTTTTCGCATAATATGCTTCCGCACAAGCTTTCGATAACGCTCTTACTCGTAAGATATAACGTTGACGTTCGGTAACGGAAATAGCATGACGTGCATCTAATAAGTTAAATGCATGCGAAGCTTTCATTACTTGCTCGTATGCTGGCAATGCTAACCCTTCTGCAATTAATTTTTCACTCACCGCTTCACATTGGTCAAAGGTTTTAAATAAATCATCAACATCAGCATGTTCAAAGTTATATGTCGATTGCTCAACTTCATTTTGATGGAAAACATCGCGATATAAAACTTTACCCATAGGGCCATCAGTCCAAACGAGGTCGTAAATACTATCAACATTTTGGATATACATAGCTAAGCGCTCTAAACCGTATGTGATCTCACCAGTTACCGGAGCACATTCTAGTCCACCAACTTGCTGGAAATATGTAAATTGAGTAATTTCCATGCCGTTTAGCCAAATTTCCCAACCAAGACCCCAAGCACCTAATGTTGGTGATTCCCAGTTATCTTCAACAAAACGAATATCATGAACAAGCGGGTCAATGCCCATCTCTTTTAACGAGTTAAGGTATAACTCTTGGATATTGTCAGGTGATGGTTTTAACATAACCTGGAACTGATAGTAGTGTTGTAATCTATTTGGGTTCTCACCATAACGACCATCTGTCGGACGACGACATGGCTGAACATAAGCGCTGCTCATTGGCTCAGGACCAATAGAGCGTAAAAATGTCATAGGATGAAAGGTACCAGCCCCTACTTCTAAATCTAATGGCTGAACAATGACACAGCCCTGGCGTGACCAATAATCTTGCAATTGCAATATTAGTCCTTGAAAGGTCTTTATATTAAACGTACTCATGAGAATCCGAATCTTTAGTTATATTTGTCAAATAAGGCTAATTATACCTACTGTCACTTTATTAGCCTAGTGTCCTTGTCTAGATGTTTGAATTTTATTCAAAACTATTTACAAGGTTAGAAACAAAAAATGCCCGATTAGATGACCGGGCATTTTTTATTGATGCGTTTAGCAACTAAACATCTAAGTTAGCCACTTTAAGAGCATTGTCTTCAATGAAGTTTCTACGAGGCTCAACATGATCACCCATTAAGGTATTAAATAATTGATCAGCCGCAATAGCATCTTCGATAGTTACTTGTAGCATTCTACGTGTTTCAGGGTCCATTGTGGTTTCCCATAATTGATCAGGATTCATTTCACCTAACCCTTTATAGCGTTGAATGTATTGGCCACGTTTTGATTCTGCCATTAACCAATTTAATGCTTCTTCAAAGTCAGTTACAGGTTTAACTTTTTCACCACGTTTAACATAAGCCCCTTCTTCCATTAGGCCATTAATTGCTTTGTTTAAACCTTGAATTGATTCAAACTCTTTTGAATCAATAAATTCATAACCACAATCGTATACGGTATCAATACCATGCTTTCTAACATTAAAGCTTGGGTAATAGATATTACGCTCTTGATCATGAATAACATTAACAGTGTAAATAGAACCATTACCATCTTGCTCTTCTAACTGCTTAAGTATGCTTGCAGTCCAAGACTCTACATTTTCTTTCTTAGCAAAGTCGGCAGCATCTATAGTTTCACCGTAAATCATTTTCTCTAAAATATCAGCAGGAATTAAACGTGAAACACGCTTAATAGTTTCATGCGTCTTACGGAATTGATTTACTAATTGCTCTAATGGTACACCAGATAAAGCAGGTGCTGATTCATTAACATGAACTTCAGCATTCTCTAATGCCAATGTAGTTAAGTATTCTGTTAGGCCTTCATCATCTTTAATATATCTCTCTTGCTTACCTTTTTTCACTTTATATAGTGGTGGTTGTGCAATGTAGATATAGCCGCGTTCCATAATTTCTGGCATTTGACGATAAAAGAAAGTTAGTAATAAAGTACGGATATGAGAACCATCGACATCGGCATCGGTCATGATGATGATGCTGTGGTAACGTAATTTTTCTGGATTATATTCGTCTCGACCAATGCCACAACCTAATGCTGTAATTAAAGTGCCAACTTCTTGAGAAGATATCATCTTGTCAAAGCGTGCTTTTTCAACATTAAGAATTTTACCTTTTAATGGTAAAATAGCTTGGTTTTTACGGTTTCGCCCCTGCTTGGCTGAGCCGCCAGCTGAGTCCCCTTCCACAATATATAGTTCAGATAGTGCAGGATCTTTTTCCTGACAATCAGCAAGTTTACCCGGTAAACCAGCGATATCTAAAGCGCCTTTACGTCGAGTCATTTCTCTTGCTTTACGAGCCGCTTCACGGGCACGAGCAGCGTCGACTATTTTCATTATAATAGTACGAGCTACCGCAGGCTTTTCTAATAAGTACTCACCTAACTTTTCACCCATAGCTTGTTCTACAGCAGTTTTAACTTCAGAAGAAACAAGTTTATCTTTTGTTTGTGAAGAGAATTTTGGATCAGGTACTTTAACTGATATTACTGCTGTTAAGCCTTCACGCGCATCATCACCTGAAGCACTCGTTTCAGTATTACCACCTTTCTTAGTTTTGTTCAGCCCTTCTTTAACCATGTAACTATTTAGTGTACGAGTTAACGCCGTTCTAAAACCACTTAAGTGAGTACCACCATCACGCTGTGGAATGTTATTAGTAAAACAATGAATGCTTTCTTGGAAACCATCGTTCCATTGCATTGCAACTTCAACCACAATGCCATCTTCACGCTCTAAATCGAAATAGAATATCTCTTCATTAACCGGTGTTTTATTGGTATTAAGGTAATCAACAAATGCTTGAATACCACCTTCAAAATGGAAGTGATCTTCTTTTCCTTCTTCGCGCTCATCAATAAGTCTAATTGAAACACCTGAGTTTAAGAATGATAACTCACGAATACGCTTAACAAGTAAATCATAGTGAAATAAAACATCAGAGAAAGTTTCTTCACTTGGCCAAAACCTTACTTCTGTACCAGTTTTATCACTTTCACCTACTACTTTAAGCGGCTCTTCTGGTTCACCTGCATGGTAAACCTGCTCGTAAAGCTTACCTTCTCTGCGAATATTTAGTTTAAGTTTACTACTTAAGGCATTTACCACGGAAATACCAACACCGTGTAAACCACCAGAAACTTTATAACCTGAATCTTCACCACCAAATTTACCACCAGCATGTAGTACAGTCATAATAACTTCAGCTGCAGAAACACCTTCATCTGGGTGAATTTCTGTTGGTATTCCTCGTCCATCATCTTTTACAGACACAGAACCATCTAGGTGGATTTTAACAATAATATCACTACAGTGACCTGCAAGAGCTTCATCAATCGAGTTATCCAACACCTCAAATACCATGTGATGCAAACCTGTGCCATCATCGGTATCACCTATATACATCCCTGGTCTTTTGCGAACTGCATCTAGGCCTTTTAGTACTTTAATACTAGCCGAGTCATATTCATTTTCTATTGTCATAGCTTATAGCCTACTCACTCATTACTGATAGTTTGCCATGTTTCACGTGAAACATTCTGTAGTTTTTTTCTAGTGGAACTAACTGTTCCACTGCTGTTTTATCAATTGCTGTTACGATAACTTGGCAATCTATCGCCGCTATTGCATTATTTAATAATGCTCTAGAATTGCTATCTAATTCAGCACCAACATCATCTATTAATAAAATTGGTTTTACTCGATTAACTCTTTCAATTAATTTTGCTTGTGCAAAAGTTAATGCCAGTAAAAACAACTTCTGTTGACCACGTGATAATTGATTATCTAATGACGTGCCATTTAAAACAAAACGAACATCAAATTTTTGTGCTCCAAATAAACTATACCCAGTTGACAATTCTTTTTCTCGATATTGGCTTAATACATCGAGTAAGTTTTTCTTCGAATTCCATCCTTGCAAGTATTGAATCACTATATCATCAGATACAGACGGTAACATGGTTTTTAACCAAAAACTTAACTCTTTAGTCAACTCTTCAACATAGTCAGATCTTAAATCTGCAATTTGTTGCGAGCGCTCAGCAAAAACCTCACTCCAGTACTCTAAGGTTTTTAAATCCGCCTTATTTCTTAAACAGGCATTGCGCTGTTTTAGCACTCTAGAAAACTCTCGCCAATGTTCAGAAAAGGAATGTTTCACGTGAAACAATCCTAAATCTATAAATCGACGCCTTTGCTTAGGACCACCAAAAAACAATTTGAAACTTTCTGGAGTAATTACCTGCACAGCAACGTTTTTAGCAAGCGAAGAAAGTTTTGCTTGTTTTTCTCCGTCAATTCTTATTTCTGTATTACCTAAGCTAGAGTCAAATGTTTTACGAACGCCTAACTGGCAGTCTTTATCCGTTTTAGCACTAACCGTAAATGCAAATTTTTCATGCTGAAGTAAATTGTCTACCTTGGCACTACGAAACGACTTACCGTGTCCTAAATAAAAAATAGCTTCCAATAAACTACTTTTACCACTGCCGTTATCACCAATAATAAAATTTACATCTGCATGAAAATTTACTGATACACTTTCTATATTACG
Source organism: Colwellia meonggei (assembly GCF_057537295.1). Classification (NCBI taxonomy): domain Bacteria; kingdom Pseudomonadati; phylum Pseudomonadota; class Gammaproteobacteria; order Alteromonadales; family Colwelliaceae; genus Colwellia; species Colwellia meonggei. The sequence continues at coordinate 29,010 of NZ_BAAJLZ010000001.1, forward strand.
AAAATCTTGTACAAATAATTTACCAATAGCCATTACAATCGCATTGGCATTACTACATATAAAGCTTCGCCTGACTCTCCACCTTCAATAACAACACTACTGTTGGCATCAGCTAGAGTAAATTTAACATCGGATTCTTTAATAGCATTTAAAACGTCTAATACATAACTCACGTTAAAACCAATTTCGACTTCTTCGTAAGGGAAATCAATTTCAATAACTTCTTCTGCTTGCTCTTGCTCTGGGTTATTAGCCGTTATTTTCAATTCAGTGGCAGCAAAGTTTAGGCGAACACCTTTAAACTTTTCATTCGACAATATTGAAGCGCGAGAAAGTACTTGCCTTAACTCGTCCTTATTTGCATTAAGAATTTTATCGCCATTTCGAGGTAACACCCTACGATAGTCAGGGAAACGACCATCAACAAGTTTACTGGTAAATGAAAATTCACTGTCAATTATGCGAACATGATTAGAACCCAAAAATACCTGCACGCTTTCATCAACAGGATCAAGTAAACGAATAATTTCTAAAATACCTTTACGCGGTACAATTACTTGTCGAGAAGGTAGCTCAAGATCTTCATTAGAAATTTTACATATAGCTAAACGATGACCATCTGTAGCAACAGAGCGAATCTCCTTTCCTTCTGTTTCTATCGACATACCATTTAGGTAATAGCGAACGTCTTGGTTTGCCATTGAAAAATGTGTACTTTCAATTAAGCGCAATAACTCTGACTTTAATAGCTTAAATTCTACGTCTCCCTGCCATTGTTCAATATTAGGGAAGTCACTCGCTGGCAACGTTGAAAGGGAGTATTTACTACGACCAGTACTAATTTTTATAATATCGTTATCAGATTCAAACGTCAGTGTTGAATCGTCCGGTAAACTTTTACAAATATCTAAAAGTTTACGTGCTGGAATGGTAACTTTTCCGTCTTCAGCATGATTGTCAATTGACGCATACGCAACCATTTCTAGCTCTAAATCCGTGGCGGTTAGGGTAAGTGATTGCCCACTTACATCAAAAAGAATATTACCTAAAATAGGTAGTGTACTTTTTCTTTCAACAGCGCCTGAAACCAACAATAAAGGTTTCAGAAGTAATTCTCTATTTAATGAAAATTTCATTTTTGACCCACTTTTAACTTACTTATTATTATGATGACAATGTTCTGGTTAAATTTGAATAATCTTCTTTTATATCATGTGACTCTTCACGCAAATCTTTTACCTTCCGACAAGCATGCAATACTGTTGTATGATCTCTACCACCAAAAGCATCACCTATTTCAGGCAAACTATGGTTAGTTAACTCTTTAGATAATGCCATTGCAATTTGACGAGGTCTAGCAACAGATCTATTTCTTCTTTTAGAAAGTAAATCAGCAACTTTTATTTTATAGTATTCCGCTACTGTACGTTGAATATTATCAATAGTAACTAGCTTGTCTTGTAAAGCCAATAAATCTCGAAGTGCCTCACGAACAAAATCAATAGTAATGGCGCGACCAGTAAAATTAGCATTGGCGATAACGCGATTTAATGCCCCTTCAAGCTCTCGTACATTAGAGCGTAAACGTTTAGCAATAAAAAATGCTACTTCATCAGCCAAGTTGATATGACTCTCTTCAGCTTTACGCTTCAATATCGCTACACGTGTTTCTAATTCAGGAGGCTCTATGGCAATAGTAAGGCCCCAACCAAAGCGAGATTTTAGTCGATCTTCAACATCAACCTCTTTAGGGTAACGATCACTGGTCAAAATGATTTGTTGATTACCTTCTAGTAAGGCATTAAAAGTGTGGAAGAACTCTTCTTGTGTTCGATCTTTACCGGCAAAGAATTGAATATCATCAATAAGCAAAGCATCAACCGAGCGATAATATTGCTTAAACTTTTCCATGGCATTGTTCTGCAACGCTCTTACCATGTCTTGAACAAAGCGTTCGGAATGCATGTAAGCAATTTTAGCATTTGGTTTATTCAGTAAAATACCATTACCAACCGCATGCAATAAATGGGTTTTGCCTAAACCAGTACCGCCATAAATAAATAATGGGTTATATGCTGCACCTGGGTTATCCGCAACCTGTGATGCTGCCGCACGGGCTAGCTGATTTGATTTACCTTCAACAAAGTTATCGAAAGTATATTTTACTCTGACATTTGTTGTTTTTGGCAAGTTACTTTCAGGAGCACTAGCCTCTTTGCTTGCAGCTTTAGGATTAGGTTGCACCTGGCTAATACTATCTTGAATATTTGTTGCTTGATCGGGAATGCTACCAACATCAAAACGCAATAAAGGTGGATTAGCGCTATCATGCATACCAACTAATTCGTTAATACGATTAACATATTTATCTCTGACCCAATCTAAAACAAACCTATTAGGCGCGTATAAGGTCATAATATTATCAGTAACCACACATTGCAGTGGACGAATCCACATACTAAATTGCTGTGCGGGTAATTCTTCTTGAAGAACAGACAAACATTTTTGCCAAAGTGAATGATCCAACAACTGACTCCTGATAATAACTATGCTTCCTGCATTATTTAGTCGCAAAAAATAACATGAAAAAAATAATAGAGAAAAAGATAATAATTTTTATATTGGCACTATTATCACTATAGTTATCCACAACATCAATATTGACTTTTCAATAAAGCCATTTTATTTTCATTTTTTTTTCACAAACTCAATAAACTCAAACCTTGCACCCATTTTTAATAGCAAAAAAATGCTAAAAAAATTTAAATATACGATTTAATTATGATCAGTTAAATGAAATGATCCTTAGCATTTTTCAATATTTTGTTATAAAACTGTGGATACTTTTTCGATCAGTACGATCCGTTAACGATCTTTTTAAAATAGCTAAAGAATAAACATTGACAAAGCTTGCTTCTCTATATAGAATTTCGCCTCATTTTTAGACCCAGTGTGCTCATGAAGGCTGTTTTGCCAGGGCAACAACAACAGACGGATTAGCGTAATGAAAAGAACATTTCAACCTAGTGTATTAAAGCGTAAGCGCAACCATGGCTTCCGTGCTCGCATGGCTACGAAAAACGGTCGTGCTGTAATTGCACGTCGTCGTGCTAAAGGCCGCGCAAGCCTTAGTGCTTAATTTTTTAACTCGTAGTTTAAGTTAAAAAATTGGTAACCAACATGGTTACTTATGAATTTAATCGGGAGTCTCGTCTTTTGACTCCCGGTCAATTTCAAGCTGTATTCTCAAAACCTCTTCGTTTTGGCTCTAGCCATATCACGATTCTCATCACACCAAATTCTGATAATAATAATCGCTTAGGTCTAGCCATAGCTAAAAAGCGGGTAAAACTTGCTGTTCAACGAAATCGTATTAAACGACAAATTCGTGAAAGTTTCCGTTTAAATCAACACAATCTCCCCCATATAGATATAGTTGTTATGGTAAAATCGGGAACTGACAAACTCGAAAATAAAGAAATTAATCAGCAATTGGAAAAAATATGGCGAAAAATAATTCAGCGCCACAAAAAATAGCAATTACTTTTGTAAAAGCTTACCAGCGTTGGCTTAGTCCACTGCTTGGCCCCAATTGTCGATTTGATCCAACTTGTTCATTTTATGCTATTGAAGCAATTAATCGCTTCGGTGTGATAAAAGGTTGTTGGTTAGCAGGCAAACGTATACTAAAATGCCATCCATTAAATGCGGGAGGACATGATCCCGTGCCACTATCAAAAAAAGAGAAATAAGACATTATGGAATCTCAACGCGGTTTTCTTTTTATTGCGCTTATGGTTGTTACCTATTTGCTATTTAATCAATGGCAAATGGACAATGCTCCTGTAATTGAGCAACCAGCAGTAACTCAACAAGCAACCACAACATCAAGTAACGGCGATTTTGTTCCTGAGTCTTCAGCGACAGCATCACCTATTAATAATGAAACAACAACCGCTTCTGCAACAATAATTTCTATTACAAGCGATGTCTTGGCATTAAAAATTGATACCAATGGCGGCGACATTATTGAAGCCAAACTTTTAAAGTTTGATACCGAACAAGGCAATGGCGTTCCATTTACTATTTTACGTAGTGATATTAACCGTTATGTTGCTCAAAGTGGATTAACTGGTGCACAAGGTTTAGATAGAGTAATTCAAGGCCGCCCTGTTTATCAAACCTCAGCAACCGCTTATCAAACTTCTGCTGACTCACCTTTAATGGTTGACTTAACCTATATTGATAGTGATGCATTATCAGTAACCAAACGTTTTACATTCAATCATGACAGCTATGCTATTAACGTTGAATACATCATTAAAAACAATGCCAGTACACCTGCTAGCGTGCAAATGTATGGTCAATTAAAGCAAACAACATTAATTGATACCTCAAGTGGTTTAATTCCAACTTATAAAGGTACTGCATATTCAACTACCGAAGATGTTTACGAAAAATATGACTTCGATGATATTGAAGAGAAAAACCTAAATGTATCAACACAAGGTGGCTGGGTGGCTATGCTACAACACTACTTTGTGTCTTCTTGGGTACCTGAGAAATCAGCTACCAACCAACTTTATAGCCTTTACTCTGCGAATAAAGATGCCATTATCGGCTTCAAAGCACCTGCAATCACTGTAGAGCCAAATAGTACAGCAACAACGGCTGCAACATTTTATGTCGGCCCTAAAGATCAAGATGTATTAGAAAGTATCGAAGAGAACTTAGATTTAACGATTGATTACGGTTTCTTATTTATGATCAGCCAACCTTTATTCTGGTTGCTAATCAAAATTCAGTCAGTTGTTGCTAACTGGGGTGTTGCTATCATCATCATCACCTTGATTGTTAAAGGTGGTATGTACCCATTAACAAAAGCACAATACACATCAATGGCTAAAATGCGTAATTTACAGCCGAAAATGACGCAGCTTAAAGAACGTTTTGGTGACGACAGACAAAAAATGTCACAAGCTATGATGGAACTATATCGTAAAGAAAAAGTAAACCCAGCCGGCGGTTGTTTGCCATTACTTATTCAAATGCCGATTTTCCTAGCACTTTACTGGGTATTTTTAGAAAGTGTTGAACTTCGCCATGCGCCATTTATGTTGTGGATTCAAGATCTTTCAGCACAAGATCCTTTCTATATTTTACCTGTGCTAATGGGTATCAGTATGTTCATAATGCAAAAAATGCAACCTATGACAGTACAAGACCCAATGCAGCAAAAAATAATGCAATACATGCCAGTTATGTTTACCGTATTCTTTTTCTGGTTCCCATCAGGTCTAGTATTATACTGGTTAGTGAGTAACATTATTTCTATCGTGCAAATGAAAATTATTTTCTCAGGCATGGAAAAAGCAAAATCTAACTAATAGCTTTTGCTAATGAAACTAAAAGGTAGCTACGGCTACCTTTTTTATGTTCAGGATGAACGATATGTCATGATCACATGGATGTGAATGAATGACGATTGTCTGCAATTCAGTAATTTTCATTATATTCCCCTCTGCTTTTACCATCTCATTAGCGATTAAATTCGACAAAAATTAACTGTTCATTTCCAGCCAGTACGTAACGGTTTATAATATCGACAATTAAAAAATTAACGTTAATTGAGATTTCGATATGACCAAGCAAGCATTTTCATCTAGCCAAAAAGAAACCATAGCTGCACAAGCGACAGCACCAGGACGCGGTGGCGTCGGTATTATTAGGGTTTCAGGGCCAGAAGTTGAAAATGTTGCTAAAGCCATTTTAGGAAAATTGCCAGAGCTTAGAAAAGCAGAATATTTAACGTTTAAAGATCAACAAGGCCAAGCGCTAGATCAAGGTATAGCTATTTATTTTAAAGGACCAAATTCTTTCACGGGCGAAGATATTCTTGAACTACAAGGACACGGCGGCCCAGTATTACTCGACATGCTACTAAAAGAAATACTCGCCCTACCTAACATCCGTATGGCAGGTCCCGGTGAATTTAGTGAACAAGCCTTTCTAAACGATAAGCTCGATTTAACACAAGCAGAAGCAATTGCTGACTTAATTAACTCAAGCTCAGAGCAAGCCGCACGTTGCGCATTACACTCTCTACAAGGTGACTTTTCAAAACTCGTACATCAAATGGTTAATGACACCATACATTTGCGTATGTATGTTGAAGCTGCAATAGACTTCCCAGAAGAAGAAATAGACTTTCTTGCGGACGAAAAAGTCGTTAACGACCTAAAAGCCATTATTGCGCAAGTGGCAGAAGTGAAAAATAAAGCCCAGCAAGGCAGCATAATTCGTGAAGGTATGCGGGTTGTTATCGCGGGTCGTCCAAATGCCGGTAAATCAAGTTTATTAAACGCGTTAAGTGGCAAAGAAAGCGCGATTGTAACGGATATTGAAGGAACCACCCGTGATGTTCTATCAGAGCAAATTCATATTGATGGCATGCCACTGCACATAATTGACACTGCTGGTTTACGTGAAAGTGCTGATAAAGTTGAACAAATTGGTATAGAGCGCGCCTGGCAGGAAATACATCAAGCTGATCGAGTTTTGCTTATGGTTGACTCGTCAAATGACACTAGCATAGATCCAAAAACTGTTTGGCCAGAGTTTTTTGAAAAACTTCCAGAAAACATTGGTTTAACAATCATTAGAAATAAAGCCGACATTAGCCAAGCCAACACGGGTTACAGCGAAATAAACGGTACGCCTACCGTTACCTTGTCAGCTAAAACCAACGCAGGTGTAAATGCATTAACAGAGCACTTAAAGCACATTATGGGCTATCAAGGCAGTACTGAGGGCGGCTTTATGGCGCGTCGACGCCATCTTGTTGCGCTAGAGCAAGCCCACCAACACTTAATCATAGGTTTAGAACAATTAGAGTCTTATGTAGCCGGAGAAATACTGGCGGAAGAATTAAGATTCTGCCAAGAAGAGCTTAATAAAATAACCGGTGAATTTACTAATGATGATCTTCTAAGCCAAATTTTTTCATCATTTTGTATCGGTAAATAAACTTAAAAATCCCTTATTTTTTCAAATTAAATAACATATATGGAGCAATAAATGAGCTCATTTCAAATTATCGTTGGCAGCATGTTGGGCGGTTCAGAATACGTTGCAGAAGCCTGTGAAGAGACATTATCCGAACTTGGTCACGATGTAGAACTACATTTCCAACCAAATTTCGCTGAAATAAAGCACGAAAATCAAACTTGGTTAGTGTGTACCTCAACTCATGGTGCCGGTGACTATCCTGACAACATTCAAGCTTTTGTCTCGGATCTTGAAAATAGCGATCAAGATCTATCCTCAGTTAAGTTTTTAACGATCGGTATCGGTGACTCTAGCTATGATACTTTTTGCTTCGCAGCAAAAAACATAAATAAACTACTATTATCAAAAGGTTGCCAAGAATCATTATCATTAATGACACTTGATATGAGTGAAGATATCGATCCAGAAGAGCAATCACAACAGTGGTTAACTGTGAATAAAGATCATCTATAAGGCAATTACCCATAAGTTATTCACAGAAACTGTTGTAAAAATATAGATATGTGCATAACTTTGGGTAAAAGCTATTAATTTTCTATTATTATTCAGTAGACATAATTAACACTAAAAACATATGTGGATAACTAGCTCTTTTGATCAAAGCTTATAAGTTAATTGATCAAGGTTTGATCACAAGGTTTATCATTAACTAATATATTGTTTTATATATTGAAAAAGCACTTATCAACAGAAAAAGAGGATCCTAATAAGTAATAATAACAAGATCTATTTAAAGATCTTTATATATTATCTAATGATCGAGCTAAGATCTTTTAAGTGATTTGATCATTCCCCTACGTGAAAAAAAGCGTTAAAATACCGCTCTTAATTTTTCAAGATGAATCGAACTAGGGTCAATAATTTATGTGGTATCAAGAGTCTTATGACGTAATTGTTGTTGGTGGTGGTCATGCTGGTACAGAAGCATCACTGGCTGCAGCACGTATGGGGTGTAAAACTCTACTGCTGACTCATAACATTGATACACTAGGACAAATGTCTTGTAATCCAGCCATAGGTGGCATTGGTAAAGGACATTTAGTTAAAGAGATTGACGCACTAGGTGGCTTAATGGCTACCGCAGCTGATCATGCTGCAATCCAGTTTAGAACACTTAATGCGAGTAAAGGCCCTGCCGTTCGTGCAACACGTATTCAAGCTGATCGTAGTTTATACCGAAACTTTGTTCGTCACTTCTTAGAAAACCAAGAAAACCTAACGATATTTCAGCAACCTTGTGATGATCTTATTCTTGAAAATGACAAGATCGTCGGTGTTTCTACACAAATGGGCTTAAAGTTTAAAGCTAAAAGCGTTGTTTTAACGGTTGGAACTTTCCTTGCTGGACAAATTCATATTGGCTTGAATAATTATCAAGGTGGCCGAGCGGGTGATCCGGCAAGTGTTAATTTAGCGGCACGTTTACGTGATATGCCATTTAGAATGGATCGCTTGAAAACAGGCACTCCACCACGCTTAGACGCTAGAACACTTGATTTTTCTGTGATGGAAGAGCAACCAGGTGACGATCCTCGTCCAGTATTTTCATTTATGGGATCAGGTGAAGATCACCCTGAGCAAATTTCATGTTTTATTACCCACACCAATAAAAAAACTCATGAAATTATTCAATCAGGTTTAGATAGATCACCAATGTACACAGGCGTTATTGAAGGTGTAGGTCCAAGATATTGTCCATCAATTGAAGATAAAATACATCGTTTTGCTGAAAAAGACAGTCACCAAATTTTTGTTGAGCCAGAAGGTTTAACAACCCACGAAATTTATCCCAATGGCATTTCAACCAGCTTACCGTTTGATGTGCAAATGGATCTTGTCCGCTCGATCAAAGGTTTTCAAAATGCCCATATTACTCGCCCAGGTTATGCGATTGAATATGACTTTTTTGATCCGCGAGATTTAAAACAAACCCTTGAAAGCAAATTCATTGAGAATTTATATTTTGCTGGGCAAATTAACGGTACTACTGGTTATGAAGAAGCCGGTGCACAAGGTTTAATTGCAGCGACAAATGCCGCTGCTCGTGTTCAAGGTAAAGAAGAATTAGTTCTAACACGTGATCAAGCCTATATGGGCGTACTCGTTGACGATCTAGCAACATTAGGTACCAAAGAACCTTATCGTATGTTTACGTCTCGTGCGGAATACCGCTTATTATTGCGTGAAGACAATGCCGATATTCGTTTAACGGAGAAAGGTCGCGAACTTGGTTTAGTAGACGATCAACGTTGGCAACGTTTTAATGAAAAAATGGAAAATATTGAGCTTGAACGTCAACGTCTACGATCTGTGTGGGTACAAAAAGATCATAGTGCCGCAGCAGAAGTGAATACTTTGCTTAAAACTCCGTTGAGTCGTGAAAATAGCTTGGAAGATCTTGTCCGTCGACCTGAAGTTAAATATGGCGAATTAATGTCAATTGAAGGTTTAGGTCCAAAATTAGCTGACAAACAAGCAGCTGAGCAGGTTGAAATTCAAATAAAGTACGCAGGCTATATTGATCGTCAGCTAGATGATATTGCCAAAAAGAAACGTCATGAAAATACACAGATCCCTAGTGACTTCGATTTTACGCAAATTTCAGGGCTGTCGAATGAAGTTGTCGCTAAGCTAACAGACGCTCGTCCTGAAACTATTGGTAAAGCTTCTCGTATTTCTGGTATTACTCCTGCTGCAATTTCGTTATTATTAGTCTATCTGAAAAAACATGGTTTATTACGCAAAAGCGCATAATAAACCAGCATATTAATTAAGATTTAGCCTAATGACATTATCTGATCAGCTAGTTGCTTTGATAAAAGAAACTTCACTTGAAGTTTCTGATCAGCAAGTAGCATTACTTATCCAATATGTTGAATTATTGCATAAGTGGAATAAAGCTTATAATTTAACCTCAATTCGTGATCCAAAGGATATGGTTATTAAGCATATTATGGATAGCTTAATGGTTGGCCCACTACTAAATGGCCAATCATTTATTGATGTAGGTACTGGCCCTGGCCTACCTGGAATTCCACTTGCTATCTTGTATCCTGAACGTAATTTTGTATTATTAGACAGCTTAGGCAAAAGAGTTACGTTTTTACGACAAGTGGTTTTTCAATTAAAACTTGAAAATGTAACGCCAGTGAAAGCCCGTGTAGAGCAATATCAACCAGAAACACCATTTGACGGTGTGTTAAGTCGCGCGTTCTCGTCATTACTTGATATGGTGACTTGGTGTGATCATCTTGTTAGTGTTGAACATGGTCGTTTTTTAGCCTTAAAAGGTATTTACCCTAACGATGAAGTGGCAGCGTTACCAAGCAATATTAGTGTTGCAAAAAGTCACATTATTGCCGTTCCTCGATTAGAAGGTGAACGTCATTTGATTGAATTGGTTAAATCATAAATAATAATAAGCTTTTGATCAGAAAGTATTTGAGGATCTTGTGGGAAAAATAATTGCGGTTGCAAATCAAAAAGGTGGTGTTGGCAAAACAACAACCTCAGTCAATTTAGCTGCTTCACTTGCGGCAACAAAGCGCAAAGTATTATTGATTGATCTTGATCCTCAAGGCAATGCCACTATGGGCAGCGGAATTGATAAATATGAAGTTCCAGCAACTTGTTTTGAGTTACTTATTGAAGAACGTCCTTTCGAGCAAGTTGTTTGTAAAAATACCGCAGGTGTTTACGATCTTATCGCGGCTAATAGTGATGTAACGGCTGCTGAAATTAAGTTGATGGAAGTTTATTCTCGCGAACATAGATTGAAAAATGCTTTATCGAAAGTAAGAAAAGATTACGATTTTATTATTATTGATTGTCCACCATCTTTAAATATGCTGACAGTCAATGCTATGACTGCAGCTGACTCTGTTTTAGTGCCAATGCAATGTGAATATTATGCACTAGAAGGTTTAACAGCGCTAATGGATACCATTTCCCAACTTACTTCTGTGGTTAATGGAAAGCTTCATATTGAAGGTATTTTACGTACCATGTACGACCCGCGTAATCGTTTAGCTAACGATGTTTCAGAGCAATTAAAGCGTCATTTTGGCGACAAAGTTTATCGTACCGTTATTCCACGTAATGTTCGCTTAGCAGAAGCGCCAAGTTTCGGTGCCCCAGCAATGTATTACGATAAATCGTCAACTGGTGCAAAAGCATATCTTGCATTGGCCGGTGAAATATTACGACGCGCAGAACAAAATAAACAAACAAAACCGCAAGCAACAACCGAGCAAGAGCAAGGAACATTATGAGTCAAAGTAAACGCAGAGGTCTAGGTCGCGGTCTTGATGCTTTATTAACAACACCAGCAAGCAATACTTCTGAAGAAGCAACTAGTAAGACTGACGTTGCTAACAAAGATACTGAATTGCAAAATTTACCGATTGAGCAATTACACCCAGGAAAGTATCAGCCTCGTAAAGATATGTCGGCAGAAGCACTTGATGACTTATCGAATTCAATTAAATCACAAGGTATTATTCAACCTATTGTTGTGCGTCCAATAAGTGAACACAGCTATGAAATTATTGCCGGTGAACGACGTTGGCGCGCAGCACAAATAGCTGAACTTGATATGGTTCCTTGTTTAATTAAACAAGTGCCTGACGAAGCAGCTGTCGCTATTGCTTTAATTGAAAACATTCAGCGTGAAGATCTTAATGCCATGGAAGAGGCTATTGCGCTTGAACGACTATTGATTGAATTTGAATTAACGCATCAAGAAGTGGCTGATGCGGTTGGTAAGTCTCGAACAACGGTTACCAATTTATTACGTTTGAATAACTTAAATAGTGAAGTAAAAACCTTATTAGAGCATGGTGATATTGAAATGGGTCATGCCCGTGCATTACTTGCTCTGGATAGTGATATTCAAACTAACACTGCTCGCGTTGTTGTTGCAAAAGAGCTGACGGTACGTGAGACAGAAGCACTGATTAAAAAGGTTCAACAACCACCTAAAGAACCAAAAGAAAAAGTAATTGATCCAAATACTAAAATGTTAGAGCAAAATTTATCTGAAAAATTAGGTTCACAAGTTGCGATAAATCACAATAAAAAAGGTAAAGGTAAGTTGGTGATTTCATATAGTGACTTATCTGAATTAGACGGTATTGTTTCTCGCTTTAATTCGTTTTAAATAGGCAATAAAATGTCGAATATCATTAGGTAATGTAACTATTGTCGTTGCCTAATGTATTTTAGTTTACACATTCAAATGATTTTCAAAATATCAGCCTTATCTTTTCCCATCTAAGTGATAAAAAGCGAAAGTTTTCACAATCGATTATACATTAGTCGTATTTTGTTCGTTTACCGTTACATTTCGCACATTATCTGGGCAATGAGCGCCCTCTTTTGTTGCATTAGCGCTGTAATTCAGTATACTTGCGTCGGCTTTTTAAAGAGTAAATTTCAACTTTAAAAAACTGTAAGAATTACGAAATTTATCGTATGGAGTTTCTGGTGAGTTTATACATTCACAATGAGTTAGCTAAACCAGGAAGAAAGTTTGCTTTTATGCAAGTTTTGGTCGCAATAATATTCGTTTTAGCTTGCAGTGTAGCAACATATTTTATTTGGGGATTATCTTTCGCATACTCAGTATTAGCGGGTGGAGCGATAAGTATAATCCCTAATTTTGTCTTTGCTCATAAAGCATTTAAATATGCAGGAGCAAGAGCCTCTAGAAAGGTTTTAGATTCCTTTTACAGTGGCGTAAAAATGAAATTAGTATTAACGGCCGTTTTGTTTGCGCTAGCCTTCAAATTTTTAGCGATAGAGCCATTAGCTTTTTTCAGCAGTTTTTGTTTAGTAGTGGCATTGCCATTAGTAACACCCTTTTTTTTGAAACATTAAAATTTAAACTTTAATCATTAGGAACTTTAATATGTCATCAAGTGCTGAAGTAACCAGCCAAGAATATATTAAGCACCATTTAACCAATTTATCAGTCGGCGAAGGTTTTTGGACTTTTCACATTGATACTTTGGGTTGGTCAATATTCTTAGGTTTGGTCTTTTTAACTATCTTCCGGTCTGTTGCAAAAAAAGCAGAAACCGGTGTACCAGGAAAGCTGCAATGTGCAGTTGAAATGATTGTTGAGTTTGTTGACGATAGTGTAAAAAGTACCTTTCACGGTAAAAACCCTGTTATCGCGCCATTAGCTTTAACTATTTTTGTTTGGGTATTGCTGATGAACGCTATGGACTGGGTACCAGTAGACTTAATTCCAAAAGCATTTGAGCTGGTTGGTGTTAACTACATGAAAGCCGTTCCTACTACAGATATTAATATGACACTAGCACTTGCTCTAGGTGTGTTCTGGTTAATTATTTACTATTCAATTAAGGTTAAAGGCATCAGTGGTTTTATCAAAGAATTAACTACACAGCCTTTTGGACATTGGACTTTATACCCAGTGAACTTCTTACTTGAAACAGTTACCTTATTAGCTCGTCCATTATCATTAGCATTACGTCTATTTGGTAACTTATATGCTGGTGAGTTGATATTTATACTGATTGCGACAGTTGGTGTATTCCAATTGCCAATGCACTTTGTATGGGCTGCATTCCACTTGTTGGTTATCCCTTTACAAGCATTTATTTTTATGACGCTAACAATTGTTTATTTAAGCTTAGCTCACGAAGATCACTAACTTTTCGGGATTAAGTTAGTACGGCATAAGCCGGCCCGAAGGGTTTAGGGCAGGAAGCCCGAAGAAAAATTTTAACTTTAAACTTTACTTTAAATAATCGGAGATAAAAATGGAAAACTTAGGTTTACTATATGTAGCTGCAGCTTTATTGATCGGCTTAGGCGCTTTAGGTACAGCTATCGGTTTTGGTTTATTAGGTGGTAAATTCTTAGAATCTGCTGCTCGTCAACCTGAACTAGCACCACAACTTCAAGTTAAGATGTTCATCGTAGCAGGTCTTATCGATGCGATTGCAATCATCGGTGTTGCAATGGGTCTATACATCCTATTCGTTAAAATCGGCTAATTAAGTAATTAAGTCTTTTTTAACTGTAATATTTAATAGGAGGTACACAAATGAACGTTAATGCCACTTTTATCGGTGAAATGATCGCATTTGTCGTATTTGTAATATTTTGTATGAAGTACGTATGGCCACCAATTATTGGTGCTATCGAAGCTCGTCAAGCAACTATTGCTGATGGACTTGCTGCTTCTGACCGTGCTGCTAAAGATCTTGAGCTTGCTCAGGAAAAAGCCACGGCTCAACTTAAAGATGCAAAAGCGCAAGCAGCTGAAATTGTAGAAGCTGCTAAAAAGCGTGAAACGCAAATAGTTGAAGAAGCTGCTGCTAAAGCTCAAGCTGAGAAAGAAAAAATCTTAGCCTCAGGCCATGCAGAAATAGAAACGGAACGTAACCAAGCGAAAGAAGAACTACGCCAACAAGTAGCGGTTCTTGCAGTAGCTGGTGCTGAGAAAATTCTCGAGCGTTCAATTGATGCCGCTGCACACAGCGATATCTTAGATAAACTTGTAGCTGAACTTTAAGAGGGAATAGAGCTATGTCTGAATTGACAACCGTCGCTCGTCCCTACGCTAAAGCAGCGTTTGATTTTGCTATTGAAGCAAATGCCGTTGATAACTGGTTATCAATGTTAGTATTTGCCGCTGAAGTTTCTGAAAATGAAACTATGACTAGCTACCTATCAGGTGGTGCGTCAGTTGAGCAAGCCACAGAACTTTTCTTAAAAGTTTGTGACGACCAACTCAATGGCAATGCCCAAAACCTAATTAAGGTGATGGCTGAAAATCAACGTTTGTTGGTGCTACCACAAGTTCTTTCTCAATTTAGCGAATTAAAAGCTGAATATGAAAAAGAAATTAACGTGGATGTAACGTCTGCTGTTGAATTAGCAGCGGAACAAGTAACTACATTAAGCGCCGCGCTTGAAAAGCGTTTGGCTCGAAAAGTAAAGCTCAATTGTGTTGTAGACGCAAACGTAGTTTCTGGCTTATTAATTAAAGCTGGTGACATGGTAATAGATGGTTCAGTACGAGGTAAATTGAACCGCTTAGCAACAACAATGCAATCTTAACGGGGAACAGAGCATGCAACTGAATTCCACTGAAATCGCTGAACTGATCAAAAATCGTATTGAACAGTTTGACGTAGTTAGTGAAGCTCGTAACGAAGGTACTATCGTTTCTGTAACAGACGGTATCATTCGTATCCATGGCCTTGCCGATGTAATGCAAGGTGAAATGATCGAACTTCCTGGCAACCGCTTCGCTATCGCGTTGAACCTAGACCGTGATTCGGTAGGTGCGGTAGTAATGGGTCCTTATGCGGATCTAGCTGAAGGCGTAAAAGTTAAAGGTACTGGCCGTATTTTGGAAGTACCAGTAGGACGTGGCCTTTTAGGTCGTGTTGTAAACACTCTAGGTGAGCCTATTGACGGAAAAGGACCTATCGACAACGATGGTTTCGCTCCTGTTGAAGTAGTAGCACCAGGTGTTATCGATCGTAAATCAGTTGATGAACCAGTACAAACTGGTATCAAATCAATTGACTCTATGATTCCAATCGGTCGTGGTCAACGTGAACTTATCATTGGTGACCGCCAAATCGGTAAATCAGCGATCGCACTAGATGCAATTATTAACCAGAAAAACACTGGTATTAAGTGTGTATATGTAGCAATCGGTCAGAAAGCTTCTACTGTTGCGAACTTAGTTCGTTCATTAGAAGAGCACGGCGCGTTAGGTAATACTATCGTTGTTGTTGCTTCTGCTTCTGAAGCTGCTGCACTACAGTACTTATCAGCTTACTCTGGTTGTACTATGGGTGAATACTTCCGTGATCGCGGTGAAGATGCACTAATCGTATATGATGATTTGTCTAAGCAAGCAGTTGCTTACCGTCAAATCTCATTGCTTTTACGTCGTCCGCCAGGTCGTGAAGCATACCCAGGTGACGTTTTCTATCTTCACAGTCGTTTACTAGAACGTGCTGCTCGTGTAAACGAAGCATACGTTGAAAAGTTCACTAACGGTGAAGTTAAAGGTAAAACAGGTTCATTAACTGCCTTACCAATTATTGAAACTCAAGCTGGTGACGTATCTGCATTCGTTCCAACTAACGTAATCTCAATTACCGATGGTCAGATCTTCTTAGAATCTAACCTATTTAACTCAGGTATTCGTCCTGCTGTTAACGCTGGTATTTCTGTATCACGTGTTGGTGGTGCTGCTCAGACTAAAATCATCAAGAAACTTGGTGGTGGTATTCGTTTAGCACTTGCACAGTACGCCGAGCTTGCAGCCTTTGCTCAATTCGCTTCAGACTTAGACGATGCTACTCGTGCTCAATTAGAGCATGGTCAACGTGTAACTGAATTGATGAAGCAAAAACAATACAGCCCATTGTCAATTGCTGAAACAGCAGTATCGTTATTTGCCGCAGAAAAAGGCTTTTTAAACGATGTTGAAATCAACAAAGTTGTTGATTTTGAAGAAGCATTACGTTCATACGTAAACAATGAACACGCTGAGTTGATGGCTACTATCAACGAAAAAGGCGACTATAACAAAGATATCGAGTCTGGTTTAGCGAAAGCGATTGAAGCTTTCAAAGCTACCCAAACTTGGTAATTAGTTAACCTTTTCGCGGAGAATAGTCATGGCTGGTGGTAAAGAGATTAAATCAAAGATTGGAAGTGTACAAAATACACAGAAAATCACCAGCGCGATGGAAATGGTTGCAGCTAGTAAAATGCGCAGAGCGCAAGATAGCATGGCTGCTTCTCGTCCATACGCTGAAAATATGCGAAATGTGATCGGTCACATCGCGCTTGGTAATTTAGAATATCGTCATCCTTATATGGAAGAACGTGAAGCTAAGCGTGTAGGCTATATCGTTGTCTCAACAGACCGTGGTTTGTGTGGCGGCTTAAATATTAACTTATTTAAGCAAGTACTTGCTGATGCTGGTAAACAGCAAGCAGCGGGCGCCGAAGTTGAATTTGCTGTAGTTGGCTCTAAAGCCACAGCATTTTTTAACAATATGGGTGCTAAAGTCGTCTCACAAGTTTCAGGTTTAGGTGATAATCCGTCACTTACCGATTTAATTGGTAGTGTACGTGTTATGTTAAACGCCTATGATAATGGTGAGATTGATAGATTGTTTATTGTGTACAACAAATTTGTTAACACAATGACGCAACAGCCAACGATTGATCAACTTTTACCTTTGCCTAAGTCAGATGATGACGCTATTAAGCATCGCTGGGACTTTATATACGAACCTGATGCTCAAGCATTGCTTGATCAATTATTAGTTCGTTATACAGAGTCGCAAGTATATCAAGGTGTAGTTGAAAATCTCGCATGTGAACAAGCCGCTCGTATGGTTGCAATGAAAGCTGCAACTGATAATGCTGGCGACTTAATCGATGATTTACAATTGGTATATAACAAAGCTCGTCAAGCAAGTATTACTCAAGAGTTGAGTGAAATTTGTGCCGGCGCAGCAGCGGTATAAGCAAAGGTTCTTGATTTATTTTATTAGTAAATAAGAGCACAGATTAGAGGATTAAACATGAGTACAGGTAAAGTCGTCCAAATCATTGGCGCAGTTGTGGATGTAGAATTCCCACAAGATGCTGTACCTCAGGTATATGACGCATTAAATGTAACTGAAGGTGACCTTTCAGGCTTAGTACTAGAAGTACAACAGCAATTAGGTGGTGGCGTTGTACGTGCTATCGCTATGGGTTCATCAGACGGTTTGCGTCGTGGTCTGACAGTAGTAAACACAGGTGATAACATCCAAGTTCCAGTAGGTACTGCAACTTTGGGTCGCATCATGAACGTATTGGGTGAGCCTATCGATGAAGCTGGCCCAATCGGCGAAGAAGAGAAGTGGTCAATTCACCGTGAAGCTCCAGCATACGCTGAGCAAGCGATGTCTAACGAACTTCTTGAAACTGGTATCAAAGTAATCGACTTGGTATGTCCATTCGCTAAGGGTGGTAAAGTTGGTTTATTCGGTGGTGCTGGTGTTGGTAAAACCGTAAACATGATGGAACTTATTCGTAACATCGCGATCGAGCATAGCGGCTACTCAGTATTTGCTGGTGTAGGTGAGCGTACTCGTGAAGGTAACGATTTCTACCATGAAATGAACGATTCTAACGTACTTGATAAAGTATCGTTAGTTTACGGCCAAATGAACGAGCCTCCAGGAAACCGTCTTCGTGTTGCGATGACTGGTTTGACTATGGCTGAAAAATTCCGTGACGAAGGTCGTGACGTATTATTTTTCGTAGATAACATCTACCGTTATACACTTGCGGGTACTGAAGTATCAGCATTGTTAGGTCGTATGCCATCAGCGGTAGGTTACCAACCTACACTTGCTGAAGAAATGGGTGTTCTTCAAGAGCGTATTACCTCTACGAAGAAAGGTTCAATCACTTCAATCCAAGCGGTATACGTACCAGCGGATGATTTGACCGATCCATCTCCAGCAACTACCTTTGCTCACTTAGATGCAACAGTTGTACTATCTCGTGATATTGCATCACAAGGTATCTACCCAGCAATTGATCCACTTGACTCAACTTCACGTCAATTAGATCCATTAGTTGTTGGTGCTGAGCATTATGAAACGGCTCGTGGTGTTCAATCAACACTACAACGTTACAAAGAACTTAAAGATATCATCGCCATTCTAGGTATGGACGAGTTATCTGAAGAAGACAAGCAAACTGTTGATCGCGCACGTAAGATCCAACGTTTCTTATCTCAACCGTTCTTCGTTGCTGAAGTATTCACAGGTTCTCCTGGTAAGTACGTATCACTTAAAGACACTATTAGTGGCTTTAAAGGTATTCTTGCTGGTGAATTTGATGACTTACCAGAGCAAGCTTTCTACATGGTTGGTTCTATTGAAGAAGCAGCTGAAAAAGCTAAAAACATGTAATGAAGGCTGGCGGCTAACTGCTTTTAAGTAGACAGTCGCCAATTAGGAGGTCAACATGGCAATACTTTCTGTAAATCTTAATGTGGTAAGTGCTGAAGAAGAGTTATTTTCTGGTAGCATTGAATCATTACAGATCACAGGTAGCGAAGGTGAATTAGGTATTATGCCTGGTCACGCACCTTTGCTGACCTCACTAAAACCTGGTATGGCTAGAATCGTTAAGAAAGGTGGCGTTGAAGAAGTTATCTACCTTTCTGGCGGTATGCTTGAAGTTCAGCCGAATAACGTAACTGTACTAGCGGATATCGCAGTACGTGGCGGTGATTTGGATGAACAAGCTGCTGAAGAAGCTAAACAACGTGCTGAAGAGAAGTTAAACGCTCACGGCGACGGTGTTGATTATGCTGAAGCTGCTGCTGAGTTAGCACGTGCTGTTGCACAATTACGTGTTATTCAAGCGACAAGCAAAAAGTAACAAGCTATATAGAAATTACACTAAGTTTTAGTGACAAAAAAAGCGACTTTTACTTCGGTAATTAGTCGCTTTTTTATTGCCTAATTTCGCGTGTTACGCTGGTATTTGTGTTTTTTTAAGCATGTTAAATAACTCGTCTTTAAGGTGCAGCCTTGCTAATTTCTTTGTCTCTAAATATTCATCAGAGGTTGTTTCAACTCCCACTTCAATACGATGCACCTCTTGATCTAACTCGTGGTACTCTTTGAATAATCGAGCAAAATGAGCGTCAGACATTTTTAAGTGACGAATTTCTCGTTCAAACTCAGGGAATTCATGGTGTAAGTCGTGTTTCTCTAGCATTTTTATTGCTCCTATTTAGCACAATTAATACAGGTATCGATATAAGGTAATATACGCAATCGTTCAGGTTTTATAGGCGCTGTGCATTGGCTACAAAGTCCATATTCATCCTTTTCAAAACGGCTGATGGCTTGCGTTACAAGATCAAGCTCTATTTTTGCCTCGTGATGAATTTCATTAAGTACTTCATTATTTTCGTTTTCACTGGTTTGTTCTGAAAAGTCTTGTGAACGCCCTTTTTTAAAGTCTGCTTCTATTGCGTTAATGCGTTGTTTCAACTCCACTTTCTTCTCTAATAAATTATCTAAGATTGCTTTGTTCATTTGCATTTCTCCTTTGGCTTAATTTCATTTTATGCCTCTGCTTTGACATTGTGTTGATCTAGCGCAATAACTAGTTCGAGTTTTCTAACTTGTTTTGGCAAGGTTTTTAAAGTGCATGAATTGCGACAAAGTGCGCATATTTGCTAGGTTTATTACCGTTGAATAGGTAAACTCTTTAAATCGCGTGCAGTTGAGAAAGAAAATGATTCGCAATAAACTCATATGGAAGAATAACCAGAATCGATACGGGCTCATTAGCAAGTCGTTACATTGGCTTTCAGCCATTGCCGTTTTTGGTTTGTTTGGCCTAGGTTATTGGATGGTTGATCTTGATTACTACAGTCAGTGGTATCAACAAGCACCACATTGGCATGAAAGTATTGGAATATTATTGTTATTTGCTACCGGTTTTAGGTTAGCTTGGCGCTATATAGCAGGCTCTCCTGACACCATAGCGTCGCATAGTAATATTGAGAAGAAAGCGGCAAAAGTGGCAATATTCTTTTTATATATAGCTTTAATTGTTGTATTACTATCAGGATATTTAATTACTAGCGCTGATGGCAAAGCTATCGCTATTTTTGATTGGTTTACGTTTACTGCTCTGCAGTTGCCGATTGATAACCAAGAAGATGTTGCTGGTACGGTACATTACTATTTAGCATATGGTGTGTTAATTCTAGCATTACTCCATGCATTCGCTGCTTTAAAACATCATTTTATTGATAAAGACACTACGCTTATGCGTATGATTAAATAAACATAATTTATTAAAAATAATAAGTAAATTAAGGAAAGGAAATGAAGAAATTACTTCTTGCAAGCGCCCTGCTAACAGCAAGCGCATTAATGCCAGCATTCGCTGCAGATTACGTTATCGATACTAAAGGTGCTCATGCATCAATTAACTTTAAAACGAGCCATATGGGTTTTAGCGTTTTAACGGGTCGCTTTAATAAATTTTCAGGTAACTTTTCTTATGATAAAGATAATGTATCTGCTTCGAAAATCTCGGTAACAATTGACACTTCAAGTTTTGACTCTAATCACGCCAAGCGTGATAAGCATGTCCGTTCAGATGACTTTCTAGATGTTAGCAAATATGCACAAGCAACATTTGTAAGCACAAAAGTAGAAGATAAAGGAAATGGTAAATTAGCTATCATCGGTGATTTTACTATGCATGGTGTAACTAAGCCTTTAGTTATCGACGCTGTTAAAGTTGGTGAAGGTAAAGATCCGTGGGGTGGTTACCGTGCAGGCTTTAATGGTACTGCTTCTATTTCTATGGGTGATTTTGGCTTTAAAAAAGATTTTGGTAAAGTTGATTTAGAGCTACACATTGAGGGTATTCGTAAATAGCACGAATAAACCAAAGATCGAAAATAATTAAGGGCGTTAAGCCCTTTTTTTATAGCTATAAGAAATTAATTAAAAAGTTTATAAACCTTTTAATAAATATCAGGTATTAATAATTATAACAAAAAATAAATAACATCAAATTCACCCAGAGCGATTGGGGTGATGATGGGAAACAAAATCAGCGATGGTGAATGAAAAGGACATAATGCTGCAAGTGCAGGCAGGACAGCTAGATAAACTCGCTATTCTGTACGAAAACAACAAGGTTAAGTTGTTTAACTATTTTCGGAAAAAGGGTAACAATCAAGCGCAAAGTGAAGACTTGGTGCAAGAAACCTTTATGAAGATATTGGCATATCGCAGCAGTTTTAATGGTTCTAGTACTTTTAGTAGCTGGATGTATGGTATTGCTAGAAATACCGCAGCCGATATTTATCGCAAAAATAAAGGCAATGTTGAGCATGAAGATATCGACGAACATGAAGTACCGTCTGAGCACTGTACAACAGAGCAAGCGGTCTCGGTGCAGCAACAAGATATGTTTGATCAATCTCTCGCGAATATTTCAGCCGAACATAGAGAAATAATTATTTTAAGCCGCTTTCAGCAACTTAATTATCATGAAATATCGGCGTTACTTGACTGTAATTTGAATACGCTAAAGTCAAAAATGCGAAATGCGATAAGTAAGTTACATCAGCAATACAGTAAGTTATCAGGTGAGGCACAATGATTAATCATCAAACTATTATTGATTGGAAACTAGCAACGCTTAATGGCGATATTAGCTCAGAATTAGTGCTTACTAACGAAATGCAGTTGTATTTGGATAAACACCCTGAGTTGTTAACCGAGTTGGCGTTTATTGATGCATTTTGGCAACAAGGCAAGTACGAAATGCCGACAAGTGAAATGGATAAGCGCTTTTATCAAATGCTTTCACAAGCGCAAGCGGCGCAAAAAAATATCGTTACAGATGCTAAGCCGGTAGCTAAAGGTAAGTCAGGAATATTAGCGAAACTAGGCGAACTTTTTACTGTTGCCCCTGTTAAGCCGTTTGCTCGAGTAGCTGCGTTAGCTCTAGTGTTTATTATTGGTTTTAATGCTAACGACAATAATAGCCAACCGGAACAATTAAGTGCGGATGTGGGCTTGTCGAAGTTACAGCAAGAAGTTTCATCATTAAGCACCATGCTTGCCTTATCTATGTTAGAAAAATCATCAGCGGCTGAACGTCTTACTGGCGTTGCTTACAGTCAGGAAACAGGTTTAACCAACCCCATTTTGATGAAAGCCTTAATGACTACCCTAGCAAATGATCGCTCATCCGCGGTTAAGTTAGCCATTATCAATACCTTTAGCACTTTGTCAGATATTACAGAGTATGAGCCAACATTATTAACGCTTATTGAAAACGAACAAAATACCTTAGTAAAAATTGAATTATCGAGTTTGCTACTTAATGTTGGTAGCCAACAAACTCAGTCTCAGTTAATTAGGCAGTTAAATGCCAGTACGTTAAGTCCTGATATGGCTGAATTTTTAAAGAAAGTTAACGCTATTACCCATATTTAATAAAATTTATTGGAGTCATTATTATGAATAAACTTACCTCAGTATTAGCCGTATTATTACTGCCGGCGTTAATGCAAAACGCATATGCTCTTGAGCGAACTTATAGTTTGCCTTTGTCAAACCCTGAGCAACCGGCAAGCTTAAGTGCTGAAATACATACAGGAGCTATTTGGATTGAGGGTTACGATGGCACTGAAGTGAAAGTTACAGCGAAGGTTGAAGAATTTAACGATGCCGATCATCATAAACCTCATCGTCAGAATGGAAATTACCAACGGGTTAATAAAAGTAAGCCACGATCATCTGAAGGATTGAAGTCAGTTAAAAATAATATGCTGCAGCTTTCTATTGAAGAAGAAGATAATGAAATTGATATTTCAAGCGAATATAGCACGCAAAAAGTTGTTCTACGTATTGAGGTTCCTAAAAATACCAGTTTAGATATCGAGCTATATCAAGGTGGTGATATCGAAATTAATAATATCGCTGGCGCAATAGAGGTTTCAGCCTTTAAAGGCAGCATTATTGCTAATGGCGTTTCCGGCCCTATGGTGGCTGAAACTCATAGTACAGATATTGTTGTCGCTTTTGATAAATTAGCACAAGAAAATCCAACGTCGTTAACCACCCATAGTGGCAATATCGATATTAGTGTCGGAAAAGAAACGGCAGCGAAAATTAACGTACAAAACTATAAAGGTGAAATACTTTCGGGTCTTGCCACTGAGTTTGTGACCACGGAAGATGCAACACGGGAAAACAAAGGTGGTAAGCAGAAAATAGTGATAGGCGGCATGATGAGTGCCAGTGTTAATGGTGGCGGCCAAGATATTACCTTAGCAACTTATAGTGGTAATGTTTACGTGCGTAGTAAATAAATCATTGATGATATTTTATGTACGATCACAAATATTAAATACTTAGTAATACCTTATTTTTTCTAATAAAAATGCCAGCATTCGTAACGACTACTGGCATTTTTTTTGCCACCAATTAAAGCTATTTACTAAAACTAAACTCTTTAGGCGGCGTTACGGCTTGTAAGTGTTCAACAAAGTAATCCCAACGTTTACGCATCATGTATGGTTCTCTTGCGAAGCCATGGCCACGATTTGGTAGCATTAGCATGTCAAAATCTTTGTTGGCTTTAATAAGGGCTTCTACAACAACTAATGTGTTGTAAGGCGGTACGTTAGTATCTGTTGTGCCATGCGCAATTAATAACTTGCCTTTTAAGTTTTCAACAACTAATTGGTTTGCTTGGCTGTCGTAGTTTGTCGTGCCGTCTTCATTTTTAACTAATACGCCATGGTATTTTTCGCCCCATTCATCGGCATAGTTTCGGTTATCGTGATTACCCGCTTGTGACACGGCAACAGAGTAGAAGTCAGGATATGTCAATAATGCGCGTGTTGAAGCAAAACCACCACCAGAGTGACCCCAAATACCGACGCGAGAGCTATCAATCCAACTATGCTGTTTTGCTAATTGTTTAATAGCAGCAACTTGGTCAGGAATACCGCTATCACCCATGTTTTGATAGTAAAACTCGTGGAAACTCTTCGAACGCCCTGGTGTACCTAGTGCGTCAATCTCAATCACAATAAAACCCAGCTCGGCAATAGCTTGGTTATCACCACGAGCCGTTTTAAAGTCACGACCACGAATACTGCCTACTTGTGGTCCTGGGTATAAATAATTTACTACAGGGTAAGATTTGCTAGCGTCAAAATCGCTAGGCTTATATAGCAAGCCGTAAATATCTTGTTCACCATTACGGTCTTTAACTATAAATGGTGTAGGAGCTTGCCAGCCGGTTGCGGTAAGCTTGCTAATGTCCATTTGTTCAACAACGAAACCAGATTTATCTTGAGTGCTGCGAATAAAACTAACTTCCGCTTGATTTGGTGTTGATACTCTATCTAAAAAGTATTCAGCATTTTTACTTAAAGTAATGCGGTGATGCTTTTTCTCTGGAGTTAGTAAAGTTAAGTTTGAGCCGTCTTTATTGATGCTATAAAGATAATGAAAGTAAGGATCACTCCCCTCTTTGCCAGCACCTGTAAAAATAAGTTTGCCGGTGTTTTGATCGACATTTAGTAGTTCAAGTACAGTCCAATCACCTTGGGTAATTTGGTTTTTTATTTCCCCTGTCTTCGCATCAATAAGGTACAAATGTCCCCAGTTTGAGCGTTGTGAAAACCAAATGATTTCATTGCTTTTATCAAGGTACTTCCAGCTAATGCCGCTAACACCAGATTCGAAAAAGCTTTGCTCTATTTCGGTAAATATGGTTTTAACTTTGCCAGTATCGGCATCGGCGATTTTTAATGTTGCCTTTTTGTGGTCACGCGTTGATGAAACAAAGGCAAAATGTTGACTATCAGTTGACCAGTCAACATCAAGTAGGCTGCCATCGCGACCAGCAACATGGTCGGTAATGGTTGATCTATGATCATCAGCAGGCATTGCAAGTGGAGTAACTACGGCACTTTCAACGTCAATCACAACTCGGTGAATTTTGAAAATATTTTCATCACCAGGTAATGGGTATTTCCACACATCAATTTTGGGGTGACCAACTTCCGTTGACACTATCCCCATTTCACCTACTTTGCGGCCATCATGTTTAAATGTAGTTAACTTTTTAGAATCAGGTGACCATTTTACAACTGGTTTTTCACTTCGGATCCATCCTGCATTGTTGGTGGCGTAACCGAAATCTTTAATACCATCTGTGGTTAACTGCTTTTCGCTATTGTCCTGTAAATTTCTTAACCATAAATTATGTTGTTTTATAAATACTGCCTGTTTGCCGTTTGGTGCAACTAGTTCGTTTTTCTTAATAGCATTTTTACTTTGCTTACATAGGTAGTTTTCAATATTACATTGATAATGCTTACCTTTTACTTTCACAGCTATTTGCGTTTCACTGATAAGGTCAAAGCTGCTAAAAGGTAGTTTTTTTTTATTAACTTCTTGCTCCGTAACGCGGGCAAGTGCTTCGGAAAGTTTTTGGTGATCGAACGCCAATTTCTTTTGTTTGCTTTTAGCGTCAAGAATAAAAAACTGTTCGCCCTGCAATGTGTGGCTGCGATATAGCAACTGTTCGTTATGGCCCCAGTGTGGGTAATCTACGGTACCTGTAACTAATTTATCCGTAAACTTACTTAATTGATGTTCAGCTTTTTGATACTTTTCAATATCAAGGGTTTTATTATTCGCACTAGCTACCGTTGCTAAGCAAGCTAATAGCATAGTTGAGGTGACAATTTTCATTTTAGCAATCATGCATAACCTTTTATTTATCAGCGATAAAAATTCAATTTTTAGCATTCTAACACTTCTTTTGAGTTCTTCGTTGTACTATTCGACTAAGTGATTAACACCTGCGGTAATTAACAACATAACCCTCTTTAACAGCTATTTTTTTGCTGCTTTAGACTAAAGTCTACCCGGATTTTACAGCAATGTAGACTTAGGTCTAATTTCTAAATTTTTACTTACTCTCTAGTGTTAACAGCACAGTTAATATATTTGCATAGTTTTCGAACAGCCAAGCATAAAAGAGCAGATGATGAGTAAATTAGCGAACACTTTAGTGAGCAAAATTGGACAACAACTTCAGTTATCGTGGCTGCAGTCATCTTCTGGCGAATGGTTCTATTTTTTTGACGCAGATACTGTTGATGGTCAGTCACAAGAAAGCATTGATTCTGATTATATCTGGTTAGTATCTCAGGCAGAAAATACGCACAACGTTAGCGGTTATCGAATTGAAAATCATATTTTGGAAACTTTGATTGAGCAATTAGCTGCTGTTGAGCATGTTGCTGTATTTGGTGTGCCTCACGAGCATAAAGGTAATGGCCTACACGTTTATGCGCAACTTAATCGTGGAAACATTCATTCGGCAAAGGTATCACAAGCGATCAATGCAAAACTAGCAGGTTGTTACGGAGAATTTGCTCTACCAGAAGCGATCACTTTTGTTGATGAGTTGCCGCACTTAGTAAATAAATCGCTATGCAGACAAAGATTAAAAACACAGGTAATGAATAGCTATTGTGCAGCTTAAAAGCACAACAAAAAGGTACGATTTTCAGCAAAAAAATAATAAATGAAAACGTTAATTAAATAATTAAAACGATAAAAACCAGAGTATTGATGTTGTTGCTCTAAGGTAAATAACACATGGGGAAAGTAAAATGTTGAATAAGAAAAAGCTTTTATTAGCGTCAGGTTTGTTAGCAATGGCTGGCGGTGCAAATGCTGGTTATGAAATTAAGTTGTCTGATAAAGACACCATTACCTTTGGTGGCTATATTAAACTCGATACTCGCTACGTTGACGGTAATATCAACAGTATCACTAAAGATTACTGGGTAGGTGCAGGTAATGTTGGTGACATCTCACAGTTTAGTTTCCGTGCCACTGAGTCTCGTTTTAATACTAAATATGTTCATGGTGATGTTACTGGTTTTATCGAAATGGATTTTCATGGTGGTGGTGGTAATGAAATTGTTTCAAATTCATCAAATCCAAGAATTCGTCACGCATTTATTAAATATAAAAATATCCTAGTCGGTCAAACATGGTCAACCTTTGTTAATACTAGTGCTTTGGCAGAAGCAGCTGATTTCGGTGGTACGTTAAATGCCGCAGCCTTTATTCGACAGGGGCAAATTCGTTACAGCCAAGGAAACTTTCAAGTAGCGATTGAGAACCCTGAGTCAGATAAAGGGGACCCAAGCCAAGATTCAGTGCCAGACGTTATCGCTAAATATACCTTTAAAGGGGACTGGGGTAACGTTTCGGTTGCTGGTTTAGCACGTCAGTTAAATACCGTGGGTGGCAACACTGAATCAGCTTTTGGTTACGGTGTTGCAGGTAGAATTAAAACATTTGGTAAAGATGACTTTCGTTTTCAATACCATGGTGGAGAAACAGGCCGTTACGTAGGTGTAGTAGCCGCACGTGATTTAGTCGGTGAAGAAGTTGAAGAAACAACATCATACTCTGTTGCTTACCGTCACTTCTGGACAGATGATATTCGTAGTACCGCATTTTATGGTAAAACCACCACAGAAGTTGCGGATGCAGACAGAAGACATTGGGGTGTAAATATCTTTAAAAATTACACTAAAGAACTTTCATTTGGTTTCGAAGTAGGTAACTTTGAATCAGCGGACCAAAATGCAGATTCTGATTACGTTCAACTTTCTGCTAAGTACGTGCTTTAGTTTACATTAGGGGTAATATGCTAAGTTCATATTGCTCTATAGCGTTTTGCGTTAGTTAACCTCCCAACCGAGGTTTTTTTGGGGAAGCATTAGCTTCCCTTTTTTTATATTCAGACCGTTCAAAGTCATCCATGGCTTCACGGCATTAGTACTTCCCTGTACGTCGATGAATGGTATGTCGTGATCACATGGTGGTTCGTAGCTGTCGATGTACCTCGGTAGGTATACTTAGTTAGCAGCAAGTGCTGCGGCAAAGCCAACGAATATACTGCCAGTTGTTTTTCCTACCCAGCGTTGGCTAACGGAAGATAAGAAATATTGGCGAAAGCGAAAGGCAACTAAAACATAAACAGAGGTAAAAATAAAAGCATTACATAAACTGGTGCCAGCAAGTAATAAAAACTGTGGTAAAACCGCATACTCTGGTTGGATAAACTGTGGAAATAATGCTGAGAAAAACACTAAAGCTTTTGGGTTGCTTAATCCTAGTAATAAGCTCTGTTTATATAACGCTCTTTTTTGTGGTGTTATCGCCCCTTTATCGGTAAAAGACCAGCTGCCCTTATTACGCCAAATAGCGATACCAATATAAATTAGGTAAGCAGCACCTACATATTTAATGATAGTAAATGCAAGATCAGAAGCCATTAAAATAAGCCCTAAACCTGATGCAGATATTAGCGCTAAAATCATCACCGCGCTAACGTGGCCTAAAACGCCGGCTAATGCCTTTTTTCGACCAAAATTAATGCCATTACTGGCCGCTAAAATAACAGATGGTCCAATACTGATAGAAGCAAGAAGTGAAATACTAAAATAGAGAGAGTAACTGCTGAGATCCATAAAACGGCTGTTAATACTGTGCTGATGATTTAAAGGCCGCCATAGTAACGAGTTGTGCCAAAAGTACAAGTTATAGAATGTAATGGTGGTGAGTTATTTGATAGTAATCACTTTATAGCAAACTAAAACCCGCAATATGACTATTGCGAATTTTTAGTTTAACTTTTTAATTTACTTATCAGCACTGCATGCCAGTGTTATTTTTTTAATTTAGCAAAAGCATCAGCAAAGGCGTTACCCATGGCTGCATTGTTGGCTGGCTTAGCTTGCTGTGGTTTTGATGGACGCTTATTTTTATTGTTATGAGGTGCTGCTTTTGACGCTTTTTCAGTAGCTTGAGCTTTAGGCTGTTTTGGTGTTTCATCTAAGCGCATGGTTAAGCTAATACGCTTACGTTGAGGGTCAACTTCGGTTACTTTAACCTTAACAACATCGCCAGCTTTTACTATTTCATGTGGATCGCTAACAAACTTATTCGTTAATGATGATATATGCACTAGGCCGTCTTGGTGAACGCCAACATCAACAAAAGCGCCGAAGTTAGCGACATTAGAAATAACGCCTTCTAAAATCATGCCCACTTTTAAATCGGCTATTGTATTTACCCCTTCTTTAAAAGTCGCCGTTTTAAACTCAGGTCGAGGGTCTCGTCCCGGCTTTTCTAATTCATTAATAATACCCTTAACGGTAATTTCACCAAAATTCTCGTCAGTGAATGTCTCAATGTTAATGGCGTTAAGCACAGCTTTATTACCAATCAATTCATTAATATTTTGAGTTGTTTGAGCTAATATTTGCTCAACAATTGCATAGGTTTCTGGGTGAACACCTGAACAGTCAAGCGGATTATTACCGTTTGTGATACGCAAGAAACCAGCAGCTTGTTCAAATGCTTTTGGACCAAGGCGAGCAACTTTTTTAAGTTCATTACGGTTGTTGAAACGACCATTTTCATTACGGTAATTAACGACATTATTTGCCATGGTTTTATTCAAACCTGACACTCTAGCAAGCAATGGCGCGGAAGCACTATTTAAATCAACGCCAACAGCGTTAACACAATCTTCAATAACATTGTCTAAGGTAAGGCTAAGCTGGCTTTGGCTAACATCATGTTGGTATTGACCAACGCCAATGGCTTTGGGATCAATTTTAACCAGCTCTGCTAATGGGTCTTGTAAGCGACGAGCAATAGAAACCGCACCACGTATTGAAACATCCAATTCCGGAAATTCATTAGCGGCTAATTCTGATGCGGAATAAACCGAAGCACCTGCTTCGCTCACGATCACTTTTGTTGGCTTGTTATTTTCTATTTTGCTGATTACTTCAGCGACTAATTTGTCACTTTCACGTGAGCCAGTGCCATTACCAATGGCAATAAGTTCTACTTTATGTTGTTGGCAAAGGTTGACTATAGTGCGTAGTGATTTATCCCAATGATTCTGTGGTGCGTGTGGGAAAATAGTTGCGGTTTGCAGCAATTTTCCTGTTGCGTCTACAATAGCAATTTTACACCCTGTTCGCATGCCAGGATCTAGGCCTAAAGTTGTTTTTGCGCCAGCAGGCGCTGCCATAAGCAAATCGTTCAAGTTACGTGAAAATACTTTTATTGCTTCTATTTCTGCTTGTTCACGCAATGAACCCAATAACTCAGTTTCTAAGCTTTGGCTGAGTTTAACTTTCCAAGTTGAATTGACCACTTTGGTTAAGAACTGTGCGGCAGCTTGCCCGGTTAAACGCAAATTAAAATGTTCGGTAATCAGTTGCTGGGCACTTGAAAATGAACCATCTTGCTGTGGATCAGCGTCAATACTTAGTGAAAGTAAACCGTCATTTCGGCCGCGCAACATAGCTAGCATTCGATGTGAAGGTACAGTTCTTAGTAATTCTGAATGCTCAAAATAGTCGCGATATTTCCCCGCTTCTGCGGTTTTTCCTTTGATTACTTTACTGCACAAGTGCGCTTGTTTTAGTAAATGGCGGCGTAATTTCTGAATTAGGTTGGCATCTTCAGCAAAGCGCTCAACTAAAATAAAGTGTGCACCTTCAAGTACAGCTTTCTCGTCAGCAAAACCCTGCTCTTTATTGATAAATGCACTAGCTTCTTGCTCTGGGTTTGTTTGCCAATTGTTATAAATTTTATTGGCTAATGGCTCAAGCCCAGCGGTAATGGCGATTTGCCCTTTGGTTTTTCTTTTTGGCTTAAACGGTAAGTATAAGTCTTCAAGACGAGTTTTATTGTCGGCATTATTAAGCTCAGTATTTAGTGCTGGCGTTAATTTTCCTTGCTGCTCAATATTGGCAGTAATAACTTTTCTACGTGCCGCTAAATCTCTTAAATAAGTTAGGCGCTGTGCTAAGTGGCGTAAATGGTTGTCATCAAGGCCTTGCGTTGCTTCTTTACGATAACGAGCAATAAAAGGAACTGTTGCCCCTTCATCTAATAAATTTATCGCAGTCGTTATTTGGCTGGT
Organism: Colwellia meonggei; assembly: GCF_057537295.1. NCBI lineage: Bacteria > Pseudomonadati > Pseudomonadota > Gammaproteobacteria > Alteromonadales > Colwelliaceae > Colwellia > Colwellia meonggei. Next base: position 60,699 of record NZ_BAAJLZ010000001.1, read on the forward strand.
TTGTACCGCAAGTTCTTTAGCAATTTGCTCAGCAATGGGTGTCATTTAGCTGTGTTCCTAATTCTTTAACAAGTGAGAGAATATCTGGCGCACAGTATATACCTAAACCTAAGGTATATGCGATATACAAGCAGCTGTAGTTGCTATAAAAATAAGATAATTTTCATTCATATAATTTTAATAGTGCCGTGGTTAAAATAGCGCTACAATGCTGGCGTCTATCGTTTAATTTAATAAAAATAACCGGAAATTTTATGGCTCTCTCTGTTGTTATCTTAGCTGCGGGTAAAGGTACTCGTATGCGTTCTGCTTTACCAAAAGTTCTTCACCCTGTTGCTGAAAAGCCTATGGTTGCTCATGTTATTGATGCCGCGCGCCAAGTTTCGGCTGAAAATACTTATGTGGTTTACGGCTTTGGTGGTGATATTTTAAAGAGTAAAATTACCGGCGACGATTTAACCTTTGTCGAACAAAAAGAACAATTAGGTACGGGTCACGCTGTCGATATGGCGTCACCATTTTTAAGCGATGATGAAGATGTTTTAGTACTTTACGGTGACGTGCCTTTAACGAAAGTAAGCACATTACAACGTTTAATTGCCGCAAAACCAGATAATGGTATGGCTTTACTTACTGTACACTTAGCAAACCCTACAGGTTATGGCCGTATTATACGTGATGCAGACAATACCGTTGTTGGCATTGTTGAGCAAAAAGATGCTAACGCGGAACAATTATTAGTTAACGAGGCGAATACCGGTATTTTGTTAGCAAATGGCGGTGATTTAAAACGTTGGTTATCAAACTTATCTAGTGACAATGCGCAAGGTGAATATTATTTAACTGATATTATTGCTGCGTGTCATCAAGAAGGTAAAACAATAGCAACTGCTCACCCAGACAGTGAAATTGAAGTTGAAGGTGCCAATAACCGTGTTCAACTTGCAGGGTTAGAGCGTGCATATCAATTACGTAAGGCTGAAGAACTTATGATAGCTGGTGCGAGTTTACGCGACCCTAACCGTATCGACATTCGTGGTAATGTTAATGTTGGTCAAGAAGTAGTAATTGATATTAACTGTATTTTTGAAGGCGATGTTGAAATTGCAGATAACGTAGTTATTGGCGCTAACTGTATTCTAAAAAACTGTCGCATTGGTGCTGGCGCGGAAATAAAGCCGAACTCTATTATAGAAGATGCTGTTATTGGTGAAGTAGCATCTGTTGGGCCATTTGCTCGTATTCGCCCAGGTTCAGAATTAAAACGTGATGCTCATGTTGGCAACTTTGTTGAAATGAAAAAATCAACGTTAGGTGAAGGTGCTAAAGCGGGTCATTTAACTTATTTAGGTGATGCTGAAGTAGGCGCTAAAGCTAATATTGGTGCGGGTACTATTACGTGTAATTATGACGGCGTTAATAAATCAAAAACTGTTATTGGTGCTGGCGCTTTCATTGGTTCAAACGCATCATTAGTTGCCCCTGTAACTATCGGCGATATGGCAACAACAGCCGCAGGCTCAGTTATTGTTAAAAATGTTGATGATAATGAGCTTAGCGTTGCTCGTGGTAAGCAACGAAATATTGCTGGCTGGAAACGTCCAACGAAAAAGTAGCACGAATAACTGTCGCTAAAATAGATGCACTCACTTAATCATGAGTGCATTTTTGTTTTTAGTCGCTGACGTTTGTCATATAAAAGTAACATTGTGCTGCTAAATACATTAAAAATGCTTTTAGTGGTCGTAATTATGATTAAATATTGTTTTTATTTTCAGCTTTTGTTCTAATAGCTAAGTTTTAAATCGAAACTTTTAAGAGTCAAACGAAAGAAATGTCAAAACGAAATACGCAACAACGTCGTCATACCATTATTGCAGAGTTAGGTAATTTAGGTGAAGTAAGTGTTGATAGCCTTGCTAAAAAGTTTGATACCTCAGAAGTTACAATTCGTAAAGACCTAGCGGTATTGGAAAATAGTGGTTTATTGTTACGTCGTTATGGTGGTGCTGTGCCATTGCCAAATGAAATTATTGAGCCAAAAACTGAAAAAGTTTCGAAACGAAAGGTTTTGATTGCTAAAACAGCTGCGTCACTTATTCGCGATCATAATCGCATTATTCTTGATAGTGGTAGCACAACATCAGCTTTGGTACGTGAGCTTAGTGCGAAACAAGGTTTAGTTGTGATGACCAATTCATTAGCAATTGCATCAGACCTACACGCTTTAGAAAATGAGCCAACATTGTTGATGACCGGTGGTACGTGGGATCCCCATTCTGAATCATTCCAAGGGCAAGTTGCAGAAAACGTTTTGCGCTCGTATGATTTTGATCAGTTATTTATTGGTGCTGATGGTATTGATATGGCGCGTGGCACTACAACATTCAATGAACTTCTAGGTTTAAGCCGTGTTATGGCAGAAGTTTCACGTGAAGTTATTGTGATGTTAGACTCAGAAAAACTGAACAGAAAAATACCGAATTTAGAGTTACCTTGGAACAAAATTCATACGTTAATTACAGATGCTGATATGCCTGAAAACGTACGAAATGAAATTATAAAGCAAGGTGTTAACCTTGTTATTGCCAGTTAAAAAAGGACAGGAAATATGTGTGGAATTGTAGGTGCAGTAGCACAGCGTGATGTAGCAGACATCTTAGTTGAAGGTCTTAAACGATTAGAATATCGTGGTTATGACTCTGCAGGTGTTGCAATTATTGATAACGACAACCAGCTAAAACGTGCTCGTCGTTTAGGTAAAGTGCAAGAACTTGCTGATGCTTTGCACGCCAACCCATTAGCAGGCGGCACAGGTATTGCGCATACTCGCTGGGCAACGCATGGTGCACCAAGTGAAATTAATGCTCACCCACATGTATCTTCAGAAACTATTGCAGTAGTACATAATGGTATTATTGAAAATCATGAAGAACTTCGTACTCGCTTACAAGGCTTAGGTTACGAATTCGTTTCAGAAACGGATACTGAAGTTATTGCGCACTTGGTTCACCATGAACTTAAATCAGCCGAGAGCTTACTTGCTGCTGTGCAAACCACAGTTAAACAATTAGAAGGTGCTTACGGCACTGTAGTTGTTGATACGCGCGACAAAGATCGTGTCGTCGTTGCTCGCTCAGGTAGCCCATTAGTTGTTGGTTACGGAGTTGGTGAAAACTTTATCGCCTCTGATATGTTGGCACTATTGCCTGTTACTCGTAAATTTTCATTCTTAGAAGAAGGTGATGTCGCTGAAGTAACTCGTTTTGAAGTGAATATTTTTGATATCGATGGCAACGCTGTTGTGCGCGAAGCAAAAGAATCAGAAGTAAGTCATGATACTGGTGACAAAGGCGAATACCGCCACTACATGTTGAAAGAAACTTACGAGCAACCAACGGCCATTCGCAATACTTTAGAAGGTCGTTTATTAGGTAATGCACTAGACACGCAAACTTTTGGTGATGGTGCTGATGATATTTTTAAAGAAATTGAACATGTGCAAATCATTGCTTGTGGTACAAGTTACCATTCTGGCATGGTGGCTCGCTACTGGTTAGAAGCTCTTGCGGGTGTTTCATGTAATATTGAAATTGCTAGTGAGTTTAGATATCGCCAATCACATGTTCCTAAAAACGCGCTATTAGTTACAATTTCACAATCAGGTGAAACTGCAGATACCTTAGCGGCATTACGTCTAGCAAAAAAATTAGGCTACCGCGCTAGTTTAACGATTTGTAATGTTGCCGGTTCTTCATTGGTTCGAGAGTCTGACCTTGCCTTTATGACTAAAGCCGGCGCAGAAATTGGTGTAGCATCAACCAAAGCTTTCACAACACAATTAGTTGGTTTGCTAATGATGACCTTAGCGATAGGTCAACATCACGGCATGTCAGAGCAAAAACAAAATGAAATAGCTCAATCACTAATGACCTTGCCAAATAAACTTGAAGAAGTGTTAGCACTAGCAAGCTCAATTGAAGATTTAGCAGAAGACTTTGCCGACAAGCATCATGCATTATTCCTTGGTCGTGGTGATCAGTACCCTATCGCGATGGAAGGTGCATTAAAGTTAAAAGAAATCTCTTATATTCATGCGGAAGCGTATGCTGCTGGTGAACTTAAACATGGCCCGCTAGCGTTAATTGATGCTGAAATGCCGGTTATTGTTGTAGCACCACAAAACGATTTAATTGAAAAGTTAAAATCAAATGTTGAAGAAGTACGTGCACGTGGCGGCTTAATGTATGTATTTGCTGACTCAAACGCTAACTTTAGCAGCGATGAAACTATGAAAGTAATTGAAGTGCCGGTTTGTGATGACTTAATAGCACCAATTGTTTATACCTTGCCATTACAGTTGTTGTCTTACTATGTTGCTATAATTAAAGGTACTGACGTTGACCAACCTCGTAACCTAGCGAAATCAGTTACGGTTGAGTAATGTAATAATTAATAATTTTTAGGTTTGTGAGAGAGTAATAAATTACTCTCCTACAAGGTTGAGCACATGTCTTAAAATTTAAATTATCAATTTAATAAAAGCAGCTTATAAGGCTGCTTTTTTATTATTTTAAGTTTGAGCGATTACTTAACATGTTATGCCTTTATTAGTTCCTTGGAATAATAAAGACACCCACTCTGTTAATACCTTTGTTAAACGATAACGCTGAATAAGAAATACAGTAGTAGCTTTTCTTGCAGTAAGTTAGGAAATCTGTAGTATTTACTAACTTAATTTATTGGTTTAATTAATAAAATATTAGGAGAGTAGTACTAGTGAATAAGTTTGTTTTTGGCGTTATCTTCGTTGGACTAGTGCTATGTGGCACAAACTCCGCTGTAGCCAATAATTTATCAGCCGCTCAATTAGCTTACTTTGAAAAAGAGGCGAAGCTAGACGATAAAATAGCGTTCGAACTCGCTCATGTCTATTTAAATGGCTCTCAAGGCGTGACCAAAAATCCTGAAAAAGCTGTCAATTTGTTTAAGAAATTGGCTGATAACTATAGCGAAGATGGAATTAAGGTGAAGTCTGCTTATATCTTGGGTGTTCTGTATATGGGACAGCAAGAACATGTAGTAGATCATCAACAAGCAGAGCATTATTTTAAGATAGCGGCAGAGGGAGCAACTAAAGATTCATTGACCGATGCGCCATATCACTTTGCTATGTTAACGAAAAACGATAAGGCATATATCGAGTTTTTGGAAAAATCAGCGTTACTTGGTTATGTGCCTGCAATGGTGCAATTGGTGACTGCTTATAGTGAAAAAAAACGCGTAAAAACGAATGATAATGCTTTGGTTAAGTGGCTTAGAATGGCCGCTGATGAAGATCATATAGAGGCACAAAATTTACTCGGTAATATGTACTTTAGTGGTGACATAGTTTATCAAGATTATGAGCGAGCTTATTATTATTTGATTAGAGCTGCCGAGCATAGAAACCCTGAAGCTCAATCAAAATTGGGGCTAATATATAAATTAGGGCTTGGAACAAAAGTTGATTTAGTAAAAGCACAAAAATGGTTTGAGCTAAGTTATAAAACAGGCAATGTAATTGCTGGAGAAAATTTGGCTGGGCTTCTGTTATCTTCTGAAAAGCAGGAGGAAGTTAAAAGAGGTTTATCAATATTGGAAAGTGTTGCGAAATTAGGTTCTAAATCTGCTGCACAGAAAGTAGTGTCAATTTATCAAGAAGGAAAGCTGGTTAAGAAAAATGCTGAACAGTTAGCGTTTTGGCAACAACAGTATCAAAACAATAAAGATGATCATTCTGAAGTAATTGGTCTAAATAAAATAGAGCAAGGAGAGGAGAAAGTTTATAAAGCTTCTTCAAAAGCTGTTAGCTTTCATGCTAAAGGTTGGCAGTTTCTAAAAGATAAAGATTATAACAAAGCTATTCCTCTATTAAAGCAGGCTGCACTTCTTGATTTACCCGTTGCACAGCTTGATTTAGCTATTGCTTTAATTCAACAAGCACAATACCTTGAAGATGAAGCTTTATATTTAAAGGCTTTTGCTTGGGTAAAAATTGCTGCTAATAACCAACAAGAGCGCGCAGGTGAACTGTTATCAGAAATGCAAAATGCTTTTGATACGCGAATGTTACAGAAAGCTCTATCACAATATCGAGATATTAAAGGCCAAATTGCCAAATAAGAGAAATTTTCACTGAAATCTTTATTTTATACGTGGACAGTTCGGCCATATTTTTAGTGTCACCGACCATGTAGCATTACCTCACACTCAGTAATATTGAATGCATGAGAGGTGTAACATGGTTAAATTTATCACTACTGTTTTTATTTTCATTTCTTTGATGGTGAGCCAAAGCTCATACGCTAGTTTAATTTCTTTCGATACTAAGAGCTTAAGTGGAGAGCAATTAACAGGTGACTTACAATCTTCATGGCTTGCAAATTCAAATGAGGTAAGGTCACGTGAGCTTGAAAAATTTGAGCTTATTGATATTGGCCGAAATACGATTGGTCATTTAAGCATTGATTTCAACGTAGCAAAACAAGGGTTTTGGAGTTTTGATTTTGGCTTAGATGCTGGCTATGGTGCTGAATTGTTTATCGATGGTAACCTTTTAGTGAATAGAAGTGATAACCTTTGGTGGACTAGAAATTGGCAGCACTCAGATGTATTTAGTATCGATACATACGATTTTTCCATAGGCGCTCACACCATTGATGTATTTTTTGCTGAGAATTGTTGTGATGGCTTAAGCACCGTGCGATTTACTAATCACGCGACACAAGAAACGTCTATTTTGTCATCAGATTCATTGAAAGCAGCATCGGTTTCAGAGCCTAAAACAGTCGCAATATTTGCTTTAGGTGCATTGGGGTTCATGTTACGTCGTAAATTTTAAATTTAATTTGATAGCAAATAACCTGATTCTTGATCATAAAAAAGCAGTAGATGAAAATTTGCTGCTTATTTGTAACCAATAACATGCGAATATTTTTACCTTAATTTTTGTTTTCCAGTAAATAGTTGATTAATGCCTTAAGTGTTGAGTTCGCTAATTTATTAGCTGGAAATACCAGTGAAACGGGCGACGGTTTAAATTCAAATGCTTTTAAAACGGGAACAAGTTGCCCTTTATCTAAATAGGATTGCATTAAAAATGTTGGTAGCAGTGCAATACCATGACCATCGGCGGCAAGCCTTGCTGTTACTTCGCCATCATTCGCTTCTATAAAAGCCGAAACAGCAACAAGCTGCTCTTTATCGTTTTCCATATAACGCCATCTACCAGGTAGGCGATTTGAACTGTCTAGAATGCATTGGTGATTTATCAGTTCGTTGGGGTGTGCAGGTTCACCAAATTGTTTTAAATACTGAGGGCTGGCAACAAAATGAACGTTGACCGTAGAGTATTTTCTCGCAATTAAATTTGAGTCAGGCAATTCACCAACCCTAATACTTAAATCAATACCCTCTTCAACCATATTGACGAAGCGATTAACAAACATCCATGACACTTTTACATCAGGATGTTGTTTAACAAATTCACTGGTACTTTCAAGTACGCCAAGCTCGCTTGAGCCTAACGGTGCTGAAATTCGTATATTACCGGCAATTTTTTGCTGGCGCTCATGAGCAATGTTATCTAACTCATCAATGCGGCTAACAATGTCTTTAAAGCGCTCAATATAGAATACACCTTCAGCAGTTAAGTGCATTGATCTTGTAGTGCGATACAGTAATTGACAATCATAATGCGACTCGATATCTGACACTTGGCGACTGATTGCAGAGGTGACAATATTGAGCTCTCTTGCAACCGCACTGAAACTGCCTTTTTCTGCCACCATAACAAAAGTGTTCATAGCCTTGAGTAGATCTATTTTTCTTTTCATGAGAATAATCATTTCTCTTTGTGATTATTTTTCTTATTTAACAGTTTAAATATACTGGTTTCAAGCTCAATTACACAATTCACTTGGAGAGAATCATGAAAATTTTACTTATTGGCGCTAGCGGCACAATTGGTCAAGCAGTAGCAAAGGCACTTAATAATGAGCATACCGTTATTGGAGCTAACTACTCTGGCGGTGATGTTAATGTTGATATTGGCGATAAAGCTTCTATTGAAGCCATGTTCGAAAAAGTTGGTAAAGTTGACGCTATTGTATCAACTGCTGGCCTCGCTAACTTTGCCCCTTTGCATGAATTAACGGATGCTGACTATGCGCTTGCACTTAATAATAAGCTTATGGGCCAAATTAATTTAATGCGCTTGGGGCAAGGTTACCTTAACGAGAATGGCTCTATTACTGTTACATCAGGAGTTTTAGCACAAGAGCCTATGCAAGGTAGTGGCGTGATTAGCATGGCCAACGGGGCGTTAGAGAGCTTTGTAAAAGCCGCATCATTAGAGTTAGAAGGGATACGTTTTAATGCTGTTTCACCAATATTTGTTAAAGAAACTATGGCTATGATGGGTATGGATACCGAAAGTGGACTATCAGCAGCAGATACAGCTAAAGCTTATGTTGCAGCTGTAACCGGTAATATGAAAGGTGAGACGTTAGCGGCAACAACATTTGCCTAAACTCTAATCTATATAATAGGACAAGCCCTTTGTTGAGCATGTGTTGTTATTTTTATAGCAAAGGAGAAAGTAAGCAATTGTAAGCACTAATTTAATCTTTAGTATTCAAGCTATTACTAACAACATTGTTGTTTTAAGTTATTTGTTTTTGCAGAATAATTTAATTTTTGTGCGATAGCCTTACTTAGCCTTACAAACATTAAGCTTATGTTTTTATAAACTGCCTTTAATTAACGTCAACTAAAGGCAGTTTAACATGAGATTTAAGAATTTAATTACCTGTACTATTTTAGCTAGTACCCTTATGGCATGTGGTGGTAGTTCTAAAAAAGTGACTTCCGCACCGATTCCAACTCCAGCCCCTGTGCCAACACCTTCGCCAGCACCAAACGAGTTAGGTATATCTGCAGTGCCTGAAGCGCTTAAAGGCACCTACACAGCTGCATTAAAGTTTGATCGCTATACCAAGGTGGCAACACCTAATGGCGGCGCTATTCATATTGTTGCTCAAAATGGCATCTTAGAAAGTCAAATTGTACGTTCTCGTAATATATTGCAGCACTATTTAACTGATTATCCTGGTTCAATGTATGGTGCAGATAAAAGTGCCGTAGCGAATAAAATGGCAGAAAATAATGCCGTATTATTATTATTGAATGGAGTTGATGACGGCACAAATGCCGCTGCAGAGCTTGATGGCCAGCCCCTCTATTATGGAGAGATGCAAGTTGAAGGGCATGATTGGTATGTTAACCAGAATTACGAACATCGTGATGCTTCGTACGAAGAGATTCTTCATATGGTGCACGATTACGGTATTGGTGTTGACCAAGGCCCTTCTTTTATTGGCGCTTTACCTGAATACCAAGCCGAAATTCGCGCAGCACAAATTACTGCTTTATCGGGAAAACTTTGGGCATGGCCTGCTGAGCAAGCGAGCTGGATTGCCGAATTAACAGCAGAGAATAGTTTGTCGCAAGAATATTTAGCTTCAGTCATCGACACTTATTACGGCCTTTGGGGAGCTTATGACAACCCATACGGAATGTGGGGAATGTATATTGCTAAAGGCCGTGCAGACCTCGCAACAAAAGACCCAGAAGGTGCAGCTATTATGGATAATAAATTCTTTCATCCATACCTGACTTATAACGCCCGTATTGACGAAAGCTTTGCCGGTGATTTTAGCCTAGTTTTTAATGACGAGGTCAAATATAGTCATCACTCACAATACCTCAAAGATATTACTTTAACGGGGACGAATGATAGTAATGTCATTGTTAATCAACGAGATAATAACATTACCGGTAATGCAGGTGCTAATTTGGTCACTTTCTCTGGCTCATCAGAAGAATACAAAATAACAAAAGAGAATGATGTAGTGACAGTGCAAGACCTTCAAGATAATCGCGACGGCACTAACACCTTAACTGCCATTGAAAAAATAGCGTTTACAGACGTAACCCTTGAAACTTCGAATTTATAAGCAACGCTAAAAATAATGCAAAAAAGGTTTCTACTAATAAATAGTATTAGTTGCGAGGCCTTTTTCATTTTTAGAACTTAAATCCTAACAAGGTAAGGATTAAATATGGAAATTGAATCACTGCAAGCACACATTCCTACAGAGATATTAGGTAGCCGTTCGTCAGATATTAAAGCGACAACGGCCGAAGATGAAGTCAATCAATCTCAAACATTACAATCATCAAACAAGCAAGCTTCGCAATCAGTGAATGTTTCCTCAATGGCAAGCTTAATGCAAGCGTTAGATGCTACTTCAGATAGTATTGACCTTATTCTGGAACAAAAATTAACGACTAAGCAAAGTGAGGCATTAAGTGATATTCACAACAAACTTGATGCGCTATTTGAAAATGATAACTTATCAGCGACACAAGAAAAATCAGCAGCTGTGTTATTTGAACAAGCCGATAACATTTATCTGTCAGCAACTGAAAAGTTAACGGGCAGTGAGCATAAACAAATAGATAAATTATCTGAAAAAATGAATCAGTTAACGGAGCAGCTTTCCCAACTAGAGCAAGTTAACTCAGAAAAACCACCAACTTTCTCGGTACAAACAGGCCAAACAAGTGAAATGTTTTCGGGAAGTGTGTCAGCCGGTGGCAGTAATAAGGTTGAACAGGCAAATAGTGGAGGAGGCTCAAGCTCAACTAAGAAAAAATTAACGGTTGCCGAATTAAATGCTCTGTCGGTAACAGAGTTAAATAAGTTACAGCCGAATCAACTGAAAAAGCTGAATGCTAAGCAACTGAATAAATTGAATGCAAGTTTGCTCAACACACTTGCTTTACCTCAACTAAAGATGCTCTCCGGTAGTAATGTTGAAAAACTTAATCAAAGTCAGCGAGATAAATTAGTAAGTTAATCTTTATTCGAATTACTGCGCGAGGTAATAAAAAATACCAACAAGTTAATTTGTTGGTATTTTTCTATATTGATTTAAGATTTCAAAAATATTCTCAAGACCTCAGTGACTATTGATACCACCCTTTGTGGTAAGCTTTACTACCAAATATAACACTAGCTTTAGCGGCATTTGTTAGAACATCATCTACAGGTTTTTCAATGAATTTTCGGTCTTTATAGTCAAAATTCATGGCTGATTTTTCTGGCTGTAAAATTGTAACCGAATCATGCGTCATAAAAGCAAAGTTTTTGTCGTATTGCATCATGGCTCGTTGTTTATGTTTAGGAACATGTTTTGTCATATCATGACCCAGCATTGGAGTCTCGCCACTAGCGCCAATAAGAGAAAGCAGTGTTGGTGCAATGTCAATATGGCTAGTTAAGCGTAGGTCATTTCTTGGGGAAATATCATCACCTAAAATTACCCCTGGTATTCTAAAATGCTCAATGGGTACTAAACTTGCTCCTGCAACTCTAGAATCGTGGTCGGCAATAACAATGAATACGGTATCTTGCCAATAATTAGATTTCTTGGCTCTAGCAAAAAATTGTCCAAGTGCAAAGTCAGCATATTTTACCGCATTGTTGCGGGTATTCTTTTCACTATCATACAGTTCAATTTTATTATCAGGAAATTCGTAAGGGCTATGGTTCGAACTGGTGAAAATTAAACTGAAGAATGGTTTGTCAGACGCAGCAAGTGCTGTTAATTCTCTATCGGCTTGGGTAAATAAGTCTTCATCAGAAGCGCCCCACGAACCTTCAAAACCTATATTGTCAAAATCATCTGAATCGACGATTTCTTGAAAGCCATTGCCGAGAAAAAAGCTTTTCATATTGTCAAAGTGACTTTCACCGCCATAAATAAATTGGGTGTGGTAGCCCTGCTTTGCAAGGAAGTCGGCAATAGTGAAGAAGTTCTTTTGTGATTTATCTAATTTAACAACTGCACGTGCTGGTGTTGGTGTAAAGCCGGTGATCACAGCTTCTATTCCTCGTACTGAACGAGTACCAGTGGCATAGAGCTGATTAAAGTTCCAACCTTGTTGCATTAATTTGTCTAAGTTTGGTGTCAGTGGCAGGCCACCTAAGCTACCAACATAACGAGCCCCTAAACTTTCTTGTAAAACAATAACAAGGTTTTTAGCTTTACCAACATAACTGGCTTGTTTATAAGATGATGAAGGTTGCTGCAGTTTGGTAAAAGAAGCTTTTTCATTTAGGGTCAACGATTGTACGGTATCAATAACTTGTTGATCTGACATTTTTCCGTAGTACTGCTCGCTCGATTTATCATTTGCCATTTGTAATGCGGCATAAATAGCTGAATAACTAGAGTTTAATGTCAGGTCATTGAGTAAATGATCTGTGGAGAACGACATCATAGCTGGGTTGATTGGACGATGACCAAGGGTAGAGCGAGCCCCAATAAATAGTAATAAAATTAACATTATTGTTGAAATAGATTTTATCAATAAGGTTAATTTCTTCGACTTTTCATGCATATTATCTAGAGATTTATGTGTTGCGATGAAAGTTATAGTTAATGCTACTGTGCTAAGCAGTATCTCTAACTTGTAACCTGTCCATAACATAGAGAACACTTCTTTAGGGTAAATTAGATACTCAATAAATAGGCGGTTTGGACGTAAATCGTATTCTAAAATGAAGGTTGGTGTCAGTACCTCCATGTAGACTAAAAGCATCATCATGGCCGTTAGCCAGAAACGAACGAAAATATTTAATATTGTTGTACCTCGGCCAACAAAAAGTACTAATGCTGTTAGCAATACGGGAATAATGAGTAAATAACTGATTGAGGAAATATCAATACGTAGACCATTGGTAAATATCGTCAGCCAATTATCAAAGCTTTGTACTCTGTCACTTTGCCATGCCATTAAGAGAACACGGCTTACAGACAATAGAATGAGAGCAAAAAAAGCAAAGCGCACTAATAGCCAATAAGGTTGTATGGTGCGGCGAACGATACTTAGCGGGGATATGAAAGCAGGCTGAGGTGCAGCAATTATAGATTCCATAATATAACCCCCCATGTTGCAATGGCGATGGTAAAACTGATCAATACAGCAGCAGAGCCAAGATCTTTCGCTAGCCCTGATAATTGGTGATATTCAAAACCTATGCGGTCGACAACTGATTCAATTGCGGTATTTAGGGTTTCCGCAAATAAAACAAAAAGTAATGAAATAACTAGTGCTAAGTGCTCTAATGGAGATACTTCTAAAATTAAACTTAGTGGTATCAATATCATGATTAATAGCAGCTCTTGTTTGAAAGCTGCTTCGTATTTACTCATCCAAACTAAGCCTTTATAGGTGTTGTTGAATGCTGATAAAACTCGGGTTATTCCTTGTTTTTTTATTTGATAACTGGGTTGCATTAGTTTTGCTCCGCATTGGCTATGTAAAAGAGGAGCTTGAATTTAATGTCTTTCTCAATTACAAATAGCTAGAATTTTGAGGCAGAGTAGCAAGTTGAAATACCTTACAAAGTAAGACTCTGTAAGTGTTGTTTTTGCTATGTAAGCGTATGTAAGAAACCCTTATATTCAGGAACTTTTAGCAGTAGAATCGGTCACCAAGCTTAAGTGAGGTTTTATGAGTAAAATGAAAATTCTAATTGTTGAAGATGATGCCGAAATATCTCGTTTAACCGCTATGTATTTAGAGGCTGAAGGTTATGAAAGTAAGATAATTAATGATGGTAGTGACGCATTAGCAGCAATTAAAAGCTATCATCCTGATCTAGTTATTCTTGATTTGATGTTACCCGGTTTAAATGGCTTAGAAATATGCAAAAGAGCTCGCTTATTTTACCGAGCACCTATTCTTGTTTTAACGGCAAGTGATGATGATGTTAGTGAAGTGAGCCTTTTAAAATTAGGTGCTGACGATTTTCTAAGCAAGCCATTGAAGCCACATATTTTAGTGGCGAGAATTGAAGCGTTAATTAGGCGTTCACAGACATCAAATGTTGACATAACGAATGAGAAACACAGTAAGTTACATATTAATGCTGCAACTCGTGAAGTGTTTTTAGCGGGTGAGTTATTAAATTTAACAGGATCAGAATATGAAATGTTAAATTTACTTGAACAAAATATTGGTATACCGGTTTCACGTGATGATTGCTGTAAAGCACTACGTGGTATTGATTATGACTTTAATGATCGTTCTATCGATATGCGAATATCTATGCTTAGAAAGAAATTAAACGACGATAAAATGCCTTACAAAATAATTACTACAGTGCGAAATAAAGGCTATATGTTACTTAATGGCTAACCCTACTCTACTCTCTCCATCATTTTTCACTCGTCTGTACTTAAGTATATTATTTGCGGTTGTCTTTAGTTTTGCTCTTACTCAGTATTTTGTTGAAGGTATGATGGAGCAGGATTCGATTAATGATTTTGTACGAGACTCTACTTATATTTCGAATGAAATTCGTCGGCAAATTGACGTAAATAAAGTACAGAAGCCGCTTGAATATAACTTTAATTTACCCCTTTCAGCCGATTTTGATATCCGCTGGTTGCCAGAAAATGAAATCGACTACTGTCAGCAGTGTGAATATTTGGGTAGTTTTTTAGATGTTGATACTTATGAATTGGCGGATGATGCTGGTATGCTCGCCGTTCATTCATATCCGCAGTTTCAAGCTAAGCTATTGATTGCAGATAATATGCAGTCACCTCATCATGAAGGCGATAATGCAGAGATTATTGAAAGCTTCACTGGTTTAGATGTAGCGGAAGCGGTTTTTATATTTTTTGTACTGATTTTATTATTAATTATTTCAATTACCATTTATTGGCCAGTACGGCAGCTACAAAAACAAATTAATGCCTTAGTTACGACAACAAAAACTTTTGGTGCTGGTGAATTAGATACTCGAGCGAATGAGCAACTCACCAAGCCGTTAAATAAATTAGCTTATAGTTTTAATTCTATGGCAAGTGCAATTGCTGATACCGTGCAAGAAAACCAAATTTTCGCCCAAGCTGTGCCACATGAAGTACGAACGCCATTAAGCCGAATTCAGTTAGCTGCGGGCTTATTAAGAAAAGGTTGCGAGAATGAAATACATATTGCTTTGCTTGATAATATTGATACCTACATTGACGATATCGATGAACTGATCAGCCAAGTTGTCGCATTTTCCAAGCTAAATGCTACGGTTGATGATGATGAAAGTGATTACTACCAAAGCATAGAGTTTGCTGCATTTATCTCGTCACGCGTACAAGCGTTATCTAGCGAAACTGGTATCGAAATTGAACTCGACATAGATGCTCAATTAGAAATAACCACCAACCCAGTTTATTTGCGTTTATTACTTGATAACTTGATAAAAAATGCCTTAAGCCACGGAAAAGCGTCAATTAAAATATCGGTTCAGCTAATTCAAAACCAAATTGAAATTAATGTTATTGACGATGGCCCTGGTATTCCTGAAGAATTTCAAGAAACTATTTTCTTTCCGTTTGCCCGTTTAGATAAAAGCCGTAGCAGAAAAACCGGTGGTTTAGGCTTAGGCTTAGCAATTGCGAAGTCTGCTTCTAAACGCATGAAAGGCGATTTATCGGTGAAAAATGTTCCGAATGGTGGCGCACAATTTATTTGTCGTTTTTTAAGTTGATGCTTTTTAGTGAAAAATCATCAGGTAGCTGTAATCTAAATAAGAAAATATGATATATTTGTTGATGGAAAAATAATAAATTATTAGGGAAAATTATGTTTAAAAATCTTTTTGTTAGCGCAATATTTTTGCTGTTATTAAGTGGTTGTCAGTCAACATTAATGGAGCCTGTTACTGAGCAAGTACAAACCAATGCTCAAGCTGGTAATGCGCAAGTTATCTTTATGCGTTCAGCATTTGTAGGCCAAGCAATTCAAGCATCAGTTTATGATGTTACTTCTGGCACACCTAAATTTATTGGTATTGTTTCAAATGATACTAAAGTTAGCTATATGGCGTCGCCTGGTGAGCATATGTTTATGGTAGTTGGAGAAAGTGCTGATTTCTTAAAAGCTAATGTTGCTGAAGGGAAAACCTATTACTCTGTTGTAACACCGCGTATGGGGTTTTGGAAAGCACGTTTTTCTATGCATCCAGTGCGAAATGACGATACTGCAAAATTTAAGTATGGTTCAAAAGACTTTAACGAAATGTTAGCTGATAGTAAGTTTGTTAAAAGTGGTCCTAAAGCTGAACAGTGGGCAGTTAAAAATGCCAATAGTATCAGTTCTAAGATGAATGAATACCTTCCTGAATGGAAACTAAAGGCTGCTGAAAAGCAACAAGCTGCGACGATTGAAGTCATGGATCACATGTAGGTCAACTTGTCGGTATTAATAAGGAATTTAAAATGAAAAAAATCTACTTTTTAGCGGCAGTTGTTGCATTGGTTGCACTGACTGGGTGTAAGTCGACTATCCCTGTACCACAGTATGTCGATCAACCTGTCGCCCAATATGGCGATACAAAGAGCACAGTAAAAGATGTAGAGCGGTCAATTATTAGAGCTGCAGCATCTTTAGGTTGGAAAACTAAGGTAAAGTCAGAAGGGGAAATTCTTGCGACATTAGATATTCGTAAACATCAATTAGTCGTGTTAATTAAACATGATGACAAGAATTTAACCGTTGAATATCAAAGTTCACTGAATTTAAAATATGACGGTGAAAAAATTCATCGTCAATACGCAAATTGGGTAACAAATTTATTAAGAGCAATTGATGTTCAAAATGTGACTAAGTAATTAATTTTTGCTCTTAATCTTAAAGCCATAAATATTATTTATGGCTTTTTTATGTTCAGGAAGAACTGTATACTGCGGTCACATGGATGTGAAAGAGCGTATAAATTAAGGCAACGAAATGTCATCTCTGCATTGTTGTGTAGAATGATTTTTTCACCACTTTGTTAGCTTGTCATTATTGAGTTTATCGCTTAGTTCTATATCTTCATCTGATAATATGGGTATCTGATTACTCTTATAAGCATCAATATAGAAAAATGTTGGCCAAGCATGCGGCGCATAAGGATGTTTGTTTTTTAATCGAATATCAGTAACATCAAACGTATAAGCATGCTTTAAGTTTTGGTTACTGCCTGGTACTGTATCTTGAGTATCAATATAGCTATCGCTAAAATCTGCACAACTGCCAAAATTATTAACACCATATTGCCAAAATAACCCTGAGTATATTGCTACGGGATCAAGGTAAGTACTTTGAACCCTGATCATTGGTTTTATCTGTTTTAACTTTTCACACAAGCCATAGATAACAAATGATCCACAGCTGTGCCCTATTAGGTGAATTACTTTAATATTGGGCAACTTCGCTACCTTGTTTGCAAGCTGTTCGCCAATGTTTCTTCCTGTTACTGAGCATACTAAGGCATTATCCGAATATGGCTGCCAAGATAAACTAACTTGTGCTTTTTGAAACTTAGCAAGTTGTTGGACATTGGTGTTTTTAATCGTATTTTGTAGCCGGTTACTCCAGCTTTTTGGATTGTCTTTCACGCCATGAACTGATAATGATAGGTATTCCGTCTTTGGGTTAACAGTGATGGAAGTTATTTGGCTAAAGTCTCTTGGCCAATGGGCATATAACTGAAAGCCTACAGAGAATATGATAAATGGAATACCAGGGATGATGACCGCAAGCCACCAAAATAACTTGAGCCAAATATTCGAGCGATAAGTCTCTAATAGTTTATTCATAGTTTAATTGTAGTTTCTCATCAAAGTTAATTAGATTTATAGGTTGCGGCTTAATCCGTGCCGTTTGCACAATGGCTAATGCAAATTGCTGATATTGAAAACTTATGTGATGAAAGCGAGATAACTGCTGGGTAGTCTTTTGCTTTAGTACTTCTAAAATAGTTTTTTTTGTGATTTTTGCTAAAGCTTCTTTAAGTGCCCAATATTGATAAAACTGCTCTTTGCTACCTTCAAGTAAAGTACTTAATTCATCAGGATGAAAGTAAGCTTTAATTAGTGCTTGGGTATCTCTATGTTGATTTTGAAATTCAATATCGATACCAATATCAATGTTAGCTCGGGTGATAGCAAAGAAAATGAAACCTTTTGAATGGGCTAGAGATATATTAACGGCTACAGTTGAATTATGATACATAGCGTTTAATTGCACTGATTTCTGATCAAAACTGAGTTGTAGGTCTTTATATGGGATATTTAAGTATTGTGAAATAAATGACTTTATTAGGAATCTACTAGCAATATATTCTTTTTTAGCAGTAATTTTTTTTCTTTTAGCGATAACTATTTTCTCATCACGATGAAGGAGTTCTTCTATTAAAAGAGCAATTCTACTCTCACAAATATTGTTGGCGTTAAACACAGCATAGTAAGGTAATGTTAAATCTTTTATTTTGGTATTCTTTGCAAAAGGGTTTAAAAATTCATTATGCAATTGAAATATTCCCGTAAAGTAAATTATGCCGATGTTAGAAGATAATTTGCTGATATATTTTTTATTAAAACAACTGTTTTAATTGCTTTGTTGGCCCCTATTGTATAACATTTCTCGCTACTTTTTACTGCTTAGTTTTTCATGTGTTGGGAATTTACAATGGATATCAAAATACGCCACTTAAGTGTTTGGTATGCTCACTGTGATGAACTTTCTATTGAACAAGCTGTAAACTCAGATGAAACAGAGTTAAATTGGCCTAAATTAGCTTTTGTTCCAGCGATGCAGCGCCGTCGCTTAAGTCCATTTGCAAAAATGGCACTAAAAGTTGCTAATGACTCGATAATTGACGTTGTTCAAGACTTACCAATTGTTTTTTCTAGTCGACACGGTGATCTGCCGAAAACATCTACACTTTTAGCTGATTTAGCTGATAAGAACGCCATATCACCAACAGCATTTGGTTTGTCTGTCCATAATGCCATACCAAGCTTATTTAGTATTTTAACCAACAATAAGCAGGCGATAAACGCCATTTCTGCAGGACAAGATAGTTTTATGATGGCGTTGGTTGATGCTTATGCTCGGCTGAAATCAGGTTTAGCAGATGAAATTCTTTTTATTCATGCTGATCAGAAGCTGCCAGAAACCTACCTTGGTTTTCAAGATGAGCAGCAGTTATCGCATGCTATCTCTATGGTGGTTTCTTTGCCTGAACACGAACAGAAAACTGAGGGAGCACAAAGTATTCGTTTTTCCTTTAAGCAATTTTCTAATACCGTGATTGATAGCATGCCATTGTCATTATTGTTTTCACAGTGGTATCGCAGCACACAACAACAAATTTTGCTGGCAAGTAACAACTATCAATGGGCGTTAGAGAAAAATGCTTAACCAATTCAATTATTTTTGGCGTGTTATTGCTACAGGCGTCTGCTTTTCTCTTTTCGGTCTCGGCGGCTTATTGCTCTCGCTTTTTGTTTTTCCTCTTCAGCGTTTGGTTATTTCCGATAAAAAATCGCAAAAGCGAGTGGCTAGAAAAACGGTTCATTACACCTTTAAATTTTTTATTGGTTTTATGGGATTTGTTGGTATTTTTAAGTTTAATTTGCAGCAAGCCCAGCAGCTAAAATCACTGAACGGTCATTTAATTATGGCAAATCACCCATCTTTGATTGACGTAGTTGTCTTGATATCAATGATCCCTAATGCCGATTGTATTGTTAAAACACATCTATTCAAAAATGTATTTCTAAAGGGAGTGGTGAACAACACCGGTTACATCAGTAATGCAGATCCTGAGGGGCTATTGGAAGATTGTGAGTCGTCATTAAGAGAAGGTAATAATTTAATTATTTTTCCCCAAGGTACTAGAACTAAATTAGACGATGAACTGCATTTTCAGCGCGGCGCGGCCAATATTGCGATAAGATGCCAGGCAAATGTTACCTCAGTTTTGTTAAAGGTCATACCTTCAACATTAACAAAGAATGTCCCTTGGTATAGAATACCGAAATCAAAAGCACATTTCTCTGCAATGGTCGTGGACCACTCGCCTATTTTGCCAGAAAATAATGTTATACAAACCTCCAAAGATGTTCGGCAATACAATCGAGATTTGGAAAATTTTTTTAGAGAGGAACTCAGTAAATATGGGTGATTTAAAAGTAGAATTAAAGCAATTAATTATTGAAACCTTGGACTTAGAGGATATTGAAATTGCTGATATTCAAGATGATGAAGCGTTATTTATTGATGGTTTAGGTTTAGATAGTATTGATGCGCTAGAACTAGGTTTAGCGATTAAGAAAAATTATGATGTTAAGATAGATGCTAATTCTGAAGAAACTAAGCAGCATTTTTCATCGATAAATGCTTTGTGTGAATTTGTAAGTAAAGCAAAAGCGTAAATAGGTTGTAAAGGAAATCGATATGCAATCAAAAGAAGAAATATTTTCAACACTGTTAGAAATTATTCGCGATGATTTTGAAGTTGATGAAGCAGACATTGAGCTAGAAGCAAATTTATATGAAGATTTGGATCTTGATAGTATTGATGCGGTAGATTTGGTGGTTAAACTAAGAGCGATCACCGGTAAGAAAATTGACCCTGAAACGTTTAAAAAAGTGCGCACGGTCGAAGATGTGGTTGTTGAGGTTGAAAAACTGGTTATCAGTTAGTGAAACTTTTTATAACAGCGATTACAACGGGGATACTATTGATGTATCCCTTTGCGGTTTATATTGGCCTAAATAATATTGCACCAAGCTATTTAGCGATTATTTTAATTGTTTTAGTTTTACTGCGTATTGTACTTGTTAGGGCTCGTTTGGAAAAATTGCCATGGATGTTACCTGCATCATTGTTGGGGATTTTGGCGATAGGCACAAGTGTCATTACTGATAGCTCATTAGGCTTTAAACTTTACCCGTTAGCGGTTAACTTTTCGATGTTAGTCGTTTTTGCCTATTCATATTATAAACAGCCAACTGTTATTGAGACTTTTGCTCGCTTGAATGAAAAAAATATGTCTGCACCAGCTATTAAATATACAGCAAAGGTTACATTAGTTTGGTGCCTATTCTTTATCATTAATGGCTTGATTTCACTATATACTGCGCTTTTTACGACGTTAGATACTTGGATGATTTACAATGGTTTTCTATCCTATGTATTGATGGCAACCTTAATGTTAGTCGAGTATTTAGTGCGTTTAAAAGTTAAAAAGCAACATCGTTTGCAGGCTGAGCAAGCCTCAGAAAGTTTGAAGAGTTCGACTATCAATGAATGATAAATGCTTTTATCAAAATGGCGAGTTCATCACCTTTAAAAAGTTTTGTCAGTGTGTTTCGAGAACTCGAATGGCTGTTCGAAAGATATCTGGAAATAAGGTTTTGCTATTCGATGCTGACAGTTACCAGTTCTCTGTATGGTTATTTGCGCTTATTTTTGAAAAAAAACAGGTGTTATTGCCTCCTAATGCGCAAGCAGGCACTTTATCACAACTTGCTCAAGAGTGTGACGCAACAGCAGGCACACTTGAGTTAGCAGGCAAAAAACAAATAGTAGTTTCAAATACAGATATAGCTATTGATGAAGTTGAGTATACCCGTGAGCAATTTTTCAGTTTATTTACTGGTGAGATAACGTTTTTTACCTCGGGCTCTACGGGACATGCGAAAGCTATTCGTAAAAGTTGTCGGCAATTAATGTTAGAGGTTGGTACTTTACAGCGCGAATTTTCAATTTTATTTGAACCCACCAACTTTATTGTTAGCACTGTGTCCCATCAACATATTTATGGCTTGTTATTTAAAGTGCTATTGCCGCTATCTCTAGGTAAAAATATTGTTAATCAGACTTTTGAGTATCCTGAGCATATCTGTCGTTTATTCGAGGAACTACGCGCTTCAAATAAATTGAAGCAAAAAAGTAGTTTGCTATTAATTTCGAGTCCCGCTCATTTGCAACGTTTAGTGCATGACAATGTTTTAGTGGTCAATTCAAAGTATTTTGCTGGTATTTTTAGTTCGGGAGGAATGCTTGCACTGGAAAGTAGTCAAACCTTATTGCGACAGATGAAAATATCGCCTACAGAAGTTTATGGTAGTACCGAGACTGGTGGAATTGCTTGGCGTTGTGGTCAAGCGTCAGATTCTGAACCATGGCAAGTATTTCCAAATATTAAAATACAAGTGTCTGATGAAGGCCAACGTTTAGAAATATTCTCTCCATATGTTGATGAGCAGCCTTATATAACAGATGATTGCGTTGAATTACTTGATACTCAGAGTTTTCTGTTAAAAGGGCGTGTTGATCGAACCGTTAAAATAGAAGAAAAACGAGTTAACTTAACACATATTGAGCGACATTTGGTTGAACACCCATTAGTTGTAGAAGCACGCATTATCGTGATCAACAATAAATCGGTTAGCATAAGAAAAATATTAGCGGCGGTGCTCATTTTAACGGATAAAGGGCAAGCGAGTTTAAATAACAGAGGAAAGTTGGCACTGAATAATATTTTAAAATTGCATTTGCTTACAGATGTTGAGCGTATTTGCTTACCAAAAAAGTGGCGATATTTGTCTGAATATCCGTATAATTCGCAGGGAAAATTAGTATTGAGTGATTTGGAGAAGCTGTTTGACTAATGTTGCACATGTGAATAACGACTTAGTAAATGTTTGGCCTGAAGTATTAATTGAGTACATTGAAGATAGCCAAGTTGAGTTACAGTTATATATTCCCACCGACTTAGATTACTTTAATGGCCACTTTCCTGAAGCGCCAATTTTAGCAGGTGTAGTGCAACTGCACTGGGCAGTTGAATATAGCAAACAGAAGTTTTCGTTAGCTGAGCGTGATATTAAAAATATTGAAGTACTAAAATTTCAAGTTGTGATCATTCCTGGACAAAAATTGAATTTAACTCTGACAAAAAAATCACCAAATAAAATTCTCTTTTCTTATACCTCAGAAAAAGGGCAACACGCCTCAGGTCGCATCGTTTTTGAGGATATTTAGTGAACTATTGTATTGTTATTCCAAACTTTAATCACACCATTTTCTTGGATGAATTAGTGTCAAAATTAGTAAAGTTTAATTTACCTATTATTATGGTAAATGATGCTAGTCATGCACAAGCAACAGCGTTATTCCGAGATTTAGCATTGAAGTATCCGCTTTTAACTGTGATCGAACATCAAATTAATCAGGGTAAAGGCGGCGCAGTTCAAACTGGTTTGCTTGCGGCATTTAAACAAGGCTATAGCCATGCATTGCAAGTAGATGCTGATGGACAGCATAATTTAGATGATGTTGAAAAACTGCTCGCTGAATCAAAGCGTTTTCCTGATGCTCTTATTAGCGGTAAACCTGTCTACGATGAGTCTATCCCTAGGTCTCGATATTACGCGCGTAACATTACCCACTTCTGGGTTTGGATCGAAACCTTATCTTTTAAAATAAAAGATACCATGTGTGGTTATCGTGTTTATCCTTTGGCTACCACTGTTGGTTTACTGCAGCAGCAGAAACTAGGTAAGCGGATGGACTTCGATATTGAAGTAATGGTAAGGCTGTTTTGGAAAAATATTGAATTTAAGTTTATTGATACCGCAGTTGATTACCCAGAACATGGTGTTTCTCACTTTAGAGCGCTAGAAGATAATTTATTGATATCATGGATGCATACACGCTTATTTTTCGGTATGTTGCCGCGTATTCCGCAATTACTTTTAAGAAAGCTTAAATAGTCTCATGGCTGCAACTAAACATTGGTCAAAAATGCAAGAACGCGGCACGTATTTAGGGATACAAGTGCTACTTTTTATTTATCGATTATTCGGTCGAAAAGTGCTTTCTTTTTTCCTTTATCCTGTGGTTGCGTATTTGTATTTTACCGGTGGTGCTAGTAAGCAGGCATCGAAAGAATATTGGCAGCAAATTTTTTCTGTTAAAAAATCTACTAAGCGTTTTACACACCGTGTTGGTGTAGCGCACTTTTATAGTTTCGCACAAAGTGCTTTTGATAAAATAGATGCTTGGATGGGGCGTGTAACGCCCGAAGACATCATTTACAGCCAAGAACACCCTATTGCGGAGTTACAAGAAAAGCAGCAAGGTGCAGTGTTTATAGGTTCTCATTTAGGCAACTTGGAAGTTTGCCGTGCCCTTGGTCATGGTCGATATCAAACACGTATAAATGTGCTAGTTTTTACTCATCACGCTGTTGAATTTAATAAGGTGATGAAAAAAATTAATGCTAATTCTAATGTCGATTTGATTCAGGCAACTCATGTTGGTGCTGACTTAGCTATATTGCTTAAAGAACGTATTGATAACGGTGAAATATTAGTGATTGCTGGTGATCGTACTAGCGTAACTTCACAAGGCAGAGTTATCTATAGCCCATTTTTAGGTAAACCAGCACCCTTTTCACAAGGTGCATTTATACTGGCATCTATATTAGATTGTCCGGTATATTTTTTATTTTGTCTCAAAGAAAAAGCGCATTACCGTGTAATATTCGAGCATGTCGCAGATAGTTTGAAGTTTTCTCGTAAAAATAGGCAAGAGTCTTTGGCTGCAGTCGTTAATAAATATGCACAACGGTTAGAATATTATTGCTTAGCATACCCTTTTCAATGGTTTAATTTTTTCGACTTCTGGCGAAATGATCAGGATGTTGTTCGCAATGTAAATGAACCAAACTCAACAAATGAAAAATTGGAGTAGTCACAGTGCCAACAAGTAACAGCACTATTAAATTTGGTGAAGCACGCCTAAAAATAGAAGATATAGTTGATATTGCCAAAGACGATATTGATGTTGAGTTAAGTCAGTCTGTTGATTTTAGTCATAAAATTGATTCAGGTGTGAATTTTCTTGATACGCTTTTAAAAGAAGATGGCGTAATTTATGGAGTTACAACGGGTTACGGTGATTCTGTTACCGTGAATGTTCCATTGAGTTTAGTGCCTGAATTACCTTTGCATTTAACCCGGTTTCATGGGTGTGGTTTGGGTGAAATGTTTAGCTCATTTGAAGGGCGAGCCATTTTAGCAACACGTTTAGCATCGCTATCACAAGGCTATTCTGGTGTAAGTTGGCCATTATTAGAGCTGCTCAAAGCATTTTTACAACATGATATTGTGCCTGTGATCCCTCAAGAGGGCTCTGTAGGTGCTAGTGGTGATTTAACGCCGTTATCTTATATTGCAGGTGCGTTAGTTGGTGAACGCGATGTTTACTATCGTGGCGAAATCAAAAATAGTCTTGAAGTCATGCAAGGTTTAAATTTAACACCGATAACACTTAGACCTAAAGAAGGTTTAGCAATCATGAATGGTACAGCGGTAATGACCGCTATTGCTTGTTTAGCGTATGACCGTTCACAGTATTTAGCTAAACTCGCTACGAGAATTACGGCATTATCAAGTTTGGCTTTGAAAGGAAACAGTCATCATTTTGATGATATTTTGTTTTCAGTAAAACCTCACCCAGGTCAGCAGCAAATTGCTACTTGGATCCGTAATGATTTGAATCACGTTGACCACCCTCGTAATGCAGACCGTTTACAAGACAGATATTCTATTCGTTGTGCGCCGCATGTCATTGGTGTATTGCAAGACTCATTACCTTGGTTCCGTCAAATGATAGAAAATGAGTTAAATTCAGCCAATGATAACCCTATCATTGATGGCCCTGGTGAGCATGTTTTACATGGTGGTCACTTCTATGGTGGACATATTGCTATGGTGATGGATTCGTTAAAAACCGCTGTAGCCAATTTAGCCGATTTAGCTGATCGCCAAATAGCATCCTTGGTTGATACTCGTTATAACAATGGTTTACCATCTAATTTATCCATGAGTGATGGCGCTCGACGGTACATAAATCACGGGTTTAAAGCCGTGCAAATCGGTGCTTCAGCGTACACAGCAGAGTCGCTAAAGCAGACGATGCCAGCCAGTGTCTTTTCGCGCTCAACAGAGTGCCATAATCAAGATAAAGTTAGTATGGGTACTATTGCTGCCCGTGATGCAATGCGGGTGTTACAGTTAACCGAGCAGGTATTGGCAAGTACATTACTTGCTGCAGTGCAAGGTGTTCGAATTCGTATTGCGAATAATGAGCTTGATCACGACACATTGCCGCTGCCCGTGATGGAAATGTATGATGATATTTGTCAGTTTTTTGAGCCGCTATTAGATGATCGGCCGTTAGATAAATTGCTGCGTTTTACGGTTGATGCGATTCAAACACAACGTTGGAATTTATATGACTAAACAAGTGTTTTTATCAGCAGAAGTTATTATTGACGTGCCATTTCATGACTGTGATCCTATGCAGGTGGTTTGGCATGGTAATTATGCGCGCTACTTTGAAGTGGCGCGTTGCGAACTATTGCGTAAAATATCGTACGATTATTTAGATATGCAAGCATCAGGTTATATGTGGCCGATTGTTGATATGCGCACTAAATATATTGGTTCTGCTGTTTTTACTCAAAAAATTATTGTAAGGGCAGAACTTATTGAGTACGAATCACGGTTGAAAATTAATTATGTTATCTGTTGTGCAAGAACAGGAACTAAATTAACGAAAGGTAATACGGTGCAAGTTGCTGTCGATATTACCACACAAGAAATGCAGTATGTATCACCGCAAGTATTGGTGAATAAAATAAAACAACTGAATGAAAATACTCATGAAAGCACTTAATCGTAGCTCAGTCATGTTAAGAGTCTTATTATTTCTAATGGTATTTCTTAGTTACAAAATACTAGCCAATGAAGCTAACAATGTAACGGAAGGTATGTTGGAGTTTAGTGTTATTCCTGTAGCTTCAGGCAGTTTTGTTCAGCGTAAATACTTTAAAGTGTTAAAGCAGCCAATTAAGTCAGATGGGGAATTGCATTTTGATGTTAATCTAGGCTTGCTATGGCAAACGAATACTCCCTTATACTCAGCGTTAATTTTAAAAAATAATAGTGTTTATTCAGAAGATGGTCACAATCCACCTAAAAAGCTTAAAGGAGCAAGTAATTTAAGTTTGATGTTACTGAGTATTCTCTCGGGCGATCGTGTGCAAATCGATGCAAACTTTATTGTGACAAATAGCGAAATACAAGGGTGTGTAATGTTAACACCTAAACAAGTACAGCTGTCTAAGGTGATGCAAGCGATTGAATTATGCCAAAAACAATCTAATGAAGACACCGAACTTGCTTTAAACCATATTGGACGCATTATTTTGCGAGAACATAGTGGCAATAGGACGGAAATTGATGTCAAATTAACTGCAATATCAGCATTGCCAGAGACTGTTCGTGTTCGTTTTAACTAAGTTTCAAAAATTATACTGGCTACAATTACTTATCGTATTATTGCTAGGCGTATACATTATTTTTTGGGGTAAATGGCAAGTTGAAACTAACTTGTTATCAATTTTCCCTAAAAGTGCTCAACATCAAAGTTTTAAAACGGCAGAACATGCGTTATTTCAGCAAAAATCTCAACAGTTGGTGGTGTTGCTTTCAGGTGATAATGCAATAGCGGCATATCGGAAATTAAGAATAGATATTTCTGAAATTTCACAGGTGGTAGAGTTGCGTACACCTGAACCCGCATTGGCCGACATTGCTAGTTTTTATTCTCCTTATAAGTACAATTTCCTGCCACAGTCGTATTTAAATAATATAGCTAATGGGCAAATGTTAACCCAATTAGCTAATAATCAACTTATTCAGCTTGCCAATCCTTTTGTTAGTGAAACTATTGCAACTGCTCCTCGACTTAATTTGGCCATATACCTTCAGGATGCACTGTCCAAGCTTAGTGACGTTGAATTCCATCAAGGAATTGCCACGATAAGTGTGCAGAAACAGCAGTATTTAATTATGCGTCTACAATTATCGCTAGATGGCTTTGATCTCGATGCTAGCCAGGCAATGGTGGCCAAATTAACAGAGGCTTTTAGTCACATTAATACTGATTTCGAAGTTGATATCAATTATTCAGGTATTCTTTTTCATACTGCTGAATCAACTGCTCAAGCAAAAAATGAAATTTCTAGTTTTGGTGTTCTTTCTATTGTTGCTGTTATTTTTTTGATCATTTTAGTTTTTCGTTCGTTACTCCCGATAACAGCAGCGTTAGTTGTATTATCAGTTGCCAGTTTTTATGGCTTTATCGCTATTTTATGGTTTTTTAATAGTTTGCACTTATTAACATTAATTTTTGCTGTAACGTTAATTGGAGTCGTCGTAGATTATTGCTTTCATGCTTTTGTTTATGCTGATAATCAGGATATTAGTGTAGATGGTAATCAAAAGCCTTCTATCGCTAAGCCCCTAATATTGGGTTTTCTAACGACCGCAATGGGATATATTGTATTAATTTATTCGCCATTGTCACTATTGAGCCAAGTGGCGGTTTTTATGATTTTTGGTTTGTTTGGAGCGTTAATTACTGTGTTGATGCTACTTCCATATTTAGATCGCGCCGTTTATGTCAAAAAATCAACTATTGCCATGAACTTTAGCCAATATGGTGTGGTGCTTTTTAGCAAAGTGCGAAACTATAATTATGCAATCTCAATTGCTTTACTATGTATAGTGACGTTGTTTTTTTTCGTTACGCCACTGCAATTTAATGATGATGTTAGACTTTTGAATTCGAGCCCAAATTGGTTACTTGCACAAGAAGTTAAAACGGCAGAAATACTATCATACAGAGACTCAGAACGGGTTATTGTAAAAGCTGAATCGGTGCAAGCATTGTTGGAGACGCAGGAAAAGATAGTAGGTCAACTGCATAAAACTCAACCAGAAATTCATGTAAAAGGTTTACATGAACTATTACCTTCAATTAAACAGCAACAACAGCATTATGAGTTGTTAAAAGGTGCAGATAAATTAGGATATTTTAATGGGGCTCTGGCCATTACAGGGCTAACAGATCCGATCGAAAAATTTCAGCCATTAGAATATAGCGTTTTTGCCCAAGGTCCATTAGCTTTTATTGGTCAGTTTTATATCGCTGAATACAAAACAGGTAGTGGTTTATTGACTAAAAATGAGTATGCAGCCTGGCTCGAGTTAACAGAAGAAAGATTATCAGCTGAAAATTTAGTATGGCTTGAAAATAATGTTAGTGCTTCAGTTTATGATCCAGCAAAAGAGGTTAGTACAGCGCTTTCAGAGTATCGGCAAGGTATTTTAATCTTACTTGCCAGCGCATTTATTGTTGTAATAGTCATCTTGATTATTAAATATGGAATAACAGCTGGATTTTTATCGGCAATAGCAACAATAGGGAGTGCCCTATTATCGTTGATTATTACTCAAGTAATTGCCCAACACCTGAATATCTTTAACCTACTTGCTGTTTTATTGATTCTTGCATTAGCAATCGATTATGTCATTTTTTATCAAGAACGTGGCCTACAGGCCAAAACGTTTCTTGCTATAAGTTTGTCTGCTTTATCATCTGCTGCTGTTTTTGGCATTCTGGTATTTAGTGCCACACCCGCTGTAAGCAGCTTTGGTCTTACAGTGATGATTGGAATAGCCAGTATTTTTATTTTAGCGCCTATGTCTGTAGTCAGACACAAGAGCAAGTTGACTGATTAACTCTGCAATTTGGTAAGTTATAACTTTAGGGAAAATTAATGGAAACTACGTCACCAACACAACAGATCATTGAGCAATATGATGTGGTTATTATTGGAGCTGGACCTTCAGGTACTGTTGCCGCTTCTTTGCTTGCTACTGCTGGAATATCAGTGCTGGTTTTGGAAAAACAATATTTTCCTCGTTTCTCTATTGGTGAGAGTTTGTTACCTCAATGTATGGAGTTTTTAAAAGAAGCGGGGCTGGAACAGGCGTTAGATAAATACGCTAAAGAGTTTGGTTTTCAGTTTAAAAATGGCGCAGCATTTCATAAAAACGGTAAAAATTCATCATTTGATTTCACTGAAAAGTTTAGTGTCGGGCGCGGTACAACTTATCAAGTAAAACGAGGACTTTTTGATAAATTGTTGGCAGATGAAACTGAAAAGAAAGGTGTAAGTATACGTTATGGTCACCAAGTAAATGCCGTTGTTTCATTGGAACCTGAAGTATGTCTCGACGTTCACGATGAAAGCGATAATCCGTATCAAGTGCAAGCGAAATTTTTATTAGATGCCAGTGGTTTTGGACGGGTTTTACCTCGGTTGCTTAATTTAGAGTTGCCATCAGACTTTCCGATTAGGCATAGTTACTTTAGTCACTTTAAAGATGGCATTGATTGTGCCGAATTTGACCGTGATAAAATACTTATTACGGTGAATCCAAATTATAGTGATGTTTGGTATTGGTTAATCCCATTCTCTGATGGAACGGCAAGTATTGGTGTTGTTGGCTTACCAGAGCGATTTGATGAATCATTATCTGCTATTGATACATTGCAAGAGTTCATCTCACAGGATGAAAACCTGCAGCGACTTTTACAAAATGCAACACCATTGCAAGAGGCACGAGTTATTAAAGGATATTCTGCTGATGTTACGACATTATGCGGGAAAAATTTTGCCTTATTAGGTAATGCAGGCGAGTTTTTAGATCCGGTATTTTCTTCAGGTGTCACTATCGCAATGAAATCTGCTTCTTTAGCCGCACCTTTAGTGAAAAAACAATTACAGGGCGATACTGTTAATTGGGAAGTTGAATATGCACAGCCTTTGAAATTTGGTGTAGATACTTTCCGTTGCTTTGTCGAAGGTTGGTATAACGAAAGTTTTCAAAATGTTGTTTATCATGACCGCCATGATGATTCTGTGCGTCGAATGATAAGTTCGATATTGGCCGGGTATGCATGGGATGAACAAAACCCTTATGTTGCCAAAAGTGTCAGGCGATTGAATGTTTTGGCAGAAGTGTGCCAAGCAGGGTAGTAAATTGAAGTATCTTACGCAAAAGCTATTGCTGTTATTACTGGCCTATTTCATTGCTGGTTGTAGTGCCTTGCCTGATGACAAAGCATTATATTTAACTAAAAGCATGGGGTTAGTATTAACGGTACCGCCAACAGAAAAAGTTGGTGCTATAGATAGCCACCTAGTTGAAATTACCACTAAAGGTGAGATCCATCGTTTTATTGCCCAAGTTGAATATCGTAGTAATGAAATTGCTATGGCAGCAGTTTCACCATCAGGCGTTCCTTTATTTGATTTTACATGGTTTAGTAATAAAACGACGGAAATCAATCAATATGTATCATTACCGTTTGTTGATATTCGCTTTATTATTGCTGATATGCAACTCTGTCATTGGCCAATAAATATCATTCAAAGTTCATTATTAGGAAGCAATGTTCGCGCCGTTCAAGTAGACGATGCAAATGATAAAGGGGCTATTTGGCAGAGAACAATTTGGGACAAAGATCAAATTATTATTAAGATTGATAAACTTAAAGGCAGTTATCAATTAGAAAATGTTATGCGAGATTATAGTATTCGGCTAGTCAATTTAAATAAGGAAAGTGAGTGAGTATTTGCTTAAAAGAATTTGGCGTTATTTGTGCGCTTGGTCATGATAAGCAAGAAGTCCTAACGGCTTTGTTTTCTGACGAAAAGCAATTTTTGTCACTCGATAGTGAATTACCCATAGAAGAGCCCCAATATGTCGGTCGAGTTCAGCTACCTAAAAATAACGAAGCTATTGAGCAAATTTCGACTAACAACAATAAATTGGCTTACATTGCTTATCAGCAAATTGCAGAGACTTTAGAGCCTCTATCGATAAAATATGGCCAGCATCGTATTGCTGTGGTTATTGGTACCAGTACTGCAAGTATTTATGAAGGCGAGTTAGCAAGAGAGCAATTAACTAGACAAGGGCAGTTTCCAAAAGACTTTCAATATGAAGTGCAAGAAATGTCAGCACCAGCAACTTATATTGCTAAACTAGCTAACGCCAAGGGACCAGTATATGGCATTTCAACAGCTTGTTCTTCCAGTGGTAAGGCTTTGGTAAGTGCAAAAACTTTACTGGAAAATGACTTGGCTGATGTGGTTATTGCGGGTGGAGTTGATAGCTTAACACAGCTGACAACTAATGGTTTTAAATCTCTAGAATCGATAAGTAAAAATGTTTGTCAGCCGTTTCAAGAATATAGAGATGGGATTAATATTGGCGAAGCCGCCGCCCTGTTTGTTATGACTAAAGATAGTGATGGTATTCAATTACTGGGTGCAGGTGAAACCTCTGATGCTTATCATATCTCTGCACCTTCACCTGATGGTGCTGGCGCAGCTAAAGCGATGGCACATGCTATTGAAGATGCAAAAATTAATGCTAACCAAATAGATTATGTAAATTTACATGGTACTGGCACGATTAAAAACGATGAAATGGAAGCGTTAGCAATGGCGTCGGTCTGCGGAAAACAAGTTTATTGTAGTTCAACTAAGCATTTGACTGGCCATACGCTTGGCGCTGCGGGTGCACTAGAGTTAGGGCTTTGCTGGTTATTGTTGAGTGATGATAATATTGACAGGCGGTTGCCTGCAAACTGTCGCGGTAGTGATATTGATGAAAAAATGCCTTCAATAAAATTGAGCCAAGGTGAAAAGCTAGCTAAGTTGCAATATTGCCTAAGTAATTCTTTTGCTTTTGGGGGGAATAATTTTAGTGCCGTGATTGGGAAGATTTATGAATAACTACGCTATAACGCAGGTTTTACCTCATCAAGTGCCAATGATACTAATTGATTCGCTGGAGTATTACGATGAGGATACTTGTCGTTGTAAGGTTGAAATTAATCCTGCAAGTCCATTTTATGATGAGTTCAAGCACGGCGTCCCAAGTTATATTGGTAGTGAATATATGGCACAGGCTATTGCCGCATTTGCTGGTGCGCATGCACTAGATAAACAAGACGATGTGCAAATAGGCTTTTTATTAGGTTCAAGGAAATATAAGACATTTCAACCATATTTTAAGGTCAATGAAGCCTTAACTATCACCATTAAAGAGCTATACCGTGAAGACTCAGGCTTAAGAGTTTTTGAGTGTGAAATATTAAGTATTAAAAGTGAAGTACTGGCACAAGCAAATATCAATGTATTTCAACCGAAAGATCCAGATGCATTTATTCAAGAAAGCTACGCATAAAATACTTAAGTACAAGATAAATTATAAAAGTGAAAAATGACCATGACAAAAGATATTAAAAGAATTTTAGTTACAGGCTCGAGCCGAGGGTTAGGCAAAGCAATTGCAATCAAGCTTGCACAAGATGGTTTTGATATCGCAGTACATTGTCGTAGCGGCATAGATGCTGCAAAGGATACACAAGAACAAATTATCGCACTTGGCCGTAATGCAAGTTTGCTACAGTTTGATGTTTGCGATCAAAAAGCGGCAAAACAAGCCATTGAAAATGATATGGCTGAAAATGGCGTATATTATGGTGTTGTTTGTAATGCAGGTATAACTAAAGATATGGCGTTTCCTGCCATGGAAAGTGAAGATTGGAGTAGTGTTGTTAATACTGCATTAGATGGCTTTTATAATGTTATACATCCAGTGGTTATGCCAATGGTGAGGGCAAAAAACGGTGGTCGTATTGTCACTATGGCATCGGTGTCAGGTATAGCTGGCAATAGAGGTCAAGTGAATTACAGTGCAGCTAAAGGTGGCGTTATAGCAGCAACGAAAGCATTATCACTTGAGTTAGCAAAACGAAAAATTACCGTGAATTGTGTCGCTCCTGGTTTGATTGATACCGACATGACGCAAGACTTGCCTCTAGACGAAGTGAAAAAAATGATCCCATTAAGGCGAGTAGGTAAGCCAGAAGAAGTTGCTGCAACGGTATCATTTCTAGTTTCAGATGGAGCAGCTTATATTACAAGGCAAGTGATTTCAGTAAATGGTGGGATAGTCTAATGAAACGAGTTGTAGTTACTGGAATGTCTGCTATAACAGCATTGGGAGACGATTGGCCAACGTTCAGAGCCGCGTTGGAACAAGGTGAAAATGCGGTAGAGGTCATGCCACAATGGCAGAAATTAGATGGCCTGAATACCTGTTTGGGCGCACCTGTAAAGCATTTTGAAAAACCAGCTCACTATAAGCGAAAAATGATCCGTTCAATGGGGCGTGTTTCATTGATGGCAACCCGTGCAACAGAACTAGCGCTTGAACAAGCAAACTTGTTAACAGATGCAGCTCTTACTGATGGTAGCACAGGTGTATCATACGGCTCATCTATTGGTTCCACATCACCCTTAGTTGCTTTTGGTAATATGATGGAAAACGATACAATGGAAGGCGTCACAGCGACCAGCTATATACAAATGATGTCACATACTGCCCCTGTTAATATTGGCGTTTTTTTTGGCGCTAAAGGTCGGGTAATTACGACTAGCTCTGCTTGCACATCGGGTTCGCAAGGAATTGGCTATGCCTATGAAGCTATTAAGTTTGGTAAACAGAAGGCGATGATCGCTGGCGGTGCAGAAGAACTTTGCGTTACAGAGGCAGCAGTATTTGACACTTTATATGCAACTAGTACTAAAAATGAGCAACCTAAATTAACGCCAAAACCATTTGATAAAGAGCGTGATGGTTTGGTGATTGGTGAAGGGGCTTGTACTTTGATTTTAGAAGAACTCGAGCATGCAAAAGCGCGAGGCGCTAACATACTTGCTGAGATTGTTGGTTTTGGTTCAAACTCTGATGGTAAGCATGTAACCCAGCCTACTGCTGAAACCATGAGAATAGCAATAGAATTGTCACTTGAAGATGCTTGCATAGCTGCAGACTCAATCGGTTATGTGAATGCGCACGGCACCGCGACTGATAAAGGTGATATTGCTGAATCGAATGCGACAGCTAATGTTTTTGGAAAGGTGCCACTGAGCTCATTAAAAAGTTATCTAGGTCATACTCTTGGTGCATGTGGTAGCATTGAAGCATGGGCTTGTATCAATATGATGAAAGATAACTGGTTTGCTCCGACATTAAATTTAGATAATGTTGATGAGCAATGTGGCGATCTAGACTATATTGTTGAGCGAGGTCGACATATCGAAACAGACTATGTGATGAGCAATAACTTTGCTTTTGGCGGTATTAATACCTCATTAATATTTAAGCGCTGGCAAGATTAGTTTAGCTATAGCTTTTAATACGCTGACGGTTTTCATAGCGTTTATAGTAAGGTAGAAAAAATAAAATAATGCCGGTTATTGAAATAAGAAGTAGTGCAATAGATAGTGGCAGTGTAAACCATAAATTTGCGTTGTCTTTCCAGTAAGTAAAGTCATGTAATTGTTCTATAAAATCTGAGCGGCGATAAGCGGTTTTAAGCACCTCTCCGGTAGTGGCATCAATTTGAATTTCCCATTCAGATTTTGCTCTTACCTTTATAATGCCCTTGCCAGGGCGAACGTCTAATCTGTCAATTGCTTGCCAAGAGTCAATACCTGCTTCAGGAACAGATTTGGCAATGATTAATACTTGTTCAAAGCTGATACTTGGTTGATTTTTAACACTGCCCTTAGCACTGGCAGGTTGAATATACGACACTTCTTTTTTTAGTAACAATAGTACGCCAGTCACCAATATCACTAAAAATGGTAGCGCAATAATAATACTGGCCCATTTATGGGTGCTGCGGTTGATTCGATTAAAATTCATCTGTTACTCGTAAGTTAACTTAGCGTGGTTTACGGCAAGTAATATTGTAATTAAAACTGCCAAGTACCGCTAATATTAATACTTCTTTCCGGTTGATAAGCTGCATCTTCATCTCGTGATGTTTTATAGAGGTTATTGGTTAAATTGATGACCGATATGCCCAATGTTAGGTGCTTGTTAACTTGGTAATCAATTTGAGTATGCCAAACTAACTCGCTTTTTTGAGCAAGCTCCGACGGACCGACATCTTGTTGTGAAAATTGGTAACTTAATTGCTGGCGAATATTAAAACTGTCATTCTGCCAGTTGAGTGACCATTTTAATGCTTTTGGAATGCCGTCATCAATGACATTATTATTTTCATCGCGACCTTGTTGCCATTGAAAGCCAATGCTTGACTGCCAATGAGGATTGATTTGCCAACTATTTGTTAGTTCAAAACCTTGTATTTTAACTTTTTGGTTATTTCTATAATAACGTACACTATCTTGCGTATATCGTTCAATAAAATCGTCAATAGTATAGTGATAACTATTGAAGGTTATTGCTATATTTTTATTGATGTTATGAGCGATTGATAACTGCCAGCCAAGGCTCGTTTCAGCTTTTAACTCGCTATTACCTTGTGTATTGCCTCGTGGTGTTTCACCAGAAAAAAATAGTTCACTGACGGTTGGAAAACGAAAGGCATTCGCAACTTGCAAACTCAAGTTTGTTTTTGGGGAAAATAGATAACTAAAGTGAGTGGACAAGGAAAGGAAGTTGTCGCTTTTTTCTTGCTGGTATTGCTTGAGGGTGATGGTGTCGTATCTTGCACCTGTCGATATAGTTAGGTTATTAAAATACCAATCATGCAAGGTGTAAATAGCAAAAGTATCTTCGTCGGCATTAATCATATCTTTTTGCCAAACTAGCTCATTGTTCGCAGTGTATTCTTGCTCACTAATTTCAATATTATGACGGCCAAGCCATTCAGCGCCAATTACTGTATTGTCGACAAGCCATGAAGCATAAGCACCAAAGGTATCAGACTGATAACTTGTTAGATTTTTACGAGTAATATTTTGTTTGTCATCTAAGCGAGCAATATCAGTTTGCCATTGCTGGTTATGTTGATAGAGTTTTAGCTTCCAAGCTTGTGCAACTGAAAATTCTATTTGCGATAATAAATGGTCGTCCTGTGGGTAATTGCTAATACGTTTATTTGGAAAAGTAATTGCGCTCTTACCTATGTCGCTCCCTTGACTTAAAATTGCCGAGGCGAAAATATCTATATTGCGCCAGTTTGTTGTACCTGAAAGTGTTGCTGCCTTTTGCTGATATGAAGTATTTAGTGGTGTTGCATTACTGCCACTTGCTGAGTTAGCGTTATCAGCTTGGCGCTGCACTAAACTAGCGTTTATCTGCTCGCCAACAAAATTACCTGATATATGCCGTGCATTATTTTGTTGCTGCGCGGAAAAACTGATCGTAGAGTTTTGATGAGTTTGAGTCGAAATGCTGACCACTCCACCCATAGCATCTGAACCATATAGTGTTGATTGTGGTCCTTTTTGAATATAAACCTCAGAAATTAACTCAGCAGGGATAAAAGAAATTGAATTGCCTGCCCTTCTGTCAGTGATAATGGGAATACCATCAACTTCAGTTTTTATGCGCGCTCGGCTAAAACCTCTAATATTGTAACTTTGAAACAGGCCACCTTGGCCATTGAGATTCACGCCATCACTTTGCGATATAAGATCGGCAACAGTATGTTGTGCATTAATAATTTGCTCTGGATAAATCAAGATATTATCGCTGGTTCGAACATCATTAAGTGACTTTATTGTTTTTGAATATGAAACCAGCATTCTCTCTGTGGGTTGCAAATCAGATGTATTAAATTCTGGTTTTGTCACAGCCGTTAAGGAGTTTTCAGGTTGCTGTGCAGAGGCTGCTAGCGCCAATAACAACAGTAAAAAACTGCCAATTTGAAGTGATTTAAATAAATAGTTGAGCACAGTATGAAACTTATTCTGATAACTGAATATAAACAAATTGCTGGTCGGTACTCGTAATATAACTTACTAAGTTTTCTTCAGCAGGGCCTTTCGTTACTTGTCCTCGCTTATCAAAACGAGCGCCATGGCAGGGACAAATAAAACCATTTTCATTAGGTGTGACAGCGCATCCTCGGTGGCTGCAAATTAATTGTGAAGCGGCGAAGTTATTATTATCAAGTTTCACAATGCCAATGGAGTAATCTTTATGTGCAATGGTAACGGTTGTTTTCGTGTTAAATAGTGTTTTCTCAACAACTAATGTATTACCCTGACGTGTTGATTGCACGTGCTGTATTGTACTTTTACAGGCAGATAATAAACATGCACTTGCTAAACAGGCCGTTTTTAAAAATTCACGACGTTTCATAATGGCTACTGTGCTCGATGTTTTAGTTTTTTGTGGTTATATTTTTGCTTGTGCTTTCGGCCTTTTCTCGCCATCTTGATATGGAAAAATAATAGGCTTGGTAGTATTAAACCAACGACAGCGTGGGAATTGCCAAGTAAAGTATGCCAGTCTTCAGCAACTAAGTAATATAAGCTATATGCAGATAATAGGGAAAAAACGATAAAACTTAATAGCGTTATGCCCGATTTTTTTGCTTTGCCCAATGTCCAAGTTTTTGAAACGTGTGAGGTGAAAATACTGCCTAAAGCCATTAACATTAAAAATGCTGCTAAGCCATGTAACTGTAGAAATGGGTATTGTAAAAAGTGTGATTCTGGACCAAAGTCGCCCTCAACCATGGCAAAGTTTCGTAATAGCCAGAACCCTGTACCGCTAAACACACTTAGGCTTAAAAAACCGTAAAATAAATAACGATATTTTTTGGCTATTTTCCGGCTGACATTGGACATTAATTTTACTCTAGTTTATTTGGCGGCTAAAGCCGAATCTATTGGTGATTATTGCGCTTGCACCGTAACGTTTTAGTATTGGTTTTGCATCTTTATACTTCATAAGTGCGACAACTTTAGTTAAGGCATCAGCTTGCATTGTGTTGTCAGCAAATACTGAAATACAACCTTTAATGGTGTTGTAGCGCTGAGTTTTAGGGTGAAAGTATTGTGAGCCTTGTGCTTGGTAATAACTGCCACTACTTGCTAATGCAGTATTGCGTAATGTTAATGCTTTTAATGCACTTGGGCGACGAGCGTACTTAATTGACACTTGTTGATTTTTCCAGTCAATAACCCGCATATCACCTCCAGCATTAACGTAACCAGAAATATTTTCAGGTAACTTTGCAATCGCTTGGTCAACGGCATAACCTTTTGCAATACCACCTAAATCAAAAACTACCGGTTTGGTACTACAAATGCTGTTTCCTTGGAGACTAACATCAGAAAAACTACCAAAGGCTGCTGAACTAGAATGCGGGATATCAAGGTGATTAGGTAAGTGCTTGTCTATCATTAACTTTGATGCAATTGAAATATCATAAACACCAGCTGATGCGAGGTGAATTTCATGGGCAAATGCTAATACAGTGGCAAGATCATCCGAAAGTACTTTAGTTGTATTTGGCGCTGAAATTAGCGCCATGTTGAGCTGTGACAATTCACTATCTTTTCGATGAAAATTTAACGCTTGTTGCACTCGCTCTATTTCTTTAAAAGCAATATTTGCACTAGCAATTAAAGCTTTTTCAGGTAGCCTTGCCTGTAAGCTTATTTCAATAAAAGTGCCTAATAGCGGTTGGCAACGTTTAATTTGATGCATTGTCACAGTAGTACTTAACTTTACAGTGCTATTTTACTGAGCACGCTCGACCAAGTGTGATTTAGTCTATTGATGCCATCAGTGACATGGCGGCATGATAATGTTGCACCAGAAATGTTTTTTATTTGCTTATCAAGTTTGAGAAATTCACTACTGTCTTTACCATGAAATTGCGCGCGCCATTTAGGGTGCATAATTTGATCGCCATAAGTTTCACGGTACGTTAATACTTCAATACCCATAACTTTCCCGTCAGCGCTGATAGCAACTGCTAAATCGATATTTTCATGTTTACCAATAACTTGGTCAACTATAAACCAGCCACCGTCTTCCGATCGCCAGCTGTTAATATGATGATTACGGACACGAATGTCTGATAAGTCTTCAATTAAATCGGCTTGCTGCTCGGTTAAGTCAACAGGGGCTGGCGTGAGCTTTTGCTCCGGCCATAATATTTTTTGTGCTTGCTCGATAGTTAAATAGCTTTTCGCAAAAGACACTTGAATTGGCAGGGCAAAACTTACTGCTGTAGCTACTAAACCCTTTAAAAATCGTCTACGTAACATACTCATGATAATAAATTACTTATGGTTAATATAAATGCAAAAGGCTTACAGTCCATTTATTGGAATCTGTAAGCCTTATCGAATTAAGCTAACTGCTTAATATTATTAGAATTCGTAACCGTATGATAAACCAATATGCATTTTCTCATGCTCATCCCAGTTACGGCCGTTACGAACATCAGCATGCTCTGAACCGCCACCACTGATTTGCCATAGTACACCAGCAGTTACCCACCACTTCTGCTCAGCAAAATGTAATGTTGGCCCGAAATAGTTCCCACGCTGATGCTGGCTACCAATGCGGAAGTCACTTAAATCAAAGTTGGTTTTCTTTAAACCAACAGTGTAGCCATCGGCATCGAATCCGTCTTCAGTATTGCCTTTTTCTGCCTTGTCTTGTGGGTTTAAGTAATCTGACTGATGTCTGAACTCTAAACCAACAAACCATTGTGGTGCGAAACGGTAAGAAATAGCGGCTGCAATATCTACAGCAAATTCATCTTCTACAACAGTGCCTGACTTTCTGCGTTCAAATTCAGTTTTAATATTTAGCACTGTTACCACAGTGTCATCTAAAAAGTCTTTTTGGAAAAATAAGGTACCAACAAATGAGTCTTGATCGATATCAGCACCATCTAAACGATATTTGTCACGACGCTCATATGCTAAACCGTATGAGAAGCCAAAAGCATCTTTATATGGGCTTAATACATTGTATTTCATTGCTAGTTCATAACCGGCAAATTGGGTATCGCTAAACTTACCTGTGCCGTCGCCTGCTTCACACATTGGACATGGTGCACCATCTTCTTCTGAACCTACATCGTAGTCGTGGTTAAAAATAATCGCTTCAACAGCAACCGTTAAACTATCCGTTACACCGTATTCAACTTCTGGGCGAATATCATGAAAAGTGTAATGATCACCCGCGTTTTTATCTAAACGAATGGTGTCAGCAATTTTGAATTCGTAACTGCCAGCAGGCCTGGTATCAGTACCTTTAGCGTAAACCCATAGGTTTTCGCCTGCAGATGCAGTAAAAGTGGCTGCAGATATTGCTGCCGCCATGATGGTGTTGAAGTTCAGTTTCATGTTTTATAAAGCCTAAATGTATCTGAGAGAGATGATTTTGTTATTTCGGCATTATAATTTGTTAAAAAAAGTAACGCAACTGATAATTGTTATCATTTGCGCTACTATTTGTAGTTTGGTTCAATGAAAAAGATTATTGTTGTAGCGAAACATGGGGTTGATGGATATGCTCGATTGCTCGGACTAGCTAATAAGCACGATAACTTCTATAGCTAGGGTGAGTTTCTAAATAATCACACCAGGTACTGAAATTTTGGTAATTGTAACGTTTGTCGGTTGCCGTTATCCAAGGAGAGCTTGATTTGGCGCGCAATTGAAATTTTTCTTTAAAGCCATCAATAGCAACATAACAAGCTAATGATTCAAATGTATCATTTCTAATCTTTACCTGAGTAAAGCCAGTAGCAAGTTTGTTAAATGTTACAGTTATTTTGGGCTTTCCCCAGCTTAACGGACTGAAGATAAGTAAAAGAACAGATAAGTAGTTTAAAATTTTCATATTTAACTTGTTGTTATATTTGAGCTTGTAAGTATTCATTTAACAAAATACCAACATTGTAGTAAATAATATTGAGATTATTTCAATTATACCATTGAAAGCGTTATTAGGTGTCTCCATAACTATTATCAACAACAGAAAAGTGTCAAAAACGACAACGACTAAAGACGCAGTATAAAAGAGAATTTATTCATGGCTAACATTACTCCAATTAAAAAAGAAACTCATCAAAACGTTAAAATTTCAGCACAACGTGATTTATCACATGTTGCAAACCAGCATATTGCGCCTATAACTGCGCCTGAATTTTCACAAGCTGCAACTAGCTACCCAATTGTATTAGTAAAAGATCAAGGTTCTGAGCGCTACCGTAGTGTTGTGATGCTTGGCTTAGAAGCTGGTGAAAACCTTTTTCATACTAAAGATTTATGGAATGCAGTTTACATCCCGCAAAGTATTGCTATGGCACCTTTCTCATTAGGATTAGATCCTGAAAAAGAAAAAACACTAACTGCATGTGTGGATTTAGACAATAAATTTGTTGGTGAAGACAAAGAACACGAATTGTTTGATGCCGAAGGCAATGACAGCGAATTTTTTAAAGGTGTTCAAGACTCGCTAGGTCGTTTGTACGATAATGAAGTTATGAACGAGAAGTTCATTAAAGAATTACTTGATAATGAATTATTGATGGAATTAGAGCTGAACGTAAACTTTGCAGCCGGTGAAACTAAGAAACTTGTTGGCTTATATGGTATCGACGAGAAGAAACTTCAAACATTAAGCGATGATAAAGTGCTAGATTTCCATAAGCGTGGCTTATTTATTCCGATTCATGCAATGTTAGGTGCTACTGGCCAAGTTAATCGTTTAGCACAATTACGTAACCAAAGTGAATCTGCAGCAAAAATAAATGCTATTCGTTTTACAGCAGTAACAGCTGAAGAAGCTAAAGCATAGTAGTTAACCCTACTAAACTTTGAAAAAAGAGCCTTAAGGCTCTTTTTTTGTTTCTAACCTCAAAAACTATAGTTGCGTGACAGTTACTTTTAATACTATTTCTATGCAATACATTGAACTTAGTGTTTAAAATTATTATGTTTATTACCTTAAACGCCTTACAGAACTAAAAAACAATCGATTAGGTGATGCAAATATGGCACAAATGAAAAATGTTGATACCATTTTAGCTAAGTTAAAAAACCAAGGTGCGATGACTTCTGGTGAATTGGCAAAAGAATTGGCGATGACCAGTATGGGGGCGCGCCAACACTTACTGCGCTTAGAAGAGAAAACACTAGTAAATCATTTTTTGCAAAAAGCGGATGTTGGCCGGCCAAAGCAAATGTGGCAACTTACTGAACTCGGGCATAAACGCTTCCCAGATCGGCATGCCGATCTTACTTTGCATCTAATAGAATCTGTCAGTGAAATTTTTGGTGAGCAAGGTTTAGAGCAAGTTATTTTGCAGCGTGAAAAACAAATGCTTGAAAAGTATCAGGCTGCGTTAACCTTATGTAATAGCT
Source organism: Colwellia meonggei (assembly GCF_057537295.1). Lineage (NCBI taxonomy): Bacteria > Pseudomonadati > Pseudomonadota > Gammaproteobacteria > Alteromonadales > Colwelliaceae > Colwellia > Colwellia meonggei. The sequence continues at coordinate 103,826 of NZ_BAAJLZ010000001.1, forward strand.
TAGTCAGTAAGGTTGAAACCTTAGCGTTGATGCGCTCTCAAGAGGGCTACATGGCAAGTGTAGAAAAAGTTGATAGTAGCGAATACTTGTTAATTGAAAGTCATTGCCCGATATGTGCAGCGGCACGAGAATGTCAAAATTTTTGTCGCTCTGAATTGACCATTTTCCAACAGTGTTTAGGTGAAAATTATAGCGTCGAAAGAAGTGAGTATTTACTTACCGGTGATCGTCGTTGTGCTTATAGAATTAAAAAACGTTAGCAAGCTAATTTTGTGGCATAGTAATTAAGCATGAATAAAAATTAAACGTCTGCTAGGATAATTTTGGGTGTTATGTTTATTTTGATCTAGGGTTAGGGATTTTTACCATATGAGTGAACAGAAAAAACTGCCAAGTGAATTAGAAGATAATATTCAAAGTATCGCAGGTGATATTTATCTACAAATAGAAGATAAAATTACAGAGTTAATTACTAGTTATAGTGAAAACCTAAAGTTAAGCCCTGAATTAGTTGAAAAACACCCCAGCGTTCAACAATTAAAAGCAGAAAATCAACAATTAAAAAAAACTGCTGATGATAGTAAAGTTGCTCATGATGTCTTAATTAAAGAGCATATTGAGCACAATAATAAATTACAAAAACAGCTTGAAGCGCAGCATCAAGAGCTTGAGAATCATGCCAAGCTTAATAGTGCTAAGCTCACGGATACTGAACAAGTACTTAAAGAGAAACTTCAGGAAAATTCGCTACTAAGTGAGCAAGTTGCAAAGCTTACAACTGATAACAACGACCACCAAGGCAATTTAGATAAACTTCAAATAAACAATTCGATGCTATCTAAAGAGCTATCTACGGCACAAACTGAGCATACCAACCTAGTTAAAACTGACAAAGCAAAAGCTGCAACAATTACCGTACAAAACCAGCAAATCTCTGATCTACAACTAAAGCATGAGCAAGTCGCAAGCGAACTGGAATTATTAAAGGCGCAACAAGAACAAAGCCAGATAAACAGCGATGAACAACTAAGTAGTGAGCAAAAGCAAACCGAGCATTTGATTAAGCAGAGCCAGCAGCTTGAAAGCCAACTGAAGCAAGAAAATGAAAAAGTAGCAGAATTGCAAAGTAAAAATACCGAATTAGTTAATGATATAAATGCGCAAAAAAAAGCCAATGAAAATCAAACACAAAAAATAGAAAAGTTAACTGACAATTGTCAGAATTTATCGGTTACAAACCAAGAATTACAAACGCAAATCACACAATTAACAACTGAAAATTCTGCCTTCGATACACAAAATGAAGTAGATCAAAAGCAGCTGAAAATAGCACAAAAAGAAATTACTAAGCTTGAAAGTGATATTGCCGCGTGTGAAAAAGATAATGCTAAACAGTTAGCGGAAAACAAAACTTTAATAACGCAGGTTCAGCAAAGTGAAGAACAGTATCAAAAAGACGTAAAAAAAGTACAAATAGAGCACCAAGAAGTGGTGGAAAAATTTGAGCAGGAAATCGCTAAAAACAGCGAAAATGAGCAAGACTTAAAGCAAGAACTATTAGTTATAGAGCAAGAGCTTGCACAGCAAGTTGCTGACAATAAAGGATTAACGACTCAAGCCAAGCAAAGCAGCGAACAGCACCAACAAGATCTTAAAAAGTTACAGATAAATCATCAGCAAGTGACCGCAGAATTTAATCAGAGTATTGAAGATAAAAATACCGCACTAACGAAATTACAACAACAGACTGATCGTCAAGAAAAGCGATTGGAAGAAAAAATTAACCAGCAGAAAGTGACGCTCGAAAACCAAGCGAATGAGCTAACGCATAGCAAATCTGAACATCAAAAATTAAGCGATGAACATCATAGTATTGTTAATAAGTTAGCGGATATGGAACACCATTTAACAAAGTTAACACAACAGCTGGAAACAGAAAAATCTACAGCAATTAAAAATCGTCATATGGTGCAGGAAAGTAAAGGTAAGCAAGAACTTGAATACAATAAAGCCCGTGAAACTATAAAATATTTACGTGATGAAAATACTGATTTAAATCATAAACTTGAGCAACAAGTGAATGAATTGGAAGATAAGTTAACAGAATATCGCTTACGGTTTGAATATGCGCAGAAGCAGTTAACGAAAATGACTAAATAAGGTTATAATAGCGAACTACTCTTTCGACAGATAACGAGACTCGACGTGGCGATTCATCTACCTTTGAAAAATTTAAGCCAATGGCAACAAGTGGCATTTTGTGCGGCATTATTGGAACGCATGTTACCTAATTACCAAATGTTTGCGCAGCATGCAGAGTTTGGCGATTATAAGGTGCTGAGAAACCAGTTAGATCTTATTTGGCAATGGCTAGATAAAGATAGCCGCTGTAAAATTAATTACGATGCACAAATTGCCAAGCTAGAAGAGCAAGTACCCGATCCTGAATCATTTGACTTTTTTGGTGTATTTCCTGCCTTAGACAGCGCAATGGCATTAATGTCTTTGTTTCAATCGATGCAAGATAAGCAAAATAGTGCTTTTGAAAACATCGGCAAGTTGTCAGAAAATAGTGTTAGTTATTATGTTGAATTGAGTTTGGCACAAGCAATGGACGAACAAACGCCAGATGAAGAGGAGCTGATCATTTCTCCGCAACAAATCGATGAACACCCTTTAATGGAATGGGAAAAAGCAACACAAAATGAGTTGTTTGATTTCCTTAAAAATGCCAGTGAAAACAAAGCCTCTTGCAAACAAGCTAAAGCGTTAGTATTAGAAGAAGGTTTGTCAAATTTAGGTATAGAAATTAACTCTTAGAACCGCCCTCTTTCACCTAAAAATTTTTACGAGTCACTATGCCATCAGTTAACTACCAAACGATGACCATTATTGAACGATTGTTTTTATTAAGAACTATCGCGATTGCTATTCAGTTATTTACTGTACTAATTGTCTATTTTGTTATGTCGCTGCAAATAGCGCTGATGCCGTTAGTCGTTGTAATAATTGTAGAAAGTGTTTTTCATGCGGTGAGTATATTAGTTTTTCGTAAACGCAGTGCTGGTAATTTAGCGATAGTTTTTCAACTGGTTGCAGATGTAATATTTTTAACGGTTTTACTATCATTAAGTGGTGGCGCAACTAATGCCTTTGTGTCACTGCTACTTTTACCAATTGTTATTGCTGCGGTTAGCTTACCAGCACGTTATTTATTATTTATTTCACTATCAGCGGTAGCGTCTTACAGTGTGCTGTTGTTAACAATGCCAGAACATACTATGCATCATATGGATATGAGCAACCATTTTATTGGTATGTGGGCAAACTTCCTACTATCAGTTTTAGTGGTAACCTTTGTAGTTGGCGCTATGGCACGGGTGATAACTAATCGTGAAAGAGCTATTGCCTTACAGCGTGAAGATCAATTAAAGAGTGAGCAGCTATTAGCACTAGGTGTTGCATCGGCACAAGTAACTCACCAGGTCGCAACACCATTGGCCAATATTCAATTGCTTTACGAGGAGCTTGCGGAAGACTATCCGGAACACGAGGCAGTGATGGCAATGGCGCAGCCATTAAGTCAGTGCACTAGTCAGTTGGGGTACTTTCGTTCTTTAGCGACATCAATTCGTGAAAATAAAAAAGCGCGCTTGTCTATTAATGAGCTAATTGAGCAATTAGTTGATCAAATGCATTTTCATTTTCCAGAGCAGCAACTTGATATTATTCAATCAGAGCCTATTGATGCGACAATAGAGTCTGATGCCATGTTGTTACCTGCACTGCTCAATTTGGTGCAAAATGCTATTCGAGCAAACCAAGAAAACAAACAAAGTAAGATAACCTTGACGGTATGTGTCATAGAAAATTCATTAATTTTGAAATTAAGAGATTTTGGCTTAGGCATTGAAGCGAGTATGAATCAAGCGCAACGTGCTGTGCTTGGGGAACAAATGGTCAACAGCAAATCAGGCTTAGGTATGGCAGTATTTTTATCTAATTCTACCTTTCATCGCCTAGGTGGAAAATTACAGTTGAAAAACCATAGTGAGCAAGGCTGTATTGCTCTAGTTAATTTACCGTTACTTGCCTGTAAGGAGTAAAGTGAACCGTGAAAAAGTTGCTAATTATAGAAGATGACGTTTCATTTGCTGCTACTTTAGCTAGACGGATGGCGAAGCATGATTTTAGTTGTCAGCAAGTACATCAAGCAGATCAAGCGTTGCATGCCTGCTTGCAACAAAAGCCAGACTGTATTTTATTAGATATGAAATTGGCATCGGAAAATGGTCTTACTTTAATAAAGCCAATTCGTGCAGCATTACCTATGGTTAGGTTAGTCCTGCTAACGGGGTTTGCTAGTGTGACGACGGCTGTTCAAGCGATGCGTTTAGGTGCTGATGATTACTTAGCAAAACCCGTTAATACGCAAATGTTATTAAGCGCTTTAAATACTGAAACTATACTAGAGCCCGCAGTCAGCTTAGATGTTGATACTATGTCAGCAGAGCGTGTTGAGTGGGAGCATATTAACCAAGTACTGAACAGTAATAGCGGCAATGTGTCAGCTACTGCGAGACAGCTTGGTATGCACCGACGTACTTTACAAAGAAAGTTGCAAAAAAAACCAGTATCAAAATGATACTGGCTCTATCAACACCAAAATATTGTTGATGGCAGGGTGGCGCCATCAAAAATAGCGGTTAAAACTGGTAATCCATTGCTAGATAAACATTTCGACCCATAGCGGAAATTTTATCTCCAACTGCAATGTCACTGCCATTAGCACGATTAACTCCGCCAAGGTGATCACTATATTGTTTATCTAATAAATTGTTGGCACCTAAACGAACTACCAATCCACTGCTAACAAAGTAATCTATTTGCCAATCAACAATAGCGTAGCCAGCCGAAGCTTTTTCATTGTTCAGCTCAGATACTTTATTTTGTGAACTGTATGCATGAATTGCTAAATTACTTTGCCAATTTTTATATTGATAGTTTAGGTTAATACGAGTATTTAATGGTGATATACGGTAAAGATCATCATTTATGTCATCACGCTCACCACGAACATAGCTAACAATACCTGATAATTTAAATTGTTCATTTAAACGATAATGCCAATTCATATCCGCACCGTATAGCGTTGCATCAATATTGGTGAACGTTAATGGGCTGTCATCTCCCATCATGCCTGCAACCATTTTAACTCGCATGTCAGTTGATGGTGTACCCTGAATATAGTCGGAAACTTTTTGATAAAATACTTGTGGTGCAATAGCGAAGTCACCATTGTCGTATGAAATACCGGCATTAATTTGATATGCCGTTTCATTATCTAAATTGATGTTACCAACATATGTTTTACCATCAGCTAGGCCACCTGTTGCCTGCATTGGTACCCACAAGTAACGCTCTTGGTAACTTGCAGCGCGCTGCTTAACTGCGACTGAATAATTAACGGTTGTGGTATTGGTCCATTGATATTCACTGCTTAGTGCTAAGTCAAATGTGGTATCTGATACACTGCGATCAGCATCGTTAAATTCATCTTGTAGGGCTTTAATATTTGGATTCATCATTGCCATTGAATGAGATATTTCATCCGCATCAGCGCTATTGCTTTTAATTCTAAGTCCTAACGTATGAGAAAACTTTTCGCTGCTTGGTGTCCATTCAGCGAAAATAGAATGGCGTGCATCTTTAACATTATTAAAGTTTTTAATTTCAAACATCATATTTTCAGGATTAGTGATCACAGAATTGTGTTCAGCGTCAAAGCCTTCAAAGCCAAACAGCCAATCTCCCTGACTGAGTAATAGTTTATAGTCTAATGATTGTGCGTCAGCAGTATTGTAGCGGTACATAGCCATATTCATGTTGTCGCGTTGGCTAAAGTTATCCATGCCATGTGTGGCATCTTGATAGCCAAGTTGCCAACTTAATTGCCAATCACTAAGTTGTAATTCACCATCAAGGTTATAGCGGTCAGAATCGATGTAATCAATATCCATAGGTAGTGCCGGCGTGCCAGAATCATTGGTTTTTGCGTGGTGCCAGGTAGCGCCAATTTGCCAATCTTTACCTTGATGACGTACATCTATACCGTACTGCTTTTTATCGTATTTTGTTGAAGAGATAATGTTGCCATCACCGTCCTCATAGTCATCACCACTTTGGTCCGTTAAATACAATAAAACACCGGTATTTTCATTGCTAATATTAATGTCACCGGCAACAGTTGATGCATCGTTAATGTCGTTGTAGCTAAGTGCTAAATCACCACTGAATGTTGAGCCAGTATCGACTTCTGCTTTTTTAAGGTTAACTTCAACAGCACCGCCAAGGGTATCAATACCACTGCGCACCGGAGCAATTCCTCGGTAAACCGATACAGATTCAACCATAATCGGGTTGATGTAAGTTAACGGTGCATCCATGGCGTTAGGTCCAGCGCTAACAATTTGCTGACCACCAATAGTTTTGGCAATGCGTTCACCGAACATGCCCCGATATTGAGCAATACCAGTAATAGGACCGTTTTTATTAATATTTGCTCCAGGAACGGTTTTTAGCCAATCAGCAACATCGGGCATCACTAAGTTGCCTTCCGCTAGTGCCGTTTCAGAATGCGTTAACTTTGGTGCCTCTATTGTAATCACCTCAATACTATTATTATTGAGATCATCAGCGAAGGAATTTACGGCGCTAACGGATAAAACAACTGTGAGTGCTTGGGAGATTTTTGAGATTTTCATTACGACATCCTGAACCTAGAAATTAACTAACCAAATGATTTTTACTGAAGTTTTTTATAAAAACAAAGCTAGATGGGCAGAGTGCGACATTATGTCGCACTCTGATTTGACACAGATCAATTTAACCGAGAGAGCAGGAAAAAATATAAGAAAATAGCGGACAAATTATTGCTATTCATTGTGAGAAATAGAGTTAAATACAACTGAAATATTGGCCCTTTTCTAGTGATTCATATTGTTAAAAAAACGTCAGCACTACTGTTATCGATGCTACTTTAATATTGCTAAAACATTGACGAATTGACAGTAAATAAATAATCTAAGCGGTTCATTTTAAACACTGAATATTTAATGCCAATAAGTCGGTAATGCTCAGTGTTAGCCGCATACAAATGTATGGGCGTTAAATAGGCTGAGGATAATTATTTGTTTTTTGAAGGTTCGGAAAAAAAAGCGACCATTATTGTTGAGCGCGACCAGCTTTCCTTGTTAACTGATATTGCCGACGAATTTTGGCAACAACTGGTGCAATGTGCTGATGCACATATTTTATCATCGATTGAAAATATGCACTGCAAAGCTTTTTTGTTGTCGGAATCAAGCTTATTTGTTTGGCATGACCGTTTATTAATTATTACTTGTGGTAACACAAGATTAGTACGTTCGGTTGAGTATTTTATTCAACAAATGGGTGTCGATTGTATTGCTCAGGTTAGCTATCAACGCAAGAACGAATACTTTGCTCATGCGCAACCGAGCACTTTTGGTGATGATATTAAGCTCTTAGCACGACATGTTACAGGTAAGGCGCATCGTTTCGGTGAACTTGATAGTCATCATAATTATATTTTTCATCAACAAAATGATTTTCAAGCGCTTGAAAGTGATAAAACTTATGAGCTGTTGGCTTATCAAATAGGTGAAATAGCATCAAAAAAACTCACCAGTAGTGATTTAACTGCGGCAGAAATAAGAGCATTTTTACAGTTAGAAGAATTGTTTATCGATTTTGTATTTGATGACTTTGTTTTTAAACCTTTCGGTTATTCGATTAATGCCATTAAAGATAAGCAATATTTTACCATCCATGTTACACCGCAAGAACATAGTAGTTACGTTAGTATTGAGTCGAATATTAATTTAATTGCATTAGCACCAATGTTTTTAAAAATACTGGCGCCAAAATCTTTTGATTTATTGAGTTTTAATGAATTTGAATTTAGTGATCTAGCTAGTGATTACATACCAGAGAATTATGTAGCAACATCTTTGGTTCAGCAGCATTTGAGCAATAACTATTTCGTTTGTTTTGCCAATTATATATTGCCACAACAACACTTTATGCAAGCTAAGGCGCTTGATTCGGTTGAGCAAAGTCACGCATTGTAAATACTTTTGTTTCATGACGTGCCGAATATTAATAGTATTTTCGACGACAAATAAAAATAAGCGCAGGTTTGCGCGATAAGGAATATAAATGAGATTAGCTTATTCATGGTTGTGCATTAGTACACTATTTTTATCAACGCTTACGCTAGCCAATGCTGCGAACAACGAGCCAAGTAATGAGGTTGTTCGTATTGAGCAATCAGTGGTTCAGGCAATGGAGGCTTTTCAGGTTCCTGGCATTGCCGTTGCCATTATTAAAGATGATCAAGTGGTATTAAGTAAAGGCTTTGGTGTGTTAAAACACGGTAGTGCAGAAAAGGTGACAGCTGATACCTTGTTTGGCGTGGCGTCAAATACCAAAGCAATGACCGCCGCTTTATTGGCTCAATTGGTTGATGAAGGTAAGTTAACGTGGCAAACAAAAATTATTGATATTATTCCTGAATTTCAGATGCCAGATGCTTATGTTACTCGTGAATTTACCATTATAGATCTACTATCACACAATAGTGGTTTAGGTTTAGGTGCTGGTGATTTAATGATTTGGCCGGAAACTACATTAACTAACCAAGATGTGATTAAAGGTTTAAAGCATTTGCCACAAGTGTCTAGTTTTCGCAGTGAATTTGCTTATGACAACTTAATGTATGTGATTGCTGGTGAAATTATTGCCAAAATTACGGGTAAGCCGTGGCAAGAAAATATTCAAACAAGAATCTTTGATAAATTGGGTATGCAAAATACTCGTGCAAAGTTTTCGTTAATTCCTTCAGAAAATAAAAATGTTGCACGTGCCCATGTACCACTTGATGGTGAATTACATGTGGTTGGTGGAAACTTTTTAGAAAAATTTTCTTCGGCAGGTTCAGTAGCATCAAGTGTTAATGACATGTCGTTGTGGTTAAAAGCGCAGCTAAATCGAGGACTGTATGGCCAAGATGGTGATAAAGAGTTAAGACTATTCAGTGAAAAACAAAGTCGTGCTATGTGGCAAGCTCGTACATTATTACCTGTACCGCAAAGTGCTACAGACCAAGATAAAACTCATTTTACTGCTTATGCGTTAGGTTGGTTTGTAAAAGATTACCATGGCGTTAAAGTGATACAACATACTGGTGGTATTTTAGGTATGGTGTCAAAAGTGGTTATGGTACCAGAAGAAAATCTTGCTATGGTTATTTTAACGAATCAGCAGTCAGGTTTTGCTTTTAATGCATTATCGCAGCAAATACTTAATGAATTTTTGGCGTTACCTGAAAAAAATTGGGTTGAGCATTATGAGAGCAAATTGAAAGATTATAATGCAGCGAGAAAAGAACAACAGGCAGAGGCTGCAGCGAGCGTTGATAAAAACTCTACACCTTCGCTAGCACTTAGCGATTATGCACAAACTTATGTTGATAATTGGTATGGTGAAATAGATATTGCATTAGAAAATAATCGACTTGTGATGCAATTTGGCAACACCCCTGCCCTACGTGGTTCTCTTGAGCATTACCAACATAATACTTTTATTGTTCGTTGGGATGATAGAACACTTGAAGCAGATGCTTACGTTAATTTTAACTTAAATCCTGATGGCAGTATTAACTACGTTACTATGGAAGCGGTATCTTGGGCGACAGATTTTAGTTTTGATTTTCATGACTTGAAGTTATTGCCAAAACCGGCTTCAACAGTGCACTGATAATTTGTTTGTAATAAAAATAAATTTTGCTGGATAAAAAAGAGGCTAACGCCTCTTTTTTATTACTATTTCTTATGTGTAAATTTATATCGAATTATTTTGATAAAGTCGGTAAACCACTTGTCCTGCTGCTTTCTCTTTAAGTAACTGCCAGTGGCTTGGCATCACTTGATTATTGTTATCGTTTTCCATTTCAACATAGATTAATGCGTTTTCTGTTAGCCCCTGCGGTGAAATAGCGTCTGCTGCCTGTTGAGCCAAGCCCTTTCTAAATGGCGGATCGATGAATACTAATGAATAGGCTTGTTGGTTTTGTTGTAGAAAATTAATGGCATTAGTTGAAAGCACATCAACATTATCGGCTTTTAATAATGCTCTATTATCTTTCAATTGCTGAGCAGCTCCTTTGTTGAGTTCAATAAAGGTGACAGATTTAGCCCCACGCGAAAGTGCCTCGAAACCTAAGCCACCGGAGCCAGCAAAACAATCTAGGCAGGTTGCGTCTTGTATGTAAGGCATGAGCCAATTAAAAACGGTTTCCTTGACCCTATCTGTTGTTGGACGTAGACCGTCAGCCATCAATACTGGTAGCTTTCGACCACGATGTTGACCGGCAATAATGCGAATACTGCCTTTTGCAGCACTTTTGTTTGATTGTTTTTTGAGTTTGCTCATAACTTCAACAGCTTTTGTTTTTTGTCGGCAGGTAAGGTGATACTATATCGACAATTTTATCCTTGTTTGGTAGCGAATACCAACTGAACTCATGAATAAGCCATTCTTAAAGGGTTGTTTTATTCATTAAATTAGCGCTGTAATAGATTTATGTCGAAGAAAAAAGGTATGTTTTCCTGGTTAGGTCTTGGGAAGAAAGAAAAAGTTACTGAAGAAGAGTCAGTAGTAGAAAATACGCAAGGTATCGAATCGAGTGATACTGTTGATGAAAATGTAGTGGCCAGTGATGTTGAGTCAGGGCAAGAACATGCCTCAAATTTACATGATAATACTTGCCAAGACTCTCCAGTTGAACAAACTGTTGCAGAGCCAGAGCCAGAGCCAGAGCCAGAGCCAGAGCCAGAGCCAGAGCCAGAGCCAGAGCCAGAGCCAGAGCCAGAGCCAGAGCCAGAGCCAGAGCCAGAGCCAGAGCCAGAGCCAGAGGTGAAACTTGGCTTTTTTGCAAGATTAAAGCAAGGCTTAACCAAAACCCGTCAGAATCTAGGCGGCGGAATATTCAGTTTATTCCGTGGTAAAAAAATTGATGAAGAACTATTTGAAGAGTTAGAAACACATTTGCTATTAGCAGATGTGGGTGTTGAAACCACCACTAAAATTATTGACTCACTAACCGAATCAGCATCACGTAACCAATTGAAAGATGCAGAAGCACTTTATGATTTATTAAAAGCTGAATTGAAAAAGGTTATCGAACCTGTCAGCAAACCTTTAGTTATTAAATCAGAAAATGGCCCATACGTTATTTTAATGGTGGGTGTGAATGGTGTCGGTAAAACTACGACTATAGGTAAGCTGGCAAAACAGTTTCAGGCGGAAGGCAAGTCGGTGATGTTAGCCGCAGGTGATACTTTCCGTGCTGCTGCCGTTGAGCAGTTGCAAGTTTGGGGCGAACGTAATGATATTCCGGTTGTTGCGCAGCACACTGGTGCTGATAGTGCGTCAGTTATTTTTGATGCCATTAGTGCTGCTAAAGCGCGTGGTGTTGATGTACTTATAGCTGATACTGCTGGACGTTTACAGAATAAAGGCCACTTAATGGAAGAGTTGAAAAAAGTGGTTCGTGTGATGAAAAAACTTGATGTTGATGCGCCCCACGAAGTGATGTTGACTATCGATGCTGGCACTGGACAAAATGCTTTAAGCCAAACCAAATTATTTGATGAAGCGGTTGGCTTAACAGGCTTAACATTAACTAAGTTAGACGGCACCGCAAAAGGTGGTGTAGTGTTTGCTGTCGCCGATAAACATGCCATTCCTATTCGTTACTTAGGGGTTGGTGAAGGTATTGATGATTTACGCCCATTTGACGGCGATGATTTTATTGATGCATTATTTACCGAAGAAAGCTAATTTTCGTTAATATTAGCGAGATAAAATAACAATAATTAATAAGTACGGTAATGATCCGATTTAACAACGTAAGTAAAACATATCCCGGCGGCTTTTTAGCACTCAAGCAAGTGAGCTTTGCTATTGCTGCTGGCGAAATGGCGTTTTTAACGGGGCATTCTGGCGCAGGCAAAAGTACCTTACTCAAGTTAATGAGTATGATGGAAAAGCCAAGTGTCGGTAGTATTGAAATTAATGGTACCGAATTATCGTCAATTAAGTATCAACAAATACCTTATGTACGTCGCGGTATAGGCATGATTTTCCAAAATCATAATTTGCTGATGGATCGTACCGTATTTGATAACGTTGCATTGCCGTTAATTATCGAAGGCTATAGTCAGAAAGAAACCCGTAAACGGGTAGAGACTGCGCTTGATAAGGTGCACCTTTCGAGTAAGCTTAAATGCTACCCTTATATGCTTTCTGGTGGTGAACAACAGCGTGTAGGTATTGCACGTGCCATTGTAAATAAGCCGCCAATATTACTGGCCGATGAACCAACCGGGAATTTAGATCCGAAATTGTCGTTAGATATTATCCGCTTGTTTGAAGAATTTAACGATATGGGCGTAAGTGTGTTAATTGCTACCCATGATCTAGGTTTGATCGCACGGATGAAATATCGCACTTTAACCTTAAAACAAGGCCATATGATTACAGACGGCATTGTTGATGGCTTGCAAGCGGATGGACATGCTGATGGCAGCTAATCTTAGGCGACACAATCATCAATTGGGTTGGACTGGACGTTTGACCGCGTATGTTATCCGCCATCTACAACAAGCCATAGGTAGCATTGGAGATTTATGGCGCACACCGTTTACCTCGATAATGACAGTGTTAGTGTTAGGCATTAGTTTAACCTTACCTGCCACATTACATTTGTTTGTTAAAAACACTCAAGCCGTGACTGAACAGTGGGATTCTGCCTCAGAAATTACGTTGTTTTTGAAACTATCTACCGCCGACAAAGCGGCACAAAACTTTGTTCAACGTGTGCAGTTGTATCCTGAAGTTGAAAAGGTTGTTTATATTTCTGCAGAGCAAGCGTTACGTGATTTTAAGCTAATTTCAGGTTTTGGTCAGGCGTTAGAATATTTAGATACCAATCCGTTACCCGCTACGGTGCTAGTGACACCCTCTAAACGCTTTAGTCAGGCTCAGGCTGCCCGAGAATTATTAGTAAAACTAGAAAAAGAGCGAGAAGTTGAACAAGGTAAGCTTGATTTAGAATGGTTAACTCGCTTAGAAGCAATGGCCGCGTTAATTGAAGATATGGTGCTTGGCATCGCCCTGTTGCTTTGTTTATCTGTGGTGTTAATTATTGGCAATACCATACGTTTGGCGATTTTAAATCAAAAAGATGCTATTGCGGTTATGAAATTGGTGGGAGCAACCGATAGCTTTATTCAGCGGCCATTTTTGTATGCTGGGATTTGGTATGGCGTTCTGGGCGGTATAATTGCCGGTATATGTGTGGCGATTTTAGCAAGTTATCTTTCGGGAGCCCTGACACAGCTAACCGACTTATACCAAAGCCAGTTTGTATTATCTGGGCTATCTTTTTATGAATTTATGTTTCTACAAATGGTTGCTATTAGTTTAGGTTTGTTAGGGAGCTTTATTTCTGTTCGTCAACATATTCGCGCTATTGAACCTACCGCAGATTAATTTAGCGCATTTAGAGGATCGTTTACGACCTTAACATCACCTTGTTATTACTATTGATTTTCTACTCAGTGACAAAGTTTAACAAATTTTTAATAGAAAATTCGAAAGAGACTATTGTTTCCCCCTGTCTTCTAAGCTAATGTTGGCGTATTAAGTCGTGGTAGTAACAAAATTTGTGTTATAATCGCGAGCTAGGTTAGATAAAGAGGTTATTATTAAATGAGTGATACAATGCAATCGATGGCACTAACAGTTCCACAAAGTGGCAGCATTGAAGCATACGTGCAATCGGCGTACAGCATTCCTATGCTGACTGCTGAAAGGGAGCATGAGTTAGCGACTCGTTTATATTCTGAAAACGATTTACAAGCGGCACAAGAGCTTATTATGTCGCATCTTCGCTTCGTTATTCATGTTGCTAAAGGCTACGCCGGCTATGGTTTGCCGCAGGCTGATTTAGTACAAGAAGGTAATGTTGGCTTGATGAAAGCGGTTAAGCGCTTTAATCCTGAAGTTGGTGTTCGCTTAGTTTCTTTCGCTGTTCATTGGATTAAAGCAGAAATTCATGAATTTGTACTGAAAAACTGGCGTATCGTTAAAGTAGCAACAACAAAAGCACAACGTAAGTTATTCTTCAATTTAAGAAAGAATAAAAAACGTTTAGGCTGGTTTAGTAATGACGAAGTAAATAACGTTGCTGAAACGCTTGGTGTGAGTACCAAAGATGTGCTTGAAATGGAATCTCGAATGAGCAATCAAGATCAAGCTTTTGAGTTATCCAATGATGATGATGATAATGTTGGTGCCGGTAGTTATTCTCCTGCCCAATACTTAGAAGATAAACAATCTGATTTAGCCACTGAAGTTGAAGACCGAAATTGGGAGCAGCATGCAAACCAAAGATTAAGTAATGCTTTAGTCGGTCTTGATGAACGCAGCCAAGATATCATTCGCACGCGTTGGTTAACTGATGATAAGTCAACGTTGCAAGAGCTTGCTAATAAATATGATATTTCGGCGGAGCGTGTTCGTCAGTTAGAGAAAAACGCTTTAGCTAAGTTAAAAGGTGCAATGGCAGCTTAAAGCCTAGATAAGCATTCAATTTAAAGCCGGCTTTAGCCGGTTTTTTTATGCCATTTTTTCCTAGTGAATTAGAAAAATTGGTACTACCTGTTAGTTAAATGTAACGATTTAACGTCAAATAACATCGTTATGCCAGTTAAAACAACTCTCCAACATTAAATAACAAACCTGAGTGAACTTTTATCGCAAGATGAATTTAGGCGATAACAAGCCAATAAATAATAAAGATGTTAATTGATGTTGGAGATTTAGATGTATTCAAAGAAAAACTTAAGTAATGCTATTAGCATTGCTTTAATAGCAGGCACCGCAAGCTCATTATCGATTGTAAATTTAGCTAATGCAGCAGAAGAAAAACAAGCCGATGTTGAGCGAATAGAAGTTACAGGCTCTCGTATTAATCGTACTGATGTTGAAACGGCTAGCCCGGTTACCGTTATTTCTTCAGAGTTTATAGCTCAAAGTGGCTACAATTCTGTAGAAGAAATATTATCTGCGCAACCTACTGCTGCAGGTATTAATTTAGGTGCTACTACTAACAATGGCTCTGGCGGATCAGCGACCGTTAACCTACGTGGTATGGGAGCACAACGTACATTAGTATTGTTAAATGGTCGTAGAATGGTGTCTTCAGGTACTGGCGCTGATTCAGCGGTGGATTTAAATACAATTCCTGTTGCCATGATCAAAAATATTGAAATATTAAAAGACGGTGCCTCTGCGGTTTACGGCTCAGATGCTATTGCTGGTGTAGTTAATATCATTACTAAAAAAGATTTTGTTGGTACGGAATTAACAGCTGACGGCAGTCAAACTGACAAAGGCGATGGTACTAGCAAAGGTATTAGCATTTTGCATGGTTTAGAAATAGGTGATGGCAATTTAGTCGTCGGTTTACAATATTCTGACCGTGGTGAAGTTATTCAATCTGACCGAGATTTTGTTGAGCCTGGTCAGTCATCATTTATTCCTGAAGGTTCGCTAGGTGGCAAGGTGCCTGATGGTAATGGTGGTTTTAAAGATCGTGATACTTCGTATGATTACACCGAAGACAGTTATGCACAAACGCCAAATGAATTGTTAAGCTTTTTTACCGCTTTTAATACAGAATTAGATTCAGATACTGAACTCAGTGTTGACTTTATGTATACGCGACGTGAGTCAAATCAACAAATGGCACCACAACCAGCAAGTATTGATCTCGTTGTTTGTCAGTCAACAGAAGCAGATCCTAATTCTTGTATTGAAATGGGAGAAGGCTTGATACCAGAACTACAAGAACTAGAGTATCGTCGTCGTATGACGGATGCTGGCCCACGTATATTTGAACAAGAAACTGATACCTACCGTGCTTCAATCGACTTAAAAGGTTATTTAGAAAATGATGCCGTTTGGGATATCTCAGCAACTTATGGTCGTAATGACTCAAAAGACCGCGTTCAGAACTCAATTCATGCGGGCAATATGGAAGATAGTATTTATCAGGATCAATCACTTTGGTTTAGTGGTGATCCTATAAGCCGAGATATTTTATTATCACAAGGTATTATTTATACAGAAAATAATGAAGGTGGTAATGAGCAATTTACCTTAGCCGCTGGCTACAGTGGTGTTACGGAAAGTGATATTGGCTATGCGGTAGGGTTTGAAACTCGCCATGAAAGTGGTTACTACACACCAGATCAAGTAACACAAGATGGTGAAAGCACTGCAGCTCAGCAAGATCCAACCGACGGTAACTATTCTGTGCAGTCGGTGTATGGTGAAATTTCAGTGCCGGTAACCGATGAATTAACAGTGGAAGCGGCAACTCGTTATGATGAATATTCTACTTTTGGTGGTGAATTGACTTGGAAATTAGGGGCAACTTACCGCTTCAACGATTCTTTCATGGTTCGTTCTGTCGCAGCAACAGGTTTTAGGGCGCCAAATGTTAGTGAATTATATGGCGGCAACAGTGGCTCATTTGATTATCTTAGTGACCCGTGGGGAAATGAACAAGATGCCCAAATTAAAGTAAATTATACGAGCGATGCAAACTTACAACCGGAAGAAAGTGAATCATTTACATTAGGTGCTGTGTGGGAGGTAGCTGATGGTTTATCAACGACGCTAGATTATTGGAAATTTGATATTACTAATGCCATAAGTCGAGTTGATGTACAAAAGGAGTTAAATGCCTGTTTTGATGGCATGCAAACCTCATGTGATGCCATTAATGTTACTGCAGATGGTGATTTATCAAACATGACATCGGCATTGACCAACATTGGCTCACAAAAAACATCAGGAGTTGATTGGAATATTAGCTTTAGCCATGACTTATTCAAAGTTACCTTAGATACGACTTATCTAATTGAGTTTGAACAGGATGACACCGACTATACAGGCACTATTGATGGTAATATCGGTGGTTACTCAGAAATAAAATCTAACTTATCAGTTCAAGGTTTTGTGACAGAAGACTTAACTGTACTTTATAGCGCTCAGTTTATCCAAGGTATGGATGGCGAATACTATGGTGATAAGTTTTCAACTGATAATGTTATTTATCACAATCTTTCAGCCTCGTATCATATTAATGATCAGTGGACAGTTAATGGTGGTGTGAAGAACGCTTTTGACACAGAACCAGAAGAAGTATTGGGTGGTAATGATATGGGCACAGTGCCAAGTATTTATGATGTGGTTGGCCGTACTATGTTTGTAAGTACTTCTTATAGCTTTTAACATTTGGCATTTTTTAGTTTGATGATAAACGGTGGCAATGCCACCGTTTTTTAATTATGTATGTAAATAATTACGATTAAAGTGAGATATATAACTAATCATCTAGAATAATTGTAACTAAGGTCTAGCGAAAATTTTTTATTTTGATAGACTAAACGTACAAAAATAATACTAATAAAGATGGAATTTCCGTAATGGGATCAGGGGCGAAGGATAATATCCATGCGATACGCCAACTTCCGAAATTAAAGTCGTTATTAAAAAAATATCGACAACTTAAAACCATGCAGTCAGGTTTACTGCAGCTGTCAGAGTTGGCTAGCACAGTAACCGACATGGATGCGTTTTATCACGCCCTTGAATCAGTTATCAAAACTTTACTTGTTACTGATAGTTTTCATATTGCTTTATTAAATTCCGACGATGAATTACAACTAAGCTATTGTCACAACCCTGTTGAGATGCGATTACGTGAACATGTTGATTTAGCTGATTGGCGGAAAAGCTTAACTGGGTTGGTTCTACAGCGAAGACAACCACTGCACTGCTCTGCCGATGAAAGAATGGCGCTAGCGAAAGCTGATGAAATTGTTTTATATGGCTCGGTTTGTGTTGATTGGTTAGGCGTACCATTAATGCGTGGCCAGCAAGTGATTGGCGTTATTGCCTTGCAAAGTTACGATGAAAAGTTATTTTTTTCCGAACGCGACTGTCAGATTTTAGAGTTTATTGCTGAACATTTA
This sequence comes from Colwellia meonggei, assembly GCF_057537295.1. NCBI lineage: Bacteria > Pseudomonadati > Pseudomonadota > Gammaproteobacteria > Alteromonadales > Colwelliaceae > Colwellia > Colwellia meonggei. The sequence goes on from NZ_BAAJLZ010000001.1 coordinate 122,020, forward strand.
GTCACTGCAATTGACCGAGTACGTAGTAGAGAATTACTAGAGTCGAGTATTCGACAACGGACTCTGAAGTTGACTGAAACCAATCAGCAATTACAACGAGAAATTGTTGAACGTCAACAAGCCGTCAAAACTCACCAAGTTTTGTTAAATGTTTCTGAGCTAACGGCTAAAACTCAGGCTATTGAGCATTTTTATCAAGCGCTACATCATGAAGTAAAAAAATTATTAGCCGCTAATAATTTTTATATCGCTTTGCTGTCTGAAGATAAATGTCAATTAGAATTCCCTTATTATTGTGATGAAAAACTTGCACCACCAAAAACGAGAAAGCTCAGTAATGGCTTGTCAGAGTTAGCAATTAGTACTGCTAAACCCGTTTTGTTAACAGAAAATGTGGTTTATACCTTAGCGTCCCAAGGAGAAATAACTCAGCGACCATTTACTTTGAATTATCCTGAAAATGAATTACCTAAATCGTGGTTAGCTGCGCCATTATCAGATCAAGGTGAAATTTTTGGGGTTATTGCCATACAGCATTATCAGGATGAGTCGGCCTATCAAAGTAGAGATTTAGAGTTAATGCGCTTTATCAGCCATCATATTTCTGTTGCAATATTACGTCATAAAACGCAACAGCAAGCGCTAAAAAGTAATGAAGCATTAGAGCAAGTTATTAATAAACGCACGCAAGAGCTACAAGCAACAAACCTTAATTTGAGAATGCAAATAGAAGAGCGTCGAAAAGCAGAAGCTCGCTTGTATCACGAGGCCCACCATGATGCTTTAACACAGTTGCCGAACCGAGCAATGTTTTCTGATCGTCTGACTTACTCTATTCGACACTTAAAGCGTCATCCTAATCATAGATTTGCTGTTTTATTTATTGACTTAGACCGTTTTAAAATGATCAATGACACATTAGGGCACCATGCTGGCGATCAATTTTTGATTGAGATTTCTCATAGATTACGTGATTGTGTCCGAGATAACGATATTCTTGCGCGTTTAGGCGGAGATGAGTTTGTTGTGTTATTAGATTCACTACAATCCTTAGAAGATGTAGAAGAAATCGCCTCACGTATTATTAACTCTATTGAACAACCTTTTGATCTTGAAGGGCACACACTTTATTCGAACGCCAGCATTGGTATTGCTCAAAGTCGTGTCAGCTATAAAGATGCTAATGAAATTTTACGTGATGCAGACGCTGCTATGTATCAAGCAAAAAGCTTAGGTAGAGGCCGTTACGTATTTTTTGACGACAGTATGCGTGAACAACTTATTGCTAGTATGACTTTAGAACAAGAATTAAGACAAGCGATTAAAAGTAAACAATTTGAGTTACATTACCAACAAATTTCTGATTTATCGCTGACCAACACCTTAGGCTTTGAAGTTTTACTGCGCTGGCAGCACCCAACAAAAGGTTTATTGACGCCAAGTGAGTTTCTATTTATGGCGGAAGAAACCGGCATGATTTTGGAAATTGAAACTTGGGTGATTGAAGAAGTGTGTTTGCAATTAAAGCTTTGGAAACAATCAAACGAATATCAACACGCGTATATTGGTGTCAATTTGTCAGGACGTCATTTAACTCAAGCAAACCAGTTAGCAAAACTTATTGAATTAATTAGTGTTAATACCATTGAACCAGAACGCCTGATTTTAGAATTCAATGAATCTGCTTTTGCTCGTCATACTGAACTAGCATTAAAAGGTTTGCGAAAACTGAAAGAGTTTGGTGTCAAACTCGCGCTAGATGATTATGGTGCTGGCTTATCATCATTTAATTTCCTTCATAATTACCCTTTCGAATTTATAAAGCTTGATCGTAGTTTCGTTCGCAGTTTAAATCACAATGAAAAGAATTTATCTTTGGTAAAAGCGCTGCATGAATTAGGTACTAACTTTGGGTATCGTTTGGTGGCAGAAGGCATAGAATCTGAAGAAATGTTACAGAAGTTGCAAACTGTTGGCTGTGAGTTTGGTCAAGGCTACCATATCAGCCGACCAGGAAAAATTGTTAAAGAAAAAGTTGAAGATAACGTTATTGAAATGTATCGAGCCTAACCTAATAGTTATAACTTTGGTTAACCTTTATGGAAAAAACCTTCAACTCTTAAAGCAATACCTGGTGTGGTGGTATAATTTTCTTGCTCAGGAAACTCTAAAAATGGTTCAACTTCAAAAAACAGCCAATCGCGTAGGGCATTAAATCGGTAGCGGTAGCCTAATGTGTAGTTATCAATAACAAAGCCACGCGCACCATTACGCTCCCCTTCAACTTGTAAGCTGATTACTGAAGCGGTATTTTCGTCAATTTGATGCAATTTATACATACCGTGTTTCCATCGAATACCACTAAAAGCGGCAGAGCCACGAATACTATAGTTAATACGAAATTGTGACTTTGCACTCAGTTGGTAGTCATATTCGAGCAGCAGCTTTGCGCCTAGCCCATCACCAAGGTAGTAATAAAGTGATGGCTCAACTAGAAATCCCTGTTGTTCAGAAAAATCAAAACGACGATTATGCTTTGCACGAGCGAATATATCACCACCTGATATACCAAGACGATAATTTATTAGCTTTTTTTTACTTTTTTCTTCGGTGTAATTAAGTGCGAGGGAAAATTTTTCATCTTCAGTTTCAGGTTTAGTGTTTACCGATTCTAACGGTAAATTATTAAGCTCATCATCTGTTTCATCTGAAAGCACTATACTAACTTTATCTTGTAGGTGCGGCAGTTTTACTCGGATGCGAAAGCGAGTTTCGATATCATTCCAATCACGACTTTTTGGTAACCAAGCAAAGCGAATTTTAGCCGTTGTGGTAGGTTGTTGCTGTTGTTCACTATCATTTGCAACAAAAAAACTATCGAACCATTGTGCTGATTGATAAACAGAATTCGAAACCGTTTCGTGCAATCCTTGCATCCAGTGATCATCTTTTGTTTCAGCTGGGCTTTTTGCGTCTTGCGCTTCGTTTGCCATTACTGATGTAGCAAATGCAGAGTAAAATAAAGCTAGGTTAAAGCACCTACAACATAATTTTTTACAATACATTTTTATCAAAATTTGTTTTACCTCATTATTTAGCATATCAGTTGATGATTTTTTTTCTATAAACTTTATAATGAATTCAATTAAATTATAGGGGTTTTTTATGGGCGGTATAAGTATTTGGCAATTATTAATTATTGCAGTGATTGTCGTGTTGTTGTTTGGCACTAAGAAATTACGTAATTTGGGCTCTGATTTGGGGTCGGCGGTTAAAGGTTTCAAAAATGCTGTAACAGATGATACGGCTAAAAAAGAAGATGAGACAACTGAAGCAGATAGTTTAGCGGATAAGTCAGTTGAACAAAGTAAAGTTGCTGAAAAAGAGAAAGATCAAGCCTAATGTTTGATATTGGCTTTTGGGAATTACTTTTAATCGCGATTATTGGCCTAGTGGTACTTGGGCCAGAGCGGTTACCTGTCGCTATTCGAACGGTTCGTGGTTGGATGAATAGTATTCGTAGTTTTAGTGATGGTGTTAAGAATGAACTTTCTGAAGAGTTGCGCATCCAAGAGCTACACGCAAACTTAAAAAAAGCTGAACAATCTGGTATGAAAGATTTATCACCAGAAGTTGCAGCTTCAGTAAAGTCGCTACAAGAAGCTGCAGAGATGGTAAATAGCCCATATCAAACAGAAGATAAAAAAGACAACTCTCCTCAAGACGCTGAGTCTCTTGACGATAAAAAAATTGAAAAGCAGGATTAATGAGTTCAGGCGCTAAGCAAAACTACACCTTATTTGATCATTTACTCGAACTTAGAACACGATTACTGCATGCCGTCTTAGGGGTGTTAGTGGTGTTCTGTTGTATGATCTACTTCGCCCAAGATATCTATCAATATGTTGCGCAACCCTTACTTGAAGTGATGCCGACCGGTACACAAATGATTGCAACTGATGTTGCCTCACCTTTTTTTACGCCGTTTAAATTGACCATTGTTTTAGCAATCTTTGTCGCCATGCCATATATTTTGTTTCAGTTATGGTCTTTTATAGCGCCTGGTTTGTACCAAAATGAAAAGCGATTAATTGCACCACTAATGTTTGGTAGTACATTGTTGTTTTATGGCGGTATTGCCTTTGCTTACTACATTGTTTTCCCTGTTGCTTTTGCTTTTTTCTCTTCTGTAGCACCTGAAGGGGTAACGATCGCGACAGATATAAGTAGTTACTTAGACTTTGTACTAAAACTTTTTTTCGCTTTTGGTATGGCGTTTGAAATCCCAATTGCAATTATTTTAATGTGTTGGACAGGCGTAACAAGCCCTGACAGTTTGCGTGCTAAGCGCCCATATATTGTTGTTGGCGCTTTTATTATGGGGATGTTATTAACTCCTCCCGATATTATTTCGCAAACCATGTTGGCGGTACCTATGCTGCTACTTTTTGAGGCAGGTGTAATCATTGCCTCTTTTTATTATCGTGATGAAGAAGATGATAAAATTGAACCAAAGGAAGAATAATAATGAGAAAAATCACCCTTATTTCACTGGCATGTATTGGGTTAGCCTCACTTTCAGCGAATGCTGAAAATTTAAAAAATAATTTAGCACAATGTGCGAAAGTTAATGATAGCCTGGCGCGTTTAGTTTGTTTTGACGATTTAGCAAAAAAAGTAATCTCGTCGTCTGATAATATTAAACAGGAAACTATTGCGGGTTCGGTAATTAAACGTGATCCTGTTATTGCACCTTCAGTAAGTAAAGAAGCCAACTTTGGTGCGGAACATTTGAAAAAAACTAACGTTAGTGAAGAAGATTTACAAGTGGTTTTTGTTGTTGAAACATTAAAAAAAGATCAATATGGTAGATGGCGCTTTACCTTTAAAAATGGCCAGCAATGGAAACAGAGTGACTCTGGTTACTTTAAAATTAAAGTTGGTGAAAGTGTTTTGTTGAAAAAAGGTGTATTAGACGCTGTTTATTTGAAAAAGAACGATCCTGATTCTAACCGAAAAATTCGTGTTAAGCGGGTTAAATAAACCATTTAGAAAGGCCCACTTTTGATTGATATTGGTGTTAACTTAACCAATGCACGTTTTGATAAAGATCGCTTAGCAGTTGTCGAGCGTGCTAAACGTGCAAATATCAGTGCCATGCTGGTAACGGGCACTAGTGTCAATGAGAGTGAGCGGGCCATATCCCTTTGCCAGCAACATCCGAACTTTTTATATGCCACTGCAGGTGTGCACCCTCATGATGCGGACAATGTCACAAGTGATTACTTGAAAACTTTGGCTCATTTTGCTGAGCAACCTTGTGTAAAAGCAATAGGTGAATGCGGTTTAGACTTTAATCGAAACTTTTCAACTTCTGAAAACCAACAACGTGTTTTTAATGAGCAAGTTGCCTTAGCGCATGACGTACAGTTACCACTATTTTTACATCAACGTGACGCTTTCGAACCTTGGTTTAATATTTTAAAACCCTATTTTGGTAGAGTACCCGCTTTAGTTGCCCATTGTTTTACCGGTAATAAAATTGAATTACAGCAATGTTTAGATGCTGGAATGTATATTGGAATTACAGGCTGGGTTTGTGACGAAAGACGTGGGCAAGCGTTACGAGAAATTGTGCCTTTGATTCCTCTTGAACAATTAATGATAGAAACAGATGCACCTTACTTAACGCCAAGAACTATTCGGCCAAAACCTAAAAGTAGTCGTAATGAACCGAGTTATCTAACTTATGTTGTCGCTATGCTAGCGGAGTTAATCGGTTGCAGTGAACGGGAGTTAATTACCCAAACTCGACGTAATAGTGAAAGCGTTTTTAAAATAAGAGCTGAACATGGCTAAGGTTAATTTATTAGCTCTTGCGATATGTATGATGCTAGTGCCACTTTTTGCTGTTGCACAAGTTGTTGGCATGACTACCATTGCTGAGCAAACGTCAATTTTACCTTCTTCAGCGCACTTGCACCTCCAACACAGCTTTATTGGTAGTAGTTTAATTTTGTCATTTATGTGTTTTGCTTGGGCACGGGCATTACGTAGCTTTAGCATGGCCATTTTAGCATTATATTTTTCGATTAAGTCATTGTGGGTTCTTGCCGATGGTGGTATTTCTATTATGGCTTTATTCACTCATAACGTTGATTTCATGAAGATTGAGCACACACTGCTCGCTGCGTTATCTGTCATCATATTGATGAGCTTTACTGCTAATCTATTTGCGCTTAAAAAACATGCTTATCATTATTATGTATGGTTACAGCGGTTAGCTCTAATCTTTCTCTTACTTATTCCAATAAGTTACTTTCTAACACGCATAGATATTATTCTATTAACGCAAGTGCTAACCAGTGTAGGTTTACTTTCCTTACTCTATATCGCAAGAAATTTACCGGAAAAACAAAGCCGTTTGTCAGCGATATATTCCGCAATGCTGATCATACAGATATGCTTTAATTTAGTTGCCTATGGCTTACACTTTGCTGATGTAACAGTAAAAGTTATTAATTGTATTGATATGTTTGCCTTTTGGTCGATGGCGGTAATGGTAACTTATATTATGGGACGTCGTTATCATAGTCATTTACAAGATGTGAAATTGGCACAAAAACAAGTACTAGCAAGTGCTGAGGCTTCAGAGCTCGCGCAAAAAGAACTTTTTGCCGTGCAACAAGAAGGACAAGAGCTACTCGAAAGTCGTGTGCAAGAACGAACGCTCGAACTTAATATTGCATTACAAGAGCTAGAGGTTGCTAATCAGGAGCTTAAAGATAAAAGCACAATAGATGAATTATCTGGCCTTTATAATCGTCGCTATTACGATCAAAAGTCACTGGCGGAATTTAGACGAAGTCGGCGAAATTTAACACCACTGAGTCTTATTATAGTGGATATAGATCATTTCAAAAAAGTGAATGATAATTATGGTCACTTAATGGGTGACAAGTGCATTATCGCGACGGCTAAAATTATCAAATCGTTATTACGACGCAGTACGGATATTGGTTGTCGCTATGGTGGTGAAGAATTTTGCTTAATTTTACCGGAAACCGACGCCAAAGGTGCATTGGCATTAGCACAGGAGGTTTGCCAAACTATTCGTGAGCAACGAGTTTTTGGTAATGAGACGCAAATTAGTTTAACGGTAAGCTGTGGCGTCACAACGTACCATCAAGAAAAGAATATTATACCAGAAGCTATTTTTGCAAGTGCAGATAGCGCGCTATATAAAGCGAAACAAGCTGGTCGAGACCAAGTGCAAGTCAGTTTGTTAAGCGAAATTTAAATTACTGTAGGAAATTAATATGAACAATGCCTTTGGTCAATATCCAGCACGCCGTTTGCGTCGTATGCGCAGCGATGATTTTTCTCGTCGTTTAATGTCTGAACATCAGCTGACGGTTAACGACCTTATTTATCCCGTTTTTGTTTTGGAAGGTGAAAATCAACGTGAAGTTATAGACTCAATGCCTGGCGTTGAACGCAAAAGTATTGATCTATTGCTTGAGGAGTGCCAAGAATTAGTAGATTTAGGTATTCCTGCCATTGCTATATTCCCAGTAACACCGGCAGAAAGTAAGTCGTTAATGGCAGAAGAGGCATATAACGAAGATGGTTTAGCACAGCGCACAGTGCGCGCAATTAAAGCGAAGTTTCCTTCGCTAGGTGTGATTACCGACGTCGCATTAGACCCTTTCACTACCCATGGACAAGATGGCATTATCGATGAAGAAGGTTATGTTTTAAATGAGGTCACTAAAGATATTTTAGTGAAACAAGCTTTATCCCACGCCCAAGCCGGTGCTGATGTTGTGGCCCCGTCAGATATGATGGATGGTCGTATCGGTGCTATTCGCGAAGAATTAGAAAAGCATCATTTTGTTAATACTAAAATATTGGCCTATTCAGCCAAATATGCTTCAAATTATTATGGCCCATTTCGTGATGCAGTCGGTTCAGCTGGAAATATTAAAGGCGGTAATAAGTACTCTTACCAAATGGATCCAGCTAATAGTAATGAAGCGCTACACGAAATTGCTCAAGATATTCATGAAGGGGCTGATATGGTGATGGTTAAGCCGGGTATGCCTTATTTAGATATAGTTCGTCGTGTTAAGGATAACTTTCAAGTGCCAACTTATGCTTATCAAGTTAGTGGTGAATATGCCATGCATATGGCAGCAATACAAAATGGTTGGTTAGCCGAAAAGCCTTGTGTTATGGAAGGATTATTGGCATTTAAACGTGCCGGCGCTGATGGCATTTTGACTTATTTTGCCAAGCAAGTGGCACGTTGGTTAAAAGAAGACGCTTAGTTGTCAATTACTAGTTAATAGATGACAAGTTATCGCACTGCAATGATCGCGCTACATAGCGCGGTTTTATTATTTGCCCTATCAGGTTTATTCGCTAAATGGTTAACCGTTTCGGCTAGTGTTATTGTTTTTGGTCGAGCAGCTTTTGCCGCTATAGCGCTGGGAGTTTTTATCCGTGTTATAAAAGCTCAATCGTTAATTATAAGCAATAAATATATAGTACTTATGGCAGTCACTGGCGCGGTTCTAGCACTACATTGGTTAAGTTTCTTTTACGCTATTCAGGTGTCTAGTGTTGCTATTGGTTTGATCACTTTTGCGACATTTCCTGTTATTGTCAGTGTTTTTGAACCATTATTTTTTAAGTTATCTTTTCGTAAAGACTCCTTAACTCAAGCTCTGCTAACTTTAATTGGCGTAGCACTTGTTTTACCTTGGGAGGAGCTTACAACGAGCACACTAGATGGCATATTTTGGGGTTTTATCTCGGCACTATTGTTTGCCATATTAGCCATTTTGAACCGTAAATATGTTCGAAAAATATCACCACAACACGTTGCGTGTTACCAAAATCTATTTGCTAGCTTACTCTTAATTCCCGTGATCTTGTTTAATGATTTTGAAATTACATTTACTGAGTTGTCGTTGCTGGTGCTTCTAGGTGTTGTATTCACTGCTCTGGCGCATAGTCTTTACAATTTATCGCTTACACGTTTACATGCCTCTACTGCCAGTATTGGTGTATCCTTAGAGCCTATTTATGGTATTGTTGCCGCGAGTATATTTCTGAATGAGTTACTGACACCGTTAATGATATTAGGGGCCAGTATAGTTATCTTTGCAAATGTTTGGGCGGCGAAAAAAGCTATTAACAGCTAATTGTTAAAGTTATGTCCACACAGCTAAGGTGATGGGATTCTTGCTGTAATTCATCGGCGATTAATGGATGTTGGGATAACCAAGTATTAGGTACAGTTAGCTGAATTGCTTTTTCTGTAACGTTTACTACGCAATCAGGCAAGGGTTCATTAGTGCGTCGGCGACATAAAACAATGGCTAAACGAAGTAAAGTTAACAGCTTTTTTGCTTGAGGGATATTCACTGCCGATTGCTCGACTAACACTTTATGTTCAATTTCGCCTTTATATAACTTTACCAACATGACTAACAGTTGGCGATCGGTAAAACTAAAACCAGGCAAGTCAGCATGATTTAATATATAGGCGCTATGGCATTGATGATTTTTATACGCTAACAACAGGCCAGCTTCGTGTAGATCACAACTTGCTAATAAAATTTTATAAGCATTATCTCTCGGTAATTGCCAGCTAGAACTTACCTGGAGAAAGAGTTTCTCAACTTGATGCTTGACATTGTTTGCATGTGCTTGGTCAATATGGAATCGTTGAGATAATGCATTTATTGTTCGCTGACGAATGTTAGTGTCGCGGCTATTAGGTAGCATCTCATAAAGCAACCCCTCTCTCAGTGCGCCACTAGAAAGCTCTAACTTTTCAATAGAAAATTGCTTAAATAAGGCGATTAAAATGGCTAAACCGCTTGCAATTACAGGGCTGCGTTCTGATGACAGGCCGACAATGTTTATCGCGTTTACATTTTCAAAATTGAGTAATTCTTGCTGAATTTGATATAAAAAGTTTAGGGAAAGTGTTGTTGGTTTATGTTGATAAATCAGAATTTCTGCGAGCGCTTGCATGGTACCTGAACTACCTAAAACGCACTGCCATCCGATATTTAAATATTCATCTCGAATAGGTTTAATAACTTGCTCGGCCGCACTGATAGCCTGAATAAAGTTATTTTTGCTTATGGTACCGTTTGGAAAAAATCGTTGATTGAAGGTAACACAGCCAATGTCGAGACTTAGGGCTTTTTTTACTTCAAAACTGTGTCCTGCAATGATTTCGGTACTTGCACCACCAATATCCAAAATTAGTCGTTTGTCGGCACTACAACTGGTGTGTGCAACACCCAAATAAATATTCTTCGCTTCTTCAATGCCACTTAATAAGTTTATTTTGTTGGCTAAAATTTGCTCAGCTTGAGCAATAAATAAGTCGCGATTAACCGCCAGCCTCAATGTTGCAGTGGCAACAATACGAATATTTTGTGCAGGAATATCCTGTAAGCGTTCAGCAAAAAAATTTAAGCACTCTAAGCCTTTTGCCATTGCTGACTCAGACAAAATGTTATTGTTATCTAAGCCTGATGCTAAACGAACCTTACGTTTCACTTTGTCGACAACTTGCACGCTATCAGCAAGTTGTCGAGTGATCAGCATATGAAAGCTGTTAGAGCCTAAGTCGATCACCGCATACAGAGGCGATAAAGACTCTTCTTTGGTGAACGCCATGAACTAACGGTTCCTTTGTTGCCTATTACCACCGCTACGACTGCGGTTCTGACCACCATTATGAGGTTTATGGCGACGTTGACGAGGTTTAGGTTTTGGTAAATCTGTTAGTAAGGCGTCATGATCATATTTACTCACAGGCAGTGCATGTTCAATGTAGGTTTCAATGGCTGGCAAGTTAAATACATATTGTTCACAGGCTAAACTAATGGCATGGCCTGTCGCCCCTGCTCTACCTGTACGTCCGATACGATGAACATAATCTTCGCAGTCGTCTGGCAAGTCGTAGTTAAAAACATGTGTTACCGCTGGAATATGTAAACCGCGAGCGGCAACATCTGTAGCAACTAATATGTCGAGTTGCCCGGCAGTAAACTGCTCTAAAATCTTAAGGCGCTTCTTCTGCATAACATCGCCAGTTAATAAGCCTACGCGAATTTTATCGGCATCAAGGTGTGCATGTATTTTTTCACAAACGTGTTTAGTATTGGCAAATATAATTGCTTTCTCTGGCCAATCCTCTTCAATCAATGTTTGTAGTAAAGGCATTTTATCTTCGTTTGAAGGATAAAATAGCTCTTCTGAAATACGAACATTGGTTTTTTGCTCTGGCTCAACTTCAACACTGTCAGGCTCATTCATGTGTTCAAATGCTAATTCTTTAACACGAAATGATAACGTTGCTGAAAATAGCATGCTTAAACGTTCAGTTGCGACCGGCATTTTTCTAAACATATAGCGAATGTCTTTAATAAAGCCTAAATCGAACATACGATCGGCTTCATCAAGCACTACTGCTTCAATATTGTTTAGGTTATAAACGCCCTGTTTTAAGTAATCAATTAAGCGGCCACAAGTACCAATTAAAATATCAACACCTTGCTCTAATTCCTGGCGTTGACTTTCGTAACCTTCACCACCATAAACACAACCTAAGCGTAAGCCAGTGCTTTTGGCCATTTCAATGGCATCGCGGTGAATTTGAATAGCAAGTTCACGTGTTGGTGCCATGATAAGGGCACGAGGTTGATTATGGGTAACATCTTTCTTTTGTAATAAATGATGAAATGTTGCCGCTAAAAAGGCGATGGTTTTACCTTCACCTGTTTGTGCTTGACCAGCAATATCTTTACCGGTTAGCAGAATAGGAAGAGACTTTGCTTGAATTGAGGTGCAATATTCAAAGCCCATTGATTCGAGGCCAGTAACTACTGTTGGCTCGAGCTTAAGTTCCGAGAACTTTATTTCAGTTAAGTGTGTTTTTTTCATACCGCTAGCTTAACAGGTTACGCTATTTAATAGAAACGAGAATTAGTGAATTTCATTGTTATATTGACACTATTAGTTGATTTTGAAATTAAATGCCCATAACTGTTATATATGATTGTTGGTAATTCAAGATGATGAAGGTATAATCTTAACCAATTGGCATAGTGCCACCATTAATGGAGATATAAATGAGCGATAAAATTGTTCAGTTAACTGATGATAGTTTTGACTCTGATGTGATCAATGCATCAGGCCTTGTTCTAGTTGATTTCTGGGCTGAGTGGTGTGGTCCATGTAAAATGATCGCGCCGTTGTTAAACGACGTTGCTGAAGAATACGCTGACAAGGTGACTGTTGGTAAATTAAACATTGACCAAAATTCAAATACTCCGCCTAAGTATGGTATTCGTGGTATTCCTACCTTGTTACTATTTAAAGATGGCGTAGTTGCAGATACTAAAGTTGGCGCCCTATCTAAAACTCAACTTAAAGAGTTTATTGATAACAACTTGTAATAAAAAGGTCCGATTTTCGGGCCTTTTTGTTTTTTAGTCAAAGATCAAGCATGTGATCCTTTACCTGTTTTGTTTTTAGTGCTAAGTTTAACATTCGAAAGAAAATAACATTTCAAAAATCATACTCAAACATTCTAAATTGCCAAACGGCACAGCATAACAACCTAAATAGTTTAAGAAACCTCCACTATGAATCTTACCGAACTTAAAGAAAAAACCATCAATGAATTGGTTAAACTAGCTGAATCTATGCAGCTAGAAGACCTAGCAAGAACACGTAAACAAGACATTATTTTTGCAATTCTTAAAAAGCATGCTGAAAATGACAACGACATTTTCGGTGGTGGTGTTTTAGAAATACTGCAAGACGGCTTTGGTTTTTTGCGTTCGGCAGACTCATCGTATTTAGCGGGTCCTGATGATATTTATGTGTCTCCAAGCCAGATTCGACGCTTTAGTATGCGTACCGGTGACACTATTCATGGCAAGATTAGAGCACCTAAGAAAGGCGAACGTTATTTTGCCCTGCTAAAAGTTACAGAAGTAAACTTTGACCGCCCAGAAAACTCTCGTAATAAAATCCTTTTTGAAAACTTAACGCCGATTCATCCAACTGATCGTATTACCATGGAACGTGGTAATGGCTCGACAGAAGATATTACAGCACGTGTTCTAGATTTAGCGTCGCCAATTGGTAAAGGTCAACGTGGTTTGATTGTTGCTCCGCCAAAAGCTGGTAAAACGCTATTGCTACAGAATATTGCGCAAAGTATTGCTCATAATCATCCTGAAGCAGAGTTAATGGTTTTGCTTATCGATGAGCGTCCGGAAGAAGTTACAGAGATGCAGCGCTTAGTTAAAGGTGAAGTAGTTGCTTCAACATTTGATGAGCCAGCAAATCGTCATGTGCAAGTTGCTGAAATGGTCATTGAAAAAGCCAAGCGTTTAGTTGAACACAAAAAAGACGTAGTGATTCTACTTGATTCAATCACTCGTTTAGCGCGTGCATATAACACGGTTATTCCATCGTCTGGTAAAATCTTAACTGGTGGTGTTGATGCTAATGCTTTACATCGTCCAAAACGTTTCTTCGGTGCCGCTCGTAATATTGAAGAAGGTGGCAGCTTAACTATTATTGCTACGGCGTTAGTTGAAACTGGCTCTAAAATGGATGAAGTTATTTACGAAGAATTTAAAGGTACAGGTAATATGGAATTACACCTTTCTCGTAAGATCGCTGAAAAACGTGTATTCCCAGCTATTCACTTTAACCGCAGTGGTACTCGTCGTGAAGAGTTGTTAACTAAGCCTGATGAATTACAAAAAATGTGGATTTTACGCAAGATTGTTCATGAAATGGGTGAAATTGATGCGATGGAGTTTATGATTGATAAACTTGCGATGACGAAAACGAATAATGAGTTTTTTGATTCAATGAAACGTCAATAGACTTAGTTGTTAACATAAAAATGCCAGCAAATATGCTGGCATTTTTTATGTCTGATAATATTATTTTTCGATGTTTTTTGTATAAAGGCCATCAAAGGCTGTTTGCCAAGTTTTGCCATTATCTTGGCTAAATTGCCAATGTTGCTGAACGGTACCATCTTTATGCGGCGTCCAACTTATTTTATTTATTACTACTTCTTGGTTTTGCCCTATGGTTTCTCCTGTCATCACCATTGAACCTTTCTCGATACCACCTTGCAATTGTAGCAGTAAACCTGAGCTATCTGTCCAAGTTTGATGCCATTGCTTGGTTTGTTTATCGTAAATATTAAGGCTTTTTCCAACATAGCCACTTGGCGAACTATATTCTTCTATAATTGTGCAGCCATTATTAACTTTATTTATGGTATTAAAGCGGGTGATATTATCGGCTGAGCTTGTTACATGCCATTTTCCTAGCCAAAAATCGAATGCTTGATAGTTTTCATCACTACAGTTTGCATGTGCGATATTTGGCACTAAAAAGAAAACAAACAGTGTATAAAGTGCTTTTTTCATTAAAACGAATCCTTGATAATGATTTTCTAAGTTGTAAATGAACTTGTATAAAAATTATACGACAAATTAAAGTTAATAGTGTAGTATGCGCATTTTTTTTAATCATATGCTGTTATTTTAATCATGCAAAGACCATTTATGCGTTGTGCTGCTGTTTTTTGTCTATTGATATCACTTGTTAGCTATCGCGCGCTAGCATTTGAAGAGCAAGTAGATATTCACATCAAAGTGGTAACAGAAGACACCTTTCCCGTGCAGTATATTGAAAATGGAGTAATTACCGGCCCAGCGACAAAGCTCGTGGAACAAGTGTTAATTACCGCTAACCTTAAATACGATATTGAAGTGTTACCTTGGGCTAGGGCTTATTATTTAGCAAGAACAGAGCCTAATGTGCTTATTTACTCATTAGCTAGAACTCCTGCACGAGAAAAACATTTCAAATGGATTGGGCGTATCATGGCATTAGATTACTATTTGTACGGTGCGGTTGACGCAAATATTGGTTTTAGTACACCAATAGCAGCTTTAAAGAACTATCGTATCGGTACAGTAAGAGATAGTGCTGTTGATCAGCATTTAAGAGCTAATGGCTTTAAAAATTTAACAACCGTTGTACAAGGCACACAAAATTTCCATTTATTTGCACAGAAGCGAATTGACTTATTACCAGCGAACCAATCAAGTTTTCAGGCGATATGCCTGCAATATGCTTTTAATTGCGAGGCGCTAAAACCTTTGTATAAGCTAGATATTTCGTCAATTGATTTATTTATGGCATTTAGTAGGCTTAGTAGCGATCATATCGTTGAGAAGGTTCATAGTGCATATCAACAAGTGATGAAAAAACGAAAAGCATTGCTGGCGCTTTAGTTAAATGAATATTACTGATTAAAGAATGATATTAATTGGTATTAGCGTTCTTTGGCTTGTTACCGTTATAATGCATGAAAAATTTTTAGTCTATATCGATTATGAAATACAGTGATTTAAGAGATTTTATCGATCAACTTGAGAATTTAGGCCAGTTAAAACGTATTAGTCAGCCTATTTCTACTGATTTAACTATGACAGAAATCAGTGATCGTACTCTGCGCCAAGAAGGTCCCGCATTATTATTTGAGAACCCAGTTGATAAAGATGGTAATCCGCATGGTATGCCTGTTTTAACTAACTTGTTTGGTACCCCTGAACGTGTTGCACTTGCCATGGGTCAAGAAAATGTTAGCGCCTTACGTGATGTTGGCAAGTTGTTAGCGACATTAAAAGAGCCTGAACCACCAAAAGGCTTTCGCGATGCTATGGATAAGTTGCCGCTTTATAAGCAAGTGCTAAATATGCCTGTTAAAGTGGTCAAGAAGCCAGTTTGCCAGCAAGTTGTTATTGAAGGTGATGATGTTGATTTAACTAAATTACCTATTCAAAAATGTTGGCCAGGTGATGTTGCACCACTCATTACTTGGGGTTTAACAGTAACGAAAGGCCCACACAAGGAACGACAGAATTTAGGTATTTATCGTAATCAACTTTTGGGTCGTAATAAAGTGATAATGCGATGGTTATCACATCGTGGCGGCGCATTAGACTTTCAAGAATTTAAAAAAGCATTTCCAGGGGAGAAGTATCCAGTTGCCGTGGCGTTGGGAGCTGATCCTGCCACTATTTTGGGCGCAGTAACCCCGGTTCCTGATACGCTATCTGAGTATGCTTTTGCTGGCTTGCTACGTGGAAGTAAAACCGAAGTGGCAAAATGTATTAGCAACGAATTGGAAGTACCTGCTAGCGCTGAAATTGTTTTAGAAGGTTACATTGACCCAGAAGAGTTAGCTCCTGAAGGTCCATACGGTGATCATACCGGTTATTATAATGAAGTTGATGACTTCCCAGTGTTTACTGTTACACACATTACTCATCGTAAAGAGCCTATTTATCACAGTACTTATACTGGCCGTCCACCTGATGAGCCAGCTATTTTAGGTGTGGCATTAAATGAAGTGTTTGTACCTATTTTGCAAAAGCAGTTTCCAGAAATTCAAGATTTCTATTTACCGCCAGAAGGCTGTTCATACCGTTTAGCGGTTGTAACCATTAAAAAGCAATATGCTGGTCATGCGAAACGGGTGATGATGGGCGTATGGTCATTCTTGCGTCAATTTATGTATACCAAATTTGTTATTGTTTGTGATGATGACGTCAATGCGCGTGATTGGAAAGATGTGATTTGGGCAATGACCACTCGTATGGATCCAAGCCGTGATACTGTATTAATAGAAAATACACCGATAGATTATTTAGATTTTGCTTCTCCTGTTTCAGGGTTAGGTTCTAAAATGGGCATGGATGCCACTAATAAATGGCCTGGCGAAACTGACCGAGAATGGGGTGAACCCATTGAAATGACACAATCAGTTAAAGACCAAGTAGATGATATTTGGCATGAACTAAATATTTTAAATTAGATAAATTAAACACCTACTTTTTGCCATAAAGTAGTCATAAGGTAATAATTAATGAATGAGATTAAATGTCAGGTAGCGGCAATAATGCCGTTAACAGAGTATGTTTATAAAGTGCTGTTAAAGCCAAATCAAGCGGTTGATTTTGCTGCCGGACAATATCTAAACTTTGTTATGAGTGATGAAGACAAGCGACCATTTTCTATTGCTAGTGCACCTGGAGCAGAGTTAATAGAATTGCAAATAGGTGCCTTTGGTTCGGATAGTTACCCAATGCAAGTCATTGAGCGCATTAAAGCCAATACTGAAGTGACTATTGAAATGCCGTTTGGTAATGCACAATTGCGTGAAAGTAGTGAACGTCCGTTATTGCTTATTGCCGGTGGCACGGGATTTTCGTATATAAAATCAATGTTTGAACACTTAGTGAATAAAAATTCACAGCGTGAAGTTATTGTTTACTGGGGCTTACGTGATCCAAGTGCTTGTTACGAATTAGAAGAAACTGCTGCCATGATCAAGCAATTGGCTAATGGTAAATTTATTCCGGTCATCGAAACACCGCATGATGATTGGAACGGTAAGTTAGGTATGGTGCATAAAGTGGTCATGAACGATATTGATAATTTAGCTGATTTTGATATCTACTTAGCGGGGCGCTTTGAAATGGTTGGTGCTGTGCGCCAAGATTTCGTAGCAAAAGGCGCGTTAGTGGAACATATGTTTGCTGATGCCTTTGCGTTTATTTAATTACAATATTTTACCAGACATTAATAAAGCTGAGCACCTAGTGCTCAGCTTTTTTATTTTCAGAATGAACAGTACGAAGTGATCGAACCGATGTGAAAAACCGTCAATGTTCAAAATAAGTTACTGGCATATAGATATCGAATAAATTCAATATGATGTGTATTATCTATAGTCAAGGTTAGATCTATAAATATGGCACTTTTTCTTTAGCATTATTTAAGTAGTCATTTGCTAAAACTACAAAGTTATTAACCGGACTATTTAGGTTATTGGCCGCAATAAATATGTGCGCGCCATATGCCTGACGTAGTATTTCACAGTGATGTAAAAATGCTGCTAATGGTCCTTTAATAATCTCACCATTCTTCAATCGGAAAGGCTCAAAGTTTATTATACCTTGCTCGAAAGTGATTAAATTATGCTTAATGGCATATTGAATTAAGGGCTTTTGTTCATGAATCAGTCGATTCGCAAGGCGTAAAGAAATATTATTTACCAGCACATCGACACAAGGCAACTTTATACCGACATAGTTTAACTCCTCTCTAGTTACACCGACCGTATTTGTTACGCTATGTACGTTATGTATTTGATGCCATGAAAGTTGCCATTTTCCATGACGGTGATAAAAGCTTATATCTTCAGTTTTAAGAATTAAACTGTGTTGAGGTTCGGCTAATTTTAGTAAACCAATAAATATAGCGACACCACTAGTTAAGAGCATGAACATTAACGGAAAGCGCGCTTGCTGCCAAAAATAGCTAGATAAAAGAGCCACTAGCAATAAAGCAATAAAGCCCATTAAGGTGATAAACATGCCGTGATGTCGAGCTATAGCTTTTATTTTAATCGTTTTTTCTGGTCTCAGAGCAGGCGACTTCATAAGGTAATTGCAAACTGAATAATTTTCATGAGTGTTTATATATTACGCATATTTGGTTGCTTAAGATATAATGCGTTTTGAGAATGAATATTGGTATTTATTCTCCATTAACCAAAGTAATAATTTAAAAAGGAACTAGCTTTATGGCTAAAAAAAATAAAGTTCAGCGAAACAATGCTGGATGCGAACTAGGGCGAGGAATTATAAAGGATAATTTTCTAGCAGCAGTGGTCACTTCTCGACTGTATAAGCAACAAGTTATTAATGCTAAAAAAGGAAAGGGCTCGTATCAGCGTAAGCAAAAACACAAAGGACAAGAGTCCTATTTAATAGCAGCCTAAAAGGCTTTTATTAAATAGGGCTTTTATCATTTTGTGGTAGCAAGTGATAACGATTATATTCGTGTTTATGTATGAACTTTACGTAAAACTTGATTAGCTTTTTCTAGTTGATTTTGATGTTCTAACACTTCGGAAAAAGCCAATAAATCCACGTTGTCGTAAGGTGTGCCTTCAAGGTTAACCAAAGTATTAAATGCTTTTTCAGCTAAAGGCCATTGCTGAGAAAATACTGCAAAATGTGCAACAAGTGACAGCCAAAGAGCATTGTGTGGGTCACTATGTAAATGCTTTTGCGCAGCAGAAATTAAGTCATCAGCTTGTGTTATTGGTAAGCTTCTTATTGCTTTTAACAACTTGATATCAGCGCTTTTTTTAATTACCGGTAATAGTATTTTTGCTAAGGGTTGGTGAATATTGTTTTCGGCTAATACCTGACAATAAGCTAGAACAATGACATCAACTTGTTTAGTTTTTCTCGGCAATTGTTGCCAGTATTGAGTTAATGCATTGTTGTCATGTTGTGTTATCTGTTGATTAAAAGCGCCATAGAATGCAATGTTCTGCCACTGAGTAATGGTTGTTGAAGTAATCGTTTTTTGTTTCTTTGCCGCACTCAATTGCTTAATAACGTAGTCAAAGCGCTTTTCGATTAAGCTTAGTTCTATTTCTAATGACAATAAACGAGCATCATGGCCAATATGCTTGTGATGTTGATCAATAACCTCACGTGCCTGTTGATAATTTTGCTGACCGATCAGTAATTTAATTTTAATTAAAATGGCTTCCAAACCTGCCGCTTTTAACGTGTCACTACTTTTCTCTAGTAATGTTAAATAGTGTTCGGTGTTAGGTTTTAACGCTTGTTTTTGTGCGGCATCAGCAGCAACTAAATAAGCAATATGCTCTAATGATGATGCATCAGCCGACTTTGCCAATAAATGCTCAGCTTGTTTGTAGTCGCCTAATACATAAGCCGCAATACCTTTGTTTAAATCGCGTAATGCACGGCGACGGCTAGCAAAGGCCACTTTATTCCAAGCAGCAAAGCTGAAATTAATACCACCACGAAATATTTTCAATGCAATTAACAGCGTTATAAACGCTAGAATCAGCATGATAGAGGCTGATATTACTGTAGACTCTATGGTTAGATCGCCCATTGCAATTAAGATATAGCCTTTTTCGTCGATTAAAAATGGGCTTAGGGCTACTGCCGCAAATATTAATAGCAATAATAAAAAGAGTCGTTTCATTATGCTTCCTCACGCGTATCTATTTTATTCTCATCATTAGACTGCTCGGTTGCTGGTTCAGCTTTACTTTCGCTCTTGAAACTTTCAGAGTTTTCTATATCAGTCTTATCAGGTTGTGTAGTTTGCGTTTGCTCGGAAAGCAAATCACGAATGCTAGCTAACGATGCTAATTTTATCGGATATTGAGCACTAATCGTTGCTTTATCGAGTGCTGTAATAGCTTTAATAAAGTTCTGGTTGCTTATAACGCTCATATCAAAGTAATCGATCAACCAAGCACTGATATCTGTGAGTGATTGCTGATAAATTTCAGTATTGTTTTTACTTGCCGCCCAAATAGCTGTTTGTATTTTCAAGTTTAAATTTTCACGTAAATTTTGTTGAAACTTTGGTGACATTAAAGGCTCTACATTGCCTGTTCTTCGGCTTACCGTAATAAAGTCAGCAGTAAATTTTTTCCATGATTTCGCTAAATTTTCACGCCAATCACTCGTGTTTTCTGTTAGCTCTAAATCACTTGCTTTCTCGTCATTACTTGGAATTTTCACCGTAGCTAAAGGTAGTCGTTCAATTTGTTGGGCGAGTGCCATCAATTTCAGTATCACTTCATCGGTGTCTAATTTTGGCAACAGTTGCAGGCTAGTAATGTCTTGTTGAATCGTTTGGCGTAATGGTAAATATTGCGGATCATTAAGCTCTTGAATACGTTGCTCTGCGTCATTTAACAGGCCAATTGCTGCAGTGGTGTCTTTTTCTAACCATAAGGTGCGCGATGCGATACGAATTAAATACTCGGCTTCGTGTAATAACCAATCACTTGGTTGATTCTGAATTAAACTTGCCATTTGTCGTTTAACTCTAGCGAGCTCTTGCTGCTGCTCAGAGATATTGTTCAGTGTATCGTGTTGAATGCTTTTTTCTATGGCTTTTAACTGCGCACTGCTTTGCTGATTTTGTTGCTGAAGTTGCTGTGAAATCTGTGTTTGATTTAATTGCAGTTGTTTTTGAAACTCAGTATTTAATTGTTTTGTAAACTGTATTTTTTGTTGCTCTGCCCAAAAGTAATGCACAACGCTGGCAGCAATTGCCAGCAAAGCAAGAAGCAATGCCAATACTGCCGTTTTTGATAGTTTATTTGGTTTTTCAGCTGCTATAGTTGCGGAAGTTTTTGCTGAAGAAGCCGCAGATGATTTATTCACAGGTGTTTTACTCTTATCATTGATTTTTGCAGTAGTAGATACTTTTGTTTTTTTGATGTCGGTATCGGCTTTATTTTCTGGTGTTTTACTACTTTTGGTTGTTGTTAAATTTATCGACGCAGATAGGCCTTGCTGATTTTCTGAACGCTCAGCGCTAGAACTACTTGAGGTAGTCTTATTGTCTTGGTTGCTATTTTCTTGCTTGGGCTGATTTTTATCGCTCATGACTGATCCTATCTTACATGTTGGCGCAGGTGTTTGCCTTTCTAACTAATTGCTCATTGAGAGCACTATAATTTTATATTCTTAAAATAACGCCAAAGACAGTGCTTGAGAGATAGCGTGTTTATTAGCACCATCAGCGTTAATAACCCGCTTTAGCCCTAATTTTTCGGCGTTTTTAGCAATGCGCTTGCTTGCCACTAACCAAATACAATCATCTTGCCAGTAACTGTCTGAATCTTTAACTAAGTTTACTATGAATTCCAATAAAGCGTTACTGGTAACTAAGATACAATTTATCCGCTGTTGTTGCCATGATTTGATGACACTAACAGGGAAATTTCGCCAAACACGTCGATAACTTTCAAAATAATGAACATTGGCACCACGGGCCGTTAGTGTTTCGGCAATTAATTCTCGTCCACCATCACCGCGAATAATAATAACGTCTTTGGTATTAACATTATTTAGTCGTGGTAAGGCTAATAGCCCTTCACTGTCGTGTTGCTCAGGTATGCTTGCTGAGACATATACCGTTTTGAGCTTTTGCTGTGTTGCACTTCCTACTGCAATAACATCTGATACTGGCCATTGCGCAATAGGGATAATTTTTTCAGCAAACTCAACTGCGGCGACACTGACAAAAATAATGATAGGTGCTGCTAATTGGTGTTGTAAGTTTGTAAGTTGTTCGAGTGTATCTTTGGCTTGATAATCAAAAAAAGGCTGACAATGACTTGCAATACCCTGGCTTTCAAGGTGTTGTTGGAGTTCACGCCCAGCAGATTCTGGGCGCGAAATTAAAATATTAATCTTATTGTTGGTCATAAACCTGGCGAAGAATTTTATCTGCGCCATCTGCTAATAATGTTGTTGCCAGATCGTTACCAAGCTGTTCGGCATCGGCAGTTTTGCCGCGTACTTCACTGGTTAAAATTTCGCTGCCATCAACCGCACCTACTAAACCGCGTAAATAAACTTCGTTATTTTCAATAATGGCGTAGCTGCCAATTGGTACCTGACAACCGCCTTCAAGTGCTCTGTTCATGGCTCGTTCTGCGAGTACGCGAATGCGTGTTTCTTCACAGCCCAGTGGCGCAAGTAGGTTTTTAATGATGTTATCGTCAGTTCGGCACTCAATACCGACTGCACCTTGGCCATTTGCTGGTAGCATAACTTCTGGAGCAATAAATTCACGAATACGCTCAGGCATTTCTAAGCGAATAAGACCAGCTGCCGCTAAAATAATCGCATCATATTCGCCGTTATCTAGTTTCTTAAGGCGAGTATTTACATTACCGCGTAAATCACGAATATCTAAATCAGGACGTAATGCTTTAATTTGGCATTGGCGACGTAAGCTTGAGGTACCAACAATGGCGCCTTGTGGTAAATCTGCGAAGCTTGCAATGGTATTTGAAACAAAAGCGTCACGAGGATCTTCACGCGGACAAATAATTTCTAAGCCTAAGCCTTCCGGAAACTCTACCGGTACATCTTTCATTGAGTGTACGGCAATATCGGCGCGGTTTTCTAACATTGCCACTTCAAGTTCTTTAACAAATAGTCCTTTACCACCAACTTTAGCAAGTGGAGTATCAAGAATAATGTCACCTTTAGTGGTCATAGGGACTAATTCCACGTTAATACCTGGATGAAAGTGCTCAAGTTGCGCTTTCACGTACTCTGCTTGCCATAGTGCTAAGGCACTTTTTCGCGTTGCAATACGAACTGTTTGTTGAGTCATTTCGGTTACCTTATTTATTGTGCAGACAGGACAATGGTTTCTTCTGCTTGTTTACTTACTGCGTCAGATAGAAACTGCCATAGTTCATCGCCGCCACGCTTATCAAGCCACTGATCATTTTCAAAGTGAAAGTGGTGACCATTAAATTTCGTTGCTACCCATATTTCGTGTAATGGTGCTTGTTTGTTAATGATGATTTTAGTCGCATTCTTAAAGGTTAGCGTGAGCAAACCACCAACCCCTTCATAATCGATATCGCAGCCGCAATCTTCAATGGCTTCTTCTACTGCCAATAAGATATCATCGGCGGCTAAATTGTATTGACTATCATTCATTAACTATTCCTTTTTACCTAAGTGTTATGATTGTTTAATCTTTGCTTGGTAATTATTGGTCATGGGATTATAAAACGTCTATCATGGGAAAAAAATCGAATAAATCAATTATGCGTAAACAAATTGCAATTATTTTCATCAGTTTGCTTAGTTTAGCCACAACATCCGGCTGCGGTATTAAAGGACCTTTATACCAAACTCCCGAGCAACAGCAAGAAAACTCGTCTAAAACAAACGATGAAACCAATAAAAACAGTGAAAATACTAAGCTGACTAATTAATTAGCGCACATAGCAAAGATATTAGCAGCGGTATTATTTATTAAACGAGTATAAAATAGTAGGAATAGTTCCTTGGACTTTTTCAATCGTAAACAAAAAACCTTGTTTGCTGAACAATGTTCGGTACCTGCATTAGCAAAAGAATACGGCACGCCGCTTTACGTTTATTCTAGAGCGACTATTGAGCGACATTGGCATGCCTTTGATCAAGCTGCAGGCGATCGCCAGCATTTGGTGTGCTATGCGGTGAAAGCCAATAGTAATATTGCCGTACTCAATGTGATGGCGCGTTTGGGCTCAGGTTTTGACATTGTTTCAAAGGGCGAGCTATTACGCGTACTGGAAGCCGGTGGCGACCCTAAAAAGGTAGTTTTTTCTGGTGTGGGGAAAACGTCGGATGAAATTGCTTTTGCACTCGATTTAGGCATTTACTGTTTTAATGTTGAGTCGGCTGCAGAGCTAGAGCGTATTCAAGATGTTGCTAAAAACCTAGATTTAGTCGCGCCAATATCACTGCGTGTTAACCCTGATGTTGATGCCGGCACACATCCTTATATTTCTACTGGCTTAAAAGAAAATAAATTTGGTATCAGTATTGATAAAGCGCCTGAACTATACGCGTATGCCGCGTCTTTATCGCACGTGAATATTCAGGGAGTTGATTGTCATATTGGTTCTCAATTAACAGAAATACTGCCATTTTTAGATGCTTTAGATCGCGTCTTGAAGTTGATTGATATACTCGACGCGCAAGATATTTCAATTTCACATATTGATGTCGGTGGTGGTTTAGGTGTTTGTTATGATAATGAACAACCACCGCACCCAAATGAATATGCTAAAGCTATTGCTGACAAACTTGCTGGCCGTAAACTAAGCTTAATTTATGAGCCAGGCCGTGCAGTTATGGCAAATGCCGGCATATTAGTGACGGAAGTAGAATATATAAAAACCAGCGAAGATAGAAATTTTGCAATCGTTGACGCGGCAATGAATGACCTCATTCGTCCTTCTTTATATCAAGCTTGGCAAGCAATTATTCCCGTAGAACAACGTAGTGATATTACTGAAGCTCAATATGACGTAGTTGGACCGATTTGTGAAACCGGTGATTTTTTAGGTAAAGAACGTAATTTAGCAATTGAGGCCGGTGATTTATTGGCAGTGCGAAGTGCTGGTGCTTACGGGTTTACCATGAGTTCAAATTATAACAGTCGACCGCGAGCAGCAGAAGTGATGGTTGATGGCGATAAGAGCCACTTGATTCGACAACGTGAAACCTACAGCCAACTGTGGCAAGGTGAACACTTATTACCGTGATGGTGTGAGAATAAATAGTAATGTTAGTAAATTTTTCTAAAATGCACGGCTTAGGTAATGACTTTCTGGTGCTTGATAATGTCACGCAAAATGTTTATTTGTCGAATGAACAAATTAAGCAATTAGCGGACAGAAATTTTGGTGTTGGCTTCGACCAAGTATTGGTGGTTGAGCCGCCGTATGATCCTGATTTAGATTTTCACTATCGTATTTTTAATGCTGATGGTAGTGAAGTGGGTCAGTGTGGCAATGGTGCTCGTTGCTTTGCTAAGTTTGTACGGTTAAAGAATCTAACCAATAAAAACAAAATTAGAGTTTCCACCCAATCGGGCAAAATGACATTATTCATTGAACGTGACGGTAATGTCTCAGTTAATATGCCAGTGCCGCAATTTGAGCCAAATAAAATCCCTTTTACCGCCCAAAAAGCCGAGGGCACATACATACTGCGCAGTGAAGAAGAAACCGTATTGTGTGGTGTTGTATCGTTAGGTAATCCGCATTGTGTACTCACTGTTGATGATGTTAAACAAGCGCCGGTTGAGAAGCTTGGTAAGGCTTTATCGCATCATGAGCGTTTTCCAAAACAAGCAAATGTGAGTTTTATGGAAGTGGTTTCGATGGAATATATCAAACTACGAGTATACGAACGCGGTGCTGCAGAGACTCTTGCTTGTGGCAGTGGTGCTTGTGCTGCAGTTGTTATTGGGCAAATGCAAAAGAAACTTAATCGACAAGTTTTAGTCGACTTGCCTGGCGGCCAATTAAAAATTTATTGGAAAGGGCCAGGTAACTCCGTGAAAATGACAGGTCCGGCGGTTCATGTATTCGACGGGCAAATTAACTTATGACACAAGATAAAAATAAATCTATGCAATCAAAAGAACCTCTATCATCTAGTGAAGCTGAGATGATATCGAACGATATTAGTTTAACCGATGAATTGGTGGTGACTTATTTACAAGATCACCCTGAATTTTTTAATCGCCAAGCTGAGTTTGTCACGGGCTTACGCTTACCTGATCATCAGCGTGGCGTAGTTTCTTTAGTTGAGCGCCAATTGTCACAACAGCGGCAAAAAATTCATAACCTAGAAGAAGAGATCACTCAATTAATGGTGATCGCTAATCAAAATGAGCAATTATTCGCCCTTTACAGTGACTTGTACTTACGATTATTAGATTGTTCAACCGCTGAAGAACTCTTGGATTGTTTGCACTTAGCTACGACGCAATTATTATCATTAGATGCGTTAAAACTATGGCTAGCTAAACCAACTAAGGTTGAACATAGTTCTATTGTTGACTCGGACTGTAGTGAAATTGTTGAAAGTAAATTAAGCAAAGATGGCTATTACTTTGGCCGTTTACAGCAAAGTGAACAAGAGCTGATTTTTGCTGAACCAACGCAAGGTTCTGTAGTATTAGTACGACTAACGCACCATGATCAAGATATTGGCTTTTTAGCAATTAGTAGCCGTGATGCCGAGCATTTTGATCCAAGAATGGATACTTTGCTACTTAACCAATTTAAAAAGTTGGTGGCTAAATTACTTCATCAGCAACTTTACTAAGTAAAGTTAATGAGATTTTATCGTCGTTTATTACCGTTTCAGGCTATTAGCTTTGATTTGGACGATACCTTGTATAGTAATCACCCGATAATGTTAGCGACCGACAAAAAAATGGTTAGCTATTTTGCTCGGGTGTTGTCAGACTTTGGTATCGATACCATGAAAAATATTTATAACTTTCGTTTTTGGTTTCCATATCGTCAGCAAGCTATTTCACGTTGGCCTAGGCTAAAACACGATGTTGGTTTATTGCGTCAAAAAAGTTATTTTTTAGGGGCGCAAGCGTTAGGGCTAAATAGTAATGCTGCAACGGAAGTTGCTGACGCAGCCTTAGCTTATTTTGTTGAGCAACGTAGTAATTTTACTTTACCTCAAGCTACCCATGATTTTCTCGCTTATCTTAAAAGTAAAAAACCATTAGTTGCTATTACCAATGGTAATGTTGATACCGATAAAATTGGTATCTCCCAGTATTTTACACACCACTTTCATGCTTCAATTGAAAACCGCTTAAAGCCAGATGCCGATATGTTCAATAAAACCTGTATGGCATTGAATATTAGTGCTCAACAGCTATTACACGTTGGTGATTGTGGTAAAAATGACGTTTTGGGCGGCGTTAATGCTGGTTGTCAAACAGCCTGGTTAAATAAATATTCTGTTGGTAAGCCATTAAAAATCATACCCACCTTAATGCTTGATAACGTTGAGCAATTGACAAAAGTTGTTGGCTAAAGTGAATTCTAAGTAAACCTCAGCAGTATCAAGTTTACATATAGCTTTAAGCCGCCGCGCTAAATTTTAACTAAACTTGTTATAATACAAGGCTCTACTTTTCATTGTTAATGTCGAAGCTATATTGGAAATAACAATATAATTATCAATAGCGTTATTAATAAAGTGCTGAGCTTGCTATGATAGCGCCATATTTTTGTTATTAATTTTTACCTGTTATGGACGTTTCTGAATTACTTGATTCGCTAAATGATAAGCAACGTGATGTTGTGGCCGCACCCTTACAAAATATGTTGGTGCTTGCCGGTGCGGGCAGTGGTAAAACACGAGTTTTAGTGCAGCGCATTGCTTGGTTGATGAAAGTTGAACAAGCCTCTCCTCATAGTATTTTAGCGGTAACTTTTACCAACAAAGCTGCTGCAGAAATGCGTGCTCGCGTTGAGCAAACTGTTGATGGTAATGTTCATGGCATGTGGGTTGGCACTTTCCATGGTTTAGCGCATCGTTTGTTGCGCATGCACTTTCAGGAAGCGAAATTACCGCAAAGTTTTCAAGTATTAGATTCTGATGATCAATTACGGTTAATTAAGCGTATTGTGCGTTCATTAGAGCTTGATGAAAAACGTTGGCCAGCGAAACAATTTCTTTGGTATATCAATGGTAAAAAAGATGAGGGCTTGCGTCCTCAGCATATTGATACTCAGTTCGATGTTACTGAAGAAATGTTTGTTAAGGTTTATCGTGTTTATCAAGATACCTGTGATCGTGCCGGCTTGGTCGATTTTGCGGAATTATTGCTAAGAGCCCATGAGCTTTGGTTGAATAACCCTGAATTGCTACAACACTATCAACAGCGTTTTTCACACCTACTTGTTGACGAGTTTCAAGATACCAACGCCATTCAATATGCTTGGCTAAATATGCTTGGCCAGAAAAGCGGTAATGTCATGATTGTGGGTGATGATGATCAATCTATCTATGGCTGGCGTGGTGCAAAAATTGAGAATATTCAACGATTCTTAAAAGATTTTGATGGCGCAAAAACCATTAAACTTGAGCAAAATTATCGTTCGACTGCCAATATATTAACAGCCGCAAACCAATTAATTGGTAATAACAATAATCGCCTAGGTAAGGATTTATGGACTGATGGTGATGCTGGTGAAAAAATTTCTATTTATACTGCCTTTAATGAAATTGACGAAGCACGATTCATTGCAGGTCGCATTGCCGATTGGCAAAAAAATGATGGCTCGCTTGATGATGTTGCTATTTTGTATCGTAGCAATGCTCAATCGCGATTAATGGAAGAAGCGCTTATTCAAGCCCAATTACCATATCGAATTTATGGTGGCCTGCGATTTTTCGAACGTCAGGAAATTAAGGACGCTTTGGCGTATTTACGATTATTAAATAATCGTGATGACGATGCTGCTTTTGAACGTATTATTAATACGCCGGCTCGAGGTATAGGTAATCAAACCTTAAGTTTAGTGCGCGACGCGGCGCGCAGTTTAGAGTGTACTTTGTGGCAAGCGTGCCAACATATGATGCAAAATGAACAACTTAAAGGGCGTAGCGCTAAGGTTATTCAACAGTTCATTCATTTAATTGATCAACTAGAAGATGATTCATGTAATTTAAACTTAGATCAGCAGGCCAATTTTGTTATTCAACATTCCGGTTTGAAAGCTATGTATCAAGCGGAAAAAGGCGAGCGTGCTGAGGCGAGAATTGAAAACTTAAATGAATTAGTTACCGCTTGTCAAACCTTTGAGGTTGATCCAGAGTTAGAAGAAGAGCAAAGTGAACTAACGGCGTTTTTAACCCATGCTGCATTGGAATCAGGCGAATCACAAGCAGATGATTATGAAGCTGCGGTGCAACTAATGACCATGCACTCAGCCAAAGGTTTGGAGTTTCCATTAGTTTTTATTGCCGGTTTAGAAGAAGGTATGTTCCCTTCGCAGCAATCGGTAGAAGATATAAGCCGCTTAGAAGAAGAACGTCGCTTGTGTTACGTTGGTATGACACGTGCTATGGAAAAGTTGTACTTGTGTCATGCCGAAAGTCGTCGTTTATATGGCCAAGAAAAATATCACAAGCCAAGTCGTTTTCTTAAAGAACTACCTGACAAGTGTACTGAAGAAATTCGTATGCAAAATCAAGTGAGTCGTCCGAAAACTACGGGACGATTTTCATCAACCATTACTTTAGAAACTTTTGAGAGCACAGGCTTTAAATTAGGTCAAAATGTTCGACATAAGAAATTTGGTGACGGGGTTGTGTTAAATTATGAAGGCAGTGGTGCGCAAAGTCGTATTCAAGTAAATTTTGCAGATGTAGGTAGTAAATGGCTGGTTGTCGCCTATGCTAATCTAGAAGCGTTATAAAAAAGAGCGAGGAAGTAGGATTATTATGTCAAAAAAGTTGTTAGTAGTGGAAGACAGTCGTCCGATAGCTCGTGTTATTAAGCAAATTGGTGAAGCATTAAATTATCAAGTCACTGTAGCAGCGAGCTTGGCGGAAGTAGAGGCGATATTACAAGGCGGTGAAAATGAATTTTTCGCTGCAACCATAGATTACGCATTGCCTGACGCTACTGATGGTGAAGCTATCCCATGTATATTGTCTCACGGTATTCCTGGTGTGGTAATGACAGGGAAAATGGATGATGCTACTCGGCAGAAAATTTTATCCCAACCCGTTATTGATTATATTCCAAAAGAAAACAGCCAAGCATTTTTGTATTTAAAGCGCATTTTACATTGGCAGTTAACTAACCAAGGTAATGGTATTTTGGTGGTTGATGATTCATCGTCGGCGCGAAACCATGTTGTTGAATTATTGAAACGTCGTAACTTTAATGTTTATGTTGCTGAAAATGGTCAGCGAGCGTTAGAAGTGTTAGCACAGCACAATGATATTAAAATGGTGATTACCGACCTTGAAATGCCGGTAATGGACGGTATTGAGTTGACCAATGAAATTCGTAAACTCTATAGTCGCGAGCAACTTGCTATTATTGGAATTTCAGGGGCTAGTAATGGCGTACATTCTGCTCGATTTATTAAAAATGGTGCCGATGACTTCTTACGTAAGCCATTTTGCCCGGAAGAGTTTTATTGTCGAATTACCCAAAACATTGAAAGTTTGAACAATATTGAACAAATTCAAAAAGCAGCCAATACTGATTACCTAACTGAATTGCCGAATCGACGTGCCTTTATTCGCGATGCACAAGCCGCTATAGCTGAATTTACCGCAAATAAAACACCTTATGCGCTTGCTATGCTTGATATTGATTTCTTTAAACGTGTAAATGACAATCATGGCCATGACGCCGGTGATCATATTCTAAAAGTACTTGCCCTTTATATGCGCAAGCATTTCGGTAATGGCATTATCGCCCGATTAGGTGGTGAAGAGTTTGCTGTTGTTATCTCAGGAATCGATGAAGATCAGCTGTATAATCGTTTGGACGATTTTCGTCGTACCATTTCTGTGGCGCAAATATCATTTGAGCAACAGCACATTAGTTTTTCGGTGAGCTTAGGTGTGGTGTTTAATAGTGAAGAGCAACTTGCTAAGCAAATGAGTGTTGCCGATGGCGCGTTATACTATGCAAAAGAAAATGGTCGTAACCAAGTCAGTATTGTTGGTGCTACTGAGGAATAAACATTTCTCTGGAAAGCGCGTATACGATAGTTAATTCTAGATAGAAAAAAGCAGTGAGTTTCACTGCTTTTTTTATTTGAAAGGTTATCTGTTTTAACTTGTAGCTACTTTTCTTGAATTTTTTCGTGCCTTAATTGAGTCAATGCTGAAAATTGCTAGTGCGGTCCAAATACAGGCAAAAGTAACAAGTTTGGCAAAATAAAGTGGCTCTTGATAATAAAATGTCGCTAATACAAACATAATACTTGGGCCAATATATTGGAAGAAACCTAAGGCAGAAAGTGTCATGCGTTTAGCGGCAGCAGTAAAGCACAGTAATGGTGCTGTAGTAACGATACCTGCACATATTAATGTGGTATTTAGCGACCAGGTATTGTTTAAAATATTACTAGTAGAGGTTTCGAGAAATAGCAGCCAGTACACAATTGCGATTGGCAGCATCATTAATGATTCAATTAATAATCCCACAAAAGAATCAACATGCATCTTTTTCCGCAATAAGCCATAAATACCAAATGTGCCTGCTAATGCAAGTGAGACAATGGGTAATGAGCCGATCATTACTAGCTGAATAAGCACGCCAATAAGCGCTAAAATTACTGCAAATATTTGCCAAGGTCGTAAGCGCTCACCGAGAAAAACAACACCCAAAGCGACACTAAATAACGGATTAATGTAATAGCCTAAACTCGCGTCTAACAGATGGTCGTTATTAACGGCCCAAATAAACATAAACCAGTTAACACCTAAAAACGCTGCTGATATCGTCAAACGTATTACCATGCTAGGTTGGCTAATAACGCTGACAAAACTACGCCATTTCCTAGAAATAAGAACTACTAATAAAAGTAATAGTGTTGACCAAACCACGCGATGAACAAGAATCTCATCAGTGCCTATGTGCTGAATAAGTTTAAAATAAAGCGGCGCTATGCCCCACATAGTATAGGCGCTTATGGCACTGATAATTCCGCCACGTAGGGCCGTTTGTTGCGTAGTTGACATGAGATACTAATTTGCGCTGGTGATATTCAATGAAGTGCAATGATATCATTAATCACGTTGAGGAAGCATCAATGTTAATTAGCCCACCATATAGGTACCAGTACCAAAGGCAATATGATCCCCTTGCTCATTATGCATTTCCATTCGGGCAACCGCGACTTTATTGCCACTTCGGATGATTTTTGCTGTTGCAACAAAAAGCTCGCCGCGGCCTGGTCTGAGAAAATCAGTGCGTAAGTCAATAGTACTTAAACGGCTAAGGCTTTGCGATATTACTTCCGGTGTTAGCGTTGGTAATTGCATTAAAATATTAGCTGCCGCAACTACGCCACCAGCAAGATCAAGTGCCGATGCCGTAACACCACCATGAAGAATTTTTTGTTCCGGATTACCAATAAGTTTATCGTGCCAATTAATGCTAACGGCTGATTCTTGAGCATTAAAGCGTGTTATTTCTAGTCCCAATAGCTTATTGAATGGCATAGCTTGGTTCCAATAATGTGCTATTTGTTGAAATGATTCTTCCTGTGTCATGATATATCCTTCTGGTCGGATGAGATTAAAGAATAACAATATTTATTGAGATTATGAAAATAATTCTCTGCACATAGCAGCGACTGGGTTAAAATGGCGGCTGATTTAACCTAGCGAAGATTATCTGTTGCACGCGACATCATCCACAACATTGACTGAAGCCTTGAAGCATCATTTCGGCTATCAAGCGTTTCGCCCCGGACAAGAAGAAATTATTCAACAGGCACTACAGGGCAGAGATAGTCTAGTATTAATGCCGACCGGTGGCGGTAAGTCGATGTGTTATCAATTACCGGCCACAATAATGTCAGGCGTCACTATTGTTATCTCACCATTAATTGCTTTAATGAAAGATCAAGTGGATGGTTTGATCAGGCAAGGTATCTCTGCAGCGTATGTCAATTCGTCATTAAGCACTGAAACTATAAACGATATTTTTCAACGTTTAGGTCAAGGTGAAATTAAATTACTATATGTTGCGCCTGAACGTTTAAAAAATTATTACTTTATTCAAGGCTTGTCGCAGTTAAATATTAGCTTATTTGCCATTGATGAAGCGCATTGTATTTCTCAGTGGGGACATGACTTTAGGCCGGCTTACACTCAACTGCACTTATTAAAACAACACTTTCCCAATGTGCCATTAATGGCCTTAACAGCCACGGCCGATGTAACTACTCGACGTGATATCTTGCAGCAGCTTGCCTTAAATGATCCTTATATTCACCTTGATAGTTTTGACCGACCCAATATTCGCTTTACCTTGGCTGAAAAATATCAGGGTGAGCAACAAATTTTGGGTTATGTTAAAAAGCGCAAAGATGAATGTGGCATTATTTATTGTAATAGTCGTTGGCAAGTTGAAAAACTCGCAAAATCATTAGCGAGCTCAGGTGTTAATTGCGCGGCTTATCATGCGGGCTTAGAGGCCGAAATTCGCAATATTATTCAAGATAAATTTGCAAAAGACGACGTGCAAGTTGTTGTTGCGACTGTAGCATTCGGTTTAGGTATCAATAAGTCTAATGTCCGTTATGTTATTCATTATGAACCACCAAGAACGTTAGAATCGTATTATCAGGAAATTGGCCGTGCTGGTCGAGATGGCTTACCCGCCGAAGCATTATTTTTACATGATGATAAAGATGTGGAACGTATCAGTAAACGTATTGCTGAAGGTGAAAATGAACAACGCGTGAATGTTGAAATGCAAAGATTTCAAGCGATGCGAGGTTTTGTAGATGCACAAACTTGCCGACGCCGTGTTGTCCTTAACTATTTTGCAGAGTTTACTGAAAAAGGCTGTGGCAATTGCGATATTTGTTTAGATCCACCTAGCCAATTTGACGCCACACAAGCGGCCCAAAAGGTTTTGTCATGTGTTTATAGAATTGCACAGAGTGGTGATATTGAACATGTAATTGCCGTATTACGTGCAGATAGCAACGAAAAAGTACGTCAGTTTGAGCATGATAAAGTGTCAACCTTTGGTATTGGCAAAGATAAAACTCCGGGTTATTGGTTTTCTATTATTCGACAACTTATTCACTTGGGCTACTTACAACAAGATATCGCTGAACAATCAAATTTGTGCTTAACACAAGCTGCTGGCGATGTTTTAAAAGGGCAAAAGCCATTAATGCTTGCAGCTCCTCGACTACAAAAAGCAAGTTACTGGCAGCGAAATAAACAAGGAAAAGTATACGACCGAGCTTTATTCTCTAAGTTAAGGTCACTACGCAAAGAGATTGCTGAGCTAGAAGATATTGCGCCATTTATCGTATTTAATGATGCGACATTAGCTGAGTTAGCACGAGTTAAGCCGATGAGCTCTTCGCAAATGCTTAATATTAGCGGTATCGGAGATACTAAGCTTGCGCGTTATGGTGAACCCTTTCTATCACTTATTAAGCAGCACAGTAGTTAGGAAATTAAAGACAAAAAAAGCGCTAATTGCGCTTTTTTTAGAGATCGTACATCAGGTTGTGCTCACGTATTAGCGAAACCTAGATATGCACGAAAGTATGAAAGAGACAATCTTAATAATCGTCTATCACTTAACTTTACTTAAGGCTTGCGTAGTATGCTGCAATGTTTGCAACATCTTCGTCAGATAATGCCATTGCCATTGGTGCCATTACTGGATCTTTACGGCTACCCGATTTAAAATCTTTTAATTGCTTAGCTAAGTATGCTTCTTTTTGGCCAGCAAGGTTAGGATACATAGGAACAGCAGAAATACCTGCAGCACCGTGACATGCGGCACACATACCTGATTTAGCTTTACCGGCAGCTGCGTCGCCAGCGAAAACAGGTGAAGCCATCATAACAGTAGCAGCAACAGCTAAAGTAAGTTTTTTCATAAATATTATCTCTCTTTGATAAAGAATTTTAAAGGATCCTTACTTGATTATATGTAAAAAGTAGCCAATTGTCCTTGCTTTTTTTGGTATCGTGCCAGTTGATAAAATTATCTGATATTTAGTTGCGCTAGCACAAGTTTTGGTCAATTAAATAACCTATTCGGAACATTAAATTACTATGCAAAACCAGAATACAAACGAAATATCGTCAGTAACTTTAATTGATCAGCGTATATTGCAAGTGCAGTTTAGCCAAGATTGGTCGATAGATGAATGTGCGCAGCTTAGTGAAAAGTTGATTTCATTGACATCTGCAACGGTGACCGAGCAAATATTAGGTGCTGATCTACAATGTACCCGTTTAGACTGCGAAGACGCGCAGTTAAACTTAACTTTTGAAGAATATAGTCAGTCATGTTGGTTTGAATGTGCAACAGAGCTAGATAGCCGTGGTTTAATATTCGTTCAACAACGATTATTACCAGCAGTGGTAGGGTAACGAAAAAGTTAATTTTATTTGAGCGATAACTGTGGAAAAAATATTAATTAGTAGCTGTTTTTTAGGCAATAAAGTGAGATATGACGGCGCAGACAACTTGTTAACCGAAAGTGTTATTCAACGTTGGCATCTTGAACAAAGGCTTGTCGTTATTTGTCCTGAATTATCTGGCGGTTTATCAACGCCTCGTGCGCCAGCAGAAATACAAAATAGTATTGAAATTCAGGTGCTTACTAATCTTGGTGAAGATGTTGCATCTGCCTTTGAGCAAGGCGCTAAGGCAGCATTACGTTTATGCCAATTACACAATATTCGTTATGCCCTATTAAAGGAGTCGAGCCCGTCTTGCGGTAGCACAACTATATACGATGGCTCATTTAATGGTAAAAAAATTGTTGGGCAAGGTATGACAACGCGATTGTTAACCGCCAATGATATTAAAGTGTATTCTGAAAAAAACATTGCGGCGTTAGCAGCGCAAATCGAAAAATCATCAAAGTAGAATTGCTTTTAAGCTTTGGCGATATTTACATGGTTAGTGATATTGCTGGCAATGTTGTCAATTAGTTTTCGTGTTTGAGCAACAATTGTATTGGCACTTGTCGCGACATTATAATCGCTAACACCTATGCTAAGGGTCATTTGAGGCAAACGAGCACCAGACTTGCTACTCACAAACCTTAATTTTTCAACGCCCTGCCGAATTTTCTCTGCAATTTCACCCGCAATATTACGTTCGACATCAGGCAGTAAAATTAAAAACTCATCACCTGCAGATCTAACAGGTAAACCACTTTCTCCAACATAACTACTAATTTTGTTCGCGACCTTGGTGAGTAATACATCACTTATTAACGGGCCAAATTGCTCATTCATTGTCGAAAATTGATCAATATTGACAATAATAGCGGCTACTTGCTTGTTCGGGTTATCAGACAGCCAAACATCTAAGTGCTTACTCATAGCTTTACGATTATATAAACCCGTTAGCGGATCTAAATAAATTTCTTTTTTAACGTCGTCTAACTCTGTTCTCAAAGCGTCTGTTGATTGTTGAGAAACTTGTAATTGTTCTGCAAGTTTTTGCTGTTGCAGTTTAAATTGTTGTGCTGCGTCACGTATTTGTTTTATTGCAGTGAATACTTGACGCTTATCCGATGATTTCAAGTTTGAAATGTTATCATCAAGCTGGCTAACAAGTCGTTCTGTGCAATGTTTTGATTTCTGGCTATTATCTTTTAAATCGACGAGAACATCGTCTAGATCATCAATAAGATCTTCATTAAGCGCACTTTGCCCTAAGACATATTGGCGATAGAGTTCTTCCAGAAAAAAGTTATCGAGTTTTTTACCAGTGGCAAGTTGCTTTTCAATGGCACTATTTAGTGCTTTTGAGGTTTTATTGAGGTAATCGTAACTAACAGCGTAATTAATTGGCGTCGCAGGTATATGCCATAACTGCAATTGTTTTATGGCGGCGTGCATTTTCTGTTCGGCTTGTACTATGGAATCATGGTACTTCACTATTCCAACCTTTTTACACCTTACTGAGTTAACCTTCTATTGTTAGTATTCTCTAGTAAATTGCGCAAAAGTGCCATAGCTAAATGCTTTTAATACTAATATAAATGCAAAAATACTCATACAAAATTGTAAATATGTATTTGTCGTGTGTGAAACAAATAAATACTTTATAAATGTCATTGTTTTGTTATGGTTAACAGCCATTCACTGCCTTTATTCATTCACTAATGAGATTTTTAATGAAAGTACTGCTACCTACTATCGCTATGTTAGTTTTTCTAACAGCTTGTCAGTCAAACTTTACACATGCGCCAGCACCAAGCCTAGAACAAGTTATTAGTGAATATCAGCAATTTAAGGATCAACAAAGCCCATTTAATCAAGATGTTGCAGGTGGCAGTAATAGCTTATTGCCTGATTTGTCTCCAGAAAATTTAGCTCAGCAACATCAGAAACTCAGTGTTATTTACCAAAATTTATTGGCAATCGATAGTAAGCAACTCGGTCGCTCTGCTCAAATTAACCATTCTGTATTGTCTTATACCATTAAAAATCAATTAGATAGTTATAATAATAACGAGCATTACATGCCACTTACAGCTGAGTCTGGTTTCCATGTTTGGATCAGCCGAATTAATCAGCAAGTTAGTTTTAAAACTGAGCAAGATTATCGCGATTATTTAATGCGGCTTGCCGCACTTCCTCAGTATTTCGACCAACAAATGGCTTGGATGGATAAAGGCATAGCTGAGGGGGTTACTCAAC
This sequence comes from Colwellia meonggei, assembly GCF_057537295.1. Taxonomy (NCBI): domain Bacteria; kingdom Pseudomonadati; phylum Pseudomonadota; class Gammaproteobacteria; order Alteromonadales; family Colwelliaceae; genus Colwellia; species Colwellia meonggei. The sequence goes on from NZ_BAAJLZ010000001.1 coordinate 159,978, forward strand.
CACAAGTAGTTTTACAGGGATTTGAAGAATCAATTGCTGCATTTATTAAAGATGATGCAACTCAAAGTGGTTATTATCAGCCTTTTAAAAAGATGCCGAACCATTTTTCTAAGCAATTAATAACACAATTACAATCACAAGCCGTTAATGTAATTTCTGCATCTGTTATCCCTAGTTATCGTAAGTATTTTGATTATATGGTAAATACTTATCAGCCTAATGCTCGAGTAAATATTGCGGCAAATTCAATTCCTAATGGCGAAGCTTATTACCTTAATAGACTTCAGCATTATACGACCTTACCTATGTCGGTTGAGCAAGTACATCAAACAGGTTTGGCGGAAGTAAAACGTATTCGCCATGAAATGGAGCAAATTATTGCTCAGGTGGGTTTTGATGGTAGCTTTGCTGATTTCGTACAATTTTTGCGTACTGATAAGCAATTCTATGCAACAAGTCCTGAAGGTTTGTTAAAAGAGGCGTCATTTATTGCTAAAAAAATGGATGCGCAATTACCTAAGCTTTTTAAAACCTTACCAAGAACGCCTTATGGTGTAGTTCCTGTGCCCGCCAATATTGCGCCTAAATATACTACTGGCCGATATTCTGGACCATCAAGGGATGACCAACCTGGTAATTATTGGGTAAATACTTATCGCTTAGATCGTCGACCATTATATGTATTAGAAGCGCTTACTTTGCATGAAGCCGTTCCTGGTCATCATTTACAAGGCTCACTAGCGCGTGAAATGAAGAATGTACCTAAGTTTAGAAATCGCACCTATATCTCAGCTTTTGGTGAAGGCTGGGGTTTATATTCTGAATATTTAGGAATTGAGGCTGGTTTTTACCAAGACCCCTACAGCGATTTTGGTCGTCTAACATATGAGATGTGGCGCGCTGCACGCCTAGTTGTTGATACTGGCATGCATGCACAAGGTTGGAGTCGTCAGCAATCTATGGACTTTTTAGCTAATAACACCGCCCTGTCATTACATAATGTTAAAACTGAAATTGACCGCTATATTTCTTGGCCTGGGCAGGCGCTCTCATACAAAATGGGTGAGCTGACTATTAAGCGACTACGTACCATGGCTGAAGAAAGTTTAGGGGAGAATTTTGATTTACGTGACTTTCATGATCAAGTCTTGAAAAATGGTTCTATGCCACTATCTATGCTTGAAATTATTATTACGGAATATATTGAGGAGCGTAAAGCGCTCATATTGAAAGATAAAAACGAAAAATAAGATGACAAAGGAAAGGCACGCAAAGTTACCGAGGGTTATGATGGCTGGCTGTTCAATAAAGACAAGCCCCCACTATATCTAAATCTGGCAGTCCCGCTATCATAGGTTTCCCCTTAGATCGGTAACTTTGCGTCTCCAGTTTTCACTGGGTTTGCCCTTGTCGAGCTTTAGCAGCTCAAGGACGATTATAGGCAAAGAATTTTATTTGTAAACTTTTTTTACAATTATCATGTAAATTCAAAGCTTAATACTTTCAATCGTAAGTAAAAGCATTAAAATATTAATTGCTATATGTTTGTCTTGTATGGAATTTTTATCACTACCAGTTAAATTCGCGTGCTATTTGATGACGATAAATAAATTAAAGGTGTTTACGTTTAATGTTCAACACGGAAGTCAGATTTAAATGACGGCAATACGACAAGGCCTATTTTCACTGTTTTTAGTTATTTTCACGAGCCAAGTTAATGGAGCTGAGGCTAGTAAGGAAACTCGCTTAAAGCTCAATAATTATTATGAACAAGATAAAGAGTCGCTGATTTATCAAGATGTTGTTCTGGTTGCTCAAACTGTTGTTAATAATAGAAAAATCTATAGTCGAGATATGGTTGCTAAAGCCTTTTCTTTATTGTCTGATATTGCCTATAACCGTGGAGATTTAGTTGCCGCGCTGCAGTTTGCACAATATGGCGGCAATATTGGTGAAACAGCAGTGTTAATCCGACTTGATTTACTCCTTAAAGTGGCACGTGGTTATTACTCACAAGGTAAATATAGTCAACTAAGGGATATCTCCCAAGAAACTGCTTGGCTGGCAGAGCAAGTGGGTAATATGAATTACCATTTACAAGCGAGTGCCTATTCTGTAGTAGCCTATGCCTTGAGTGCTGATTACGGCTTAGCAATTAATGAGTTGAGTAAAGTTGAAAAGCTTTTAAGCCAAAATCAACACCGTGTTGAACAAATAACTTTATTGGAAACCATTGCCGAAGCGCATTTCTATTTAGCAGAATATGACAATGCCACCGAGTTACTCAATAGAGTATTGACCCTGCGTATTGAGCTGGAAAAAATGAGAGGTGTTGCGCGAACTTATCACCTATTAGCAGCAGCATATTATCAGCAGAAGCAGTACGACGATGCTTATCATGCTTATTTTGAATCACAGCAGTTTGCCGCGAAATTTGGTTTGAATATAAGAACATCTTACGCTGAACTTGGTCTTGGGGAGGTGTTATATCAACAGCAAAATTTTATACAAGCGAAAGAGCATTTAATAAGTGCTCAAGCAACTTTTGAACGTTATAACCTACCTAGAGTTAATTTAACGACACAAATTGTTTTAGCTAAAGTTTATTATGCATTAAATGAAGACCAACTAGCGGTTTCGCTACTATTGGATGCTGAAAAAACTGCAGAAAAACTGGTTTTAACACCGGAGCAAATTGCTTTGTATACGCTGTTGGCAGAGCATTATCAAACGCAGGGTGAATTTCAAAAGGCGATAGCAATGCAAACTCGTTTTATTGAATTGCATCAAGGCTTTAATCATACCATTGAAGCTAAAAATGCAATGGTTTCTGCAGCTATAAATGCCAGTAAAAAAACCAAAAATTTAGCGCTAAATTTGGTAGAGCAAAGCGAATTAAGCATCCAGTTCAATGAAAAATACCGTACACAAGCGCTACAAATTAAGCTATTAGTGGCTGCATTAAGTATTATTGTGTTGCTATATATTTTGCGGCGTTTTCGACAGTATCGTGAAAAATTGCATCAAGGCTACGATGAAATCGAGTTACCAAAAAATCAATTAGCTCGTCCAGTAACCACTAAGCAGTGGTATCAACAGCAATATAAAATGGCGCGTAAATATCAGTATGAAATTTCGATAGCTTATTTGGTTGTGGAAAATTGGCAGGAATTGTCATTTCATTTTAATGCAAAAATATTGGCGGATGTATATCAGGCTATTGCCGTTATTGTTAATGATAATTTGGAAGAAGAAGATTATTCAGGAGAAATTTGTGCTGGCGAATATTTGTTTTTATGCCCACATCAAGGTGAGGAAGAAACGCAAATTAAATTAACAAGGATTAAGCAGGCAATAAATACCAGATTTTTTGCCAATTTAGGTGATTATTCGGTTAAGATTAGTTTTTCAGTTGCGTCGCCCAATATTCAAGATATTGATCCGTATGTTTTTCTTTCTCGTTTAAGTGATGATACCGGCGCAGAATTTACTGAGTAGATTGAAGGGTAAATAATGGTTTTTGTTTTAATTGTAATCGCAATATTTGTTGCCGTTAGTATCTATTTCTTCTTCAAAGCAGAGAGCTTGCAGCGTGAAGTTTTATTAATGAAGAGAGAAGTTTCAAGTGCTAAAAAAGAAAATAAGGTTTATATAGAAACTGTAGCGATTATTGGGCAGCGTTATGAAGATATTGCCAAGAAAAAGCTTAATAGTTTGCGTGAGAATGGCAATGCAGATGCCAAGGAGCTTGATTTAATTGCTCCTATGATTAATAACTATGCAGTGATCTTTACTGATAGTATTAATGGTAAAGGCAAATTGCAAGCGGCGGTTAAAAAGGTCTACGAAGGATTTCAAAAAGGCTCTTATAAAAAGTTAGCTAATCATATTAGCCAATCGAGCGCAGAAGTTAAACGAGCGTGGTCAAGTAATAATATCAATGGTTGCATTGTTTTAATTGAAGCATTATTACAAACAGATAAGCAAAAGTGATGTTTTAAAAAGCAAAAATCCACCGCTTGCGGTGGATTTTTTGTAAACTTGATAGTTACCTAAGGGCGAATAGTAATGTCGGGTGAGGTATCTATTTCACCATCATCGGTAATAGTTGCCGCGTTACTATCACATAATAGCACGGCTATATTGCCTGCTTTACTACTACGAATAAAAGCTAGGTCATAGCCAAATTGCGTTAAGCTACTGGTGGCAAATTTTTGTGCAAGTGACAGCTTATCCCATAAATTAGATTGCTCGGGTATATAATGACGTCTTTCAAGTAAAACTTCGCGTTCAAGAACTGCTTGCACAATGGCCTCTTTATTTATCTTTAAATCAAATAACATGGTTGTTACATGTAGCAACTTATATTAGATATTTATCAATTACAACCTTAAATTAAATAAATTTGCCTATATATTGTTCTGGTAGACCAGATTGCAAATAAAACACTTACTTTATAATGTCAGTTTTATTGAACTAGCCTTTATGAATTGTGCTTTTGCTCGTTATAATGTCGATAAATAATGTTAGTAATAAAGAGTATGTATGAGTCAGGTATTGAATGATTTATCCGCGCTATTAAAATTGGAAGTGATAGAGCAAGGTATTTTCCGTGGTGAAAGCCAAGATTTAGGTTTTCGAGCCTTATTTGGTGGCCAAGTTATGGGGCAAGCTTTGTCTGCTGCGCAAGAGACCGTTGAAGCAACTCATCATGTTCACTCACTACATTCGTATTTTTTAAGGCCTGGAGATGCTAGTAAACCTGTGGTCTATCAGGTGGAAAATATTCGTGATGGCCGCAGTTTTAATACTCGACGAGTTAATGCCATACAAAATGGTAAAGCAATTTTTTATATGACAGCATCGTTTCAGCAACAAGAAACGGGATTTGATCATCAAGATACAATGCCAGAGGTTCCGGGTCCTGAAGAACTTAAATCTTATACTGATTTTATATTTGATAATCAGGCGGCAATTCCTGAAGAAATTCGTGGCAAATTTTTATCTGAAAAACCAATAGAAATAAGACCAGTAGAGCAATATAACTGGGTTAAACCAGAAAAAACAGCAGCTAAATGCCAGATGTGGATTAAGTCTAACGGTTGTTTGCCTGACGACTTACGTATTCATACTTATTTACTTGCATATACGTCTGACTTCTTATTTTTACCAACAGCACTATATGCTCATGGTTTAAGCTATTGGCAGCCAAATTTCCAATTGGCAACCATAGATCATTCAATGTGGTTTCATCGTCCATTTCGTTTAGATGAATGGCTACTGTATAGCATAGATAGCCCGTCAGCTAGTGGTGGCCGAGGGCTAGTGAAAGGGCAAATATTTAACCGTGAAGGTTTGTTAGTAGCCTCAACAATGCAGGAAGGCGTTATGCGTCAGCGTTAGACTTTTGCCAGTCATAACCACTTGGGTGTTGAAAAATACGAAGCTCAAATAAAGGGGCTGCCGCATATAAATGATCAAATATATCAGCTTGTATTGCTTCGTAATTGACCCAATTTTTATCATTACTGAAAAAATACAACTCTAGAGGTAAACCTACTTCAGTGGCTGGCAGTTGTCTAACCATGCAAGTCATATGTTGGTGAACTTTAGCATGTTGTCGTAAATATGCGGTGATATAGGCGCGAAAAGTACCAATATTGGTAAGTTGCCGAGTATTTATAGTACTGGCGGTTATCGTAGCACTTTGCTCACTTTCATTGTTAATTTCTAATTGTTTTTGTGCCAAATAGTCAGTGATAAGTTGTACCGATTTAAGTCCCTCAATTTGTTGCTGGTTATAGAAACGAATACTGGCAACGTCAATTACAATGGCCCGTTTAATCCGTCGACCACCAGAGTTAAACATGCCACGCCAGTTTTTAAATGAGCCACTTGTTAACGCGTAAGTAGGTACAGTGGTGATAGTATTATCAAAGTTTTTAACTTTCACAGTATTAATACCTATCTCAAGAACGTCACCATCGGCACCATAGGTTGGTAGCTCTATCCAATCACCAGGAGCTACCATTTTATTGGCAGAAATTTGAATGCTAGCCACTAACCCTTTGATAGTATCTTGGAATACTAATATAAGTACTGCAGTTAAGGCACCTAAACCACTGAGTAAATATAGTGGTGATCTATCTAAAACTTGTGATATTGCGAGTATTGTCGAAACTAGGTAAACCGCAAGCTTAATGACTTGCAGTGTTGAATTTAGCGGTAAATAGCGCTCACTAGCAGTTTGTCGATATAAGCTATTAATGACATTTAAGACTGAGCTAATACTACGGGCTATTTGAAAGCAAATAGCTACTTTAGCAAAAACAATTAAACTAGTGGCTAGTAAGGTATTAAGTTCAATAAATATAGGTGTGAGAAATAATAATAGAACAAATGGAACTAATAATGCGATGCGAGAAAAAACGTGATGATCAAATAATAGATCATCCCAAGTGTTTTTTGAGGCTGTAATAAGTTTTTGAATAATCACCAACACCTGATGTTTGGTCAGGTAAAAGCTAATACTGCATAGCAGTAAAATAATAGTGCAGCCGATTACTGCAGCGCTTAGCTCGATATAAGAACTATTAACACCTTGTTCAATTAACCATGCAGTGATTATTGCTTGCATTACATTTCCTTGTTTGCCTTTTCTTCAAATTGCAGCATTTTTTGGTCTTTTTCAAGCCAAAGTTGGTTTACCCATTTTTGAAATTCAATTTTATAAGCACGATCATTAACGTAATCGCCCTTGAGTGAGTCGTCAATATCTTGTGTCTCAATGCAAATATTCACCTGTTTAATGCGACCGCATAAAAAATCAATAAAGTTCGGTGTGCCATCTGGATAGTGAATGGTTACGTTAACCACTTTGCTTAAATTACCTTTCATGGCTTCTAATACAAAGCCAATACCGCCAGCTTTAGGCTTTAGTAAGCGTTGAAAGGGCGAATTTTGTTTCTTATGTTTTTCATCAGTAAAACGCGTTCCCTCAATAAAATTCATCACACTAACAGGTTTGTGCTTGAATTTTTTACAGGCCTTTCTCGTCGTTTCTATGTCTTTGCCTTTTAGATGAGGATTCTTTTTAATGAAGTGCTGGCTATAACGCTTCATAAATGGAAAGTCTAGAGCCCACCAAGCTAACCCCAAAAGAGGCACGTAGATTAGCTCTTTTTTTAAGAAAAATTTTAGAAATGGAATTCTGCCATGTAATACACGTTGCAGAACAACAATATCTACCCAACTTTGGTGATTACTGATCACTAAATACCAGTCTTTCATTTTTAGTTGCTCTAAACCAATAACATTCAATTTCGTTTTAGTGAATAACTTTTGATTAAAGGTGTTGAGTAATACCCAGTTGCTAGCCATTTGATCAAGCAAGTAACTAAAAAATTTTTGCCAAAAGTTTAGCGGTACTAATGCTTTTAAAAGTGAACAAACTAAAATAGGAATTAGCCATAATATTGTATTGGCAATATAAAGTATCAGCGATAAACAGCCGATTAGAGGGCTAGGTAAAAAATGAAACATAGAGCAATAACCAAAATCTGTAGAACCATAATCACGAACCATAATATTAATGGGTTTCAATTAGGGTTTCAGTAAAAATCGTTAAAAATTTATTTAGTATTTATTAGAGCCGGAGTATTGAATTGTGATGAAAGTCACAAAATTTACAGTTATTGCAGACTAAATTTCTATAATTTAAGCTTGAGGGCCTACAACTTGGTATTTTTATTATCAAAAAATAGTGACCGAAAACGCATCACATTTTTATTGTATCGTGGTGTTAATCACTAAATGTCTTTTTTAGCTTAGTAAAATTGTTGATTAGTGGGGCTAATTCCATAAAGCGTTAGAAAATAGCAAACAAGTCTATAATTATTGCAAAAGTTGATTGCAAATCAACCATCTTTCAAGGCAAGCTTATTGAACATTAAATAGAGGAGTCGTCATGAAGTTTAATCGTGCGGTTATTAAAGTGGGCAGTGCCTTGGTTTCTCCAGACGCCAAGGGATGTAGTGGTAAGTATTTACTTGCAATAGCTCGCTTTATTACTGAATGCCAACAAGCAGGTAAAGAAATTATTCTGGTCTCATCCGGCAGTGTTGCTGCCGGCAGAAATTTGATTACGCACGGTTCACCCAACCCCTCAATTCCAACGAAGCAGGCAATGGCGGCCGTAGGGCAAATGAAAATGATGGCTAATTGGCAACGCTTTTTTGATGTGCCATGCAGCCAGCTATTGATAACTCATGGAGATTTAAAAGATCGTCAACGCTATATTAGTATTAAAAACACCCTAAGAATACTATTAGAAAACGGTGTTATTCCCATTGTTAACGAAAATGATACCGTTGCGACTGATGAGCTGAAAGTGGGTGATAATGACAACCTCGCGGCGTTAGTTGCTTTAGTCAGTGAAGCGGATAGTTTATTTATTTTAAGTGATGTAAATGGTGTTTATCAGCAAGATCCAAGGATAAATCCACAGGCAAAATTATTACCTGAAATTACGAAAATTGATCAATCCGTGTACGCCATGGCTGGTGCTACTAATAATCATATCGCTACTGGCGGTATGAAAACAAAAATTCAGGCGGCAGAGAAAGCGGTAGAAAATGGCATTGAAACCTTTATTTTGAACGGTAGCAATGGTGATGTCTTTGAAAAAATTCTCCGGGGGGAAAATCCAGGCACACATTTTGTTGCTCAACAAGGTGCAATGCGTGCGCGTAAACATTGGTTGAAACATACCTTAAAAAGCAACGGTAAGATAATGTTGGACGCAGGAGCAGTGCAGGCGTTGATAAAAAAAGGAGCTTCTTTACTACCATCGGGAATTGTGAGTATTAGTGGTGAATTTACTGCCGGTGATTGTGTTGATCTTTATGATGCTTCTTCTGAGCAGTATATTGCTAAGGGCATAAGTCAATACAGCTATCGAGATTTACAACGTATTCAAGGTCAAAAGAGTGATGAAATAACAACTATTTTAGGTTGTTGCCCTAGCAAAGTTGCTATTCATCGAGATGATATGGTTGTGATTGAAAAATCAGAAATAAATTAGCAGAGTAAGAAGTTATGTTTGATATTGTAAAAAGCGCTGCCTTAGCAAAACGAGCAGCATTAACAGTTGCACAATTAACAAGCCATGAAAAAAATCAATTACTTGTGAAGATGGCTGATGCTATTGCTGAAAATAGCACAACAATTATCGCGGAAAATGCCAAAGACATAACTGCTGGCAAAGCAAAAGGTTTATCGACAGCAATGTTGGATAGACTATTGTTAACACAGCAAGGCGTTAGAGATATTGCCGAAGCAATCCGAGATATTGTACGTTTAGATGATCCCGTCGGCCATATTAGTAATTTAGCGTTAAGACCCAATGGTATCCAAGTGGGTAAAATGCGTATTCCGCTTGGGGTTATTGCCATGATTTACGAAGCTCGGCCAAATGTGACTGCGGAGTCTGCGGCCTTGTGTTTGAAGTCAGGTAATTCGGTCATTCTGCGCGGCGGCTCTGAAGCTATTTATAGTAATATTGCTTTGGCAAATTGCTTACATCAGGTATTGGAGCAAGCTAATGTTGATAAAAACTGTATTACCGTTATTCCTGATACTAGCCGTGATGTGATTGAGCAGCTATTAAAACAACGAGAAAGTATTGATTTAGTAATTCCACGTGGTGGTGAAGGCTTAATCCGATATGTGACTGAAAATAGTCAAATTCCAGTCATTCAACACTTTAAAGGTGTATGTCATCTATTTATCGATAAGTATGCTGATATTGAAAAAGCGATTAATATTTTGGTCAATGGCAAAACGCAAAGGCCAAGTGCCTGCAATGCCCTTGAAACTGTATTAATTCATGCCGATATTGCAGAAGAAATATTACCTAAAATAGCCAGAGCATTAAAACCTGCGGCTGTGACAGTACACGCCTGCGCCGATAGTATCGATTATTTCGAGAATGCGGAGCTTGCCACTGATGCCGATTTTGCAGCTGAATATTTAGCACAAGAGATTGCCGTTAAAATTGTGCCTAGTTTCCAACAAGCGCTTGAACATATTCAAACGTATAGTTCTGATCATACTGAAGTTATTGTTACGCAAGATACGAGTCGAAGTCAGCGTTTTATTCGCAGCATTAATTCTTCAGTGGTAATGATAAATGCTTCATCACGCTTTTCTGATGGTGGTCAACTTGGCCTTGGTTCAGAAATTGGTATTTCTACCAGTAAGTTACATGCCTATGGACCTATGGGGCTAACAGCATTAACGACGGAAAAATTTGTAGTATTAGGAGACGGGCAAATTAGAGGTTAAGTGATTTATTAGTTGTATAGATCAAACTTTAGCATCCGTTAAATATAAAAATGGCATTGAATGGGAGTTCCAATGCCATTTTCGTAAGCTATGTTAGTGGCTTGCTTCAACAATACGTTTCATATCTGTCATGTAACCACGTAACTCTTTACCAATAACTTCTACTTGGTGGCTACGAATCGCTTCATTCACTTCAATTAAACGTACGTTATCGACACCGGTATTTGTTGCTGATAAACCTTCGCCTAATTGTTCTAAGCTTAAATTACTGGCGTAGTCAGCTAGTAATGGTACTGCGGCATGGGTGAATAAGTAGTTGCCATATTCTGCGGTGTCAGAAATAACAACATTCATTTCATACAGTTTATTACGCGCAATACAATTAGCAATTAATGGCGTTTCGTGCAGTGACTCATAATAAGCTGACTCTTCAATGATCCCTGCCGCTACCATAGATTCAAATGCGAGCTCTACACCTGCTTTGATCATAGCAACAACAAATATACCTTTGTCGTAATATTCCTGTTCGCTAATTTCGATATCACAGTCTGCAGCTAGTTCAAATGTTGTTTCAGCTGTTTCTGCACGCCATTTTAATAAGTTAGCATCATCGTTCGCCCAGTCTTCCATCATAGTTGATGAGAAACGGCCTTCAATAATGTCGTCCATGTGTTTTTCGAATAAAGGGCGTAGAATGACTTTTAGTTCTTCAGACATATCAAACGCTTTAATTTTAGCTGGATTTGACAGGCGATCCATCATATTGGTGATGCCGCCGTGTTTTAGCCCTTCTGTTGTGGTCTCAATACCATATTGCAAAAGTTTGCGTGCATATGCAGCGTCAACACCTTGGGAAATTAGTTGTTTATGGCCTAAAACTGCGGCAGTTTGTAGCATGCCACATAAAATGGTTTGTTCACCCATAAGATCTGATTTTACTTCAGCAATAAATGAAGATTCCAAAACACCGGCACGGTCGCCACCAGTTGCAGAAGCATAGGCTTTTGCAATAGCTAACCCGTTACCTTGCGGATCATTTTCAGGATGCACTGCAATTAGCGTTGGTACTCCAAATCCACGTTTATATTCTTCTCGTACTTCTGTGCCTGGGCATTTAGGCGCAACCATAACTACAGTAATGTCCGGGCGAACTTGCATACCTTCTTCAACGATATTGAAACCGTGAGAATAAGACAGTGTTGCACCTTGCTTCATTAAGGGCATAACGGCGCTTACAGCTGAGGTATGTTGTTTATCTGGTGTTAAATTAAGTACTAAGTCTGCCTGCGGAATTAGTTCTTGGTAGCTGCCCACTTTAAAGCCATTTTCATTGGCCCATTGATATGATTGGCGCTTTTCGGCAATGGCCGCATCACGCAATGCATAAGAAATATTCAAGCCAGAATCGCGCATGTTTAAACCTTGATTGAGGCCTTGGGCACCACAACCTACAATGACAATATTCCAATCTTTAATGAAGTTACAGCCGTCGTTAAATTCTTCTCGTTGCATAAAACGACATTTGCCTAATTGCGCCAATTTTTCACGCAAACTTAATGTATTGAAATAGTTAGCCATTTTTGTCTCCTGTGCTTGGCCATGAACCAAGAAATGTAGTGAATCAGTTAAATTATTACCAGTTGATATATCCTAACGAAATTTTTATGTTGCTTAAAATGATATATTTGCATTGTAGTGTTGCTAAAAACGCAATATAAAATTAATATTATCTAATTCTCATTAAGTTAAAGGTTTGAATATGGATTTGAAAGCATTGCGCATGTTTGTTGATTTAGCTAAATCACTACACTTTGCAAAAACAGCAGAACTTCACCATGTTAGCCCTTCAACCTTGAGCCGAACAATTCAGCGCTTAGAGCATGAAGTAGGGAGTTCGCTATTACATCGCGATAACCGCACAGTGGTATTGAGTGAGGCAGGAAAGCAGTACGGTAAATTTGCCGAGCAGCAGCTTGAGCAGTGGCAGATATTGCAATTATCGCTGAATCAAAAACAGGCTGAACTGCAAGGTAAGTTACATATTTATTGTTCGGTTACTGCAGCTTATAGTCATTTACCTCCCTTGCTTGAACGCTTTCGACAACAACACCCTTTGGTTGAAATCATGCTGACAACAGGTGATGCAGCAGATGCACTAGAGCAAGTTGAGAAGCAAGCGGTTGATTTTGCGATTGCTGCACGGCCTGAGCAATTATCTCGTATTTTTAATTTTCATCATCTTGCAGAAATTCCTCTCTCTGTTATTGCCCCGACTATGATATGTCAGGTGCAACAGCAGCTACTGCAAGCGTTTTTATGGTCTGAAATTCCAATTATCTTGCCTGAGCATGGTCCTGCACGTAAACGTTTTGAACTCTGGTTTCGCAAGAAACAACAGGGGAAAGCTAATATCTACGCTACGGTTTCTGGTCATGAAGCATTGGTCAGTATGGTAGCGTTGGGTTGTGGCGTTGGTATTGTGCCACAGGTTGTCGTTGAAAATAGTCCGGTAAAAGAGCGAGTGCACTATTTGACCAATGTAGGAGAAATTGAGCCATTTGAATTAGGCGTTTGTTGTTTAAATCAGAGTAAAGATCAGCCATTAATTAAAGCTTTTTTTGAGTCAATAAAGTAGTTAATTATACTGAAACGGCTTCGGTTAAGTGACGTAAAATCCTATCCATGGCGCGATAGGATAAGGCTTCAGTTAAATGTTTTCGCTCAATGTTTTCTAGCGCTTCCATATCAGCAATCGTGCGTGCAATTTTAAGTATTTTATGGTGTGCTCTGGTGGATAAATTTAACTTTTCAATTGCTAATTCTAAAAACTCATTATCGTCGGCATCTAGTTGACAGTTAATTTTAAGTTCAGTGCTAGATAATTGAGCATTCGCTTTTCCTTGGCGTATCATTTGTCGTTGATGACAGGAAAATACACGTTGTTGAATTACTTCACTGGATTCATTTTTTTCCGTACTGTTAGCCCACATTCCCTTTGGCAATCGTGTAACTTCAATTTGAATATCGATACGGTCGAGGAAAGGCCCAGAAAGACGATTTAAGTAACGTAATACTTGTTCTGGCGTACTACGATGGTCGTTGTAAAAACCGGTCGGACTGGGATTCATCGCCGCTACTAACTGGAATTGAGCGGGAAACGTTTGCTTGACCAGTGCTCGTGATATTGTTACTTCGCCAGACTCCATAGGCTCACGTAAAACATCAAGTACTTTGCGTTCAAATTCAGGCAATTCATCAAGAAATAATACACCGTTGTGAGCAAGTGAAATTTCTCCTGGCTGAGGATGACTGCCGCCGCCAACTAAGGCGGCAGATGAAGCGGTATGGTGTGGTGCTCTAAATGGCCGAGTTAACCAAGAATCAGGGCTAATGCTTTTGTGGCAAATAGATTGAATGGCAGCACTGTCAAGTGCTTCATGCTCAGTCATTGGTGGTAGAATTCCCGGTAAACGACTGGCTAACATCGTTTTTCCGGTGCCCGGTGGGCCAATAAATAATAAATTATGACGGCCACTTGCAGCTATTTCTAATGCACGTTTTGCTAATGGTTGACCAACAACATCAGCAATATCTTCCTGAATACTAATTTGCGGTTTGTTAGTTAAATTTGTTTCAACAAAGGGTAATACTTGTTGGTTAAAAAAATGTGGAAATAGTTGTGTTAAATGCGACAAACTCAATATTTTTGCTTGTTTCACCCAGCTTGCTTGGTCGGCATTTTCTTTTGGGATAACTAAAGTTCTGCCACTTTGTTGACATGCCATAGCCATTGGAATTTCACCAATGATGGCTCTAAGCTCACCAGAAAGTGCCAATTCACCAGCGAATTCATATTGCTTAAGATCTGTTTCGGGTAATTGCTGGGCGGCTGCCAAAATACCAATTGCTATGGGGAGATCAAAACGGCCACCTTCTTTGGGTAAATCGGCTGGCGCTAAGTTAACGGTTATGCGTTTGGCGGGAAATTCATATCCGCAATTAATAATGGCACTTCGAACTCGGTCTTTTGCTTCCCGTACTGAAGTTTCCGGCAAGCCAACAATATTAAATGCCGGTAAGCCATTCGCTAAGTGCACTTCCACAGTAACTAAAGGTGACTCGAGGCCAATCCTTGCCCGGCTATAAACACATGCTAATGCCATAAAAGTCCATTTCAATTATGTCAGGTTTAGCCTGTAGTTTAGTCAATAACTGTTTTTTTGCGCGAAAATTTATTGAGAAAAGTACCTTGATATAACTAATTAAATAACCTTGCTTAAAAAAACTATAACAAAAATACTTGCGTTGGAGATTAGAGCTATGGTACTAATTTAAATAGGCTGGAAACAGCAAAACTAAAATTAATAAATTTACAGAAAAATTATATAAAAATGCAAAACTATAGCTCAGTGATTATTAACATTCTCGTCGTGGTGATTATTAAATCGTCGCGAGGTTGTTTGTTGAGCTAAAGAAAAAGAATTCAAAATAACAAACCCCTCGCTCCGAAAGGACCGAGGGGTTTGTTTTTTTAGGGCTTTAAGAAACTTATTACAACCTACTAGCATCATTAATCTTGGAGAAAACTGGAAAATTACGAAATTTTAGAATATTTGTTCAAATTGAATGGTTTCTGAATAAGTGATAATTGAAAAGTTAAATGAAACATGGCAACAGAAAAGAAATTTACCGGTGGAAATTTGCTATTTAAAGTGTTGGAACAGCACGGTGTTGAGCATGTTTTTGGCTACCCTGGTGGTGCGATTATGCCTATTTACGATGCACTTTATGACAGCAATGTAGAACACTTTTTATGCCGTCATGAACAAGGTGCTGCCTTTTCTGCCGTTGGTTATGCAAGGGCTTCAGGGAAAGTTGGGGTGTGTTTTGCCACCTCGGGTCCAGGTGCAACAAATTTAATAACCGGTCTTGCTGATGCATTAGCTGACTCTATCCCTGTAGTTGCTATAACAGGGCAAGTTGCTACATCAGCTATGGGTTCTGATGCTTTTCAGGAAATTGATATTTTTGGTTTGTCATTGGCCTGTACTAAGCATTCTTTTCAGGTAACAGATATCAACGATTTAGCTAAAGTGTTGCACAAGGCATTCGCGATTGCTTTAGAAGGCCGGCAAGGCCCAGTGTTAGTCGATATTCCGAAAGATATTCAGTTAGCAGAAGTTCAAGGCTGCTTAGATGAATTGGTTAGCTTGAAAAATAAAGTTAAGTTGCCACCAGCCAATGTTGGTAGTGCTATTGCGTTATTAAGCCAAGCAGAGCAGCCGGTATTATATGTTGGTGGCGGTGTTGGTATGGCAAATGCTATTGATGAACTAAGAGAGTTTTCGAAAGTAACCAATATACCTAGTGTTTCAACGTTGAAAGGTCTAGGCGCCATTGCACCAAGTGATGAAAATTATTTAGGTATGTTGGGCATGCATGGTACGAAAGCTGCTAATTTAGCGGTACAAGAGTGTGATTTATTGATTGCAGTTGGAGCCCGTTTTGATGACCGAGTAACCGGTAAATTAAATGAATTTGCGCCGCATGCGAAAGTGATTCATTTTGATATCGATACCGCTGAAATTAACAAACGTCGAATGGCCGATGCAGCTATTTTAGGGGACCTAAAAGTTAACTTACCTGCGTTGGCAATTCCATTGGCCATTGTCCCATGGCAAGAAAAATGTCAGCAAATGAAAACTGACTTTGCTTGGGATTACAATCATCCTGGGGAATCTATTTTCGCACCTGCAGTTTTGAAGGAGGTCAGTGATCGCATGCCTGCAAACACTTGTGTAACCACAGATGTCGGTCAGCATCAAATGTGGGCAGCGCAGCATATGTTATTTGATGACCCTAGCAACTTTCTAACCAGCGGCGGAATGGGAACAATGGGATTTGGCATTCCTGCAGCTATAGGGGCACAGGTTAGTCGGCCGACTGACTGCATTGTTGCTGTGTCAGGTGATGGTTCATTTATGATGAATGTTCAAGAATTATCAACCATTAAACGCTTTCAATTACCGGTTAAAATTGTCCTCATAGATAATGCTAAATTAGGCATGGTTCGTCAGTGGCAAGATTTATTCTTTAACGGCCGATTAAGTGAGACTGATTTGGCAGATAACCCTGACTTTATCATGCTTGCAAATGCCTTTGATATTAAAGCAAAACAGATCACCAAAAAAGCACAGGTGAGTGATGCAATTGAAGAAATGATGAACCATGACGGGCCGTACTTACTACAAGTTAAAATTAATGCACAAGATAACGTTTGGCCTTTAGTTCCACCAAATACTGCCAATGATAAAATGATGGAGAATAGCTAAATGAACCACTATCAATTAATGATCAAAGCAGACGATAAACAAGTGGTACTGGAACGAATTTTACAAGTGGCTCGTTACCGAGGGTTTTTAATTGCTGGCATTAATGCACAAGTTAATACTGGCACTCATATTGGCACCATTGAATTACAAGTTAAAAGCGAGCGTCCGATAGAACTTTTGGTCGATCAAATTAATAAACTGATCGACATCAAAGAGGTCAAAGTAGACAATAGCGCATCACAGCAATGCATTGCATAATGCTGGGTGACAACTGACAACAACAAGTATTCAAAATTAAATTAGAGAGACTAGCGGAGTTTAGTTCTATCTGATTGATATAAAATAAAATTTAGGAATGAAAAATGGCTAAAGTTAATGCAGAACTAATTTGGTTTAATGGTGAACTCATGCCGTGGCAAAATGCTACAGTACATGTGATGAGCCATGCACTTCATTACGGTTCTTCAGTTTTTGAAGGTATTCGTGCCTATGAAACACATAAAGGCACTTGTATCTTTCGTCTAGAAGAGCACATAAAGCGTTTATTTGATTCGGCTAAAATTTACCGAATGAATATTCCATATTCGCAAGAAGAAGTTATTCAAGCGTGTAAAGATTCGGTAGCAAAAAATAACTTAAAATCAGCGTATTTACGTCCGTTGGCCTTTTTAGGTGACATTGGTATGGGACTTCGTCCACCAATTGATGCTGTTGCTGATGTTATGATTGCAGCCTTTAGCTGGGAAGCTTATTTAGGTGCTGATGCTGTAGAGAATGGCGTTGAAGTGGGTGTATCAAGTTGGAACAGATTAGCACCTAATACTATGCCTACAGCAGCTAAAGCTGGTGGTAACTATTTATCTTCACAGTTAATTTCTACCGAAGCTGCGCGTCATGGCTATGCTGAAGGTGTGGCTTTAGATGTTAACAATATGGTGAGTGAAGGTGCGGGTCAAAACCTATTTTTAATTCGCAAAGGCGTGATTTATACACCGCCAGGAACGGCTTCTATTTTACAAGGTTTAACTCGTGATACGGTATTTTTCCTTGCTGAGCAATTAGGTTATGAAGTACGTGAAGAGCCAATTTCTCGTGAATCATTATACCTTGCAGATGAATTCTTTATGTGTGGTACAGCAACTGAAGTGGTACCGGTGAAATCAGTTGATGGTATGCCAGTAGGTAATGGTTCTCGAGGACCTATCACCAAAGCTTTACAAGAAGCATTTTTTGGTATTTTTGATGGTACCACTGAAGTACCAGAAGGTTGGTTAGACAACGTAGAATAACGTTAGATTAAATTCAGTGCTCGCTGAAGATAGCCTAGCTACGCGTTCTGCGTAGCGGGCTAATTTAACCTATCGAATTTAGCTCTCCTACCGTTGTATTTAGCCATGTTTACAAGCGTTTTCTTTAAAGCGGCTTGTGCTTACAGGTGCAAATTATTTTAAAAGAACATTCAAGCAGTGTTTTTTTAAAATAATTCATTTCACATTTTATAGATTTAACTTAACGCATTTAGGGAATTTGTTATGCCAAAATTACGCTCAGCAACCTCGACTCAAGGCCGAAATATGGCGGGCGCTCGTGCGCTCTGGCGTGCAACAGGCATGACAGATGGCGATTTTGGTAAACCTATTATTGCCGTAGTTAATTCATTTACCCAATTTGTGCCCGGTCATGTGCACTTAAAAGATATGGGACAATTAGTTGCCGGCGCAATTGAAGAAGCGGGTGGTGTTGCTAAAGAGTTTAATACTATTGCAGTAGATGATGGCATCGCCATGGGACATAGTGGCATGCTGTATAGTTTACCGTCTCGTGATCTAATTGCCGATTCGGTTGAGTATATGGTTAATGCTCATTGTGCCGATGCTATGGTCTGTATTTCAAACTGTGACAAAATTACCCCCGGCATGTTAATGGCGGCAATGCGCCTAAATATTCCGGTTATTTTTGTTTCTGGTGGCCCGATGGAAGCAGGAAAAACTAAACTTTCTGATCAAATTATTAAATTAGATTTAGTTGATGCCATGATCCAAGGTGCTGATCCAACTGTGTCTAACGAACAATCTGAGCAAGTGGAACGCTCTGCTTGTCCTACGTGTGGCTCGTGCTCAGGTATGTTCACCGCCAATTCCATGAACTGTTTAGCAGAAGCTCTAGGCTTAGCCTTACCAGGTAACGGTTCTATGTTAGCGACCCATGCTGATCGTGAGCAGCTTTTCTTAAAAGCAGGCAAGCAAATAGTTGCGTTGACTAAGCGTTACTATCAAGACAACGATGAAAGTGCATTGCCACGTAATATTGCTAGCAAAGAAGCGTTGCATAACGCTATGTGCCTCGATATTGCCATGGGCGGTTCAACTAATACTATTTTGCATTTACTAGCTACTGCACAAGAAGCTGAGATAGATTACACCATGGCAGATATGGACAAGTTATCACGCATTGTTCCGCAGTTATGTAAAGTGGCACCATCAACGCCGAAATATCATATGGAGGACGTTCATCGCGCTGGTGGTGTTATCGGTATACTAGGTGAGTTATCACGAGCGGGTTTATTAAATACAGAAGTACCAAATGTATTAGGTTCTACTTTAGCTGATGTGATTGCTCAATATGATATTAAAGTGACCGATAATGAAGATGTGAAAAAGTTCTATTGCGCTGGCCCAGCCGGCATTCGTACGACTAAAGCCTTTAGCCAAGATTGTCGTTGGGATACTTTAGATGATGACCGTGAAAATGGCTGTATACGCAGCATTGATAATGCTTTTTCAACGGAAGGTGGCTTAGCTGTTTTGTCCGGTAATATTGCCGTTGATGGTTGTGTCGTTAAAACGGCTGGTGTTTCAGATGATAATTTAACATTCACAGGTCCAGCCCATGTATTCGAAAGCCAAGATGAGGCGGTAGCGGGTATTTTAGATGGTAAAGTAGTTGCTGGAGAAGTGGTAGTTATCCGTTATGAGGGCCCTAAAGGTGGCCCAGGGATGCAAGAAATGTTGTATCCAACCACGTATTTAAAATCGATGGGATTAGGTAAAGCATGTGCACTATTAACTGATGGTCGCTTTTCGGGTGGCACGTCTGGTCTATCTATTGGTCACGTTTCACCTGAAGCGGGCAGTGGCGGAACTATAGCTTTAGTCGAGCAAGGTGACATTATTGAAATTGATATCCCTAATCGAGCAATTAAATTAAATGTAGATGAAGCAATATTGGCGGATCGCCGTGTGAAGATGGAATCCAAAGGCAAAAGTGCTTGGCGGCCTGCAGAGCGAATTCGCCCTATCAGTTATGCACTGAAAAATTATGCCATGCTAGCAACTAGTGCGGATAAAGGTGCGGTTCGTAATCGAGCCTTACTTGATGGTGAAGAGTTTGATGGTGATGCTCATGACTGAAACTGAGCAGCAAGCATTGGTTCAAGCCAACGCTACTCAAGAACAAGCGCTCGATTATTTGCGTCGAATATTGCTTGCGCCGGTTTATGATATTGCAGTTGAGACTGAATTAACGCCGTTAACAAAATTATCGTCTCGTTTAGGGAATCAAGTTTTTCTCAAGCGTGAAGATCAACAACCTGTGCATTCATTTAAGTTACGTGGTGCTTATAATAAATTAGCGAATTTATCTGAAGCGCAATGTATTCATGGTGTTATTGCCGCATCGGCAGGTAATCATGCCCAAGGTTTGGCATTAGCGGCAAGTAAACTCGGTATCAAAGCAACCATTGTTATGCCAATTACTACTCCGGACATAAAAGTTGATAATGTTCGACGTTTTGGCGCTGAAGTTCGTTTGGTGGGTAAAAGCTTTAATGAAGCACAAACAGCTTCTTTAGCTTATGCAAAAGATGAACATAAAACCTTGATTCACCCTTTTGATGATGTTGATGTTATTGCTGGTCAAGGCACGGTTGCTAAAGAGTTGCTGCAACAACAAGCTAAAACCGATGTGGTATTTATTCCTGTTGGCGGTGGCGGTTTGCTTGCCGGTATGGCGGTTTACTTAAAACAATTACAGCCAAATATTAAAGTGATCGGTGTTGAGGCAGAAGACTCTGCCTGTTTACAAGCGGCGATGATCGCTGGTGAGCCGGTTGACTTAGCACAAGTAGGCTTATTTGCTGATGGTGTAGCGGTAAAGCGTATTGGCGAACACACTTTTAATTTGATTAAGCATTATTGTGATGACGTTATTACAGTATCGACTGACGAGATTTGCGCTTCAATTAAAGATATTTTTGAGCAAACTCGTGTTATTTCTGAGCCCGCCGGTGCTTTGTCGCTTGCTGGCTTGCAAAAGTATTGTAAAAACAGTCCAGGAGATGAATCATTAGTGGCTATTCTTTCTGGCGCTAATATGAATTTTCATACTTTGCGCTACATTTCTGAACGCTGTGAATTAGGTGAACAAAAGGAAGCCGTTTTTGCGGTTAAAATTCCTGAAGAAAAAGGTAGTTTTAGAAAGTTCTGTCAATCACTTTCTGGGCGAGTTATTACTGAATTTAACTATCGTTACGTGGATAAAAGCACAATAACGGCAAAAGTTCAGCAAGCTAATATTTTTGTTGGTGCAAGGCTAGGTGGTAATGCTGATGATAGGCAACAATTGACGACAAGTTTGCAGGAAAAAGGCTATCAGGTAACCGATTTTACCGAAAATGAGTTAGCAAAATTACATGTTAGATACATGATAGGTGGTCAAAATACTCTATCTGCACAAGAACGAATTTTTCGCTTTCAGTTTCCCGAATATCCTGGCGCATTAGAAAAATTTTTAGATACACTTGGTGAACGTTGGAATATCACTTTATTCCATTACCGAAATCACGGTGCCGCGTTTGGGCAAGTATTAGCAGGATTTGAGGTGCAACAAGATCAAGAACAAGACTTCTTTAAGCACTTGCAAGATTTAGGTTATGAATGGCAGGAAGAATCTGATAACCAAGCTTATCGAGCTTTTCTAACTTAAGTTAACATGGTTATTCGATAGCTAACTATAAAAATGCAGCATTTCGCTGCTTTTTTTATATGGAAAAATTTATATTTAGATCAGATAAAATAATAATAAAAATAAGGAAGTTTTATGTCAAATGATCAAACTAAGCAAGCAGATTTACCTCTGTTTTCATTAACTAGTACAGATAATTTATCGCCAATCGCGATGAATGAACGCATTGATGCAATGGATATACTCCGAGGTTTAGCTTTAATCGGTATTTTGTTGATGAATATAGAGTGGTTTAATCGTGCTATCGCCGGTTTAGGCAGTCAAGATACTAGTTTGACGGGAATAGATCATGCAGTGGGTTGGTTCATTCGATGTTTTGTTGAAGGAAAGTTCTATACCTTGTTTTCATTACTTTTTGGTATGGGCTTTGCCGTGATGCTCATTCGAGCTAAAGAATCTAAGCGCCCTTTTGGGGCTTGGTTTTCTCGAAGAATGTTAGCACTAATTGTTTTTGGCCTTTTGCATATGGTGTTTTTATGGGGTGGTGACATTCTGCATGTTTATGGTTTTGCGGGGTTTCTATTACTGGGTTGGGTGACATTATTAAAACGAGAGCGTTTTAAAATATATGATAATCCGAATGCCTTTTTTAAACTTTCTGTTGTCTGGCTCTCTGTGCCCATTTTTGTAGCGATTCTGGCAGGTATTAGCTATGGCGTAATGCAAGACAATGATGATTTAACCTTACTATGGCAAGAAGAAAGGCAGGTTACTGAGCGTGTTGAGGCAATTCATGCAGAAACTGATGTTTTATTAGAAAAAAATAATGACGAAATTGCGCAACAGTATAGTACTGACTCAGAACAGTTATCTTTGCAAACCTCTATTGAGCAACAAGCACAAGCTATTATCGTTCAGCAACAAGAATTAGCAGCCGATGAAGCAGAAGAGATAGCCGCCTTTACTCAAGGAAGTTATATAAAAGCAACTGAGTACCGATTAGGCTTTACGCTGTTTATGCTGATATTTGCCATACCATTTTCTTTTATGATGCTATTACCATTATTCATCTTAGGCTATTGGCTAGTATCAAGCGGTATCATGAAGAATTATCGACACCACTCTGGTACTTTCAAAGCGGTGGCTTGGGTTGGTATAAGTATGGGACTAGTTATGGAAGTATCAGGGTTGCTAGTTACGCAACATCCTGTTGCCAACCAAGTTTCATTGCTCTTGGTGGTTGGTGAAACACTCTTTTACATTGGTCAACTCGTCATGACAGCGGGTTACTTTGGCTTAATCATGTATCTACTAAATATTGGTAAGTGGTATAACAGGTTATCAATATTTGCGCCAATGGGTCGTATGGCACTCACCAATTATATTAGTCACTCAGTAATATTAACCAGTATTTTTTATGGTTATGCGGGTGGTTACTTTGGTGAAATATCCCGTGCACCACAAATGTTGATTGTGTTTGCAATTATAATGTTTCAGTTATTTCTTTCACGCTGGTGGTTAAATAACTACGCTTTTGGGCCACTTGAATGGCTGTGGCGCTGTTTGTCTTACAAGAAATTGCAACCAATGCGTATTACGGAAAATTAATATTTAAATTTGTTTACAGGCCTATAGCTTATCGACTTTAGGCCTTTAATTAGGTTATTCGGCGTTAAACTTAGCTTCTAATTCTGCAACTTTTGCCTCAAGTTCAGTTAATTTAGCGCGGGTTTTAATCAGAACTTGTGTTTGCACGTCAAACTCTTCGCGTGTTACTACGTCAAGTTGCGACAGTTTTCGTTGTAACACTACTTTAGTTTTGTCTTCCATTTCGTTAGCAAATTCTTTTAGTCCTGCAGGAATTGAATCTGTGACTTGCTTGGCGATATCTTCTATTTTTTGAGCGTTGATCATCTGAGTTCTCTGTATGGATAAGCAATGACGTTATTGTAACCAATCTTAGCAACATTGATAATTAATTCGCACATAAAGAATGTAAGAAAATGCCCTACTTGGAGAAAGTTTATGTTGTCTTGCGTTAAAAGCAGGTAAAATTGGCGGCCGATCATCTTATTCACGAAATTGAGTTACAGCGCAGCAATGAAATTAAACCCAGGTCAAAATGAAGCAAAGAAATATGTTAGCGGTCCATGCCTAGTGTTAGCTGGGGCTGGTAGTGGTAAAACAGGGGTTATTTGTCAAAAAATTGCGTACTTAATTCAAAACTGTGGTTACAAAGCGAAAAATATCGCTGCGGTTACTTTTACTAATAAAGCTGCACGAGAAATGAAGGAACGTGTGGTTAAAATGATGGACAAGTCGTTAACACGTGGTTTAACGGTATGTACTTTTCATTCTTTAGGCTTAGATATTGTTCGTCGAGAATTAAAAACTTTAGGTTATAAACCCGGCTTTACACTTTTTGATGACCAAGACACACTTGCGCTATTGAAGGAACTTACCCAAGAACAGCTTGATGGTGATAAAGATTTATTAAATAAGCTGCAGATGATGATTTCTAACTGGAAAAATGACCTGCTACTGCCTGATGCCGCTATTAAGCAAGCTGGAGATGCCGATGCTAGATTATATGCAGAGTTTTATGGCATGTATCAAAAGCATATGAAAGCTTATAACGCTTTAGATTTTGATGATTTGATTTTAATACCAACATTATTATTGCGCAATTACCCTGAAGTTCGAGCCCGTTGGCAACAAAAAATTCAGTATATGTTGGTGGATGAATACCAAGATACTAATGCGAGCCAGTATGAATTAGTAAAACTAATCACCGGTGAGCAAGGCTTGTTAACTGTGGTTGGAGATGATGACCAGTCAATCTACTCTTGGCGTGGTGCCAAGCCACAAAACCTAGTGCTATTGGGGCAAGACTATCCTAATTTAAAATTGATTAAGCTAGAGCAAAACTATCGTTCAAGTGGCCGTATTCTAAAGTGTGCCAATATCCTGATTGCCAATAATCCACATGTATATGACAAAGCTCTTTTTAGTGAACTTAACTATGGTGTTGAACTGAGAGTACTGCAAACAAAAAATGAAGAGCATGAAGTAGAGCGCGTTGTTGGTGAGCTGATTGGTCATCGCTTTTTAAATAAAAGTAAATTTAAAGATTACGCAATTTTGTATCGTGGGAATCATCAATCTCGCTTACTTGAAAAAGCACTGATGACTAACCGTATACCCTACAAAATTAATGGTGGTACTTCATTCTTTTCTCGCGCTGAAATAAAAGACATGATGGCTTTTTTGCGTGTGCTTGTTAATCCTGATGATGACAATGCTTTTTTACGCATTGTTAATGTTCCACGTCGAGAGATAGGGCCAACTACCCTAGAAAAATTAGGGAGTTACGCAAATATGCGACAAATTAGCATGTTTGCCGCTAGCTTCGAGTTAGGGTTAGAACAGCATTTAACGGGGCGTGGCTTAGTCAGCGTGCAACGATTTACGCAATGGTTAGTTGAAACCGCAGATCATGCTGAGCGTGGTGAAACCTCAGCGGTATTACGTTCCATGGTTCGTGAAATTAACTATGAAGATTGGCTATACGATACTTCGCCTAGTGCAAAAGCAGCTGAAATGCGTATGAAGAATGTAACTCAGCTATTTAGTTGGGTGACACAGATGTTAGAAGGCGATGATGATGAAGAGCCGATGACATTAGCGCAAGTTGTTACGCGTTTAACATTACGCGATATGATGGAACGTAATGAAGATGAAGAAGACACCGATCAAGTGCAATTAATGACTTTACATGCTTCAAAAGGCTTAGAATTCCCGTATGTATTTTTAATTGGTATGGAAGAAGGTTTATTGCCACACCAAACTAGTATGGATGAAGGCAACGTAGAGGAAGAGCGACGGTTAGCTTATGTGGGAATAACGCGTGCCCAGCGAGAATTGATATTTACTTATGCGCGAGAGCGACGTCAATTTGGTGAAGTAGCGCGAACAGAAGCAAGCCGATTTTTACATGAATTACCGCAAGACGATCTAAGTTGGGAGTTAACTCAAACCAAACAAAGTATTGAGAAGAAGCAAGCAACCGCAAAAATGGGTGTGGCTAATTTACGTGAAATGTTAAAAAAGAAGCAACAAAGTTAACACTATTTTCTTGATTAGGTTCAATTACTAACCTAAGACAAACAGCTTTACATTGACGGTTAATATTTAGACAGGTATTTTAATGGGATAACTAAATCTTACATGTGACAGAACGTAATGACAAAACGCACTACATCAGAAACCATGCTACTGATTTTAAGTGCGTTATCTGCTTTATTAATTTTGCCATTTGTATATTTACGTTATTCAGAAGGTGATTATCTTGTTGCCTTGATTGACGCAATAATTATTCTTATTTTAATCGCATTTTTCATCTTTGTTTATGTCACTCGTAAGGTTGAAAAAGCAAAGCTATTGCTGGCGTCTTTTTTAGCTGTTGCAATTGCGTCGGTTGTAATTATAAGAGGGCTGGGACATATATATTGGCTATATCCGGCTATCATTGCGTTTTACTATATTCTGCCAGAACGCGTGGCTGGAGTGATATGCTTACTAGCGATTTCGGTCATTTCCTTTCAAATATATCCTCAACTTAGCATCATAGATTTTGTGACTATTGTTATGTCACTATTACTAACTTTATTGTTCTCTTTTATGATATTTAACAATTATCGTAAATCAAATGAAAAACTAACCTTATTGGCGACGATAGATCCTTTAACTTTGACGGGGAATCGTAGAGCACTCGATCTCAAATTAGCTGATATTCTTGCTGACCAAAAGCGACAGTTTACTCAAGCATCACTTTTACTTTTAGATCTTGATCACTTTAAACGCATTAATGATAAGTATGGCCATGCTATAGGCGATCAAATATTGGTTGATGTCGTGCAAGCCCTATCAGAACATACACGGCCTTTAGATGCTTTATTCCGATATGGCGGTGAAGAGTTTATCATTGTGCCATTGAAGATAACTTTGCCTGATGCAATAGCTGTAGCAGAGAAGCTCAGAGCACTAATAGCTAATCATCAGTTTGTTAAGGGTATTCAATTAACAATTTCTATTGGTGTTGCCCAATACCGTATGGATGAAAGTGCTGAAGCATGGATAGCTAGAGCTGATGCCGCACTGTATGTTGCGAAGGAAGATGGTAGAAACAAAGTTGTTGCTGAAGCTAAAAAAATACATTGCCCAACCCAGGAAAATTAATCACTGTTTTAGATTGGTTTATAGATCGTATTTATTGATAATTTTTTGGTAAATGCCAGCGTCTTTAATTTCAGTTAACGCCTTTGCTAATTGCTGTACAATTTCTTTTGATGTATCTAAACCGGTGGCAATGTTTAATTCATTGGGGAAGTTTGTAATAGATAAATAAGGGGTGATATTTTCTGGTTTAAAACCTGCTTTTTTGATATCTCTATCTAAGGCCATATAGTTGGTTAATACCAAATCTATGCGTTTATTAAATAACATTGCCCACATATGTTTGCTTGTAACACTAAGCGATAGATTTTGATGTTCTTTAAAGCCATGTGTTTTTAGAAAGTGTGCAGAATGATAACCTCGAATAGTACCTACGAAAAATGCTTGTGCATCATTAAGTGATGACAACTTAATACTTTTGTTATCTTTTAGGCCAACAAGCACTGCATAGCTTCGATAGGTTTCTCCAACCCATTGAAAACTCTTATCTCGATTTGGTGTTTTTAACAAAGAAAACATGAACGTATTTGCTTGTGTTTTAGTTGCTTGAAAGCTACGAGCAAACGGCCTAATTTGAATATTTCCAGTTAGGTTTGCTTGTTTAAGAACGGCCTCAACTATTTCAACTAAGGCACCGTCAACCTCACCCTGTTGATTAATAAAATGATAAGGAGGGAGCTCTTCGGCGAGGAATGTAAGAGGTTGTTGGATAGCGAAAATTGTCTGTGTAAAAAAACACAAAGCTAAACACGAAACCTTTAATTTTAGCATTCGACTCACTAGCATTTGATAACTACAGCAAACTGTTATTGGTTATAATATAACCTAACTGGTTTAACAGGTAAACCAGCTTCAAGTAACATATAACAGAGGTAACACACTCAGCAAATAGTATTTTTTGAATTAATTGCTGTGTGCGCTACTCTTTGATTTCTTTAATGGTAGAACGATATTTTAAATGTAAGCCATTAAAAAATTTTGTTAAGGTTTCATCGTGACAAGGGCGGTAGTGCTTATGCTCTGGCTTTCTGAAAAAGGCACTGAGTTCATGCTTACTTAAAGTGAGCTCTGCTGCAGCAAGTAGGTTAATAATATCGTCAGCCTTTAATGCCAACGCTATTTTCACTTTATTAAAAATAATATTGTTATTAACTTCTTGGTTTAATTGCGCTTGCGCCCCTTCTTTTTTACCTCGATTTTCAATAATTAAGCCATCAAGGAAGCTTGCCAAAATATTATTAGGTAAGCGTGAAAATTTATGTTCTCCATTTTTTCGTAAGTAATTTTCAATTACTTCATCTGCTTGCTGACATTCGGCATGCTGAAACAATGTGGAAATTTTTTCACTATTTAAAGCGAAAATATAACGAATGTGCTGAAAAACTTCGTTGTTGGTCATGTATATTCCTATTGAAAATGCTTGTTAAGCTATAAGCTTGAACAAATACCAGTGGTTATGTAAAAGCGATGGTTAGGCAAATAGCAATAGTTGCTATTAAGGATAGCTTCGTTATTTGTTTGCTATGTTGATTTTGTTGTTGATGAAGTTTATTTAACATCAATAACTGCTGGCGTTGAGCTTCACGATTAGTTTTTAGATAGTCATAAACTAAGTCTGGAATTTCAGGTAACTTTTCGTTCCAAAATGGCAAGTTGTCTTTTACTTTTGTAAATACCGCCTTAACACCCATTTGCTCTTTAACCCAGTTTTCCAAAAATGGTTTTGCTGTTTGCCATAAATCAAGCTGTGGGTACAATTGTCGGCCTAAGCCTTCGATATAAAGTAAGGTTTTTTGCAATAAGACCAATTGCGGCTGCACTTCCATATTAAAACGTCGTGCAGTATTAAATAAATTTACTAATACTTGTCCAAAAGATATTTCTGAAAGTGGTTTGTTAAATATTGGCTCACAAACTGTGCGAATAGCAAACTCAAACTCATCAACACTGGTGTCGCCAGGGACCCAACCGGAGTCAACATGTAGTTGTGCGACCTTACGGTAATCTTGATTAAAAAAGGCAACAAAATTTTCTGCTAAATAACGCTTATCTTCACGGTTTAAGGTACCAACAATACCACAGTCAATAGCAATCCAAGTTGGGTCGTCAGGGTTCGTAGCATTAACGAAAACATTACCCGGGTGCATATCTGCATGAAAGAAACTATCACGAAAAACTTGCGTAAAGAATACTTCAACGCCACGTTCTGCAAGAAGTTTCATATTTACGTTCTGTGTGGTTAGCATGTCAACTTCACCAACACCAATACCGTAAATTCTTTCCATTACCATAACTTTTTTGGAGCTAAATTCGCTATAAACTTCTGGTACGTAGAGAACTTTGTCGCTTTCGCGACCTTGGCTGAAATTTCTATTTAATTGAATGGCATTTGCTGCTTCACGGTTTAAATCTAATTCTTCTAAGATGGTTTTTTTGTATTCCGCAACAACTTCTACAGGGCGTAATCTTTTGCCGTCAGGTAGCCACTTAGCGACAATGCCAGCGAAGCGCGACATCACTTTAATATCGGCTAAAATAGTTTTTTCAATATTTGGTCGTAGGACTTTTATGACGACTTCATGTTCTTCATCTTGGTGCAACATAGTTGCGGTATGAACTTGTGCTATAGATGCCGAAGCTAAAGGGGTAAAATCAAAATGTTGGAAATGCTGGGTAAAAACGTCTTGTCCCATAGCATTAATGATTATTTTCTCGGCATCTTCGCCTGAAAAAGCAGGCACTTTGTCTTGAAGTAATGTCAGTTCAGTGGCGAAGTCATCTGGCAGTAAATCTCGTCGAGTTGACAGCATTTGACCAAACTTCACAAAAACTGGGCCAAGCGACTCTATGGCTATACGAAAGCGTTCAGCTTTGCTTTTATCTTTATGTTTATTTCTCAGCCAAAATAATGAAGAACGGGCAACCTTTACATACCATGGCAGGTATTTTTTGGGCAAAAGTTCATCTAAGCCAAACTGCAAAAATGTTTTTACTATTTTGTATAAACGCTTGCTACTCACTGTTGGCCTTATTATGTTGTTTAGTTAAATGCTCAATACGACTACTGAGTTGCTCGACATGGCTAGAGGCTTGCTCAACACCTTGGTAGTAATGTGTTAGTTCGCTTTCGGTAACAAAAATATTTTTCTCGTGAATTAACCATTCACTGGCATCAGATTGAACTTGTTGGCGAGCGAAGCTTAATTTTTTAGCTAAACTCTTTCCTAATTGACCAATCTTATAAGTTGGAATATCACCAATACGTTTCGCTAATTCACTGCGCCAGTCGATATCAAGAGTACTGGCTATATCGGCAAAGCGTTGGGCTATTTTAATATCACCTTCAATATCTAACTTATCTTGTTTAATTAAGTCAGTTAAGTTTTGCTGATCTTTTAACGTTCGTAAGGTTTCGATACTAGACGTTAAGGTGCAATCACTTTCATTAACGCCGCTGCTAACATGTATTTTTTCAGCGCTTATAAAGAAGTTTAATGGAAAACCCAATTCCGCTAACTTAACCGTTAAGGATTTTTCGTTTAACGGGATTAAAGCGCGAGTTCCATGCAAGTTATATATTAACGCTTGGTTAAATAGTTTTTCTATCACCGCACTAATGGCTTGAGCAAACATCAATTGTTGACTTATAGAAGATGGCATAGTGCTAGAACTTATAACCTTTGTGGAGTGCAACAACACCACCCGTTAAGTTTTTATAACTGGTTTGCTCAAAACCGGCATTATCCATCATAGACTTTAAGGTTTCTTGATCTGGGTGCATGCGAATAGATTCAGCTAAATACTGATAGCTGTCGCCGTCTTTTGCGACAAATTCTCCCATTTTCGGTAAAATATTAAACGAATAGAAGTCATATGCTTTATTTACAAGTTCATGTTCAGGTTTTGAAAATTCCAAGACCAATAAACGCCCGCCAGGCTTTAATACGCGAAAAATAGACCGTAAAGCCATATCTTTGTCAGTGACATTTCTTAAACCAAAGGCAATGGTTACGATATCAAAGGTGTTATCTTCAAAAGGTAGATACTGTGCGTTGGCTTGTACATATTCAATATTTTGTACTAAACCGCGATCGCGTAATTTATCACGGCCAACGTTGAGCATAGAGCTATTTATATCAGCTAAAATAACTTTACCTTCACGGCCAACTAATTGTGAAAACTTTGCAGTTAAGTCGCCAGTACCACCAGCTAAATCAAGTACCTTATTACCTGGACGTACACCACTTGCGTCAATAGTGAAGCGTTTCCATAGGCGATGAATACCAAAAGACATCAAGTCGTTCATCACATCATATTGTTGGGCAACAGAATGAAATACTCCGGCAACTTTAGATTCTTTTTCAGTTTTATCGACAGTTTGAAAGCCAAAATGAGTGGTGTTTTCATCGCTATTAGCGTTATTGCTTTGATGATTTTGATCGTGTGCTGACATCATGTGTTCACTATTAACTAAAATTGTCGTTAGTTTACCGCATTTTCTTTGATTAATTAACCATAGAGATCAAGGTGATAATTAATAGATTTGAGCAGATGTTGTAAAAATTATTATTAGGTCTTGTTGTTTAAGGTTTAAACCATTTATCTGCTATTGTTGTTATGCTGCCATTGGCGCGTAACTCATCGTATGCGCGTTGTATCTTTCGGCGAATTCGAAGTGAAGTATCATGACTGGCTGCGATATAAAGCTCATGTTTTTGCTGCGGAAAATCAAGCGTTTTCGTTAAATCATACTGACTAACAGCCATTGATTTTAAGCGCCAATTTAAAATTAACTCATTGGCGAGAAAGTAGTCCGCTCTTTGTTTGGCAACCAAGGCAATTGATTGTTCTTTAGAGTCAGTAAACAGGAAATTTTTTTCTGTTAAATTTGCGTAGTTTCGAAGCATAAGCTGATGATGGTCATGGCGATTAACGGCAATAACTTCATCGGTTATATCATTAATTGAGTTGAGTACATTATTGTTACCTTCATAACTCCATAGACTTGCCGTGCTATCACTTAGTTTTATTAACCAATGGAACTTTTTTTCTCGCTCAGCTTTTTTCACCATTGAAAGAATGAGAGTGTTTGGTTTAGTTCGTCCGATGCGGTATGCACGATCCCAATTGGTTGGCATAATAGAATAGTCAATATGGGCTTGTTTTAAGGTAGCTTTCAACACCTCAATACTATAACCTTCAACAGGATGTTTTGGATTACTGTCAATTATTTGAAATGGTGGCATGTGCTCAGTCACAACCATTAGGTTTTCATTTCTTGCCAATGTTGATGTTGAGCACAAAGCAATTAATGATAAAAGTATAATGAATGAAGTTGAACGAAACATATAGTATTTATTTTAACCTGATGAAAACTATCTCGGACAAATTATAGTCGATATTGGTTACAGGTAATTCGCAGGTTTGTTATTGTTTTGTAATCAATTGTGCAGTGTCTACATTATGCGTTTGAATAATGTTCACGATTGCCAAGCCAACGGTCAATCAGAGCCATGGCTTGTTTTGGATGTTTTTTCCAAATCAAATAGGCGCTTTGTTGAATTTCAGGAATTAAATGGGCATCTCGCTGTAAATCAGCAATTTTTAAATCAGCAAGTCCTGTTTGCTTAGTGCCAAGTAGTTCGCCAGGCCCTCGAATTTCCAAATCTTTTTGTGCAATGACAAAACCGTCATTACTTTCCCTTAGCACATTTAAACGCTTGGTTGCTGTTTTCGATAATGGTGCCTTGTACATCAACACACAGTGGGAGGCGATGGAGCCTCGACCAACACGACCACGTAATTGATGTAACTGTGCAAGACCAAGGCGTTCTGGATTTTCAATGACCATTAAACTGGAGTTTGGTACGTCAACACCCACTTCAATAACGGTAGTAGCAACCAGTAAATCAAGCTCTGCTTGTTTAAATTGCTCCATTACCGCTTGCTTTTCGTCAGCTTTCATTCGGCCATGCACTAAGCCAATTTTTAACTCATTTAATTGCTCTTGTAAATAGACGGCAGTATCTTCAGCTGCTTGGCATTGCAAAACTTCTGATTCTTCAATAAGCGTACATACCCAATATGCTTGGCGGTTATCGTTGATACATCCTTGGCGAATACGCTCAATAACGTCATCTCGCCTGCTATCTGGTAAGGCAATGGTTTGAATGGGAGTGCGTCCCGGTGGTAGTTCATCAATAACTGAGGTATCAAGGTCAGCATAGGCTGTCATGGCTAATGTGCGAGGTATTGGGGTTGCGGTCATAATTAACTGGTGTGGATAATTGCCCTGCCAAGCCCCTTTTTCACGTAGTGACAATCGTTGATGGACGCCAAATCTATGTTGTTCGTCAATAATGATCAAAGCAAGTTTATTGAATTCTACTTGCTCTTGAAATAGTGCATGGGTACCAATAACCATTTGCATATCGCCATTTGCAATATGCTCTAGGGCAGTTCTTCGGGCTTTAGCTTTGGTTTTTCCCGCTAGCCAACCGACTGAAATTGATAGTGGCTCAAACCATTTCTGAAAGTTTATTGCATGTTGTTCTGCTAAAATTTCAGTGGGTGCCATTAGTGCTACTTGAAATCCCTGACCAATGGCTATTAATGCTGCTAAAGCCGCAACTAAGGTTTTACCTGAACCGACATCACCTTGTACTAAACGCATCATAGGTAATGGCTTTTGTAGGCCTTGCTGGATTTCTTTGGTTACTCTTGCTTGTGCCCCTGTAGGTGAAAATGGCAATGAGGCAAGAAATTTTTCATTTAAGGCTTTATCTAACGACAGTGGTACCGCTGGATGTTGGTCGCTAGAAGCCCGTAATTTTAACATACTTAAGTTATGAGCCAGCAATTCCTCTTTAATTAATCGTAGTTGTGCAGGATGTTTCCCTTCTTCCATTAAGGTTACTGAGGTGTCTGGCGGGGGACGATGAATAAGTGCTAACGCATCTGCTAAATCATATTGTTCGTGGCACACATCGGCAGGTAAAAGTTCTTCAACTTGACCACGTTGCAAGCGCTTTAAGGTTTGTTCTGTTAAGTTTCGCAATGAAATTTGTCGTAAGCCGTCGGTGGTTGGATACACTGGTGTTAATGTTTCTTCGACAGGTGTTAAAGCTTGGTCTTGATCGAGTGGCTTATACTCTGGGTGAACAATTTCAAAACCACGCATACCCCGATTAATTTCACCATAACAACGGATACTCAAGCCAATGGCTAAACTGTTCTTTTGGCTAGCAGAAAAATGGAAAAAGCGTAAATTAACACTACCAGTACCGTCATTAATGGTTACTAGCATCATTCTGCGTTTGCCTTGAATGATTTGGTTTTGGGTGATTTCACCAATAATATTAGTGTAGATACCAGGTATAAGATCGCGTACCGTAGTAATTCTGGTGCGATCTTCATACCGCAACGGTAAATGAAAAAGTAAATCTTGTAGGCTCACTAGACCTATTTTTTCCAGTTTACTGGCCATGCCGGGACCAACACCCTTTAACGTTGTTACAGGGATTTTGGCTAAGTTATTCAGCGCTTCGATTTGTCGTGGCACAATGTGATTTCTCTATAAATATAGCTTATTCGTCATCAATGTTTTGCCATGCATCTTGTGTCATTTGCATTTGCTGCCACCATTGTTCAGAAGCAACTATTTGTCCATCTTCATCAATAGCTGGATAAGGTAAGCCTTTACGCTGACATGCTTTAGCAAATATTGGGTGACCACCTTCAAATAAAATACGCTGACGGCGTTCATGGCTAATACTAGGTTTATTATATAAACCGGCGGCCTGACGTTGGCGCTGTGCTTCATAAAGAACAACAGAACATGCAACTGATACATTCAATGATTGTACCATTCCGACCATAGGAATAATGATATCTTGATCAGCAAGTTCTAATGCTTTTTCTGATGCACCAAATTTTTCTTGGCCAAGGATAATTGCCGTTGGCTTGGTGTAGTCAATTTCTCGAAAATCAACTGCTGTGTCAGATAAGTTAGTAACTAGCACCTGCATACCTTGCTTTTTTAACTCTGCAATTGCATCTTCGGTAGCGTTGTAATTATGAACATCAATCCAATTTTGACTACCAGCTGCACTGCCACCAGATACCCGCATTGTTTCGTTTTTCCATACGGCGTGCACATCACTAACCCCAATGGCATCGGCAGTACGAACTACAGCGGCTAAATTATGGTTTTTATGTACGCCTTCCATACATACAGTTAAATCGGGTTGGCGTTGATCTAACATGCTATTAATTCGTTGTAGTCTATCTGGGGTCATATACTTTTTCTAAGGTTGATTGAATCGGTGGCAGGTATTTAATCAAATAACCTGCCTATTTAACTAATGAGCGCTTAACTGAAGTTCGGTAATTCCATAACACCATCAATTTCAATGGCTACGTCTTTTGGCAAACGCGCTACTTGCACGGCCGCACGCGCTGGGTAAGGCTGCTCGAAGTATTGGCTCATAATTTCATTAACAGTGGCGAAGTTAGCTAAGTCTTGCAGGAAAATGTTGACCTTAACCATATCGTTAATATTGCCGCCTGCCGCTTCACATACAGCAACTAAGTTCTTAAATACCTGCTGGGTTTGCTCGGCAAAGTCTTCAGAAACGATTTCCATCGTTGCTGGTACTAACGGAATTTGCCCCGATAGATACACTGTATTGTTAACTTTTACGGCTTGACTGTAGGTACCAATTGCACTTGGTGCGTTATCTGTATTGATGATAGTTTTCATGACTATTTTCCTAAGCTAGTTTATTTGTTACGAACAACGCGTTGTACGTCGACCATAACTTTAATTTTTCTAATAATATCAGCAAGGTGAATGCGATCTCGACAGGTTATTTCCATATCAATAAGGTATAAACCCGAATCTTTTTCACCTGAATTCAATGTGTGAACATTTGAACCGCCGCGCGCGATAACGTTAGTTAGGGCAGCTAATGCGCCTTTGTGATTAATGATTTCAATACGAAGTTTGGCAATAAAGTCGCGATCAATATCGGTATCCCATTTTACTGGGAATAAGCTACCTTGTTCATGGCCTTTATGGTTTCGACAGCCTTGCTGATGCACCATTAAGCCTTTACCTGGACTTAGATAGGCAACAATAATGTCGCCAGGAATTGGACGGCAACATTTACCATAGCTAACCATCATGCCCTCAGTACCTTTAATTGGCATTTTAGTTTTTGATTGCGTTGGTTGTAGATCAGACTCTTCGGAAAATTCATCTTTTAAACGCTTGGCAATACCAATACTTAAGGCGTTACCTAAGCCAATGTTAATCAATAAGTCTTCAACACTGTCATTACCTGAATCGCCAACAACTTGTGCGAGCTTTTCTTCAGCAATGTCTTCAAGTTTCGTTGCACCTAAGGCGTGGCTAAGTAAACGCCGACCTAATGCTAATGATTCAGTCTGCTCTTGAGAGCGTAAATAAGTGCGGATTTGCAGTCGCGCTTTCGATGTTACGACGAAGTTTAGCCAAGTGGCGTTAGGTCTTGCTGCCGTGGAGGTAACGACCTCAATGGTTTGGCCTGAATCTAAAGGGTGGCTTAATGGGTAAGGTTTTCGGTCAACCTTCACACCGACACAGGAGTTACCAACATCAGTATGTACTGCGTAGGCAAAATCGACAGCAGTTGCTCCCATCGGCAGCTCTATAATGCGCCCGTCTGGTGTGAATACGTAGATTTCTTCTGGGAATAAATCCGACTTTACGTTTTCGATAAATTCAAATGAGCTACCTGCACTTTGCTGTAACTCTAATAAACTTTGCATCCAGCGACGTGCTTTCATTTGCGCCGTGGTACCAGTGTCATCGCCTTCTTGTTTGTAAAGCCAGTGAGCTGCGACCCCTTTATCTGCCATTTGATCCATATCGTGGGTACGGATTTGAATTTCAACAGGAATACCATGCGGACCGATAAGAGATGTATGCAAAGACTGATAGCCATTGGTTTTAGGAATGGCGATATAATCTTTAAAACGAGTTTCAATAGGCTTATATAAATTATGAGCAGCACCTAAAGCACGGTAGCAATCATCAATTTTATCGCCAACGATAATTCTAAAAGCGTAAATGTCCATAACTTCGTTAAACATCAATTCTTTGTTTTGCATTTTACGATAGATGGAATAAAGATGTTTTTCTCGGCCAATAACTTGAGCCTTAATACCGCTTTCTGCTAAGCGACTGCATACTTCATTTTGAATGTTGTTGATAATTTCTTTGCGATTTCCACGGGCTTGTTTTACTGCTGATTTTAAGGCCCGTGAGCGCATCGGATAAAGGGCTTCAAAACCAAGTACTTCTAATTCATTTTTAACATCGTGAATACCTAAGCGATTCGCAATTGGTGCGTAAATATCTAAGGTTTCTCGGGCAATACGGCGACGTTTATCTGGGCGTAATGATTCTAATGTCCGCATATTGTGCGTACGGTCGGCCAACTTTATCAGAATTACACGAATATCCTGCACCATGGCTAATACCATTTTACGGAAGTTTTCGGCTTGCATTTCTTCTTTGTTGTCGAATTTTAGTTTGTCGAGCTTACTAACCCCTTCAACAAGCTCTGCAACTGTGTGTCCGAAAAGCTCTGCGAGTTCATCTTTTGTTGTTGCCGTATCTTCAATTACATCATGTAGTAGTGCTGCCATGAGGGTTTCATGGTCTAGGTTCATCTTCGCGAGATTAAGCGCAACAGCAACAGGGTGAGTAATATAGGGCTCACCACTGGAGCGCATTTGGCCGTCGTGTGCTTCACGAGCAACGAGGTAAGCTTGCTTCAATAAGTCAATCTGCACTTTTGACAGATAGCTCGACACATGTTCTTTTAATGGTTCAAAAAGGTACACCCGATACTTCCTTAATGATAATTGTAATTCTGTCTAGTTCAGTAAAGTTAGAATACGACTATTTTGCCGCGATGCCAATGTTTTAGCATGCTAGCATAGGTTTTTGTTGCTAATGTGTTAAAAAACGTACAGATAATAAAAAACGCGTAAATTACCGAAAAGTAATTTACGCGTTTTTTGTTGCTGCTAACGTTAAACGTTAGTAAAAATTATTGGTTACCACCAACAATTGCTGCAACAGCTGCTAATTCAGCAGAATCTTGCTGTATTTGCTCATGACGTTCAGAATTGTCCATTACTTCAGTAGTAATAAGACCAGCTTCAATTTCACGTAAAGCTAATACTGTTGGTTTATCATTTTCAACTTCAACCAAAGGATCTTTACCGCCCGTAGCAATTTGACGAGCACGACGAGATGCAATTAACACCAAGTCAAAACGGTTACCGACTTTTTCTACGGCACCTTCAACAGTTACGCGAGCCATTTGGTCACTCCAACAATTAAATTTAAATACAAAATAGTGGCGTAGTTTACTTGATCCTTACCTAGGTAAGCAAGCGTTCTACGCTAATAAATCTTCAAATAAGTTTTGATGTTGTTGAGCTTGTTGGCTACGCTTTAAACGCTGATTGTTAACTATGGTGGTTAAATCTGTTAGTGCTTGCTCGAAATCATCATTAATTATGATGTAGTCAAATTCTTGGTAATGCGAACATTCGGCTTGTGCTTGTGCCATACGTCCTTGAATAACCTCTTCACTATCTTGCCCGCGATTACGTAATCTATTTTCTAGTTCTTGCTTCGAAGGAGGGCTAATGAAAATTGTTGTCACATCTGGCTTTTTCATTCTTACTTGTTGAGCGCCTTGCCAGTCGATATCTAAAAATACATCAATACCTTGAGCTAATTGTTGATCAATGGCTACTTCACTGGTGCCATAGTAATTCCCAAAAACTTCAGCATGCTCATAAAATGTTTTATCGGCAATAGCTTGTTCGAACTGAGCTTTGCTTACAAAGTGATAATGTTGACCATTAACCTCGCCTGGACGAGCATCGCGTGTAGTATGAGATACTGATACTTGCATAGGTCGAGTGCTTGCTTGTTTAAGCAAAGCCGTAATTAAGCTAGATTTACCGGCGCCACTCGGGGCCGACAAAATGAATAGATTGCCTTTGGTTGTCAAAATTTATCCTCTGCCGCTGTTGCCATTATGCGGGGTATAAAACTGAAAGTTAATTGCGCGCACTATACCCAAAATCACGGTTAAATTCGACCATAAAATCGTAGGTAGGGAGTAATTGCTATTACCAGTTTTAAGAAATATCGAGAGATATTTGTTGATCGTCAATATTTAAATCAAGAAAGCTTACTGCATTTCGCGTGCTATTTTTTACAAGATAGAGGCGCTCATCAGCTTGTTGCATGATTTGTTCAACGGATAATTTTTCATTCGGAATAACTTGAATCGCGCCAATACTGACAGAAACACAGCTACCTAAACTAATAGCGTGATGAGGAATGGCTAATTGTTCAACACTATTTAGTGCCGAAGTTAAAACCTGTTTAGCGTTATTTTGTTGAGCTGGAAAATAGAAATAAAACTCTTCACCGCCACAGCGAAAAATAGCGCCACCGTAATCAAATAAGGTTCTTCGGATAGTGTTGGCAACTTGCCGTAATACTACATCCCCTTGTTGATGGCCGTAGTGATCATTGTATTTTTTAAAGTGATCGACATCAATAATGCCATACACCATAGCGCTTTGGGCATTTTTAGATGATAACCAATAATCAATGCTGTCTTGTTGCCATTTTCGTCGATTAGGTAATTCCGTTAAACTATCGAATAAGGCAAATTTTTGCAGTAAATTACGTTGACGAACAATTTCTAAATGGGTGTTGACGCGCGCACGAACAATACCGTAATTAAAAGGCTTATGAATATAATCACAAGCCCCCATCATTAGGCCTTTTTCTTCATCTTCCGCGTCTTGTAAACCGGTAATAAAAATAACTGGGATGCTGGCAAGTGTTGGGTGCTGTTTGAGTTTTTCCATTAACTCAAAGCCGCTTTCCTCAGGCATGAGGACGTCGAGTAAAATTATGTCTGGCTTTTCATTTAATGCTCGCTCGAAACCTTGCTTAGCGGTTTTAGCGACTACAACATCATAATGACCTTTAAAAATTGATGCCAACACTTTTAAGTTGGCACTTTCATCGTCAATACACAAAATAGTGTAGTTTTGCTCACCTGCTCGGCGATGTGACTCCTTAGTGAACGATTGCATTTTACTACCTCTATCGCAATGGCGAGAATGATTAATTCGCGTCTGCTATTGCTTGCTCTAAGCTCAATAATGCCGTTAAAGCATCGTCAAAGTCAAAGTCGTTGACCAGTTTTTGAATATCAAGAATTTGTTGATGGTACTGAGTTTGATAACCAATATTCATTAATTGTGCAGTAATATCTTCTGCTTGAATATTGGCTGATGCTAAGCAAGGCTTTAATTCTTTTATAATTTTTGTCGCATCGTCAGCATTAAAACGCTGGTCACTTTTTGTTGTTTCAACATGCTGATAAATACGATTGAGCTGGGCTAAAATAAAATCTAAATGTGTAGTGACTTCATTTAGTTTTAGTTTTATATGTTGTCCGTTATGGTGTATTTCGCTTTCTAAGGCACTCGCTGATGCCGCTAGTTCATATGCGCCAATATATTGTGCTGTAGATTTTAACGAGTGAGCGGCACGGTAAAGATCGTCCTTTTGTCCTGAGTTATGTAAGCTTGTCATTTCTTGTGCGAGTGACTGGTATTTAGACCAAAAGTCATAAATTAACTCGGAATATAACTTTTCTTTACCGTGAATTTTTTTAATGGCCTCATCAACAGATAAACCGGTTTGCTGGCGTAGTTTTGTCAAGGTTGATGTTAACTCATCTGTTTGTTGCTGAGATGTGATTTTAGTCGCGTTATCGCTACCTTCTTTGCCTAAATATTGGTTTAAAGTTTGGTAGAGCAAAGCAGGCTCTATTGGCTTAGTTAAGTGCTGATTCATGCCAGCAATAACACTTTTTTCAATATCCCCTTCCATGGCGTGAGCTGTCATAGCAATAATAGGTAAATCAGTCAGTTTTAGGGTTTGACGAATTTCTGTTGTAGCAGTTAATCCATCCATTTCTGGCATTTGAATATCCATCAATACCAGGTCGAAATGTTGAGTGGCGACTTTCTCTAAAGCGACTAGGCCATTTTCGGCACACTCAACGCTAATATTAGTATCGGCTAAGAATTCTTTTGCTACTTGCTGGTTGATCATGTTGTCTTCAACCAATAGCACTTTGTAGGCACTTAAATTAGGCGGTTCTATAGCTGGTAAGGTGTTTTCCACAGTAATGCGTTTGCTCTCTTTACTTAATAATTCAACAATGGCGTCAACGAGTACTGATTGGTTTATAGGTTTTTCTAAAAACTCATCAATACCAGAAAACTTAGCTAGCTCTTTTGCTTCATCTTTATCGTAGGCTGATACCATTAATATGTGAGGTAATTGACCATTTGCTTGTGCTTGAATTTGCTTAGCTGCCTCAATACCGTCCATTTCTGGCATTTTCCAATCCATTAAGACCAAGTCATAAGGGCTACCACTACGTTCTGCGGATAATACGGCATTTACCGCTTGTTCGCCATTTTCGACACCATCTGCAGCAATTTCAATATGTGCGAGTGCCTCAATAAGCACTTTTCTGGCAATTTCAATATCATCAGCAACCAATACTTTTAAGCTTGTGAGCATTTGGCGATTGACCGTTTGGGTAATTTCCATTTCTTGTTCGGTATGTTCAAACATGGCAGTAAAACTAAATGTTGAACCAACATTTACCTCACTAGTTACCGATATTTCACCGCCCATTAATTCAGTAAGCTGCTTACAAATAGCTAATCCAAGCCCTGTACCTCCATATTTACGAGTAACAGAAGCATCGGCCTGGGTGAATGATTGGAATAAGCTATTCTGTTGCTCTTTGGTCATGCCTATGCCGGTATCGTGTACAGAAAACTTCAAGGTACTGGTTTGGCTATTTTGTATTTGCATAGCAATACTGATGTGAATAGCGCCAGCTTGAGTAAACTTAACCGCATTATTGGCTAAATTAATAATGACTTGTTGCAGTCGTAGAGGGTCACCTAATAGAAATTTAGGTACATCGGGTGCAACATCGATAACAAATTCTAATCCTTTTTCATGCACTTTGAAGGTACATACGTTTACCACACGTTGTAAAATTTCGTGTAAAGAAAAGCGTATATTTTCTAAGGTGAGTTTTTGCGCCTCAATTTTAGAAAAGTCTAATATGTCGTTAATTAAACCGAGTAATGACTTAGAAGAATCTTGTATTTTTTCTAAATAATCTTGTTGAGTATTCGACAAGTTGGTACGCAACGCTAATTGACTTAGACCAATAACCGCATTCATTGGTGTTCGTATTTCATGGCTCATATTGGCCAAGAAGTTAGATTTTGCTTGGCTAGCTTGTTCAGCTTTAATTTTTTCTGCGGCAAGCTCTTTAGTGCGTTCGTGAATTTGATTTTCCAAGTTACGGCTGTAGCTTAAAACTTGTTGATATAATTTTGCATTATCGAATGAAATAGCGGTTTGATCCGCTAATAATTGCAAAACATTAATCCTGTCATCACTGAACGCACCTTCAATATCGTAGTGCTCTAGGTAAACAATGCCCTGTAGATTCCCTTTAACGATACTTGGAATACAAATAATGGACTTTGGCTGGTGATTTTCAAAATAAGGATCTGATAAAAACTGCTCTTGCGCACTAACTTTACTTAATACTTGCGCCCTTAATGTTCGCGATACTAAATTAATTATGGAGTAGGGCAAGTGTTGATTTTTATTTGCTATACCGTCACTTGCTAGGGCTATTTCGACATTTAAAATACCATCACTTTGTAATAATAACGCACCACTTTGAGCACCAGCATTTTCGATAATAATTACCATCATGCGATGTAAGAATGCCGTTAAGTCAACCTCACCACTTAAAGTTTCTGAAGCTTTTAATACTGATGCTAAATCAAGAACTTGAGTGTTATTGTCATGTTGATGATTAAGAGAGTTAACAGTGTCACTCGGTGTACGTTGAAACAATGTCGGGTATAATTGCGCTAACTGGTTTGCTT
Organism: Colwellia meonggei; assembly: GCF_057537295.1. NCBI lineage: Bacteria > Pseudomonadati > Pseudomonadota > Gammaproteobacteria > Alteromonadales > Colwelliaceae > Colwellia > Colwellia meonggei. The sequence continues at coordinate 202,943 of NZ_BAAJLZ010000001.1, forward strand.
TATGGCTTGCCCCCCAAATTTGGAAGCTATTGTATGCGTCTTGCAAGTATTCATTAGCCATGACCTTTTTATCAAGACTTAACCAATAAGTGCCAGCAAGTTCATTAGCAATGGCCAGTATGTTATTGACTTTATATTTCTTTGCTAGCGCAATGGCTTGGTCATAATTTTGCCAGGCTGTCGGTTCATTCAATATTGCTTGTAGCTCTGCCTGAACTAAAAATACTTTATAGGCATAGTTTTCTGGCGCACTGGCGGCCCACTGTTCAAGCAAAGCCAAGTTTTCTTTTAATTGTTTTAGATTGTTTTCAAATATGCCTTTTTCACTTTCACGACATAATTGATGGCTTTGCTGTGCAATAATCAAGCTAGCGTAAAATTGGAACTCGCCAAAATGATAAAGTGAAACTACTGAGCTATGGTATTGCTGCGCTAACTGCATTTGAACAATTGCTTGCTTATTATCATTGATCAAATATGCTTGGATCATACGTGCAAGATGATAAGTAAATAAAGTCGTTACATTTTGAGTATCGTTAAGAATTTTTAGCTGTGCTGCTTCGTCAAAATGTTCACCTTGTAAATCTGAGCTGTTGCCATTTTCTTGCTGTAGATTTTCGATAAGTTGCTGCCAAACCTGCATCATAACAAGCTGATAATGCTGTTTTTTGCTTTTCATTACCGCCATATGTTGTGTAAATGTCGTTTGGCAATTTGTTAGGTCAGCACCACTTAATAACTCGTACATACTTTGAAATAACGCGGAATGGAAAGCGTACTCGATGCTGCCACATTCAATACCATGATAAAAATTTTGCGCCAGCGGTTTTACGGTATCTTTTAATGATGATGTCCAATGGATAATGGAAGCATTACGAGTAAACTCAATTTCAACTTGAATCGACTCTGATGGGTATTGCTGATTGACCACTCTCGCTAACGTGGCAAATTCTAACCCTTCTTCAAATCGACTAAATGCGCCACACAACAATAAACCATGAGTTACAAATACTTTTGCCGCTAGCGGAGATAAGCCGGAGGTTAAGCAAAGTTCAAGTGATGCATAAGCAATGCGCATATACTCCATTGGGCTCAATAAGTATGCCGGAGTTTGAATGGCATTTAGCGTATCTAATGCTAACAGCTGACTTTCATTGGTCATTGCTGGTAACTTGGCTAAGTCAGCAATGGCTTCCTTCTGATAATGTTGTTCAATGGCTAAGTAATTACCAGCGATCGTTGCTTCAGGCAAAGAAATACCAATCGTTTTTATAATAGATATGCCTAAATCGAATGCTTGTTGCATTTTATTTTGCGCAATTAACGACAGTACTTGGATATTGGCAAATCTTGCTTGATCAATGACTTCGTTTAGTAAAGCACTGGTGCTTCGAAAATGTAAATTACCTTGGTTGTAGTCTTGAGTGAAATACAATACTTTAGCTTTGCCTAAAGCAAGACGGAAACATAGCGAATATTCCGATTGCCAGTGTCGTGCATCTAAATAATTTTCCGCCTGTTCGAAGTAGTATAAAGCACTGCTGTAATCATTAGCCTCTAATGCTTTATTGCCGGCAAGAAAATTAAACTGTGCCAATAATGTTTGCTTATCTTGTTCAAGATAAAGCGCCGCGGCCAAGTTAAGGTGTTCGATAAAAGCAAAAACTTGTTCTTCAACAGTTTTATTTTCTTCAGCATTTACCTCTGACGCGGATAAGTAGTATTGGGCAACTTTATAATGAATAAGCGATTTAGGTGTTGGGTTAGTTAATAAATAGGCTGCTTGTTGAATTTTATCGTGAGCAAATTTAATTTGCTGTAAAGCATCTATTTTTTGATTGTTTGAATAGGCGATTAATAGGCCATCGGCAATCAAAGGTCGTAATTCACGTTCAATTTCTTTACTGGTAATATCTAAAACATGAGCGAGTAATTGAATTGGAATTAAGCTACCGATACAAGCTGCGTGGTGCAAAATACTTTGGCCAATTTTGGATACGTGGGTTAAACGTAGTGCCATTAGCTCAATAACATTGTCTGTGGCAGAAAGTGCCTGTGACAACTTCTCATCCCACTGCCATTGATTTTGTTTATTTTTCGCCAAAATACCTTGTTCAATAAGTGACTTTATAAATTCTTTAATAAAGAAAGGGTTACCCGCTGTTTTTTCTATAACTATATCCACTAGTGGCTGGATTTCATCCAATGCTAAGGCTAAAGATGTTGCAATAAATTGGCCTACGGCGGCAGTATCTAGCGGTAACAAATTTATATGACTATGAAAAGCGGCGGTATTCTTGGTATCAGTTAATAGCTGATTTAATGGGTGAGTATCACTGACTTCGTTATCACGATAGGCAAGAATGAGTAATAAATTACTAATGCTATTTTGCTCAATGAGATAATGTAACAATTGCACGGTAGCAACATCAGCCCATTGCATATCGTCAATAAATAATGCAGTAATTTTATGTTGTTGCCCTAAGGCGACTAAAAACTGCTCAATGGTATGATGAATGCGATGACGAGTTTCCGCAGGTGGTAATTCTGTTAACGGTGGCTGTGAGCCAATAATCAATGAGAGTTCAGGCACTAAATCAATAATAACTTGGCCATTACCCTGTAGTGCATCAAGAAATATTTGTTGCCAGTTTTTTAAACTTCCGGCACTTTCACCTAATAATTGTTCAACAAGTTCGGTACAGGCTTGGGTAAAGGCAAAATAAGCACTTGGCTTTTTATACTGCTCATATTTTCCAGAGATACAGTAGCCATGCTTTTCTATAATGGGTCGTTGAATTTCTTTTACTAATCGAGATTTTCCAACTCCAGAATAACCACTAATAATACTAACCAAAGTACCTTGGTGTTCAACAACTTGACTATAAGCATTAAGTAACGTTTGTTTTTCACTTGCACGGCCATACAAGTTCGAAGCGAAAACTAATTTATTGCTAAAGTCTTTTTCACCAAGTGGAAATAAAGTGATATCTGATTGCTTTTCATAAGCTTGTAAACAGCGAGTAAAGTCTTCTGCTATACCTGTGGCTGTTTGGTAGCGCTGATTTGGATCTTTAGCTAACAAACGCGCCAGTATTAAAGAAATTTGTTTTGGTAAATCAGCATTATATTCATTGGCAAGCTTCGGTGTTTTAGCAATATGTGCGTGTACCAGCTCCATATCGTCTTGATATAGAAATGGCAAACGACCAGAAAATAATTGAAATAAACTGGCTCCAATAGAGTAAAAATCTGAATAAACCTCAACAGCGTGATTCATCCTCCCAGTAGCTTCAGGAGAAAGAGTTGCTAAGTATTGGCGATCAACACTGTTATTTGATGCGCGTTTATGTAAAGCAGATATTTTAGTAGCAAAATTTAAATCGTATATTTGAGCATCAAGCGATTGATTTACATAAATATTGCTAGGAGAAATGTTATTTACAATAAAGCCAAGTTGATGCAATTGTGAGAATAGTTGACAAACGCTGACGGATATCTTTAATTTTTCTAATAATGTCAATGGTTGCTGAGATAAATCGCACAGCGTATAAGTTTGCTTTGAAAATGGAAAAATTGCGTAACAATATTGATGGTCATCTAATTGATTAATTGGCGCAATAAGTTGGCTAATGGGTAACTTGCTTTGCAGCTTGGAAAACTTATTAAAACGGTTAATGTTTTGATTATTAGCGTCTTTTTCAATTCTTTTGATAAGGAAGCTTTCTTTTTGTTCATTTTCAGCAATAAATACCTGAGTTGAGCTCGATATTTCCTGTTGTTCCTTAACGACTGTATATCCGTGGAGATTGACCATTTTGTTACATTAACCTTGCTAAATTTAAACGCAGAAGTGCTTTGTTTATATGCCAAATAAACTCGTTGAAACCATCTTGCATACTAGTTGATTTTTACATAAATATTAAGCCCTTATTTACGTATTGAGGACTGTATTAAAGAATGTCGGCTGCTATTTAGCGACTCTTAAGAATAAAGTTAAGCCATTTTTAAACCTTGCCGTTATGATCAGAAGCGTACGTCGAATGTAACAATAGTTGCTATTGCTACATTTTCTTTAGATAATGGCAGCATAGTTTAGCTTTTTCGCTGACAAATAGGATTTGAATTTTTCTCTAAGGGAGCTATAGCGATACCTGTGCACATGCATAGACTAGCAATAATAAAAATATTTACGCCATGGTAACAATGGATAAAAATAAAATTCTTGAAGGGAAATAAATGTTCAGAACGACTCATCTTTCTGCAGCTATAAGTGCTGCGTGTTTAACCTTGTTACCGCTTTCTGCGTATGCTGTATCTGCCATTGAGAATGTTCAGCAGGAAAATATTGATTCAAGTGAAGAAGCTATTGAAGTAATAGAAGTTTACGCGCAAAAACGTAAACAAAAAATTACCGATGTTAGCGTTGCCGTTTCTGTGTTTGACGGTGAAGAGATTGCTCGTCAGCAGTTAAAAGACACCACACAATTATCGTCTTTAGTACCTAATGTAAAAATTACTAATAATGCCGGCGAGGGTACACCTCCAGCTTTTAATATTCGTGGTGTAGGTATGATCGATTACAATACCTCGACAATTTCACCTATTGCAGTCTATTCTGATGATATTGTTAGTGGCAGTGCCAATAACCTATCGGTAAATTTATTTGATTTAGAGCATATTGAAGTATTACGTGGCCCGCAAGGAACGTTATTTGGTCGCAATACTACCGGTGGTGCAATTTTATTACGCTCTAAAATGCCTGAACATGAGTTCGGTGGCTATATCAATGCCAGCGTTGCTGAGTTTGATACTTTATCGCTAGAAGGTGCGGTGAATATTCCTGTATCCGATACCACAGCAATGCGCTTTGCAATGAGTCATCAAGATTATAACTTTTCTACAGAAAACCAAATGCCGGGACAGCCTGACGGCGGCTTAAAGCAAACCAATCTGCGTTTAATTGTCTTATCAGAGTTTGATAATTTGACCATTACCAGCAAATTTCATAAGGAAGATTGGTCTGGTAAGCCTAAACCAATTGCAAGTTTAGGCGTTAACCGTACTGACGGTGGTGGCTTGTGTACGCCATCGCAAGCGGGTTCAAGCTTATGTGCTGACAATTTTGGCAATCAAATTGGTGGTGATGACTTCTGGGCAGTAAACGCCGATACCGCTGACCGAGAGCATGATACCGATAGCTGGGGTGCTAGCGTTAAAGTCGAATGGCAATATAACGACGATATTTTATTAACCTCAATTAGCGGTTACCGCTCATTAGAACGCTTCCATTCATGGGACTCTGATGGGCCGGGCAATTTTGTTGAAGGCTCGATGGGCACAGATAATACCTTGTTTAGCCAGGAATTGAGCTTAGGAATAGATTTAGGTGAAAGTTTCTGGACTACAGGGCTATTTTTTGTTGATGAAGATATTAAACAAAAAAATGATTTTGATTTATTCCGCGATTTCCGCGCGGTTCCAGCTTTAGCGGCGGTGCCGGCACAATTTTTTTATGATAATGAATTAAATAATCGCTCTTTTGCTATTTATTCACAAGTTGAGCATCAGCTTGATGATGTATTCACGGTAACAGCAGGTATACGCTATACCGATGAAAAAACTGATTATCATGCTAATGCTGACCTTGATACTGTGGCTGGCTTTGTTCCTGATTTTTGGGATATCAGAGGTGCAGTAGAAGATGATGAAGTTTCTGGAAAATTAGCGTTAAACCAAAAGCTTAATGAAGACTCTTCGCTTTACTATAGTTATTCTCGTGGCTATAAAAGTGGTGGTTATAACGCTGGCTACTCAACCAGCCCCGCACAAGCGGCAGAGTCAGAATATTCGCCAGAAAAACTTGATGCTTATGAAATTGGTGGTTACTTTCAATTTTGGCAACAAGATGCCCGTTTACATGTAGCGGCTTTCTATTATGACTACAAAGATCAACAAGTATTTGTTAATCAAACGCAGGGTGTAGCGGTTGATCATGTACTAAAAAATGCTGGTGACTCGACTATTTATGGTTTTGAATCTGAGCTTGTGGTAACACCCGATGTTGATTGGGAATTACGTTTAAATATTGGTTATTTACCAGAAGCCAATATGGGTGAGTTTAACCAACATGGTGTGGTGGTTGAAGATAATCGTTTACCGTTTTCTTCAAAGTGGAATATCAGTGGTGCCATTATTCATGAAGCCGTTGTTATGGGGCGTGATTTAACGGCTCAGCTGAGTTTTGATTACCAGTCTGACTTCTACTTCGATCAGGAAGAAAATGCTTATACTGAACAAACCGACTTTATTGTTTTTAATGGTCATATTAGTTATGAAGTTAACAGTGCCTTAACCATGACATTGTGGGGTAAAAATTTAACTAACACTGAATATAGTGAGCTACGATTTAATTCGATTGCTGCTTTAGGTGCTGTGACAGAATTAAAAGCAAATGCTCGACAACTTGGTATTGAAGCAAGTTATAAGTTTTAGCGAGTCATTGATTGCGTTAACCACGAAAAGCTGAGTATATCTCAGCTTTTTTTTACTTCTTTTTTAAGAGGTCAACCAGGATTACTGCTGGAATTATTGAACTAATGTAAAATATTTCAAAAGCATTTGATGTTATTAGCTTTTTTCTCTTATTGTTAATCTTTTTTTGTAGGTTTACTTTACTACAAGCGCTTGTTACTTTAGCAATATTAATTGTACTTATAATAATAACGAGAGAGTCGCCTAATGAAATGGAAGTTACTTTGGCCAGTTTTACTGACCCTATTGATCCCGCTTGTTGTCGCTTGGTTTATATATCCCAACCACCTACCACCTAAATTTGGCGTTTTTCCGCCGCAATTTGTTGCTAGTGCACCAGGGTTTAGTTTACCGTACTTTTTAGTGATGCTGGCAGGTGTGATATATATTGGAGGTTTGATATTAGTACCAAAATACTTTGGTTTTAAAGGTGCGTCAGTTGAGCCAAGGCCGAAATCAACAGTATCTTTGCCATGGTGGTTTTGGGCTGGCGGTATTGTTATGGGTTTCTTCTGGTGGTTAATGTGGACCCGTGTCACTCCTTTTGGCAATTTAGTGCATTGGGCCTTTACGCCTTTATGGTGGGGTTTTATTTTCTTTCTTGATGGTATTGTTTATCAACGAAACAATGGCGCATCATTATTTTCCAAAAAACCTTTAACATTGTTAATTGCTGCCGGAATTTCAATTGTAGGCTGGCTGTATTTTGAATATTACGACTATTTTGTTTTAGGGAATTGGTATTACCCTAATGCAGACAAAGTAGGTTGGTCTCAAACTGTAATAACGATTGAGTTTCTAATTACCTATTCAACGGTAACTCCGGTTTTATTTCAATGGTTTAATTTACTTCACACTTTTCCGAAAATGAAAGCAAGATATCAAAATGGCCCCAAAATGGCGCTTAATGGTAACCATATGATATTCATAGGTTCAGTATTAATTGCAGCAATGGTGTATTGGCCATATGAGTTGTTTTGGGCTGTTTGGATTGGGCCATATGCGGTAATGACAGGTATTTTAATGCGCTTAAATATTTGGAACCCGTTTACCGACATTGCAAAAGGTAATTGGACTGCAGGTGTGCTAATTGGTGTTTCGTCGCTACTTAACGGACTATTTTGGGAAATGTGGAATTATGGTAGTAGCGCCAATGCATCATTGCCCGTCACTAACCCTAATTATTGGATTTATGATATTCCTTACGTCAATGTTATTCATATCTTCTCTGAAATGCCGTTACTAGGTTATTTTGGTTATATTCCGTTTGGTGTGTTGGTTTGGCAAGTGTTTATTTGGAGTGGTAAGTTTATCGGCTTTGATTCTGATATTTTAATTAAACCTGTACCGCCTAAAGAAGATAGCGAAACAGCTGCAGCTATAACACCGTAAACCTAATGAGAAATAATAATCATGACCCCTTACCTTCATGGCATGAAGGTAAAGTAAAACAACGTATATTAGAGTTTGTTGAACAAGTTACGACACCTGAATCAGAGCATTTCGTTGTTGAAGAAGAGCGTATAGCAACTTTTGATAATGACGGAACTTTGTGGGTTGAAAAACCGTTATTAGCTCAAATGGCGTTCTATAAAAAAGAGCTGTTAGATGCCGATGTGCTTGAGGATGCTTCAAAAATAAAGCGAGCAGTGAATTGGAGCATTCGCGGCGTTAAAGATTTAGGTGGTTTAACTAAAATGCTAGTGGGGTATTTTCGCGCTGGCATTACAACTGATGAATATAGAGAACGGGTTGCACAATGGATAGCAAAGGCAGAACATCCGAGGTATAAACGCAAATATACCGAGCTTGTTTATCAACCTATGCAAGAGGTCTTACAGCTTTTTACCGAGCATGGCTTTACTAACTATATAGTGTCTGGCGGCAGTGCTAACTTTATTCGTCCGTGGGCTGATGAGGTTTATAACGTACCTGAAAATCGTATTATTGCCAGTAGTAGTCGAACTCGATTATCAAAGCGTGATAACGAGCTGGCAGTCAAACTAGAAGCGATGCCATTTTCTTTTGAATATCGCTCAGGTAAAGTTTTAGGTATTGAACGAAGATTGGCTAAACGCCCTATTGCAGCTTTTGGTAATAGTTTAGGTGATGTTGAAATGTTGCGATGGGCGCGAACTACACAGCAGTCATTATGTGTTCTTATTCATCATACCGATGATGTTAGAGAATATAAATATGGCCCTGATCCGCGTTTTCATTTTGGCAAAAGCACGTTGAAATTTGCTCAAGAACTAAACTGGCAAGTAGTTGATATGAAAAACGACTGGCAAACACTGTTTAACTTTGAAACCTCAAGTAACAAGGAAGTTTAATGAACTCTGTTCCGGTGCACTTTACCGTTGTAATTAATTTTATACTTGCATTTATTCCATTTATATTGGCTTTTTACTTATTTAAAGTTAGCCACCATCGCACGGTATTATGGTGGTTATTAACGCTGGTATTTATTGCTTTTTTACCTAACAGTGCTTATGTCTTAACGGATATTATTCATTTTATCGCAGCGGTAAAATCACCTAATATTTCAACGGTATATTTAGTCTTGGTGTTGGTGCCCTTTTATACCGTTTTTCTGTTGGTTAATTTTGAATTTTATGTTATTTCCATTCAATGGGCTGATAAATATTTACAACAAGTTAATCAAGGTTTTTTAAGTAAAGCGTTTATACCTAGTATTCATTTTTTAGCGGCAATAGGAGTTTATTTAGGGCGTTTTCAGCGTTTAGAAAGTACTGATATTATTCATCACCCTATCATTGTTTTTAGGGACTTACTTATCGATTTATCCGGTGGCAAAAGCTTACTGATTATTATTGGCTTGTTTGTTTTATTTTATGCATTGTATGAGTTGTTCAGCCGTATTAATAATAAGTTCGCTGAGAAAATTCACGCTAAAATAGCAACACACCCAATGAAGTTAATTCATAATAATTAAAAACTGCTTTTAAGGTACTGTTTTTAAAATAATAAAAAGCCGCTAATAACAGCGGCTTTTTGTGCTTTATAACAGTAGTAACTTATAGTACTTTGGCAATTGATTGCGCTAAGTAATCAACATTACTATTGGCAATGCCGGCGATGCTCATGCGACTAGAGCCAACCATGTAAATACTGTACTCGTCTTGTAATTGCTGAACCTGTTCAGGCGTTATGCCTAAGAACGAGAACATGCCCTTCTGGCGTGGAATAAAGCTAAAGTCACGAGTTACCCCGTTTTCAACAAGCTTATCTACCAATAACTGGCGATTGCCATTAATGCGATCACGCATTTCTTTTAATTCGCTATGCCATTGAGTGCGTAATTCGTCAGAGTGTAAAATGGTTTCAACAACTGCCGCACCGTGCGCTGGTGGCATAGAATAAATACAGCGAATCACTGTTAACAATACTGAATTGGCAACATCAACACTGTGCGAGCTTTCACCAATAATGGTGCAAGCACCAATACGTTCACGATATAAGCCGAAGTTTTTCGAACAAGAGCTACATACAATCATCTCTTTAACGCTATCAGCCATTAAGCGTAAACCGTACGCGTCTTCATCTAGGCCTTCACCAAAACCTTGGTATGCCATATCAACAAGCGGCAGGAAACCTATGTCTTTAGCTACTTCAGCTACTTGCTGCCACTGTTCTTTATTTAAATCCATACCACTTGGGTTATGGCAACAGGCATGTAGTAATACGGCATCTTCAGCTTTCACTTCTTTTAACGCTGCAAGCATGCCGTCAAAATCAAGATTTTTGTTCTCGTAATCGTAATATGGGTATGTTTTTACTGTTAAACCTGCGGCTTGAAATAAACCTGTGTGGTTTGCCCATGTTGGATTACTTACCCAAATAGTGGTACCAGCTTTACATGAATTAATAAATTCAGCAGCAACGCGTAATGCGCCAGTACCGCCTGGTGTTGAAACTGTGCGTGCACGGTTTTCAATCAACACTTTATGGTGACCGAATACTAACTTGCTCATTTCTTCGTTAAATAGCGGTGAACCGGTTGGGCCAATATAAACTTTGGTATCTTCGGTTTCGAGTCGATGTTTTTCAGCGGCTTTTACACAATCTAAAACAGCGGTATGGCCTGCTTCATTTTTGTATACACCAACACCTAAGTCGATTTTTTGAGAATTTGAATCTTCACGATATTTAGCCAACAAGCCTAAAATAGGATCGGCAGGCAACGCCGTTAAGCTACCAAACATTTCTGGGTTTACCTTTTTACGAAGAGAGGGAATTAAGTGAATTAACACCTATGTTAAGTCACCGGTATAATCCCTGTGATTAAAGGGCAAGCATAACGGCAATACGGCGAAAATTAAAGCATAAAGATTAAAATAATCAGTAGAAAATAGTAGAAATAAATCTAGCTGATAACTTAACGCTATTTATTGATTTTTTTGCTTTTTAAAGTGTTGATTTATATAGCTTTACTTTTTATATTTGATTGTCAGTGGGGTGTCAATTTAGCTGTAACTTATAGTTAACACTTAGTTTTATTTAATGGAAAGAAACCTATTCCCGAAAAAGACTAAAGCGGTAGGTGAATATATTGTCTTTTGTTGACTTACTACAAAGTCAGGAGCTATGTCACAATAACTAACTTATCGTGACATGTTGGCTATTTTACCCGTTCAAACAACAATACAAAACGGTCTGTTTTGCGTCTTAGTTGCGGAGAAAATACTGAAATATTGTGTTTATCCTGCTTATTTTCTAGAAGCTTTGAACGTTCAACTAAGCTAAAGCCATATTTTTTTAGGTCATCAATAACAAAATCAGCCTCAATTCTGTGCAAGGTTTTTGTGTCTTTTGAACCACGCCCCTTTGCTGCTTGGTGGTCAATAACCAGTAGTTTACCACCTAGTCTTATCGATTTTGCCACTTGCGGCATAACAGTAGCCGTTGGAAAATCCCAGTCACCGTCAGTAAAGAACATATCGTGGTAACCCAGCACTAAAAAGGCACTGTCGTAGTAATTTTGCGGTAAATGTAAGTTGCTCGCTTCGCTAAGCAGGTAATTAACATTAGGTAAGCGGTTGTTTGCCAAGCGTTTGTCTAGCTCATCACCAATAAAGCTCAGATATGCTTTAGGAATTTGTAGGGTAATTTTACCGTTTTTACCAACAACATGTGCCAGAAGTTCCGAGTAATACCCACCGCCTGCCAGCAAATCTAGTACTTTGTCACCTTTTTCCACCCCCGTGAAATTGATGATTTCAGTAGGCTTTCTATATTCATCAAGTTCAATGTCTGCAGCGGTCCTATCGGTTAGTTTTAGTTCGTTTGCCATTGTCGGCAGCGTAAGAAAAAGCACAGTGCTAATAACAAAAAGACGTATTGGTAGGTTAGAAAGTACAGGCATTAGTGATAATTCCTAATAATTTTTTATTTTTAGAATTACTGAGTGTAGTTAATTGGATTTAAATGACTAGCCTTTATCTGTTTCAAATTATGTAACTTGTCAAATATTACCCGTTACTGACGCTATAAAGCCAATTATTGCACCGAAAACACCGCCCCAAACCACAAGCCAGCCTAAATGCTCGTGAATCATTTTTTGTACTATCTCTTTGACTAACTGTGGCGTTAATTCATTTAGCCGTTTTTCGATAATGTCACTGACTTTATCTCGCATACCAGCCATGACATTAGGCTGTTCTAATTCTTCTCGTAGAATGTGATTAAACTCTTCACTTTGGCTAATATCAATTACCGAAGCGCGCATTTTTTCAATAAAAGGTTCACGCATCGGTTGCAAGGCTTCTGTGCCTCCAACCATAGCTAACATGCCACCAAATGAAGATTGTTCAACAACTGTAACCAAATTATCAAAGGCTGGAGACAAATCAACTTTGTTAATTACAGGGGCTAAATCAATCGCGGTTGCAGGGTTATCACTGCCAGCTAAAAAGCGATCAATGTTTTCCTCAGTGAAAAATTGTTCCATCATTAAATTACGTATGGCAATTTTAAAATCTTCAAAGCGTGCAGGAATAACGCCCGAGCCATAAAGAAAAGGTACGCGCTCGAATAACATATGTATAGCTAGCCAATTGGTTATGGCACCTGATAAGGCAAATAAACCAACAGTGAAAAGAATGTTATTAGTCAAAAAATAGCCAAAAAAAACTGCTAAAAGGGCTGAAAAGTTAGTGATAACGCTCTTATTCACAAAAACTCCGTAATATTAAAAAGATTAAAATTTTATGTCAGGATATATGGTATCAATTGCTCGCGATTACGCCAATAATTGATTTTGCCGCAATCTTTTTAAGGAAAAACTAGCACCAATATCTATGATCTGATTTACTAAAGAAAGTAAGGTGTAAGCAGCTAATACTGCTCTGAAAATAAATATAATAATAAAGGCATCACATGAAGTTTAAAAAAACCTTTTCGAGTTTGCTGCTGACGTTAAGTAGTTTGGCTATTGTTTCTAGCAATACTGTCAATGCTGAACAAAGTGTTCAAGAACAAATAATGGCAAAAGTTGCTGCTGAAAATGCTATTAAAAACAAAGATGAATGGCGTAAAGTCGCGATTGAAAATATGGTGGTGATGACATTGCCACATGGGCAAGTTGTGCTTGAACTTGCACCACAATTTTCTCCTAAACATGTTGAACAATTTACCCGTTTAACTAAGGCGAAACATTATGATGGCAATAAGTTTTATCGGGTAATTGACGGTTTTGTTGCGCAAGCGGGTCCTGTAGATGATAGCCCTGCCGATCGTGAAGTGCCTTTGCTTAAACTTGAAGGAGAATGGCAAACAGATAAAGATTGGTCATTTACCTTAGTGCAAAACAAAGATTTATTTGCTGAAAAAACAGGGTTTAAAGATGGCTTTGCTTTAGCACATAATCCTAGTGAGAAAAAAGCTTGGTTAACCCATTGTCCTGGCGTTATTGCGATGGCGCGTGGCAATGATGCTGATTCAGCATCAAGTCACTTTTATATCACTAATGGTCAAGCGCCAAGATATTTAGATCGAATTATGACTATTTTCGGCCGAGTTGTTTATGGAATGAATCACGTACAAGCGATTACTCGCACAGCTACAATTGAAGGTGAAGAGGAAGTTGCCAGTTCAACACATACACCGATTGTTTCGATGAAAATGATGGCTGATTTACCACAAGAGCAACAGATTCACTTAGAAGTGAAAAATACTGAAAGCAAACTATTCGCTACTAAATTAGAAGAGCGTATTAAGCGTGAAAATGCTTTTTTCTTTAAGAAGCCGCCACCGGTGCTTGATGTTTGCCAAACGCCGGTTTTAACGCGAATAGTTAAAACTAAGTAAGAAGTTTGGTTTAACTGTTAATATTTTTATATTTTTCTTTAGCCTTGCGGCCTTTGCGATAAAGTGCAGGCCGTAACACTCTTCTTAATGTCGGAAATAAATAGGAAATAGTCGTTAGCCAACCACTGGCCTTTGGTAATGAAATTTCCACAGCTTCTCCAAGCGCACAGCTAATAATTGCATCTGCGACTTGTTGCGCACTGCTCATTGGCTGAGAAAATACAATATCTTCCACCAGATCTATTTCTGACATAATAAAACCGGTATCAATTGGGCCTGGCGATACTATACCAACATTAATGTTGCTACCTTTTAATTCGTCTGATATTGAATAAGTGAACGCTCGCAAACCAGCTTTGGTAGCGGCATAAGTGGCCGCACCTTGCAATGGAGTTCTACCAGCTAAAGAACCGACATTAACAATAGCGCCGCCTTGAGCTTTGCGCATATAGGGTAGTACTAGCGTAGATAGTTGAATGGGGGCTCGTAAATTAACATCAACCATTTGTGCTAATTTGTCGGCCTGATTTAACTCAACATCGCCACGTTGATGAAATCCTGCATTGTTAATTAATACATCGATGGAGCCAAATTTTTGGAATGCTTTTAGCAATAACTCTTCATTAGCGTTGGCATCATTGATGTCCATAGCGACTGTGAGCACTGAAGTACATTTTTCAAGCTCTTTAGCTATTGTATCAAGCCCTTTTTGTCCGCGGGCGACTAATACTAGGTTGGCTCCTAGTCTTGCAAAAGCTTTAGCTGTGGCGGCGCCAACCCCGGCAGAAGCGCCCGTAATGATGACCGTTTTACCGTTGAAATTACCATTCATAAGAAAATTCCTCGCTATTGCCTGTCTTAAAGTTTGAGTTGTATGTATTCTGTTACAGAAAATATTGTAAATTTATTGTTAAAGTGATGAAAAACACTAGCGAGTTTCATAAGATAGCAGCATAACAATAAAGGGATCGATAATGAAAATTAAATATTTAGCAGCGGCCATTGTAGCTAGCTTGACTCTCTCAGCTTGTGTTGCGACACAAAACAATCAAAATTCAACACCAGAAAGTGCAGCTGTTGAAGTAAATCAAAATAAAGTATTTAGCCAAAACTATGTTTTTAAAGAGTTAGAGAATGGTTTACGAGTACTCATTGTCAAAACGGATTACCCAGATTTAGTGTCAGTGCAAATTCCGGTTTCTGTTGGTTCTCGTGATGAGGATGAGGCAGGCCGAACTGGCTTTGCACATTTTTTCGAGCATATGATGTTCAAAGGCTCTGAAAAATTCCCACAAGATGTGTACGCCGACTTGTTTAAAAATGCCGGCGTAGATAACGGCGCATATACCACCAACGATTATACGAATTATCACTTAGACTTTTCTAAAGATCACTTAGATAAGGTTTTAGAAATTCAAGCGGACCATTTTAAAAACCTCAAATATACTGACGCACAATTTAAAACCGAAGCTTTGACTGTTAAGGGTGAATATTTAAAAAATAACGCCAGCCCAATTCGTAAGTTATTAGCGGCAGTTCGCAAAGAAGCTTTTGATACTCATACCTATAAGCATACAACAATGGGCTTTTTTGAAGACGTTGAAGCTATGCCTGAACAATTAGCTTACGGTGAAAAGTTCTTTAAGCAATTTTACAAACCAGAATATGTTTCACTGGTAATCGTTGGTGATGTTGAGCCAGATGCAACTATGGCCATGGTTGAGAAGCACTGGGGTAACTGGAAAAAAGGCGATTTTGTTAATGATATAGCACAAGAGCCGGCACAGACTGCACCACGTTATGTTCATGAAAAGTTTGATGGTTTACCTGGCCACTGGTTATTAGTTTCTTATAAAGGCACTGATTGGCAACCAAAAGAGAAAGATCGTGCAGCATTAGATTTAATTTCAGAATTGTACTTCTCTAATAACTCAGCGTTATATCAGGAATTAGTTGTTGATAAGCAATTGGCGAGCCAAATGTTTAACTATAACCCTGAAACTAAAGATGCTGGTTTGCGCCATGTTTTTATTAAGGTGAATGAAGAAAAAGACTTAGCAACCGTTCGTGACGCTATTAACCGAACTTATGCTCAAGCACGTACAGAATTAGTCTCTTCAGAAAAATTAGATAACTTAAAATCAAATTTAAAATATAGCTTTGTCAATAGCTTAGATTCATCAGAATCAATCGCATCAACGTTAGCAAGCTATATGCATTTTGAGCGTGATCCAGAAACCATAAATCACTTATATGATAGCTTTGATAATATTTCTGCTGAAGATATTAAGCGCGTTGCAAATAAATACTTTATTGACGATAACCGCACCACCGTTACCTTATCAGCATTAGATAAAGTTGATGCTTTTGCGCAAGAAGTTGATTTAGATGCTGCTGTTGCAAAAATTGCAGCAGATAATGCACAACCTAAAACGGCACAATTTACTGTATTAGATAAAACTAATGACTCACCGTTAATTGATGTTAATTTCTTATTTTATACAGGTGCAGCAGCTGATCCAGTGGGTAAAAAAGGAGTCGCGGCATTAACTGCACAAATGCTAACGCGTGGTGGCTCAGCAACACATACCTATAAAGATATTCAAAAAGGGCTATATCCTTTAGCGGGACGTTTTTCTTCGCAACTTGATAAAGAAATGATGTCGTTTACTGGTCGCGTTCACAAAGATAATGCCGAACAATGGTATCAGTTAATTAGTGATCAATTATTGAATCCTGGCTGGCGCGAAGATGACTTTAAACGCCTGAAAAAGGAGTTGATTGATGGTATTAAGTCGGGTTTAAAATCTTCAAATGATGAAGAGCTAGGCAAAGAAGTGCTTTATAGCGAGCTTTACCAAGGCCATGCTTATGAAAACTTTAATAGCGGCGATTTATCTGATTTAGAAGCAATTACTCTTGATGATGTGAAAGCTTTTTACGCTTCACAGTTAACGCAAGCTAAGTTGCATTTAGGTATTACAGGCGCTATGCCAAGTGACTTAAAAGCACAACTAATGGCAGACTTAACCGTGTTACCTGAAGGCGATGAAAAGCGCTTAACGATTGCGAAAGCACCGGTATTAAAAGGCCATCATGCAACAATTGTTGAGAAAAATGCACAATCAACAGCGGTTTCTTTCGGTTTTCCAATTGACACCATACGTAACGATAAAGATTGGGCGGCACTTTGGTTAGTGCGTTCATACTTTGGTGAGCACAGAAGTTCAAATAGCTATTTGTACCAACAAATACGCCAAGCACGTGGAATGAACTACGGTGATTATTCTTATATTGAGTATTTCCCGCGTGGTATGTTCCAAACCAAGCCTGATGCTAACTTAGGTCGTTCAAGCCAAATTTTCCAAGTATGGTTACGTCCATTACGTTCAAACAATGACGCACACTTTGCAACACGTGCCGCGTTATATGAGCTGGACAAGCTAATTGAAAACGGCATGAGCGAAAAAGACTTTCAAGCCACGCGTAACTACTTAACAAACTATGCACCACAATTAGTGGCTAGCCAAGACCAACAACTAGGTTATGCACTAGATAGCGAGTTTTATCAAACAGATGAGTTTGTTAAATATGTTCGAGAACAGTTTGCTAAATTAACTTTGGCTGATGTGAATCGTGTTATTAAAGAAAACTTGCAGACGGATGATATTCACTATGTATTTATTTCTGGTGATGGTGAAGATATGAAAAAGCGCCTATTGTCAGAACAAGTTTCACCGTTGAAGTATAATTCAGAGAAACCTGCTGAGTTATTAGCAACCGATAAAGTAATCGAAAGCTATAAACTCACATTGCCAGCGACAAACGTTGAAGTAATTGCGGTTGATTCAGTATTTGAATAAGTAGTTTGTCGAATGATCACCATTTCACAAATGTGTGACTGTGATATTGCTGACATTGAGGTAGGTACTTAGTTTTAGTCTGGAAAAAAACTGACCTAATACCTTATTTATAAACACCACGCTTGTCGTGGTGTTTTTATATCTAACGTATTAAAATGTTCAATTAACGTTAATCACTTTATGTGAGCAATAACTTTTGTTCATCAATTATTCAGCTTGAGTTGGTATGATGACAACAAAGCTAATCTCTTTAGGATATTTATCATGCAGTTAAATAAATCCACGTTATCACTTAAAAAAACATTTATGGCATCGCTTATTACCCTTTCATTGGCAATTACCGGCTGTGCTAGTACCAATGCTGAAAAAGGTGCGGCAATAGGTGCTATTACTGGTGCGGTGTTAGGTAAATCAACCAGCAACCATAAAAATAAACGCGCCGTTTGGGGCGCAGCTATTGGTGCTATTGCAGGAGCGGCCATTGGTGATTATATGGATAAGCAAGAGCAAGAATTTCGTGATGAGTTAGCTGGCTCAGGAATAGAAGTAGTGAGGGAAGGCGATAATTTACGTTTAATTATGCCTGCCAATATAACTTTTGCTACAGGTCAGGCTTACATAACGTCAGGTTTTTACAATACTTTGGACGACATTGCCCGCGTATTAAACAAGTATGAGAAAACTCTATTAAGTATTGAAGGTCATACTGACAGCCAAGGTGCAGAGCAATTCAACCAGAATTTGTCTGAACAACGTGCCAGCAGTGTTAAGCAGTATTTAACCAATAAAGACATTATTGCTAGCCGTTTAAAAACCATTGGTTATGGTGAAACACGCTCTATTGCCGATAATGCCACTGCTAACGGTCGAGCGCTTAATCGTCGAGTTGAAATTCAGATCATTCCTAATCAAGCCTAAGTTGAAAGCTTAATAAAACCTTGAAAATACCGCGAAAAAATCGCGGTATTTTTTTATCCATTCCATCGCTCTTCACTAAATTTTCGTTCATAGCCGACACTGTTCGCACATAAAGTTTTGCGAACACGTACTTGTTCGCACAAGTACGAGTTTTATTTTTTATATAAATATCAATGAATTATGTTTTGGCATTGTTTGTGCTATATCGTCTAGTAAAGCACCCCTCATATGACAATAAGTTTCAGGGAAAAGAAAATGTTAAAAGATACTTCTGGTCAAGATGTACAGATTGCTCAAACGGGCAAAAAAAAATCACTGATAATTAAGGTGGCAATTGCAACGTTGGCAGTAGCAGCTATAGGTTTCTATATTGCACCTAAATTTAACAATATGTTTAGCTCAGATATGGCTATCTCGAAAGAGCGTTTACGTTTTGCTGTGGTAGAAAAAGGTAACTTGCAGAGAGACATTGGTGTGCAAGGCCGTATTGTTGCTGCCAATAGCCCAACGCTATACGCGACGGCTCCTGGTATTGTCAGCTTATTTGTTAAGGCCGGTGACACAGTTACTGAGAATCAAAAACTAGCTGAAGTTGATAGCCCACAGTTGAAAAACCAATATGAACAAGAATTGGCAACACTCGAGCAACTAGAATTAGCAGTTGGCCGCCAACGTATTGAAATGAAAACTACGCAGTTAAATAACCAGCAAACCATAGAAATGTCAGCGGTAAATTTAGAGGCTGCAAAGGTGAATAAAGACCGTGCTGTCACCAGCATCAAAGATTCACTGATAAGTAAAAAAGAATATGAAGAAAAAGTGGCAGAGTTTAAACGCGCAAGTTTATCGCATGCACATGCTAAGCAAAGTTTTGATTTGCAAAAAGAGAGCATGGAATTTGAATTAAAAACCCGTCAATCACAGCTTAATCGTCAGCAGTTTGTTGTTAATGACCTACAACGACAAGTGAACGAACTAACCTTATTCGCGCCAACTGATGGCATTATCGGTAGTGTCAATATTCGCGAAAAAGACAGCGTTGCAAGTAATACCTCATTAATCACGGTTATTGATTTAAGCGCTTTCGAAGTAGAGGTGAATATTCCTGAAAGCTTTGCTGATGATCTAGGTGTTGGCTTAGCGTCAGAAATTAGCTTTAACGGTGAGAAGCATGATGGTCAATTAGTGGCTATTTCCCCTGAAGTGACTAATGGACAAGTTGTTGGACGCTTACGTTTTAATGCTGAAACAGTTGCAAGCTTACGTCAAAACCAGCGTGTTAGTGCTCGTATCTTAATTGAATCAAAAGAAAATATTTTAAAAGTTCGCCGAGGTGCATTTGTTGAAAGTGGCGGTGGGCGAATCATTTATCAAGTAAATGGCAGCAATGCAACACGCCAGAAGGTCACTTTAGGTGCCCGTAGTATTGGCGAAATTGAGGTGGTATCTGGCTTAAATGCTGGTGATGAAATTGTTATCTCAAGCATTGATGTCTTCAATAATCGCGAACAAATCTATCTGACTAATTAGGAGAAAAGCAAATGTTAAGAATGGAAAATGTCAGCAAAATATATCGTACAGAATTAGTAGAAACACATGCCTTACGTAAGGTGGATTTACATATTAAAAGTGGTGAATTTGTTTCCGTTACCGGCCCTTCAGGCTCAGGGAAAACAACCTTTTTAAATTTAGCCGGCGCACTAGAAACCTTCGAAGAAGGCGATTATTTTCTAGATGGCCAAAACGTGAAAGGACTCAGTGATGACAAACTATCAGAAATTCGAAATCAAAAAATCGGATTTATTTTTCAAAGCTTTAATCTTTTGCCTGATTTACCCCTCTTTGACAATGTTGATGTTCCATTACGTTACCGGGGTATGAGTGCAAAAGAACGTAAAGAACGTATTGAGCATGCACTTGAGACTGTTGGTTTAGCATCTCGTATGCAGCATTTACCAACGCAGCTTTCTGGTGGGCAACAACAACGTGTTGCCATTGCTCGTGCTATCGCTGGTGATCCATTATTTTTGTTGGCTGATGAACCAACCGGTAATTTAGATTCATTAATGGCACAGCAAGTCATGGAGCTTTTAGAAGATATTAATAGCAAAGGTACGACTATTATTATGGTGACTCATGACGACCAACTAGCGCGTCGTGCCCATCGTAATATTCAAATTTTTGATGGCCAAGTCAGTGATATTGAAAAGTCTGTTGCTGATGATGTTATTCGTAGCGCATAGGAGTTAATCATGTTCAGTTATAATTTTCAGTTAGCGCTGAAAAGTTTGAAAGAACGACCTGCGCTAACCTTGCTCACCATTCTCGCCATAGCTACGGGTTTAGGGTTATATACGACAGTAAAAACCATGAGTTATCAAAGTAGCCAGGTACCACTGGCACATAAAAGTAAAAATATTTTTTTACTACAAATGGATAACCGTGAAATTACTGCCGATGCTGTAGAGCATCAAGCGCGTATGGTTGACACTACCTATAAAGATACATTAAACCTGATGCAGCTTGAAATGCCGGGTGTAAAGCAAAGTTTTAATTGGTCTACCTATGGCATTTTAAATGTTGAAGATGAAAACATTAATCCGTTGCAAACCACCGCTGCTGTGGTGAATAGCACCTTTTTCACTATGTTTGAAACACCATTTCTTTATGGAAATGGTTGGGATAAAGCCACTGAAGAAAGTGGTGAAGCAGTTATTATTATTAGTAAGTTAATGAATGATAAGCTTTTTGGTGGCCGTAATAGCGTTGGTGAAAGCGTTCGTATCAACACCCATGTTTTGAAAATTATTGGTGTTTTAGATACTTGGTATTTAAACAGCAAATTTTATAACCGTAGTTTTTGGCCGGGTTATCCTGATAATTTCTTTATTCCTTATACTTTTGCAATGGATAACAATCTGCCACGCAGTGCTGGCTTTGATTGTTGGGCTGCTAATGCAGACATTTCTCGTTCGTTTCGTACTGAGAATAAAGACCGCTTAATTAACTCTGAATGTGCGTGGGTAACGTTTTGGGCAGAAGTACCTGAAGCAAAAGTTACAGATTATCGTCAGCAAATTATGAGTTATATGGAGAGTGAAAAAGCCTTAGGCCGCTTCCCGCGGGAATTAGAAATGTACTTAACAAACCTCAACGATCAATATAATTATGTTAACGGCCGTAACCAGTTTCTTAATACTTTCTCTGTATTAGCGACACTATTTTTTGCCGTATGTTTATTAAATGCGGTTGGGATTTTACTGGCTAAATTTATGCGCCGTAAAAAGGAAGTCAGTTTACGTCGAGCTTTAGGTGCGAAAAAGAAGACTATTATCATGCAACATTTACTTGAGGTGATCATTATTGGTTTCTTAGGCGGAGTGCTTGGTATTGTTATTTCTTACTTTGGCTTGCAGGGCATGTTGAATATTCGTATTTATTCATCGGATTACACGGTACGTGTTGAAGATATTCAGCCGTTATTTCAATTAAATTGGGTGATGATAGGTAATGCCTTTGCAACAGGTATTGTATGCACCATAGTCGCCAGTATTTATCCCATTTGGCGCCTCTGTAATGTACCGCCTGCTAGCCAATTGAAATCACAATAAGGAGAAAAACATGGATATTAAACCTATTTTTCTTGGATTGAAGCAAAATAAATTTATGGCAATGTTGATGATAATTCAAATTGCTTTCACTATGGGGGTCTTAAGTAGCTCTGTATTAGTTGCCACGACAACATTACAAGAGTGGAATGTACCTTCAGGTATCCCACATAACGATATTGTTCGTATTTCACCAGAATTTTTTGATGATAATCAAGATGTTGGTCAAGCAATGTTTAATGACCTTAAACGAGTGAAAGACATTCCCGCTGTCATTAATGCCGCACCATCAAACGCTGTGCCTTTTACCGCTGAAAATATGATTGATGTTTATTTAGCAACAGAGGAAGACGCACAAGGTTTTAAAACCGTAGTATTTGAGTCAGATGAGCAAATTATTGATGTATTACAACTTTCCTTGATTGATGGTCGCTTAATTACCGCCAGTGATGTTGTAAAGGGTGAAATTGATTTAACACCACAAAGTGCATCTGAAGTGATGATCAGCCAAGACATGGCGAAAGTTTTATTTGGTGATGATTCTGCTATAGGTAAAACTATATGGTTAGCGAAAAGTGCTGATCCTGTTAAAGTTATTGGTGTTTATAGTAACTTTATGACCGGTGAGCGTTTGAATGGTCGCGGTAAATCGTATCATTCAATTATTCGCCCGCAAGTTAAGTGGAATCAAAATCAACAACCACACTATTTAATGAGAGTTGAACCAGGCACAGCGGTGGCATTACTAGAAGATATTATTGATGTATTTTACTTAGAGCGTGGTCGTTATATTAATTCAAGTGAGCTATTAAAACGCACACAAAAGCGTATGTATGATGGTCGTGGTAGTCGAGCATTAACTTTCTTAGTATTGAGTTTAGTCTTATTAATTATTACCGGCTTAGGGATAACAGGGTTAACCGCTTTTCAAGTGACACAAAAACGTAAGCAAATAGGCACTCGCCGTGCGTTAGGTGCTAAGAAAAGCGATATTATGCGTTACTTTTTGACTGAAAACAGTGTCTTAACTTTGATCGGACTTGTCATAGGTGTTGCAGTAACTTTGTCGATTACCTTTGAATTATCAGAGCAAGCAGGACAAAACTTTTTCAATTTAGGCGTGCTATTAATGACGGCACTGTTACTTTGGGTGGTGAATATATTAGCGGTTTGGTTTCCAGCTAAGCGTGCCGCCAATATCGCCCCAGCGATCGTAACGCGTGGTGCATAATGTTATTTCTATGTAGCTTAACTTATCTGATTGAATTTTAAAGTTAAGCTACATGCGTTAACATCAAGCTGTAAGAAAATCGAAAGGAATGAAATGAAAGCTCGAATACTCATTATTGATGACAATCCAGATATTGCCCATGCGCTAAAGGTATTATTTACCATAAATAATTTGGAGTGTGATCATTGCTTAACACCAGAGTTAGGGCTTTGCGCACTTGAAAATGCTCACTATGATCTCGTGATACAAGATATGAACTTCACCCAAGATACCACTTCAGGTGAAGAAGGTATTGAGTTGTTCAATGAAATTCGCGGCCGCTTTGCTGACTTGCCAATAATATTGATGACGGCATGGACGCATTTGGAAACGGCAGTAGAATTAGTGAAGTCGGGTGCGAGTGATTATATTTCAAAACCTTGGGACGACGATAAGCTGATTGTAACGGTTAATAACTTAATTGAGCTTAGTGAATTACAGCAAGCTCATCGTAAAAGCGCACTGAAACATAACCGTCAGCAACGAGAATTGGCACAGCAATATGATTTATGTGGTATTCGCTATCAAAGTGATGCCATGTTTAATTTATTGCAAATCACCACACAAGTTGCACATGCTGATGTTTCGGTATTAATCACAGGACCAAACGGTGCAGGGAAAGAGAAAATAGCTGAAATCGTGCAGGCTAACTCTAGCTGTAGCCAAGGACCTTTTATAAAGGTCAATGTTGGTGCGCTCTCGCCAGAATTGATGGCGGCAGAATTATTTGGTGCTGAGGCTGGTTCTTATACAGGCAGTACTAAACGTCGTATCGGTCGTTTTGAACTGGCAGACAAAGGTACCTTATTTCTTGATGAAATTGGTAATTTATCATTAGACGGTCAAGCGAAATTACTTCGAGTACTTGAAACAGGTGAATTTGAACGTATTGGTGGTAGTGAAACCTTAAAAGTAAAAGTTCGCATTATTAGTGCAACCAATGCTGATATAAAAACTGCCATTGCTAATGGCGATTTTAGAGAAGACTTATATTATCGCTTAAATGTTATTGAATTACCTTTGTTGGCGTTGAATGAACGTAAAGCAGATATACTGCCTTTGGCCGAACATTTTTTAGGGGAAAAATATCAATTGACCGAGCAAGCAAGTTTAACGCTGAAGCATTACACTTGGCCAGGTAATATCAGGGAATTAAAAAATGTTATGCAGCGGGCGTCTTTGCTTGCGCGTGATACGGTTATTGATGAAAAAATTCTGGCGTTAAATGTTCAGCTACCTGAATCAACTTCTCTATCGACGAATACTGAAGAGATCACTGCTCAAGATATTCAGCACGCAATAGCTGATGCCGGTGGTGTTATTTCTGAAGCCGCTAAATTATTAGGGCTTAGTCGCTCCGCGCTTTATCGTCGAATGAAAAAATTTGAGATAGCCAGTTAATGGTAAAACGTTCGTTATTTCTGCGCTTATATCTAACATGTACTTTTATCATGCTGCTTTATGGTGTGATATTGGCAAATTTTCCTGGAGAATTTCATTTTTTTAGTGCGCCGGTGCTGTTAATTACACTTGGTTTTTTGATGATATTGTTATTGTTATCAAAATGGTGTTTAGCACCACTTACTAAAACCCTTTCTGCAATAGATAATGGTATTGATGCTTTTAAAGATAACGATTTTAGTCTTACTATTCATAACCAAAACTACACGGAAGTTTCCAATTTAGTCAAAATTTATAATGAACTCGCCACCGTATTACGTAATGAACGTATGGATATTTTTCAACGTGAGTTACTGCTTGATACCGTTATACAAAGTACACCAGTTGCTATGGTGCTGGTTAATAGCAACAACAAAGTGGTTTATAGCAATTTAGCGGCCAAAGAAATGTTTCGCCAAACCCGTAAACTTGAAGGTGGCGACTTTTCACAGTTAATAGCTAATCTTACACCGGTATTACAAACGGCGACAATTGAACGAAGCGAAGGGTTAGTTAGCGATGTATTAGACGACCAAGCATTGGTTTATAACATCAATTGCCAACAATTTACACTCAATGGCCGTGAGCATCAGTTATATCTTTATAAAAATATGACTAATGAAATCTCTCGTAAAGAAACTGATATGTGGAAACAAGTGATTCGATTAATTAGCCATGAATTAAATAATTCATTAGCGCCAATATCATCGCTTACGCGTTCTGCACAAAAAATTATTGCTCAACCTGAGCATAGTCATATGTTAAATGACGTGTTAGAAACCATTGGTAATCGAGCCAGCCATTTACACGGCTTTATTGAGCAATATGCTAGTTTTTCTCGCTTACCTAAGCCCAACTTAAAATCGGTTAATTTAAGCAGCTTTTTTCAACAAATTGAAACTCTAATTGGCGTAACTTGCTACTGTGATGTTGTGCGCGAACAAGCAATGTTCGATGCGGGGCAAATTGAACAAGTGATAATCAACTTAGTAAAAAATGCTAAAGAATCAGGATCGGCACATGAAGATGTTGGTTTTGAAATGAAGCAGCAAGGTCGACAATTAACTTTTAATATTTTTGATCGCGGCACAGGGTTAAGTACTCAACAACAACAACAAGCGCTGTTACCTTTTTTTACCACGAAAGCAACAGGCACTGGCGTTGGTTTAGCGCTGTGTAATGAAATTGTTATTGGTCATCAAGGTAAGCTGCGGCTATATAACCGTGCCCAAGGTGGCTTATGTGTTAGTTTTAGCCTAGAGTTGACAGACTAGCGCAATATAACAATTCACTATATCATCAGCTATTGCGCTTATTACCTTATTAATACTTCCATATCTGCACTATGAAAACGAAACTAATTACCCGACCTGGCTATGTTTTACTGCAACAAGAATTAGATAAACTTTGGCGAGAAGAACGACCTGAAACAACGCGGAAAGTTTCATGGGCCGCTAGTTTAGGCGACCGAAGTGAAAATGCTGATTATCAATATAATAAAAAGCGTTTGCGTGAAATTGATCGCCGCGTTCGCTATTTGCGTAAAATTCTTGAAGAACTAAAAATTGTTGATTACGGCCCCCAACAAGAAGGTAAAGTATTTTTTGGCGCTTGGGTTAGCTTAGAAAATGATGATGGCGAAACGTTAAAGTTTCGCATAGTTGGCCCAGAAGAAATTTACGGTCGTAATGATTATTCCTCAATTGATTCTCCCATATCACGGGCATGTTTGAAAAAACAAGTGGATGATGAGGTGGCGGTAAATACGCCTACAGGTGAGAAAATTTGGTATGTCAGTGACATTGAGTATGAAAAGTAACTTGTTAATTGAAGATGTGTTTTGGATAAAATATGAGAGTTAAAACTCCAGTAAAAGCTGATTATGTCGAGCTAATTACTGTTTGGGAGGCCTCTGTTCGAGCGACTCATCAGTTTTTAAGTGAAGCAGATATTTTGTCACTAAAACCGTTAATTCTTGAGCACTATTTTGATGCGGTTGATCTTCGTATCGTTGAATGCGATAACGGTAATATCATTGGTTTTATCGGTGTTGCCGATGAAAATATTGAAATGTTGTTTGTGGCACCTGAGTTTTTTAAAAAAGGTGTTGGCAGTAAGCTGTTAAAGTACGCTATTGAGCACCAACACGCGAAAAAAGTTGATGTCAATGAACAGAACCCGGCGGCAGTTGGCTTTTATCAGCATTTTGGCTTCAATATTGTTGACCGATCAGCACTTGATGGGCAAGGACAAGCTTTTCCTTTGCTTCATATGCAGTTATAGCCAATCACTAAAAGGCCAACATACTCTATTGGCTCTTTTACAGGCGATTGGAATATATTACTGCGCTATTTTTACGCGAATTTTATTTTTAGCAACTCTTGTTTCATGCAAGCTAGATAAAGCTTGTTTTGCTTCCGTCTCATTTGGCATTTCAACAAAGGCGAAGCCCTTTGATTTTCCAGTCTCTTGATCTAAAACTAAAGTACATTCCTTAACCGTACCATGCTCAGAAAATAAGGTGCGAAGTTCTTGTTCGGTGGTTGAGCGTGAAAGGTTACGAGCTAAAAGTTTCATTTTGGTACCAGTAGTATGTGATTTCGAGCTTAATTGTCTCATAGATTGCTACCCAACAAGGTAATTTTGTCTATTTATCTGTATTTTTCTTGGTATTTTAGTACGCCTGCAGGCATGTTTGCCTTGATATTCGAGTTAATAGCAGACAATATTTACACTCACTTATAGCGTTATTAAAATAAAAAAGGTTAGCTAATGAATGACTTATATGCTCAAGCCGTGACTGTATTTCTAGGCTTTTTCGCAATTATGAATCCAATTGCTAACACGGCTGTATTTGCTGGCCTTGTTGGTGAAAAAAGTAAAAGTGAACAAATTAAAATTGCTGCTAAGGCACTTATTATTACTTTTTGTGTGATCACATTGTTTTCGGTATTGGGCAAAGCAATATTTCACCTTTTTGGTATTACTATTTCAGCACTGAGGATTACTGGTGGTATTTTAGTGTTTCTTGTTGGTTATCATATGCTAAATGGTCAAGGCTCAAAGCTACATTCGGCTGAAAATCATGATGATTCCGATGTCGCTATTTCTCCACTGGCGGTGCCACTACTTGCTGGACCAGGAACAATAGCAACAGCAATGAATTTTTCATCATCAGGTGAAACGACAGGTATATTGATGACGATAGCTGTATTTGCACTACTTTGTTTTATTACTTTTTTCTGCTTTATATTTAGCTCTAAAATTATTAACGTTATTGGTAAAGCGGGTATTAGCATTGTTACCCGTTTAATGGGACTTATTCTGGCCGTTATTGGTACACAAATGGTGATTGTTGGTATAAAGGCAATAAGTGCATAATTAACTATCTGTTTAAAACCAAATGGATAGCTCTGCTTCGTTTAAAGGAGCAGCCTGATGTTCATCGTCGAACAGTAAGGATAATGTGTAATTATCTGATTGAATTTCGACTTCATTATCTGATTCATAACTATTTTGAGGAATATACTTTGTAAGTTCCTCTCTAGGCGTACCATAAATAAATTGTCCTAATGCCCAAGCATTGTCATGTGTAAATTGCTTACTTAGCAAACTATCTTGGCTTAAATGCACTTTTCTTAAATCAGATTTTTTAATTTCCAACATGAGAAATGAATTAAATATTTCTAGCGTCGAATTTCTATCCAGTATTATCTCGGCCATTGGCCTACCAAGCTGGGCGCGTAATAATTGCAAATCAACTTCTTGATTAAGTTCAAGTTGCTTATACATTTGTTTTATTAATTTTAGCTGTTGCTTGTGTTTAATTGTGTTGAGGGTTTTGCTTACTTGATAGTCATTTACTTGTAATTCGAAGCCTGCAAGTTCATAAGAGTTTTCATTGGTATGCAAATTTGTGTTGTGCTTGAAGTTTAGTTTCAAAGTTTTATCTGCTTGCGAATAAACAAGCTGGTTTTTTTTGTTTAGCGGTTTATTGAGTTTCAATAACTTTAAGGTTTCTGTTAATGACATACTTACCGTTACTTTGTTGTTAATCCTCCAATTGTCATTATCAAATACATTATGCAAAGGAATTTTATTTAATGCAGTTTGTGATAATAAGTGATTGCTAGTTTCGATTTTCACTAGTTGATTTGATTGAAAGTGTAGCCAAAGGCGACGTCCATAGCCGATGATCAATTCATCTTCCACAAGGTTAATTTTAGTACTAGGAATACCTAACTTCGCGATTACATCTTGGTAGGAGTCGTTAAGTTGTGCACCATACAAACCGTTGTTAATTGATACTTCATTATTATTTATTTTTACGTCTTTTATTGCCTTTGTTGGTTGCACGACCTCGAATACTGTTGTCGTTTTATGATTTAATTCAGGATTTATTTTGTGCCCTAAATGGTTATATTTAGATAACTTTTTCTTTGAAATGTTGACTTCTTTACATTGTTTTATTAATTCTGCGGTATATTGAACATGATATCTGAGCTTGGTAGCGTCTGATGTTGTACGTTTAAACGATTTCTTTAGTTTTACCGTTTTATCTATCAAAATTAATGCATCAGCGTTGGCTGATTCTGCTTTTCTTTGAAGCTTCATCAGCAAATCTGCAATCGTTTTATCACCATTTGGCGTTAATGAAATGTCCTTAGCGCTGGCATTCTCTAATACGATATAATCACAACTAGGGTAATAATCAAGAATAGGTGGTAGGGCTTTATCTAAAGAGGCTGCCTGTATTGACAAAGCGCAAATATAAGTAAATATAAAAACTAAAATATTTTTAATATAGTGATGCATTGTAAGTCCTTTTAACTGTAGGTTTAAAACGATTAAAATATCAAAGTTTTATCAATTTTAAGTTTATCTGTTAGCTCAATTATGTCATTGAAATTATTGTTGAAAATCACTTCACTGTTAAATGCTGATGTTAATGATGGCAATTGGATTATCTCGATATCTAAATACGTTAAAAGCTTTTTATTACGGTCTTTACTCTCAATTGGGTAATTTTTGAAATTGCCTTTAGGCTCTAGAATACTTTTTTCTAGGTTCTGCCATTTTTGATACCAGTTCGCATGCTTGTCTTTGTTTGTTAAGTTTTCGGCTAAGGCTACATTTTCGACAATATTTTGAAATTCGCTATAGTGATCTTGAGATTGAATAAATTTTTTCTGCATCGATTCTTTTGCAAATTCTTGACGAACCAGTGACAGTAATTTAATGCTTTCGCTAGTTAGGTTGTCATTTAAGGTTTTCAACAAATTGGCGCTATGGTATTGCGCTACATTGGCGAAATGGTGTCGAACTTTTTTCAACAATTGTTGCTGTTCTGCTAATGCCCGTTGCCAGTTGTATAAATTAGGAATGTTATGATTTTCCTCATCGAATATGAGTAGCAAATTGGCTGCTGTTTCTAATTCATTGTAGGCAATGCTGAGTTGTTCAATATTGTTATTAACTGTAATTAAATTCCAATCGCTTATTGATAACTTACTTTGTTGCTCAATTTTCTGCCGTAGTTCTTTTGTTTGAATGTTTAAATATTTTTCAATACTTAGTGTTGCTTTTAAAAGCGGGAGTAGCTCTTTTCCTGTTTTTATCAGTATATTTTTTGCTGCTGAATTGGGAATACTTCGATATGAGTTGTGGCTTGCGATATAGGCGGCGTAATTATTGCCTAGTTGCAGTTCATTTTCAGCTGTTTGTAAATGTAAATGTGCTTTTTCTACCTTAATGAACTCACTTTGAAACCTATCTGGGGCTATGCTAGTGAGAGTTTTCAATGCCAATGACAATTGCTTAAGGTTCTGCTCTGTTTTAGCTGCTTCATAATCTGCCAAGGCTTTTTTATATTCTGGTGAGGTACATGAGACAAGAATCAATAGAGAAAAAACGACTACTATGTACTTACACCGATATAACATGAATTCTATCCTTGTCTCTTAAGTTTATGATATTCCTTTAGTTAATCTAAATGTTTTATTTAAGGAAAGCAAATTTGTGTTTATCAAGCTGACAAAAGAAGCTATAGCAATAGCTTTTCTAATGCTGGGTTTTCATGGCATTCATTGGTTTGGGCGAGTAATAGTTCTGCGGTAGCTATTGCATCATTAAGGGCGTTATGGGCGTAGTGATCAGGTAAGTTATATTTAGTACGTAGTGTTGATAACCTTAATTCTGAGGGATCATAGGCGACATCTTTTTTATCTAATCGTCTTTTTGCCACCATTAGAGTATCTATCATTGGAATAACCGGAGCCATACCATATAACTCGATACAGGCTTGGCGTAAAAACTGCCGTTCAATACGTGCAAAATGTACTAACATCACTTTTCCTGCCAGTCGTTGTAATAACTGTTCTATAACCTGAGCTAGTGATTGACCTTGATCTTTTTGGTCATCAGTAATTTGATGGATACTGACATTATCGGGCGTCAGTCTGCCCCGACTGCTAATGATTTGATGGTAGCTGCTACCAAGCTTTATTTGATTATCAATGAGATCAACACAACCCACACTGAGTAATTTGTCTTGTATTGCATCTAAGCCTGTAGTTTCAAAGTCGACAGCTAAAATGGGCACTTGGTCAAAAGGTGTAAATAGTTGAGGAAAAGGCACACTGAGGAAATTATATAGCGGGCCTTTTGGAGCCTTTTTTAGCATACGCTTTCGCTGAGCTTCATAGCCTATTAGCCAGCTGGCAAGTGGGTGATTGTTTAACATAAATTTCCGCTATTTAAAAAGTTGATTGTCGATTATCTTGCATGGTTTTAATCACTTTAAATGCATCTTTTAAGTGTTCACGCTCAAGCTTTGAAATTTCTTTTGGCGACAGGTAATTATTGGGCTTTTGACCTAGTTGTAATTTATTCGCTTGATGCTCCATACGCAGCATACTTAAAAATTCATACGCATCAATAAGGTTTGCCGCGGAGGCTTTAGTTAATGATGGTGTACCGGCTGCTTGTTGAAGCCGTTCAATGGTATTTACGGAAGCAACGCCTTCTGATAATGCATAAATACGGGCAAGATCAACTATTGGTGCTATACCATTGTGCTTTAGGTCTAGTGTTGCTTTATTTTCACCATCTTGTATCAATACGAAGTCACGAAAAAAACCTAATGGTGGTCTAAGTTGCAAAGCATTTCGAGATAAATGCGCAATAAACAAAGTACTGCGTTGAGTGGTTTTCAGCATTTTTTCACGCACAGTATTAAGTAATAGACTATCACCATGAACAGTCGTTAAGTCGAAGAAAATACTGCAATGCATAAGAGATTTTGGATCAGGATGATTGATCCAATGAGCAAAATATTGCGCCCATTTATCTTGTGTTTGGCACCATTTTTCATTAGTTGCCATCACTTCACCAGGGCAATAAATAAAGCCACATGCAGCAAGGCCATCAGAAACAAATGTTGCGAGATCTTTAAACCAAGGCTGATGTTGTGGCTGTAAATCATTTGAGGTGATGATGGCGTTGTCTTGATCTGAATGGGCAAATTGTTCTTGTCGAGCTTGTGAGCCTGCGGCTAGCCAAGCGTAAGGAACGGGAGCAGGGCCAAGTAACTTTTCCGCCATGGTAATTAATCGTATGGTAAATGCCATAGTGATGGCGCTAATGCTTTTACCGACATGATCAGCAGTAGTGCCTAGCTTTGCCATACGAATTTGCAATTTAGGGATCATTTTACTAATTTCTGCTAACTCGCTTACGGATTTCGCTTTATGTATGACACTTGTGATGTTAACGGCATTTTGCCCTTCGTTATTCATAAGATCGGTGACTGTCACCATACCTTTTAGTTGATTATTGGCAGTTACGGGTAAGTGATGAATATGTTTTTGAGTCATCATCATTAACGCATCATAGGCGGTGTTTTTAATGTCTATGGTGGTCATGTTATCAGTCATGATCGTTGTAACAGGCTGTTGAATATCAAGCGCTTGTGCAACACAGCGGCGGCGAATGTCTTTGTCAGTTACTATACCTAAAGGAATATCTTTCTTGGCAATAACCAAACACGAAAATCCACGTTCGGTCATCAAAATGGCTGCTTGCTGGATGCTTGTATCAGGCGTAACCGTGACCACAGGACTATGATAAAAATTGGCTATTGAGCTATTCAGTAAAGAAGAGTTTAAAATGGCTTCTTCATTCACTTGCAGCATTTTTTTACTAAGTCGTTGCTCAGCGGTTTGCTGAAAAAAGGCGACAACATCAGGGAATTTAGCTACTAATTCTTCGAATTTTTCATAATTAATGCTGTAAAGTAAGGTGTCTTCGTCTGTAGTCACTTTAATGGTATTACCATTATCGTCTTGGTTACCGATACAAAAAACCGTACAAATATCCCCCTCGCCATATTTGCCAATTAATTCATTATTTTCTGTGACATAGCTTAATGCGCCCTTGCGTAGTATGTATAAGTTTTTCGCAACACTACCTTGTGGCGGTAGTGCTAAACCTCGTCGAACATAACAAATACTGATCTCTTTAACGATTTTTTCTATGGTAGAAGGCGGTAGCAAACCCATGGGAGGAATTGCTTGTAAAAACTCACTGATTTCCGTTAGTGCCGAATCCATGTCATATCTCATTTAAAAGTAAAATGCGTTTGTTGTATGTATTTAGGGACTTTAGCAACATGAAGTCAACTGTTTAGCCTAGCTCCTAGACTAAAGTTTAATAGGAGCGTAGAAAAAAGGTTGCTAGTGTGTAGGTCAGAGTAGGTTAAGTATTCATTTCCCCGACGTTGGTCATACTAACAGGTCGAATTAATAGTCAACCTCTCTTTAAATAACAGGTGAAGTTAGCGTATAAAAATCATAAAACGCTGTGCCTAAAAGGTCTAATTGGCCTGATAGGAATAATTGCTAGGAGAGAATGATGGAAGGTGAAGGTAATACAACATATTGGCAGGAAAATCTGCGCTTAATATTTATATGTCTTGCCATTTGGTTCGTAGTTTCATTTGGTTTAGGTCTACTGCTTGTAGAACCGTTAAATGCGATACGTCTGGGTGGATACAAACTAGGCTTTTGGTTTGCACAACAAGGTTCAATTTACTCATTTTTAGGTTTGATTTTTTGGTATGGTGCCAAAATGAACAAGCTTGATAAAAAATACCATTCGGAGGACTAAAGATGGAAGAGTTAAAGCTTTATACATACATTGCCGTTTTTGGAACTTTCGCAGTTTATTTCGGTATAGCTTGGTGGGCCCGCGCAGGTTCAACCAGTGATTTTTACGTTGCCGGTGGCGGCATTACACCATTGCAAAATGGTATGGCAATTGGTGCGGATTGGATGAGTGCGGCGTCATTTATTTCAATGGCCGGTTTAATTGCCTTTTTAGGTTACGGTGGCTCTGTATTCCTAATGGGGTGGACGGGTGGTTATGTGCTACTTGCCATGCTACTTGCTCCATACATGCGTAAACACGGTAAGTTTACGGTGCCTGAATTTATTTCAGACCGCTATTATTCAAAAACGGCACGTATTGTTGCAGTTGTTTGTTTGATTATTGCTTCAGTTACATACGTTATTGGGCAAATGAAAGGTGTTGGTGTAGCATTTTCTCGCTTCCTTGAGGTTGATTATGACCTAGGTTTAATTATCGGCATGGTAGTTGTTTGGGTATACGCAGTACTTGGTGGTATGAAAGGTATTACTTATACACAAATCGCACAGTATGTTGTGATGATTTTTGCCTACACAATTCCAGCAGTATTTATTTCGCTACAATTAACGGGTAACCCTATTCCACAATTAGGTTTAGGTAGTACCTTAGCTGATGGAAGTGGTATTTATTTGCTTGATAAGCTAGATATGGTGGTAACTGATTTAGGCTTTAAAGAGTACACTACATCGAACATGGGTGGCACATTGAATATGTTTGCTTACACTATGTCTCTGATGATTGGTACGGCGGGTCTTCCTCACGTAATTATGCGCTTCTTCACGGTTCCATCAGTACAAGCCGCACGTCAATCTGCAGGTTATGCATTAGTATTCATTGCTTTACTTTATACAGTTGCTCCAGCAGTTGGTGCTATGGCTCGTTTCAATTTGATGAACACCATTGAACCAGCGGCAGGTCAAAATTTAGAATATGCTGAACGCCCACAATGGTTTAAAGACTGGGAAAAAACAGGTCTTTTACAATTTGAAGACAAAAATGGCGATGGCAAAGTTCAGTACACAGCGGACAAAACCACTAATGAAATGGTAAAAGTTGACCGTGATATTATGGTATTGGCTAACCCTGCTATTGCAAACTTACCTAACTGGGTTATTGCACTTGTGGCAGCGGGTGGTTTAGCGGCAGCGCTTTCAACAGCGGCCGGTTTACTATTGGCGATATCCTCATCCGTTTCCCATGATTTAATGAAAGGGGTGTTCGTGCCTGATATGTCAGAGAAAAGCGAGCTGCTGGCGGGTCGAGTTACCATGACCATAGCCATACTATTTGCCGGATATTTGGGGATGAATCCGCCTGGATTTGCCGCGGGAACGGTGGCGCTAGCCTTTGGCTTAGCAGCGTCGTCAATTTTCCCGGCACTAATGATGGGTATATTCTCTAAGAAAATGTCAGGTAAAGCCGCGGTAGCAGGTATGATAGCGGGTATTGGTGTAACTATGTTGTATGTATTCCAACATAAAGGCGTTATGTTTATTCCTGGTACATCTTTCCTAGGTGATATGGGTCCAAATTGGTTCTTTGGTATTTCACCGAATGCCTTTGGCTCAGTGGGTGCTTTAGTTAACTTTGCCGTTGCTTTTGCAATGCTTAAAGTAACAGGCCCAGCGCCATCGCATATTCAAGACCTTGTTGATAATATGCGTATTCCAATTGGTGCTAATGCAGCACATGATCACTAAAATTCTGTGATTGTTGAAGATAAAGGCTCCATTGATGGAGCCTTTACTATTTAGTCTTTAACCTTTTTAAACATTTAGCCCTTAAAATTTTGATTTGCTGACAAAAGGATATTTATGAACCGTCATACAAAACTAGCATTAATGGTAGCGCCCTTTCTTCTTATTGGTGGTTATATCGCTTCAGATTTTTATATAGAAAATGAAGCAGGGAAGCAGCGAATATTTAATATGGTTCCGTTCGGCCATTGTGATGTTATTAACCAAAAATGTATTCTTAAATCGGGTGATTTTGAGGTTAATATTTATGATGAAAAAAGTACCACGACTTTAAATGCTACCTTTCCATTAGACAGTGCGACACTTTTTATGGTTGATAAAGCAGGACAAGCAACAGCCTATCCTCTTGGAATGAGTGATAGCCCTTATTATTGGCGCAGTGAAACACCGTTGAGAAGTCAAATTAGTCAAAAAGGTGAAAAATATAAATTACGGATGATTGCGAATATTAAAGGTGGCCAATATATTGCTGAGTTCTATACACAAACTGTAAAGTAGCCAAGGTAACTTACAATTAGGGTGTTTATTGCAAGTATTCTTTATGCAACTCAGTGAGTAGCTGAGTTTTAAGTTGATTCTATTACATTAATCCTGACTTATTACCCCGATATGTTTAGTGTTGATTGCTCATGAAAATATCATGGCTTTTACATCCTTTAGCACTCTAAAGTAAGTAGATATGATTTAGCTTTGTCGTATTGAGTATGCTTTGAACCTAGCTGCTCTTTCTATCGTCGTGTATTTTCTCTAAGATAGTCGTTATTTATCTCAATTACTTTATTGCAATTATGCCAAATTTGTCTATTAAACAGAAAGTAACACTCGCATTAATTATCTTCGTATTACTAACAGCCACTTTAGTTGGTATGTTGAGCCAATGGAGTGCCAGAAGCATTATTGAAGACAGAATGCTTACACAAGAGCTACCAAATACGATTAAACAAATTAACGGAGAAATAGACAAAGAAATCTCTCTGATGCGTATTATTGCAGAGCAAATTGCGACAGATCCATTTATAAAAAACTGGTATGAACAAGGTCGTTCGAAAATTGGTGAACAGCAGTTATTAGAAAAGTTAACTGGCATTGCAAATAGCCATAAATTAAGTAAAACCTCTTTTGCTGATCGTGAATCCGGACATTATTGGAACCAAGATGGTTACCTTCGTCAATTGCAAAATGATAATGTGGACGGTTGGTTTTACGCCTATCGTGATAGTGGTAAAGATAGTTCGGTGAGCATTTACGCTTACCCTGATTCAGGTAAAATAGATTTATTTGTTAATTACCAAGAAATTAATGGCAAAGGTTTAGCTGGTATCGCAAAATCATTTGAAGATATTGTTAACCTATTAAGTAGTTTTAAACTAGAGCAAACTGGCTTTGTTTACTTAGTGGATGATAAAGGGATTATTCAGTTACATAAAGATAAGGGCCTTGTTGGGCAATCTATTGACAGCATCTACTCAAAAGATATTGCTGGTAATATTTTGCTTCAATCAGCATTCAGTCTTGATGAAGTACAGGATAATAACCAAGACATATTGGTTGCGGCGAGCTTTATCCCTAGTGCACAGTGGTATGTGGTGGTACAAGTACCCAAAGCGGAAGTGTTTTCTTCATTAAATGAAACCAATGCGCAGATGATCACTTGGTCTTTAGTGGTAACAACAATTGCGATTTTTGTAGCGCTATTAATTGCTAAGTCAATCACTAAACCTATTAACTTACTTGCTGAATTATTTTTACAACTTGGTCAGGGTAAAGCCGATATATCTTACCGTATACCTGAAAGTGGCCAAAAAGAGTTAGTTAATGTTGCGCTAGGTTATAACCAATTTATAGCTAAGCTTGAAGACGTATTTGCACAGGTCTCTCATACCACATTAGCCTTGCGAGAAACTGCCGATGCCTTACAAACTAAAGCTGGGGAAACCATTACAAGTTCAGTAAATAATGATGAGCATTCACATCATATTTCCAGTGCCTTAGGCCAAATCAGTGAGACAGTGTCTGACGTGGCAAAAAATGCAATTCAGGCATCGGATATTGCAGGAAATATTAAAGAGAATAGTGATTCGATAAGTCGAGTTATACATTCTGCAAAATCAGAGGTAGAAGAGCTAGGTCACAAAATAAATGATGTTTCTAGCGTTATTAATACGCTAGCTACTAACAGTGACACGATTGCAGGAGCATTAGGCGTTATTCAAACCATTTCCGATCAAACCAACTTGCTTGCATTAAACGCTGCTATCGAAGCAGCGCGAGCAGGTGAACATGGGCGCGGATTTTCAGTTGTCGCAGATGAAGTCAGAACATTGGCAAGTAAAACCGTTGAGTCTACGGCTGAAATTCAAACAATAATGAACAATTTAAAAGATACATCAGCAATTGCTTCAAAAGAGATAGCACAAATTATTGAGCAATCAGAAAACACTACACAATCAATTACTAAAGCAGAAGATATTTTAAAAATGAGTGTAGAGCTGACTAATCAGATCCTAGATTCAAACCATTTAGTAGCCTCTGCAACGGAAGAACAAGCGCTTACCATTAATGATATTAATAATAATATGACTGATATCACTCATGCCTCTAAAGAGAATATGAGCAATGTAGAAGATATTGTTGGTAATGCTGATAACTTGAATCAACTCGCAGAAAACTTAGAAAGTTTAGTAATTCAGTTTAATGGCAAACGTAGCGAGTAGATTTCAGAAACAGTATTTAATGTTATGGTTGGCGTTAATAAACTATATCAAATAATACTACGAAGAAACTTCCTACGACTAATGTCTAATAGAAGGAAGTTCCATTCGTTTAATACGCTTGCTATTTTAACATTAATTGTAGTGATAAAAATCGCTGAGAATAATAACTAGAGAGCTCTTATGTTTCCAAATTGGCAATTAGCAGGCTTAAGTTTTGCGTATATTGGCTTACTATTTATTATTGCCTACCTTGGAGATAAATATCGTCATAAGTTAGTGCGTAAAAGCCAAGCGGTAATTTATGCGCTAACGTTAGGGGTGTACTGTACATCGTGGAGCTTTCTCGGCACTACCGGGCAGGCATCAAGTAATTTTCTCTCGCATTTACCTATTTATTTAGGGCCGATATTACTGTTTATTTTTGCTTGGCCCTTTATACAACGAATAATTCGTGTCAGTTTAAAATTAAATCTCACCTCCATTGCTGATTTATTAGCAGCACGTTTTGGTAAGTCACACAACTTAGCCATTTTAGTTACTATTGTGGCATTGGTTGGCACAATGCCGTATATCGCACTGCAATTAAAAGCAATTGTTTATTCGTTTCAGCAATTGCAAGCAGAGCAAAGCTTACCTAATTGGCATTTTGGTCTTATCGTTAGTGTTGTGCTAGCAGGCTTCACCGTAGTTTTTGGAATTCGCAACATTGATGTTACTGAACGCCACCCTGGGGTTATGCTTGCTATTGCATTTGAGTCGTTGGTGAAGCTATTTGCTTTTTTATCAGTGGGGCTTTTTGTGACTTATGTTTTATTTGATTCGCCAATGGAAATCTGGCGTCGCTCTTCCGCCAATATTCAACTTGACCAACAACTTACGTTTCCGAATATAATGTCAATGTTTGCGATGTTAATTATTACCATGGCGGCATTTCTTTCGTTACCACGTCAATTTCAAGTCATGGTTGTTGAGCTCAAAGACGAAAAAGACACTTGGCTTAGCCGACGTTTATTTCCAATTTATCTACTTGTTTTTGCTATTTTTGCTGTGCCATTAGGTTTAGCAGGGCATTTATTATTAGGTGATAGCGTCCCCTCTGATGCCTATGTGTTGTTTTTACCTTGGTATCAGCATCAACCTTGGTTAACCCTGTTAACATTTTTGGGCGCTATTTCTGCCGCCAGTTCAATGGTTATTATTTCATCTATTGCCTTGAGTACTATGCTCAGCAATGAAATTGTTTTCCCTTGGCTTTACCGCGCTAAAAAGCATAACAACACTGACTATGATGATTTTCGATTACGTTTACTAACCATACGCAAAGTTTTAGTACTGTTTGTTATTTTGCTTGGCTATGGAGTTTTTCTCATGGCTTCGCCTGATACGCTAAGCTCGTTAGGTCAAATTGCTTTTGGGGCGTTTGCGCAATTATCACCAGCATTAATTGC
The DNA here is from genome assembly GCF_057537295.1 of Colwellia meonggei. Classification (NCBI taxonomy): domain Bacteria; kingdom Pseudomonadati; phylum Pseudomonadota; class Gammaproteobacteria; order Alteromonadales; family Colwelliaceae; genus Colwellia; species Colwellia meonggei. Next base: position 243,028 of record NZ_BAAJLZ010000001.1, read on the forward strand.
TGCATTTTATTGGCGAAGAGCAACATTAACAGCAATTTATGGCGGTATTGTTATCGGGTTTTCAGCTTGGCTATTTTTAAACTTTATTCCTCAATTTGGTCTTTATGCTCATCCCTTTGAAGGTGGCTTTATACCGGCCAGCTCAATGGCCAGCTTACTGTCTTTATCAGCTAATATTATTTCGATGTGGCTGCTATCTCATGTAAGTAGACAAAGTGTGCAAGAGCGCATGCAAGCTTCATTGTTTATGGAGCATCAGGCGCCTAAATCGTTAAATTCTCAACGTAATAAGCAAGTTAATTACCAAGAATTAGAGTTATTGGTTTCTCGCTTTGTAGGTGAGGAAAAAGCCAGCGTAAGTTTTGCTCAATTTCAGCGTTTAACGGCAAAAAATACCTTAGGTAATATTGCATATAATCAGCAGCTTCTGCAGCACACTGAAAATACGCTTGCCAGTGTGATGGGGGCTTCATCAGCTCGTTTAGTACTTTCCTCAGCTTTAGATGGCCGTGATATTGCTTTAGATGAAATTGCGGTATTAGTTGAAGAAGCGTCGAGTCAACGACAACAATTTAGCCAAGACCTGCTACAAAGTGCCATTGAGAATGCCAGCGAAGGAATTTCAATTGTTGATAGTGATTTGAACTTAGTGGCATGGAATAAAAAGTATGTTGATTTGTTTGATTACCCAAGTGAACTTATTTATCAAGGTAGCCCGATACGAAACTTGATCCGTTTTAATGTACAGCGAGGGCTATGCGGAGTGGGTAAAATTGATCAACAAGTTAATAAACGCTTAGCGCATTTGCGTAATGGTAGCCCACATAGTTCAGAACGCGAACATAGTGACGGTAGAGTTATTCGTATAGAAGGTAACCCGCTACCAGGTGGCGGTTTCGTTATGCTGTTTTCAGATATTACTACCTATCGCCAGGCTGAGCGGGGGTTAAAGGAAGCTAATGTTGATTTGGAAACACGGGTGTTAGAACGAACTCAGAAACTAGCACAAACTAACGAAGCTTTGGCATTAGCTCGAGAAAAAGCTGAGCAAGCACACGTTAAGAAAAGTTTGTATTTAAAAGCTTGTAGTCATGACTTAATGCAACCACTAGAAGCTGCGCGATTATTTACTTCTGCTTTGGCGAGTCAAGGTAACTTAACGGACACTCAGCAACGTCAGGTTGATAATATTGATCATTCGCTTAAAGTTGCTAACGATTTAGTAGCCGATTTAGCGGAAATTGCCCGCATTGAAAGTGGCAATATTAAACCGAATATTAGCGCATTTTCCGTTAAATCATTATTTGATGATTTAGCGAAAGAGTTTTCAGCTAATGCTCTCGACCTCAACGTGGATTTTCGAGTACATTGTAATTCATTGTGGTTGCGATCTGACCGTAATTTACTGCGACGCATTTTACAGAATTTAGTTGGTAATGCTTTTCGTTATGCTAGCCCAGGTAAAGTATTATTAGGGGCTAGAATTAAAGGTGAAACGGTTGAAATTCAAGTACTGGACAATGGACCAGGGATACCAGTTGACAAACAAACTATGGTTTTTGAGCAATTTACACAGCTTGATAACCAACAAAGTACTGGCTCTGCTGGCTTAGGGCTGGGCTTGAATATCACACAAAGTTTAGCCAGATTGTTAGGCCATTCGTTAGCGCTGCAGTCAGAAGTTAGCATGGGTTGTAAATTTACTGTCGGTGTTGAACTAGCACCAGCGCAAACTGAAGCGCTGAAAGTAAAATCCAGTGGTAATATTGGTTTAAAAGGCGTAACTGTGATGTGTATTGATAATGACCCTGCAGTACTTAATGGTATGGTGGAATTATTAACGGCATGGGATTGCGATGTTATTGCGGCGAACTCCTATCATCAGGCGTTATTGCTTTACAATGATCATAAAAACGATATTGAAATACTACTTGTTGATTATCAGCTAGATCATGACTTTAACGGTATCGCCCTCATTAGCGAAATGCGAAAGCAATTAAGTCATTATATTCCGGCTATCCTGATCACCGCGACGACAGACAGTGACTTAGAAGAAAAAACCTTAGCGGCAGATATTGGCTTTATGCGCAAGTTAGTTAAACCTGCGGCGTTAAGAGCTATGATGAGTTCAATGCTAACTAAAAAACTTCAGGCTAAATACTTGTAAGAGTAAGTTTTTAATCTGAAGCTTGTAGGATTAATTTAGCTATCTTGTAATTGCACGTCGGCTATATCAAGTTGTGCAATAGCAATAACCGCTTGAGTGCGATTACGAACATCTAATTTACGAAATATTGCGGTGGCATGCGCTTTTATTGTCGCTTCTGAGACATTTAAATCATATGCAATTTGTTTATTTAGCATGCCTTGAGCGAACATCATCAAAATTCGATATTGCTGCTGCGTTAAGCTAGCAACTCGTTCAGCAATGTCGTTATTATCTTGTGTTGGCTCAGACTCATTGTAAGCTTCAGGTGTCCAAATATTACCTAGCAATACATGTTGAATCGCGTTGTAAATGTCATCCACCGGCGTTGATTTTGGAATAAAACCAGAAGCACCGTATCCCATTGCTTTATTGATGGTTTCATGATCTTCATGGGCCGACACCACTACCACAGGTATTTGTGGAAAATGATTACGTACATGAATAAGTGTATTAAACCCATGTGCGCCGGGAATGTGTAAATCTAGCAACACTAAGTCGCTATCATTATGATCGCTAAGCTGTTGTTCTAGCTCTGCAATTGTTTGTGCTTCCAACCATTGTGTTTGCGTTAGTTTTAATTTTAATGTGCCTAACAACGCTTGTCTAAATAATGGGTGATCGTCAGCTATTATAATTTTTTCTGGCTGAATCATGTCATTGTTTCCTTTAAAGAACCCCAAATTTAGTTTAGGACGTTTAACGTTATTTGTTTATTAGACTTTAGGCTAATTACGCTAACATTGATCTGGTCGACCTTTTTATTATAGGTAACTAAATAGAAAAGGTGTAGGAATGTTAGCGCAGTATAAGGGTTATACTGCGCTGAAAAGCATATTTCAATGCGTTATGATTTTTCTGGAATATTCGCTAATACTGCAACTAAAAGCTGCCAATATTGCTCAACTGTTGCGATTTGAATTTTTTCATCAGGTGAATGTGGGAATTTAATTGTCGGACCGAATGACACCATATCCCAATGCGGGTATGCGGTTTTAAATAGACCACATTCAAGTCCGGCATGAATGACCATAATTTCAGGCACTTTATTGAATAACGATTGATAAGTGTCACGCACGGTCTGCATTAATGCTGAACTTGTGTCTGGCTTCCAGCCTGGGTAAGCTCCTGAAAACTTAATGTCAGCGTTGGCTAATTGAAATACCGACTGTACTGTTGTTTGCGCGTCTAGTCGACCATCATCATGTAAACTACGAATTAAAGTCATGGCAACAAATTTATTACCTTTACTACGCATTACACCAAGGTTTAATGAAGTTTCAACAATACCTTCAATGTCGTCACTCATACGTAATACCCCGTTAGGGCAAGCGTTTAACGCTCGTAGAATTATGCTTTGAGTGTCGTTAGTCCAACACTCATCAAAGGTTTCTGGCGAAATCAGTAACATCTCAATGTCAGTTTCAATAGAACCTAGAGAATGACGAATAGTTGCTAAGTAATCCGTTAGCTTTGCTTTAAAAGCGTCAACTTGTGTTGCGCCAATAACAAAGCTCGCGTCGGCTTCACGTGGAATTGCATTACGTAAACTACCGCCATTTAATTCTGTTAGACGTAAATCAAATTCATTACTCGCGTCAAGCAAAAAGCGTACTAATAGTTTGTTTGCATTGGCGCGACCGGTGTGAATATCTACACCAGAATGACCACCTTTTAAACCTGAAATTGATAAGTTAAAAGACTCCACATCAGCTGGAGCATCTTCATATTTAATAGCAAATGTAGCTTCGCCATCGATACCACCTGCACAACCCATGTAAACTTCGCCTTCTTGCTCAGAGTCAGTGTTGATCAGTAAATCGCCCTCTAACCAACCCGCTTCAAGACCAAAAGCGCCTGTCATGCCAGCTTCTTCATCAATGGTTACTAATACTTCTAATGGACCATGTGGAATATCGTCACTGGCTAAAACGGCTAATGCTGAAGACAAGCCAACGCCATTATCAGCACCTAATGTTGTTCCTTCGGCGGTCACCCAATCACCATCTGCCTCAGTAACAATATAAGGTTTGATTGGGTCAACTAAAAAGTCGTGCTCAGTATCCGAATTTTTTTGCGGTACCATATCCATGTGAGCTTGCAAAATAACGCCTTTTCTATTTTCCATACCTTGAGTTGCTGGCTTTTTAATGATCAGGTTACCAACGGCATCTTCTTTAACACTCAGCCCTAGCTCTTTCGCCCAAGATTGGATCCAAAGTGATATTTTTTGTTCGTGTTTCGAAGGGTGTGGAATGCTGCAAATTTTTTCAAAAATTTGCCACAAAGAACTTGGTTTTAGATGTGCTAACTTACTCACGTTGTTTCCTTAAATATTTTAGATGCCAATGTTGATTGGCTTTTTGTCGACAAAGGTACTTTCAACTCAGGCTATTTGTCAGCCATTAAAAATTGCCATTGTTCATTAAAATCAGTGCTCGGTTTTTTGCTAAAATTAGAGCGTACATATTGGTTTATTTTGCCTTCAGCAAATGCCATTAAAATATTCGCTAATGCTTGTTCTGAAATAGTAAACCCTTTGCCTTCACGCAATTTACGTTCTCGTAATACCTGCTTAAATTGTGATTCAAGTTTTTCAAAAAACTGATTTACACGGGCACGTAAACGTTCATTTTCACCCATTAAGGCATCACCTGCTAGAATGCGGCACATACCGGGGTTACGCTCGGCAAAAATCAACAGTACGTGCAAAATATGATGACAACGCACTAATGCTTCTTTGTGATCGGTCAAAATGAGATTAACTCGTGAAAAAATAGACTCTTCGATAAACTCTATTAAGCCTTCGAACATACGCGCTTTGGAAGGAAAATGACGATAAAGTGCTGCTTCCGACACGCCAACTTCAGCGGCAAGTTTGGCGGTGGTGATCCGCTGTCCTGCGCCAGTTTGTAACATATGTGCAAGGCATTCTAAAATTTGTTGTTTGCGATTTGGTTTTTGAGTCGCCGGCATAAAACTGATTCTCTATTTTTGTTATTTTTTCAGAGTGACTACTGAAAAGTTAGCGTAATTGTATAGTGAGAACTGGCTGCGATTCAACAATGAACCGCGCCATTCATATCTTAGATTAACTTTTCAGTGAATTTTGATAGTTGTCTTGAATAAATTGCACTAGCTGTTTGGCAAGCTCTGCTTTATTCGTCAACGGTAAAACCTTTTCATCATTAGCAGTGAATACCGTTAAAGCGTTGTCATCACTATTAAAGCCTTGTCCTGAAGTTGCAACATTGTTGGCAGCTATCATATCTAGATTTTTTCGGGCAAGTTTGCCACGAGCGTAGTGTTCAACGTCTTGGGTTTCAGCAGCGAAACCAACCGTAAATGGTTTATTAGCCATTGCTGCAACGTCGGCAACAATATCAGGGTTTTTAATCAGGTTTAGCTGCATAGTATCTTGTGATTTTTTAATTTTTTCATTGGCTATAGTATCAAGGCGGTAATCTGCAACCGCTGCACAGGCAACGAAAATATCAGCACTTTCCGCTAATGTTGTCGCGTGTTGGTGCATTTCAATAGCACTATCAACGGCTATTTTTTGACAGTGCTCTGGTGTAGTTAAATTTACTGGTCCAGAAATAATGGTAACGTTTGCCCCGAGTGCTTGTGCGGCAGCGGCAATGGCAAAGCCCATTTTTCCTGAACTGTGATTAGAAATATAACGAACGGGATCAATGGCTTCACGTGTTGGTCCAGCAGTAATTAGCCATTGTTGTCCGGTTAATGGTTTTGCTTGTACTTTCTCTTGTGTTTTTTGTATTGGTTGTGTGAATTCTTGGCAAGTTAACGTGACTAATTCATCCACTTCTAACATGCGTCCTAAACCAACGTCACCACAGGCTTGTTCACCTGCACCTGGGCCAAATATGGCGTAATTCCATGATGTTAAGGTGTTGATATTATTTTGCGTTGCTCGGTTGTGCCACATTTGCTGGTTCATCGCAGGTGCAATGGCAATGGGAGCAGCGGTTGCTAAGCACAAGGTAGTTAATAAATCGCTCGCCATACCGGCGGCTATTTTAGCAATAATGTCAGCGGTTGCAGGTGCAATTAAGATAAAATCGGCCCACTTTGCTAACTCAATATGGCCCATCGCCAATTCTGCTTGAGTATCTAATAAGCTATCAGACACCGCGTTTGCCGACACCGCTTGCAACGTCAGTGGCGTAATAAATGCTTTAGCACCTTCGGTCATAACCACTCGTACATCAGCACCGTGGTCCTTGAGGCGACGAACTAATTCTGGTGTTTTGTAGGCGGCAATACCACCACTGATACCCAATAGGATTTTTTTACCCTGAAGAATCTGCATAAACTGCTAATCTTAATAACGACAATTGGCGATAAGATAGCATTATACCCGTGCTACTTCAAAATACGCCTTTCAGCAAGCCGAGAAAGGGTTAGCACCAAGATATTGATTGAAGAAAATAGTGATTCTATTGTCAAAATCAATAACGCCGGAGATGACCCATTATCGGCTTGCCCGCAGGGAGTTAAGCTAAAAAACCAGTTCAGCGTTGCAATGCTTGATAAGGGAATAACCATTACCTTCATATTGCGCCTTGCCCTAGTCTCTTAGCTAAACTCTGAAAATGCATTTTGAAGTAGTACGGGTATATTCACACTTTTTTAAAATCACTTTGCAAGGATGCAACTATGTTAAAAGACTGGCCTGCCTGTGAAAAACCAAGAGAAAAATTATTGCAACATGGAGCAAATAACCTTAGCGATGCAGAATTATTAGCTATTTTTCTTCGCACCGGTGTCAAAGGTTGTCACGTAGTTGACCTTGCTCGTAAGTTATTAAAAAATTTCGGCAGTATTTCGAAAATTTACCAAGCAGAACTCAATGAGTTTTGTCAGCAGCATGGCTTAGGTACAGCTAAATATGTACAACTACAAGCCTGCTTAGAGATGTCTAAGCGCTACTTAGCAGAACAGATGCAAATGGGTGAAGCACTTGCCTCTTCAGCTAGTACTAAAAATTTTCTTATTGCAGAGCTACGCAACGAAAGCCGGGAAGTGTTTGCGGCATTATTCTTAAATAGTCAGCATCAAGTAATAAAATTTCAGCGCTTGTTTTATGGCACCATTAATGCTGCAGCTGTATATCCTAGAGTAATCGTTGAAGCGGCATTAAAACACCAAGCTGGTGCCGTTATTCTTGCTCATAATCATCCTTCGGGTATTGCCGAACCTAGCATTGCTGATAATCAAATCACTGAGCGGTTAACGCAAGCCTTGGCATTAATCGATATCAAAGTCCTTGATCATATAATAGTTGCGGGTTGCCACTGTTATTCGTATGCTGAGTATGGTCGAATAAATGAACAATAATTGGTTGTATATAATCTTGCTGTAAACAAGGAGTCTCTATGAGCGTTATTGACAATACATTAGATAAAGAAGAAAACGAACGTCGACAAGCTTTTCGTATTGATATGGAAAAAGAACTTGTTGATATTGTTTGGGCCGATAACGATGGTAACGAGTGTCGCAAAAAAATTGCTTGCTTAGACTTTTCTCGCGGCGGTTTAAAAGTTGATTGTGATTGTGAAATTGCAGCAAAAACGCCAGTCACTATTATTTTTAAGGCAGCAAATCCGAATAGTCAAAAACTATTTGGGCAAGTTGTACGCTGTATCAAGCAAGATAATGGTTGGTTTGAAGTAGCCATACAGCTAACCGATTTACCTTAAATAACTGGCTGTTAATTATTGAACTATAATGAAATGGTTGTTGTATTAGTAGTAGCAAACAAGGAATTAGCAAAATGATGATTTTAGTAGGCGGGGAAAAAGGCGGTAGCGGTAAAAGCTGTCTAGCACAAAATTTAGCTGTGTATTTTGCCCGAGAGAAAAAAGCCATTGTCTTAATGGTTGATTGTGATCCGCAACGAACAACTTCTGATTGGATACAAGCACGTAATGCTGATCCTTCTTTACCTGCAATAAACTGTATTCAGTTATACGGTAAAATCCGCAATGACTTATTAAGCTTAAACCAACATTATGACTATGTAGTGGTTGATTGTGGTGGCCAAGATAATTTGGCGTTACGAGCAGCAATGTCAGTGGCAGATCATGTGGTTATTCCACTACGACCTAAGCGTCGTGACTTAAAAACCGTACCACACATGGAAGATATGCTCAGTACCTGTAAAATGGTTAACCCAAAAATGTTAGCATCATTTGTTATTACTCAATGTCCATCGCTGCCAAATCAAGCGGGGCGTATTTTAGAGGCAAAAGATGTTTGTAGTTCCTTTGGTATTAATGTATTAAATGCAGTAACGTTTAATCGAAATGTTTATGATGATAGTGAAGAGTTAGGTTCTTCTGTATTAGAAATTGAACCTGATGGAAAAGCTGCTGCAGAAATGACCGCCATAGCGCAAGAGCTATTGGCAATGAAACCGGACAACTCCCATGAGTTTAACTGATCTAAAAAAATCCAAGGATGGCCCGAAAAGGAAAAAGCAATTCACGGTAGATGAATTTATCTCTGATGCGGAAAATTATGCTCAAGGTAAACCTAAAATTGTCAGTTCTGAACAAAAAGAACTGTCTTTACAAGATGCAATTTTAGCCGCGAAAGAACACCAGAAACAGAAACAAGAAAACAAAACCGAAGGTGGTCGACGTTTTCGTCATGCCACTTTTACACTCAGTGAATCTGCTATAGAGCAGCTGCAAGAATTAGCTATTGATAGCCAATTAGCAAAGTCACATATTATTCGTATTTTGATTGATGAATTGTGTAATCAGGATCAAAAAGAAAAATTAACGAAATTATTGGCGTCTAAAATAGGCTAAAATTGCTGTAAAATTATTCGACTCGAATGATATTACAGCAAAAAACACCCCTTTTCTGACCTTCTTATTACTGTAAGTGGCTGAAATTAAATGATTTTCAAATCTATCTACTTTAAAAGTGATTAAAGCTGGTATTCGTTTTTCAGTTTCTCTATAATATGCCACCTTTTTCAGGATCCCGAGGCGACGGTCTTGGGGAAATATAGCTCGAGCTGAAATTAATTTTGGAGTGACTCACATGTCTAAAGTTTGCCAAGTAACAGGCAAAAAGCCAGTCGTAGGGAACAACCGTTCTCACGCAAGAAACGCAACACGTCGTCGTTTCTTACCAAACCTTCAATCTCACCGTTTTTGGGTTGAGAGTGAAAACCGTTTCGTTAAATTACGTTTAACTCCGAAAGGAATGCGTATTATCGATAAAAAAGGTATTGATGCAGTATTAACTGACATTCGTGCCCGTGGCGAAAAAGTTTAAGGAATTACAATGCGTGATAAAATTCGTTTAGTTTCTAGTGCTGGTACAGGTCATTTTTATACTACTGATAAGAATAAAAAGACTATGCCAGAAAAAATGGAAATCAAAAAGTTTGATCCTAAAGCACGTAAACACGTGATTTATAAAGAAGCTAAAATCAAGTAATTGATTACTTCTAATTTAAAAGCCCGGTTCTTACCGGGTTTTTTATTGCCTATCAAAAGTTAAACAGCTCGATAATTCCCTTCAATATTATATTTACTTACTTTTATCTACTCGTTGAAAGTTGTCATGATAAATTTTTCTGATATAAACTCACTATAAGAACAATAAATTGTCGCGTTGATTAATTAGTTAGCAACGTAAAGACAAAATAATAACCATTTGGCTAGCTCATAAGTCAATTTGGTAGAGTGTATTTGGAGTTATTATTAATACTTGTCATGATTTACCAGTGCTGATCGCCGGTCCAGTTTTACGGCATGTTAGCCAACAGCAGTTAACGTTTTGGTTAGTAACAAGCAAGCCCTATGCTGCGCAGTTTCAGTTGTTTTCTGATATTGAAAATTCGCCTACTCATGTCATCGATTTAGATGCGCAGCAACACCAGCAAGTGCGTATTGGTGAGCATGCAATCATTAATTTAATATCGATAGACTTTAGCCAAGCTTTACCGTTGAATCAGTTATTGGCTTATAACTTCATATTTTCCGCAGATGAACAGCAACACTCGCTGGTTGAGCTGATGCCTGAATTGTTATATCCACAGCAAAAGTATCCTAATTTTGTGATTAAATCTGACGTGAAGCAAATGCTGCATGGCTCCTGTCGTAAGCCGCACTTTGATAGCGGTGATGGATTAGTACAAGTTGACCATGTTATTGCTGACTCGGTTTCTGATGCTGAATTACGACCAGCGATGCTTATGATGTCGGGTGATCAAGTATATGCTGATGATGTTGCGGGACCGACATTGGTCGCTATTCATCAAGTAATAACATTGTTGGGTTTATATAATGAACAATGGCAAGGAACTGTCGTTAGCTCCAGTGAGGAACTATTTTCAAGCTCACTTTGCTATTATCAGCGCGATCAGCTGCTACCGCATGATACTGCTAATAAGGCAGTGTACGATAAAATTTTTGCCGCCAGTAAAAAACCAATATTCACTTCCGTGAATGCTAAAAACCATTTAGTCACGCTAGCTGAGGTGTTCGCCATGTATTTACTGACATGGTCACCGATTATGTGGCGTATGGTGGATTTAAAGTCGCATCAAGTGGCTGATGCGTTTACCGATACTTATCAGAAAGAAATGACCATTATTACACGCTTTATTGATGGTTTGTCGGTGGTTAGTCGTGCATTAGCACATATTCCAACTTATATGATTTTTGATGATCATGATATTACTGATGACTGGAATTTAACCCGTGGCTGGGAAGAGGCAGCCTACGGCCACCCATTTTCCAAACGTATTATCGGTAACACTTTAATTGGTTATTGGTTATGCCAAGGCTGGGGTAACGCGCCAGATAAATTTGTTGATTTCAATAAAAATGCCATGCAGCATTTCAATGAAAATGCATATTCACAGCAGGAACACTTAATTGATGCACTTTTGGACTGGGATCAATGGCATTATAGTTTAGCAACGAGTCCAAAAATTATTGTGCTTGATACTCGCACACAACGCTGGCGATCAGAAAGCAATGCCGGTAAGCCGTCAGGTTTAATGGATTGGGAAGCGCTATCAGAACTACAACAAGAGCTCATTAACCAACCTGAGGTAATTCTGGTATCTCCTGCGCCGATATATGGTGTGAAGATGATAGAAACAATACAGCGAGTATTTACCTTTTTAGGAAAGCCATTGGTGGTTGATGCTGAAAACTGGATGGCCCATTCTGGTACGGCGAATGTGATGCTAAATATTTTTCGCCACTATAAAACACCACCGCATTTCATCATTCTTTCTGGTGATGTACATTACTCATTCTTTTATGAAGTCACTCATAGATTTAAGCGTAATAGTTCACGCATATTCCAAATTACCTCGAGCGGCATTAAAAACCAGTTTCCTTCAGGTTTATTACGCTGGCTAGAGCGTTTGAATCGTTATTTATACGCCAGTTATTCGCCCCTGAATTGGTTTACTAAACGTAGACGTATGAAGGTGAAAGTACGTAAGCCTGATCCTGAAAGCAATAATACTTTAGTTAATCAAAGTGGTATTGGTTTAATTACCATGACTAATGACGAGCAAGTGGTTAAGGCTGAGCTGTTAACAGCAAACAATGAGCGAGTACTGTTTCATCCACTCAAGAGCCAAGAAAGCGATGAGTAGCCATTTATTACACTGAATATAGCGCACTACTTTACATAAAAATTAAAAAGGAGAAATTGTTTCAAACACTTTCTCCTCCTTAAAACTTTCACTTATCAGTAGTCTAATGGCTAAGATTATTGCTGCTTGATCCAATCCATCGTTAGCTCTTCAAGTAATGCCATAGGTAAGCTACCATTTTTCAGCATTTGGTCATGAAATGCTCGAATATCAAACTTATTACCTAATGCTTGTTCTGCTTTAGTGCGTAATTGGCGAATTTTGATTTCACCAATTTTGTATGAAAGTGCTTGTGCGGGCCAGCTGATGTAACGATCAATTTGGCCAATAACATCGGCCATGCTTAGTGCGGTATTTTCGGCTAAATAATTAATCGCCTGTTGACGAGTCCAGCCTTTAGCGTGAATACCGGTATCAACTACTAAACGACAAGCGCGCCAAGCTTCATAAGTTAAGCGACCAAAATCACTATATGGATTTTGGTAAAAACCAATTTCTTTACCTAAACGCTCAGAGTATAAGCCCCAACCTTCGCCATAAGCCGCGTGGTAAAGTGTTTTACGAAATTCTGCCATATCAACTTCTTGGGCAATAGCACTTTGAAAATGATGACCGGGCTCTGCCTCATGAAATGTTAATGCTTCTAAGGTATATAAAGGCTGACTTTTTAAATCTTTAGTATCTAAAAAGTAAGTACCCGATGTGGTGCCACTACCGTCAGAAGCAACATAATACGCACCGCCATTAGGGCTTGATTTAATATCAAACGTTGAGCGAGGTAATACTGAGAACCATTTTGGTAATTGTGCTGCCATCTTACGGGTGATGTAGCTGGCTTTTTCAACCATATCCATGGCACTGTCAGTATAAAACTGCTCATCAGTGCGCAGGAATTGAATAAAGTCTTTAAACTCGCCTTTAAAGCCAACTTCTTTAATGATTTGCTGCATTTCTTGACGAATACGTTTAACTTCATCCAAACCTATCTGATGTATTTCGTCTGCACTTAGGTTGGTGGTGGTGTAATATTCAATGAGGTACTGATAGTAGTCATCGCCGCCTTTCACGCTGCTGATACCGGCGGTTGTACGGCAGTTAGTCATATACTCTTGTGTAAAGAAGTCGTAAAACGCTTGGTATTCAGGCAACACACTGTCTTTAATTAAGCTTTTTACTTGTTGACGATATTTTGCTTGTTGTGTTGCTGAAATAGCTTTTGGCATGTTTTTCATTGGCGCGTAAAAAACACTGTCTTCAATATTATCGACCAAATGTTTGCTAATCGATTTTTCATAGCCTTTAAAACTCTCACAATAATGGGTGTGACCTAAGGCTATGGCTTGCTTCATATCAACAATATGCTCTTGGTTGTATCGAGGATAATCTGCCAAACTAATTAGGTATTTGCTATAGTCTTTCTCGGTTAGAAACGACATGTTAGCTGGTGCACCGGCAAAATAACTATGGAAGCCTGAATAATATGTTAATGGATACAGGTGATCTTGAAACTGATAACTTTTTGCTTCTGCTTCGCGCTCGTATTTAAATAAGCGATAAGTCACTTGGTCGGCAGCAGGTAATTTATCGACATCAATATTTGCCATGCGCGCTAACAATTCATTGTTATATTTTGAGCGACGTTCGCGACCTTTTGCCGATATTTTTGGTAGTTTTCCGTTCATACGAAAGGTATCAGGGTCTTTACGGAAGAATATTTGTTCTTTGTTGGCCGTTTGCCAATGTTCGTCAAGTAACTGATTAAATTGCTCACTTGCTTGGTTGGCAAAGGTACTTGCTGCACCGAATAAGCTACTGAGCAAAATTATGCCAGCACTTAATTGTTTTAGTTTCATAGGAATGCCTTACGTTGGGTAGGTATTTTTATTGGCAATAGTGTAAAGCGAAGTACAATTAAGCTCAATTTTTTCGTATGATGATCACCCAAGTAAATGCTTAATGTTGTGCCATGATCAAATTATCAAAAACCGGTTGGAATAATGTCATTATCTTCGCGGTAATGGGGTTTATTTTATTAATTAATGCCACTCATGAAAATGTTTATGCTCCGAGTGAAGCAAGGGATGCAAGTCATCAAAAAAATGTTGCGCTAATTGGCGAGCAACAAGTCATTTTAACCTTAACAATACCTAACACTGTAGTTGTTGAACGCATTGGGCGCACTTGGCGAGCAACACCTGCTAATATATCAGGGCAGGCGTTAGAGCAAATGATGATGTCGTGGCAACAAAGTAGCGCAGACGTTATGGTACAAGCGCCTGAGGTTGATCGACAATTTTCACTAGATGTACAACTCGATATTGCTGGCGTAGCCGAGCCATTACAATTTAATGTTTATGCTACAGAACAACAATTATTAGTTTTTAACCAAGCAACACAGCAATGGCTCGCATTACCTATTGAGCTTTATAACCAGCTATTTCCGAAAGAAATTTTTATTAATTAAGTAATTTAAACGACTGTAACTTCAGTCAGTAACCATATTCACAAGAGGCAAGTAAATTTATGAGAAAATGTGCAATTTTATCGATGGACAGTTTGGCTGATTTTGAAGTCTATGATTACTTGATTGACCAGCCAATGCATGCGTTAGGTTGGCAAACAGAGATAGTTTCATGGCGTAACCAAAGTGTTAATTGGTCTGATTATGAAGTGGTTATCATCCGTAGCCCATGGGATTATCAAGATGACATGGCGAGCTTTGTTGACGTACTTAGCAATATTGAACAATCAAGTGCTCAGTTAGAAAATAGCTTGGCTGTGGTCAAATGGAATATTAATAAAGATTACTTAAAAAGCTTAGAAAGCGATGGTGTGACGATTGTACCAACACTTTGGCCGGAAACATTTGATGCTAGCAAAATGGCAGGATATTTTACTCATTTTGATACCGAACAAATTGTACTTAAACCGCGAGTGAGTGCAAATGCTGACAATACTTTCTGGCTCACCAAAGACAACTACCAAGATAAAACTTCTGAACTACAAACAGCATTTTCCGATCGTGAATTAATGGTGCAACCTTTTATGGCTGATATTTGCCAAGAAGGTGAGTTTTCATTGTTTTATTTTAATGGTCAGTTAAGTCATACCATTTTAAAAACACCAGCAAAAGGTGATTTTCGAGTACAAGAAGAACATGGTGGTGGCTTGTTAGCAGTAAGTCCTGAGCCAGCACTACAAGCTGCTGCTAATGAAACTATGCAGGCAATTAGCAAGCTTCATGGTGAATTACTTTTTGCACGAATTGACTTTGTTCGACATCAAGATGCGTTTGCGCTAATGGAAGCAGAACTGATTGAACCGTCGTTATATTTCAATATGGACGCTGAATCTCCTCAACGTTTTGTTGATGCATTCGCAGCTCGCATTGCAGCTCAATCAAGCAAAGGTACTGTTTGAAATGCCTGAGTTGCCAGAGGTAGAAGTATGCCGGCTAGGTATTACTCCACATATTGCGGGGCGAAAAGTTGAAAATGTAGTGGTACGTAATGGCAAGTTACGTTGGCCTATTCCTGACGAGGTGCATAGCGTCGTCGGTAAAAGCTTAGAAAAAATTGAACGCCGTTCAAAATACTTGTTGTTACGATTTTCTAGCGGCACCTTACTACTACATCTAGGGATGTCAGGCTCAGTGCGGATTTTGGAGCAAGGCACGCCTGAGGTTAAGCATGATCATTTTGAAATGCTCTTTGACAATGAAAAAATGCTTAGATTAAACGACCCTCGACGCTTTGGTGCGGTGTTATGGTTTCCTGAGCATGTTGACCAGCAAGGCTTGTTAACTAAATTAGGGCCTGAACCATTGAGTGATGATTTTAGCTATGGGCATTTATTTACCAAAGCTACAAATCGCAAAGTGCCTATTAAAACTTTTCTCATGGATAATCATGTGGTGGTGGGCGTTGGTAATATTTACGCCAATGAATCTTTGTTTATTGCCAGTATTCATCCTGCGACACCAGTTAATTGTATTAGCGAAGAAAAACTCAATGAACTTACCGACATTATTAAGCAAGTGTTGGCGGCCGCTATTGAACAAGGTGGTACAACGCTGAAAGATTTTACGCAAGCAGATGGTAAACCAGGATATTTCGCTCAAAAGCTTTTTGTTTACGGGCGTGCAGGTGAAAAATGTGATGGTTGCCAGACGGTGTTGGAAGAAATTCGACAGTCTAATCGCAGTTCAGTATTTTGCCCGCAATGCCAAGTATTACCTAAGCAAAAAGCAAAGCAAACAACAAAACTAAAAGCTAAGGTAATCAGGAAAAAAAATTAGCATTACGCACGTTAACGACAAGAGGTTTTTTGCGCCTGATCAACTGCTTATTTACATTGTTAGTATACAATTATTGATATGTTGCATGTATGTCTAACTATTGGAAATAGCAAAAATGAATCGATGGATTTACTTTATTGTTCTGCAAATCATTATTGCACTTGTCATCGCAGGTATTGTTTATAAGCATGACGATAAGGCGGTTATTGTTAAAACACCGCCAAAAACGCTAGCACAATGGTATAAGCCTGAGAATAAACGTCAGGTTTGGCTGCATAATATGTTTAAGTTGCGCCGAGAAATGCAAGCCGTTACTTTTTATGCTGAGCAAGAAGATAATCAGCATTTGCAAAAATGGGCTCAATCTTTGGGCGAGCATTATCTTAAAATTGCTGAAATGGTACCTAGCTGGGATAACAAGCTTGATAAGACAACCCTGTCAAATTTAATGGCGAGTGTTGCAGAGCAAAATTATTCCAAGGCGTTAACCGCAGTGAATAGTCTACAAGACAGCTGTGACTCATGTCATGATGATTATCAAGCACTTACCGCATTAACCTACCGAACACCTGACTTTTCTAAAATTGAAGTAACGCCTGATTTAAATTTTAACAGTCATATGAAAACGCTGATCACGCAAGTTAATCAAATTAAAATAGCGTCTGAAGATGGCATGACTGATTTAGCATTAGCCTCACTCGGCGATCTTAAACAAGGCATGGATGAACTTGGAAAAGTATGTACGGACTGTCACAAAAAAGATAAAAAGCCTTACCCTAATCAGCAAATGAATAATACTCTGATAAGTTTAGAAAGTAGTTTGAAAACAGGCACCCTTAAAGAGCAAGGTCGAGATTTAGGTACGTTGGCTGTGTTGGCATGTGCGCGCTGCCATGGTACCCATAGAATAGCCTCAGGCGCTAAGAACCTCTTAACTCGAGAACAAAGCTTAGCTGAATTACTAAAGCATTAGCAGTTATTACTGCAAAATAATTAATATGCGAAGGAGGTGTGTTGCTAAATACCTCCTGAGTTATGTTGTAGCTGGTTATTTTTTATCTTGTTGTAATGCGATTTCAAGAGCTTGTTTAACCACAGGATGCACAAATTGGCTAACGTCACCATTATGTAGTGCAACTTCTTTTACTAAAGTAGAGGAAATAAAAGAGTTTTCTTCCGCGGGGGTTAAAAATACCGACTCTAAATCTGGTGATAAACGACGGTTCATGTTGGCTAATTGAAATTCATATTCAAAATCGGAAACTGCGCGTAAACCCCGAATTAGCACATTTGCTTGATGCGTTTTGGCAAAATCAACTAATAGGCCACTAAAACCCACCACTGTAACATTCGGTAAGTGTTGAGTTACTGCTTCTAGCAATTCAACACGTTTGGCTAAATCAAAACGTGGCTTTTTACTTGGGCTTGCAGCTATTCCAACAATAACCTCACCAAATAAACGACTTGCTCGTTCGATTAAATCGGCATGACCATTAGTTACAGGATCAAAGGTTCCAGGGTAAATTGCTTTTACAGACATAATGTTAAACGACTTTAGTAATAATAAAGTCTATTGTAATAGTTGCGCTAATTAAATTCAAAAGCCATTTTAAGCGCAAAGAGAAAACAAAACTTTGCTGAGCAAACAGCGCTAGAATGGTCGTTTGCAAGACTTCAGATGAATGTTGGCTAAAGTATTTACTCGAAATGCTTTAATTTTGGCTAATTTTGATAGTATGATAGAAAAATCTATGTCAATAAATACGAGAAGTAGTATCGATGAAAACTCGGGATAAAATAATTCAAGCCAGTATTGCATTATTTAATGATCAAGGTGAACGTAATGTTACCACTAACCACATTGCTGCCGATCTTGGCATTAGCCCAGGGAATCTTTATTACCATTTCCGTAACAAAGAAGACATTATTCTCTCTATCTATGAAGAATACGCCCGTAACTTACTGATAGAAACCATGCCGGAAGTTAGTCCTGATGTAAAACCACTTGATGCCATTATTTTATATATGGACGTGGTGTTTCAGGCGATGATGAAGTTTCGCTTTTTCTACAGTAATTTGCCTGTACTATTGGCGAAAAACCCATTGTTGCATGATAAATATGTAGAAGTGCAAGGCTTTATTGCACAACGGGTAAGTGAGTTGTTACTTTCGCTACGTGATGCAAATATGATGGAGTTTGCTGACGAAGATTTGGCTGATATTGTTAGTATTCTACGTTTAGTGAATACTTTTTGGTTAAGTTTCTATCAAACGCAAAATAACGATACAGAAATTAATGATGCGGTATTTTATCAAGGCGTTTTGAAAATATTAGTCATTATTCAGCCGTATATCAGCGACTCTGCACGTAATGAGTTTTTGGAAGCTCGCGCTATGTATCGCCAACGCTGTCAAGATAGCTTAAACGCGGCCTAACCTTTAAAGCTGGTAACCGTTTAATAACGCTTGCCAGTTTTCTTCTTGCCATTGAAAGTTAGCAACCCTGTTCACTTCTTTGCGGAATGAACGTAATAATCTTGCCATATTCTCTTCGGGCCATTTATTTTTATGCGATCGTTGCTCGCCTTGGTCGAAATCAATTAGCCAAACTTTCTTGTTTTCATCTACTAAAATATTGTGAGCATTTAAGTCATGATGATAAATGCCCTGCTGATGAAACGCTTTAATAACTTTACCAATTTGCTGCCAAAGTGTGTCATCTATCGTTTTTTTACTCAATATACCAACTAAGTCGTTAGCATTTTCAATACGTGATGATAATAAATCGGCACGATAAAATAGGCCTTTTTTAATTACACGAAAAGCTACAGGCTTTGGTGCAGGCAAACCTAATGAACGCATGGCTTTTAATAAGGAAAACTCGCGCGCTGCACGGGTTTTTTCGATACCTGTAAAGAAATATTGATCATTAATTACTTTACCAATTAAGCCACCACGAAAGTAATGGCGTAATACCCAATTGCTCGCCTCACTTTTTGCATTCTCTGTGGCAATAAACCAAGTTGTACCGCGTCCCTGCGCGCTGCCAACAATGGCATTTTTTTCTTGCCAGTACTCACCATCGAGCATCTTAGGTGAAAATGTGCCAATTTCCGTATTGTCGTATTGGCAATAAACATTGCCTTTTTGGAAAGTTTCTTGCTGGCAGGGTTTTACAATTGCAGGCTGGTTCAAGATAATAGACCTATATTTTATATCTGCTCCTATTGTGGTGATTCCTTTATGCTGGGTCAATTATCTGTGCCAAAAAATTTATGTTTATTACGTCTTTCCGCTATTGGAGACGTGTGCCATGCCGTTGCTATGGTTCAAAATATTCAGCGACAGTGGCCTGAAACTAAAATCACGTGGGTTATTGGTAAGGTTGAAGCGAGCTTGCTTGCAGGTATGGCAGGCGTAGAGTTCGTCATTTTTGATAAACGCGCGGGTTTAAAAGGTTATCGAGATTTACGACAACAACTAAAAGGCCGTAATTTTGATGTACTGCTACATATGCAGGTGGCACTGCGCGCGAGTATTGCCAGTTTATGTATTCCTGCAAAAGTAAAAATTGGCTTTGATAGCCAAAGAGCAAAAGAAGCACAATGGTTGTTTACTAATAAAAAAATTGCCGCACAAGCCGAACCACATGTGTTAGATGGCTTTATGGGTTTTGCACAAGCACTTGATTTAGAGGTTACGCCGCCATTGTGGCAAATGCCAATAACTGATAATGACCAATTATGGGCAAGTGAGAAATTAAGCAGTAATAATTCCACCAATAAACCGATTGCGGTTATTTGCCCAGCAGCAAGCAAAGCAGAGCGCAATTGGCATGCTGAAGGTTATTCGCAAGCTGCTGAACATTTGAGTAAACGTGGTTTTAAAGTCGTTATTTGTGGTGGCCCAACAACCATGGAAAAGTTACTAGCGGAAGCCATTATTAGTCGCAGTGAGTTTAGCTTTGATGAAAATGAAATACTCAACTTGGTTGGTGAAACTAGCCTTAAGCAATTACTCGCAGTATTAAAAATTGCCCACTTAGTGATTGCCCCTGACACTGGTCCCGCACACATGGCCGTTACCGTTGGTACACCTGTTGTTGGTTTATACGCTCATAGCAACCCAAAACGCACAGGTCCATATTTATACCCTCAGTACGTTGTAAGTGCTTATGAATCTGCGATACAACTACAATATAACCGAAGTGCTAATAACGTGACGTGGGGAACACGTGCTAAAGGTAAAGATTTAATGATGCAAATTAGTATTGCTGAGGTCAATAAAACGGTCGATCGCTTAATCGCTGATAACTATAGCGAACTTGTTTAATCGAAATGAGATTTTAGTAGCAAATATAAGGACGTTATTATCCATACCAGATCACAGCGCTTAAACTTGTCTAGTGGGCAGGTTTTTGTAAAGCATTGGCTACCGGATAAACTAATTTCTAATACGCCTATTATTTTATTACATGATTCACTCGGTAGTGTTGAATTATGGAAAACCTTCCCCGAACAATTAGCCAAGCATTTTTGTCGCCAAGTTATTGCCTATGACCGTATAGGGTTTGGGCAATCTTCATCTTTGCATGAATTGCCTTCAATTGACTTTATTGCTAAGGAAGCTTGCCACTACTTTCCGCAAATTAAGCAACGACTTAACCTAGAAAATTACGTTTTAATAGGGCACAGTGTTGGTGGTGCTATGGCTATTAACATTGCCGCATCTGATACAGATTGTTGCACAGCTATCACTATATCTGCGCAAGCATTTGTTGAAGATATTACTCTTCAAGGTATAAAGGTAGCTAAAGAGAATTTTAAACAACCAGGGCAAATTAAGCGTTTAGAAAAATGGCATGGCAGCAAGGCTAAATGGGTTTTAGAGGCATGGATTAAGGTTTGGTTATTGCCGGAGTTCTCAAGCTGGAGTTTAGAGGGCTGTATTGGACGGGTTACATGTCCTGTGCTGGCAATTCATGGTGATAGCGATGAATTTGGTTCAAGTGCTTTTCCCGAGTATATTGCTAGCCATGTTAGTGGCAGATCAGAAATGCTCCTTCTACCTGATTGTGGACATATGCCACATAAAGAAAAAGTCACCGAAGTAATTGAAGGTATTGATAAATTCTTAGGTTGTTAATTCTCAATATTTAAGTGGCACTAATATTTTTAAAGTAAGGATAGCTATCAATGCCAAGGATATTTGCACTCGTTTTATCGATGTTATTTACCTATCAAGCAATCGCAGCACACGTTAATCTTGGTGAACTGCGTCTTGATTATCAAATCTCAGGGTCAGGAAAATATACTATTTTACTTGAAGCCGGAATGGCTAGAGATTTAAGTGACTGGGATGCAGTGATTCAAGACATGGCAAAGATGGCTAAAGTTATTCGCTATTCCCGCTTAGGAAACGGCAGGTCCTCGAAAATAAAACAGCAGTTCAGCGCAGAACAATATGCTGAACATACCAAAATATTGCTTGAAGAATTAGGCGTTACCCAACCAATAATTCATATTTCTCATTCTTATGGCAGTATTGTCGCTAGAACATTTGCTGAAAAATATCCTGAATCAGTTAAAGCCATGATGTTAATTGAACCAGCATCCGAACATGATCTAGATATCATGAGAGAAATAGACTTAGTCAAAGCTACGAAAGAAATAAAATGGCTAAAAGAATTGGATATCAAAGATGGCATGGCGAATGAGTACCTAGATTACTGGGCAAAGAGGCCAATGCCGAACTTCACTGAAATTGGTGATAAACCTTTAACGCTTATTGCATCTATTAAAAAATGGCAAGAGCCACCAATACTATTAATGACTAATGTCGGTCGAGTCAAAATGGGCCAACAGCATAGAGCTTGGGCTGAAAGTTTCCCGCAAGGGCGAGCAGTATTAACTGAAAACAGTTATCATTTTATTCAAAAAGAAGAACCAAAACTAATCGTTAAAGAACTCAAGTTATTGTTAGCTAGGTTAAATTAATTAGTTGATAAAACGGTAATATATTACCTATTTTCAGTGTTATCGAGAGCAAACATGACAGTTATATATAATTTTAACGATCGGCAAATAAAGCAGGTTTATCAGCTTCATAAGCAAACTTGGTGGGGGAGTGGTCGTACGCTAGCGGAAACTAAGTGTTGTATTCAAGGCTCGCAAGTTTGTATTGGCATATTGAATGAAAATAATGACGTGATTGCTTTTACTCGGGTGATCACTGACTTTATTTTTAAAGCAATAATTTTTGATGTTATTGTTGATAAGTCGTATCAAGGCTCGGGTTTAGGGCAGCGTTTGATGATGTTGGTGAAAGAGCATGAAAAATTAAAGAATGTACGGCATTTTGAATTATATTGTTTGTCCGAAATGGAAGCTTTCTATGAAAATTTTGGCTTTACTACAGATGTAGGCGGTATTAACCTAATGCGTTGTATTAACCCTTGAGATATTAGTTATGCAAGAATATGTTACCGGT
Source organism: Colwellia meonggei (assembly GCF_057537295.1). NCBI lineage: Bacteria > Pseudomonadati > Pseudomonadota > Gammaproteobacteria > Alteromonadales > Colwelliaceae > Colwellia > Colwellia meonggei. The sequence continues at coordinate 265,681 of NZ_BAAJLZ010000001.1, forward strand.
TTTATGTTTTCTGCGGATGCTGAAAAATTGGTGGTTATAAAAAAACTAAAACCATTATGGCAATGTGGCTTGTATAATGGTGTTGGTGGAAAAATTGAAGCTAATGAGTTATCAATTGATGCTATGGTTAGGGAATTCAAAGAAGAAACTGGCGTAATTACCCAGCCAGAAAATTGGACTTGTTTTGCCAATGTGTATCGACCAAACGTTTACGATGTTGATATGTATTTTTCCCGCTCTGACCTTGCGTTTCAGGTACAAAGCATTGAGCAAGAAGAAGTGCATATTATTAACGTTAATAGATTACCCGAAAATCTTATTCCAAACTTACGTTGGTTAATTCCGTTAGCATTAGATAGCCAAGCCGACTTTTCAGCACCTGTGCGAATAACCGAAGTGGCAGAAAATCGTGTAAAGGCTTAATTGCGTTTATCCTAAAATACCTCATTAAAACATTATAATAAGAATAAATAACGTGATAAAAAGTAGAAAACTCCACAAAATTATTGGCTTAATTTTAGTGTTACCTATGCTGGGTTGGACAATCACAGGTGTTATATTTTTTATCAAGCCTGGTTATCAAGATGCATACGAACAACTGGCTATAAAAACTTATCCACTTAACGATGCAATTGCTGTTCAAGCAAAGAGTGACTGGCAAGAAATGAAATTAGTCACCACCATTTTGGGTGATCACTTATTGGTTAAAACTAAAAACAAAACAAAGCATTTAGATCCTAATTCACTGCTTCCTATAGCTACGCCTACTGAAACTGAATTTAAAACCTTATTAGTTGATGCATTTTCTCGTAATAGTGAACGTTACGGTGAAATTGTTACCTTAGACGGCTTATCGGCAATAACTAATACCGGAGTTGAAATTAAGCTTGATTGGAATAATTTAAGGTTAAGCCAAAAAGGCCAAGACACTCACGTAATAAACTTGCTGTACAAAGTGCACTATTTACAATGGACGTCACATAAAGGGTTCGACCAAGTGCTAGGTATCGTTGGTTTAATATTACTGATTTTTCTTACGTTTTTAGGCGTTAGGCTTTACCTTAAAAAATAAAGCTGTATTGTATATCAACTTGTAGCTCAATGAATGAGCCACGTTATACGCTTCTTTATTTCATTCATTTATAAGGATTTAATGTGAATAAATGCCTTTATATTCTATGCTTTTTTTATATTTTCTTTTTCTATTCAAGCGACAGCGATTATTGATAACGAAACGGTCGTTCGCCACAAAAATTGCTTCGAAGGACGCTTTGCAACATTTGAAAATTGGCAAACATTTATTAGTAATAAAATAGCGAAAAAAATCGAAAATAAGGATATGCGTGTTAAACGTCTAGCCATGTTTGAGCGTAACTTTAAAGCGGTTGATTTTAAGCGATTTAAGAATAATTTAGAGTGCCAATCAATAAAGTATATGGTTGATGGTCATCAGGTTTTGTTGTTAAACCGAAAAACACAAACGGCAAGCTGCCAGTGTTAATATATAACCGTGGTGGTAATGGCAATTTTGGCGCAGTGGTTTTTGCAGCATTGATGCGTAATATTTTTCCAGTAGCAGAACAAGGCTTCATCATTATTGGCAGTCAATACCGAGGCACACTTACTAAAAATAAAACTGCTGCTGATGAATTTGGTGGTAAAGATGTAGATGACGTTGTGGCATTATTTGATTTGATTCCAAGTATTACAGCCGCAGATGCTGAGCGAATAGGCATGTTCGGCGCTAGCCGTGGTGGTATGCAATCATATTTAACACTCAAGCGAACTAATAAAGTTAAAGCTGTTGCTGTGACAGCAGGTAAATCGGATGCGATAGTAGGTTTAAAGCAGCGACCCAATATGGAAGCTGTGTATCGTAAACGTATTCCTAATTATGAACAGAATAAGCAAGTAGAACTTGAAAAACGTTCTGTGCTTTATTGGCTTGATAAAATTCCTCAAAATGTGCCTATTCTATTACTTCACGGTATGTCCGACGAGCGTGTTTCTGTAGAGCAATCAATATCTTTGGCTGAGGCGTTAGAAAAAGCTGGTATGCCGCATAAGTTGGTACTTTATCCCGGCGACAATCATGGACTTACGCAAAATAAAGCAAAAGCAACTCAAGAAATAGTTACTTGGTTTAACAAGCATCTATAAGTACGAGTTGCTGTGTTCATTCATCAATAAGTTGCTGTAAAGCCGCTAATGAACGTTGTGTTGCACCTTGGTTAGCCTGTACAACGCTGTAAGCATTTTTCCCTAATGAAAGGGCTGTGTCGTGATCGGTTAGTAAAGCTTTAACTTCTTGTGCTAATGCTTGCGGCATATCTTCATTTTCATCGACTTGTACTATGCCATGTGCATGATGGAGTTGAGCTAAAATTTCTTTAAAATTACTCATATTTGGGCCAACAACAACTGGTTTTTGAAATAATGCTGGCTCTAATGGGTTATGACCACCAATTTCACTAAAACTTCCACCCATAATAACGATGTTGGCTAAGGCACAAGCAGGAAGTAATTCGCCTAATGTATCAATAATCCAGACATTAGTGTTTAAAGTCACCGAATGAGCTTCGCTTCGTTTTAACACTTGATTGCCAGCATCCTGAGCAAGCTTGGTGACTCCTTCAAAGCGCTCCGGATGACGAGGAACAATAATTAATAAAGCGGTATTATCTTGTTGCTTTACTTGGTTAAAAGCTTGCAAAGCTAAAGCTTCGTCACCTGGGTGTGTACTAGCAATGAGTAATATATTACGTGGCTCTACAATTAGTTTTGCTAGTTCTTGTTGTTTTGATACAACATCTGGGCTTAATGAAATGTCAAACTTAAGGTTACCAGATAATTCGCATTGTTTAGTATTTGCACCTAAAGCAAGGTAATTATCTTGATTAACCTGACTTTGGGTTAATATTTTATGAAAGCATTGAATAGCCGGAGAAATTAGCCAGGTGAGTTTTTGATAACTACGCATTGATTTATCGGATAAACGCCCGTTCACTAGTAGTAACTTAATATTTTTACTTTTACTCTGAGCAATTAAATTTGGCCATAGTTCTGTTTCCATAAACACCATAACTTTTGGTTTTAGACGTTGCAGGAATAATTGTGTTGATAAGATGTTGTCGAGTGGCAGGTAGCAATGTTGAACCTTGTCAGCAAAAAGTTTTTTGACTTGTGCTGAGCCTGTAGGTGTAAAGGTTGTTACTGTGATCGCCAAGTTTGGGTATTTTTTTATAAGCTGGCTAATAAAAGGCTTAAGGGCAATAATTTCACCAACACTCGCCGCATGAACAATAATGCCGTTAGGTTTTAGCGTTGTAGGCAAAACCCCTAAACGTTCACTCAATCGCTGGCGATATTCACTATGATTGATTGAACGAATAAGTAGTACAATGACTAACACTGGTGTTAGCAATAGAAATATTAAACGGTAAAGCAGCAAGGCTAAAAAATATCGCACTAAAATAAACTCAAAATCAACTAGCTAAATAGGTTGTTAGTATAACTAACTATCGCTATAGATAGTTATAGCAATTTGATCAATTAATTAAATTGGTATTAGTAAGAATTAAAAGCTAGCGTTCAAATATGGTATCGAGAATGATTGAAGAATTTGTTCTTTCCACCCCTTCAGTTGAACATACCATGTTGAGTACTTCGCTGAGCTTTTCTAATGTACTCGCTTGAATCGTAACAAGTAAGTCGTATTCACCGCTAATTGAATAAATATGGCTGATTTGATGAACCTTACGTAATGCTACACAAATGGTTTGGCGCAAGTTAGGCTTTACTTTTAATGAAACGTTAGATGAAATTAGTTTACTGGTATATTCACTACCTAACACGACGCTATAAGCTTTAATAACATTGTTATCTTCTAGCTTATTCAGGCGATTTTGTATCGCTGTTCTAGACACGCCAGTTGCCCTAGCAATATCAGACACACTGGCTCGGGCATTGACCCGTAGTATCGATAATAATTCTTCATCTTTTTCTGTTAGCAAACTCAATAGCCTTTACAATAAACCTATAAATCAGCTAGTAAGTTACACTTTGGTATGCTTATATGTCAATTTAACTATTAAAAAGGTCATATTAACAAGTATTGCCACTTTTCTTGTTTAACCGTCTAAGCTGATAATACAACAATTGAACACATATCATTTATTAAGGAATTAACGTGACTGATTCTTCATCAACAAAAGGTTTTTACTCGCATTTAACTGCACAAATAGAGCAAGTAAAAGAAGATGGTTTATACAAAGCTGAACGTGTTATTACCACGGCTCAACAGCCGCAAATAGCCGTAAATACTGGTGAAGATGTGGTTAACTTTTGTGCCAATAACTATTTAGGTTTAGCAAATCACCCATCGTTAATTACTGCGGCAAAGCAAGGCTTAGATGAGCATGGTTTTGGCATGGCATCAGTACGTTTTATTTGTGGTACACAAGATATTCACAAAACTTTAGAAGAGAAATTAAGTGCCTTTTTAGGAATGGAAGATACCATTTTGTATTCTTCATGTTTCGATGCCAATGCAGGTTTGTTTGAAACCTTATTAGGCCCAGAAGATGCAATAATTTCAGATGCTTTAAACCACGCTTCTATTATTGACGGTGTACGTTTATGTAAAGCTAAACGTTTTCGTTATGCCAATAATGACATGGTTGAATTAGAAGCACGCTTAAAAGAAGCTGATGAAGCCGGTGCTCGTTTTAAGTTGATTGCCACTGATGGTGTATTCTCCATGGATGGTGTTATTGCCAATCTTAAAGGCGTTTGTGATTTAGCAGATAAATATAATGCTATGGTAATGGTTGATGATTCACATGCAGTGGGATTTGTTGGTGAACAAGGCCGCGGTAGTCACGAGTATTGTGAAGTGATGGGTCGTGTCGATATTATTACTGGTACTTTAGGTAAAGCAATGGGTGGTGCGTCAGGCGGTTATACGGCAGCGAAAAAAGAAGTTGTAGAGTGGTTACGTCAACGTTCTCGTCCATACCTATTCTCAAATTCATTAGCCCCGGCAATTGTAAATGCTTCAATTAAGGTATTGGATTTACTTGCAGACGGTGATGACCTGCGTAAAACCTTAAAAGATAACGCGGCATATTTTAGAACTCAGATGGAAGCTGCTGGCTTTACTTGTGCTGGTGCTGACCATGCCATAGTGCCTGTTATGTTAGGTGATGCGAAAGTGGCTAGTGATATGGCCGATCGCTTATTAGCTGAAGGTATTTACGTGATTGGTTTTTCATTCCCTGTAGTGCCAAAAGGTCAAGCACGTATTCGTACTCAAATTTCAGCAGCGCACACTAAAGCTGAATTGGATAAAGCGATTGAAGCGTTTATTCGTATCGGTAAAGAAATGAAAGTGATTGAGGGCTAATCATGAAGTCTTTAGCAAAATTAAAAGCAGAACCTGGCATTTGGATGACAGATTCGCCTATGCCTGAGTTAGGGCATAATGATCTGTTAATCAAAATTAAGAAAACAGCGATTTGTGGTACTGATATTCATATTTACAACTGGGACGAATGGTCACAAAAAACCATTCCAGTGCCTATGGTAGTTGGTCATGAATATGCTGGCGAAGTGGTTGGTATAGGCGAAGAAGTTAAAGGCTTTGCTATTGGCGACCGTGTATCAGGTGAAGGCCATATAACTTGTGGCCATTGCCGCAATTGTCGTGGTGGACGTACGCACTTATGCCGCAATACGGTTGGTGTCGGCGTGAATCGTGAAGGTTCATTTGCTGAATACTTAGTGATACCAGCATTCAACGCTTTTAAATTACCCGACGAAATATCTGATGATTTAGCAGCTATTTTTGACCCGTTTGGTAATGCTGTACATACTGCACTTTCTTTTGACTTAGTAGGTGAAGACGTGCTCATTACAGGTGCAGGCCCGATTGGCATTATGGCTGCTGCAGTTGCTAAACATGTGGGTGCGCGTCATGTTGTGATAACCGACGTCAATGAATATCGCCTAGACTTAGCACGAAAAATGGGTGCAACGCGCGCTGTAGACGTTAGTAAGGAAAAACTTGCTGATGTGATGACTGAGCTGGGAATGACCGAAGGGTTTGATGTTGGTATGGAAATGTCGGGTGTTCCTATGGCATTTACTGATATGTTAGCCAATATGAACAACGGTGGAAAAATAGCCATGTTAGGTATTCCAGGACAGGATATGGCAATTGACTGGAGCCAAGTTATTTTTAAAGGCTTAACCATTAAAGGCATTTACGGTCGTGAAATGTTTGAAACTTGGTATAAAATGGCTAGTTTGATCCAGTCAGGTTTAGATTTGTCACCAATCATTACCCATCATTTTAATATTGATGATTTTCAGCAAGGTTTTGATATCATGCGTTCTGGGCAGTCAGGTAAAGTTATTCTAGATTGGGAAGCATAATGGCACATAGCGAAGAAAATTTTAAACACATGCAAATTGGTGAATTGCAGCAGGTATTAGCTGATAACACGCATGTTGTGGTTGATATTCGCGACCCGGCTTCATTTCAGGCTGGTCATATTCCAAATGCTTTGCATTTAAGTAACGAAAGTTTACCTGAATTCTTACGCACAGCTGATTTTGATGCACCCGTAGTAGTTTGCTGCTATCACGGTATTTCAAGTCAGCAAGCGGCGCAGTTTTTAATCAGTCAAGATTTTACTGACGTATACTCGCTTGATGGTGGCTTTACTGATTGGCAGCTGCAATATCCGGATACTGTTGCTCGTTAATGACTACTGAAGATTTGCGTCCACTGGTAAGTGTAAAGCAACACAATATTGCTTTATTGTTTTGTGATTATTTAGACACTATTGAGATCAGGGCGCAAATTAACAATGAAGATGATAACTTCGTTATCTATTGTCAGCCGGATAAATACGAACTAGCAGTAGTAGAATTTAAGCAATTTATTGAGCAACCTTATCAAGCTAAGTATCAACAAGCGGCATGGAAAAACGGTAATGTTACCGATGTTAATTCACATTCTCCATCGTTATTCAGCAGTTTTAAAAAGCAGTTTTTAGCTCATGCAGGCATTGTTACTTTAACGATATTTCTCGCGTGTTGGTTGGTATTTATTGCAAGTTTACTGGGTTGGTCAGGCACATTATTCCAGCAATTAAAGTTTTACTCTTATTTTAGTTTTGAACAAGTTATTCAAGCACCGCACCGCTTATTAGGCCCAGCACTGTTTCATTTTTCTTGGCTGCATATCGTGTTTAATACGATGTGGTGGTGGCAATTGGGCGGCTCAATTGAGCAAGTATTTGGTAAAGCTAGTTTAATAAAAGTATTTTTAGTCACAGCCTTGGTATCAAATATTGGCCAATATTTAGTCGATGGGCCAAATTTTGGCGGCTTATCGGGTGTGGTTTATGGCGTTCTCGGTTATGTTTGGTGGCTTGGCTGGTTGTTGCCAGAGAAAGGCCTTACCTTGTCTAAGCCAATTATTGGTTTTATGCTGTTTTGGTTACTGTTAGGTTACACCAACATTTTACCCGTTAATATCGCTAATACAGCACATTTGTTAGGCTTAATTAGTGGTTGTTGTTTAGCATATATTAAAGTGCTAAAAGAGAAAAAAACCACGACTTAATTAAAGTTATGGGCTTTTGTAATAATTTACAGTAGGTGGCTAGTTATCTAACCATTGGGTAAATAACAATTTCTTAATTAATGGCTTACCGGTTTCTTTTTCTAGAAGCTGTTTTACTTTTTCTTCACATAAGCGCTGAATTTCATGGCGACCATTAATAGATTTAACTTTTGATTCAGGCTGCTGGCCAATAATATTTATGATAGCGTCACGAAGTAACGGTGAATGATGTTCAACCACTTCATAATTAGATGAATCTTCTATCATTAGTTCAACGGTAAGGCGAACGTAGCCCATTTTTTTCTTTACTGCTATGTAATTAGTCACAATTGAAGGTTCAAACCCAAAGTAAGCGTAATCAGCTGCTTTAACCGATGTTGAACTTAACAATACTACTAATAATAAAATGGACATTTTCATAACACTAAAACTCGAATCAAAAAATTGTTAATTGGCTAAGTGAATTACTTCACTACACAGGTTTAAAAACCATAGTATCTTCAATAGTAACGCGAATTTTACTTGCGCGCAGAATTATTTAGTTATTTTTTCACGATAAGACTCTCAAATGTATTATACCATTATCAGGCGCTGAATATTCATCCATGCAGGCTATATTTTTCCCATGCTTAACGCTATCATACGTCGTTTTTGACAATTTAAGTTATAGGTATCGTTAGCAGGTATGGCAGCAGAGCACTCTTTATTTCCTGTACAAATGGCCGCAACTTGGCAAAACCCAAGTGCAGCAAAAATAAATCACCAGCTACGTGATTGGTTACTTGACCCTGCTTCGTTAACGGCGCGCCTAAAGCAACATTGTCAGCACTTTCGTGTTGAAGTACTTGGGCAAAAAATTGAAGCATGCAGTGTTATTGAAGCTAATCAAGATATACTCGCTGGTGAGCAAGTGCTAGTGCGTGAAGTGCTATTGTATTGTGATGATATAGCGCAGGTTTTTGCTCGTAGTTTACTGCCGTTAAAGTCTCTAACCGGTGAGCAGCAGCAACTTGCCCATCTAGGAACACAATCACTTGGGCAAGTACTATTTAATCATCCTGACTTGTTGCGGAAAAAAATAGAAGTCGCAGAATTTAACCAACAATCTACAGTGGCAAAAATAGCTCAGCATTTGTTATTCGACGTGGTGCAACCTATGTGGGGGCGTCGTTCAGTGTTTATGCTAAATAATAAGCCGTTAATGGTGGCGGAAGTATTTCTTCCTGGTGCCTTTGCTTACCAAGAATAAAAGGGTTTTACATTGAGTGAATTAACCGAAAAGCTAACCGCGATAATGCAAATTACCCGTATGGATAAGCCAATAGGAACTTACTTATTATTGTGGCCTACCTATTGGGCACTTTGGGTTGCGGCTGACGGCTGGCCGTCAATGCATATGCTGATCGTGTTTAGTTTAGGGGTATTTTTAATGCGTAGTGCAGGCTGTGTGATTAATGACTTTGCTGATCGAAAAATAGATGGCGCAGTTAAACGGACGCAAAATCGCCCGTTAGTTACAGGTGCGCTGTCGAGTAGTGAAGCATTGCAGTTGTTTGCTACCTTTGTACTCGTTGCTTTTGGTTTAGTGCTGACCTTAAGTGATTACACAATTATGTTGTCTATGGTCGCAGTGATGTTAGCGGCCAGTTATCCATTTATGAAGCGTATTACCCACTTACCGCAAGTGGTGTTAGGGGCGGCATTTAGCTGGGGTATGATCATGGCTTTTGCTGAAGAGCAAGGATATATACCTGTAGTCGCTTGGTTATTATTTAGCGCAAATGTTTTATGGACTGTGGCTTATGACACTATGTATGCCATGGTTGATCGTGATGACGACCTAAAAATTGGTGTGAAGTCGACGGCAATACTATTTGGTAATAACGATAAGCGTATTATTTTATTGCTACAGTTACTGACTTTAGCCTTACTGTTTACCGTTGGTAATATATTGGCATTTGGTTGGCCATATCAGCTGTCATTAGTTATAGCTGCTGGCTTTTTCTGCTATCAACAAATCTTAATTGCTGGTCGAGAACGTGATCGTTGTTTTCAAGCTTTTTTAAATAATCACTATGTAGGATTAGTGGTTTTTGTTGGTGTAGCTATTGAATATTTATAGCGATTTACATGATTAAAATTAGCATTTGCTCAAACAGTAGCAAATGCTAATTTTAACTAGCTCTATCGCATAATACTTTGCAATACTTCAATATCTACTAAGTTACTAACTGAGCTTTTTAACAAGCCTAATGTGCTGCTATCAACGAGCTTGTCGTCTTCATCTTGCATAATGTAACCGTGTTCTTTCATTGCTAATATCAAGGTCGACTGAGCTTTCTTATCAATAAACTCTGGCGCGTTAATATTATTTAATACAGATAAACGTTGGGCTATGGCAACAACTTTTTCATCTAGTTCTGATTTTGAAATTGGCGCTAATCGGCCAAGTAATGAAGTTATTATCGCAAACCTTTGCATGGTTTCATTTACACATTCAGCCATTAAGCGAACGGTGGCGCGAGCTTCACTAGCACTTTCCAATGACCAAAAGCCGGCTTTGCTTTGCTTGGCAAGGTTTTCGTTAGATAGAAACTGACAAATTGCCTGCACTTGTTCACTAATATCGTCTGCTGATTGCCATAAAAACAAATCAGTTTTTAACAATTGAGTGATGCGCTGTATTTGCGCTACAAGGTCTTCATGACTGATTTTTGCATTACGCTCCAATAAGCGACAAACCAATGAAGGGACAATAAAAGTGTGCAAAATATTATTACGATAATAACGAAGCTCTAAAATAGCGCTTTCAGTTAAAGATACTATTTCACCAAAACTGTCTTGATTGATAGTGACCTTGTTTAAGGTGACCACATGCTCAAGTAGTTGTGCGCCTGTTTCGCTTGGTACCGTTAATTCAGTGTGATATGGGGCTGCGCGTTGCAAGGCTAAAAAGAAATCTAACTGACTAATTAATTCTGCTTTTGTTAAAGCTTTGCTTTCGGTCGCATGTAGAATAAGAGAAATAAGAGCAACGCCATTTAACGCCGCACATTGGTTAATTGAAGTCATTACTTGTTGCGCAAGTTTATTAACGCTTGGTGTTAACCATTTGGGTTTTTGAGGATCAATCGGATCAATTGCTTGTTTCCAGTCTGGTACCTGTTTGTTGAGAAACTGATTGATATTAATAGGCTCGCCAAAGTTTACATAACCTTTACCATAATTTCTTAAATTACGAATTGCTTTAATAACACCGAAAATTGATTCGCCTTTTTTCTGACTACCGCTGAGCTCTTTGTGATAAGTGCCTACTTCCATAACATGTTCATAACCTAAATATACGGGTACTAAGGTGAGAGGACGATCAATACCGCGCAGTAAACTTTGAATGGTCATCGCAAGCATACCGGTTTTTGGTGATAGTAATCGCCCGGTGCGACTGCGACCTCCTTCAGAGTAATATTTGACTGAATAGCCACGTTCAAACAATAGGCCTAAATACTCTCGGAAAATAGTTGAATAAAGACGATTACCTTTAAAGCTTCGACGAATAAAAAATGCTCCTGCTTTTCTAAAAATAGGTCCAGCAGGCCAGAAGTTTAAGTTAATGCCAGCGGCAATACGCGGTGTAACTAACCCTTGTTGAAAAATAACATAAGTCAGTAATAAATAGTCCATATGACTGCGATGACACGGCACATAAATAATTTCATGGCCTTCCTGTGCTAAGTTACGCAAACGTTCGGCTTTATTGACTTCAATGCCGTTGTACAATCTATTCCATAGCCAACCTAAAATACGCTCGCCAAAACGCACAGTAACATCGCGATAATCACCGGCTATTTCATCCATAATCGCTAATGCTTGTTTTCTTATTTCTGCTTCACTAACGGCTTTATTTTTTGCTTCGTCAGAAATTAGACGTTTAATTGCTGGATTGACTAGTAATGTTTCAAACATTTGCTGACGATGCATAAGCCTTGGGCCAGTAGCTGCAATTATTTGGCGGTGAAAATGAAAGCGAGCGATACGCATTAATTTTCGTGCGCTAGCTTCATCACTACCGTGTTTGTCCGCCATATGACGAAATGAAATAGCTTCACTAAAGCGCACCATAGTATGGCGACCTAAAAACAGCACAATAAAAAATTTTCGCAACCATGTTGGTGATTCTTGATCCGCTAATAAGTTACCGACATTGGTGGTGTTTTTTTCTTTGGTTGGTGTCCGCCCCCAAATTACATTCGCAGGAATTAATTGTGCGTCAAGATTTTCATCGTTCGCATGTGCATTTAATAGTTCGAAGCCTTGAGCTATTGCGGTGGTTTTGCTGGGCTTTCGCCAATGAAATAATGCCGTTGGTTTTTCTAAAAATAATAATCGAGATAATAGCTGATTATTAACACGGACTTTCTCTAGCGGGTCGGGTAAGTTAGCTTTTTTACACGCTTTACGTAACGATAAAACATCACTCGCAGATTGGTGACGTAACACATAAAAAATGGGTTGCTCAGCTTTAAGTCGGCCTGAGTTAATAATTTTATCGGCAACAATTTTGCAACGAACCAATAACGTAATTGGTAAACGGAGCAATAAATAGAATAATTTACGAATAGCTAACATCTTGTTTTACTCAACATAATTTGACTGGTTATTGTATCACTTAGCGACAATATTGTCTCTTTTTAGCTACGTTCGAGACATTTTTAACAATAGTAAGCCATGATATTTTACTTATTTAATGTTTGTCTCATGCTAAATGCTATTAGTTTAGTGAAAAATAACCAAATTCTGTGAATAATGTGACTCTCATTACTGTATTAATTTAGGCTAAACATGCAAAACAATAAGCCGGTAAAGAAAATTGCGATATTTGTTGATGTACAAAATATTTATTACACCACCCGCGATACTTTTTCCCGACAATTTAATTATCGAGAATTTTGGCGTCAAATAAGTGCAGAAGGTGAAATAGTTATTGCCAATGCGTATGCCATTCAACGTAGCGATGATCAGCAGCACAAATTTCAAAAAGCACTTAAACATATAGGTTTTGATGTTAAGTTAAAACCTTTTATTCAGCGACGTGACGGCTCTGCAAAAGGTGACTGGGATGTTGGAATAACTATAGATGTAATGGAAGCTGCTGCCGATGTTGATATTGTTGTACTGCTTTCAGGTGATGGAGATTTTGAGCTACTATTGCGTAAAGTGATGGCTCGAAATAGCGTACATACTTATGTTTATGGTGTAACAGAATTAACTGCACAAGCCTTAATTAATAGCGCAAGTGAGTTTTTTCCAATTGATAGCAGTTTACTGATGTAAGCTAAATCTTTTTAGCGATGGTTTACTGATATTTGTAATTTTTGTTAGAGATAAGTATGGTATTTCGATAACAACGATAAAAAACAATAATAATAAGGAATCGTCATGTCAGTTGAAGCTCTATACAAAGTCATTTTATACCCCTTTATTAATGAATCGCTTGCTAGTTTAAAAGCGATGACGAATTTAACCGGTGAGGCAGGCGAAGCCTTTGTTGATAGCGTTGATGATTTTCGCTTCAAAGGCTATGCGGTATGTTCTGAAGTTACAGGCGGACTCGATGGCGTTATTATGATGCACCATTATCCTGAAACGGCAATTGCCATTGGTAATTCGGTGTGTGAAAACATGTTTGAAGAAAGCTATGCTTTTACCGAAATTAATCAAGATTTAAGCAATGCTTTAGCAGAATGGGGTAATACCATTGTTGGTCGCTCAACTGATTTACATGGCCGTTATAGCTTAGATTACAAGTTTTCTAGCCCTTATTTTGTTCACGATGTACAAGACATGGACAAATATTTAGTGGGTGTAAAAGAAGTTATTACGGTACCTATTACTGTTAACGGTGTTGGCCGTTACTACTTTAACCTGCTTATTCGCAATGTTGAATATCAATCTGTCGGTATTAAACGTGAGGCGAGTGCCGGCATCGCTAATACTCACTCCACTCCGTTACCACTGGCGAGTAAAATTTTACTAGTTGACGACAGTGCCATGATCCGCAAAGCACTTAAACGTTACCTGTCACAACTGGGCTATAATAATGTGATTGAAGCCGATGATGGTTCAACTGCAGTAAAAATGGTAACGCAATATCAGCCTGATTTTATGATTATGGATGTGGTAATGGGCGAAATGAATGGCGATCAAGCCCTTGCTGAAATTCGCGCTAATGGTAGCGATGTACCTGTTGTGATGTTGTCATCGGTTACCGATAAAGCTTTAGTAAGTCAGTGCCAAACGCATGGTATTTCCGGTTTTATATTTAAGCCAATTCAAGCAGATACTGGCGCAGAAATTGTTAAAGATTACTTAAAAATTGCCTAGTAAATTATGCTCATTCAACTTTGCCGTGCTTCATTTTTTAAACTGAAGTGCGGTCAAAGAACAAATGTGTAGCAATTAAATTTGCTGTTTTGAAACAAAATGCTTATTTCCTAGGTCAGTGTTAGCCAGCTTAATTAACTTTTGGATATTGTAGTGCGCTTTTTTTGTTTTACATGGTTATTGGTTTTGTTTAGCTTTGATACTGTTGCAACTAGTGATTTTGAAGTTAAACTCGTTGACGTAAATAATGAGCCTTTGACCGATATGGTGGTATTTTTGCAGCCACTAGACGATGTTGTATTACCGGTAAATAATAAAGTTGTTGAAATAGGACAACTCGATCGTGCCTTTACACCTTATATCAGTGTTATGCAGCTTGGCAGCACTGCGACGTTTCAAAATCAAGATGATATTACCCATCATATTTATTCTCCTGTAGGCGAAAATAAGTTTTCGTTTAAAATTCGTGCTGGTCAGTCTCAAATCAAAAATGATTTTCAGCAGCTCGGCGAAGTTGCTATGGGTTGTAATATTCATGACTGGATGAGTGGTTATTTGTATATCGTTGATACGCCACTTTTTGGCAAAACTAACAATCAAGGTATTGCTAGTATTGTAATGCCACACGAGGGAAAATATCGTTTGGTAGTTTGGCATCCACAAATGAAAGTTGAAGGCCATAGCGTAAGCAAAACGTTAACATGGCCAACAAGCCAACAATTTACATTCAAAGTTCCACATAAAATAGCTAAAATATCTAAACAAGAAAATGAAGAAGACTTCGATTTTTTATCTGACTACTAAGGATAGTTTTTCTTAATGAAGAGCTTACAAACTAAAATATTTTTGTTTTTTGTGCTGCTGTTGCTCATGGTGCAAGCTATTGCTTTTTGGACGATTATGGCTGGCAATAAAAGCCAAGAACAGCAAGAAATTGCTAATCGTTTAAATACTGCGAAAACAATATTTAATGCTCAATTTGATAGTCGACGCGATTATCTAACCGCGTTTGCTGAAACTGCAGCAAAAGACTATGGCATTAAACAAGTATTTGAAGATGAACTTCGTAGTTTGTTGGTAGCAATGAACAATCATCGTAAACGCATTGACGCTGATATAGCGATGGCGATTTCAGCGGAAGGTGTGGTAACAGCACAATTACTTGCAGAACAAACATCGTCAGGCACAGTAAAAATAAAACAAGGCATCGAGCGTAATCAAACATTTCGGTTCCCTAAGTGGTTAGAAAACCAAGAGCAAGCCCATTTGTATGTAGTTAATGGCGCAGTATACCAAATAAGTTTTTCACCAATGACCGTTGGTGCTCGTACTATCGGTTGGTTAGCATTTGGGTTTAAAATTGATCAAGAGCTAGCACAACACTTTTTTGATATTACCCAGCTACATACCGACTTTGCTATATTGCACAATGATAACTGGAGTTTGATTGCCTCATCCAATGAAAAAGCACATTTAACATTAACAAAAAGCATAATTAATAACACCACTCCAAGTGAGTATATTGCCATTGGTGATCTGATTGATGAAGAAGGCCATGTTCAACTTGCCCTTGCGATGTATGGTTTACGTGCAGATATCGTTGAAGTACTGCAAAAGCAATGGTGGCAATTTCTAATACTTACCTTCGTTACTTTACTACTATCTTTAGCTGTTGCTTATATTATAGCGGCGTCAATTACAAAGCCGGTAAAACAACTAGTTAAACAAGCGAAAATTGTTGCCAGTGGTGATTATCACCAAACGGTAAAAGTTAATGATAATAGCGAATTAGGACAATTGGCTACTGAGTTTAACGCTATGCAATCAGCAGTGTTATCACGTGAAAAGTCAATTACTCACCGTGCTAACCATGACCCACTTACTGATTTACCGAATCGCAGCGTATTAAAGCTAACCTTACAAACCTTGGCCAATAAAAAACAGCCGTTTACCGTATTTCATTTGAATTTAAGCCGTTTAAAAGATGTTAATGAAACACTTGGTCATGATGTCGGTGATTGGTTGATTAAAGCGACAGCCAAACGACTTAGCACCTTGAAAGAATTTCAGTTGCTTTGTCATATTGGTGCTGATGAATTTGTGCTATTAGCCGAACTTTCTGCGACATTACCGAAAGATGTTTTAGTTGAGAAAATACATCATGTGCTGGAAGAAAACTGTGAATATCAAGGGATCAGTTTACAATTGCAAGTACGTATAGGTATTGCTGCTGTCCCAGAGCATTGTCAAACTACTAAATCAGTACTGCAAATGGCGGATACTGCTTTACACCATAGTCATAAAGTTAATAAATTGGTACAGACTTATCACCAAGATTTTGATGTAAATAGTGTTGAACGATTAAATTTAATAAATGATTTAAAAGATGCTATTGCTGATGATCAATTAGAACTACATTACCAACCTAAGTTAAATTTACAAACGGGTATTGTTACCCATGTTGAGGCGTTAGTACGTTGGCGTCATCCAAGTTTAGGTATGGTACCTCCTGATAACTTTATTCATATTGCTGAACAAACCGGACAAATTAATGCATTAACACAATGGGTCTTTATTACTACATTAAAGCAATATCAGCTATGGCGAGAATTGGGGCTGAATATTAGTGTTGCTGTAAATATTTCTGCAGAAAACCTTAAAGATAGCCATTTTTATCAATTTATCTGTCAGTCTTCTGAGGAATATAAAGTACCAGCAGAAAAAATTACCTTAGAAGTAACAGAAAGTGCAGTAGTTGATGACCCTGAGACTGCTATTGCTTTACTACAGCAGTTTAAATCGCGTGGAATGCGCATTTCTATTGATGATTACGGTACTGGCTATTCGTCATTAGCACAATTAAAGCAATTACCGGTGCATGAACTGAAAATTGATAAGTCCTTTGTGCAGCGATTATCAGAAGATGAAGATGATCGAATTATTGTTCGCTCAACCATTGAGTTGGCTCATAATATGGGCTTGAGTGTTGTTGCTGAAGGTATTGAAGATGAATTTGCATTAAACTGGTTAGCAAAAAATAACTGCGAACTCGGACAAGGATACTTTATTAGTCGCCCGAAGCATGCCAATGAATTAACGCCTTGGTTATTAGAACAAGAGGCGTATGTTTTTGAATAGGATCTTACTTTGTTAAAAATACTGGTAGTGGTTGCATTAATTGTTAGTTTTGCCACCGCATATGCTACTGAATATAAATGGCATGGCGTGCTTGATGTGCGAGCTACCAGTGCATCAACCCTTAAAAGTTATGTTGATGGTGGGTATGGAAAGTTTACTAGCGGCAATGGCGAAAATATTTCATTAGCACAAGCTGGTATAGAGCTTTCGATTGAGTGGGATACAGGTATTAGTGCACATATGGTTGCCAATGCTTACAGCGATGAAAATGACACACTAATAGGCTTTACGGAAGCCTTTCTTAAATATCGCAGTTTACCCAATAGTGATGGTTATCGTTGGCAAACCAAAGCAGGTATTTTTTATCCTGAAATCTCACTAGAAAATAATGCCTTTGCATGGGCAAGTCGAAATACCCTCAACTCTTCAGCAATTAATACCTGGATTGGCGAAGAAATTCGAGTTTTAGGTAGCGAAATTGCATTAACAAGATTAGGAAAGTTCTCTGATAGTAATTTTGATCTTACCGTTGCTGCCACGGCTTTTATTAACAATGACCCCGCTGGCGCTTTACTTTCCTGGCATGGTTGGACAATTGGCAATCGTCAAACCTTATGGACGGAATCGAAAGCCATTCCTGATTTCGCAGCTCGCATGCCAGGCTATGATCTGAATGGCCAGGCAGCTAAATCTGATCCTTTTTTAGAGCTTGATGACAATTGGGGATTTCACTTAAGAAGTAAAATAAAGGTACATAATAAAGGTCAAATAACCTTAGGTTATTACGATAACAAAGCGACACCTTATAGGGTTGAAAATGGCCAATATGGTTGGCGAACTCGTTTTACTCATGCTGGTTTTAGTTGGCGTTTGCCTTATGCCTTGGAATTAAGTGGGCAATATTTATCGGGCGATACCTTGATGCAAAGTCCACTAAAAATGGATGTAGTAAATAATGATTACTCTAGTGGTTATTTAGCATTATCAAAAAGATTTAAAAAACATCGAACCACGATAAGATTAGAAGAGTTTTCAGTCACGGACAACGACAACACTGTCGGTGATAATAATAATGAATACGGTAAATCAGCGACATTTAGCTACACCTATCGCTACAGTAAGCCTTGGTTGTTATCTGTGGAATATAATTGGTTGAATAGCCACCGTCCTGCACGTATGTACCTAAATCAACCTATAAACTTAGTAGAACGCCAATGGCAAGTGGCAGCAAGGTATTTTTTTTAGTCGCTTCAACTGAGTGTCAGTAATTTTAACAATTGTGAAAACATGGTTTTTCAGTTGATTTTAATTTGCTGTAATTTAAGGTTTTTTTATGTGGCGTGATTTATGCAATTTAATTAAAAAATAAGTGATTACTTCTTAGTTTAAGCAATGAAGAGTTAAGCAACACTTAAAGTTAATCTTGAGGAACATAGATTATGTTGCATTCTATCAAAATATTAATAGTTTTATTTTTATTGGTGGCTCAGTCTGCGTTTGCGGGCTTTATAGCTAATCCAGGAACATGTGATGTAACTCGCGCAACACTTACAAGTATTGAACAAATTGTAGCCCCACCTCTTCCTTCAGGGCAGCCATCAGGTACTAATTTACTTTCTACTTCGTATGATGCTACCGCGTGTGTAGGTGTTTATCCAGGAAACGATGACGCAGGTGGTTTGAGTTCTCCCAGCCCTAATATTGGCCAAGCGGGTGATGGATTACTAAATGGTGAAGACATTTTTAATGGTGAAGAATTTGTTGATCCTAGTGATTTTCAGGCATTAGATGCTGACGGTATTAAAGATGATCCAGGTTGGATTCATTTAGCTCATTTTGATTCAGAAAATAATGCCGCAGGTAATATATCCTATAGCACAGTTGGTCCATCTCCTTTAAATGACCCATTATTGACATTAGATGTGAGTGACTTATTAACTTTGTCATTATCATGTAATGTCGTGGGTGACAATTTAACAGACTGTGATTCCATTGATTGGTTGTTAACGACTAAACTCGATATTATCGATAATGTTCAAGAATTATTAGGTCCGTCAACTTTTGACCATTTAGCTTTTTCAGTCAAAGCTGGTAATCAAAAAAGCGGCGGTGGCTTTGCTGTATATGATTTTAATTTTAAGACAATATTTGCTGCAGAAAATAACCCAGCGTTAAATTTTCTTACACCCTATCAACTAGGGGGAACTTTAAATACGATGGATTTAGGCAGTAAAGGTATCTCCCACCTTAATGTTTGGGCACGTGACCCCATTGACAACACAACTAGAGTTCCAGAGCCATCGAGTTTGGCCTTATTTGCGCTGGCTATATTTGCTGGTAGCTATATCAGAAGAAGATATAACCGATAGTAAGGGCTCTGATACGTAGAAATAGAGTTTAATAGATATTAAAAACGCTTCCAATTGGAAGCGTTTTTAATTTCTCGAACAACATGTTTGTTAATATTCTGTTAATTCATGATAAGCTATTCTGCATAACTCAATGTATCAAAGCTGATACAAATAGTAGACAATTCGCTACTAACATCTATATTTTCAAACGCTATGATGTAAATTCAAAGTTGTAAATGCAGGAATTTAAAATGGTTAAATCAAAATTATTTGTCGGCTTATCATGTCTTGTCGGGGCACTAAACTTTGCTCAAGCAAGCGACTATTCAAACCTTGTGATTGATAAACGAATTTGGCAAGCATCTAACTTGACTGAATCAGTACAAACACCTAATACCAATATTAATAGTAAAGCCAAAGCAGGCTTATACTTCAATATTGATATTACTACACTTGAGCAGCAGCTTTTAAATAATAATACCCTGTTGGTTGATTTACCCTTGCCAGATGGCCGATATGTTAAATTTGAATTAACAGCCTCACAAGTTATGCACCCTGAGCTTGCTGCGAAATATCCGGGCATTAAAACATTTTCTGGTCGACAAGTTGGAAACGCTAATAATACCGGCCATTTTGATATTACCCCGCAGGGTTTTCATGGGGTATTCAGCCAAGGTGTAGAACAAGTATTTATCGATCCAAGTAGCAGAGATAGTAATAGTAAATATCATAACTATTATCGTAAAGACGCAAAGCCTATCATTGAAACTGAATTTTCAAAACGCTTGCCACCACGTAAGAAAAATGTAACTACGACAAGTATTCAGTCGCAAAGAGCTTTGACAAACAGTGCAAAAGTGACAACTTTAACAACCTATAAGCTTGCTATTGCTACAACCGGTGAATATGCCGCTTTTCACGGCGGTACAAAAGAAAGTACACTGGCGGCTTTGGTAACGCTAGTTAATCGGCTGAATGACGTTTACCAGCGTGACCTATCAATAAAATTTGAGCTAGTAGCAAACAATGACAGCATTATTTTTACTGATAGTAGTACAGATCCTTTTGCTAACACGGATGAAGATATTAACGTCAATGCTGGTGTGATTGATGGTGCTATTGGAGCCGCGAACTATGACATTGGTCATCTTGTTGGCACTGGTGGTGGCGGTTTAGCTGGGTTTGAAGTGGTTTGTACCAGTATCAAGGCAGAAGGTGTAACGGGGAGTGGCCGACCAACCTCTGATTCTTTCTATATTGACTATGTTGCACATGAAATTGGTCATCAATTTGGCGCTGAACATACATTCAATGGTGGTCAAGGCGCGTGTGACGGAAATCGCTGGGCAACTAGTGCTTATGAACCTGGCAGTGCTTCAACCATTATGGGTTACGCGGGTATTTGTGATGGCCAAAATATACAAGGTAATTCAGATCCGTATTTTCATATTCATTCAATCGATCAAATTAGGAATTTCACCTCTCGCTTGTCAAGTTGTGGCACAACGTCGAGCTTAGCTAATGATGCACCAACAGTAAATGCTGGCGTTAATCGTACAATACCAGCAAACACACCGTTTACCTTAACAGGGACAGCGACTGACCCTGACGGTGACAGCTTGAGTTATAGTTGGGAACAGCATGATTTAGGTGCGCAAAGTAACAGTGCAGCCGAAGATGCAATCGATGATGGAAGCCGACCGCTATTTCGAACCTTTAGCCCAACAAATAATGCAGAACGTACCTTACCTAAACTTACAGATATTCTTGCTAACAAGGCCAGTTATGGTGAAGCATTGCCAAGCGTTACACGTGAGTTAAACTTTCGCCTTGTCGTACGTGACAATCAAAATAACCTTGTTGATGATGCTATGAAGATCAATGTTGTTGGTAATGAACAAGGTTTTAGTGTCAACGATATTACCAATTGGAATGGTTCGGCACAAACAGTTTCATGGCATACGGCTGATTCTGAAAAGGCACCCATATCTTGTGCTGCTGTTGATATATTATTATCAACCGATTCAGGTATTAGTTTTAGTCAAACATTAGCAAGTGATGTTACTAATGATGGTAGTCATAATGTTAGCTTACCTAATTTAACAACGACTACAGCACGAGTGAAAATAGCTTGTAGTGACAATATATTCTTTGCTATTAACAACGCAGATTTTGAAATAAGTTCAACAGACGCAGCTCCTACAAAACCTGTATTTACAGGGCAAGACAACATTAATATCAATGAAGATACTAATGTTTTGTTAAGTGCATCCTTGTTAAACTTTGAGAATAATCTAAGTATTGATAGCCTGACAATCACTGCCGGTGAAAACTATAGCTTTAATGGCTTAACAGTCACGCCAATGTTGAATTTTAATGGCAATATCAAAGTGAATATGACGGCAACATCTAGTGACCTCGTTAGTGACCCTTTTCAGGTAAGTATTGATGTTAATGCCGTTAATGATTTGCCGACCGCGATTGCCGATAGCGCGACAGTTGCTCAAGATTCTAGTAATAACGAAATAGATGTTCTAGTTAATGATAGTGATATAGATGGGCATACTATTACTCTAAAAACGGTTAGCGCTTCAGGTAACGGTACCGTCACTATTGCTAATAATAAAGTAAATTATACTCCAGCGAGTGGATTTAATGGTGCCGAAACTATTAGCTATACCATTGAAGATTCGGAAGGTGGTACCGCGAATACGGAGGTATCAATAACGGTCACTGCAGCACCAGTAACACCGCCTCCTGTTACACCTCCAACAGTTGAACCGGCCAGCAGTTCTTCTAGTAGTGGTAGCATGTATTATTTACTAATAGTTTTACTACTAGCATTAAATCGAACCAGAACAAGAGGATCGCATAATGCTTAAAAATTATTTTTTATCGACAATACTTGCAATGGGGTTGCTACAAATTAGTGGTTGTACTCATCATATAAAAAGCGAACAGTTAGGTGCGGACAGTGCAATAAAGCAAACGCTAAAAAATGAAGTTTCTATTGCAGTTGAACAGGCGGTAGAAAAGAAAGACTTCAATCTGTTACATAGTAAAGGCCGTCGTATTGTAGTGCCAGGACTAGAGCAACTTGACATCTCTTTGCTGAAATCACAATGTGGCTTAAAGCCTATGATTAAAAGTGGCGATGTTTTGAAAACGACAGAGCAACGTCAACAGCAAAAGGCAGCATATGCTTACGCTAAACAATTTAATCAAGAGATTTACCAGAAATGTTTAGCGAGTTTGACGAAATAGCATGAAGCTTCTTATTACTGCAGAGGTTTAAGTCCATTGGCGATAGAAAAAATTCTTCTGGTTGATGATGATGTGGAATTAACATCTTTAATCAGCCAGTTTCTAACAATGAATGGCTTTGACGTCGAAATTGAGTCGAATGGTGATAATGCGGTAAAGCGTATTTGGTCGCTAAAGCCAGATCTCATTGTCTTGGACTTAATGCTGCCAGGGTTAGATGGTTTATCTATTTGTCGGCAAATTAGAGAAGACTTTTTTGGTCCAATCATTATGCTAACGGCGTTAGATGACGATATTGATGAAGTTACTGGCCTTGAAGTGGGGGCTGATGACTATCTATGTAAGCCAATAAAACCTAGAGTTTTATTGGCTCATATTCGCGCTCAACTTCGTCGGCATACTCACATAAGTCAACAGTTAGATATTAATATTAAAACAGCGCTATCTGACGAGTTAGTGATAGACGCGACAAAGCGCAAAGTGAGTTATCATCAACAAGAAATATCATTAACTTGTGCAGAGTTTGATTTATTATGGGTACTTGCAAGTCATGCAGGCAGAATTATTTCACGCGATGAATTACATCAGGAGATTTTTCGCCTTGCCTATGATGGCTTAGATCGTTCTATCGACTTACGTATTTCAAGATTACGAAAAAAACTTTCTGACAATTCGAAAGAGCCCAATATAATTAAGACTATCAGGAATAAAGGCTACCTACTTGCAAAGTAAAATGAAGCATAAGTTATCGTTACTTTTTTTACTATTCTTGCTTAATATAATTTTTGCAAGTTTGTTGCATAGCCATATATATAGCTTAGTTGAAGATTTCATTTACCAAGAATATGATAATTATTTGTTAGTAACTAAAGAAAAAGTACATGAAGCTTTTAATGGTACAAATGCTGAAAATTGGCAATTGAAAGCGAACCAACTTGCGAGCGCTTATGATACACAATGTTTAATAGTGGCTAACAATAGCGATAATTTCTCTAATGATATTCTGCAGCTAATTAACTCACCGCAATCTGCCTCAGGTGTTGCCGATTTTACAGGTGCTATGGTGTATTACCCGCTTAATGATGAATTTGTTGCTGAGCTTGGCCCTATTCCTTTTAATTCATTGCTTTCATTTATTTACGATTGGTTTGCCTGGGCGATGGCAATATGTCTAAATTTAATTTTTGCTTATGGATATTTGACTTACAGTGAGAGAAAGCAACAAAAGTTAATACAGGACATTTTGTCACTACCTGTTGCTGTTAAAGCTGATGAAAAACCAACAGAAATTCTAGCGCAGCTTAAAATATCCTTAGCGCAAGCGCAGCAAGAAAATGAAAGCCATCTGTTATCACAAAGAGATTTATTGCATGGTGTAGCGCATGAATTTAGAAGTCCGATGGCAAGAATACAATTTGCTTTAGATATGTTGGAAGATACACCTGCCGATGAACATGCTCGTTTAACTGAAAGTATGCATAACTCGTTAACTGATTTAGATGAGTTAGTAAAAGAGTTGCTATATTACGCTCGAATAAAAGACAGCCAATCGGCATTAAAATACGAGCTTCTAGACTGCCCCAATATATGTAAAGAAAGTATTGAGCAAGTTAGCGCATTTTATCCTAAAATTAGTTTTTCCCTGCACATGCCAGAGCCAGTAATTATGCAGGGTGATGGTAAGCTTATTAAGCGCATGTTAGTAAATTTGCTGCGCAATGCCGGTCGTTTTGCTAAAAATAGCTGTCGCCTCAGTGTAAAGGCGAGTGAATCAGATATTAGGATTTGGATAGATGATGACGGTGTTGGGGTTCCCCCTGGTAAAGCTGAACGAATTTTTGAACCGTTTACGCGTTTAGACCCAAGTCGTTCGAGAGATTCTGGTGGTTGTGGACTTGGTTTAGCTATTGTTGCTTCCATTGTAGACAAGCATCATGGCACTATTGAAGTTACTGAAAGTAAACTGGGTGGTGCTTGCTTCAAAATAGCTTTTAGTAATAAAAATTAATAAAATCAACTGGTAGCAATTAAGTTTTGCTCTGTCCTGTTCTGTTCAAGTGAAATATCTAATTCTGTTGTTTGCGTATGTTATGAATCACAACTTGCCTTAGCCAATAGCCTTGCGCCTTGGTGTGTCGATAGTTTGCAATTTTAGTATTGCTAAGACTGATTCTATTAAGCAATCAGTTAATTGAAATTTCTTGCCATTCTGAATATTTTTGTGCGTTATTTAACAAGCTTTTGTATGGCAATATTCAAACGCCCTTGCTGCACGTTCAGAGCCGATGAAATAGCATCGCGCTAATCTTTACATAACTTTACTCCTTACCATATTTTAATATTTCGATTATTTACCTAGACTCAAATATAACCGAGTAATGAAGAGTGTTCTTTGTAGTAAACTGAAATTCAAAAGGTGGTATCGGTGCAATATTTTTATAAACTAGTAGTGCTAAAAGCGATAAATAATATAAACATCTTGGCGATATTGTTTATTTTAATATTCATTTCTGCATGTGGCGGTGGAGGCAGTAGCAGTAATATTGATACGCCAAGTAACGAGCTAGATAGCAGTGTGCCAAGTGTTCCCCAACAATTAACAATTCAAAACCAAACCGCAAGTTCTGTAGCACTTTCTTGGGCGGAGTCTACAGATAACGTTTCGGTAGTCGCTTATAAAATTTTTCGAGATGGCGTGAACATTAGCCAGGTCACGGATACGCAATTTGACGATACCGATCTGTTACCTGAAACGAGCTATACCTATAGCGTTAGTTCGATTGACAGTAGCATTAATGAGAGTGAGCAATCTACGAGTGTCTCTGTTACTACGCTAAGCGCTCCAGTAGTACTAACGGCGCCTAAGCAGGCGATAGCAAATGCATTTTCTGGCACCAGCATTGGCCTTTCCTGGCTTAATGAAGGTGCTGAAATTAGCATTTATCGTAACAATATTAAATTAGCAGATGTAACAGACAGCTTTTATGTTGATAGCGGCCTAAGTATTAATACTGAATATTCGTATTTGCTGACAACTGGTGATGTTACCGACGAAGAACAAACGGTAGCCATTACGGTAAAAACATTAATTAATAACACCAATACTGGCTTAAATAACGGCGCTGAAACAGAAATTGTTAATGACCGTATAATAAATTTTGCTGAATGTGACAATCAAAGAAATGCCTTAACGATTAATGAAGGCTCGCTAGATAACTGCTTACAGGCTATGTTAGCTCACAACAGTATGGCCTCGCATTTGGAAGATATGAGGGCATTTGCTGCCCGTGTTCGCAGTGAACAAACATCAGCTATGATTGAATTGGGTAAACGGTTATTTCACAGCAAATCACTGAGTGCTAACCAAGACACGTCTTGCTCTTCATGTCATCACCCTGCACTGGGCTGTGGTGGTGATAATTTGTCTATGCCAATTGGTGTTAATGCACTTGATCATGACGTGCTTGGTTTAGGCCGTGTAGATGAAAATAATACTATTCCCATTGTACCAAGAAGCTCTCCGGCGACATGTAACACTGCTTTGTGGACGAGAGGTTTATTTTGGGACAATCGCACCGAAATTAGGCGTAATCGTCTAACAACTGAATCAACCGATGTTACTAACAATACGGTTGTGCAAGTGGGTGATAATTCAACTTTAACCTTGCTAGCAGCACAAGCCCATTTTCCAGTTACAGCTGCTTCTGAAATGGGTGACGTCACTCAATTTGGCTACGATGAAAATAATTTGTCTGAACATACTGCATATCGCGAGAATAATCTTGCTGATAATTTAGACAAGCAAACATGGGAGCCGCTCTTCCAAGCTGCATTTGGCGACAACCTCATCAATTACTCTAGAATTGCCAATGCAATTGCTTCTTACGAAACGGTACAGCTTTTTATTGATAATCCTTTCTTTAATTATGTTGATGGTGATAATGCCGCAATAACTGGTGATCAAAAACGCGGAGCAATTACGTTTATGTCCAGTAATTCAGGTTGTACTTTTTGCCATGCTGGCGCTTTTTTTACTACTCAAGCACAACTGCCTGGAAACTACCCGCAAATAGGGATAGGTAAAGAGGAAAATAATGCCGATTGGGGTGCTGAAGGCCCTAATGGCCCTGGAGTATTTCGTGCTCCAACCCTTTTAAATGTCGCTATTACGGGCCCGTGGGGACATAATGGGCAATTTGCAACTTTAAAGCGAAATGTTGAACATTATCGGGACCACGGAGCATCAATTGAAGATTACTTTGCCAATAATGAAATGTGTCAGCTACCTCAGTTTGCGTCGCTGGTCAATTGCGCAGACATTTTAGCTCCGAATGGTTTAGCAGTCTCGACAGCTCTACTAGAAGGCAATGCTGAATTTTCTAATAATTTAAGCGATGCCGAAATTGATCTTATCGTGACATTTTTAGAAACGTTAACCGATCCAGATGCGGCAAACCCTAATTCCAATGCTATTCGAGCGTTGATCCCAATAAGAGATTCAGGCCCTGATGGCAATCAGCTTGACGCTAAAGACATTAATGGTAATGAGCTTTAGCATTAGCGGGAGGTTGCTACATGCAACCTCTTTTTTAAACATCGGTTATTTTCGTGTGACAGTGATATGAGAAACACTATTTAAATGGAACTTGAGAAAAATACCTTTGGTTCTTGATTACTAAAAGAAATATTAATGATGACTTTAGTGCTAGGCCAATTACCCATTTTCAGCATTCGTACAACTACGTTATTTGAACGAGGGACGGTCATTCGCAAAATGATTGAAAACACACTATAGTCGATCTTCATGCCTTCAACTTCGAGGGCAGTTATGTGCGTGTAACTGCCATTCAACAGGAGGAATTTAAGCGATAGTTAACACACCAAAGCGGACAACTATCTCTGAAAAAAACATTAATAATATTTTCAATAGAGCGTGAGTTTTAGTTCAGGATTAATGTTCCTTCAATTTTTTTAATAATTTCATTAAAATAATGGCAAACCATAATAAATAAGGACATTTTTAATGCATTTGTTTCAGCGATTTTCCACAGCAATCTTACTCTGTTTCACCGCTTCAATTGTTCAGGCTGGTGAACCTTTACTGCAACTTGTTTCGATAACCTCTAAAGTTTTAAATGAAGAGCGTAATATAGCTGTACAGCTTCCAGAGTCTTACTTTAAAAATATCGAGCAAAAATACCCACTTATCCTCAGATTAGACGGCGCTGGCAACATTCCTAAAGAATCCACAATTTTAAAAACGCTATATGATGCGGGTTCCGCTCCAGAAGTTATATAAGTAGCGATAGAAAATACAAACAGACTGAGAGATTTAGCCCCATATGTGAATGAAGATCCAAGAGGACCTCTCGGTGAAGGTGGTGGTGCTGATAAGTTTTTGGAGTTCATTGAAACTGAGTTGCTCCCCCATTTAAACAAACAATATAGAACTACAGATTTTAAGGTTATTGCTGGTGCCTCAGTTGCAGGCTTGTTCACGCTACATACTTTGAGAACCAAACCTGATTTGTTTGATGCTCACATAGCATATAGCCCAGCAGTTTGGTGGGGAGATCATAAAACCGCCAAAAAGTTAAAGGAATTCATGTCTATTACAAAAGAACTTAATAGCTACTTGTATATGAACATAGGCTCTGAAAATATTCAGATGCGTAAAGTTTATGATGATATGCTTGCTGGTATTGAGCCAAACAAGCCTAAGAATTTTAATCTAGCTACCGACTTTTTTCCTGAAGTCCCTCACGGATTAACCTCAGTTGCAGGGTTATTCAATGCTTATCATAAGCTTTTTTTACCCCTAACAATGCCTAACTCAGAACTAAAGGAAGGAGTAGGTTCAATCAAAAACTATTATAACCGAGTGTCGGAGCAGCGAGGCCATTCGGTTATTGCCGAAGAGTGGGTAATGCGAGAGCTAGGGTATTATCTAGTTCAGAATAAAGATTTTAAAAATGCGATTGAAGTCTTTAGATATAACATTGACTTATACCCTGATATGGCGAGTGCATACAACGGTTTAGCTTATGCCTATGAACAAAACAAGCAACTTGAAGAGTCTTTGAAGCAGGTAAATACTTCATTGGAACTTTCAAAAGAAGGTGATGATGGTTATGACATATACGTTAGTCGTAAGCAGAGATTAATTAACCATTTAGAGCGAAATAGCAAGTAATCGTTTTATTGTTAAAATAGCGGACAAGAGCCTGCTATTGGTACAAGTAAGCCACAAAGATTTAAGTGAACGACCGCTTTGGTGGCTTAATTGCCATTCACGGTTTGATGGGCTGAGAAAGTAACTAAGCTAATGATTTATAACAGAAGGGCTAATTAATACGCTGTAGATAAGGACTGGTTTTATTGCAAATAAGCAGAGATTATGAGCATGCTATTCATAATCTCTGCTAAATCATCTACCATTTTTCTACATTTTTCATAAACCTAACTAAGCGGCCCTCTTCAACTTCTTTATTAAAATCGCAGCTTGTTAGCCTTAACATCACCGTATTGTCTTCAACAGTATGGGTATCGTGAATATCACCCTGAAGATAGACACTACATTGACCGGCTTTTAATGGATATGCGTCTTTTTGGACAAGATGTAATGAACCGTCTGTCTTAATAATCTTTTGATATATGCCCATATCCACTTGACCAGTTACAGTAGAGTACAATACCCACCCATTGCCGTGATCATGGGGTGGGCTAAGTTCACCGTTTTGCTCAACATGTCCCATCAAAATGAACCTATGCTTTTCGCTTCTGTAGATTTCCTTTGCAGGAGATTTACTTTTTACTAAATCTTTATACCAATCATCATTAAGACAAGTTTGCGATAGATCTTCAAGTAACTGCTTACTTTTTAAGGTTAAAGCGGAGGATACAACTCCCCACTCTTCGTTGAGTGCTTGGGTGAATTTAACTAAACTGCTATTCGACATATTAATTTCCTCTATTATTGAGTATTACGTGCTGATTGAGTAACAAAATAAAAAACGGCAACAAAGATTAATGTTCCGCCAATGATGCTTTGACTGCTGGGGATCTCGCCGAGAAATAGAAAGGCTAAATAAGGTGCTAGCACTGCTTCGCACATAAGGATCATGCCGACTTCTGTTGCGGTTATATATCGAGTAGCTACTTGAGATAAAACCCT
The DNA here is from genome assembly GCF_057537295.1 of Colwellia meonggei. Classification (NCBI taxonomy): domain Bacteria; kingdom Pseudomonadati; phylum Pseudomonadota; class Gammaproteobacteria; order Alteromonadales; family Colwelliaceae; genus Colwellia; species Colwellia meonggei. The sequence goes on from NZ_BAAJLZ010000001.1 coordinate 295,622, forward strand.
TCCTAGTGGGGCTGTAAATAAGCCCATAGCCCCCATAATGAGCCAAGTTTCTTTTGAAAACTGACTAGGTTCAACAAACCAAAACAAGAGTAATGCCATTAATAATCCACCTACACCGATAGTAGCAACACGCTTCACATCTTTGTGCTTACGTAAATAGGTTTGGTTAAATGACAAACTCATTACAGATAATAATGCTAAACCATCCCCTAAAATATTTACTGTGTTTAATGAACCAGATACCACAGTTAATACGCCTAAAATAACAACCGCACTCGCTATCAAAGTAACGCTGGTAACAGCCTCTTTTAAAAGTATGCGGCTGAAAATTGCGGTTATTACAGGTGACGCACAGAACATGACAAAGATATTAGTCACAGAAGTATATTGCAGGCCGAGCACTAAGCTGCTTGCGCTGATTAACATCAATATACCTGATATCCAAAGTGGAGCGCCTTCTTGTTTAAGGCTCTGAATTAGCCCATTGTCATTGGTGGTATGTAATAAGCTCAGCATGGATATTGCTGAAAAGAACCCAAATAAAAAAGCAGCATCTTTACCTTCAACCCCTGAACTTTTTATAAAAATAGGATCAAAACTCATTAATACCGCGCCGAGGAATGCGAGAGTTATACCTTTATTTTGAGTTGATGAAAGCAGTTTTCCTATCCAAATTGCACTAGTCATAATTAACTCCATATAAATCATACTTGTCAGTATGATATTGGACAAGGTTAATGAATTCAAGTAAAATCATACTCATGAGTTTGATAATTAAAGTAAGCATTTGATCATATGAATAAAATAACTGATAAAAAGAGAATGAAGATGTCGAGCATATTGCAAGCGGCTAGAGATGAATTCTTGTCTTTTGGTTATATTGCAGCAAACATGGATCGCATATCAAAGGCGGCCAAAGTGACGAAGCAAACGGTGTATCGATACTTTCCATCGAAAGCAGAGCTTTTTAAGTCAACGCTGAGCTATATGGGAGAGCATTCCCACATCAGTTATTACGAATATTTAGATTTAAACGATACGGAAGAGGCGTTAGAAAAGTTTGCCTTAGGGTTTATCAAAGCTCATTTAACAGATGAGCATATTGAGACGTATCGTTTACTCTTGTCTGAATGTAAAAATGAACCTAGCATTGTTAGTTATTTTTTTGAACAAGGGCCTGATGAGACGAAAAATAAGCTGACTGGATTTTTTACTAACAAGTTAAAAATTGATACGCCTAGTACCAGCATTAATCTTTGGACAGCAATGCTACTGAGTTATAGAAACAGAGCTATGCTAAACAAAGACAGGCCATCTAAAAAAACAATAGAAGAACACGTTAAAGAATGTAATAGGTGGTTATTGGGGAGTATATAGGACAGTACATCTGTTTTTATACTGGCCTTAAAAATGCCAGTAATAAGTGAATTACTGCTTTGGTTGCTAAGCTGTTTGTCTAAGTCATTCTATATTTGCACAACTAACGCATCTTATTACCGTAAATAGCTACGAAGCTGGAAAGTAAATGAACTCAATTAACGAGTTCTATCTCAACTTATCAATGTTGATGAAAACACATGAGCACATATTATTAACTTTTAATGGCTTTTATTTATTTTTCGACGGCACAGAGTCCGCACAAGAGTAGAAAATTGATTCGATGTTTTATTGGAAATTCAGCGTGTAAAAAGTTGAATTAAATAAAGGGGAAAGTAGTTAAATACCACATGGGTATTAAATTGATGGATAGTTTAAGAATTTTTCGAGGTAATATAAAATATGGGGTGGCTAATGGGACTTGAACCCACGACAACCGGAATCACAATCCGGGGCTCTACCAACTGAGCTATAGCCACCACTGATATTACTGCAAGCACCTCTTGATAAGGCGCGAGGATTGTATTGTATTTTAGGGTTAATTGACAAGTACATTTTTAGGTTTTTTAGTAATAATTGTCAATTCTGCTCTATTCCACAGCATTCTACCGTAATTGTAAGATTTTTCGGTATCAACCATATCTGTTTAGCTTATTAAACTCTGAATGTACTGACTTGTTCAGTTAAGTCGACTGCCAAATTAGCTAGTTCTTCACTTGCTTGTGAAATCTCTTTCGCTCCTTCACCTGTTTCAATTGAGATATCACTAATTTCTACTGCTTGCTGGCTAATATCTCGTGCAACTTCACTTTGCTGTTGTGCTGCTGTGGATATTTGAATATTCATATCTGAAATAAGTGTTACAGAAGATTCAACCTCAGTTAATGATTCAGTGACTTCATTAGTTTTATTAACAATTTCTGAAGCTTGTTCGCTGCCAGTGTTCATCGATTCGGTTGCTTTACTCACTTTTGTTTCTAGTGATTGGATCATATTTTCTATTTCAATAGTGGAGTTTTGGGTATTTTGTGCCAGGGTTCTTACTTCATCGGCAACAACGGCAAAACCTCTTCCTTGTTCTCCTGCACGAGCAGCTTCAATTGCGGCGTTTAATGCCAGTAAGTTAGTTTGGTCGGCGATACCCTTAATAACAACTAATATATTGGCGATATTTGAGGTGCCTTCTTGAACCTCGTCAATAAGGCTTTTAGAGTTAATAATACCGTCTGATAATTTATGAATTTGGGCTATGGTTTCGTTAATGGCCTTTGAGCTAGTGGTAACTAGACGCTTTGACTCATCGGCAGCATCCGATGCTTCAGTTGTTCTTCCTGTCACTTCATCAATCGACGCACTCATTTCGTTAATTGCCGTTGCAACTTGGTCTGTAGCCTGATGCTGGCGTGTAACATTAGTATTAGTTAAGTTGGTTATATTCGATAGTTCCTGAGAAGCTGCTGCTTGTTGTTCAGCCGAGGAAGAAATATGTTCGATCATATCTTTTAGCTTTAGCACCATATCGTGCATCGCCTGCTGCAATAAACCTAATTCATCATGTTGGTTTATGGTGACTGTTGAGGTTAGATCACCTGAAGATACGGTTTGCGCTGCTTTGGTAACTTGAATAATCGGTTTGCTAATATTCTTTGCGATAATTAGTGCGACAATGGCGATTAACACTGTAGCTACTAACACCAAAATTAATGATATATATATTAGATGGTTGGCAGTTTCAAATGCTTCTGCTTCATCTATTTCGGCAATAAGTGCCCAAGTGAAGTCACCAAAACTAATGGTGCTAAAAGATGATAAAACCGGATTGCCGTTATAATCAATAATAATGCGGCTGGCTGTTTCGCCAGCAAATGCCGAATTAACAGCATCGGTATCCACGCCATTATTAGCAACATTACCGGCAAATGATGCGATTACGGAATGGCCTACAGGATCTAAAAACGAATCAGAACGCATTAACTTATCTTGGCCAACTAAATAGGTTTCACCTGTTTTACCCATACCGTCTCGTTGTTGCATGATGGCGTTAATTTTATCGAGTGGGAATTGCAGCGCGACATATCCGGCTAATGTACCGTTAGTATCAATGAGCTTGGTCATCATGAATGCTGCAGGTTCATTATTTGATGGTGGATATGGGAAAAAATCACTGGTTACTATGGTGCCATTGTTTGCTTTTTTAGCCTTGTTAAATGCATTACCCATACTGCTGTTATTAAGGGATGAGGAAGGAATATTCATACCTAAATCTGACTCTTTAGCAGCGGTGAAAACAATATTTCCAGCTAGATCGATGAAAAATAAATCATACCAGCCATTAATTTGATTAACTTTTTTAAAGTGTTTGCCATATAAAGCTTCTGCTTGTAGCCATTGTTCATCACTAATATTCCCGACTGTAAGTGCCTCTTGAAATTTTGATAGTGCGGTAAGTACAACGGGGTCTTCATTAAGAATCTGTAAACTGGCTTTTAGGGAAGTGATGTAATTGTCGAGTTGCGATTTCTTGATAGTGCGTACTGATTCTAGCTGATTAAATGCTTGGGCCTGTAATGAATTATTTGCCATATTAATACTAAACAGCGCATAGAGAATAAATGGAACTAAAGATAATGTTAGAAATGAAAAAACAAGTTTATGATTAATTTTTGTGAACTTTAACATATTACTTCATACCTTAAATTTGTAGTTTTTAGCGACAAAATTATGGTCAGTTTCATCCATGCGGTATCTGAGCATTGTAGTGAGTTTGATAGCATTTTTTGGTTAACAAGCGTTGCTATTGCTTAGTGTTTTCAGTTTGTTATCACTTGCTGATATTGAGTATAGGTACAAATAATTTATTTCGCGTAATCAAGATGAAAATAATTTTAGTCGTAATGAGTTTGCATTTTTAACGGTTTAATTTGCTAAACTAAAGGCATAGAAAGTGATGAGATAATAAAATGTCATTAGATAAAATTATTGGTCAGTTATCAGGACATGAAAGTAAAGTACCGCCTGTTGAACTATGGAATCCACCTTATTGTGGCGAAATGGACATTGTTATTAAAGCTGACGGCAGTTGGTTCTACAATGGTACGGTATTTAAACGCATAGCATTAGTGAAACTTTTTGCCTCGGTGATCAAAAAGGAAGCCGATGAATACTTTTTGGTTACTCCGGTGGAGAAAATCAAAATTACCGTTGAAGATGCGCCATTTGTGCTAACACAATGGCAGTGGCAAGACGATGCTAAGCTTGCCATGCTAGCTGCAACCAATTTAGATGATGAGTTTATACTTGATGCTGATCATCCCATATTAATTGAGCCTTCAGGGAGTATTTATGTCACGGTAAGGCGCAATTTGACGGCAAAAGTGCATCGTAATGTTTATTATCAGTGGATTGATCTTGCTAAAGAAGAAAGCAGTAAAAACGGCACTGAATTATGCTTTTACAGTGCCGAACAAAGGTGTGTGTTAGGCGTGCTAGATAACTAGCTTAAATAACGCGTGAAAAGCGCTGCTTGCTTACATGCTGTTTCATGTAGGCGTCGAAACTCATGCAAATGTTACGTATTAATAAACGCGCCTTTTGCTCAACTTTAATTTCGTTGTCAGTGTTTGTCACTAGCCCATCATTAATGAAGGTTTCTAGCAAAGGTAAATCGTCAGCAAAATAATCATCAAAGTTAATATCGTATTTAGTATTAATTTTGTTTTTGTCTAAATATAAGTTACACATGAGTTCGCGAATAACTTCGCCACGAATAATGTCATCGGTTGATAAGCTAACGCCTTTAATTTGTGCATGTGCTTTGGTGTCTATCGCTTTATAGTAATCTTGTAGCTCTTTTGTGTTTTGGCTAAAGCTGTTACCAATAGCGCTGATTGACGATACACCTAACCCTAGTAGGTCACAACCACCTTTAGTGGTATAACCTTGGAAGTTACGGTGCAAACTGCCATCTTTTTGAGCAATTGACAATTCATCTTCAGGCTTGGCAAAGTGGTCCATGCCGATAAAGTCGTAACCAAAATCGCATAATTTCTCGATAGCAAGTTTCATCAATGCAAATTTTTCATCAACACTAGGTAGCCATTCATCGCGAAGTTTTCGTTGTGCAGCAAAGCGTGATGGTAAATGTGCGTAACTAAACAGTGATATGCGGTCTACGTCCATCTCATGTGCTTTATTTAAGGTACGGGTAAAGGTATCAATATTTTGATGAGGTAAGCCGTAAATTAAATCTATATTGATTGATTTAAAGCCAACTTGCTTTGCATGCGCAATAAAATTTTCAATAAATTCGGTGGATTGCACACGATTAATAGTTTGTTGTACTTTTTCATCTATATCTTGCACGCCAATACTTAAACGATTAAAGCCTAAACTATACAAATGTTCGGCTAAATTCATTTCAATTTCGCGTGGGTCGATTTCGATACTCATTTCTACTTGCTCTGCAAAAGTAAACTTTTCTTTTAGCAGTTCAACGAGTTTAGTAATTTGTTCGTGACGTAGGAAGCTTGGTGTACCGCCGCCCCAGTGTAATTGCTTTACCGTGTAATCTTTAAATAGTGGTGCTCTTGAAGCAATTTCTTCCGCTAAAAATTCAAGGTAGGTATCAGCTTTGTCACGGTGGCGCGTGATAACTTTATTACAACCACAGTAATAACAAAGACTATGACAGAAGGGAATATGTACATATAAAGACAATTCACGATTCGGCGATGTTTCTATCGCTTGCACTAAATGGTCATGATTGAATTGATCATGAAATTCAAGAGCCGTTGGGTATGAGGTATATCGTGGGCCACTTGTATTGTACTTCTTTAATAGTGCGCTATCGAAAAATTGAGTTGCTTGCATGAGTCTTCCCGTTTATCAATCTGACGCTATTATAAGTAAATTAGCTGGACAAACATTGATCAAGCGCAAAGCTGGTGTTTTTATTGTGACTTATATCAAATTAAAATAGATTTTGTTTGTAAATACAATAACTTACATCTTTGAGGGTAAGGTGTGTTTTTAATTGCGGTGTTGGAAAGATAAGAAAGCCACTTACGCGGCTTTATTATTTAATACAGTTGCACGCTCATTGGCATATTGATGTAATAAGTCGAGGTCACGTTTAATATCATCAGCTAAAGTTGCTTCTGCTTTCATTCGTTCTAAATCAAGTTTCATGCGTGCTTTTTTATCAAGTTTTTTACGCTCTTCTAAAATAGGCATGTGCTTAATGGTTTCATAGAGTTTAAAGATAGCAGGGAATTGTAATGCTAAGTCTTGGCTTAATTTTAATGAATCCAATAAGACACTTAAGCGCCAGCAACCTTCGGAAAGATCACATTGCTCTTCTTTCATTGCACGGACAATAATTACGACACTAGCAATAACCTTTTTATCATGTGTTTGATGTGCTAACTGCTGCGCTTTTTTCGCTTTGGCTTGCGCTAACTCTTGTTGTTTTAATTGCCGTAATAGTTTAGTCGCTATTGTGGCTAATACGCCAATAATGACTATGCCAAGCAGAGTTAAGTATAACCATGGGTTGGTAAGCATTAATCATCCTTACTCAAATCGTGATAAATCACTGTTATCAAACTTATCCCAAAGGTCGTCTTCTGAGTTAGCTTTGGTGTTAGTTACAACAGCTTCTTCGTCTTCATCTAAACCGAGTTCTTGGCTAATTTTTTCATGCTTTTCCATTAACTCGTTATAGTAGTCAATTTCTTCTGGAGATAATGCTATTTCATTGTCTTGCTTTTCTAGAATCTCAAGCAGTCTAGAATCTTGTTCAATACGACTTAGCTGCTCAGTCAAAGATTCCCCGGTTTCAACAACACGAATTGCCGCAATTGGAGAGCTGTCGACTACTTTTTTAACTGGCTTTGTTTTAATAGGAGCTTTAACAACCTTACCTAAGTCGATAGGTGTTTTGCTACCAATGCGCGGATCTTTTTTAACCTTCCCACTTTGTTGATTGTTAACGCTTGCAGTTGCTTCTTTTTGGCGATTACCTGCTTCTTTGCCATTCTTTTTCTTTGGCTTGCGTGGTGCTGGTGTGGCTAATTTCTTTTTATCATCTTTAACGACGCCGATAGAGCCTGAACCTGGTTTACGAGATTTTTTAGTACGAGACATAGAAATAACTTTAAATAATGAACACTGATTACTATTTTACGACATTACACGCTAAACAGCGATAGAAAGAAAAAAAGCGACGTTAATAACGTCGCTTTTGGAGAAGAATGTGGCATATACCCACATATGTAGTTCCGATTCTTAGGTGGCTATCCTAACCTTTTGTTACAGTCCCTGTGAATTTGACAGTTTCCACTTTTATTATAATATCTTCCGTGTAATATTTTATTTTTCTCGGTCATCCTGACACTTTCTAATGCTATCCGTAATGCCCTTCTGGACTAAATATTTCAAAACTCTTCCTGAGTACTAGTGAACAATCCGTATTTAAAAATTATATTGCGTTTTAAACGCTTATTGCTTTCCGTGCAATGCTTTCCGTTTTGTTGTTCGCTGCTTTAACAGCTGCCCTATACTTTACTGAAGTTTTTTAATGCGGCAAGTAACTTTTGTCGTTTATTTATTGCACTAATTAGCCGTTATTCACAACTAACTGTTTTTAAATGTAATTTTTTTGTTAAAACATGTAAATTATTTTTTAACATTGGCAAAACAATAGTCAATGTCTTACAAATTATTAGATAAGTGATAACTTTTAATGGCTATAAGTATTTTACGAAACCCTTCGTTAATAGGGCTTGTAGTGAATTTCATTCTTTGATTCGTTTGAAATCTATCAAGAATAAGCCTGTGTTTATAGTCGTGGGCTTCTCGCATAAATAACAAGTTAACAGTAAATATTGCTAAGTTATATATAGGTGAAGATTATGGAGGTAAATTAAATAGCGCTAGTCTAAGCTAACGCTATTAAAATTACTTAAGACGGCGCTAAACGGCCATTAATCGTCTTGTTGATGTAACCAAGCAGCATGTGTTGGTGCTTTTTTAGTTTGCGACCATTCTTCAACCATTAATGGTGCGACACGTTTTAGTTCTTCATATTGTTCAACGGTGCCAGTATTTGCTGCCAATTCTAAACGGTGCCCGTTAGGATCAAAGAAGTAGATAGACTTAAATACGCCATGATTGACGGGTCCTAAAACCTCAACATTTTGTGCTTGTAAGTCTGCTTTTGCTGATACTAAAGCGTCAACATCTTCAACTTCTAAGGCGATATGTTGTACCCATTGCGGCGTGTTTTCGTCACGTCCCATATCAGGGGAATTTGGTATTTCAAAGAATGCCAAGACGTTACCCATACCTGCATCTAAAAATATATGCATGTAGGGATCTGGTGCTTTTGTTGATGGTACTTCGTTTTCAGCAATGGCGACGGTCAATTCCATGTTTAAATGTTTTTGATACCATTCAACCGTTTCTTTTGCGTCTTTACAACGATAAGCAACATGATGGAAGCGTTTTAATTTAATCATAATATTTTATTATTTAGGCGGTTCTCGAATGAGCTAATTTTTACCATAACTCGATCAGCCGCCCTAATTTTATTGTTAGTTTTGTACCACTATGTTGTCAGCAAATACGTACGCTTTAGTTTACATTAGGTGGATATGCTGCCGGCTTTGTTAGCCATGCTGCTGCCAATTTTTAGTTAATGTATCGTCAATCACCTTAAAGGCAATGCCTGCTAGTGGAGAGTCTATGACTTTACATGTTGAGGTAAGCAACTGGTCATCACGAAAGTAATGACAACTTAATTCAGCATTTTCAGCACTATGATCATACAAAGCCTGTAGTGATGACTCACTGGCTTTTAAACCATCAATGGCAACGAGTAAGTCGTTAACAGCTAAACCTGCTTTTGCAGCGGGTGAGTTTTCCAACACTTGTGTAATTTTCAGACCAGTTTCTTGTGCTTTAAAATGAGCACCTAGATATGGTGTGAATTGTTCAGAGGTAGTGGTTTCAACACTATTGATTTTTTTGAATTTTTGTTGTTGAAGTTGAACGCCAAATTTTGCTAATTGTGACGTTAATTCAATACGTTGGTTGCTATCAAGGAGCTTTTTGAATTGAGAAGAAATATCTTCATCACATAGAATGTTAGCAATATTAATAAAGTCTTCTTCGTTAGTGCCAATACTTGTACGTCCAAAATGAATCCATAACTCTCGCATTAAGGTATCTAAGCTGTATTGTTGTGCAGATTTTTCTCGAATGGTTAAATCAAGCCATAGCGCAATTAATGAGCCTTTGGTGTAGTAACTGACAATGTTGTTAACGGCGTCAGGACCTTGTTGATAAAATTTAGTCCAGGCATCAAAACTTGATTCCGTTACGCTTTGTTTTAACTCACCTTTACCGCGATAAACCCGAGTTGCGGTTTTTGCTAACAAGCCAAGGTAATCGTCAAAACCAATTAAACCTGCGCGATATAGTGAAAAATCATCATAATAAGAGGTAATACCCTCATACGCCCAAAGTTGCTTGGTATAAACTTCTTCTTGTAAATTGTATGGGGTGAATTCTTTCGGCTTAATACGACACACATTCCACGCATGGAAGTATTCGTGCGAGCATAAGCTTAAAAACGTTTTATAATTATCTGCTAATTCGGTGCTAGCTTGCTGAGGATTCGGTAAGTCAAAACGACTTGCTTGTAGAATAGTTGAATTTTTATGTTCAAGGCCACCGAAACCATTGGCTTGCAGGTGGGTAATAAACCAGTATTCTCGAAATGGTATTTCGCCAAATAAGTTGACGTGATGCTGACATAATTTACTAATGTCATCAGCAAGGCGCTTAGTGTCGCCATAATGCTTGCTAGTAAATACCAAGTGATGAACAACACCTTCGACGGTAAATTCGGTACTATCAAATTCTCCAATGGCCACTGGGCAATCAATTAAGTGTTGATAATCATCAGCGATATAGCGGCCAAACTGGTATTTTTCTGTTTCTTTGGCGCGTGTTAAGCCTGTGGCAACACGCCAGTTTTTATCATGAGTTTCTGGATTAGCGCTTATGATAAGTTCACATGGGCAATCACTAAACTCCAATACTTGCAAAAATGTTGAGCTACCATTAAAAAAACCACGTTGGCTGTCGAGATATGCGGTGCGCACTGAAAGGTCAAAAGCAAATACGTGATAACGAATAGTAACTTGCTCAGTGTTGGCAGTAATAGACCAAGTTTGTTTGTCTTTTTTTTGTAGTGCTATTGGCTGGTTTTTATCATCAACAGCATGAATTTCAACAATGTTTTTCGCAAAATCTCGGATCATATAACTGCCAGGTAACCAGGCAGGCAATGATAAAGTATAATTTTGGCCGAGTGTTGCCTTAAATGATAAAGACACTTCAAAGAGGTGGTGGTTTAGGCTAAGCGGGGAAATTTGGTATTGGATCATTAGGCACAAATGTTGAGTATATATTTGTGCCTTAATGTAACAGAGTTAAGCACTTAAAACAGTTGAAAACTCTGACTAGCTCAATATAACGGTTTTATCTTGGTTTAAACAAATTCGTTGCTCTGCATGCATTTTCACGGCATGGCATAACGCGGCTGCTTCAAGATCGTGACCTAAGTGCACCATTTTTTCTATAGTAAAGGTATGGTTGATAGGCTTGACTTCTTGAACAATAATTGGTCCTTCATCTAGATCCGCGGTGACATAATGTGCTGTTGCACCTATAACTTTTACACCACGCATGTGAGCTTGATGGTACGGTTTTGCACCTTTAAAGCTAGGTAAAAATGAATGATGTATATTAATAGCTTGGCCGCGTAATTGTTCGCAAAGCTGGTCTGAAAGTATTTGCATGTAACGCGCAAGCACCAGTAAGTCACCTTGGTATTTGTGATAAATAGCGAGCATTTCTTGTTCTTGCTGTGCTTTGTTAGTTTTATCTATCGGTAAGTGGTGAAACGGAACCTGATGCCATTGAGCAAGTGCCTGACAGTCGGTGTGATTTGAAACAATAGCAACAATATTGATTGGCAATACACCTGCTCGCCATTTGGTCAATAGTGATACTAAACAATGATCATCTTTTGACACAGCAATAACGACATTTGGCACATTACTGTGCTCACGTATTTGGTATTGCATATTGAGTGGTTTTGCTAGTAAGTCTAGTGCTTGAGTAAACTCGTCGATAGTGACATTAAGTTCACGATCATCAAATGCTATTCGAGAGAAAAATGTTTCAGTGTATGGATCACTGTATTGGCATGTTTCCGTTATAAAAGCGCCATGCTCGAATAAGCTTTGGGTTATTTTAGCTAGCACACCAGAGGTATCTGGGCATTGCCAGGTAAGAATATAGTGGTGCGTATTTTTCATTAATTTCTTAGTATTTAATTTAAGGACTTTTGAGTGTGTCATTTCAACTTAAGCAAAGTAAATACTTTTCTGCTATATGCTAATGCCTTTAAAATTATTTATTTAAGAGATTTCACTTTTATGCTGGATATAAAGTGATTCAACTTTTTCACGCGCCCAAGGGGTTTTACGCAAAAACTTTAAAGTGGAATTGATACTTGGGTTGTCGGTAAAGCAACGAATGTTAATTTGTTTACCTAGATGGGCAAAACCAAAATGCTCAACTAGCTGAGTCACGATAGTTTTTAAGGTAATACCGTGTAAAGGGTTATATGGCTGGTTGTCCATGATGTATACCAAGAAAATATTTGCTAGCTATTCTAGCATTAAATATGAGGCGGTGAATATTGTCATTCTTTGCCATCGACATGCACGGATGCATTAATGCCGTGAAGCCATGGCTGGCTAAGAACGGTCATGGCACTATGGCATTCCATTCACTTTAAACATCGCCATTCTTTGTCATCCATGACACCATGGCATACCGTTCATCCTGAACATAAAAAACGGCGCAAAGGCGCCGTTTTATTAAGTAATAGTTTTTGTGTTCGTTAATGCTTAGCTAAAGTATGCTGCTAAGTCTTCACTGCCACCAATATGCTTACCATCAATAAATACTTGTGGCACGGTATCAGCGTTAGTAATTGCTTTGAACATGGTTAGGTTTACGTCTTTACCCACTTCTAAATCTTCATAGGTTAAGCCTTTTTCTGTTAGCAACGCTTTCGCTTTTTTACAGTAAGGGCAAGTTGGTTTGCTAAATATAGTAATTGCAGATGTTTGACAAGCTGCAGGGTTTATATGGCTTAACATGGTGTCAGCGTCTGACACTTCAAATGGGTCACCTGGTAAATCAGGTTCAATAAACATTTTTTCAATAACACCATTCTTAACCAACATCGCATAACGCCAGCTGCGCTTGCCAAAGCCAATATCGGCTTTATCTACTAACATTCCCATCGCATCAGTAAATTCGCCATTGCCATCAGGGATAAAGCTAATATTGTCGGCATCTTGGTCTTGCGCCCATGCGTTCATAACAAAGGTGTCATTTACCGACATACAAATAATTTCGTCAACACCATTTTTAAACAGTGTTGGAGCCAGTTCGTTATAACGTGGCAAGTGCGAAGATGAGCATGTAGGAGTAAATGCTCCCGGTAGAGAAAAAACTACCACAGTTTTATTATTGAAAATCTCATCGCTATTGCGTGTTGTCCACTCATCATTTGCACGTAGTGTGAAAGTAACATTTGGTACTTTTTGCTGCTCTTTATTTTCTAACATAATGGCTCCGTTGGTTATTTTTCATGACAGTTAGCTTTGTACTGTTTTGCTATAAGAGTATTATCTAGTGATTTTTGTTTTAAATAAAATTAATTAAATTGATGTAATTAATCTAAAAAATAGATTTATATTAAATTAACTTGATTCTTTAGTGTAGCAAGCGCATTGAATTTTTGTTTTTACTCGCTAGATAAATAATTTATTCTAACCATAATAACAGCTAATTTTGATGACTTAACCAATGTTGAATTTCATCAACGAGTTGATCTATTTGCATTATTAACTCAGCCGCTTGCAAATTCATTTGCTTTTGCTCATGGCTCTGCGCAAGTAGTTCAGTGCTTTGGGCTAAGGTATCTAGTTTTTGACCACATAAATAGCGTACGCTACCTTTAACTTTGTGCACCACAGCTTGAATATTTGGATATTCTAATGCCACCAACGCCGCCTTGAAGTTGTTTTTGTCTTGGGCCCATGAAGTAATGAAAATTGTTGCAATTGCTCGACTTAGCTCAATGTCATCACCGTTGGTGGTCAATAAGGCTTGTGGCTCAAATAAGCGATAGCTTGAAGATGAGGTATTTTCAACAGCATTATTACTTTTCATGGCTTGCAACTGTCGGTAAGCGTGGTTGAGTTTGTTGGTAATTTGCTCTTGAGGGCAAGGTTTTGCCATATAGTCATCAAAACCAGCATCTAAGCACATTTGTGCTGCACCACTCAATGCATCTGCTGTTACTGCTATTAACCATAGTGGTTTTAAGTGCTTAATTTCAATTAAGCGGCTAGCTAACTCAAAGCCGTCTATATTTGGCATATGGCAATCGGAAATAATAATGTCATAAGGCTGTTCAGCGTGCATGTCTAAAGCTTGTTGGCCATCGTAAGCTATATCAGCCACTATATTTAAGCGTGCCAACTGCGCGCTTAATACCTTAATATTAACTAAGTTGTCTTCGGCAACCAGTACACGAATACCTTGAAAACGCTGATCATCTTCTGCATTAACCATACGGGTATTTTCACGTCGTTTATCTGTTATTGCTTGCTCTTGTGCACACTTAAGTTTCAAATTGAATGAAAATGTACTGCCTTCGTTTTCCACTGATTTCAGCTCTATTTTACTACCCATAGCGGTTGCTATTTCCTGACAAATGCTGAGCCCTAAACCAGTTCCACCAAAGTTTCGGGTAATATCGTCATCTGCTTGGATAAAGGGGGTGAAAAGTAGCGCTTGTTTGTCTTTTGCTATGCCGATACCACTATCAGTCACAGAGAAGTTTATGGTGTGATAAGTGTTGTTATTTACTGACGTCTCTTCTAATAGGTACATAGCAAGCTTGATATAACCATTTGGAGTAAATTTTTTGGCGTTGCTAAGCAAGTTATTAAGGATCTGTGTCAGTCGTGTCGGATCAGTGAAATAGCTATGAGTAATTCTTTCGTCAATCTCTAAGCTTATTGGTGTTTGATTTTCATCAGAGATATGACTGATGCTTTTAATAACATCCTTGGCGATTAAATGTAAGTTCGCGGCAACAGATTCCAAGGTAAGCTTACCTGCCTCTATTTTTGAAAAGTCGAGTACGTCGTTAATTAAGGCAAGTAAATTACGTGCTGAGCCTTTGAGTGTAGTTAATAATTCTTGTTGAGAATTATTAAGGTCGGTAAACGATAGTGATTCCGCCATCCCTAGAACACCATTCATTGGTGTACGTATTTCGTGACTCATACGGGCTAAAAAGGTAAGTTTTTCTTGTGCTGACTGTTCTGCTTTTTCTCGCGCTAATTCAGCGAGTGATAATGCGTGAACAATTTTGCGTTGTTCTGCTTTTTTTACTCGACGGCGTTGATAATTAAACCAAGTGATGCTTAAGAAGATTAGCACCGTTATCAACAGTAAAAATTTCGCATTTTGATACGTTACGGCAATTTTATCTTGGTTAGTATGTTGGTTAACAAAGGCTGATTTGTTCCATTTTACGTAGATATCATCTAAGCGAATTGCAGAAATATCGCTAATAGCACGATTAATAATGGTCAGTAAATGACTGTTATCTTTGTGGCTAGCGAAGGTAAAGTTAGCATCAGGCAAAAATTCTGGTAATGGCTGACTGGTTAAGCTTGCTAATTGCATTTTTTTTATTAGGTATGCAGAAGATAAAGACTGACCGATAAATGCGTCAACTTCATTGTTTGCTACTGCTAAAACGGCTTTGTCGATACTAGTGAAGGGTTGAAATTTTGCTTCTGGATATTTTTGTTGTAAATAGCGTCCAGAGGCGAGCTGCTCGACAATGGCAATGGTTTTGTCGGCTAAAATATCAATGTTAATTTTATCTTGGTCATTAATACGGTAAATAACGCTATGGTTAGCTTCTAGGTAGGGCATAGAAAAATTAAAGAATTTTTCATAATCAGTATTTTGTTCAATATGAACAAATATATCGGCTTGCTTATTTTTAACTCGTTCAATTGATTGCAAATAGTTGGCAACATATTGTGGGCGAAATACCAAACCAGTTTTTTCTGTAATAATTTCGATTAAGTCAATGGCATAGCCGCGCTCTGTAATGTTATTCAAGTTTTTGGTAATAACATAAGGTGGAAAACCTTGCTCAAGAATTGGGTATTGCAATTCGTTATGGTCGATTAAATATTGCTTATCACTTTCAGATAAGTCTTGAAGGTAATTACCTAAAGTAATGTTAATTGTACCTTTATCTTCAAAGGCATATTTTTTCCGCCATAGCTGTGCTTGTATGGCACCAACCGCTCGCAAGTTTTCGTTTATTTGATATAACAACGCACGGTCACTTTTACGGGTAACTGCGTGGAAGTAAATCTTTGGTGATTCGTCAAAGTTTACCGAGTAATTGCCCAATAAATTTCTTTGCGCAAGATGTTTAGTCAAGTTCCATGGCTCAACCGAATACAATACATCGTATTGTGAAATGTTATTCATTAAGCTCTTAATTGAAGGGTAGTAGTGGCGTTCAATGTTTTTATTTAAATAATTTAAAGTTCGTTGGTTGTCACTGTGAATTCCAATTTGAACATTGCCATTATTATTACTGTTTACTCTTCTAAAAACGCGTTGCTGAAAGTTAGCAAATGGCGCACTGTATAACACGTTATCTTGCTTTTCTTCAAAAACGGCGATTGCCGCTACATCAATTTTATTGTTTGCCAATGCGTGATAGATATCACGTGAAGCTAAAAAAACAAATTCAATTTGAGTTTGGTGGTCAATGGCCCATATTTGCCAATATTCTTTTAAAAACTGAGTTAGTCGTTGTAATTCTTTATTGCCTGTATTTTCGATAGCGTCTTGGTTCGGTAATGCTATACGCAATATTGGTGCTTGAGTGTTGCGTGCTTCCAACTTTACCGTTGCTTGTATCGTAAAAGAAGTAAATGCCAACCACAAAAGCAGTAATCTAAAAAAAGTAATTGGCAGTAGTTTTTTGCATGTCATTGATGTGAGCGCTCTAATCTAGATGATGAATTTGAAATTCATAACTTAGCGAGTGTATATGAAGCTATATTGTATCCTGAAAACACTTATTAACGAGGCTATTTGTGCCATGGTAGCAATTTAATATGTCTTGGTTACGCTTGGTTTACATACTTGATTAAATTTAGTAACAACAGGCTAAATTTTAGCGTAATGAAGTTATGACATAAGTAAAATTAATGACGTAGTGACATTTAATTGTGGTGTTTCATTATTTTGATGAACAATAAATATCGGTAAAGGAGCTAAAAGTATTTTATGTTCTGATTATGGCGTGTTAAATTAACTTTATTGAAGTTGTATATACAATTTGAGAGGGTCAAATGTCAGAAAGTTTTCAGTTAATCAAAGGTACAGTGCCATTATTAATTAGTATGCCACATAATGGTGAAGAAATTCCTGCCGATATCGCCAAGGTGATGACAGATAAAGGTCGAGAAGTAGCAGATACTGACTGGTATATGGATCGCCTTTATGCTTTTGCTCAGGCACTTGGCGCGTTCATTCTTGTTCCTAAATATAGCCGATATGTTATTGATTTAAACCGCGACCCTGACGGTGTTGACCTGTATCCTGGAGCAAACAGTACCGAGCTTTGCCCAACTACAGCATTTGATTTATCACCTTTATACCAAGATAATTTCGCGCCAACTGTCGAGCAAGTTAGCCAACGAGTGACTAACTATTGGCAACCTTACCATCAGGCACTTTCGTCTACTTTAGAAGATATTCAGCAGCAGTTTGGTCGTGCAGTACTACTTGAAGCACATTCTATTCGCTCAGTTGTACCACGCTTCTTTGAAGGTCAATTACCTGATTTTAACTTTGGCAGCTCTGATGGCAAAAGTTGTTCATCAGCATTAGTCGATGCAATCACAAACCTTGATTATGCGCCTTACTCTATGGTTTGTAATGGTCGATTTAAAGGTGGCTATATAACCCGAGCTTATGGTCAGCCCGAAAAAAATATTCACGCCATTCAACTTGAGTTATCACAGCGAACCTACATGCATGAATTGGAAATGACATACCATGAAGAGTTTGCTAAGCAGGTTCAGCGGAAATTAGAGATGTTAGTACAGGCTTTAATTGATTTTTCACTAGCACCAACAGGAAAATAAGGAATGGCAATGAAACTTTTCGCTAATAAAATTTTACTTGCTGATGGTTGGGCAGCAGAGCAAACCTTAACTATTGAGCAAGGTGTTATTACTGATATTACCCAAGGTTATGTTGCTGGCGCAGAGCGAGCAAAAGGCGTGGTGATCCCAGGTATGGTTAATTGTCATTCTCATGCTTTTCAACGAGCATTTGCTGGATTTAGCGAACAAGGCAGTGAAGGTAAAGACAGTTTTTGGACTTGGCGCAGTATTATGTATAAGTTTATTGAACAGTTGTCGGCTAAAGATGCACAAGTTATCGCAACACAACTTTATATTGAAATGCTGAAAATGGGCTACACCCGAGTAGCAGAGTTTCATTACTTACATCATGATATTGACGGTGGCAATTACCCACATTTATCGGCAATGGCACAAGCTATTTTTAGCGCGGCAAAACAATCAGGTATTGGCTTAACCTTGCTACCTGTACTGTATCGGTTTAGTGGTTTTGGGCCAAAAGCACCTAATGATGGGCAAAAGCGTTTCATCAATTCAGTTGAACAATTTAATCACCTAATTACTGAATGCTTTGAAATTGCTAGTACTCATGACAATAGTAATGTTGGTATTGCGCCGCATTCATTGCGTGCTGTAGATAAAGACTCTTTATCAGCAGTGGTAACTCACGTTAGAGCGCTTGATGCTAATGCACCAATACATATTCATATTGCTGAGCAACAAAAAGAAGTGGATGATTGTATCGAGCATTATGGACAGCGTCCTGTGCAATGGCTTCTGAATAACGCTGATTTAGATAAGCATTGGTGTTTGATTCACGCCACGCATATCAACGAAGAAGAGCGCCAAGGGATAATTTCCAGCCAAGCGATAGCGGGGATTTGCCCGACAACTGAAGCTAATTTAGGCGATGGTATTTTTCCTACTGACGAGTTCTTACTTGAAAATGGCACCTTTGCTATTGGCTCTGACAGCCATATTTCTGTCAACCCAATAGAAGAATTACGTTGGTTAGAATATGCTCAGCGTCTAAGTAAGCAACAAAGAGCATTGTTGGCTAATAGCGAGCAAAAATCAGTTGGCTTGAACCTATGGCAACGGGCGGCATTGGGCGGAGCACAAAGTACCAATAGTAATACTGGTGAATTAGTCGTTGGTAAACAAGCGGATTTATTAGTGCTAGACGACAGGCAATTACGTTTATTTGCTCACGATGACGACCATTTACTTGATAGTGTTATTTTTGCTAGTCAGCAAAACTTAATCCAAGATGTCATGGTTTTTGGGCGATGGGTAATACAAGATAGTAAGCATGCATTAGAGCAAGTAAGCGCTGATGATTTTGCTGAGTTATTAGCCAAGCTGTCAGCATAAAACTACCGAAAGATAGTTTAAAAATGATAATGCCGAATAACTATGGCGGTTAGCTTAGTTATTCGGCATTTTTAGTTATTTAAAAGTGAAAATTTATAGCAAACTACTGTACTGGCCTATCACTTGACAAACTTTTGCGAAATTCTCTCGATGAAGCTTAGGTGTTTGTTTATTGGTATTACAGTATTGTTGATAAAAGTCCTTCACACTTTTTCTACTACTGGTTATTTCCGCAACGTATTCTTTTTCTTTGGCAGTAAATTGTGCAAAATCTTTTGATAAGTCTTGATATATTTTATCTGCTTTTAATCTTATTTTAGTATCGGTTGCGTCAGAAAAATAACCGAGAATCATGGTTTTTTGTTCACTTAACCAGGTGTTGAGTTTTTCATTTGGGTAAAAATGAAAATATAAAGCACCAGCCACGATTAAGATCAATAATTTTTTCATATCCTACCTTATAATTAATATGTGCAGATAAATAACAAGTGGTTAACACTGATTTAATTTATTACCACACAGAACATTATTGTTTTATTGGACGAAATATAATGAGAATAGTTCTAGGGTAATCAATTTTGTACTAACAAAGCAATAATTTGCTATTTTTTGATAGGTAATCAGGTCTAATTCGTTATAATTAACCTGCCTTATCGAACTAAGAGTCGAACCAAGAGTCGAACTAAAGGATCCGCTTTGAAATCAAACGATAATAACAGTAAAAATCATCGTCAGATTCCGGTAAAAAATGTTGAAATTCATCAACCAGATAAAACCGGTGCCTACAAACCTCGTGATCAAATTTATGTCCGTAAGGTAGAAGGAATATTTCAAAAAATACGTCAAAAAATGAATTTTTTCTTTTTGGCGCTTTTCGCATTGTTACCCTGGCTACAGTATGAAGGCCATCAAGCGATTTTATTTGATATTAGCGAGCAACGCTTTACGTTATGGAGCGTAACGTTATGGCCGCAAGATCTTACACTACTGGCTTGGTTGTTTATTCTTAGCGCCTTTCTACTTTTCTTTATTACTACTTTTTTAGGGCGTGTATGGTGTGGTTATTTGTGCCCTCAAACCGTTTGGACTTTTATTTTTATTTGGTTTGAAGAAAAAATAGAAGGTAGTGCTAACCAGCGCAAAAAGCTTGATAGCCAGCCATTATCTGTGAACAAGCTTTGGCGAAAAACCTTAAAGCATTTCTGCTGGGGCTTCTTTTCATTATTGACTGCATTAACGTTTGCTGGTTATTTCGCACCTGTTCATGAAGTTTTTATAGATTTCTTTACCTTTAATGCCTCATTTACCTTAGCGGCAACGGTATGGTTTTTTGCTTTTTGTACTTATGGCAATGCTGGCTGGATGCGTGAAATTATGTGTTTGCATATGTGCCCGTATTCGCGCTTTCAATCGGCAATGTTTGATAAAGATACTTTAACTGTTTCTTACGATACAAAACGCGGTGAAAATCGCGGTCCTAGGTCAAGAAAGCAAGACCCTAAAGAAATGGGATTAGGTGACTGTATCGACTGTAATTTATGTGTTCAGGTTTGTCCTACTGGCATTGATATTCGTAATGGTTTGCAATACGAATGTATAAATTGTGGTGCCTGTGTTGATGCCTGTGATGGTGTTATGGACCGTATGAAATATGATAGGGGCTTAATTCGTTATACCACAGAGCATGAATTAGAAGGTAAGAAGGTTCACTTCATTCGTGGTAAATTAATTGGCTATGCCATTGTACTTGTAGTAATGACCAGTTTATTGATCATGGAAATGGCGAGTCGTGTACCGGTTTCTATGGATATTATTCGAGATAGAACCGAGTTAGCGAAAGAGAACTTTAATGGTGAAATAGAGAATGTTTATACCCTCAAAATTTTGAATAAATCGCAAAAAGATAATCATTATCGAATTTCGGTAAAAGGTATAGAAAATACTAAATGGCATGGTGAACAAGAAATCTTTGTTAAAGCAGCCACGGTTTACACGCTACCGATCAGCCTTTCGGTTGATCCATATGAATTAGATGGCTATATGACAGATATAAGTTTTGTGATTGAATTAGTTTCAGATGAGGAAGAAGTTATGCTTGAGCATGAAAGCCGCTTTTTTAATAAACGCTAATGTCAGTATTTGATTTCTCTTCGTTATCACCAGATCTCATTCTAGATGGTTTAGAAAGTACTGGCTTAACAGTTGATAGCGGCTTGTTGCCGCTAAATAGCTATGAAAACCGTGTTTATCAATTTCATGATGTTGATAAAACGAAGTATGTAACTAAATTTTATCGTCCACAGCGGTGGAGTGAAGCGCAAATTCGTGAAGAGCATGCGTTTTCATTTGAACTTGATGCTAATGAACTGCCACTTGTGGCGCCAATAAAGATTGATGGTGAGTCATTATTTACTCATCAAGGCTATCATTTTTCGATATTCCCGTGTCGAGGTGGGCGAATCTTTGAAGTTGATAACCTTGACCAACTAGAGTGGATGGGGCGTTTTCTTGGTCGTATTCATGCTATTTCAGCCCAGAAAAATTTTATTGAGCGACCAACATTCAATAGTGTAGAAATGTTGCAACAAGCGCAGCAAACAATTGAAGATGCGAAGTTTGTCCCAAATAGCTTAACGACACCATTTTTCACCATTTTAGAACAAGTGATTACCGTTGCAAGTGAGCAATATCAGCCGGGATCTCAAATTCGCTTGCATGGTGATTGCCATGCTGGAAATATTTTGTGGACAGATGACGGTCCTCATTTCGTTGATTTGGATGACTGTCGTATGGGGCCAGCAATACAAGATATTTGGATGATGCTTAGTGGTGACCGTCAGCAACAAATATTGCAGCTTGATACCATACTGACGGGTTATGATGAGTTTCATAGCTTTGACAGCAATGAATTGCCTTTAATAGAATCATTGCGTACTATGCGGGTAGTTAATTATATGGCATGGCTATGTAAACGATGGCAAGATCCTGCTTTTCCTCATAATTTCCCATGGTTTAATACCGAGAAATATTGGGAACAACAAATTTTAATGTTGAAGGAACAAATGTCTGCCTTACAGCAACCGCCGCTTAGTTTGATGCCATAGCAAGCATATATGCTGTTAAATATTTTTATTAATGATTAGGAATTGTATTTTTATGAAAAAGTTAGTGAGCTTATTCGCTTTGATGTTATTACCAGTATTGGCTTTTGCAGCGGATTATACTGAAGGCGAGCATTACACTAAAGTGAGCGAAGAAATTACCAAAAAACCAGAAGTTCGTGAGTTTTTCTCTTTCTATTGTCCACATTGTTTTCAGTTTGAACCGTTTATGGCGAAATTAAAAACATCACTTCCTGAAGGCGCAAAGTTTGAAATGAACCACGTGGATTTCTTACGTGCAGCGTCACCTAAAATACAGCAAATGTTGAGTAAAGCCGTTGTTGTTGCTCATCAAATGGGTGTGGAAAAGAAAGTTATTGGTGCATTATTTAATTATATTCATGTACAAAGAGCCGTATTTACCTCCGAAAAAGATATCCGTAATGTTTTTGTTTTAAACGGTGCTGATGGCGAAAAATTTGATAAGTTAATGAAAAGTTTTGGTGTAGTAAGTAAAGCAAAAGCTATGAAAAAACAACAAAACTACTTCGCTAAAAAAGGTGCTTTAACAGGTGTTCCAGCAGTGATTGTTAATGGTAAATATCGTGTTGATGCAAAAGGTTTAGATCGAAACAATTTTGAACAAGATTACATTAATCTAGTTAATCATTTATTGACATTAAAATAGGTCTACTGTGTATCATAAAAAAGAGGCCTAGGCCTCTTTTTTTGTTTTAAAATTACTTAAATAACCTGAACTCTGCTTAATTAATATTGCTCTAGTTGCTATTTTCTACCTATCTCTGCGTTTAATTCACCTCCAATAGGTTAGCTATTGACGCGTGAATCAGCCTGAGTTAACTAAAACTATCAAGCTAGAAGCAAGTGGTATAACTTAACTTATATTTCAATAAATTAGAGTTTCTCTTAATCCGAGCTCAAGTTAAATAATTAATTTAATGTCAGTTTAAGCTTAGTTTTACGGTATAAGTAGCTACTTAGCACAAGTGCAATAACCAATAGGATGATGCTGAGAATAAGCTGTTGCTGACTATTAACTTTCAAACCAGCACCCATCAAGGAAAAAACTATCATTTGCGGTATAAAACCAAGCGCTGAGCCTAATATATACGGTGTAATAGGTGAATGCGCCGTACCTGCAAGGACATTGGTTAAAAAGTTTGAACCGGCGGGTACTATTCTAATGATTATCGCTTTTAAAAAAGTATCGTGTGCAAAAAAGTGATGCACCTTTGCAAGTGGTTTTGGGTAATGCTGCTTAATGGTTTTATTAAAGAGTTTTCGGGCAATGATTAATGTTAACAGGCAGGCTAGTACAGCAGATACTGTGGCTAATACCACGCCATAACCGGCGCCAAATAAATAACCAGCAGATAGTGCTGCTATCTGTCGTGGTAGTCCAACAGCCATGGTAAAAGTGAGTATAAATAGTAATGTTAAAGCGCCAAATAAAGTATTTGGGATCAGCGTGTTTAAATAGTTTTCAATAGTGCTGCTATAACTTCCTAATAGTACCGTTGCAAGCACAATAGCCAAAATAACAGATAAAATACTGGTGATAACGGCGACTTTAGTTGCTGATTTTTGTAGTAACATGCTGAAAGCTTATTCCTATTTGGGCTGAATACACCAGCTTTGTTTCTTGCTTTTAGCGGAATAAACCTTAGCAAAACCTTCGGCAAGTAAACCTTCAGCTAAATTTTCGCCGTCAATAAATACATCAGCGGTAACGCGAAAGTATTTACCACGATTAAGCTGCCTTAGTTCAATTTTTTTAGCATGCTCGAGTTTGTTTTTAGTGAAACTCTTTGCTGCTAAGGCTAGCTGTTTTTCTGCGGGGCATTTTGCTCTGAGCTCTGGCGTGTCGATATTATTAATGCGTATGGGGGCATTCTTACCTATTAAGGCAGGCCATTGGTCTATATCAACACGAAACGTATCGCCGTCGTATACACTAGTGACGCGGCTAACAACGACATTGCCGTAATCAGCAGCACTAAGCTGATAAGAAAAAAAGCATAAAGCTACAACTAATTTCGACCACATGGCTTATTAATACTGCGCCTAAACGAAAAAACGCTATTTTGCGGCGCTTTTACTGGAAAAACAAGTACTGTTATTTGTTGATATTAATTGGGCTTTGGAAAGCCATTATTAATTAGCTTTATTATTTTATGAAATCGTTAATAATTTTAGTTTTAGCGATATTAAATTCATCTTCGCTTAAAAACCCCTGTTTTTTCATCGCAACAAGTTTGTCTAGTGCTGTAACAAGTTCTGTGTCCTGATTAATTGCTATATCGTCTTCAGTTGTTGAACTTTGTTTTAGTGGCTTAATTGGCGTATTACTTTCTTGACTCTGATTTATTGGGGGTTGAGACCCTGCTTGTTGATTTAGCTCAGCTGTATTTTGAGAGGAGTTAAGCTTAACCTTAGCTTTAATTTTTACTCTAATTTTTCGTTTACTGGTATGTTCAGCATTAATAAATTGTGAAAATAACCAATTCCAGTCAATAACCTTGTCCAGTACCTTGTGATATTTAAGCTTTGTATGGCGAATATTACCGACACGATAGTACAGACAAAACATATAGCTTGCCTCAGTAGTATCTGTTAAGCGTAGCTGTATTTTTCGCTGCTTATCATTGACCATTTTTAGCCTGTGTTCTTTGGCAAAGTAATTTAGTACTTGTTCTTCAAGTGAATTCGAGAACCCTTGCTGAGGATCAGCACTAATAATTGAAATGACTTCGTCATTGAGTAAAATTTCGCTAGTTTTTAATGTTGATATATTAACAATTTGCCCAACGCTTTTTTCATGGCGCTTATATAAAGACAGTGATTGTGTGGCGGTGTTTACGTCAAAATTAGCCCATTGTGAATGCAGAAAATGCTGCTTTTTACCGGCGCGAAATTTAACATACCAAAGGTAGCTAGCAAGGCTGGCGAAAATGATCAGTAAAATGAGTAAAAGGTGGCTATTTCCCTTGTTACTTGCTGGTGTTTGCTCAGTTATGGTTGTTGGCACTATTTCTTCTGGTGCGGCCGATATGCTATATAGTAGCTGCTTATTATGAGCTAGAATTAATAATTCATTATTACTGTGTCGGTGAAGACTTAGTTTTTCGCCATTACTTTGTGCCAAATTAGCAAAGTTTGCGGTGACCGAAAAAGATGGCTTTGGTGTAAGCGAAAGTGCCTGTAATTGCCAATTTCTCTCGACATACTTAAGCTGTAATACTTTGCCCCATAAGTTTTTTAGCTCTCGGCCTTGATAGAGAATGACTTTGTTACTCGTATCGCTAGCCTGTTTTGTGATCTTTGCTTGTTCAGATACAGGCGGTAAATTTTTGCGAAAATCATCCCCTAATTTGGCTTGAATAAGAGTATTTTGTTCTACGCTATTTAATTGCAGTAGTAATCTTGTTTTGCCATTTTTAAGCCAATCAAAATTGATAATATTTGCACCTGTCATAATCACTATTTCGTTACGAATATCTGCATTTCTCATAAAGGGATTATTTAGCGGAATAGTGTAACTTTGCAGACCAAAGCGCTCAGGCTTGATGCGTAAAACAGTGCCGGAATATAATGCTTTTTCTGACATTTCTTCATTATCAGTTTTACTTAATAGTACATAAAGTAAACCAAAATCTTCATGCCATGATTCAGTGTAAGGGTTGAAAGATAGCTGGCGAATGGCTTCATTGGTTTTTTGAATAGGAATGCGCAGCACTTCATGAAATTGAGAAACAGTTGAAGGTTGATGCTGTGAACTGCTTAATTGCCAGCGGGTTATTACAGTATCATAAGGAAGGTTTTTATCTGTATAACTGTCGGCATTACGGGTTGAATTACTACCTGCACTAATATCGAGTTTATTGTTGGAAGTCTTGTTAGATGACGTTGTTTCTTCAATATGGGCAGTATAAAAGGTGTTATATCCGTTACGATCACGATAAGCAAAGCTTGGATCTATTGCTATGGCCGTTAAACCATGAATTGTTTTGTTATTGAAATGCCTCGTAAGGTCTAATATGGCTGTTGTTGTCGCTTTCTCGTTGTTTAGTAGATAAACCTTGCCATTTTTGCTGGCAAGAAAATATTCCGAATTACTGCCTATCACTGGCAATACGCTTTGCCACTTATCATTATTTAACGTAATCGTTGAAAGATCAGCAAGTGCAGATAAAGTCAGATCATTAGTCGTTTGCTGAAAAGCGTGTAAGTTAACACTGAATAATATCAATGTTAGGTTTATAAAGCTTAAACTACAGCGGCTAAGCCAGCTAGATTTATCCATAAAACTGCTGTGTTCCTATTGAAAATATAGGCTTGTGAACAACTAGTGCTTGTTAAGCAAAATCGCTTGTTGAGCCTCGATAAATTGACTTTTATTCTTATTATTCAGATAGCTTAATTTTCCGTCAACCATTATTTGATCATTTCTTTGACCATGCTCCGCAATATAGAGTGCTTGTTTGCCCCAAATGTGTACTGGCCGCTGCACTGAAAAGGTATGCTCTTGTTGGCTCAAGGTTGAAAAAACACTCTGTTGACATTCAACAATGAGCTCGACAAGCTCTTTATTACTTTCAGTAGTAACTACCTTAATATCTGAGCAAATTGTTGCACTACAATGAATTTGATTTACTGATTGTGCATAACCTTTAGGGTAGGTTTGAGCATAGGTTGCATGAATAATTTCACGGTTGTTTTGTTTGCTATTGATTAAGTAACCTTGCAATAAAATAATATCACCTTTGTCGGCATGAATAAGTGCTTGCTCAACAATACCACCAATGACTTTAACCGTGTGGTAACTAGTCCACTCTTTAAACTTTTTACTGGCTTTATCAAACCAGCGGCTATGTGTTGCTAATGTTAACTCCGCAACGGCAACCACAGGATTTGCTTTGTAACGAATATCTGGTTTTTTCACTAAATTACCTAATAGCGTTACTGTACATAGATGGTGATGTGGTGTGTCAGTTAACATGGGGTCACTTGTGTTTAATAGATGAAAATAATGCCTCTAAAACTAACGATAGTTTTTTTCGCTGGTTTTCAGCATTTAAGATGGATACGAATACTTAACACTATAACAAGAATTTGCTATGAATTTCAGTGTCGAATAAGTTTTTAATTAATAAAGAAAACTCTTTAATAAAGCTTAATTGCTGCTCGGTTACTGCATTATTGACTACACCGGAAAGAATTTCTTGTAAGTCATAAACAATCGCGTCAATTTCACGAATAATAGTATTGCGTTGGTTAAATGTTAGTGCTTCGTTTTGATTACACAAAGAAATAATTTGCGTACTCATTTCTTCTTCAATTACCTCAAGTACGGTGCTATTTTGTGAGGTGTTAGCAGAGTTTTCAAACAACTCTAAGTGCTCAGTTAAGTATTCAATAATATGAATATAACCTTCAGTATCGGTAACCATATCAAACAACTATTAATTTAACTTGTTGTACTACTGTACCTTTTATTGAAGGTGGGGATCAAGTAAGCAACTGTGACTTTTGTTAAGGTATAAAATTTTAATGCTGTAAGGAATTAAATAGCGATTAATGAAGAGGGTATAAGCACCTATAACTGCATGGTATAGGTGCTTTGAGGCAAAATTGAGGTTAAGCGGCTGCGTTAGTGCTTTCAAATATTTTATCAGCAGATGCTGCAACAAAGCCTGTATAAAGTTCGCCGTTATCCATTGGATATCGTTTAGCAAACTCATAGAAGCAGCTAGGGATAGCAACGGTTTTGTCTGAGAACTCAACTAGTACGTGGTCAGCCATTGTTGACGATTGCTCAAGTTTTACTTCTTCATCGCCCTTGATTTCGCCGCCAGCGCTATTAAGAGTGAAACCACCAGCTTTAACTGCGTCGTTTACTGACTCAATTGAGTCGTAGTTTTCTAAGTGGTTAATGCTAACCGTGAAATGGTTGGCACGGTAACCCCAAGCAGCAACCCAAGCAGCATATTCACTTTCTGCTAAAAGGTCTAAGTATTCTTGATGGCTTACTTGCCAGTGTGTACCTGAGTATAAAAAGCTCTCAACATTTATATCGCTTTCGTTGATATTTGCCACCATCTTTTCAATAATCTCTTGTACGCGTGGTGAAAACTCTTCAACTAATAGTTCACTAATAAATACTTTTGGTAAGTTAGTGTCTTCGTGTTCAAAGTGCTTAGCGTACAATTTTTTAGCTTCAAAATGGTATTCGCCACATTCTTTGTAGCCAAGATTAAGTAAATGAGCTGAAATTTTTTCGATATTAACTTTAGCAATGTTAAATGTGCGGTATGCAACGTGATCGTTAATTAAGTCGTTACCAGTACCTAATAGTCGATGCACTTTATCTGCAGAAGGGGTAACTTCTAAATAATTCTGCCAAATGTTGTTAAATAAATTTTTAACTGGGGTCATGTTAAATTCCTATATGCTTAAAATAAAATTCTTCGATAATTCATGTCGATTGAATGGCATACAAAAGCTATTTAACTGGATATTCAGAGTAGATAAAAACTCAATAAATATTTAAGACAAGCGTGTTCGATAACCATTCAGAACGATGGCTATATTTGATCGATATTCTTGAAAAAGCTGGGACGTATCCCAGCTTTTTTAATTGGACAATGAAACTTCATGCTAATAAATAATACTGCTTATTTAATAGCTAAGCCTGGGCTTAAGGTTGCAGGCAACGCCACTTTTTCAGCTTCAACTGATGCTACAGGGTATGCACAGTAGTCAGCAGCATAAAATGCACTTGCTCTGTGGTTACCACTAGCGCCAATACCACCGAAAGGTGCAGCACTACTTGCACCAGTAATCGGCTTGTTCCAGTTTACGATGCCAGCACGAATGCGACGGAAGAAATGGTTATATAATTCTTCGCTATCACTTAATAAACCAGCAGATAAACCAAATGAAGTGTTATTAGCTTCGTCGATTGCTGTATCAAAATCAGTGTAACGGTAAACTTTTAATAATGGTCCGAAATGCTCATCATCTGGCATATCAGTGATGTTAGTTACATCAACAATACCTGGAGAGATAAAGCCCGTACCTACTTCAAGGTGCTTCATCATAACGATAGACTCGCCACCAAGGTCAAATAACTGCTGTTGAGCTGCAACTAAACCTAGAGCCGCTTTTTCAGAAATCATTGAGCCAATAAACGGTTGTTCTTCATCATCAAAGTAACCAATTTTAATCGCTTCAGTGCTGGCAACTAACTTAGCTAAAATAGCATCGCCTTGTGCGCCAGCTTCAATGAATAATCGGCGTGAACAAGTACAACGTTGGCCTGTCGTGATGAATGCTGATTGTAGAATGTCATGAACTACAGCATCGATGTCAGTAACATCTTTAACTACGAGTGGGTTATTACCGCCCATTTCAAGCGCTAAAATTTTGCCAGGTTGGCCGCCAAATTGCTCGTGTAAAAAGTGACCTGTAGTTGAACTACCTGTAAAGAATAAACCGTCAATTTGTGGATGACTTGCTAATGCTTTACCTGTTTCAACTTCACCTTGCACCATATTAATTACACCAGCTGGTAAGCCTGCTTGTAACCATAGTTTTAAGGTTTCTTCAGCAACCATAGGGGTTAATTCACTTGGCTTAAACACTACCGTATTACCTGCGATAAGTGCCGGTACAATATGGCCATTAGGTAAGTGGCCAGGGAAGTTATAAGGACCGTATACAGCAACAACGCCATGTGGCTTATGACGAATAAAAGCTTTAGCGCCAGGCATTGGGTTTTCAACGGTACCGGTACGTTCTTCATTTGCACGTACAGAGATCGCAATTTTACCTACCATAGCACCAACTTCAGTACGAGTTTCCCAAAGTGGTTTACCGGTTTCACGTGCAATGGTGGTTGCCAAAGCTTCTTTGTTTTCTGCTAATAATTCAGAAAATTTCACGGTAATGGCAATACGCTCTTCAATTGGCATATTAGACCATGTTTCAAAAGCGGTGCGTGCAGCACTTACTGCTTCTTCAACTTGTGCTGGTGATGCAGTATTGCCCTGCCAAATCACTTCATTTTTAGCTGGATTTTTTGAAAATATTTCATGACCTAAACCAGCAATCCATTGACCGTTTATTAACTGTATATTGTGTGACATTCTTTATTCCTCTGCGTGTTTATCGCAAATGAGTATAGTAATTAATTGAAATTTTGATTAGTTAGAAACTAGGCGCACCCAGTCACCTTCACTAACCATTAACGCATCAGCAACCGCTTGCGTTAAAACAACTTGGTTAGCTGTTTCACGTAATAAAACCGGTGCTTGAGTCGCTCTAAAATCTGCTACTTTGCTATTACAAATAATATATTTATTGTCGCTATCAACGTCGCCAATTAATACTTGGCATTTTTGACTTTGACGAACCGTTTTCACCAATGCGGTTTGTGTTTCAACCGTTGGACCACCATCAAAAATGTCAACATAACCGCGACGAGAGAAACCCTCAGCTTCAAGTAATCGCAATGCTGGTACTGTTTTAGGGTGTACTTTGTTGATAACTTTTTGTGCTTCAGGACTCAATAAATTAACGTAAATCGGGTATTTTGGCATTAACTCAGCAATAAATACTTTCTTACCGATACCAGTTAAATAGTCAGCAGTTGGAAAGTCTAATGAGAAAAAATGCTCTTCCAACCATTTCCAAAATGGTGATGAACCATCTTCGTCTGAAACACCACGCATTTCAGCAATTACAGTTTCAGAAAAACGTTCTGTGTGTTCTGCCATAAATAAGAAACGAAAACGCGATAAGAATCGCCCGTTACTATTTTTACGGTGACTTTCGCTTAAAAACAACGTGCAAATTTCTGATGCGCCAGTGTAGTCGTTACATAAAGATAATGTTTCGACGGTATTATAAATATTAAGCTCACGAGAGCTATGCACAACCTTACCTAAATGGTAATGATAAAATGCGTCGTCTAGACCAACGGCAGCCTCAATACCACTTGTACCAACAACTTTACCTGTTTCGGTATCTTCCATAACGAACAAGTAACCTTCATTACCTGGCTCTGTTACGTTGCTGTCAAAAGATACTTCAGCGTGAGAAATACGCTTTCTCAATAATTCTTCGTTGACCGGCAGTGATGTAAAACCGTGTCCTGACTCAACAGCAATACGATGTAATGCATCATAATCACTATTTTGTATAGGGCGTATAATAATCATAGAAAACTCTCAATGAGACAGCTACATACCCATAAACTATGATATGTAGCTAATTTAATAATAGGTATTTTACTTAGCTAGTTTAGCTACTGCTTTTTCAAAGCGTGCTAAACCTTCTGCGATATCTTCGTTTGGAATAACTAAAGAAGGTGCAAAACGAACGATGTTAGCGCCAGCAACTAAGGTCATTACACCTTCAGCCATAGCAGCATTTAAAAAGTCTTTTGCTTTTCCTTGATATGCTTCAGTTAATACCGCACCAATTAATAAACCTTTACCACGAATTTCACTAAATACGTTGTACTTAGCATTGATTGCATTTAAACCGTCAATGTAAAGTTGCGCTTTAGCTTTTACGCCGTCTAATACTTCTGAAGTGTTAACGGTATCAAATGCAGCTTCTGCAACAGCACACGCTAATGGGTTACCACCGTAAGTACTGCCGTGTGTACCAATTTTAAGGTGCTTAGCAATCTCTTTAGTGGTGATCATTGCACCAATAGGGAAACCGCCACCAAGAGCTTTAGCTGTGGTTAAAATGTCAGGAGTAATATTTAAGCCTATGTATGCGTATAACTCACCTAAACGACCAACACCAGTTTGTACTTCAT
Source organism: Colwellia meonggei (assembly GCF_057537295.1). Taxonomy (NCBI): domain Bacteria; kingdom Pseudomonadati; phylum Pseudomonadota; class Gammaproteobacteria; order Alteromonadales; family Colwelliaceae; genus Colwellia; species Colwellia meonggei. Next base: position 327,679 of record NZ_BAAJLZ010000001.1, read on the forward strand.
CAAAAATTAATAGTGCGTTATGTTCGTTACAAAGTTCGCGAACACCTTGAGCAAATTCATCTGTTGGTGAAACAATACCACCTTCACCTTGTAATGGTTCCATTACTACAGCACATGTTTTATCAGAAATAAGTGCTTTAACACTTTCAAGGTTGTTGTATTCAGCATGTACGATATCGCCAGGCTTAGGACCAAAACCATCAGAGTAAGCTGCTTGGCCGCCTACCGTTACAGTGAAAAATGTACGGCCGTGGAAACCTTGTTTAAAAGCGATGATTTGAGATTTATCAGCACCGTGGTTATCTAATGCCCAGCGGCGTGCTAATTTTAAAGCTGCTTCGTTTGACTCAGCACCTGAGTTGGCGAAATAAACTTGATCAGCAAATGTGCTGTCAGTTAACTTTTTAGCTAAACGTAAAGCTGGCTCGTTAGTCATAACGTTTGATAAGTGCCAGATTTTATTTGCTTGCTCGGTTAGTGCGCCAACTAATGCAGGATGACAATGTCCTAAACAGTTAACCGCAATGCCGCCAGCAAAATCGATAAATTCGCGATCTTGTTGATCCCAAACACGAGAACCTTGTCCACGAACAGGGATAACAGCCGATGGTGCATAGTTAGGTACCATAACATCATCAAATAATTCACGATTTACCGGGAAGTGGTTAGACATTGTAAACTCCTCTCATAATTAGGATATTGTAATCAATATATGTATATTAATTTTGAACAAACATAGTGAACAAAATTAAATGAATTAATCAGTATTACCGCTTAAAAGGTAGCACTAATCAAAAAATAGACAGGGATTATGACAGAAAAAAGCAGCATTGTCTTGCTTCGTGGCGCTGTACCCCTTATAAAATAAAGGCTTGGCCGTTTTTATTCAATATTAGTGCATAACTATGTTTGGTCGGTTTTTACTAAGCTGAAGTCAGTAACTAGCGCCTTATGTCGGCTGGCAAGATCTCTAATCGAGTTTAAGTTTCATAATTAATCAAAAATAATTTTAATTAAAATTTAATTTAATATGGTCAATATCGCTTTTCTTCAATAAAGCTATATCATTAGTGCTTAGTTGCCCGGCGGTAAGCAATATTTTCGCTTCCTCTGAGGTAATTAAATCTTCTTTCGCTAAACTTCTAAAAGCAATATAAGCCTTGGCTTTTGTGACTAACTTTGCGATAGGGCACATATGGTTAATATTAATAGCATAGGCTAGGTCAAATAAGGCTTCAGTGATTTGTAAACGATCAAAGCGCATGAGTTCAACCATGTCAGCCGCTACTTTGCTGCTTCGTTGCATAAGTTGCTCAAGCAGTAAGTCAGGTGAAACATCAAGTTCAACGAGTACGTCATGCAGCCTTTTATCTTTATTTTCATATGCACTACGCAGTTCTTCATTATATAACTCATTATAAGTGTTTAAAAAACCACGAGTAACAGCAAGTAAACCTAGGTTACTCAACATGCCAGCAGTAAATGCAGTAAATTCATCTAGTCCTTGCTCTTTCGCTAAACGTTGCGACGCCAAAGCGATTGATAAGCTATCATTCCAAAGCTTTCTTTTCATTAACGGGTATGGTGCAGTGCTAATTGGTAGCCAATGTTTAAGCATAAACGTTGGCATCACAAGCTTAAGGTTATCAAGGCCAACATAGCTTAATGCGAGATTTGGCTCAGTAACTTGGATGTCTGAACGCTTCCGATATTGCGGCTTATTAACTAAATTTATTAATTCTGTACATAGCCAAGGTAATGCTTTAGCAAGCGGAGTAATGCGGTTAATGGAGGCGGCTTTAACTGCCAGTATCTCCATGATAGAAGGCGCGGCGTCTTCTATTTTTAATATATTGCTGTAAAGATGTTCTTTGTTATCAAACTCTTTATTAACTTGCGTTGAAACTTGGCTGAAGAACTTGCTCATTACTTGTGCTTTAAAGTGTTCTTGGCCATGTTCTTGGATGATTTTATTTTTTTTAGCTTCTTCTTCAACGGCCAATAATTCACGGCGACGGTTGAGTTGCTCGCTGTCTTGATGCTTAGCAACTCGCACTTTGCCGTTTTTTAGTTGGGCAAAGTCTTTACTAATCGCAAGGCTTATAGCGCGACTGTATATTGGAGCAACGAGTTTATTATCTTCAAATATTTGCATCAGAACTTAATTATAGGTTTGCTATTGTATACTGACTAGTTAGGTTATCGACTAATTAGCTTGTTTCATTAATATTATCATCTATTTGATTGCAGTATTGATCAATAAAATTTTGCAACAATTGATGGCCTTGTTCAGTGAGTACTGACTCTGGATGAAATTGCACACTGGCAATGGCTAAGGTTTTATGTTGTAGCGCCATAATCTCTAATTGTTGCTCGTTGCCTAACCAGGCGGTTACTTCAAGTTCATCTGGTAGTGTTTGTTTATCAACCACTAATGAATGATAGCGAGTAACGGTTAAAGGTTGCGGCAGTGAGGCGAATAATCCTTGGCCGTTGTGGCTAATAGCGCTCGTTTTACCGTGCATGACTTTATCGGCTTTAATAACGTCGGCGCCAAAATGTTGTGCAATGCATTGATGGCCAAGACAAACCCCTAAAATAGGAGTTATACCTTTAAACCTGTCAATAATTGCCAAGGAAATACCGGCAGCATCAGGATCACATGGCCCAGGAGAGATAACAATAATTTTCGGCGCAAGTTCGGCGATATTTTCTAAGGTAATTTCATCATTTCTAACAACCATAACTTCTTGCCCGAGTGCTTGAAAATAATGCACTAAGTTAAAGGTAAAAGAGTCGTAGTTGTCGATCATTAATAACAAAAAAGTACCTGCATTAAGCTAGAATGAAAAAGCGGGCGCTATTCTAATCTTTTATTTATAGCCATTCTACCCCTAGACTTGGTCTTAACAAACTTGAGGTTGAAATTTAACAGGTATCGCTACTGTTTCTTATCCATGTGATCGTGGCATATAGTACATTTTGTACATACACGCTCTTATACGTCCAGTATATAAAAAAGGGCTTAAACGTTAGTTTAAGCCCTTTAATATTTATTGATGATAACTTTTTAGCTTGCGCTCTATCTAGAATTTAGCGGTAACTTGTACCCAAAGTTTATCAGTATCAGTACCTACATCGTCAGCGCTGTAGCTAGCAAGTTTAACTAATACACTATAGTTTTTGTTAAACGCATAAGCTGCAGCAACGTCAATTTCTGAACCATAATCAATACCATCAACGTCTGAAGATAAGTCGTGGTATGTAGCTGAAAGTTTAATTCCATTTACTTTAGTTTTAGCAGTAAAGTAGATGTCTTCAACGCCTTCACCTGGTGTGCCTAAGAATTTGTCAGCAAAACCTTGGAACTTATGTAAAGTAGCCAAAGGAGTTGAGAAACCCACACCATTATCGCTACCTAAAGATTCAATACCCGCTAATAAGGTTACTGAGCTAACTTTTGTGCCTAATTCAACATTGTAGTAATCAGCACTGAAATCATTAGTATTATCACCAGCTTCACTTTGTGTTGCATAAGCAGCATTTACCATAACTGGACCAAATTTGCCGTTGTAGCTCATACCGTATGTATCGGTAGATAAGCCAGCTGCAGTATCAAAATCAAGTAAGTATGCATAAGCATTAATCTTGTGATCTTTATTAATTTTGTAACCAGTATTTAACAAATGGAATTGACCATGTAAATCTGATGCTGGGCTGTCTGGGCCAAAAATACGGTTTACATTGTAAACGTAGCTGTAATCAACAGAAAAACCTTTCGCTGGATTTACTTGGAAACGGTAACCGTCGTAAGTTTGCTCGTTTTGTCTCCAGCCTACACCACCAACAAAACGTTGGTTGCTGTGTAAAATACGTTGACGACCAGCTGTTGCTGAAAAGTTGTCAGTGCTGTATTTCAAGAAAAATTGGTTCACATCAGTACCTGTTGGATCAACAACTTTCGAATATTCAGTTTCACCATTTGTTGTGCTGTTGTAGTTGTCGATAATGTCTGTCACGTTGTCAACTTCTAAACCAGCTGAAAAACCTTCAAAGCTACCAGTATTTACTGTTATTCGGCTTTTTAATGTTAATGCGCTGGCATTATCTAAATCGTTGTCTTCATCAACACCTTCATAACGAGCGCGGAAGTTAAGCTTAACTGTGCTGTCAGAAAGTGCTTTTTTAACGCCTGAAGCTACTGATGTTTCTTCAGCGAATGCTAATGGAGCAGCTAAAATTGAAGCTGAGAGTAAAGCTAGAGAAGTGTATTTTATGTTAGTTTTCATAATATCAAACCTTAATGTTTAAACTTGAGAGAGTTTATTTTTTAATCAACCGTAGTAATAAGTTAGTCAAAATTCCAGCTTGTTTAAGGCATTTTTTTAATCATTGTTATTTGTCAAAACAAACAAAATTTAATTTAATTACAAATCGTTATATCTCATTTTTGCTTTTTACTTACCCTATTCCTAATAAATTATGTCTCGAATGCAGTAAGTTTTAATTGCTCAAAAAACGAGTAACTTTTCAATGCGCTAAAATTAGCACTACTCTTGTCGAATGAGAACGATAAAAAGCGAAAAAACGCTGAATAACGTCGCAAATCTGATCTGGAACAATAAATAGGTGCTTTTTTGAGGAACTAACCGTAAAGCTTACAAAGTAAACTTGGTGAATTGTGTGAATATTAAGTTAATTATTGGCTGTTCAATAGACCAATTCTTCTCAATGGAGGTGAAAAGAGTTTATGAAAACCTTTGATAAAAAGCTCGTAACTGCTGCTGTGCTTGTTGGACGTTAATGATACTAAAGTTTACTTTGGCTCCGGGGCGCATTTGACTTAAACGAAATAAGTCAGTTGTCATTACAGTACCTAATACAGGGTAGCCGCCCATGGTTTGTCGTTCTTTCATTAAAATAATTGGCTCTTCATTAGCAGGCAGCTGGATCATGCCATAGCATACAGGCTTTGATAGGCAGCAACTTGCGCGTAGAACATCGGAAAGAATTGGCTTGTTAGTTGAAGTATTATCGGGATTTTGTAAATGTAGACGGTAGCCCATACGGTTACTATCGGCTGAAATACTATAGCTGCTTGATAACCATTGCTTTTGCATGGCTGCTGTCATTTTTAAAAACAAGGGGCTAGCAATAAAACGTAGGGTTAATGTTTGTGTAGCGTAAAATTGCTGCGGTATTGGCTTACTCATCTGTGAGTTTGGAATAACCGATGTTGCAGCGTTAGTTAATTCTGAAGTTATGAACGCGGCTGGCTTGAAATAAACTTTACTTGCTTTTGTTAATGGCTTGCCAGAAAAGCCTAGCGCTACCTCATTTGTCGTTTGTGAAAAACTGCCTAACCATGGTTGTTGATACTCTTGTAACTGAACCCCGCCAGCAATCGCTAAATAACAATGTAAGCCCGCTTTTGGCATGGAAAACTCAATAATATCACCCGCGCTAAGTTGCAAGCATTGCCAATTGCTTACTGCTTGGTTGTTGATTTTAGCTTGGCAGTCAGCCCCTGTGATCGCTATTAGGCAATCGCCGTGGGCTTGAAAGCTAATTTGCCCTAAGGTTATTTCAATAGCGGCGCAATTGAGTTGTGACTTTTTTGGGTTTAATGAGTGTCGATGTTCAGCAATAAGCTTGTTTGCTGATAGAAAAGCATATTCGTCGGCCGCACCACTGGCACTGAAGCCTATATGTTGACTATGAACTCGTCCTAAATCTTGAATACTGGCATGGCTATTTATCGCAACAACCTCTAGGTAGTTTGTCGTCATTGTGTTTTGCCTTCATTAAAAGCCAAAAACTCTGCTTTAGATATAGCATTGAAGCGCACGCTTTGTCCGATAGCGATTGTTGGCGTGAATTTGTTAGACAAGGCTTGGTACATAGGTAGTGGGGTTTGCCCGATAATATGCCAACCACCGGGGCTTTCATTAGGATAAATAGCTGTTTGTTGCTCGGCAATCGCTACGGCACCTTTTGGCACTTTAGTGCGAGGAGATGATTTTCTTGCCAGCTGTAATGTTTTCGGCAAGCTGGCTAAATAACAAAATCCTGGCGTAAAGCCTAAAGCATAGCTGCGATAAGTTGTGGAGCTATGTAGTTTGATAACTTCGTTAGCAGTCATTTGGCATTGCTTGGCAACAGAGTGTAAATCCCATATGTGCTCATGATCATAGTAAACGGGAATTTCAATAATATCTGTTGAATTTTGCTTATTTTCTAAATTACCGTGTTGAGTGTTGGTAGAAAATAATTCACCGATTTGCCTAATAATTTGCTCAGTGTTAACAATGTTGAAGTCGTAATAAATCATTAAGCTGTAATAACTGGCAATAGTATCAATAATCAAATTTGGGAGCTGCTTATTAAGCAAGGTTTGCAACGCAATAATTTGGTTATGTTGAGTAATAGCAATTTCTTGTGGCCAATTTAACAGCAGCGCATTTTCTGCAACTATTTCGATGCTGAAGGGAAGTTGTGATAACTTGCTTTCTATATTTGCCATAGTGTCAATGGCCGTATTAAGCATTTAAGGTGGCACGTAAAGCTTTTAGCATAGCTAAAGCATTGGGTGTATCGCCATGAACACATAAGGCATCAAGATGAAACCCGATAGGTTTTTGGTTAATACTTAATAGCGGCTGCTTATTGATGAGAGATTTACAGCGCTGAATTACTACTTCGTTATTGCTAAGCACAGCACCAGCTTCACTGCGCGGCACTAGTAAACCATTATCTTGATAGGCACGATCAGCGAACGCTTCAAATAAAAGTTCAATGGAATGTACTTTAGCTATTTGCTCAAATGCTGTGGTATTTTTCAGTGCTTGGATCATTAATGTAAGAGGTTGGCTACTGTTTCTATTAAGTTGTGAAATAGCGCGACAAATAAGGGTAAATATCTGCTCATCTTTCATCATATCGTTATAAAGGGCACCGTGAGGCTTTACATAGGTAACGTGGGTGTTCTCAGCATGGCATAACGATTGTAACGCCCCTATTTGATATTGAATTATTGCAATTAACTCGTCATCAGCAAGAGTCATTGATTGACGACCAAAGTTCTCAATATCAGGGTAACTAGGGTGCGCACCTATTATGACATTATGTTTGGCGGCTAACTGAATAGTTTTCTTAATCGTTAAGGGGTCTGAACCGTGAAAGCCGCAGGCGATATTGGCCATATCAATATACGGCATTATCTCTGCGTCATTATTTTCTTTAAACTCACCTAAATCACAATTTAACTTCATGGTTTTCCTAATTAATCACTTAATTTTGACTGTCGGCTCGGCGTTTTCTTGCTGGATGTTCAATTACTACGTCGGTTAATGGTGTGCTGCTGCAGCTCAAAATATAGCCTTGGTTTTGTTCATCATCAGATAAACCATCTTGGCAATGTTGGCTAACCTCACCTGAGATTAACTGTGCTTTACATCGGCCACACATACCTGCACGACAAGAATAAGGTAACAGCAGGCCCGCATCTTCACCTTGTTCTAATAAACTTTGCTGATTATTGCCTTTAACGGTTTTATTGAAACTATTAAAATAAATGCTAGGCGTTTTAGTTTTTGGAATTGTTGACGCAGTCTGTTCGTTGTTTTCAGCAGTCTTTCTTTGATTGCTGGTGGTAAACGGCTCTTTAAGTACCGGCGGAGATTGTGTTTTCAAAACTTCAATACTGTCACCTTGCTTAATTTGTCCTTGATTCAACGGCACCAAGTTTTGTCCGAAAATAACGTCACCATTTTCGAGTTGGCGATAACTTTTTAAGGTTTTTAATGGTTCTTGTTGGCGATGCTTTTCACCAGTGAGGGGATCAATAGTTGTGAAAATGCAGCGTGTACAAGGTTTAGTGATTTCAAATTCTACTTCGCCTATACGAATGTGTTGCCATGAGTCCTCTGCAAAGGCATCGCAACCATCAACAACAATGTTTGGCCTAAATTGTGCCATTGCTATAGTGGTTTCATCGGTTTTTATTTGAGTGTTAAGCTGCTCCAAGGAAGCCTGAGAAATTAATAAAAGCGGATAGCCGTCAGCAAAACCTACTTGCGTGTTTCGGTTTTTAACAAAGCGTTGAGAATCCCTACCAAAAAATAATAGCTGACTCGGTTTTTGCAAATATTGTGTGAACCATGAATTTATATTAGAGCTGCATTGCTGTGCGTTAATGTTGTCTTTCCAAACACGAACATTGGTGTAGTTGTTCGTTAATTTTTGGTAATCAAGGGTTAAGGCTGGCATGTCGGGTGCCGTTAGTATCAAACCTGAGGCCGTTAAATTTGCTTGAATAAGGCATAAACTTGGCTCGGTACGGGCGGTAAAAAACTCACCTTCCGGGCTGGCAACGACAAATCGACGGTCGAAGGTCAAACCAAGCTCTTCAAGCCAACTTGACGATAACTCGATACCAGCGGCTGATTTTAATGGATAAACATTAATATTTTTTAGATTTGCCTTAGTCATGAAATCCCTTCTGTAGTGCGAACGCTAATCGCATTGATAGTGAGCAAAAATCCTTGATTTTGCAATATGTATTTTTACTCGATTAAGGTATATTGAACGCCAAATAAATTTAACGAAGTTCTTGCCTGTGTACTGAGTGCAAGAGCGATTATAGCAAAAGCAGTTATTTATTTTATTACCAAAATAAAAATATACAGGTTTGCTATCCGGATCAATTAAGGCTTTTATGCACCTTCATATATTAGGCATTTGTGGCACCTTTATGGGTGGAATCGCGGCAATTGCAAAGCAAATGGGATTTCGTGTTTCGGGCTGTGATGCCAATGTTTACCCTCCGATGAGTACGCAACTCGAACAGTTAGGTATTGAGTTAAAACAAGGTTATTTAATAGAGCATTTAGAAGATGAGCCTGACTTAGTTATTGTCGGTAATGCCATGACACGTGGCAACCCTATGGTTGAATATGTTCTAGACCGAAAAATAGCGTATACCTCTGGGCCACAATGGTTATTAGAAAATGTGTTAAAAGACCGTTGGGTATTGGCGGTTTCTGGTACACATGGTAAAACCACCACTAGTTCTATGCTAACTTGGATATTAGAGTACGCGGGTATGAAACCGGGGTTTCTAATTGGCGGTGTACCACAAAACTTTGATAGTTCTGCGCGTTTAGGCTCAGCCCCTTTTTTCGTGATTGAAGCTGATGAATACGACACGGCATTTTTCGATAAACGTTCTAAGTTCGTTCATTATCGACCGAATACATTAGTGATAAACAACATGGAATTTGACCATGCTGATATTTTTAATGATCTAAGTGATATACAGCGTCAATTTCACCATCTTATCCGCATGGTACCTAACAACGGTTTAATACTGTCACCACAAAATGAAACCGCTATAAATGAAACCCTTGCCATGGGCTGCTGGACACCAACGGAAGTTAGTGTAGATGACGACAGTAAAATGTCGGGTTGGCATGCTGAAAAATGTTGCGTTGATGGCAGTGAATTTATTGTGCGCTTTCAAGGAGAGCTACAAGGGTGTGTTAAGTGGAATTTAATTGGTGACTTTAATATTGATAATGGCTTGATGGCGATAGCTGCTGCACGGCATGCTGGTGTGCCTGCTGCCGTGGCAATTGAGGCATTAGGCGAATTCGTTAACACTAAGCGTAGATTGGAACTTAGAGGCGAAGTGAAGCAAATAAGGGTATTTGATGACTTTGCTCATCACCCAACCGCTATCACAAAAACACTAGCCGCAGTGCGGGCAAATGTGGGCAATAAGCGAGTTATTGCCGTTTTGGAGCCAAGATCAAACACCATGAAATCTGGTGTGCATAAAGATACTTTAGCAAAGTCTTTATCTGAGGCAGATTTAGTTTTTATTTATCAAGGTGAACAAGTGCAGTGGTCAGTCGACAGCTTAATTAGCGATTGCCAGCAACCTTGTACTGTGACGCAGAATTTGGATGGCTTAGTCAGCGATATTGCCGCTCAAAGCCAAGCAGGTGATACTATAGTGGTGATGAGCAATGGTGGCTTTGGCGGCATACATCAAAAGCTCCTTAGCGCACTTTCTGATGTATAATAGCTTACAGCTAATATTATTAGTGGCAAAAATTTAACTTCATTTCAGTATTATTTGATTATTTAGGTGGCGCAGTGCAACAAGAAAGTACTATTAAAAACCAAGTAAAATTTACCGATAAGATTACCTTGGCAATTACCGGTGCCTCCGGTTCAGCCTATGCATTACGTTTACTTGAGTGTTTAGTTGCAGCGAATTATCAAGTCTTTGTTTTATGTTCAAGTGCTGCTCGAGTGGTGTTTGATACTGAACTAGGACTTAAGCTGCCAAGTTCGCCAGATGCTGCTAGTCAATTTTTAACAACTAAATTTAATGCTCAAGCAGAGCAGATTATTGTTTTTGGTAAAGAGCAATGGTTTTCACCTGTTGCTTCTGGCTCAGCAGCACCAAAACAAATGGTGGTTTGTCCGTGTTCAACGGGAACCTTAGCGGCAATTAGCCAAGGTATGAGTGATAATTTAATTGAACGAGCGGCGGACGTGGTAATTAAAGAACGCGGTCAATTGATTTTAGTGCCTCGTGAAACCCCGTTTTCGACTATCCATTTACAAAATATGCTGACCTTATCGCAAATGGGCGTAACTATTATGCCTGCAGCACCAGGCTTTTATCATCAGCCAGAATCGATTAATGACTTGATTGATTTTATGGTCGGGCGTTTACTCGATCATTTAGCTATCGAGCAAACGATTATGCCACGTTGGGGTTATCAACCACAGTAAAGTATGATTAAGTTTTTAGTGATACGTTAAGGTGACTTAAATTGGTTATTCTTGATCAGTTGATACTTTATTTTTTGCTTTGATTTCTTTGATATCAACGCCATCAAGTAACAACATTACATCAGCAAGTAATCGCTTTAATTCACCCACTTCGCTTGGTAATGACTTCTTCGCTTTCTGCACGTAGGCAATAGCCTCGCGATTTTGAATCACTTCTAGTAGCGCTTTCAATGTTTCTGTGTCGTTGGCATCAATGGTCGGTAATGGTTTTTCACTTGCCGCGTTATATAGCGAGTAAGTGGCAATTAAACTTGCTTGTGCTTCTGCTAATCTTTCCATAAAAACCTATCCTTATTTTTATTATGGTTATTTCATTACCATACTGAAAAATAAAAAATTGTCTAATTATTCACGCTTTTTCTAATAAAAATAATTTATATTTACAGTTAGTTAACAATTGGCACTGAACGGCAATTTAATACTATTTATCGCATTAAGCTTAAACTTTTGTCGTTGATGTGTTTTAGTAGGGAGATAACAATAATTCATACATATGATTAGGTTTAAAAATAATGTCTACATTTACTTCTCGAATCTCTTCGGTAGCGTTTAGCGTCGCACTTATTTTAGGTACTGGGCAAGTTGCTGTTGCCGCTGATAATGTTGTGAAAACCTCAGAAGAAGCCAAAACAGAAAAGTGGTCAGTGAATAACCCACAAGGGAAATTTACTACTGCAAAAATTGATGTTCGCCAAGGTACTTGGATGAATGTTGATATAAGCCCAGACGGCGAAACGTTAGTTTTTGATTTACTTGGTGATATTTATACATTACCGATTGAAGGTGGTGAAGCAAAAGCACTAATGACCGACATTGCTTGGCAAATGCAGCCACGTTTTAGTCCTGATGGTAAACATATCGCCTTTACTTCTGATGAAGACGGCGGCGATAACTTATGGATTATGAAAGCAGACGGTAGTGAAGGCAAAGCCGTTAGCTCTGAAACATTTCGTTTATTAAACAGTCCTGCATGGTCACCAGATGGCGACTATATTGTTGGTCGTAAGCATTTTACTGGTGCTCGTTCATTAGGTGCTGGTGAAGTATGGATGTACCACAAAACTGGCGGTAATGGTGTCATGCTTACCAAACGCCCAAATCAACAAAAAGATTTAGGTGAACCGGCATTTTCACACGATGGAAAATATGTTTACTTTTCACAAGATGCCACGCCGGGTAAAACTTTCCACTACAGTAAAGATTCAGAAAAAGGCATATATAAAATTAAACGCCTTGATTTAGCTACGGGCGAAATAAAAGTGGTTGTTTCAGGTAAGGGTGGGGCAATTCGCCCAGTACCATCACCTGATGGTAAGTACTTAGCTTACATTAGCCGTGATGACTTCCAATCAAATTTATATTTGTATGACTTAAAAAGTGGCGAAGAAAGTCTTATTTTTGAAGGATTAGATCGTGATATGCAAGAAACTTGGGCAATTCATGGTGTTTATCCAAGCATGGCATGGTTACCCGACAGTGAAGGCATGGTTTTTTGGTCAGGCGGTCAAATTAATAAGTTAGACCTGGAGAGCAAGAAAACATCCGTGATCCCTTTTCATGTTAAAACTGAAAAGAAAATCCAAACAGCACTGCGTTTTCAACAAGACCTTGATCAAGATAACTTTGACGTAAAAATGCTACGTGACGTCGAAATATCTCCTGATGGTCGTAAAGTTGTTTATGAATCAATGGGGCATATTTATGTTCGCACCATTGCCAACGGTAAAGTGAAAGGTAAAGCGAAAAGATTAACCAAGCAGAAATCTCATTTTGAGTTAAATCCGAGCTTTTCTCGTGACGGTAAATATGTTGTCTATAGCACTTGGAATGATAATAAATTAGGTGAAATTCGCTTAGTTTCGGCTCGAGGTGGTAAGAGTAAAGTATTAACGAAAGAGCCTGGAAAATATATTGAGCCTAGTTTCTCTCCTGATGGTAAAACCGTTGTTTTTCGTAAAGTCTCAGGCGGTTACATTACTGATCCAACATGGGGTTTAAACCCAGGTGTATACACGGTTAGCAGTAAAGGCGGTAAGGCGAAACTTATTACCGAATCAGGCTTAATGCCACATTTTGGTGCTCATAATGATCGTATCTACGTTCTACGCAACGGTGAAAAGCCGCAACTTGTTAAAGTAAATCTAACAAGCTCAGCCGATTCAGATAAAGAACAAGCTATTTACCAAGGTAAATTTGCAACTGAGTACAAAGTCTCACCAGATGGTAAATATTTAGCATTTGCTGAGCGCTTTAAAGTTTTTGTCACGCCGTTTGTTGAGCGTGGTCAGGTGATCGATATTGGTCCGAAAGCGAAGAACTTACCAGTGAAAAAACTGTCGATGCGTGCTGGTGAAAGTATTAACTGGAATGGCAAATCAAATGAACTGTATTGGAGTTTAGGACCAGATTTATATCAAGCAGGTGTTGGTGGTTTATTTGATATTTCAGCGAAAGAAAATGCTGAGAAAGAAGAGCAAGTACCAGTAAAAACTTACTTAGGTTACAAAGAGAAGGCAGATAAGCCGTCAGGCCGTGTTGCTTTTGTTGGTGGTAAGGTTATCACCATGGAAGGCGAACAAGTAATTGAAAATGGTGTTGTTGTTGTTGAAGGTAATAAAATTATTGCCGTTGGCCAACAAGGACAAGTTGATGTGCCTTCTGATGCTAAAGTTATTGACGTTATTGGTAAGTCTATAATGCCAGGATTAATTGATGCGCACGCACATGGTCCACAAGGCAGCAGTGAAATTATCCCACAGCAAAACTGGAAAAACTATGCTGGTTTAGCGCTGGGGGTTACTACTGTGCATGATCCTTCAAATGATACTACCGAGTTTTTTGCTGCCAGTGAAATGCAGAAAGCTGGTGATATTGTTGCGCCACGCTTATTTTCAACAGGTAGTATTCTCTACGGCGCAACCATAGCGGGTTACACTTCACATGTTGATAGTTTAGACGATGCTAAGTTTCATATTGAACGCTTGAAAAAAGCTGGTGTATTTAGTGTGAAAAGCTATAACCAACCGCGCAGAAACCAACGTCAGCAAATGGTACAAGCGGCACGTGAAGCTGAAATTATGGTCGTACCTGAAGGTGGCTCATTGTTGCAACATAACCTGTCAATGATCATTGATGGCCATACAACGTTAGAACATTCAATTTCGACAGCGAAAATTTATGACGACATTAGGCAGTTATGGTCGCAATCAGAAATGGCGTATACACCAACAATGGGCGTAGCTTATGGTGGTATTTCAGGTGAACATTTCTGGTATGACACAACTGATGTTTGGAAACACCCTCGTTTAAGTAAATACGTGCCGAGTGAGTTTTTAGATCCACGTTCGATGCGCCGTACTAAAGCGCCACATCACCATTACAATCACATTAATGTTGCGAAAGTAGCAAAAGAGTTACAAGACTTAGGTGTTGAAGTGAATTCTGGTGGTCATGGTCAGCGTGAAGGTTTGGCTATGCACTGGGAAATGTGGATGATGGCACAAGGTGGTATGTCACCGCTAAGCGCTATCCGTACCGCTACTATGTCGCCAGCGAAAACATTAGGTTTAGATAGCCAACTTGGCTCGCTAACAGTTGGTAAACTTGCTGATATATTAGTTATCGATGGTGATGTTAGCCAAGATATTCGATTGTCTGACCGTGTTGTATATACCATGGTAAATGGCCGTTTATACAATGCTGAAACTATGGATGAAGTGGGTAACTATGATAACAAGCGTAAGAAATTTTATTTCGAAAAGTAACTTGTTCTTCATTGGTTAACTAAATAAAACCCGGTTTATCCGGGTTTTTTATTGCTAGCAATTTGATCGTTTAATAAATCAAAAAACAGGGTACACTCGTTAAATAATATTGAGGCTAGAGTACAACTAGGAATATTTTGAAGATTGAAGTTATTGAAGAACCAAGTACAGAATTAACGGCTTTTTTAGATGCTAAAATTGCTGAATTTAATTGGGCGCGCTGGGAAGTTAGTGAACGTAAAGCGATTGCGGTAAAGTTGACGAATGAGCAAGGTGAAATTATTGCTGGTGCTGCTGGCAGAACTTTTGGTGACTGGTTAATGATTAATACGCTATGGGTCTCAGAAAGCTTAAGAGGCCAACATGTTGGTAGTGAAATTTTAAAGAACATAGAACAAGCGGCACAAACACGAGGTTGTAATAAGGCCCTGTTAGATACTTTAAATTTTCAAGCGAAGCCGTTTTATGAGCAGCATGGTTATCAAGTGCAATGGACCCAACAAGGGTATCCAAAAACAGGTTGCAAATATTACATGGTCAAGCAATTAGCAGATGTTATTTGATAAAAATAAATCAATTGAAAGGAAGAGAAAAGGTGTATTTAGGAAGCTGTTTATGTGGACAAGTGGCGATAGTGGTAACGGGTGAGATTAGTGACATTATTCATTGTCATTGCTCACTTTGTCGAAAGAATTCAGGTACCGCTTATGCGACAAACGGATTTGTTAATAGCCAAGACCTAAAGATTGAAAAGGGTCAAGAATTACTGAGTACATTTTCTTTTAAACCTGGGAGAACACGCCATTTTTGTAAAAATTGTGGTAGCCCGGTTTATAGTAGTAATGCTCAAGATAAAAGCAGAGTTCGTGTTCGCTTAGGCATTTTTGATTCTGATATTGAGGAAAGACCAATGTCTCATAATTTTGTTGACTCGAAAGCTAATTGGGAAAATCTTGATGCAAATTTACCTCGCAATGCCACCTTTGAATCTGCTCGACTAAAATGATTTAATTTTTGATAAGTATGGAGTAGGGTTTGAATATTGTTTTATTAATGAATAATGATATTGCCAGTAATTTAGCCCTGAACTTACTGTTACCGTCTTTAAAGCAATATAATCTCTCTGTATTTTTATCGAGTAACGTTGGCGGAAAAAAGGTAAAGCCAGCAGCGTTGGAACAACTAGCTCAATTTGAGCAGCATGATGTATTTAAGTCGCTGCAACAAATTGAAAATGTTAAGTATCAGTTAAAATTGTTTTCAGAAATTGCCGCGAAAAATAGTATTAGAATTGAAACCCTGAATGAAATAAATACTGCTAATGGTATTGATAAAATTAGCGCGCTAGCGCCAGATTTAATTATTTCTATTCGTTACGGTGTTATTTTAAGGAAACCCGTTATTGATTGCGCTAAACACGGCGTAATCAACTTACATTCTGGATCATTACCTGATTATCGCGGCGTGATGGCAACATTTTGGGCAATGTTTAATAGCGAAAAAACACTGTCGGCAACCTTACATTTTATTACCGACAACACCATAGATACGGGTGGTGTGATAGCCAAAACGAGATTTGCTGTGCAACCGAATAAATCTTATTTGTGGCATGTATTGTCGTTATACGTTGATGGCTGTCAGCTAATTGAGTCTGTTGTTAATCAAGTGCGGAATAATGAGCGAATTGATACTTATCAACAGGCGGATACCGGACAATATTTCTCATTCCCAACCACTGAAAAAATTGCTGAGTTTGTTGAGCAATATGGCGCGTTGTATCAACATGATGAGATTATCAGACTATTGCTAAAAGTAACGTTAAAAATAGCACCGAAAACACGTTAACTTGGCAAGTAATGAAAAGCTTATTTGAGTTTTGTTAGAGATATTTTAACGCTCGGGGTTACGAAAGTGCAGCCATTAGTTTTTCTGCACATTGTTTGGGAGAATTATCTAAGGTATTTATGATTAAATCATAAGATACCTGTTCATGGACACTTCGTAACTGTGATTGAGCTAAACCGATAGGGCGGTCACCTCGTGCCAGTTCTCGCTCTTCTAATTCGAATAATGGACATTCAACTTTAATCACACTAACGCTAATACCTGCTAGTGATGCTTTGAATTCGTCGTAAGTCTTTTTGCCGCAAAAAATAATATCGACAATAACATTGTGGCCCGTTTCCGCTAAAGCTCGTACTGACTTTGCCATTGCCAACTTCATATGAGGAAAATTATTTGAGCCTGCTGGAATCTTGTAAGGTGTCATATCCCAAAACGCATCAAGGGCACACAATAAATAAGGCGCTGAATATTGCATTTGCAACTCTCTGGCAAGTGTTGTTTTACCTGAGCTTGATGTGCCATTTAAAATAATTACTTTGCCTTTCATATTTCCTGCTTTTTAAGATTTTAAACAACTTTATTATAGCGTTTTCTCATGCATTGATATGGTTGTGACCGATTGTACCGAGCTGAGAAAGTATTTATTTTTAACCGCAAGGTATTTAGAGTCGTTAAAAAATTTTTCCATAGCGACTTTGTCGGGGAATTCAATAGTAAAAACACGGTTGATAGCGCTATCATCTTTTGATTTTAGTACTTCGCTAACTCTAAAATCAAAGCCAAAATCACCACCGTATGAATGAAGAATAGGGATCATGTGCTGACGATATTTTTGATATTCAACATCATCACTGACTTGTAGCCCCATAATTCTTTCGTAAGCCATATTCGTTCCTTGTATTTTCCTGAATGCGAGGGCGTGTTGAACTTTGTGGTATAAATACTCACTAAACTGTTGCAAAAACATACATCAAAGATCAACACGGCCTAATAGTTAATAGCAGCTAATATCCCATAACCTTAAAATATTAGAAACAAAAAATGGCAACTAGCCTTTTTAAAGCAGATATATTACCACTAGTCTTTATCCGTACCTCTTGTGATATGACCACTTTCCTTTTGCAATTAATAAATTTCTAGTTTAGTTTCTGCCTGCCATAACCCCACCATCATGATCCCAAATTGCACCAGTTACCCAAGCTGCTTTGTCGCTAAGTAAAAAATTAATACTATTAGCAATATCGTCAGCGCTTCCTATTCTTCCTATAGGATGAAAAGCATCAAAACTGGCTAAACTTGAGTCGATGTCTTTTTCATTAATAAATGAACTATAAATTGGTGTTTTAACAACTGCAGGTGCAACGGCATTTACGCGAATATTATGCTCAGCAAGTTCCATAGCCAGATGCTGAGTTAGCGCATGCAAGCCTGCTTTTGCCATAGAATATGCGGAAGATGGTGTCGCTTTAACGGCTTGTTTTGCCCACATTGAGCCGATATTAACAATAGCGCCTCCTTGATGTTTAATCATATTCTTGGCAACTGCTTGCGAAATAAAAAATGTCGCTCTATTCAGCTCCAAATATTGATCATATTCTGCAAAGCCATGTTCAATGAAACTTGTTGGCTTAAAGTAACCAGCAGCATTGACTAAGTAGTTAATGTGTTCAGGTAACTTCTTAATCGTTTGGTTGAGTTTTTCAACCTGTGCTGAGTGATATAAATCAACTGATATGGTATCAACTTGAGTCAGTTGTGAAAGCTCGTTACTCGCAGCGTTAAGTTTCTTTTGATCGCGACCGACAATGATCAAATTAATACCATTTTTTGCTAACTGTTTTGCAGTAGCTAAGCCCATACCGCTAGAGCCACCAATAATTAATGCTAATTTCTTGTTTGAATTACTCATATTTTTCTCCAAATGATTGTCTACACTTGCTAAAGTAATGACAGCATAGCGAGCAACTTAGCTTGTTGAAAAGTAGGTACAATTTAGTAGGGTAGGTACTTTTTGGTACATCTTTATGAATAACAATGAAAAAATAGTTCCTAGAAAAACACCACCTATGGATAGCGCTCGTATGGTGGAAACAATTTATGGTTGTAAGTGGTCTTTAACCGTTTATCAATTGTTAGCTGCTGGTGTTAACCGACCTGGAGAAATGGTGCGAAATGTTGACGGCTTAACAACCAAAGTATTGAATGTTTGCTTGAAGAAAAACATTGAATTTGGCATTTTGGAACGGATAAGCTTTAACGAATTACCCCCTCGCGTTGAGTATCATGTTACCGAGTTTGGTGAGAAATTTTTGGCTATCACCGAGGCGTTAGAACAACTACAACAAGAAATAGATAAAGGCTAAGCATTAATAATGATGCTGAACCAAAGCTTTTGATTAGCAGCATTTGAAAATATCATTAATAGATTAAGTGAGAGAGTATTATGACGATTGTACGAGTAAACGAGTTTACCGCAGCAGAAGGGAAGTCAAACGAGCTTTTTTCATTTTTAGAAGCTCTAATTCCATATATTTCTGGAGCAGAAGGTTGCTTGTCTTGTGAGCTATTAAAGCATCATGAACAGAGCAACCAATTTATGATTATTGAACGCTGGGATAATATTGAAAGCCATCAGCAAGCGATCACAAACTATCCACAAGAAGACATGCAAGCGGCGATGAGCTTGTTTGGTGCACCACCGAAAGGTAATTACTACAAATAAGTTAGAGGCGTGAACTACTCTTATTAAGGGAAATTTGCTTTGCACTTTATTGACTTATCTATAGGTATAAGGCTTTAAGCGATAATAACTATGACTAATCCTTCTTAATATCATTCATTTTGGTATGTAAATAGCTTCATCTCTAGATAGTGTTAATTGACAAGTCATGTTAATGTAAATTAGCTTAAAGAATAAGCTCTGCCGTATTTACAAGGATGAAGAATGCAACTTGCCCAATTAAATATTGCCCAAGCTAAATACTCACTTGATGCTCCGGAAATAAAAGAATTTGTCGATAATCTTGCGCGTGTAAATGCTATTGCGGAAGCGAGTGATGGATTTATATGGCGCTTAACTGGCGACGGTGACGACGCGACCGATATTCAAGCTTTTAGCAATCCAAATATCATTGTTAATATGTCAGTGTGGTCATCCATTGATGCTTTAAAAGCTTTTATGTTTAAAACCGATCATCGAAACTTTATACGTAAGAAACAACAGTGGTTTGAGCGGATGGAAAATGCCAACTATGTCTTATGGTGGGTTGAAGACGGAGAACAGCCAAGCGTTGATGATGGTATAGTTCGCTTAGAACATTTGCGTTGTTTTGGTGAATCACCCTATGCTTTTTCGTTAAAAATACCTTTTTCGATTTAAGCGAGTTGTTTATTTACTCTTAACGTTAATCACTTAAACTAGTTATTATTTGCTCAAAAGCATAGAGCTTACCAATAAGCTCTATGCTCTAAAGTGAAACCACTACAAGTTATTAATTTGCTAATTTGGCAACTGCGGCTACTAGTTGTTGCTTTAATTCAGTATTTGATAATGCACCTGATTGCATATCAAAATTATCATAAAAGCTTGGAATTGATAAACTGGCCTTTACATCGCCGGCAAAATAAGGCGCTGAACCTGTTGCTGCAGCTAGTACGCTACCAGCACCACCAGGTCCTGGAGAAGCCGAAAGCAACAACATAGGCTTTTCTTGAAAGACCTTTTGATCAATACGAGATGCCCAGTCAAAAATATTTTTATATGCTGCCGTATAACTTCCGTTGTGTTCAGCGAAAGAAATAATAATCGCGTCACTCTCGCCCAATTTTTGATAAAAAGCTTTAGCAGCGTCAGGCTGACCAAGTTGCTCTTCCTTATCTTGGCTAAATAGTGGCAGGTCAAAATCATTTAAATCAAGCACTTCTATTTCAGTATTTGCTTGTTGCTCTGCTAAAAGGCTTGCGGCATGCGCAGCAAGTTGTTTATTGATTGAATTGCGACTGGTACTTGCACCAAATGCTACGATTTTCATAATTATGCCTCACCTTGTGTGTTGGTTTGATAAATAAATATTGCTTGTCCGTCTGTCAATGCTTTGAAATTAATACCTTCAGAGCAGTGCACTAAACTACGGGCTTCGATCTCTTCGCCATTGACTTCTGCTCGACCTTTACTTAAATACAATAAAGCTTCACGGTCGAGTGTGACGCTTTGCTCTGTCAGCATATTGCTAACCGATATTGATATTTTGCTATTAAATCTTGCTTGCTCTGATTTGTTACCGCCATATACTTGAATTAACTCACCTGGCGCAGCTTGGTATACTTGATAATCGGCCGCGCTGCCGGCTTCGTCAGGTAAAACCCAGAGTTGAATCATATGGTTTTCACTATCATGTGGGTTAATTTCATTATGACGAAAACCTTCGCCGCCTGCTCGCTGCACTTGTACATCACCAGAACTTAAACGTTGGCCATCGCCAAGGCTACCTTGGTGATCAAGTTCACCATCAACCACAACGGAAATAACGTCAACTTCCTTATGATCATGCATGTGAGTTTCACCATAAGGTAAAAAGTTGGCGTCGGCTAAATAGACAAAATTTCCTAAACCTGAGAAGGCTTTGGTATTTGAACGGCCAAAAACGTGTTGATTAATTACAAAGCGCTTTTCAATTAAGCCAGCAAAACCACCTTGTGGTAGTTGCTCAAATGCAAGTGTTTTCATTTTTTCTGCCATGGTATTTGCTGCCTGATAAAAAACTAAAGTAATCTTAAGCTTTTATTCTCAAGTAATAAATATAGAAAAATGAAATTAACTGTTACGTTTTTTGCAACAATAATGCTGAGCTCTGCTTTTTTATTGATATTTTGTTTTTAGCATTAACTCTACTCTACAATACTGGAAAATTTAGCTAAAATAGCGTCATTAATTGATGCAACACTAGGTTGCTACTGTTTAGGATAACTTGTGTCGAACAACGAAAAACGTCTCAATAAATATATCAGTGATTCAGGTTTCTGCTCACGCCGATTTGCTGATAAGTTAATTGAAAATAATCGCGTTACTATTAATGGCAAAGTGCCCGAATTAGGAACAAAAGTTATCCCGGGTGACAAGGTTTGCGTTGACGGCAAAGAAATAAAAGCAAGTGAAAGTAACCATACCGACCGTGTTTATATTGCCTATAACAAACCTATCGGTATTACCTGTACTACAGAACGGCATGTAAAAGGTAATATTATTGATGCCATTGATCACACTAAGCGTATCTTCCCCATTGGACGTCTAGATAAACCATCGGAAGGACTTATTTTTCTTACCAGTGACGGTGATATCGTTAACAAAATATTGCGGGCGGAAAATGCTCATGACAAAGAGTATATTGTTACGGTCGACAAGCCAATTAGTGAGCGTTTTGTTGAAAGAATGTCGAAAGGAGTGCCTATTCTTGGCACGATTACCAAACCGTGTATTGTCACGCCCGACAGTAAGTTTGTTTTTCGTATTATTCTTACTCAAGGGTTAAATAGGCAAATTCGTCGCATGTGTGAATACTTAGGTTATGAAGTAACTAAGCTGAAGCGTTCTCGCATTATGAACGTTGAGTTGGCAAATTTACGCCCAGGACAATGGCGTGATTTGACCGAACAAGAAATGGCAGAAATTAATAGTGCTGTTGCAGGCTCTCGAAAAACTGCAGCGAACGATAGCTATGTTGAAACAATGGTTGAAGAGTCGCCGGTGAAAGTCGCTATTACAGATATTAAACACGCAAATAAAACCATTGAATCTAATGCGGATAAATCAACGAAACGTAAACTTACACGTATTGATGTTAAGAAAACAACAGCCAGTACAGGTGGCAAGAAAAAGCTCAGTTTGAAAAAGAAAAGTTAAGCCGTTAGTAACTAACGGCTTATGGCTGTTATTGGTTAGTTGCTGAGGTTTAATAAATTAGCAGGTGAATATTGATCCGTTAATAGTCGAGTGTTTTCCGGCCAGTCTTGCACGGTTGCAGTAGAAGTCATCTGGCTAGTTAAGTCGGCAATATTAACGTCGAATACCGCTAAAGTATCAGCCAGAGCTTTTGCTCGTTCAGCAATCAACTTGCCATCAGGTAATGGTTTGATGCTTGTTAGAATAATACGATTACTATTACGGTTGTTTCTAACGTTAAAAAAATCACCAAAAACGGCTTTATATGTTGCTGATTCAAAATTATATAAATCACTAACAGAAAAAGTGTTTGCTGATAGCACGCCATTACTACTTAATAACTGTTTAGTTTCTTGTAGAAATTCTTTCGTTAATAAATGCTCAGGTATGTAATCACCGTTAAAGGCATCAAGAATTATCCAATCGTATTTTTGCTTTTTTAATGCGGCGCGTTTAACGAAAATACGTCCGTCTTGCACTACTGAAGTAATATGTTCATTTTCAAAGAAGCCAAAATATTCTCTAGCCACTTTGATCACCGCTGGGTCTATTTCAACATTGGTTATGGTGGCGTTAGGAAAAATTTGATGCAAGGTATTCGACATTGTGCCGCCACCTAAACCAACAATTAAAATACGTTCGGGTTTTGGGTTCACTAATAAACTTGAAAATAGCATTTTAGTGTAGTTAAAAACGAGTCGTTGCGGGTCGTCAACTAACATACAGCTTTGTTGCGTTTTTGAACTTCTGACGTTGAACTTTAAGCAACGTAAGCCACGTTTTTCTTCAACTAAAATATTTCGATATAACGAACGTTCACTATGTATGGTTTTTGCTTGTACCGGCGCGCTAAAAATACTGCTCAGCATGACACTACTGATAATGCCTAGCATAACAGTGAATATACTGTTATTCATGTGCTGCTCCTTGCTGATTAATCTCATTGCTAACGTTAACTTTGTTTTTTTGGTTCAAACGATTAAATAGCATAGCGCTAATGCCCAATGCCACTAAAATGCTGCTAAACACAGTAATAATATCGTTAACTTCAAAAAGTAATACCAGATAAAACGATGTAATTATTGTGCCCAAGGCGCTACCTAGTGTTGACACAAAATAGAGGAAACCGGCAACTTGGCCACTTTTATTTTTATCGGTTACCAGTAAGCGTACAGAATATGGCGAGATCATGCCGAGAATAACGGTGGGAATAAAAAATAAGGCCATTGAGGCCACTAATGAACCGTAACGGCTGTCTTCAATGGCCAAGAATATTGGCTCCATAACCCATTGCGAAGAAAATGCCACCGGCAATACGGTAATGCCGGCGCAGATAAAAATCATGCCATAGCGATTTAATGATGCCGATTTGGTTGAAAGTTTACCGCCTGCTAAGTAGCCAAATGACAAACTCAGCATAAATACGGTAATAATACTGCCCCAAATATGAACGCTACTACCAAAAAATGGCGCTAATATTCGGCCGCCGAGTAATTCAATACCCATGATACAAAAGCCGCTGCTAAAGGCTAGTAAATAAATTAAAGGGTTTTGCCATTGCTGAATTTTGTTATTTTTATTAGTCATTTAGCATACTACTGTTAGTTAAGAGAAATTATTTCTTGGTGAATGTAAATTTATCTTAAACGGAACTTCACTTTGATGCTAGCGTATAAAAAAGGCTTGTTACAAAATAACAAGCCTTTTGAGTTTTACCAGGTTAATTCCTGAAGGTCTTTCTGAATATTAATTTGTTAACAAAGGTTTTAAAAATCTCGCTGTATGAGAGCCTTTATGTTCAGCAACTTGCTCTGGTGTGCCAGTAACCAATATCTCTCCGCCGCCAGAGCCGCCTTCAGGGCCCAAATCAACAATCCAGTCGGCTGTTTTTACTACATCTAAGTTGTGTTCAATAACAACGATAGTATTACCGTGATCACGCAGGCGATGAATAACCTGCAGTAATTGTTTAATATCGTGAAAATGCAAACCTGTCGTTGGTTCGTCTAGAATATAAAGTGTTTTACCGGTATCACGCTTAGAAAGCTCTTTTGATAACTTAACACGTTGTGCTTCACCACCAGAAAGTGTGGTTGCTGACTGTCCTAGCTTAATATAACTTAAACCAACATCCATTAAGGTTTGTAATTTACGTTTAACGGCTGGGATTGGCGCAAAAAATTCAAAGGCATCTTCAATGGTCATGTCTAGTACTTCATGAATGCTTTTGCCCTTATACTTTACCTCTAAGGTTTCACGGTTGTAGCGTTTGCTTTTACATACATCACAAGGCACATAAACATCAGGCAAAAAGTGCATTTCAACTTTGATTAAACCGTCACCTTGACACGCTTCACAACGACCGCCTTTAACGTTAAAACTAAAGCGACCCGGTTTGTAACCACGAGAACGAGCTTCTTGGGTCGCCGCAAAAATTTCTCGTACCGCAGTAAAAATTCCTGTGTATGTTGCAGGGTTTGAACGCGGTGTTCGGCCGATAGGGCTTTGGTCAATATCGATAACTTTATCAAGCAGCTCTAAACCAATAATTTCTTTGTAAGGTGCTGGTTCTTGCGTTGTGGCACCATTTAATTCGGTATGTGCCAACTTGTACAAGGTATCATTAATCAAGGTCGATTTTCCTGAGCCTGAAACACCGGTAATACAGGTCATTAAACCATTTGGAATGGTTAAATTTACATTTTTTAAATTATTACCTGTAGCCCCTTTAAGTTCTACCACATTGCTTTTATCAAACGGTGTTCTAACTTTAGGTATTTCAATTGACTCTCTTCCTGAGAGATACTTGCCAGTAAGTGAGTGTTCACATTTAAGGATGTCATTAACATCACCTTCAGCAATAATATTACCGCCATGAACGCCGGCACCTGGGCCAATATCGATAACATGATCGGCGGCGCGAATAGCGTCTTCATCGTGCTCAACCACAATAACGGTATTGCCTAAATCACGTAAATGGATAAGGGTATCTAATAGCCGTTCGTTGTCACGTTGATGTAATCCTATTGATGGCTCATCAAGTACATACATAACACCAACTAAACCGGCACCGATTTGGCTAGCTAAGCGAATACGTTGCGCTTCACCACCTGAAAGGGTATCAGCACTGCGAGATAAGTTTAAATAATTTAGACCAACATTAACTAAGAAGCCTAAGCGGTCGTTAATTTCTTTGAGAATTTTTTCTGCTATTTGACCTTTTTGTCCGGTTAAGTTTAACCCTTGGAAAAATGCTAAAGCATCGGCAATGGCATATTCAGCTACAGTTGGTAGTGGTGTATCTCCAATAAAAACATTACGTGCTTCGAGGCGTAAGCGGCTGCCGTTACAGTCTGGACAATGTTGACTGTTGAGGTATTTAGCTAATTCTTCGCGCACCGCATTTGATTCAGTTTCACGGTAGCGGCGATCCATATTATTTAAAATACCTTCAAACGGGTGTTTACGAATAACAATATCACCACGATCGTTCATGTACTTAAATTCAATTTCTTGCTTACCACTACCTCGAAGAATTAATTGTTGGGTTTTCTCATCTAATTCATTAAATGGTAAATCCAAGGCGAATTGGTAATGGTCGGCTAATGCTTGCAGCATTTGGAAATAATAAAAATTTCTTTTGTCCCAGCCGCGTATTGCGCCACCGGCTAAGCTCAACTCTGGATTAGAAATCACCCTACTTGGGTCAAAATATTGCTGATTACCTAAGCCATCACAAGTTTGACAAGCTCCTGCAGGGTTATTAAATGAAAATAATCGTGGCTCTAACTCTTGCATGCTATAGCCACATTTAGGACAGGCAAAGTTGGCAGAAAATATTAACTCTTCTTTTTCCGGCGCATCCATAAATGCCACTTTTACCGTACCAGATGTCAACGAAAGTGCGGTTTCAAACGATTCGGATAAGCGCAGCTGAATATCATCACGCACCTTTAGGCGGTCAACAACAACTTCAATGGTGTGTTTCTTGTGTAATTCTAGAGTTGGGGGATCAGAAAGGTCGCACACTTCGCCATCAATACGAGCACGAATATAACCTTGAGCTGCTAGGTTATCTAAAAGTTTTACATGTTCACCTTTGCGGTCTTGCAGCACAGGCGCCAACACCATAACTTTAGTGCCTTCGTCTAGCGCTAATACGCGGTCAACCATTTGCGAAATGGTTTGCGCTGCTAAAGGTAAATGATGATCAGGGCAGCGTGGTTCACCAACACGGGCATAGAGTAATCGCAAATAATCGTATATCTCGGTGATCGTGCCAACCGTTGAACGCGGGTTATGTGATGTTGATTTTTGCTCAATAGAAATAGCAGGAGATAAACCTTCAATATGATCAACGTCAGGTTTTTCCATTAAGGATAAAAATTGGCGTGCATATGCAGATAATGATTCAACATAGCGTCTTTGTCCTTCTGCATATAAGGTATCAAAAGCTAATGAAGATTTACCCGAACCCGAGAGGCCCGTAATAACAATTAACTTGTCGCGGGGAATATCTAAATTAATATTTTTTAAGTTATGAGTGCGCGCACCCCTGACTTCAATTTTCTTCATAATGACAAAGTGACCAGTTTAACGCCCGGCATTCACTATGCGAGAATTTCGCAAATAATGGCCCGACTGATTGCAAATTACCTTACGCTATATCAACACCTGAATTAACAATAAGCGCTAAAATACCTCTTAATGAGGTGGTAATAACGGCGAATGACGCTTAAGGTTATTTTCATCTGAACATAAAGTTAGAACCGAGCATTATCGCACAGTTTTTAATCCGAATTCATCTTAAATCTCTGTTTTTGTTCATTCGGAGGCCGTGTTAAGATGTGCGGGTTTTTTTAGCTATATTTCAAACAATTTAAGAGTTAACAAGTTTCATGAGCGCATCCGGTTTAAATAGTATTGAGAAAAAGGCAGCCTTTTCGTTAGCCTCAGTTTTTGGCTTAAGGATGTTAGGCCTGTTTATGATTCTTCCTGTGTTTGCCATTTATGGTGAGCAGTTGATTGGATATAGCCCTATTTGGATTGGTTTAGCCATAGGCGCTTATGGTTTAACGCAAGCACTTTTACAAATACCTATGGGTATTTTGTCTGACAAATTTGGTCGCAAACCAGTGATATTAGCTGGTTTAGTAGTATTTCTATTGGGTAGTGTTGTTGCCGCTATGTCGGACACTATTTATGGTGTAGTGATTGGCCGTGCTTTACAGGGAATGGGAGCTATTGCAAGTGCCATTTTAGCATTGGCGGCAGACCTAAGCCGCGAAGAGCAACGTCCGAAAGTAATGGCAACTATCGGTATGTTTATTGGTATTTCATTTACCATTGCTATGATTATAGGCCCCATTGTTGCACAAGCATTTGGTTTAAGTGGCTTGTTTTGGTTTATCGCCGTATTAACTATTTTTGCCATGCTAACAATTCAATTTGTGGTACCTAATTCAATTAATACCGCGCCTAAAGGTGATAATGTTGCACTACCAGCAAAACTAGGTGGTCTTATTTTTGATAGTCAATTATCTCGTCTTAATTGGGGAGTTTTTATTCTTCATATGGCGTTAACGGCCTGTTTTGTTACGCTACCAAAGCAGTTTGTTGCTGGTGGCTTAGCCCTTGAACAGCATTGGCAATTGTACTTGCCAACATTAATTGGTTCGTTCTTTTTGATGGTGCCATTTATGATCATCGGTATTAAAAAGCAAAAAGAAAAGCAAATGTTTAGCGCCGCGGTAGCATTACTGGCCTTAGCCTTAGTACTACTTTGGTATTTGCCTAGTACGATTACAACACTTGTCGTATTGGTCATGATGTTCTTTACGGCATTTAACTATTTAGAAGCAACTATGCCGTCTATTCTTTCACGTATTGCGCCCGCAGGTGTGAAGGGTAGCGTAATGGGTATTTATGCAAGCAGCCAATTTTTAGGGGCGTTTGCAGGTGGTGTACTTGGTGGTTTTATTGCAAGCGAGTTTGGTGAGCAAAGTATATTTTTAGTCATGGCGGTATTTGCTGTGGTTTGGTTGTTGCTAACTTTAGGTATGAAGCCATTGAAAAAATCTAAAGCCTACAGTTTTGCAACAAGCATTGATAGTGATGAGAAAGCCATACAAGTTGCAGAAAAACTAAGTGAAATGCCAGGTGTTATTGAAGCGACTATTATGCATGATGAAGCGGTAGCTTATTTAAAAGTTGATGATAAAACAGCTGATTTAACCAGTATTAAAGCGATTTTAAATAACTAATTTAGTAGCCGTTTTTTGACTAAAAAAGCGGCTAAATTATCTTGCTAATAAAATCACAAATCTGATTATTACCTACAGTAACAACGACCTCATCATCAACGGCTTTATTTAATAGTGCCGCTCCCATTGGGGATTGCGGCGTTATAACCGTAATATTCATAATGTCTTGATGGTAAGAAAGTTGGCAGCGTTTACCACCAGCAACCGGTGCGATAAAAAACCACTGTTGTTTCGCTATATCTTGTTCTACCTGCACCAGCGAACCAATCACAACCTTTGCACTTTTAAAGCTAGTATCAAACTGCAATTGTTCCAAGATATTGATGGCGTTACGTATTTCATCGACACGCCTTGATTGTCCCTCCGCTAAATAACTCTGCTCTATAGCTAAGGTGTCATATTGTGTTTCTGCTACAGACTGGTCATCAGTCGCGGCTTGGTGGGCATTATCGGCAGCCACAAGCGTTGATGCTAGCTCAGCCTGAAGCTGGCTAGTAATAGCTTTAATAATATCTTGTTTGTTAATAGCTTAGTACCTTAATGATAAGTGCCACCTAACGGAAAGTAACAATTTTCAACCGTCAACGAAGTGAAAGATTGTAACAAGTAGGCAATTTATTGGCAAAATTACGCTGTCAATCTGACAGGTGTCAAAATAAAGCTTGAGTTTTCTCTTACTAGCAGATATTTTATACATTAACTGGTTCGACCATAAAAGATGAACTAGCTTTAAATACAACTTACTATGCCAATATAAAAGTGACTTAATATGAATGACAATGCTGCCTTCCCACATTTACTCGCACCATTAGATCTAGGCTTTACATCTTTAGCCAATAGAACATTAATGGGCTCTATGCATACCGGCTTAGAAGAGGAAAAAGGCGGCTTTGATAAGCTAGCTGCATTTTATCAAGCAAGGGCAAAAGGTGGTGTCGGACTAATTGTTACCGGCGGTATAAGTCCTAATACACGCGGCCGTTTAGCACCATTTGGTTGTGAGTTAAGTAAATTTTGGCAAGTGGGTAAACATAAAAAAGTTACGGAAGCAGTACATAAATATCCAACAAAAATCTGTTTGCAGTTGCTTCATGCAGGCCGTTATTCTTACCACCCGTTTAGTGTTTCAGCTAGTAAAGTTAAATCACCTATTAACCCATTTACGCCAAAAGCTATGTCGGTTCGTCAAATAAAAGGCACGATTAAAGACTTCGCTCACTCAGCAAAATTGGCGAAAAGAGCGGGTTATGACGGCGTGGAAATTATGGGCTCTGAAGGGTATTTAATTAACCAATTTAGTTGTGTGAAAGTCAATAAGCGTACTGATGAATGGGGCGGTGGCATTGAAAATAGAATGCGTTTAGCAACTGAAATTATTCGCGCGGTTCGTGCTAGTGCTGGTGATGATTTTATCATTATCTTTCGATTATCAATGTTAGACCTTGTTGAAGGTGGCAATAGCTGGCAAGACGTCGTAACAATGGCAAAAGGTGTAGAGGCCGCTGGCGCGACATTGATTAATACTGGTATTGGCTGGCATGAAGCTCGCGTACCAACTATATCGACTTCAGTACCACGTGCAGCGTTCACTTGGATCACTGAGCGTATGAAAAAAGAAGTGTCGTTGCCATTAATAACCACCAACCGCATTAATACGCCAGAAGTTGCTGAAGATATATTGTCGGCAGGCCAAGCGGATATGGTTTCAATGGCACGACCATTTTTAGCTGACGAAAACTTTGTTGAAAAGGCGGCGGCTAATAAAAGTGATGAAATTAATACTTGTATCGGTTGTAACCAAGCTTGCCTAGATCATGTTTTTAAGCAACAGCGAGCGTCTTGTTTAGTTAATCCTACGGCATGTTACGAAACTGAGTTAACATTCGAAAAATCACCAGTCAGTAAAAAAGTCGCTGTTATTGGTGCTGGTCCTGCAGGGTTAGCGTTTAGTGTTTATGCGGCTCAGCGTGGTCATCAGGTTGAAATATTTGATAAAGGCAGTGAAATAGGTGGCCAATTTAATTACGCCAAACAAATTCCAGGTAAAGAAGAGTTTTATGAAACACTGCGTTATTTTAACAAGCAAATATCCCTGAACAATATTGCATTACATTTAAACCAAGAACAGACGGCAGAACAATTAATATCGGCGGGCTTTAATGAAATTGTACTGGCAACCGGCATAGTGCCTCGACAACTCGGTATTAAAGGTATTGAACACGAAAAAGTAAAGTCTTACTTGCAGGTATTGCGTGATAAAGAGCCGATAGGTAAACGTGTTGCTATTATTGGTGCCGGCGGTATTGGCTTTGATGTTGCTGAGTTTCTGGTAGAAGAAGAGTCACTAACCACAAACCCTGAAAAATGGTTGCAAACTTGGGGAGTTGATAAAGACTATACCGAAAACGGTGGCTTAGCGAAAAATACTCAGCACGAGGCGCCGATACGAGAAATTCATTTATTACAGCGAAAGACAACAAAAGTTGGTGCAGGCCTAGGAAAAACTACCGGCTGGATACACAGAGCAACATTGCAGAAAAATGGTGTGAATATGCTTGCTGGTGTCAGCTATAAAGAAATTAATGATGAAGGTTTAGTGATCTCAATTGATGGAGAACAGCAAACCTTAGCTGTAGATCACGTTATCATTTGTGCGGGGCAAAAATCGGAACGTACATTATATCAGCAACTTGAAGATAAGGGTGTACAGGCGCATCTTATTGGTGGTGCTAATGTCGCTGCTGAATTAGATGCTAAGAGAGCCATTAGGCAAGCTGCAGAACTGGCAGCAAAAATCTAACAGCATTGCCTAGCTACAGTATTCATAAAATACTAACAGCAACAAAAGGTTATTTTTATTACTTTTTGTTGCTGTAATCTTGTCAAAAGCAGGTTTAACCTTATGCTCGCTTTCTAGCCATAAGATGCTGGAATATAGTTTGAAATAATCATTAACTTATCTTGGTCTGATGATATGCTTAGTAAGCATACCGTTGATAATAAAAAAGATAAGAGTAACTATGACGCTAATATTCAAACCGGCAATTGCCATTTCTAATTCATTGAGATTTAAAGCTAAATTTTCTTTATTAGCGGTAATGTTTTATGTGCCGCTTATCGTTAGCTTTATCTGGATTGTTAAGCAGCAAGTTGCTGATTTGGAGCAATATCAACAAGAGCTTATCGGTAATGAACAAATAGTTGCGGTGAAAAAATTAGAGCAGCTATCTGGGCAAAGCCGCTTAAATAATGCCAATGATACGGCAGTAGCCGAACAAATTAACTCACTTGAATTGAGCTCACATGCTCAACAGGTATTGGTTGAAGGGTGGCAAAAGGTTCAATCTGGTGAACGACAGTTTACTGACTTTGCCATGTTTTACGATAAAACTTTAGCAGTGAGAGAGAACTTGTCGGCCGTTAGCGGTTTATCGCGAGAGCCAGACCCTCAGGCTTTTTATTTAGCCGAAGCCGCTGTTATTCGTATACCTGCTCTTGTTGAGTACATTAGCCGCATTAAAGATCTAACTTTTACAATTATCAACAATGAGGGCTTTAGCGCCGAGACTTATACCTTACTTGTTGCTCTTGATAACCGGGTGGATGAATTACAAGTGCAATATGCTAAAACTAATGAGCAATTAAAGCGTGTTGCCCCGAATATGTTTGAGGATTATTTAGCACACTACCAGCAAGTGAATTCATCATTAGATAGCTTTCAAACAGCGTTACGCAATGAGGTTATCAACCCTGACAGTATCGCTTGGAGTGCTAACCAAGCACAAAGTATAGCTAACGAGCAGCACCAAAATTTACTAACTTTGATGTCGATGTCTGAGCAATTATTGATTGAGCGTATTCAAAAGCTGAAAAGTAGCAGTACCCAAACCCTATGGCTATTGTCATTTATGTTGGTTGTTATCATGGTTGCCATTAGTTATTTACTCGTCGGTATTTACCACTCATTAAGTGTCAATGTTAAAAATATAAACTTAGCGGCAGAGCGTTTAGGAAATGGTGACTTCTCCCAGCAAATAGAAATAGAATCGAAAGATGAATTGGGTGATATTGCCTCTCGCTTTAGTCATATGCAGGGTAAAATTCATGATTTACTCGTGAATGTTGATAATGATGTTGCGATTTTGAAATCGGCGGCAGTAAATATTAATAGTTTAACGGAAGCTATGGAAAAAAATATTGCACAGCAGCAGCAAGATACTCATCAAGTGGCCAGTTCAATTAATCAAGTTAATGACTCTGTGCAAGTTATTTCGTCAAATACAACTGGTGCGCAGGAATTAACCGAGCAAGCAAGTGTTAATGTCCAACATGGTGAACAGGTAATTACAGACACCGCAAATGTCATTACTGCAATTTCAACGCAGGTAAATAACTCAGCACAAGTGATTGATGAATTAGCTGCTCATAGTTCAGAAATAGGCACCTTTGTAAATGTAATTCGTGAAATAGCGGATCAAACAAACTTACTAGCATTGAATGCTGCAATTGAAGCAGCACGTGCTGGTGAGCAAGGGCGTGGTTTTGCCGTAGTTGCTGATGAAGTGAGAACATTAGCCAGTAGAACCCAAGATTCAACCAGTGAAATTCAACGTATTATTGAGCAGTTACAGCAAGGCACAAGTCGCTCTGTTGAAGCAATGAAAAATGGTGTTGAGCAAGCAGAGCAAGGTGTGGAAAAAACAGCGCAAGTCTCGGAAACATTTCAACAGGTAAGCCAACATGTTAATGAAATTGTTGCAGCAACATCTGAGATTTCAACTGCTGTTGCACAGCAAAGTAATATGGTTATTGGTATTACCGGAAATACCCACGACATTGCAGAAAGTACCGATAATTTATTACAATCTGCGGAAGACGCTGCCAGCGCTGGTGCGAATATTTCTCAACTCGCGGAAGAACTTGCGGTACAATTAGCACAATTTACTTTGAAAAATAATTAAACGCGTAAATGAATAACAATAAATTCCACAATTTAGCCGGATATTTAAGGGCTAGTTGTTAATATGGTGACTTTGAAAAACTCCACCGGGCTTTTGGCTCAAGACATCGAAATAGCAAGCTCTGCAGCTGATTTTAAGCAACTATTGTTGGCAGAAATATCGCAGGCAAAATTTCGAATTTATGTTTCTGCTTTGTATATTCAAGACGATGAAGCTGGGCGAGAAGTTTTAGCGGCACTTTACCAAGCCAAAGCTCAACAACCACAATTAGATGTTCGTTTATTTGTTGATTTTCATCGAGCGCAACGTGGCTTAATTGGTGAAAAAGAGCATGGCGGTAATCGTGATTATTATTTGGCACTTGAACAACAACATCAGGTGTCTATTGAAATTTATGGTGTACCAGTTAAGCGCAAAGAGTTACTAGGCGTGCTTCACCTAAAAGGCATGGTAATGGATGATGTCATGTTGTATTCCGGTGCAAGTATTAATGATGTTTATTTGCAGCAAAGTGATCGTTATCGTCTTGATCGTTATTATCGCATCCAAAGCCAAGCGTTAAGTGATAATTTCTGTGAGTATTTTCAGCGCTGTTTTGTTGATTCAAAACTCGCACCTCGATTAAACCAGGCAAACTTACCGGATAAAAAGCAACTTAAACAAAACATTATTCGTTTAACAAAGTTACTAAAAAAATCTAAATATCAAGATTTCTCTACAACTGAAGTTAGTGATATTCAGACGGCTATGTATGTAGGTTGTGGCCGTCGAGGTAATCAGCTAAATCGTGTCATTAGAGACTTGATACGCAGTAGCCGTAATGATTTAGTTATTTTTACACCATACTTTAATTTACCTAAGCCTTTATTAAGAGATCTAGATGCGGCGTTAAAGCGCGGCGTTAAGGTAACGCTTACTGTTGGCGATAAAAAAGCCAATGATTTTTATAATGCTAATGAAGAAACCTTTTCAACGGTAGAAATTGTGCCTTATATTTATGAACGTTTACTGGTAGCTTTTTTATCACGACGTCAAAAATACTTAGCCACTGGCCAGTTAACCTTGAGGTTGTGGCAAGATGGCTCAAATAGCTTTCACCTTAAAGGCTTAGTTGTTGATGACAGGTACCATTTGCTAACGGGCAGTAATTTGAACCCAAGGGCATGGGCTTTAGATATTGAAAACGGTATTTTATTAGATGATGCGAAAGGCCTACTTAGCGATAAGTTCTCTGCAGAATTTCAGCGTATAACTGCGCACACCACCATTATTGATAGCCCTGCACAAATAGAAAATATCAATAGCTACCCTGAAAAGCCGAGAAAGTTGCTGAAAAAAATTAAGATGACGCAAATTGATCGCTTATTGAAGCGTTTTCTTTAATTGCGAAGTAAAAAAAACACAGCACTCGCTGTGTTTTTTTTGTTTTAAGTAGTTACGCAATTTATGAAAAATTATTGCGCTGGTGTATAAATTTGTTGTGCAGGATTAAAACTCACCCATGAAGTTAATACGTACTTATTTGAAGAAATAGGAATATTTCCTCGATGAGTATGGGTGAATCCGCATGGTGCAATAATCATAGTGCCAGCTTTAGGTTTAATGCTTTTATCTTGATAGTAAAAGTCTGTTTCGCCACCTTCTTCAACATCATTTAAATAGATTAAAAATAACAACATCCTATGCAGTGCTTTATTCTCACCGAGTTGTGGGTATATTTCTGAGTGCCAGTAGCCGTAGTTACCTTTACCTTGCTCATAACGTTGTGCATTAATTGGTGCTAGATTAAATAAATAGCGCACTAAATTAAATAAATTAGGCTTACCAACTTCTTCAAAATTATCTGCAGTGAGTACCACCGGTGCTTTTGTTTCTGGGTGTTGAACGGTTAGGGAAATACCACTGATCAGGCTAAAAAAATACTTGCCAATATAATCAGTAATTTTGTCACCGCAGGTTTGTAATATGGTTTGTAGCGCAGGTTGAAAATCCGCATGTTGATTTAAATAAATGTCATGGCTTAGCTTTTTAGTGGTATCAACACCATTACCCGTTCTGCCAGGCACTTTATGTGGGCTGTTGTCAAAATCCAAAATAAACTTTTCACAAAATTCTTTGCTCAAAGCGCTTGGGTATACTTCGATAAAATCAGTCATAGTTCTATTCTTATTATTAATCTGGCTCAAGCATACAACAAAGTGCTGTGAATTTAATTACCTTATCAATAATTCTCTGTAGAATACTGAACAAAATTGCCACTTATGAAGAGTTTTTATGTTTAGTGAAGTAGTGACTACTCGGTTTAGCGACACAGATGCCTTAGGGCACATTAATAATACTATGGTGCCTGTGTGGTTTGAAGGTGCTAGAGATCCTGTTTTTAAATGGTTTATGCCAGAATTAAACTTACAGCAATGGCGCCTTATTTTGGCAAAAATTGATGTCAATTTTCATGCGCAAATTTACTATGGTAAAGAGATTACACTTCGTACATATATTGGCAGAATCGGTAGTTCATCATTTGATGTTTACCAAGAATTATGGCAAAACGAAATCAAATGTGCCTCGGGTACCGCCGTTATGGTGCATTTTTGTTATGAAAATCAGAGTTCTTTAAAAATTCCTGCTGAAGTCTTACAAAAAATGCAAGAGCACCTTTATTCTGAAGAATAATTTTAGCAAGTTTTTGTTGAAAATATTTTCGAAAATCTCGGTAAATCTAGCGTAATTTTTTACGTCTAATGGTAGAATCATTCTATCGTAATTAGAAAGTTAATATTCTGAGCGAGTTGTCGCTTAGAGAAATGTTAAACCGGTAAAGCAGCGCTTTACCGCAAATATAGGATTTTGTTCATGGCTGGTGTCAATAAAGTAATAATTTTAGGTAACTTAGGGAAAGATCCCGAAGTACGTTTTATGCCTAACGGTGGTGGTGTTGCTAACCTCACTATTGCAACTTCAGAAAGTTGGAAAGATAAGCAAACGGGTGAACAAAAAGAAAAAACAGAATGGCACCGTGTTGTTATGTTCGGTAAGTTAGCAGAAATTGCTGGTGAGTACTTAAAGAAAGGTTCTAAAGTTTACATTGAAGGTGCTTTGCAGACGCGTAAATGGCAAAACCAGCAAGGCCAAGATCAATATACTACTGAAATAGTGGTACAAGGTTTCAATGGCACTATGCAAATGTTAGATTCTCGTGGTGGTAGTGGTGCACAAGCTGGGGGCTTCAATCAACAAGCTCCACAACAATCAGGTGGCTTCCAACAGCAAGCAGCACCTGCTCAAAGTGGAGGTTTCCAGCAACAAGCAGCACCTCAGCAAGCTTATAATAAACCAGCACAACAAAGTGGAGGTTTCCAGCAACAATCTGCTCCACAACAGCAATCAGGTGGCTTCCAACAGCAATCTGCACCACAACAGCAATCAGGTGGTTTCCAGCAACAACAAGGTGGTTTTCAGCAAAATGCACCTAAAGTAAATCCGCAAGAGCCAACTATTGATTTTGACGACGATATTCCGTTCTAAATAAAATTTAATATAAGTTTTTTTAGAAGGTGAGCTTGTGCTCACCTTTTTTGTTTTTGTGATTATCGTTATCACACGGTAGTTAACGAATATTTGATTTATGTCACTTAAAACTTTTGCACATTCTGTATGCTATTGACGCTATATTGCGCTGATGGCTTATTTAATGAATGCGCAATAAGTTTTAGCAATTTACCCGATGAAAGATGAACTCAGCCTGTATTTGCTAAATTGTTAACTGTGAAGTCAGCACAATGTTTTATAAATAGTAGCTAATAAAGTCTCTATTACCGCTGAGTTTACTGTTTGATTAAGTAAGGTTGATATGAACAACGAAATCCCTAGTAAATCTCTTGGTATCTTCCCGCATTCTTGGAGCGAAGAGCAAGCAGGAAGAATTCCAGGTAATATTCCTATTTGGGTTGGCATTTTATCTGAGCTAACCGAGTTTGCGATATTTTTTGTCGCTTACTTCATTGCCAAATATAACTATCCTGAAGTGTTTGCCACAGGGCCACAAGGCTTGAGCACCAGCTTAGGCGTGGCAAATACCATCATATTATTATCGAGTAGTTACTTTATGGCGAAAGCCATGATGAACATTAGACTTGATAATCGCATTAAGTGTGAACGCTATTTATGGTTAGCCGTTAGCTGCGGTGCTTTCTACCTTATTATCAAAACATGGGAATTCTATTGGAATAACCTGCAAGGACTGAGCACTAGTACCAATGAGTTTTATACTGTTTATTACTATATGACCTTTAACCATTTCTTACATGTAGGGTGGGCGTCTTGCGCTATTTTATGGGTTATATTTCGCCTACGTGCCGGAGAGTATTCTGCGGCCGAGCACAGTGGCCTAGAAGCTTTGGCGGTTTATTGGCACATGATTGATTTAATGTGGATTTTAATATTCCCATTACTTTACGTGTTACGTTAGAGGTTGATATGAAAAAATTTAAAAAATTAGAATGGTTCTGGGCAGTACTGATATTTATAACCCTATTTAACACTTTCTTAGGTGAGCAATTTGAGTCAACAGCCTTAGTTAGCATTATTGTCGCTTTAACGGTAATGTATAAAGGCATCACCGTTATTGATCATTTTATGGAGTTGAAGCACGCCAATAGAAATTTACGCTGGTTAATGCGGATGTATTTAATTTTATTTCCGTCGTTAATAATTGCAACGGTGTTTTTCTAAGACATTCATACAGTAGAAATTTTAGGTTTATAAGCGAGTCATCAACAGAGATAGTCAATTATGAATTTACAGACGAAAATTCAAAGTAAAGAGCAAATAAAACAAGCCTCTAATATTGCCCTGTGGTCAATATTAAACTTAACTTTTCTGCCAGGGTTGGCATTTATTATATTGTTGATGAAGCTAAATAAATGTCAGAAAAATAGCTTGTCTGATTATCACCTTTCGTTCGCAATTAAACTCAATTTAATTGCGGCAGCGGCATTAATATTAGTTAGTATTTTAATGATACTTCTGGGTGGCTTTAATTCAGGTTGGACATGGGTATTTGTTATTACGTATTTTGTACTGGTACATACTATATTCATTGTACTTGCTGTTTGGGCATTAATTCGATCTTGGGCAGGTAATCGAGTCTTTAAGCAATAATTGTGATCAGTATTGAAAAATTTGTTAGCTAAATGTTTAGCAGGAAAGCTATTTCAACATATGAATGCTTGCTGATGCAGTATAGCTTAATAATGTAATAAAAAGCTGATAACAAAGGCGTTCGTTACGTCAACGAAAAATGCTGCAACTAACGGCAGAATAATAAAAGCCATTGGTGCTGGACCATGAGCTTTTGTAACCGCTGTCATATTGGCTATCGCAGTTGGTGTTGCACCTAATGCGAAACCACCAAAACCTGCACTTAATACAGCGGCTTGATAATTTCTGCCCATTAATGGAAAGAGTATTAGCAAAATAAATAGTATTGCTGTCAATGTTTGCAGAGTGAGAATGATTAATAAAGGGCCGGCAAGGCTTGCAATGGTCCAAAGTTGCATACTCATTAAGGACATAGTTAAAAATAAACTCAATGAAAAATCAGACACTATTGCTAACGAGCGAGTGCGTGCTGGCCAAGCCAACTTGGGGACAAAAACAGGTATAATATTGGAAAGCAAAATACCTGTGAGCAAACAAGTGACAAATAGAGGTAATTTAAAACCTAGGTCGGTAAGGAGGTTATTGAATAAGTAGCCGATAATAATGCAAATATGTAGTATTAAAATTACCGACATAAAGTTAAGGTGATTAAAGGTTTCAGTATTAACTTTGTCGTACGCAATGCCTATGGATGGGTCTGACTTTTTACTACTTGAAAGTTTATTTTTTGCTAATAAAAACTTGGCAATTGGGCCACCAATTAAACTGGCAATAACTAGTCCTAATGTCGCACTGGCAACGCCTATTTCTAGGGCATTTTCAATACCAAGATTCTTAATTTCTGGCGCCCAAGCGATAGCTGTGCCATGGCCTCCAATTAAAGAAGCTGAGCCGGCTAAAACACCGATTGTTAATGGCAACCCGAGTAATTGTGCGCTGCCCATACCAACTAAGTTTTGCACAATAATAAAAGTTAAGGTGAGAAATAATAATATCAATAGCGGTTTCCCACCTTTAATGAGGTCTGAGAAGCGGGCATTAAGGCCAATAGCTGTAAAAAAGTACACCAGTAATCGGTCTCTGGTAGATAAATCAAAACTGATTTCAACACCACTTAAAAGATAAATACCGTAAATTATCATAGCGGCGAGTAAGCCACCGATGACCGGCTCTGGAATATTGTAATCTTGAAATGTTTTAAAGCGCTTGGTTAGCATTACACCAATAAAAAAAACAATAATGCCAATGGTGTAGGATAAAAAACTATCAACTGCAATATTATTCATGTGCTATTCCGTGTTGTGCTGCGCGAATTCGGGCAATAGCTTCAACGAGTACAGCAGTATTTAATCCAACAATGATCAATCCATTTACAGCGGTTAAGCTGCCTAGTATTCGCCATTGAGGATCTAAAACAATATCGCCATAGCCTAAGGTTGAAAATGTGACAATGGAAAAATATAAAGCAGGCTCCATGTTATCGAAAATGCCTATTAACATATAAACCCAGGCCCATAAGCCTGCGCTGACGCTTAACCCCGCAACTAACCAAAGTACCATAGCGCTTAGCACGAAAATGGTTTTTATTTGTATCGGCGGCTTCGCAAGCCAATGTCCCATCATATGCAAACTATGTGTGAGTGTGCTGATAAAAGCCACTTGAATAAATACCGTACCAATAATAAGTCATGAGCCATATATTATTTGTGTAAAAATCACGAGTTGAGTCCGATAATTTATTGCTTAGTTAGACAGTAAATCATCTAATTTATTAGTGTTTAAATCAATGATTTTAAAGTTTATTTGTGTAACTCAACTAAGGTAAGTTAGGAGGTTTCGTCCCGTTATTGCGCGTGACGAGCGAGTATTAAGCTAATTTAGTTTTCAACCACTGCTTAGCGGCTTTTGTCGAGTCAAAATGTTGATTTTCTAAGCCAGCTTTATCATAAACCTTTTTAAAGATGCTTTGCGTTATTTGTGCGGCATTGCTTTCAGCAGAATTAATAGCAAGTGCTTTTGTTGGTCCTTGCTTTACAAGGTTAAGGTGGTAATCCAAACCTTCTTGTGTTGCGAATGTATCGCCATTTAACTCCAATAAAATGGCAAAATTATGGAAGTCGACTTCGTGTAAAATAATTTCTGATAATTCTCGATGCATTTGTTTAAAAAACTCTAAATTCCATGGGCCCGTTGCATTGATGGTTACTATGTTATCTTCAATGGTGTAGCTACAGTGCCCGTGGGCGATAAACTCTGCTTTCAAATGGCAACCTAGTGTTATTATTGTTTGCTCTTTAGTTAATTATTAGTTGTTCTATCGCTATCTGTAAAGCAACAAGTGAAATATTGACGGTAATTTTTAAACTTGATGCTGTTAAGCCGTTAAACAATGACACATTTGGCTAGTATTTATTAAAAGTATTTTTATCAACAGCATAGTTTAACTGTTGATGAGCTTAGGCTAGTAAAGGTGAATGAACATATTACTTATTGTTAGCAACAAAAAAGCTCCCTAAGGAGCTTAATCATACTAAGTTATTAACTTGTGAATACTTAGTAGTAGGTATCTTCTTTATTATGCGCTTGTGGATCTTCAATGATCTCTTCAAAGCCAACTTCAAAGCTATTATTGTTATCAGTATTTGCCATATAAATTGTGCGGGTTGAACCATCAATCCAAGTTACTGTACCGCTACCTTTCTTACTACCGCATTTCATACCAATATGAATATCGTTAAACTCCATTGCTTCCTCCTCGTTTGTCGTCGAACATCGAATGATCAATCCGATAAAGCAAACCGCAATTACTTAGAAAATTATTTATTAGAATAGTTCAAATATTCCACAAGTAATGTGTTTTTTTTCAACAGGGACGGTTTATTATAAAGAGAAAATTATTCAAATCTAGTGATTTTTAAGGATTAACACTAACCCCTAAAACGGTTTGCTTGCAAGCCCCTGTTACAGCTGGAATGTTGCCGAAAATATTTTTATCGAAAGCGAAAGCTAACCACGCAAATGCCATGGCCTCCATTGCATCACTATTTATATTTTTTGTATGAGTATTCATTATCTGGTGATCGTTAAGTTTTTGATTTAATAGTGAAACTAAGTGCGAATTTTCAACGCCACCACCACAAATATATACGTCAGATTTCGTAGATAATTTACAAATTTCATTGCTGATTGTTATTGCGGTAAGTTCGGTTAATGTTGTTTGAATATCGACAGCAGAAAGGTCACTATTTAGTATAAATTGACTTAACCATTGTGGATTAAAATACTCTCGACCAGTACTCTTAGGCGCTGGTTGTGAAAAGTAATTATCGCTTAACATTTGTTGTAATAAAGATTGAGAAGTTTTCCCTGATTTTGCCCAGTTACCGTTTTCATCATATCGAGTTAAGTGATGTTGCGCGTACCAATAATCCATTAGTG
This sequence comes from Colwellia meonggei, assembly GCF_057537295.1. Taxonomy (NCBI): domain Bacteria; kingdom Pseudomonadati; phylum Pseudomonadota; class Gammaproteobacteria; order Alteromonadales; family Colwelliaceae; genus Colwellia; species Colwellia meonggei. The sequence continues at coordinate 369,914 of NZ_BAAJLZ010000001.1, forward strand.
CATTACCTGGCCCAGTGTCAAAACCGATAGCTTGCTTAGTAGAGTTCTTCGGTAAGAAAGTAATATTGGCAATACCGCCAATGTTAACAACAAAAACATCTTTTTTAGTATTACTAAAAATAGCTTGATGAAATGCTGGTACTAAAGGTGCGCCTTGGCCGCCTAATGCTATATCTTTACTACGAAAATCTCCAACAACACGAATACCAGTTAAAACCGCAAGTGTTTGTAAACAGCCGATTTGTAACGTGAAAGGTTTGTTTATTTGTGTGCTTGATATTGGCCTGTGGCGAATAGTTTGTCCGTGGCAACCAATGGCAGTAATATCGCTAGCCGATAATTGTTGCTGTGTTAAAAATTGCTTAATTGCTGCTGCAAATTGATGTGCTAACTCTATGCTCAAGCTACCGACGCGATCAATCTCATTATTGCTTGGGTTATATAGGCTAGTAATTTTGTGATGAGTGATATCGTCATATGCTTGATAATAACTGGCAATTAGATTGGCGTTATTTGCTTGTTCAGCTTCTATAGTGTCAAACTCAACTAGGGCAAGGTCAATACCGTCGGCGCTGGTACCAGACATTAAGCCTATATATCGTACCTTGTTGCTCATTTTATTCGGCACTACTTGATTTTGTCGTTGAAAAGTTCAACGCCTGACGAGAGCTAGATAGTTCTGCTATACGCTGAGAAGCTAAAGCTTCAAATTCACTGCGATATTTATTACTTATAGGCTTCGCATCGGGCAGTTTTACCGTACGTGGGTTGCGGTGAACGCCGTTAAGTAAAAACTCATAATGTAGATGTGGTGCTTGTGACATACCTGTTGAACCAACGTAGCCAATGATTTGTCCTTGTTTAACTCGTTGACCCTTTTTGACCGCGCGCTTTGAAAAATGTAAATACTTAGTGACTATGCCATTACCATGTTGGATAAAAACATAATTACCGTTGTATTTGTTGTAAGTTGCATGAGTAACTTTACCATTCCCTGCAGCGACAACTGGTGTGCCTTTTTTAGCTCTATAGTCAGTTCCGTTGTGTGCTTTCCAACGCTTTTGTATCGGATGAAAACGTTTGCGTTTAAAGTTTGAGCTGATGTACCTGAAGTTTACTGGTGCGCGTAAAAATGCTTTACGCATGCTTTTTCCATCAGGTGAATAGTATTCGTCATCGGTAAAGCGAATAGCTTGGAATGTATCACCTTGATTGATAAATTCTGCAGCAAGTATCTTACCTGTACCAATAAAGTCACCTTCAATATATTGTTTCTCATAAATAACATTAAAGCTGTCACCCTCACGTATATCTAAGGCGAAATCTATGTCCCAGCCAAAAACGTTCGCTAAGTTAATAATTTGGCCATCATTTAAGCCGGCGGCAGCGGCAGCATTCCAGAAGTTAGACTTAATGGTACCCTGGGCAAAGGCTTCTTGAATATCAACTGCTTTACTTTCTTTATGAGAATGATATTGCTGGTTTTGTAAATTAACAAATAAGGTATCGGTTTTTGATAACGGATATTCTAATGAAATTAATGTGCCATCATCGTCTTTACCAATACGTAAGGTGTCGCCAACATTGAGTTTTTTTAATAATTTACTTTCTTTTCCTTTGGCAATCATGACATTGTGGGTCGTGGTGGCATTTAAGCCATTGCGTTTAAATATTTTTGCCAGAGAATCACCACTTCTTACTTTCACCGTTTGCCAATTTAACTGGTTGGCATTTTCTTCGATATTGTTATCACTGATGTTTGGTATCGCAGTTTCTTTATTTTGGCTGATTGTCAAAGGCGGTAATTGTTTTTTTGCTATTTGAATCTCAGGTGTCGGATTATTTTTCGTCCCCTGTTCTGGCATTGCTACTTGATACCTTTGGCCAGCGATAAACTCGCCGCTAGCAGGTGAATTTAGTTGATTATTGCCTTTAAGCGGTACCATTAACAAGAAAAGTACTATTACAGCACAGGAGATAATTATTACTTGGTGCTGTTTCGGGAGGGCAAAATATAAATTTTTTATATTTTTCAAAAAGCTAAGACCTATAGATGAGAAAATAATACGACAACTGTCGTTTACTATAACAAAATAATATCAACTGAAACAATGATAGGGTTTTCACCACAGTTAAAATTGCAGTAGAATTCGGCAATTAAATATTACTACCCCTGTTTGGAGCCTAATAAATGTCAGATGTAAGCCAAGCGTTTGCAGAGTTAAAACGTGGTGCAGAAGAGATTCTGCTCGAAGATGAGTTATTGGAAAAGCTTAAACAAGGGAAGCCATTAAAAATTAAAGCTGGCTTTGATCCAACAGCTCCAGATCTACATCTTGGTCATACGGTACTTATTAATAAGTTGCGTCAATTTCAACAACAAGGGCATGAAGTTATTTTCCTTATCGGTGATTTCACTGGCATGATTGGCGACCCAACAGGCAAGAATGTTACGCGTAAGCCATTAACGAAAGAAGATGTACTGTCGAATGCGGAAACTTATAAAGAGCAAGTATTTAAAATATTAGATCCAGCGAAAACTACCGTTGCTTTTAATTCTACTTGGATGGAAAAGCTGGGCTCAGCTGGCATGTTAAAACTTGCCTCACGCCAAACTGTTGCTCGTATGATGGAAAGAGACGACTTTAAAAAGCGTTATGCTGGTGGTCAGGCAATTGCGATTCATGAATTTATGTACCCACTTGTACAAGGCTGGGACTCTGTGGCGCTAGAAGCTGATGTTGAACTTGGTGGTACCGACCAGAAATTTAATTTACTAATGGGCCGTGAGTTACAAAAATCTGAAGGACAACGCCCTCAAACCGTATTGATGATGCCGTTATTAGAAGGTTTAGATGGCGTGCAAAAAATGTCTAAATCACTGAACAATTATATTGGTATCACTGATGCGCCGAACGACATGTTTGGCAAAGTCATGTCGATTTCAGATGATCTAATGTGGCGCTACTATGAATTATTAAGCTTTAAACCTATTGATGTTATACAAGGTTATAAAGATAAAATAGCTGCTGGTGCTAACCCACGCGATGTAAAAATTGATTTAGCGAAAGAGTTGATTGAACGCTTTCATGACACTGCTGCAGCTGAAGCTGCTCATCAAGAATTTATCAACCGTTTTCAAAAAGGTGCAATGCCAGACGATATGTCTGAAAAGGATGTTGTAACTGAAGGTGGCGAGATTGCCATTGCAAATTTACTAAAAGAAGTCGGTTTAGTGGCAAGTACCTCTGAAGCAATGCGTATGATAAAACAAGGTGCTGCTAAAATTGATGGTGAAAAAATTACTGACAATAAGTTGGTGGTGAATGCAGGTACAAGCGCTGTTTACCAAGTCGGTAAGCGCAAATTTGCTAAAGTAACCATTAAATAGCGCAATGTAGCTTTGTAAAATCGTAAGCTAGCATCAAAAAACTAACATAGTTGTTATAAAAGCCAGTATTAATACTGGCTTTTTTATGGCGTAAAGAAAGTATCCCTGTTTCAACGAATTGACCTTGCCTTGACAAAAAACACTTCCTAGCCTTCTTTAGAGAATCGTAGCAATCCCTGTCTATATCATGTTGTTTTTTATTCAAAATATTCGAATTAAGCAAGATTGACTATATGTTCTAGAATTAACATAACTTTATTGATCTAAGTCAGTATCGTTAATTTCAATCGGCGTAATATGTGCGACATATTGTCGCAGTTATGTAAATTCGAGATTACTGTTTTTCTTAATTTTCGACAGCTTAACTTATATATTCAGGTTCTAAAGGTATAACGGAATAATGCTACTTTTCTTGTCGCGCTGTAAAAAGCCGTTAACGTTATTAACAGTTTTACTACTCTGGTTTAGCCAGTTTTCTGCCTACGCTTTATTTGTTAGTGAAGCACGTGATCCTATTCCTTTAATTCATGAAATTTTCCCGGAAGCGACCAAAGTTTCAGATAAAGTCGGTGATCCGCTTATTTGGACTATCTACAAGCAGGAAGACGTTATTGGGTACGCGTTTGAAACCAATGACATTGCAAGAATACCTGCCTATTCAGGCGAGCCTGTGAACATGTTAGTGGCAATCGATCCTAACGGTGTTTATCTTGGCGCAAAAGTGTTAGAACATCACGAACCTATTATCCTTGCTGGTATTCCCGAAAGTAAGTTATGGGCTTTTTCAGACCAATACCCGGGATTAAATGTTAGCGACCGCTTAAAAGTTGGTGGAAATGCTAAAGGTGACATGATCCACTTAGATGGTTTGTCAGGTGCTACTGTTACTGTGATGGTGATGAATGTTGCGATTACTAAAGCCGCCACCAAGGTTGCCCGCTCACTTGGAATTATAGAAGCAGCTGACGAAATTAAACAACCAATGGCAACCGTGTTCCCTGATGTTTATCAAAAAACTGATTGGCAAACATTGGTCGGTGATGGTTCAATTCGTAAGCTTTATTTGGATCGTAAAACCGTTGATGAAGCTTTTGTCGGTACCGAAGCTGAAAATATTGAACAAGCGTCGCTCGAACAAAAAGCAGATATGTTTGCTGAAGTTTACTTTGCACAAGCTGATATTCCGACGATTGGTCGTAATATTTTAGGTGATAGTGAATATGAATGGCTAATGAAAACTTTGCAACCTGGCGAGCATGCCATGGTGGTGCTAGGTAACGGTTATTCATTTAAGGGCTCTGGCTATGTACGCGGTGCTATTTTTGACCGTATCCAAATTTTACAAAACGATGCTGCTTTCGCTTTCCGTGATTTAGACCATAACCGAGTAACAGACATTTTTATTGATGGAGCGCCACGCTTCAAAGAAATGTCTTTGTTTATTGTTCGTGAACATCAAGAGTTTAACCCCGGCGTTGATTGGCAGTTTGAGTTATTAGTACGTCGTCAAATCGGAGCAATTGATAGTGTTTTTACTAGCTTTAAAGGCAGCTATCACGGTTTAGAGAAATACCTAGATCGTCCACCAATTATATTACCTGAGCCAGAATTAACGCTGACTCAACAAGTGTGGCAAGAAAAAAATACTGAAGTTGTGATACTAAGCATTTTGATGGTTTTGTTACTTGCCTCATTATTTTTCCAAGATATTTTAGTTAGACATCCTACCTTTATGCATAACTTCCGCCATGGTTTCTTGGTGATAACCGTCGTCTTTATTGGCTGGGTTTGGGGCGGACAATTATCTGTGGTGAATGTATTTACTTTCTTGCAAGCCTTTATGTCAGATTTTTCTTGGGACTTATTTTTACTAGACCCTGTGATCTTTATGCTCTGGGGTGCAGCGGCTGTCACTATGTTGTTATGGGGACGTGCGGTTTATTGTGGTTGGCTATGTCCGTTTGGAGCTTTACAAGAACTGATCAACGTATTTGCTCGTTATATTAAAATTCCACAGTTTGAATTACCGTGGGCAGTGCACGAACGTTTATGGGCGATTAAATATTTAGTGCTGTTAGGGTTATTTGCCTTATCACTTGATTCACTTGCGTTAGCTGAGCAATTTGCTGAAATTGAACCTTTTAAAACAACTTTCTTATTGAAGTTTGACCGTGAATGGCCGTTCATTCTTTATGCCGTAATACTATTAACAATTAACATTTTCAATCGTAAATTTTTCTGTCGCTACTTATGTCCATTAGGTGCAGCCCTTTCAACTAGCAACAGTGTGCGCTTATTTAGCTGGTTAAGACGTCGCCCAGAATGTGGCCAACCATGTAAAACCTGTGCGAAAGAATGTGAAATACAAGCGATTAATCCTGATGGCGAAATAAACATGCGTGAATGTCATTACTGTTTAGATTGTCAGGTTACCTATTTTAATGATGACAAATGTCCACCATTGAAAAAGCAAAAATATAAAAAAAATAAGTACAAAGAACAAGAAATAGCGGCAGTAAATGTCGGATAAAAATTTTCTATTAACACCAAACGAAGAAATCAACGGAGAACGTTAATGAGTAACAACGAAGAAAATGCAAAACACAATGAGTTGGAGAATGCCGACAGACGTAAGTTTTTCGGTAAAACAGCCTTAGTTGGTGCAGGCGCTGTTGCTGCTCCTATGACTGCTGCTATGTTTGCATCTATGGCGAAAGCTAATGCAGCGGAAGCGGCTAATAGCCCATTCGTACACCCAGGCGATTTAGATGAATACTATGGCTTCTGGAGTGGTGGTCACTCAGGTGAAGTACGTATTATGGGTATTCCATCTATGCGTGAATTAATGCGTATTCCAGTATTTAACATCGACAGTGCTACGGGTTGGGGTTTAACTGACGAAAGTAAGCGTATCAAAGGTGACAGTGCTCACTTACTTGCTGGCGACTCACATCACCCACACATGAGTATGACTGACGGTAGCTATAACGGTAAGTATGTATTCATTAACGATAAGGCAAACTCTCGTGTTGCTCGTATTCGTTGTGACGTAATGAAGTGTGACAAAATGCTAACCGTGCCAAACATCCAAGCGGTTCACGGTTTACGGGTACAAAAAGCACCGTACACTAAATACGTAGTTTGTAATGGTGAATTCGAAATTCCAATGAACAATGACGGCAAAGACGGTATGGAAGACGTAAGCACTTACCGTTCTTTGTATAACGTAATTAATGCTGAAACGATGGAAATGGCTTTCCAAGTAATGGTTGACGGTAACTTAGATAATACTGATGCTGATTACGACGGTAAATACTTCGCTTCAACTTGTTATAACTCAGAAATGGGCATGAACTTAGGTGAAATGATCACGGCTGAGCGTGACCATGTTGTAATCTTTAGCCTTGCTGCTTGTGAAGCTGCATTGAAAGCGGGTAAGTACAAAACTTACAATGGCAACAATGTACCAGTGTTAGATGGTCGTAAAGGCTCTGAATTAACACGTTACATTCCAGTTCCAAAATCACCTCACGGTTTAAACACTTCACCAAACGGTGAATACTTTGTTGCTAACGGTAAGTTATCACCAACCGTATCAATCATCTCTATCAAAAAATTAGATGATTTATTCGCTAATAAGATCCAACCTCGTGATGCGGTAGTTGCAGAGCCAGAATTAGGCTTAGGCCCTCTACATACGGCTTTCGATAATAAAGGTAACGCGTTTACCACTTTATTCTTAGATAGCCAAATTGCTAAATGGAATGTACAAGACGCAATTGATGCCCATAACGGCAAAAAAGTTAACTACATTCGTCAAAAACTAGATGTTCATTACCAACCGGGTCATAACCATACTTCACAGGGTGAAACTCGTGATGCCGATGGTAAATGGTTAATCTCTCTTTGTAAGTTCTCGAAAGACCGTTTCTTACCAGTAGGTCCTTTACGCCCTGAAAATGATCAATTAATTGATATTTCAGGTGATGAAATGAAACTTGTACATGATGGTCCAACATTCGCTGAACCTCATGACTGTATGATTGTTCATCGTAGTAAAATGAAGCCACTTAAATTATGGCCACGTACTGACCCTATCTTCGCTGAAACTATTGCTCAAGCGAAACGTGATGGTGTTGATGTTTACATGGACAATAAAGTGATTCGTGATGGCAAGAAAGTACGTGTTTACATGACGTCAATTGCGCCTAACTACGGTATGAACGAGTTTAAAGTTAAGTTAGGTGACGAAGTTACTGTTATCGTAACTAACCTTGACCAAGTTGAAGATGTAACACACGGTTTCTGTATGACGAACCACGGTGTACAAATGGAAATTGGTCCACAAGCTACGGCATCAATTACCTTTACGGCAAACCAACCAGGTGTACAATGGTACTACTGTAATTGGTTCTGTCACGCATTACATATGGAAATGCGCGGCCGTATGTTGGTTGAAGCTTAATATTTTATAATTAAGGCTAATATAGCTAAAGTAATAAAATTGTGACTTATGTCACGATTTTATTACACTTAGTTAACCCAGATCAAAGCATAACATTTAATCGATGTTATGCTTTTCCTTCTTATATAAGGCTAAAAAAGATTTTCTTTGATATGCATAAAAAATTCTTTGCTTTTTTATTGTTGTTCACAGCTATTTCGTTATCTGCGTATGGCAAAACGGTCATAGTTTCACCAAACGATAATTTACAACAAGTGCTCAACACCAGTTCTGATGGCGATATTGTAAAATTAATCGCAGGTCACTATCTAGGTAACTTTGTAATTACCAAGCAAATTACCTTACGCGGTAGTAGTGAAGGCGGCAAGCAAGGGAGCATTATCGATGCACAAGGTCGTGGGCATGCATTGGTACTAAAAAACTCACATATTACTATCGATAATCTAAATATTGTCAATTGGGGCGATGATCTTACTGAACAAAACTCAGGTATTTACTCCCACGAAAAAGTGGGCCATAACAAAGCTGACGGTCTAATTATTTCGAATAATACCCTTTCAGGTAGTGGTTTTGGTATTTGGTTAAACCATGTCACTAATACTCAAGTTTTCAATAATAAAGTTCAAGGAAATTTAGCATTACGCTCAGCAGATAGGGGTAATGGTATTCAAGTTGCAAATGTTACTCATAGTCATGTGTTTGATAACGAAACATCTCAATCACGTGATGGAATTTATGTGATTTCAAGTCAGAATAATTTAATAGAAAACAATATTATGCATGACTTACGTTATGGTATTCATTATATGTATTCGTACGATAATACGGTGATGAATAATACGGCTTATAATACTCGTGCAGGTTATGCGTTGATGAGTTCACGCCGTTTAACCATTAAAGATAATAAAACCACTGATTCAGAAGATTATGGTTTTTTACTTAATTTCATCACTGAATCGACATTTGAAGGTAACTATATTAAAGACGTTTGGACTAAGCCTGAAAATAAAGTGCTAGGTCGAGACGGTAAAGGTCTGTTTGTTTATAACTCAGCCTACAATACGATAACGAATAATTATATTGATACTGCCGAGATAGGTATCCATTTAACTGCCGGCTCTGAAAATACCAAGGTTTATGGCAATAGTTTTATAAACAACCCGGTGCAAGTGAAATATGTTTCTAACAAGAAGCAAGAATGGAGTTTTGAAGGTAAAGGTAATTACTGGAGCAACTATTTAGGCTGGGATATGAATGGCGATAATATTGGTGATGTTATTTTTGAGCCTAATGATGGAATTGATCAATTAATTTGGCAATATCCAGAAATGAAAATGATTATGGATAGTCCTGTGGTGCTTATATTGCGCTGGATTCAAAAAGAATTCCCGGTATTAAAACCACCAGGTGTTAAAGACAGCTTTCCGTTAATGCAATCATCAATGCCAATGAAAAAGGCAATTCATCGTGCTTCATCACCGATTAAAAGTGATGATAAATTAGCTGTAACAGCGAATAAGGCAAGTAATTAAAAATGAAAACACCCGTCGTTTCTTTAGAAAATGTCAGTAAGCATTACAAAAGTTTGCAGGCACTTTCATCTATAAACCTACAATTAGCACAAGGTGAAGTATTAGGTTTGTTCGGTCACAATGGTGCCGGCAAAACTACCATGATGAAGCTAATTTTAGGTGTTATTTCTGCCGATGCTGGTGATGTAACTGTGATGGGGATGAAACCCGATAACAAAGCTGCATGGCATATGCGTGCGAAAATGGGCTACTTACCCGAAAACGTGATGTTTTATGAGCAGTTAACGGGTTTAGAAGTATTGACCTATTTTGCCCGTTTAAAAGGCAAATCTAAAACTCATGCGAAAGCGTTATTGGAGCAAGTTGGTATTGCTCATGCCATGGGACGACAAGTAAAAACCTATTCAAAAGGTATGCGCCAACGTTTAGGCTTAGCACAAGCCTTTATTGGTGAGCCTAAATTATTACTGCTTGATGAACCAACAGTCGGCTTAGATCCAAGTGCGACAGCAGAGTTTTATCAAAGTGTTGACCAGCTAAAAACCCAAGGTACCAGCGTGGTCTTATGTTCACACGTATTACCTGGCGTTGAACAACATATTGACCGGGCGATGATTATTTCTGGTGGTAATACTTTAGCGCTAGGTACTATTGCAGAATTAAGAGCACAAGCTAATTTACCGACCCAAATCACTCCTCAGGGGCTTAATGGTGCATTGGCCGATGACAGCTTACTGCAACCTTATTTAGGGGCAACAGGGCAATTAGTGGTGCCTGAGCAGGAAAAGTTAATGGTGCTACGTCATTTATTAGCGGATGATTCATTGCAAGATATAGCAGTTGAATCAGCCAACCTTGAACAAGTTTATCAATATTATTTGGCAAAAACTGAGCGAAGCAAAGCGGATAAAATGACAACAAACAACAGTCAGGCAGGTGCGTAATGAGAGAAATAATTACTGTTGCCAATAAAGAGTTTCAAGACGGCTTACGCAATCGTTGGTTGTTATCTATTACACTAATTTTTGCCGTGCTTTCTGTCGGTTTAACTTATTTCGGTGCTGCTGCTTCGGGCACGGTTGGCCTAACATCTCTATCAACCACCATAGCGAGCTTGGCAAGCTTAGCGGTATTTTTAATTCCATTAATCGCCCTGTTGTTAAGCTACGACAGTTTTGTTGGCGAGCAAGAAGGTGGTACTTTACTGCTATTGTTAACGTATCCGTTAAGCAAAAATCAATTATTGCTGGGTAAATTTCTAGGGCAAGGCGGTATTATTGCTTTAGCAACTACATTAGGTTTTGGCGCTTCTGCTTTATTGCTGTTTATTCAGCATAACGATATCGCAATTATACAAACCTTTGGCTACTTTATTGTTAGTGCAACACTACTAGGGTTAAGCTTTACGGCAATTGCTTACATGATTAGCCTAGTGGCAAGTGAAAAGTCTAAAGCGGCAGGTGTTGCATTGATCACTTGGTTCTTTTTTGCTTTAGTTTTTGACTTGGCATTGCTAGCACTCTTAGTCGGTGCTGAAACAGGATTAAGCCAGTTAGCATTAACGCAAATAATGATGTTAAATCCCGCAGATATTTTCCGTTTAGTTAATTTAGCTGGTTTAGATAGCGCCGATGTTAATGGTGCTTTGGCCATTGCTATAAAAGCAAATCTTACTCAAGGCCAACTCTTATTTATATTAATGGCTTGGGTTGCGGCTCCATTAGCAATTGCTTCGCTTATATTTAAAAATAAAAAACTGTAAAGGTAACAACTATGTTTCGTAAATTATTCTTTTCTCTTATTTTAGTCACTCTAGTTGGTTGTTCTGAGCAGTCACAGCAGCAAGAAGTTATTCATCAGGCGGTGGCCATTGAAAGCAGCGATGAATGTCATCTATGCGGCATGCTAATCAGCAATTTTGCCGGGCCAAAAGCGGAATTATTTCGAAAAGGTGTTACCCAAGCTGACGGCAATGCCGTGAAAAAATTCTGTTCAACCCGTGATATGTTTAGTTTTTATCTTGATCCAGAAAACAAGCGCAATGTGACTAGTATTCTCGTGCACGACATGAGCAAAGCGCCGTGGGATGCACCAAAAGATGAGTTTTTTATCGACGCGCGAACAGCTTGGTATGTTATTGGTTCAAGTCAACGTGGGGCGATGGGAAAAACTTTGGCTAGTTTTTCTAAAAAAATTGATGCCGATGCTTTTGTTGTAGAGTTTGGCGGTAAAGTTATTGACTTCGATGCGGTTAACTATGATTCACTACAGTAGTAAATTTTAACCTCCATTTAAGTGCGTGCTTTCTCGCTCGTAAAGCCGTACGCACTTCTCAGTTTTATTTTAAGCGCTTTTTTGCTAGCTAGTTATATCGTCGTCGCCAGTTGTAATTTATATCTAGGTAGGTAATCTAGTCATATCATTTTTACTTTAAAATCGACATGAACAATATTAGATTACTGAGTTGCTTAGCGTTAATTTCCAGTCTATTTTCTTGCTCATCATCAAATGTGGCGACAACTTCCTTTCGCGGTAATTTTGATTTTTCCAACGTTGAAAGTTACAGCACTTATGATCGAAACTCATCATTTGGCGAGTTACAAAATCTGAGTGATAGTACGCGTAATACTATTGAGCTTGCGATAGAGCAAGGCTTTGACGGCAATGGTTTTAGTTATAAAACCCTAAAAAAAGCTGATATCGTTATTGCCTACCATGTTATTAATCATAATTTTAATGAGCTTAAAAATTATAATAGAGAAGTAAAATATTGTGGTTATTGTTTAAAGGCTGGACAAGCATCTCGCATAGAATTACAGGCTAAGTTTCGTCCTGGTAGTTTGATCCTTGATATTATTGACCCTAAAGCACAGCGCTCAGTTTGGCGCAGCGTTTATCCACTGGGCTTTAAAGAAAAAGATAACAGTCGAGAAATGCAGGAAAAAATTAATGATGCTGTCGATTCTATGTTGCAAGACTACCCTAAAAGTAGTTTATTTTTAGAAGCATCTAAAAACTAATGCTTAAGTGGCTGGTTATTACACTTATTGCTGTTGTAGGTTTTATGGCAATTTTGCTTGGGCTGGGTTATTTACTTAATGAAAATGAAAAGGCCACAACCGTATTAAAAGCACAGCTAGAACAACAAGCCTTGGCTGAGAAGCGGCGACAACAGCGCGTGCGTGAGCGCACCTCTATGGCCGATTATAGTCAAAGAGGTGAGCAATCTAATAAGCAAGTTTCAAAAATTGTGCAGCCTAATATTGAGGTGATGGCACAATTTGAAAAAACAGTTATCGATAACCTAACGTGTGTTTCATCATCTCAATGCCAAGCTATTACCGTTTCGTTTAAAAATAGCAACTGTACTCTAGCGATTAACGCTATAGGTGCTTCACTTATGCGTAAAATCAATACTCAATCGAGTCGCATTAACGCTTGCCCCGCTGCGATTGAAAATGCTGATGCTAGTTGCCAGCAAAATGTTTGTACGCTAGTGAGCAGCGGAGCTAATTAAGTTTTACCTGAACCGCGCACATTCGCAAAGTTTAAGGTTATAATGGCGGCAATATTTTTTAGGTAGCAATTTTTATGACATTTCCCAATGATGAAACAGGGCAAGTACTTGCTGAAATGCAAGCTGCAGGTATTGATTTAACAATCATGCACAAGGTGGTTTTTTTTCAATTATTTGAACAAGAACAACAAGCTAAGGCAATGCTAAGTCATTTAGCCGAGCACGCACCTGAAATGGTTGTAGAGCTAGTACCTGATGAAATGCCAAATGTATGGGATGTTAATTGTACGGTAAATATGACGCCTAGTTATGAAGGCATTGTTGCGCAAGAAGCTGAATTTGAACAATTAGCGGCTAAATTTAAAGGCTATAACGACGGCTGGGGCATTGAAGCTTAAGGTTATAGCGACATTTTACCTATATTCCCCAATTAACATTTTATATTCTTTGGGGAATAGCACCACCTCTCTGCAATTTTCTAGTACTTTCTTACATAAACCTACATCTTCAAAACACTTGTAAAACAGATTGAATGGAACTTCTATTTCACAATAGCTTCATCTAAATTACAAGGAATTAGCAGATGAAACTTTTTACTATTGTGACACCATTACTACTCGCCGCTGCGGTGAGCTACTCAGTTCAGGCGAGTGTCGAAAGTCCTCATAGCGTTGGCTTAGCTCTTTCAGGTGGCGGAATCGACTACAAAGGCAAGGATACTGATGGTACAGGCGTAGGCCAATCATATCTCTTCTATAACTACCAATTTCTACCTCATTATTATCTAGAAGTTGGCTTAGCAAGTGCTGAAGATGTAGATGATTGGAAATGTACAGAGCAAGAGCAAAGTGGCTGGGATTGTCGAACTGATAATGATCATTTTTCACTCGACGTTGATAACTATAGTCAAGACAGCTTAATTCTTGCGATTAAAACTGACCTTAATTTATCTAAACGCAATAGCCTTTATGCAAAAGCTGGCGTTGAATTTTATGAATATGAATTAAGCTTAGCACACAACAAGCTAGCAGATGAGTCTGGGGCTGGTCTTTATGTTGAAGCTGGCTGGCAGTATCGTTGGGATAATGGCATGGGCATTAATGCAGGTGTTCAACATCATAATCTAGGTGACTTAGAAAGAACAAGCGCAACAGTTGGTGTTAGTTATTCATTCTAAAAAACGGTTTGAAGGTTAAAACTCTGCGCTTTAAACAGTTCAGGGAGGCAAAGGCCGGTTTATGTCATATTGATATTTATCGGCCTTTTTTTCTTTCGTCTGCCTCTAAAATTTGGAAGGCAGGTAGCGTTACCCGCCAATAAATAGCCGCTAATCTTAACAACAATGCCCCTAAAATAGCGCCTACAATCGCGATAGGCTCAGGTAGAGAAAAGTGCCTGAATAAAGTATATAAACTGCCTCCTAAAATAGCGGCAGTGGCATAAATTTCTTGTCGTAAGATCATAGGAATAACATTACAAAGCACGTCTCTGATCATGCCGCCAGCAACACCTGTCATCATGCCCATAACAATAGCGACAGGAATTGCTGCATCTAAACTTAGTGCTTTTTCTGTACCTAATACAGCGAACAGGGCGAGACCAAATGCGTCTGAAATTAATAAAAAGCGTTTAGGAATTCGACGTGGGCAGCGAATAAAAATGATTGTTAGAACTGCTGTTGCAAGAATTACATAAAGGTAAATTGGGTTTTCAACCCAAAAAACAGGTGTTTGTAAAATAACATCGCGAATGGTGCCGCCACCAATGGCAGTAACGGCGGAAAGTACGACAACGCCAAATGGATCAAGCTTATAACGACCAGCCATTAATGCCCCAGACAAGGCAAAAACAACCACTCCAAATAAATCTAACCAATAAAGTAACTCTGACATTGTCTATTAACTATTATTTTTCCAGTGGAAGGCCAGCAGCCATCCAACCATTCATGTCGCCAACTAGATGGCGAAGGTCGCTAAAACCAGCTTCGCGTAGGGCATCTTCAGCACTTACCGCACGTCGACCAGAGCGGCAATGCACGACGACGGTTTGATCTTTAAAGGCAATAATTTTACTCAGGTTTTTTTCTATTTGGTCGTGGCTGATATTAATTGCCCCTTTAATATGCCCCTGAGCAAATTCTTCAGGTGTACGCACATCTAAGACAATAGTTTTGGTTTCAGGTATCGATAGCGAGGTAATCAGCTCTTGTTGGGTAATGGTTGGTGTTTGCTCGGCGAAACTGGCAAAAGCACACAGGCTTAGCACTAAAAGTAGAGTTGATTTAATAAATTTCATCTGAGTTCCCTGTTGCAAAAAAGCTGCAAAATTATCTGCGGTTAAATGTTGAAAAGACAATATGCACTCTTTTTGTACTAATATCAAAAAACTGTTTTATTTTGTGTTAACGTCCTGATGTTGTAAATGAAATTATCATTAACATCATCACCAATAATATACAGATATAAAGAGCATAATTGATACGCTTATTAGCATGAATAATATCGGTAGCTTGCGGTTGGCGGGCATGGTCATTAAAGCTCACTTTTCTCAGCTTTGTACCCTGATACATGGCAACACCACTAAGTTTAACTTCTAGCCCTAATGCTAATATGTGTAGCAATAAGCCATTGCCCATTGTTAGGAATTTTCCGCTTGTTAAGCGCCAATTTAATAACGTGTTTTGGCCAATAGTTCCGAGTAGTAAAATGATCGCAAATAGTCGCGACGGCAACCATTGTAGTAGCTGAACAATATGGTTTATGGCGGCGCCAAAATGTCGGTAACGACCTAGTTTAACGTTCCATACATAGTGCATTTCGATTAATAAGCGAAACGACAAGGCAGCAAGGGGACCAAAAATAAGATAATAAAAGCCAACGCAAACCAGCAGTTGAGAACTACGTAAAACTTGCATTTCAATACAAGCTTTACTTAAACCTAAAGTCGATAACTGCTCTGTTTGTCGTAATAGCAGAGATGAAAGAGCTTGTTTCGCTAAATAACTATTGTTGGCGACGAGCTCACGAGCAACTGTTTTATTTATTCGCCCTAAACCGATATTACCTAGTGCAAGGTAAAGCAGTAAGCCATGCCAAAGCCAAGGCACTTCGATAAAGGTTTCAAATAGCCATAAAATAGCAACCAGTGGAGTTAAGGTTACTAGAATAGCGATTAATCCTGAAATATTTTGCTGACGAGCGCTATTGCTTGCCTTGTTGACTTTGTCTGCAAGGCGTTGGCAATAGAAATTAAAAAAAGATAACGGCTGATGAGTAATAAATGCGCCAATAATAGCTTTTATTGTAATAACGAGTAACAGCATAGCTGCACTCGAATATAAGTAAGGACTGGCTAAGATATTACTCAAATTTGCCATTAGCTTAATGATTTTCCTTCTAGCGCTGCAAGCATGCTAGTAACTAATTGAGAAGAGTTTACCGATGCAGTTTCTAAGTATGCTTCAAAAGAGCTTGGTGACTCTTTACCCGCAATATCAGACATTGAACGAATGACCACAAATGGCGTTCCAAACTGATGACAAGTATGGGCAATAGCAGCACCTTCCATTTCAACAGCAGCCATATTTGGGAAATTTTTGCGTGCTTTAGCAATGTCGTCATCTTTAGTCATAAAGGTATCACCTGTGGTGATCAATCCAACTAAGGTTTGAACATTTTCGAGTGAGTTAATACCTTCTTTTGCAGCATCAACAAGTGCTGAGTGTGGTATATACGCTGGAGGATTTGCTGGTAGCTGACCAATTTCATAGCCAAATGCGGTTACATCAACATCGTGATAACGTACTTCTGAGCTAATCACAATATCGCCTACTTTTAATGATTGGTCGAAACCGCCGGCTGAGCCTGTATTTACTACGTAGTCTGGTTGAAATTTATCAATAAGAATAGCTGTGGCTAATGCAGCAGCAACTTTACCAATACCTGATTGTACAATAACCACATCTGAGCCATTTAATTGCCCTTGATAGAATGTGTAGCCGGCGTGTGTTGATGTCTCACAATTTGCTAATTTTGCCTTCAAAATTGCAACTTCTGGCTCCATTGCGCCAATAATACCTGCTTTCATTAACTTTAATCCTAATCATATTTGCGAAAACTTTCGCGGTTGTTTATCGACGCATTATATCGTGACTTACGACTAAAAGCTTTTATTCGAATCAACAAAAAAGCAGACAATAATGCCTGCTTTCATATTCAATGCTGATTTATTTAAGCGCTTATTTAAAAGTTTTTCAATAACTAATGCGGTAAGGCTGCAACTTGTGGTGATGCTAATTGTCCTTGCATTGCTGGGTTGTCATGTTGCAATTGTGCTTTTGCTGCACTTGGCGACAACGCGCCAACACTTCTTGGCCTTGCTTTAACAAGTGGTGCTGGAATTACTCGTCCTTTCACCTTTGGAGAAGGGGCATTGTTGCCTAAAATTCGGCTATTAATACAGGCTCGAATTTCATCAATGGTGTAATTAGGCTTAACTTTAATACGTATATGAGGCACAGCTGCGGCTTCTAATGCGCCGCTGACAAACCAGTCTTTTTTCACTTTGTAGCCTTTGCCTTGGGTATCAACTAAATCAATTGCGCCGAGCAGCTTCATTGAATCACGATCACAAATTACAAAGTCTAAATATTTATTATTGGCATTATTAACCGCTGTTTGGCTAGCACGATTAGAAACACCATTGCGAATGGTGACTATGTCAGCAAGTTTAACGCGATTTAAGATGCGGTATCTTCCACCCATAGCTTGCTCAACAAGAATTTGAAAATTCTTCTCCGCAGGGGTAAAAATGGCAGTTTTACGATCAAAAGGGAAAGGGAAGCTGTTATCGTTTAAGCGGCTTGCAAGCATAGCAACAATAACAATTAGGCTGATCATAGCAAATAGAATGAGTTCCATAGACATCTCCGGCAGTTCAAATTCTTGACGTTTATCTTCTAAAACCAAATAAAGCAGAAATTGTGCCAGAGATGTGAATATGAAAATTATATTAACAAGTTAGCTCATTGATATTATTTTGGGTATTTAGCTTCGAGAGCTGCGTATAGTTGCTGTTGAAAGTCAGCTGCACTGGCGTCTAAGCTGTTAACTAAGTTTGCTAAAACTTCGTTATCTTCTTCACCATGCCAGATTTTAATATAACTACCTTCTTTATAACCGTGATCTTGACGGAAGAAGTTAAGGGTATTTTTGCCAACATATTGGCGGAACAGTTCATCTAAGCCCATCGACATTAAACGCATACAGTCAGCTAATGCTATGGCGTTAAATGCTTTGTTACTTACAGCTGCAGATGCAAGGTTCTCTAAGGCAATTTTAAAATCTTGTTCGCCACTATTTTGTGTTAATTCTGCTGATAACGTGTCGGTAATTTCTTCAATGCTGTCACCAGCCATTAAGCGTAAGCTTAAGCCAAAGTGAAAAATATCTACCAATTCAAGCTGTACTTGTGCAACGTCAATTTCTTGATGTTTCCACCATTTCCACCCGTGATGATCTAACATCTCGGCACATTCCACCCAAATGGCACGATACCACTCGTAGTTGTTATCTCGCCAAGTTTCACTAACGCGTGAATTCATGGCATCTTGCATTGATAACATTTGGATGATTTGATTTTTTGCGGTGCTAAGTGAGTCGCTCATTGTTTTCTCTATATTATTGGAAATTAATATCAATTAAATCAGATGCTGATAGTTTGCCGCAGCCAGTATAAACTAACAAGCACTGTACTTAAATTATTGTCTGAATAATGGCAATATAATGGCATTTGAAGTAGACGAATAAGGACTAACTTTGACAAATAAAGTTTCGACCGAGGTGCAACAAGAAGCAATGCGAATTGCTAAAGGCACCCAGAAAAAAGGCCAAACTAAAGAGCAAACGAAATTGGTCGCTCAAGGCATTGAAAAGGGGATTAGTGAATATAAAAAACAGCAAAAAATAAAATCCCGTGAGCGTGATAAACAGCGTAAAAAAAGTTTGTCGGCTAAAGTTAGCGCAGTTGAAACAGCCGAGCTAACTACACAATCGTCTGAGAGTAAAGAAACAGCTAAAAACAGAATATTAGCGATTTTGTTCCCTTGGATGTTACTTGCTTTGAGCTGGGGATACTTTCTCTTTACCTCAAGCTAGCCTTGATTTACTTACTCATTGTCATTGCTAACGTTTTGATAAGTGAATACCGGCTAACATGCAACGAATAGAGCCGCCGGCAAGTTCAAAGGTACTAACGTCAATTGACACAAGTTGTACGCTTTCACTGATTTGTTGAATTTGCCTTTGGCTTAGCGCATTAAAGGCACTTTGTGATAAGGCGAGAATCCTCTGGTCGCTTCCTTGTAACTCTATGGCATTACCGCAAAAGGCATTTATTTGTTGCTCGGTTAACGTGATTACCTGCCGACCAGAGAGTTTAAAGCGTTGCAAAATTTCTTCTCGTCGCGCGATATTCGGTATCATCTCGGGTGCCAATAAAACAAATTCTGTGGCAATACACATTAGTACATTGGTGTGATAAACACTTTGCCCTGCGTGATTTACGGCGTCAAATAACATAGGTTCATAGTTAAAGTGTGTACAAAAGCGCTCAAGTGCTAAAGAGTTTGCTCGTTTTGATTGCACAGCGTACGCGACCCGGTCTAAATGATCTAATACCATTGCCCCTGTACCTTCTAAATAAATTTCATCTTGCTCCAAACCTGAGTAGTCAACTATGTCCTGTACTCGATATTGCTGTTTAAGCAATTCGATAACATCGCTGCGTCGTTCTAGGCGGCGGTTATTGGCATACATAGGGTAAACGGCAATATGACCGCCACTGTGGGTTGAAAACCAATTATTGGGAAATACTGAATCAGGTGTTTTTAAGCTTTCGTCTTCAAACATATGCACTGTTATACCGTATTTTTCCAAGCTTTCTTTTGCTTGGCTAATTTCCTTATACGCAGCCTCGGCAATTACTTTTGGTGTCGCAGCGAGCTGTTTTGACTGAAAACTATTGTCTGCTTGCGTTTCTGGGTTCGGTAAAAAATGATGTGGTCTGATCATAATAACACTCTGGGGTGCTTGTGGATTGATAATGCTCAAAGTGATATTTCTCAAATGAAGTTAAACAGTAAGGTAAGTGTAAATTTTATTATTGTTAGTTAAAATGTCATTATTATTGATATATTTCGCTATTTTTTATCACTTTGTAAGGTTGAGTTAGCAATATGACAAAATTATCATCTAGGCCTTATCTTCATGATCAGCTTGATCAACAGCTTATTGCCTTATTAAGGGAAGATGGTCGAGCGTCAATTTCACTATTAGCGCAACGATTACATGTTTCACGAGGTACAGTACAAAATAGAATTGATCGTTTAGTTTCATCCGGTGCTATTTTAGGTTTTACGGTTAGGGCGCACGAAGCAATTGAAGAGGGAGCGATTAAAGCGATTATGATGATAGCAGTGGTTGGACGCTCCACCGCGCAGGTAATTAAAACCTTAAAAGGTATGCCACAACTAATCAAACTTCATACCACTAATGGCTCATGGGATTTAGTTGCAGAACTGCAAACCAGTAGTTTAATTGAGTTTGACCATGTTTTGGCACAAGTGCGAATGATTGATGGTGTTTTAAACAGTGAAACTAGCATTTTACTGACCTCAGCTTAAGTTTTGATTACTTAACTTTGCTGATTAAATTTACTAGCGTATACATCACCCAGATTTTTACTACTTGGCAAATTTATAAGGTAAAAAATGTTGGCATGACCACCAGTCACTGAATAGCAGGTGATCATTATTTTTGGTTCGGCTTTTATTACGGCTCTTCTTTAACTCGTAATTCCATTAATCCAACTAAGGCGGCAAAAAGAACCGCACCTACCGGCCAAACAATCCAGGTAATACCCCATGCCATGGTCCATAAACTCCAGCCAAGATAAATAGCAACGAGTAATGGCCAGTAAAATGCGGCAAGTTTTTCAGCTCGTTTTGTGCGTTGACTTTTTTCTGTTTCTACGCCGTGTTCTTTAAGAATATTATTGTAGGCATCGAACTTTGCGGATACTGGCACAATTATATATATGCCAGCAGCTATCATTAGCATTAGCACTATTAGCATCATTAAGGTGATACCTGAGCCTGAAAATAGTAGGCTACCGAGCATTAAAGGCACAAAGCTGACGATGAATATAAAGATAGCGATTGATAAGCGTTGGTTATAGCTAGGTCTAAATTTTTGTAATTTTTCCTGAAAAATACCGTGCACGCCATAGGCAAGTTCGAATGTTTCATCTTCAATTAATGTCAGTTCATCCTCAAATTGATTGGTTCTAATAAAAAAGTTTACCGCTAAGGAAACCACCACCAATATTGCTACGATACCTATTGCGGTGGCAATATCACTGGTTAGGTTTAAGCGCTGCGTTTCCGCCATCGCTAAAAAGAAAAATAGTGGGATAACTGAACATAAGCAAAGTATTACGCCCTTAGTGACTAACATAGAGCTCTCAATTTTATGCTCAACGTACTTGAGTGCTTGTTCAAGACTAACTTGAACTATGCCAGGTTCTTGGCCTTCACTTTGCGGTTCAATCGCTTCAATATCATCTTTTAATAAATAGTCGGTTGAAACGTCAAATAACTGGGCTAACATAATAACTCTATTTAAATCAGGTATGCTGCTAGCACTTTCCCATTTAGACACTGATTGTCTTGAAACATTGACCTTTTCCGCTAGCTCTTCTTGCGACCAAGCACACTTTTTTCTTAATCTTATAATTTTATCGGCTAATATCATGAAGCTTATTCCCTTGTCGTTTGTTGAGCGGCAAGCATAGGAATATCGGTGGTTGCAGACCAGCAAGTCAGGTTGTTAATTTGTCAACCAGCGGTTGCAAGTTGATATATTTAACTAAATTTAACGATTTCCTAGGCTGCTAGCAAGAGAGTTTTATCTTTAGCGAAGCTAAACATAACCAAGTGCTAAATTCTAATGCGTTATGTATTTAGTGAAGAATTTTATTATTGATGCACCTTATTTTGACAACACGTTTTAGGTCAATTTTTACTTATTTGTACTGGTAACGAACTCTTAGCCAAGCATTAGTATTATCTTGATGTTGGCCGAAAAATGAATAGTTATTCTTACCAAAAAAGATATTTGCGCCGGTACTGAACTGCCATTGATCGTTGTATTGAAAATCAATACTTGGCTTGAGGTAAGCATCTTTATCACTTGGGGAATAAAAGCCAAATAATGAGTAGCTTAAGGTTTGTTGCTTAGCGCGATAGGTTAATCGTAAGGTGATTAATTGCCGATTTTCATCAACGAGTCTTTCAGGCTGTGGACTGTTTGCTTTCAACGTTTGGTAATTTTTGGTTCGTTCCAAGTAATATTGCATGCTGGCGGTAAAGTTTTTTGCTAGTTCATGTTCATAGCCCACTAAAAATCGATGTTGTCCATTGGCAATGTTTTGGTTACTGCCATTTGAGTTCTCAATACTGTTGTAGTTAGCGTATTCAATATTAAATAGCCCGCCTAAATAAGGCGTTAGTGCGCTAACACCCCAGGAATTCAATTTTGGAAAGTATCCATAATTCTGGTTTTGAGCTTGGCTCTGTCCTTGTGATAGATTTGCCAATTGCTCGTCATTACTGACCATATTACCGGTTGGTGTCGGCCAAAATCCTCGGTATCCATAAACAGATAACTCGATATCTTGTAGACGAGTATTAAGGCGTGCAGCCCATTGCGCTTTATCGGTTTTTACTACTGGAAAGGCTTCATTAGGGGCGACTATGCGCTGCAATTGTGGCGAGTAGAATGAAAAGCGCTCGCCAGTAATATAATTATCTGGGGTAAAATTTGGTGTCCATACCAACGTTAGGTTTATATTATCAAAATACCAATTGGTTCTTATACTGTCAGATGGCGCTTTTAAGTATTCATCAGCTCGACCAGAGAAGAACGATTGCCAGTCTTTTGCAAATAAGTCGTTAAGAAAGAGGTAATCACCGGTACCCCAAGAGAGAACTTGGCGACCAATTTTCATATCCATAAAGCTTAGCGGACTAGCACTTACGTTAAGCTCTCGCGTATACCATATCGCTTTATTTAACACTTGGTCGTAGTAGTAATCAACCTTGGCCTTAGCACTAAAAAGTTGCTGGTTGTAATCGATGTTTACTCTTGTTCTCAGTTCATTAAGTGCTGCTGAGTTTACAGTAACGTTACTTTGTAAAAATTGACCATAAGCTGCTTCAACGAAGCCGGTGAATTGCCATGGTGACTCTGCTGGCTCTTCTGCCCAGTCATCATCCCAAACTTCTTCATATTCTGAGGGAATTTTCTGCTCGTTCGCAGTAGCAGAAAAAGAAGCGTTCAAAGCGATAGTATTTATTAGAAAAATACTTAGAGCTATTAATGACAATGTTATTTGTGAAGTTGGCAAGATCATTGTTGTACTTTACTTCAACCAAGCACGTGGCGGAGTGCGCATGCTGCGTTCACTGAATAGGTTGTTTGGTAAGCCAACATTATATTTTACATTACGAAACTGCATGTCAGTGTAACTATTATTGCTCAAATCTGTAATGCGAGATTTCATCACGGTTGCGTTGCCAGCAATATCTTTTACTTTTGAAACAGTCATTGTTCGTAGCGCTTGGTTTTTGCTATCAAAATAAGTACTTTTTATCGGTAAGAAATTACTTTTACTAATATTAATAACGTAATAGCTAAATTCGACATTTTTTGGCTGTTTAGGTACCGCTTTAAGGGTATAGCTTGTCTCGTCTTCTGCTAATAAAGTAAAGGTGTCTTCATTCGGATTTCTGCCAGAAACATCTTCATAAAAGAAATGCGAACCAACAAACGATGTACGTTTGTCCCCAGCTGAAATGCGTTTTACTAAATCAAGTGCAGGTAGGTATAACCAGCGATTATCATCTTGTTCAATATGCTTCTCAACTCTAAAAACAGTATTTTTAACGTTACTTGGGCGAGAAAAAAATACCAAGATGTTTTGGTTACCTAAGTCTTTTTCATCTTGACGTAAAATGGTGAATTGGCGCATTTGCTTATTACCATTTTCATCAACGATGATCATACGGGCTTGGGCACTACCGTCGTCGCCAGCATAATATGCCGCTAAATTAGCTTTATCAATAATCTGATTAGCACTTAACTGTTGAGCTTGAGAGCTGCTAGCGAAGGTAATGATAACCAAAAATGCCAGCAACAGCTGATATTTTAATTTGCTGATATAGCTTGCCGTATTTTGAGTCATAATGTTCATAATATATTTACTCCTGCGCTCAAGGGCATATTACGCGCTTTTGCTGCTTGTATTTAGCAGTGTTAATAACGCTGGTAGCAACACTAAGGTAACTAATGCTGACATTATCATAATGCTGGCTAAGAAAAATCCAACTGTTATATAAGGCATCAATGGTGAAAGTAATAACGGGGTAAAGCCAATAGCGATAACAATAGCATTTCTGCTGATGGCTCTACTTGGTTCTTGAAACATGGCAATAAGTGCTTTGCTTAAGCTGCGATATTCGCGCTCAAGTTCACGCACTCGTTGGATAAAGTGGATGGCAAAATCAATAGAAAGCCCTAAGGTTAGCGCCGAAAGTACGGCAATTGGCATGTCGTATGCCTTGCCAAACCAGCCAATAAGGCCGTAAATCATGGTAATGGTAAAGGTTAAAGGCAGCATGGCGAGCACACCATATTTTATCGACCTAAAAAGCAACATCATCATAAGAAATACCACAATAAAAGATGATAGTAAGCTGTCGATCATGCCGCTAACCATAGCATCTTGCCAAACAACATTGAGGTAAGATTTCCCCGCCCATTGATGCTGAACATTAATTGGAGGTGGATTATTGCTGATATAGTTTTCAAGCCAATCAACCACCTTTGTCATATGTTGATTATCACCGCTGGTCATTTGTAACCATAGTAAGGTTTTTTGATAATCTGGGCTGACAAAATGCCATAAATCTTGTGGTCGGTGTGACGATTGAAATTGCAATAATGTTTGCGCAACACCGTTACTTGAGTTGGGGATGGTGAAGTCTTTATCGTTACCGGAATTAAGCTCACGATTTACCGTACGAATAATATCGGTCAAACTATTAACTTTACCTACGTCGCCATTTTCAACCAGTGCAGCTTGCAAAGCGGCCAACCAATTAAGCATTTTCGGATTGGTGAATACCTGTTTGGCAGTTAGTACTTGTTCGCTAATATTAACCAGTTCATCTAGCCAAGCTTGTTCGGCATCGCTGGCATCAAAACGCATATCATCAAGTGCTATTAATAACTCTTGAGTAAAAAACGCATTTATTGCGTTATCCGTTGTTTGTGGTGTCTTAGTATGCAGATTATTGTTTATTAAAGTCGATACCGCTGATTTTGTTGGGCCATCTAGCGCCTTTTCCAGTACTTGTTGAAAGTGATTTCTCGCCTGAGTTTCATTATGGTTATTATTGGTAAACACTAACCAAGCGTCATAGGTGCCAGCAAAGTGTTGATTTAGTGCTTTGTCAGCAATACGTATTTCATGATCGGCTTTAAACCAATTTACTGGGTTGTCATTAATTTCTATACGCGTAATACCTTCAATACTTACGACAAATAAGGTAATAAATGCCAGTAAAATAACCTTAGTGCGTTTGACAGAAAACACACCTAGTTGTTGTAGACTTTTCGCTAACCGCCCTTTTTGCTCTAAGCGTTGTAAGGCTTGTTGCAAGTTTGCTAAGGTTTCTGGTTTCATTCTAGCGATGTAGGCGGGAATATAAGTAATAGTTAATGCAAAAGCGAGCAATATACCAGTACCAATAAAAGCACCAAAAACTTTCACTGGTGGAATAGGTGTCAGCATTAATGAATAAAAACCAACAGCTGAAGTAATAGAGGTAAATAACATTGGTGTATACAAGTGTTTCATTACCTGCTTTACCGTCTCTGAGGCTTTATCACCTGCTTTGTATCGGTCGGCAAATTCAGAAAGAATATGCACTGAGTCGACAACGGCAATCGGCATCAGAAATATAGCGATCATTGACGACATAATATGCACGGTAAAGCCTAAGCCAATCAGGCTGCCCATTATGATCAATACAGTTGCCATTGCCACTACCATAGGAGCAATGATCAGTGGAATATTGCGAAAGAAATACCAAAGTAAAACAAATATTGCTAAGCCTGCAAGTGGTGCAGCAACGCCCATTTGCACGAACATTTCAAAACCGAATTGATCTTCAGCAACGGGTAAACCAGTAATGTGTAGAGTTAACTCTTTATTTTTGTTGTCTAAATAAGTTTTACCTAAGGTGCGAATTTCTTCGGCAATAATATAGCTTTGATCTTTGCTCACTATTGGTACGTAAATCGCAATGGCTTGATCATCGCCAGAAACTAAAGTGTTATTAAGCATAGGCAAGCGCTTAACCGCTTGTTGAATGGCTTGGCTACCCGCCGTGCTAGTTGGCGCGTTTTTCATCAGATATTCAAAAACAATCCCTTGATTCTGCCCACTTTCATCGTTTAGTTGGCGGATGTTATCAACGACATTGAGCGATAGTAAATCTTGTTTGATAACGCCATCAAGCTGAAGAATATCATTAGTTAACTGTTCGATAGTACTCAAGGTTTGCGGCGTGAAAATATTCTGCTCGCTAACTAAGCCAACGACTATCATATCGCGCATTAAAAAGTCTGTTTTGACTTGGTTATGGAAAACTCGGGCTGGTGCATCTTGGCTAAGCATATTTTCGGGATCAGTGTCGATCTCAATCATTGGCAGCATCGCCAAGCTCAATAAGGTGATCAGCAATACTAATGAGTAAACGGCTTTTGGTTTAGCAATGGCAAAATTTAAAATGCGTTGGTAATTCAAAATAAATCCTTGTCGAGTGGGTAGCTGTAAAAATCAATAATAAATAGCTTATGTATATTAGATAATCTTAATATACTTTTATATTAGCAGTATCTAATGTAATATCCAACTAGATTTATTTTCTAGGCATTATTGTGTGCCTTGACGTATTCATATCTGCGAATGAGAGAAACCAATGGCAACATTAGCGCCAAATGATATTAAAGAAATGCGCGGCAATGCATCACAAGCTGCGGAATTGTTAAAAGCGATGAGTAATGAAAATCGTTTATTGATTCTGTGCCATTTGGGTGAAAAGGAAATGTCGGTAAACGAGCTAAATAATTTTATCGATTTAAGCCAGTCGAGTTTATCTCAGCATTTAGCGAGATTGCGTCAAGACGAGTTAGTGAAAACTCGTCGTGAGTCACAAACCATTTACTATTCAATTGCAAATCCGTCAGTAGTTAAATTGATTAGTTTTTTACACAGTGAGTTTTGTGCATAGTTACTTTTACGTTTAGATACTTTTTCGCTTAGTTATTTTAGTATTATTCACTACTAAAGAGTTTTTTTCTGACCATAGCACGATAAGCCTTGGGGGTTAAATTTAGCATCTGCTTAAATAAACGCGTGAAATTTGTTTGCTCTTGGTATCCCACCTGAAAAGCCACTTCTTGAATGGATAAATTACTGGCGGCTAACAGTTCTTTTGCCGTTTCTATTTTCAATTTTTGCCAATACTGATTAGCATTTACCCCAGTTGCTAATTTAAACCTGCGAGTAAATGAGCGCTGACTAATACCAAATTGCTGTGCTATTTCATTTAACGTCAACGGCGAGTTTAAATTGGTTTGTAACCAAAACTGCACTTGGCTGATCAATTCATCAGGATGGCGATCGCCAGCACCTTCTAAATAGCGTTGCTCTTCATAAGGCTTTCTTATTTCGTGGGAGAAGTTTCTTTCTACTTGTTGTGCGGCATTTTGGCCATAAACTTGATAAATAATATGGACCACAATATCGGCTAACGCGTTTAAACTAGCCGCGCAGTATGTTCGCTCTGATTGCGTAATAAAAAAGTCTGGCTTTAATGCCACCTTTGGATAATCGCGCTTAAATTGTTCCACATAGTGCCAATGGGTGGTCGCAGGGTGGTTATCTAAAATTCCAGTTTCCGCCATTAAACAAACACCAGTACCGCCACCTATTAAAGTACTGCCTTGTTGCCAGATGCTCTTTAGCCAATTAAGCATTTTGGGCTGGCGTGCAATGGTTGGCCTAGGATTACGCCAAAGGCTGGGAATAAAGGCAAAGTCAGGCTGTTGAGCGCTTTCAACATCGGTATCAGGAAGCAGTTTTATTAATGCCCGCGTTGAAATTGGCTTAATAGATTCAGCAACCATTTGTATTGATAGCCTTGGCGCTAGCTTATTTTCTTGTAAAGCAACAGCTTCACCAGCCCGCAGCATTTCGACCGGTAAGCTGACACTGGTTGCCAACATATGATCATAAAGCAGTAAGGCGATATTAACGGTATTTTCTTTATTTCGTTTTAATTTTGCTTTCATTGTTCTATTTTGGGCTGTTTTGATGTGTTTTATGGCCATTATTGATTATTAATTATTTTTACTAACTTTTAAACTATTAAAACTAAATATTAGGTTTGAATTTAAAAGAGATTTTTCATGACTGCATTACCGATTATCGTTGGCATGGGTGGCGTAAATGCCGCAGGTAGAACTTCCTTTCATCAAGGCTTTCGTCGTATTGTTATCGACAAATTAAATGCAGAAGCGCGCCAAGAAACCTTTGTTGGCTTGGCAACATTGATGAATTTATTAACCAGCCAAGACGGAAAGCTTGTTGATTCAGACGGCAATGTTGTTGAAAAAAGTGCTGTTGAACAACGCTTCGGTAAGGAAATTTTAGCTGGTACGCTTATTCGTAAAATTGAAAATGAGCACTTCGATCCTGACGCAACACCTTGGCAACAAAAGTTAACCATGGACGTTGGTGAACAAGGCATTAGCTTTGAAACACGAGCGCGTGACTTACCAAATCCATTACCTCGTAGTTGGCAAGTTACAGAGCTAGCTGATAAACGTGTACGAGTAGATATTGCTGGTGAAGTTGAAGTTAAGCATGATTCAACACGTGATAATCCAATAAAAGCAGCAGGGCAATTTCCAACGGGTTTTAAGCCCGCCAGCTTGTACAATAGTCGCTATCAACCTCGTGGTTTACAGGCAACCATTTTTGGCGCTGCTGATGCTATTCATTCAACAGGTTACAGCTGGAATGAAATTGCAGACAAAGTTAGTCCAGATGAAATAGGTACTTATTCAGCATCAGTATTTGGCCAAACCCAAGCAGAAGGTGTTGGTGGTATGATGCAAAATCGCCTAAAGGGCGAGCGTGTATCAACTAAAAACTTAGCCTTAGGGCTGAACACTATGCCAACCGACTTTGTTAATGCCTATGTTACTGGTAACGTTGGTACAACTTTTACTTCAACCGGCGCTTGTGCGACATTTTTATATAACTTAAAAGCAGCTGTTCAGGATATTCAAGCAGGACGTGTGCGACTTGCTATCGTTGGTAGTAACGATTGTGCTATTACGCCAGAAGTGGTTGAAGGTTTTGGCAACATGAGCGCGCTGGCAAATGAAGAAGGCTTGAAAAAGCTTGATGGCAATGGTGTTGCGGATCACCGTAAAACTAGTCGTCCATTTGGTGATAACTGTGGTTTTACTATTGGTGAAGCCGCGCAATTTATTATTTTAATGGATGACGCTTTAGCGCTTGAACTTGGCGCGAATGTACTAGGCTCAGTTGCGGATGTTTATACAAATGCCGATGGTATTAAAAAATCAATTACTGCTCCTGGCCCTGGTAATTACATTACGATGGCGAAATCTGTTGCATTAGCGACAGCTATTGTTGGTGAAGAATCAGTACAGCAACGTAGTTTTATACTCGCTCATGGCTCAAGTACCCCGCAAAATCGCGTTACTGAATCCTTGATTTATGATCGTGTTGCCGAAAGCTTTGATATTAATAATTGGCCGGTAGCTGCACCAAAAGCTTTTGTTGGCCATACCATAGGTCCAGCAAGTGGTGACCAAGTAGCCATGGCATTGGGAATTTTTGCTCATAATATTATGCCGGGTATTACCACAATCGATAAAGTTGCAGATGATGTTTATAGTGAGCGCTTGAATATTGCTACAGAACATTGGGATTGTCATAGTATGGATGTAGCATTTATAAACTCGAAAGGTTTCGGTGGTAATAATGCGACCGCAACCTTGTTCTCGCCAGATGTTACATTAGCTATGATAGAAAAGCGCCACGGTAGTGACAATATGATGACTTATCGAGATAAAACGGCAAAAGTCGAACAAGCAAGAGCGGCATATCAAGAACAAGCAAACAATGGTGACTTCCAACTTATTTATCGTTTTGGTGATGGTACATTGACAGATGACGATGTCACTTTATCAAATCAGGATATCAGTGTTACAGGCTTTGCTAATAAGATCTCTTTACCTAAAGTAAACCCGTTTGCTGACATGACCTAATTAAGACTATTGAGCGTAATAAACAAGCCCTGCAATTTTATTGACAGGGCTTTTGTGTTTATAGCACTATAGTTAAATCTAAATGCCGTTTAATCGAAAATAGTTTTTAATTTGCATTTTTGAAATTGTGAGCTGTACAAGCTGTTCTATTAATATGTGATTAATAATAATATGAATAGTTTGAGAAAAGGATTTTATGCTGTAGGTAACAAAAATACCTCAAAGCAAAGTGGTTTAAATTTTAGCAATTAAGTGACAAATGAAGTGGTGCCGATTGAATGACTACCTCTCCGATAAAGATATCGTTAAAACTTGAAGAAGAAATCAGCGAAGTAAACAATAATGAGCTGAAAAGTGAACAGGGCCGATCGGTAATATTAGCCATTGTTTTGGGAATATTTGGTGCTTTACTTAATAGTATTCCAATTGATTTGGCATATAATATTTCCTTAGTACTTGGTAATTTAGCCTTTATTATTGCTGCAGCCTACTTACGTCCGGCACTTACCTTATTAACTGCATTATTATGTGTTGCACCTTTATTGATTGTTTGGGGGCACCCATTTGGTTTTGTTACCTTTGGTTTAGAGGCTTTATTTGTTTCGTATTTTCGAACACGTGGTTGGTATTTACCCTCCGCAGATTTTCTTTATTGGCTTGTTATAGGCATGCCGTTAACGGCATTCTTTATATGGTTGAATAATGCTGATGCACAAGAATACTTACTTTTCTCATTATTTAAGCAAAGTATTAATGCTGTTTTTTATACTACGATTGCGGTTATTTTTATTTTTATATTTGGTGAAAAGCTAACAGCTTGGGTTAGCTCTCAGCAACCAAAATTAGAGAAAAACTTAAAGCAGTATCTACATTATATTTTATGGGTCATGTCGGCATTTTTTGTTGTTGGAATTTGTTTGTTTTTAAGTCGTGGCTTAAATGATATCCATCATCAACAGTTTGAAGATAAGCTTGATATTAGTAGCCAATATCTTACTCGTATTGTTGAAAATTATATTGATGAACATACTAGAGCTATCGCACAGGCAGCCAATAAACTATCGGCTATTGATAGTAATGAGTATGCCAGTGCTCTGACAAAAGTTCATCAGCTTTACCCTGGCTACTTAACTATGCTTGTTGCGAATAACCAGGCTAATATTGTTGCCTCATCACCTAGTTCGCTAATGGATAACTTGCCTGAAAAAAACTATAGCGTTGCTGACCGAGCTTATTTTTCTCAAGCATTTCATAATGAAAGTTTATATATTTCACCTGTTTTTCTTGGCCGTGGTTTTGGTGTTGACCCTATTGTCGCTATTAGCGCACCTATTTATCACAATAATAGTAAAACTCCGGCAGGCATTGTTGAAGGTTCACTAAACTTGAACATGTTTGAACAAGCGAAACAAGTTACTGAACATAGCAGCAAGGTTGCGATAATTTTAACTGATGAAAATGGAAGTATCATATACTCGGATAAAAGTTTAGCGTTAACCACCTTATCTAAATTCAACTTTGTAATAGATAAAGCAAAGCTAAAACATGAGTTGATGGTTATCGGTGATGCTGACGCCAAAAAATATTTATATCGCCAAACTCAACTAAATAACGGTTGGAAAATATTTGTTGTAGTTGAACATCTTGAATTACTAAATTTAATTGAACGACAATATATGGTTATTTTTATGTCGTTATTTATCATTTTTATTTTTGTGGTGCTATTAGCTAGTCAGTTTGCCTATATTTTAAATAAACCACTGGCGTTTGTCTTAACTGAACTCGCTCGCAGCAACAATAAAGAAGGGTATAAGCCCATCCCATTTGAAGCTCCTACAGAGTTTTTCACCCTTTATAGCGAGCTGCAAAAATCACAAGAGCGTTTATTAAAACACCAATATATTTTGGAAGAGAAAGTTGAAAAGCGCACTCGAGATCTTAATCAAGCGAACGAATCTCTTAAAGAATTAGCGAATAAAGACAGTTTAACAGGCTTATATAACCGTCGTTATTTAGAACAAAAATTTAGCGAATTACAAGCAATATTGTCACGCAATAAGGGGGCAATGGTTGTTGCTATGCTTGATTTAGACCACTTTAAGCGGCTAAATGATGAATATGGCCATCTAATTGGTGATAATTGCCTTGAATATGTTGGGCAGCTAATGCAAAGTAAGTTTGATCGCCGCAGTGATATTGTTGCCCGCTTTGGTGGCGAAGAGTTTATTGTTGTAGCACAACATGACGAAAATCATGGTGTAATTCAAAAGCTGGAAGAGCTGAGAGAGGAAATTTCTAGACATTGCTTTCCGTATGATGGTGAGCATTACCTCGGTATAACCATTTCAATTGGGGTGGTAACAGCACAAGCCAATTATGCTGAAAAAATTGAACAATGGATAGGTCTTGCTGATGAGCAACTTTACTGGGTGAAAGAAAATGGCCGTAACAAAATGTCGGTCACGCATTTAGATTAAGGAGAATGGTGTGCCTTATCGCTTAACCATTTTTTTCGAAGATTATCGATAACACCTTTTTCTTCAAGTTGCTGGTATTGTGAAGTTAAGCGTTGAATCCAAATAGGGTCACTACCTAAGCTTAGGGCAATACATAAATTGTTATTTAGACCATTGGCATTGTGTACTTTCGTAAGTGCTTGGTAGTTATAACCGAGTTTTTTTGCACGGTGCTTAACGGTGAGTTCCGTAGCAACAATTAAATCTACTCTCGCGCTAAACAGCATTTGCATATTTTGATCTTCTTGTACTAAGCGTGTGATATTTTCAAATTGATTATCGATAGTATATTGTTCAGCATTAGAATGACGTGAAACAGCTATCTTATGCTGTTTTAACTGCGTAATACTATATTCTTTATTATCGTAATTTTTTTTAAGCCCCCAAAATGAAAACTGTTCGTCGGTAATGCATCCCACCCAATGAAACATTAAATTTCTGTGTGGTGTGTGTGCGATAGAAAATATTAGAACATTTGCTTCCTTTTTGGCTATTTCATAAGCTCGTGCCCATGGCATAATTTGAATATCAGGCGTTATAGTTAATGCCTGAAACATTTTCTCAATTACTTCTACCGATAAGCCGCTAAGATCGCCAGAAGGTTGTTGAATTTGAAATGGTACTAAGTTTTCAGTGACAATTTTTAGTTTAGGTAAGTTGTGGGCTTGCACACTCAGAGGTGTTAAAAAAGTCATTAACAATAAAATAACTGACGGCACAATACATGCCCTAATTGACAATGTTATTGTGTAAACAATTATCACATGGTGAGTAGCCATCTTTAAGTCAATTATGTGGCCAATATCATAGTTTTATCCTAGACGATAGAGAGGTTTTTGTCGAAAATACATGGTAATAAACCAATAAAAAAAGCGGTATTAACCGCTTTTAGTCTATAAATGAAGGCATTGTCTTAGCTAAATTTATGCCTGCTTTTGCTGTGTTGTAGTCACAAAATCCAATATACCAATTGCAGCTTTGCGGCCTTGATCGATAGCAGTAACAACAAGGTCTGAGCCTAGCACCATATCACCACCAGCAAAAATATTAGCATTGCTTGTTTGCAGCGCAAAGTCACTATTGTCAACGGCAACAACTCGTCCACGGCTATCGACTTCAACACCAGCATCTTTCATCCATTGCGGCGGGCTCGGTAAAAAGCCAAAGGCGATTACCACGGCATCGGCTGGCATAATAAATTCTGAGTTCTCAATCGGTTCAGGGCTTCGGCGACCGTTAGCATCAGGGGCTCCAAGTTGAGTTTTAACAAACTTAACACCACAGGTGTTACCGTTTTTGTCTACGGCAATGTCTAGCGGCTGAATATTAAATTGAAAATCAACACCTTCTTCCTTAGCGTTTTGTACCTCACGTGGCGAGCCTGGCATATTGGCTTCATCGCGGCGGTATGCACAAGTCACTGATGTTGCCTCTTGTCGAATTGAGCTTCTAACACAATCCATGGCGGTATCTCCACCGCCTAAAACCACAACTTTTTTACCTGAAAAGTTAACGTACGGCTTAGCATTATTGTTGCCGTCTTCTTGGGAAAGGTTCATTAATTTTTGGGTGTTGCCAATTAAAAAATCAAGGGCATTATATACACCGGGTGCTGATTCATGCTCGAAGCCACCAGTCATATCAGTGTAAGTACCAAGTGCTAAAAATACAGCGTCAAATTCATCGCTGATATCACTAAAGCTAATATCAACGCCGACATTAGTGTTTAAGCGAAATTCAATACCCATCTCTTCTAGTATTTCTCGACGAGTTTGAATAACGTCTTTCTCTAATTTAAATGACGGAATACCAAAGGTTAACAGGCCGCCTATTTGTGCATGTTTATCAAATACCACAGCTTGAACACCATTACGGGTTAGAACATCTGCACAGGCAATACCTGCTGGACCTGCACCAATGATAGCTACACGTTTACCCGTGGCAATTACTTCGGACAGATCGGGCTTCCAACCTTGTGATATTGCAGTGTCAGTAATGTACTTTTCAATATTACCAATGGTTACTGCACCAAAATCTTCATTAAGGGTACAGGCTGATTCACAAAGCCTATCTTGTGGGCAAACACGGCCACACATTTCGGGTAAACTGTTGGTTTGATGACACAGATCTGCTGCTTCGAATATCTTACCTTCGGTAACAAGCTCTAACCATTGTGGAATGTAATTATGTACTGGACACTTCCATTCACAATACGGGTTGCCACAATCTAGACACCGGTCGGCCTGACCTGCACTTTGCTCGCTACTTAATGGTTGATAGATTTCTACAAAATTAATTTTACGCTGTTCGATTGCCTTTTTTGGCGGGTCAATGCGTTTAACATCAACAAACTGATAAATATTTTTACTCATGAATGAAGTTCTCCAATTCGTGTTCTATTACTGTGCTTGAACACGAAGTTCAGCTGATGATCGACTGTGATGACCTAACAATGTTTTCACATCAGTTGCTTTTGGCTTCACTAATTTAAATAATGGCGCGTAAGATGAGAAATTAGC
Source organism: Colwellia meonggei (assembly GCF_057537295.1). Classification (NCBI taxonomy): domain Bacteria; kingdom Pseudomonadati; phylum Pseudomonadota; class Gammaproteobacteria; order Alteromonadales; family Colwelliaceae; genus Colwellia; species Colwellia meonggei. The sequence continues at coordinate 405,346 of NZ_BAAJLZ010000001.1, forward strand.
TAAAATTTCTTGTGCTCTTAAACTGCTGGTTTCTTCAAAGTGTTGGCTAATAATGCCGCGTAAATGTTCTTGATGAATGGTGAGTTCGCCAATAGGTAACATTTCAATTGAATCATTATTTAAACGAATATCAAGATCATTATTTTCATCTAATACATATGCGAAACCGCCTGTCATACCGGCACCAAAGTTAACGCCAACTTGTCCTAAGATAGTGACTATGCCACCAGTCATATATTCACAAGCATGATCGCCAGTACCTTCAATAACCGCGTGACAACCTGAGTTACGAACCGCAAAACGCTCGCCTGCTTTACCACAGCCATATAGCTTACCGCCAGTGGCACCATACAAGCAGGTATTACCCATAATCATAGCTTCATGACTTAAGTATTCCACACCTTTTGGTGGCTTGATAGTTAGCTTACCGCCAGCCATGCCTTTACCTACATAGTCATTGGCATCACCGGTCAAGCTCATTTCTAAGCCGCCCGCATTCCAAACACCAAAACTTTGTCCAGCGGTACCGCTAAAATAAACTTTAATTGGGTTTGCTGCCATACCTTGATCGCCATGCTGACGAGCAATTTCTCCCGACAATGCCGCGCCAACAGAGCGGTCGGTATTTTGTATGGTTAATCGATACTCGCCACCTTGGCTATGGGCAATTGCTTCTGATGCCATTGTGACAAGTTTTTGGTTTAACTCACCTTTGTCAAAAGGTTGGTTATCCTGAGTTTGATGAAGCGCGGTATCTTCTCCCGCGACAACGGGCGCGATAATAGGAGACAGATCTAATTTTTGCTGCTTAGCACTAATACCCGATAATGGCTCAAGTAAATCGGTACGACCGATAATAGCGGTTAAGTTTTCGACGCCTAGCTTTGCTAAAATTTCACGAACATCTTGGGCAATAAACTTAAAGTAGTTCATTACTTGATCAGGTAAACCTTTAAAGAATTGCTCACGTAACACGTCATCTTGGGTTGCAACACCTGTTGCACAATTATTTAAATGACAAATACGTAGGAATTTACAGCCAAGCGTTACCATAGGTGCAGTACCAAAACCAAAACTTTCAGCGCCTAATATCGCTGCTTTTACAATATCGATACCGGTTTTTAAACCGCCATCAACTTGTAAACGCACTTTATGACGTAAGCCATTTGTTACCAGCGATTGGTGTGCTTCAGCTAAACCAAGTTCCCATGGGCAGCCAGCGTATTTAACCGATGTTAATGGGCTTGCTCCAGTACCACCGTCGTAGCCAGAAATGGTAATAAAATCGGCATAAGCTTTGGCTACACCTGAAGCAATAGTACCAACGCCAGGGCCGGAGACTAATTTAACCGAAACAATGGCTTTTGGATTTACTTGTTTTAAATCGAAAATAAGCTGAGCCAAATCTTCAATTGAATAAATATCGTGGTGTGGCGGTGGTGATATTAAAGTGACCCCAGGTACAGAAAAGCGCAACTTAGCAATTAATGGTGTGACTTTATCGCCCGGTAGTTGTCCACCTTCACCTGGTTTTGCACCCTGTGCTACTTTTATTTGTAAGACATCAGCATTGACTAAATAGTGAGGTGTTACACCAAAACGACCTGAAGCAATTTGCTTAATGCGTGAATTTTTCACTGTGCCAAAGCGACGTTCGTCTTCCCCGCCTTCTCCTGAATTTGAAAAGCCACCTAGGCGGTTCATAGCGATCGCCAAAGCCTCATGAGCTTCAGGACTTAAAGCTCCAATTGACATTGCAGCGCTGTCAAAGCGTTTAAATAACGCACTTTCAGATTCTACACTCGCAATATCAATTGCTTGTTGGTCGTATTTTAATGCCAGTAAATCACGCAATGCCGCAGCTGGACGATTATTAACTTGCTCAGCAAATATTTGGTAATCTTGGTAGTTGCCGCTGCGTACGGCGGTTTGTAATGTGCTGACAACGTCTGGGTTGTACGCGTGATATTCGCCACCATGAACATATTTTAATAAGCCGCCATGGCTAATTTTTTGATGTGGTAAAAAGGCTTTACGCGCAAGGTTAATATTGTCTTGTTCGATATCAGAAAAATCAGCACCTTGAATACGGCTTGGTAAATCAGGGAAGCAAAGTTGCATAATATTACTGTTTAAACCGATCACTTCGAAAAGCCCGGCACAGCGGTAACTTGCTATGGTAGAAATCCCCATTTTAGACAGTATTTTTAACAGCCCTTTATTGATGCCTTCACGGTAATTCACCACCGCTTGGCGCGGAGTTAAATCAATTTGGTTTTGTTCAACAAGTTGCTCAATAGTTTCATAAGCTAAAAATGGGTAAATGGCTGTCGCACCAAGCCCTAGTAAAACGGCAAACTGATGAGAGTCTCGAACCGAAGCGGTTTCAACAATAATATTTGAGTCACAGCGTAACTGTTGTTCAACTAAGCGTTTTTGTACCGCACCAACGGCCATTGCTGCGGGAATAGGCAGCATACCTGGATGTATTTGACGATCTGACAAAACTAAGATAACGGTATTTTTTTCACGTACTAACTCTTCTGCTTCATCACATAAGCGTAATATAGCTGCTTCTAAGCCTTCTTCTTGGTCATAGTTCAACGTTAAGGTATCGGAGCGATAATGTTCAGGGTCAAGCTCTCGTAACTGCTTTAACCCGGTGTACATTAATACCGGCGTGGCAAATAATATGCGGTCGGCATGGCCAGTAGTTTCATTGAATACATTATGCTCTCGGCCAATACAAGTTCCTAAAGACATCACATAGCGTTCACGTAATGGATCGATTGGCGGATTAGTGACTTGGGCAAATTGTTGACGAAAGTAATCGAATAAGGAACGTGGCTGACTTGATAGTACAGCCATTGGCGTGTCATCACCCATAGAGCCTGTGGCCTCTTGGCCATTTTCTGCTAATGTTTTTACCACTTGATGAATTTCTTCATAACTGTAGTTAAACATTTTATGGTATTGCGCTAATTCTTGATCATTAAAAACCCGCTGACCAATTAGCTCGCCATCGAGTTGATCAAATGGGATCAGACGACGAATGTTGTTATCTAACCACTGACGATATGGGTGACGAATTTTCAACTCGTTATCGATAGCACTTGAGTCAAATATTTTCCCGGTATAAGTATCAATGGCGAACATTTCACCTGGACCTAAACGACCTTTTTCTACCACTTCATCTTCGCCGTAGTCCCAAATACCCACCTCTGATGCTAGGGTAATAAAGCCGTCACGTGTGATAACATAACGAGCAGGACGCAAGCCATTGCGATCTAAATTACAGGCAACATGACGGCCGTTGGTTACCACAACACCTGCTGGGCCATCCCACGGTTCCATGTGCATAGAATTGAATTCATAGAAGGCTTTTAAGTCGTCATCCATTAGTGGACTATTTTGCCATGCAGGTGGCATTAATAAACGCATCCCCCGGTATAAGTCCATACCGCCAGCTAGGAATAATTCCAGCATGTTATCTAAAGATGATGAATCTGAGCCACTCTCGTTAACAAAAGGAGCAGCGTCTTTTAAATCAGGTAATAGTGGGGATTGAAAGCGATGAGTACGTGCTCTACTCCACTGTCTGTTACCTTTTATGGTATTAATTTCACCATTATGAGCTAAGTAACGAAATGGCTGTGCTAAATGCCATTGTGGAGAGGTATTGGTAGAAAAACGTTGATGGAATACACAAATAGCTGTTTGCATGCGGATATCCGCAAGATCCAAGTAGAAATTTGGCAAATCTACTGGCATCATTAGGCCTTTGTAGATGGTAACTAGACAAGATAAACTGGCGACATAAAAACGTTCATCACTGATACGTTTTTCTGCACGGCGGCGAGCCATATATAAACGTCGCTCTAAATCACGATTACGCCATCCTGGAGGTGCATCGACAAATACTTGCTCTATACTTGGTAAGTTACTTTTTGCGATTTCGCCCAGGGTTGAAATGTCAGTAGGAACTTCTCGCCAGCCCACTAGTGTTAAAGTTTCTCGAGCAAGTTCCTCTTCAAGGATTTTCTTACTTAAGCTCGCTTGAACGGGGTCGGGATTAAGAAAAATCATGCCAACGGCGTATTTTCTACCTAGTTGCCAATTGTTTTCTTCTGCAATAGCACGAAAAAAGCTATCTGGCTTTTGCATTAGTAAACCACAACCGTCTCCGGTTTTGCCATCAGCAGCAATTCCACCACGGTGTTGCATTCTGTCGAGAGCATGAATTGCAGTTTTTACCAGCTTATGACTTCTTTCGCCGTGTTGATGGGCAATTAAACCAAAGCCACAATTGTCTTTCTGATAAGTATGATCGTAAAGCTGCATTCTCTTCTCCTAAATAATCGCTCCAATAGCCAGTTTAAATTTAACGTGGTGGATAGAATTATGCTAAAAATGCATAAATAGTCTGAATTTTGTATTGGATTATTACTTACATTAAACATTTACAAATGAAACGTCAATGTAAATAGAGTATTTGCTCGTAGTTTATTTACAGTTAGTTGGCTGGTTTTATATTCAGATCTCACTGTTATTGTGCTGACTAGCGTGTTTTATACTGTGTTATTTGAAATTTATGTAATTTAATTACATTTTATCTTGTTATTTATAAAGTGTAATTTTAAATTATTCATTAGCTTTATATTCAATATTTATTCATCGTTATAATTGCGCTTACAAAAGGCTAACATGCAATTTTTTTGCTAATTTTGGTTTGCAAAGGAAAGTGTCGGAGAGATCATTGCGACTTCACGTGAATGAAAATACTTTAGTAAGTTGGAAGTTTTTTCTGTTTAGCTATATTTGGTAAAATGTTTCGTACAAAAAATAAACCCCAATAATTTGGCATTATTGGGGTTGATATATATTAGCTAGCTTAAGCGATTACTTATTGTGGTAGATTCGCCATAATAGGTGGCTTTACGGTTGATATCCGTCAGCTAAGCCTTTGGTAGTAACACTGACAGCATCATGTGCATGTAATGATTCTAAATGGTTTATACGTAACCAAAAATCGTCAAATTGTGCTGTGTTATTCATGGTGTGTTGTAAACGACGTGCGGCGTCTTCACAGAACATTAAGTTTTGACCATTTAATCGAGCGAACTCTTGTTCATCTTCCCTTTTTACTGCTGCTTGAACCGGGGTTTGTAGTGAGTTTTCAATTAAGTCAACTAAATCCGTAATTGGAAATTCAGTGGTGGTGCTGTTTAACTTCACTTTTAATTCGGCAACTGAGCGTTGACTATGTGGTGTTGCGACAACGCCTTCCGTCGTGCCTAACCATTCATGTACGGTTTCCAAATCAACAGTACTGTTGTCAGAAAACTTGTCTTTAAATGCTTTTTGGATTAACTGGCGTGCTAATGCCGCAGAACATGGGCAAGTTGATGAATAACGGACATCAACACAAAGTTCAATATCAAGTTTGCCTTTGTTTAAGCGACCAGTAATGTTTACAGGGTAGGCTTTCCAGCCTTGCTTGCCGCTGATCAGTGATTTTCGACGTAAGTGGTAATCAAAGCTAAATTTCACTTTAGCATTGTCACTTAGCTCTTGATGACTACTAATAAAGCCGTCAAGTAAAGTGACTAAACTTTGATGATTAAGTACATTTGAGTTTGATAATTCATCAAGTAATAAGTATAAGCGAGACATGTGAATGCCTTTTGCTTTTGGCTCTTTAAGGTTTACAAACGCGTCAACGTAGGCTGAAACCATGCGTTCTGATTGTCCTTTTGAGGCAACCATGATGGGCATTTCGATATTGCTCATGCCGACCCAATCCAAAGTCCCCTCAGTTTGTGCTGTGGTATGATTTGCTATATCAGGCATTATTGTTGGCATTTTGACTCCGCTATTCGCTTGTGCACTATGTAAAGGGCTATCTACGGTAACTTCAGTACATAGTAAAATTTTATAATTCGCATTATTAGCTAATGTTCGATAACGCCTACTGATTTGAGTTAAGCGGCATATAATGCAGTGACCTTAAAAAGGGCGGCTATTTTGAACCATCCACCCACTAAAAGCAATGTTTGTCATTGCGATAATGATATTGATCAAGAATATGATATTTTCTTTTACACTGGCGCGTAGCTTAGAACATTTGGTAAATGTTCAGATTGTATTATGATGATAATAGAGGGAAAATAGCATTATTATCAAATGGAACAACATCAAAATCGCAAAGGGGATTTTATGGGGACAATTCAGCACTTAGATATAGCGTTACTTGACGGCTATTTAGAAGCTTTAGATATTGATGTATTGGCACAAATGTTGGATTTATATCAGCAGCAGTCTCAAGTATATTTAAGCGATATTGATAACGCTATAGTAAAAACAGACCAAAAAGATTGGCAAGAGCAATGTCATAAAATGAAAGGTTCAGCTGCGAGTGCAGGCTTATCTCAAGTTCGCGAAAAACTTATCGCTATTGAAAAATCAACTCAAGATTGGCCTATTAAAGCGGCACATCTAAAAACATTAACATTGTTAAATCAACAAGCTATTGACGCATTTAAACAATGGTTGTCGAGTCAGTAAACTTTATAACAAAAAAGCAAGTTAATAACTTAACTTGCTTTTTTTGTTTGGTCTTTTGCTTACCAAGATTTATTACGAGTCAACACTACCAATAAAGCGGTAACCTTCACCATGAATGGTGTTAATTAATTCTGGCGCGTCCTCAACCGATTCAAAGTGTTTACGTAGACGACGAATAGTTACATCAACAGTTCTATCGTTAGAACGTAAATCACGACCTGTCATTTCTTTAATTAGTTGCTGGCGGGAAACGATTTGTCCTGCATTGGCAATTAATAACCGCAATGCACGATATTCACCACGAGGTATAGAAATCTCTTTGTTGTCAGGTGAAGTCATTTTTCTCGAGTTACCGTCGAGAGTCCATTGGTTAAAGCTAATAATGGCATCATTTGATTCAGCTTTAGAATTAGACATGCGATTTAAAATATTACGCGCACGAATAGTTAACTCTCGCGGGTTAAATGGTTTAGTCAGATAGTCATCTGCACCAATTTCCAAACCTAAAATTTTATCAATATCGCTGTCGCGGCCAGTAAGGAAGATTAACGCTAAATCATTATTATTGGTTAATTCTCGTGCTAAAAGTAAGCCGTTTTTACCTGGTAAATTTATATCCATAATTACCAAATTAATGGCATTGTTTTGTAATTCGCGGTCCATGCTGTCACCATCTATTGCTTCTGACACATGATAGCCTTCAGCTTCAAATAGATTTCGTAGATTAAAGCGCGTTACGTCTTCATCTTCTACGATAAGAATGTGTGGTTTTTGCATGTTAAGTGTCCAGTAGTATGTCGTTTATTTGTCAATTAATAGTTGGCAGCTAATAATTAGGCTCTTGTAATTATAGATGATTACAAGAATTATAAATATTACTTAATGGTATAGAAGCTGGTAAAAAAACACAATCTTCACTCGCCATTGTTAAGTTATTGTAAAGTAATTAGCGCAATAATTGTTCCGCTCAGATCAAAGATTTAGTTAATGGGAAAATTTATTTCTATGCTTACCCCTTCACCTAAAACACTGTTTAATATTATGGTACCACCTAATGCTTGAGTGACTAAGTTATAGACTAAATGCAGACCAAGGCCACTACCGCCTTCCCCACGCTTGGTAGTGGTAAAAGGTTCAAATACTTTATTTTTTATTGTTTCATCAACACCAATTCCATTGTCTTGAAAAAGAATATTGAGTTGGTTACTGAGTGGCATTACTGTGATAGAAATCTTGCCATCGTCTTTGCCCTCAAAGCCGTGAATAACTGAATTCATAATTAAATTAATTAAAATTTGGTTAATGGGTCCAGGTTTACTGGCTATAGACAATTCCGTAGGACAGTCAATATCAATTTTATATGGAAGATTTTGCAGTTGTGGCCTTAAGGTGAGCAACACTTCAGAAAACAACTCTTTAACATTAAATTGGCGAACTTCCTCACTGGATTGGTCAACGGCAACTTTTTTAAAACTTGAAATTAAATTTGCCGCCCGATTTAGGTTACGATAAATAATGGCGATATTCTCACCACCTTCATGCAAAAACTTTTTCAATTGACTTGATTTTAAAGTTTTGTCTTCAAAAGCCGCGGTGATCTCGTCAATTCTATCAGCTAATAATGTTGATGCCGTTACGCCTAAACCTATCGGGGTATTAACTTCATGGGCAACGCCGGCAACCATATCGCCTAGTGATGCCATTTTTTCACTTTCCACTAGCTGGTCCTGAAACTGGTGCAGCTTTTCTAGCGTAGACAGTAATTCTTGATTAGACTCTTTTAGCGCTGCGGTACGTTTGTTGATTTTGTCTTCGAGCTCATGTGAGTGCTCAATACTTTGCTGCTCAGCTGCATCTAATTGTGCAATATGTTTTTCCATGCGAGAGAACAAAATATTGATATTACGTGCCAAAATATCTGCTTCTCGATAAGGCATTGCCAGGCACTTTTGTTGAAAATTCTTTTGTCGAGCGGCAACTTGTACTGTGTTAACTAAAGTCGCAAAGGGAGCTGAAATATAACGCTCTAACTGCAATACGATAAAAATTGCGATGAGTAAAACAATAAAAATAATCAGTACGCTAGTGGTTAATAATTTATCAGTAATTAGCGTGATGTGTTCTTTACTATTTTGAATGTAAACAAAGCCAATTACCTGTTCATCTATAGTGATGGGGTGCATATATTCAAGGTAGTTTTCTTTAAATCTCGGTTCTAGCAGGTTATTAATTTCATTTGATTTTTCAGAAATAGCAGCACGACGTTCACTACGTTTATAGCTGTAAAATAACTCTAATTGGTTGTTCTGGGTATTACGCTGGTATATATGCAAGTAGTTTAAGTTTGGTATTTGGTGGGCAATTGTTAAGCTGTCTTTTAATGCTTGTCTATCTGTGTCGAGTAGAAAATTTTTGCTTTCATCAGCTACTTCATTTGCCCAATATTTAATGTGTGTAGCGGCTAAGTTATTATAACTTGAGCTATATTGCTGAGAAATAATAGCGAGGTTGATAATACTAATGAGAATAACAAAGCCAATAATTGATAGCAGAAATATTCTGCGAATTGACCAAATGCGCTTTGTTGTCGGCATAAAAATTCAGCTCAAGTTATGTTATCGATAATATGATTGTAGAAAACCTTAGCACATTCAACAATGGCTTTATGCCACTCGTGCTAATTTTTAGCTTTGATAAGGCACTGATATATAGCAAAACCTTTTTTTACCACTAAAGTTTTGGTTGCGCCTATAGTTTTTTCCATAATTGGCGGGTACTTTAAAAAACTATTGGCGACGATAGTGATAGCGCCGTTAGCCGTTAGGTGCTGTTTAATATTACTTAAGAATTGCTCTGTTGCGGCATAATGGGTTTTTACTCCTTGATGAAAAGGCGGATTAGAAATAACAACGTCATATTTTTCAGTAACATTTGATAAGCTATTTGACGCGAGAAACGTACCGTTAAGTTGATTGATGGTTAATGTTGTTTCAGCTGACTGTAATGCTAAGGCGCTAACGTCAACTAAGCTAAGATTAGTGTCCGGATGCAAAGTGCCGATATAAGCGGCAATAACACCAGCACCGCAACCAAAATCTAATACTTTTCCTGAAATTTTTTCCGGTAAGTTTTCTAGTAATACCTCGGTACCGACATCAAGTTTATTTTGGCTGAATACGCCGGGTAATGCGGCAATTTTAAGAGCTTGTTGGCCTATAGATATATGGTAATAGTGGTAAAAGTCTTCGAGTTTAAATGCAGGAATATCTGTTTTGAAACGGCCAATATACAACAAGCAATGTCTCGCTGCGTCAACTTTATTACAAAAAAGTAAATATTTTTTCGCCAATTTATCGGCTGATTTTACACCTCCCTTGTTTTCGCCGACGATAATTATTGTGGCATCATCGCTAACAACACCTGCCAACATAGCTAAAGTAAAGCCATATTCAGCCTTGCTTTTTGGAAATTTCATGATCACTAAATCGTGTCTTAAATCTGTTTGGTATTGGGCACAAAAGTGGCTTTTAACACGTTCATCTGTGATGGCATTGCTTAGCTGATAGTCAGCAAAGTTAGTATGATAACAAGTAACTTTTGCTTTGCTATGCTGTTGCAGGTACTGGCCAATAAAGCTGTCATCAGTTAGGTTTACAAATAACGGTGAGGTTGCGGAAAGTTCGTTAAGGTTACGCTCTAATAATTGACTTATATTGCTTGTTGCCATGAAGTTACCTGTAATACTGCTAAATTTATATCTCGTTGCGTTTTATTTGTACTGAATATGTAACAAAAGTGCGCAGAAATTATGCTGACTATGTCATAATGTTGGCTATTCTACGCGAATTTAAATATCTCGCCATTAATAGTCCCAAAGGAGTTGGCTATTTTTAACAAAATGATATTCCGCTTGAAGATAAAGTGGCTACACAGTCAAATTCGGCAGAAGTTAATCGCTTTTCGTTACTTTTCATTTGTGCGCTTTTTTCGACAACAGCCTAAGGCTGAAGTTTATTTAGCTTTAAATGATCCACACAGCTTTATGTTGGTGCAAATGTTAGTGCGTTTGCAGGCTCGTTATGATATTAAATTTACCGTTTTCTTTATTTGGGGAGCTTTGCCAGGCGTGACAATCTCGCCAGCTCTTCATCGTCGTTGGGCAATTGCTGACGCCAATTTAATTGCCCAGCAGTACCAACTGATAAACATTACTAAGTCGCCATCTTTACTACAACTTTCCACTGGTCAACAAGAATGGCAACTATATGGTAATAGTATCGAGAATGCAGAGCGGGTTTTTTTAAAAACTTGGTGCAATGAATTTAAAACCTATTTTCAAACCTCGACACCAACGATTACTCACCAGGTTAAGAATCAGGCTCGACTCGAGGATAAAGGCCACTACAGTGCCGCAACAATTTACTTTGCTGGTGACTGGTTTGCTGGTGTTGATCGTCTGTATCATTTTGAGCAGGCTTTAAGTGAATTTGGCCTACTATCTGATATAAGCAACGAAATCACTGCCGATAATCTTATTTACCAGTCACAAATTAGTGTCAAAACCAACAATATCAAAGCGGTATCTACAGTTAATATTGCTTCAAGTAAATTAGAAATTTTTCTTTCGCTACGTAGCCCTTATTCGTATCTTGGCTTTGTACAAGCTCTTGCATTAGCTCAACGCTATCAACTTGAATTGGTTATTAAACCTGTTTTACCTTTGCTAATGCGAGGAGCGTCAATTCCTATTGCTAAGCAAAAATATATCTATTTAGATGCGTTGCGAGAAGCTAAGAAACTAGGTATTGAATTCAATGGCTTTGTTGATCCTTTAGGTGCAGGTGTTATTAACTGTTACCGTATGTTTGCTTGGGCTGAAGAACAGGGTAAGGGCGCTGAATATATGTTGGCGTGCTTTCGTGCTGTGTATGTAGAAAATATTGATTTGTCAGTTGCTGATAACATTGAGCGCATACTTAATGATTTAACTTTAGACTTTCAGCAAGCTCAAGCTTACCAAGCTGAGCATGACTGGCAGCAATGGGCAGATAGCAATCAACGGGAGTTAACCGCGCTAGAGTTTTGGGGGGTACCTTGCTTCAAAATGAATAACAGTAGTTACTGGGGACAAGACCGACTGAAATATTTAGAAAAAGAAATAAAATTAAATTTATCAATAAATTAAGTGTTAATTTTACTATATCCATATAGACGTCTATTGACGCAGCTTATATTTAAATGGTTTAATAATTTAGTCCCTTATTCCAGTTGCTTTAGTTAATGATTGACTAGAGCAACGATGAAGGGCCAGAAGAGGAGCGTTTACCAGGTAGTTATTGTGAAGAGATCAAACTCTAGAGAGCAATAATGAGGGGGGAAAATGCCGAGGTAATTGTATTTTTGATAATGCAATTATCGGTTGTAGTCACTAAGCATAATATGCGAGTGCTAGGTTGAATCCTTGCAACTGTCACCTATTGGGTGGAGAGCTTCTGGCCTTTGCAAAAGCCAGATTCAGCTCTTGAATTTGGCTTTTGCAATCGCCTATGAGTTCTCCGAACGAAACGAGTTCGAGAGAAATGAATCAAATAATACAAACTAATCAACCTCCTAACTACCAACAACCTGTTGTGTGGACTGCTTTGGTTACGCCATTGCTAAGTTGTGGTGCCATTGACTTTGTCAGCCTAACGCGTCTTGCTAACCGACAAAGTGATGCGCAAAATGGCATTTTACTGCTTGGTAGTACAGGTGAAGGTATCGCCCTCACTAGCGAAGAGCAGCTTGCTATTGTTAAACATGTAACGGCTTTAACACTAAATGTACCAATTATGGTTGCGGTTGGCGGTTGTAACTTAGCCGCACAACTTTCCTGGATAGAGCAATGTAACTCATTGGCGGTTGACGCCTATCTCTTAGGTAGTCCTGTTTATGCTAAGCCAGGCCCTGTAGGGCAAACTGCTTGGTTCCAAGCTTTGCTCGATGCAGCCAATTTGCCTTGTATGTTATACAACGTGCCGTCAAGAAGTGGTGTTGAAATTGCCATGTCTGCTTTGCAAACACTGCAATATCATCAAAACTGTTGGGCACTTAAAGAAGCCAGTGGCGATTTACAAACCCTATTAAGCTATCGCCAACACTGTCCAGAGCTTGAATTGTATAGCGGCGAAGATGCCATGATGCCATATCTTGCTAATGCTGGTGTGAAAGGGTTAGTGTCCGTTTGTGCTAATGTCTGGCCAGAAGCAACGCAACGCTATACGGCTTCAGCACTAGCGCAAACATGCACTGATGTTTTTCCTTTGTGGCACAATGCTATTGCCGCGTTATTTCAAGTGACAAGCCCAATTCCTGTAAAAGCTTTAATGGCCGAAGTCGGCATGATTGATTCAGCGACATTGCGTTTACCGTTATGTGCTGATGAACTGCCAGCTAATCATGGTTTGCAAAGCTTTCACCAGCAAATTCAACAATGGCTATTAACAGCAGATTGTTCATCAACCTCACTACCATCAACAACTATTTTAAGAGAAGTAAACCAATGACCTGGCAACAAACTTTAACAGCATTAGAATCCGGAAATGTACGCGCAGCAGAGCAAAATAATTGTGGTCATTGGCAGGCAAATACTGAAGTAAAACAAGCAATACTATCGGCATTTAAAGCCGGTGATAATACTGAGTTTGACGGTATTTATCGTGGTTTTGTTGATAAGCATAATTTACCAGCGCGTGAGTTTTCTGTAAGCGACAATGTACGTATGGTACCTGGAGGATCTTCTGTTCGCCGTGGTGCCTATGTTGCGCCTGGTGTGATAATTATGCCACCTGCCTATATCAATGTGGGCGCCTTTGTTGACAGCGGTACTATGATTGATAGCCATGCGTTAATCGGCTCTTGTGCGCAAATTGGCAAAAATGTTCATGTCTCAGCGGCCGTGCAAATTGGTGGTGTGCTCGAGCCTATTGGTGCTAGCCCGGTGATTATTGAAGATAATGCCTTTCTCAGTGCTGGCGTAATTATCGTTGAGGGTATTGTGGTGAAAAAAGGTGCTGTGCTAGCGCCAGGCGTTTCGCTATCAGCGTCAGTACCAGTATACGATTGTGTGAATAATGAGATGTTAGAAAAAGGTGCTGATATTCCAGAAAATGCCGTTGTTGTTCCAGGTACTCGCCCTATTTCAGGTGGTTGGGCAGAAAAGCAGGGGCTTAATATGGCTTGTGCCTTGATTGTGAAATACCGTGATGAAAAAAGTGATGCGGCTTTAGAACTTGAATCAGTATTACGTTAAAGGTTTCTCATGACAGCACTCTCTAATACCAAGGCTAATATCAGCTCAAAAAACACGTCTGATGTCACAATTAACATTAACGATCGACCTAGTTGGTTGAGTGATAATGTAGTTAGTACTTTGCAAAAGCAGCATGAAACTATACTGGCCAGTAATGAAGAAATTGATGACGAAGCTGGATTTTTTCTCTATGACTTAGATGCGCTTACCGATCATTTATCGACGCTAATGCAGCAAGATGTGATTAAGTTATGGTTTGCTGTAAAAGCGAACCCTTTGTCACGAGTTATTACAACACTCGCAGAACAAGGGTTTAATTTTGATGTTGCTAGCCAAGGTGAGTTAAGCCAAGTTCGAAAGCAAAATATTGCTGCAGAGCGAATTTTAAATACTGGCCCAGCAAAATCTAAAGCGCAGATGGCAGCATTCCTGCAACAAGGTGTTAGAACTTTTGTCGTTGAAAGCCTATTACAATTGCAGTGGCTTAATGAGTCGGCAGAATTCTTAGATTGCCAACCGCAAGTTTTGCTTCGCGTGCAACTGCAATGGCCTGAAGGGGAGAAAAATCCTTTAGGTGGTAATGAAGTAACACCTTTTGGCTTGTCATGTGAACAGTGGCAAACCATTACCGTAGATGATTATCCTGCCCTGAATATCAATGGTTTACATATTTTTCAGTGGGGTAATATGCTCAGTAATGAAAAAATGTTTCAGTTATGGTCACAAATGGTTGATCCGCTTGTACAGTTGGCCCAAAAACTTGGCATGTCTTTAGAGGTGTTAGATTTAGGTGGTGGTTTAGGAGTTGATTACTTACAAACAGGCAACAGTTTAAGTTGGCAACAAATTGTTCAAGACTTAGCTGTGATTAAATCAAAAGCCGGTGTTAAGGAACTGTGGTTAGAGTTAGGACGCTATGCCGTGGCTGAGGCAGGTTATTATGTAACTTCGGTTGTTGATAAAAAACAAAATTTTACTCAGCAACAATTAGTACTTGCTGGTGGCATTAACCATTTATTACGACCAGCGATTACAGAGCAAGCATTTCCAGCAAATTTACTTCGAAACTCTAGTGCATCGTTAATTGAATTTGATCTACATGGTCCACTCTGTACTAGCTTAGATAAATTAGGCCGATTACCGCTACCGGGAGATGTTAATGTTGGCGATCAAATCATTTTTGGTTTGTCTGGGGCATACGGTTTTACGGAAAGTATGCCATTTTTTCTTTGTCATCAAATTGCTGCCGAATATGTTTTGCAACATGGCGTTATTGAACAAGTACGTGTGGCTGAGCCAGCGTCGTGGTATTTACGCTAATGCGTAAAGCTTAGTTAGGGTAAAGTTACTTATGAATATTATTAGTAAAGAAGTGATGCATGTGGGTGAAATGGCCAGCGGCGCAGCGCTTACCGTACCGGTTTATCGTGTCCAGGGTTCAGAGAGTGGGCCAAGTGCTTATATTCAAGCGAATATGCATGGCGCTGAGGTGCAAGGTAATGCCGTTATTTTTCAATTGTTAGAGCAACTTAAACACATTGAACTAAATGGCTCTATTACGTTAGTGCCTTATGCGAACCCTGTTGGCTGTAATCATAAAAATGGTGAATATACTTTAGGCCGATTCGATCCTATAACTGGGGTCAATTGGAATCGCATGTATCATTTCGATGAAAGTATTATTGCACCATTTGCTCAAGAGTATTTAGCAGCGAGTAGCGTAGATATTGAAGTGGCATTTAAAGCGTTAATGCTTGAGCAAATTGAACAAAAGTTAAATCATAATATTTATGGCTTAACAACAGGACAGCGTATTGCTTATCAACTGCAGCGTTTAGCGCATCAAGCTGATATTGTTTTAGATCTACATACAGGCCCTATTTCGAGTAAACATTTATATTGCCCTGAATATGCCAAAGACAGCGCGCGCTTTTTTGATATTCCCCATACTATTTTAATTCCTAATAGTTTCGATGGTGCTTTAGATGAAGCAACATTTTGTCCTTGGTGGCAATTGCAAGCAGCATTCGCAATGCTCGGGCGTGATTTTCCCATTCGTGCTGGAGATGATGGTGCGAAAAGCAGTATTGTTAAAGAGAGTTTTACCGTCGAATTAGGATCGCAAGAGCAAATAGATTTAGACGTTGCCCATCAAGATGCGTTAGGTATTTTAAGTTATCTGCAATATCAAAATGTCATTCAATCAGATATCTTTTACCCGAAAACAATGACACGTTATGCTTGCATGCTTACTGATTATAAAGCGCTATATTCACCTATGGGTGGCATGGTTGATTATTTAGCTGAGTTTGGTGAGCCTTTAGTAGCTGGTGAGCCATTAGCCCGTATTCTTAGAATGGATAATTATGGCGATGGTGATCCATTGCATTATATTAGTTTAGATCACCCTGTGATCCCCATCTTGCACTTTGCTTCAGCAAGTGTGAATCAAGGTACTGAACTATATAAGGTTTTTAGTAAGTATAGTGTGCTATAAATAGGTAGGAATTTCAGGTTTTACTAGCAACGCTTTGTTATCAGGAGGCTGTTAACAAAGCGTTTTTGGTGATTTATTACTTTAAAAAATTACATGTTCTTTTAAGTAAGCAAATAAATCTCGGTAATGTTTACCTGTTTTTTCTGCGCTATGTTCTTTTTTCGCTTGGCGCACAAGCTGTCTGAGCTTTTGACGCTCCATAGTGGTGAACTTTGCTAATAACGCCTCGATAGATTCGCTACCCTGTTCAATAAGTTCATCACGCATTTGCTCAAGCTTTTCAAATTTTGACGACTCTTGTTGATGCTTGTTAGCCATGACATCCATCGCTTGTTTAATCGGCTCAAGATCAGTCTCTGACAATATTTTCGCGATATGGCGAATATGACGGCGTAATGCCTCGTGCTTATTGGTAATTTTGTCGGCAAGCACCATAGCATCTTTTAATTCATCTGTTAGAGGCAATCGACTACGTTGGTGCTTAGACATTTTCACTAAAACAAGACCAAAATCTTGTAGTCGATGCATTTCACGTTTTATTTCTGATTTACTCAGTAATTCTTCTTCTAATTCGTCGATATCGTTGGCAGACTGGGGCATAATGTTGGGTAATCAAGTAATAATTCCCTATAGTATACAACAAAGCCGTTACAGCAAAAACATTCCTGTTGCTGGTATCGAAAAAAATAGCATTAAATGTGAGAAGTAATTTACCCATGAGCGATTCTGATAGTATCCAAACGCAAATAGAGCATGTTAAACAACGTGTGAATGACGCAATGACGATGGCCAAAACATTAGGTGCTGATGGCGCTGAAGTCGCGATGAGCCGTCAGCAAGGCTTAAGTGTGAGTACACGTTTGGGCGAAGTTGAAAATGTTGAGTTTACGAGTGATGGTGCTCTTGGTATTACTGTTTATAAAGAAGGGCGTAAAGGCAGCGCTTCAACGGCAGATTTGTCTGAGCAAGCATTAAAGCAAGCAATAGAAGCTGCGGTAAACATAGCCAAATATACCTCTGTTGATGATTGTTCTGGCTTAGCTGATAAAGAATTATTAGCGATGGAGCCAGAGGATTTAGATTTATATCACCCAAAAGCGCTTTCAACCGAGCAAGCAATTACTTTAGCAAAAGAATGTGAAGATACTGCCTTAGCTTATGATCCGCGTATTAATAATTCTGATGGTGCAACGTTAGCAAGCTTTGAAGGTTTTAAGGTATACGGGAATAGCCATGGTCAGCTGGTTGGCTATCCAAGTACTCGCCATAGCTTAAGCTGTGTAATGATCGCCAATGAAGGTGAAGACATGCAGCGCGACTACGCTTATACAGTAAATCGTCAGTTTGATGCTATGGAGAGTGCAACAAGTATCGGGCAAAAGTCTGCTACAGAAGCATTGTCACGTTTAGGCGCTCATAAACTTGCCACAACTAAAGTGCCAGTGATGTTTCGTGCAGATATTGCTAATACACTTTTTGGTCATTATATAGCAGCTATTAGTGGCGGGAACTTATACCGTAAATCGTCATTTTTAATGGACTCAATGGGAAAGCAGGTTTTTCCAGAGTTTCTAACTGTTAACGAACGTCCGCATTTGAAAAAAGCGCTAGCAAGCAGTGCTTTTGACGCTGAGGGTATTGCAACTGTTGATCGTGAAATTATTTCAGATGGCCGACTAGCAACTTATTTGCTTACCAGTTATTCAGCCCGCAAGTTAGGTATGCAATCAACTGGCCATGCAGGTGGTATTCACAACTGGCAGCTCGCGATAAAAGAGCAAGGGCAGGGTGGAGAGTTTGATGCCATGCTTAAAACCTTGGGAACTGGTTTATTAGTCACTGAATTAATGGGACAAGGTGTTAATGTGGTTACTGGTGATTATTCTCGCGGCGCCGCTGGCTTTTGGGTCGAAAACGGTGAGATTGCCTACCCAGTCGATGAAATTACTATAGCCGGAAAACTACAAGATATGTTTGCTGGTATTGTTGCTATAGGTAATGATATTGATATGCGTGGCAGCATCCGCACCGGCTCTATCATTATCAATGAAATGCAAATTGCTGGCAATTAGTTGTCGTGGTTCTGTTATCTGATGAGTTAACGACTCATCAGATGGCTGGATTCTATGCTCCTAGCTTTAAGTGAATATCGAAAGACAATAGGTTAGATCGATAGTATTTCGGGTATCTAAATGAACCGTAAATATTATTGCGACGATTTGTAAAGTACTAGTTGCCTAGCAACAAAGTTGCTGTACCTAAAAAGGCAAAAATTCCTACCACATCAGTAACTGTTGTTAAGATAACGCTACCCGCGAGTGCTGGGTCAATATTCATTTTTTTTAACATTAATGGAATAGTGACACCGGCAATACCTGCGGCGGTCATATTCATTAACATGGCAAAAGCGATAATTGCGCCAAGCATTAAGTTTTGCTGCCAAATGGCAACAACAGTCGCGATTAAAACTGCCCAGATGATACCGTTAAAAAAGCCAACCGCGAGTTCTTTGTAGAGTAGTGTACGTGAGTTACTTTCGCCAACATGCCCTAAAGCAATACCACGAATCACCAAAGTTAGGGTTTGATTGCCAGCAACACCGCCCATACTCGGCACTAAAGAATTTAACACAGCTAGAATGGCTAATTGGCTTAAGATACCTTCAAATAAGCTCGATACCGCAACAGCCATTAATGCAGTAACTAAGTTAACACCTAGCCAAATAGAGCGCTGCTGTGTACTTTTAACAACGGGTGCAAAGGTATCAGCTTCGTCATCTAAACCTGCCATACTCATCATCGAGTGTTCAGCTTCTTCACGAATAATATCAACTACGTCATCAACGGTAATACGACCGAGTAAGCGGTCTTCGTCGTCGACAACTGGCGCTGAAAACCAATCATGACGCTCGAATAATTGTGCAACATCTTTTTCATTTAGGTCGGCGGGAATCGCTTCAATTTCATCATCAATTAAGCTTGAAACTATGGTTTCTGGCTTTGCTGTTACTATAGCGGTTAAGGAAACGGCACCAATAAAATGATCTTCACGGTCAACCACATAAAATGAATCTGTTGCCTCTGGCAATTCTCCCCGCAGCCGCAAGTAGCGTAATACCACATCAACTGTTACATCAGGTCTAATGGAAATGGTATCAGTATTCATGATACCGCCGGCGGTATCTTCTTCGTATGATAACGCGGCTTCTACTCGACTACGGTCTTGCGAGTCCATCGAGCTTAACACTTCTCGATAAACGCTGTCAGGTAAAGTACGGAAAACTTCTGCTAAATCATCAACGTCCATGCCCTCTGCAACAGCAGCAAGCTTTTCAGGACGAATGTTTTTTAGAATACCTTTACGAACTTCTTCATTAAGTTCTTCAAGTACTTCGCCGTGATGGTCGGTATCAATTAACTGCCAAAGTACGGCACGACTTTTTGTTGGTGAGGACTCTAGTAATAGCGCCAGATCGAATGCGGGCATGTCTTGCAAAAGCTTTCGGACATAGACATACATACCACTGCCTAGGGCATCATTAACTTGCTGTAAGCGTTGGTGGCTGTACTCTTGTTCAGAAACTTCCGGCATATTGCTATCCTGTGCCGTTGTAAAAACGAAAACTGAAAATTATTATTATGAAGGATATTTATTAAGCTATTATTGCAACAAAAACCAATAGATATCGACAAGCAGTTTATCTTAATTCGAGACTTTTCGCAGCTTTTTTATTGACTTAAAAACTGGTTGAGCAGCTAGGGCTATTCTTCTTCGTCGAATTTATCGCTAAATAATTGGCAAACTTCATCTAGCGCTAATTCAGCATCTTTTCCGGATGCAATGACATTAACGACTTTCCCTTGTGCGCCGGCAAGTAGCATTAAGCCCATTATGCTGCCAGCATCTGCGCTATTATTATCAAGTTCTACTGTAATTTCTGCACTAAATCGCTGGCTTAATTGTGCTAGCTTTGTTGCTGCTCGGGCATGCAGCCCAAGCTTATTGATAATTTTTACTTGGCGGTTTATCGGCATAGACAAGGGAGTTAAGAGCTAGCTAGGGCTAAATCGCGGTGACGAGATTGCACGTCATCACGCTCTTTACGCATATTATTGGCAAGTAATTCCGCGATATAAACAGATCTGTGCTTACCACCCGTACAACCTATGGCGATAGTGACGTAACTACGATTATTACGCTCAAGGTGCGGTAACCAAGTCATCATAAAGCTGTTTATTTGCCAGATAAACTTGGTCACTATTGGTTGGCTTGCTAAGAAATCTTGCACTGGTTTATCTAAACCTGTGTAGCCTTTCAATTCTTTATCCCAATAAGGGTTAGGTAGGAAGCGAGCATCGAAAACATAATCGGCATCTTGAGGAACGCCGTGCTTGAAACCAAAAGATTCGAAAACAATAACCATTGAGCCAGATTTTTTGCCTAAAATTCTTTCTCGTACCAAATCAGCCAATTGGTGTGGTGAAAGTTGGCTGGTATTAATATATAAATGCGCGCGAGTCGCAATTGGTGCAAGTAATTGCTTTTCCAGTGCAATCGCTTGATCAAGGGCGATATTTTGTTTAATTAAAGGGTGTAAACGTCGAGTTTCACTAAACCGGCGAATGAGATCGCTATCATCAGCATCTAAATAGAGTAAGTTTAATTCAACCGCGCTGGGCAGGTAATCGATAATCTCTGGAACATCATTCGGGTCGGCGGGTAAATTACGAACATCAAGGCTAACGGCAACATTCTCGTAATCATTGATCACAGTATGGGTTAATGCGGGCAACAAATTAACCGGAATGTTATCAACACAATAATAGCCTAAATCTTCTAAGACTCTAAGTGCCACACTTTTACCTGAGCCGGAACGGCCACTGACAATGATTAATTTCACTGGTAATTAACTCGCTTGTTGGATTAATTCAAAAAGTGCTTGGTTACTTTCACATTTACGAACTTGTTTACAAAACTGTTTGTCGCGAAATATCTCGGCGATGCTTTGTAATGTACATAAATGATTTTGACACTCAGCTTCGGCAACAAATAGCGCAATAAAAATATCGACAGGTCTATGATCTATGGCATCAAAGTTTATCGCTTGTTCTGTAGTAATAACTACCGCAATTGGCTTATCAGCAGTATCTAAACGTCCGTGAGGAATTGCAATTCCGTTACCAATTCCAGTAGAGCCCATTTTTTCACGCTTAACCAAGCTCTCTAACAATTGAAAAGTATCGTGATTAGGCAATTTTTCAGAGGCCAAGCTACTTAAATATTCTAATATGCGTTTTTTACTGGAGCCCGGAGCTGCACATATAGTGCAGTCCGGTGTCAAGATGTCTTGCAACTTCATAATTACTTCAAAAACCTAATGCGAAGGGGGATATTAGTGTTTACTAATTTTGCCTTTATATTTTAATATTTGGCGGTCAAGTTTATCAATCAGTGAATCGATTGAAGCGTACATATCACTATTTTCGGCTTTGGCATGTACTTCACTACCACTTAAATGCACCGTTGATTCGGCAATTTGATTAAGCTTTTCCACCGTTAACACGACATGAACATTATTGATATGATCAAAATGTCGCTCTAGTTTTTCAAATTTTCCATTAACATAATCACGTAATGAATCGGTAACATCGACATGGTGTCCGGTAAGATTAATTTGCATATGCTTCAATCCTCTTTTTCGGGTAAATAAACCAAGCCTACAATAGGCTTTTACGTTGATTCGATGGTGGTATCGAAAGTGACTCGCGATATTTAGCTATGGTACGTCTCGCCACTTTAATACCTTGTTCTGCAAGAATATCTGCCATTTTACTATCGCTCAGTGGCTTGGCCGGTACTTCTGCAGAAACTAACTTTTTAATTAACTCACGAATGGCAGTTGATGAACACTCGCCACCATTCTCAGTACTGACATGGCTAGAAAAGAAATATTTTAATTCGAAAATGCCTCGTGGCGTGTGCATATATTTTTGTGTGGTAACACGCGAAATGGTTGATTCATGCATATCAACAGCTTCAGCAATATCGTTCAATACCATAGGACGCATGGCTTCAGGGCCATGTTCAAAAAATCCTTGTTGGCGTTGAACGATACAATTTGACACTTTTAATAGGGTATCATTACGGCTTTCGAGACTTTTTATAAACCACTTAGCTTCCTGCAGGTTTGAACGAATAAATTGCGAGTCAGTAGATGATTTCATTGAACGTGACATCGCGGCATATTGCTGGTTTACCGAAAGCTTAGGTGCAGTATCAGGATTTAGTTCAACGGTCCAACGACCATTTTTCTTTTCAACTGACACATCAGGTATAACGTATTGCTCTTCACTCTTAATAACGCTATCACCAGGGCGTGGATCAAGTGTCTGAATTAAGCGAATAACTTCACGTAATTGATCTTCTTTTAGGCGTAATTTACGCATTAATTGGCGATAGTCGCGATTACCAAGTAAATCGATATATTTACCTACCGCTAATTTACTTTCCTCTAACCAAGGTGTATCGCTTGAGAACTGGTTTAATTGAATTAGTAAACACTCCGGAATAGAGCGGGCCGCGACACCTACAGGATCAAAAACATTAATACGTTTTAAAACCACTTCAATTTCGTCAAGTTCTACGTCTTCAATGCCAACACTTTCTAAAATTTCTTCAGCTGATACTGTAAGGTAACCAGCTTCATCGACAGCTTCAATAATCGCTGTTGCAATAGCCTGGTCGGTTTCGGTAAACGGTGTAAGCTCCATTTGCCAAAGTAAGTGATCTTGAATTGAGTCTTTAGTTTCGCCTTGGTAAGTATAATCTTCTGAGGCTGGGCCTACTGCGCCGCTGCTAGCACCGGCACTAAAATTATCGTCCCAAGTGGTGTCGTTATTTAATTCTTCTGGGATATCAGTTTTTGCCATACCTTCAGCAGAACTGATTTCATCGATAGTAGGAGTAGAGTCTTCACTGCCATCTGGCGTCGCTACTTCAGTGCTTTCGCCGACACTTGCGGAAAATGCTTCTTCTAAATTATCAGGGGTATTTTCGGTAGTATTAGTTTGGTTTTCATCCATTTCAAGCAGTGGATTACTTTCAAGCGCTTCCTGAATCTCTTGCTGTAGGTCTAATGTCGACAATTGCAACAATTTAATTGCTTGTTGCAATTGCGGGGTCATGGTTAGCTGTTGCCCGATACGGAGCTGCAGAGTAGGACGCATTTAGATTTTCTTTTCCCTGTTACTATTTAACACAATGTTATTTTATTGCTAAAGCTGATTTCACTATAGCGTGAATTGTTCACCTAGGTATACATCTCTTACGTGTTGATTTGCAAGAATTTGATCCGCATCACCTTCTGCAATAAGTTCACCATGGCTAACAATATACGCATGTTCACAAACGTCTAATGTTTCGCGCACGTTATGATCAGTAATTAGAATACCAATACCACGTTCCTTTAAGTGTAGGATAATTTTTTTTATATCACCTACTGAAATTGGATCAACACCTGCAAAAGGTTCATCCAACAAGATAAATTTTGGATCAGCAGCTAATGCTCGCGCAATTTCTACTCGACGACGTTCACCACCTGACAGGCTCATACCTAAATTGTCTTTAATATGACCGATATTGAACTCTTCTAATAAGTGTTCAAGTTTTTCTTCTTTTTCAACATCAGTTAATGATTTTCGCGTTTGTAAAATGGCCATTATGTTGTCGTAGACAGATAATTTCCGAAATATTGATGCTTCTTGTGGTAAGTAGCCAATACCCTTACGAGCACGTTCATGCATTGGCAGCAAAGTTAAATCTTCTTCGTTAAGTACAATAGCTCCGCTATCATTATTGACTAAACCAACAATCATATAGAACGAGGTGGTTTTTCCTGCACCATTAGGACCAAGTAAACCAACAATTTGCCCAGCAGAAACTTTTAAACTGACATTTTTAACAACTTTTCGGCCTTTGTAAGATTTTGCTAAACCGGTTGCTGATAAGGTAGATATTGGCATTTAATTTTGCTGTTCCTTTGATTTTTTCGGTAGTTCAGGCTTACTTTTAGGCTGCAAAACTGTTTCAACAACCGTATTTTCTAAGCTTTCTGCATTAACGTATTCAGTTTCAAAGTTATAGGTGATTTTATTGCCACTTACTTCACTGCCTTCTTGTGTTAGTAAAGCGTTGCCAGAAATAATGACGATACTCTTTGCAGGTTCGTATCTAATCTCATTGGCTTGTAAATTAATTGGGCTGCCATCTTCAAGGGTTTGTTCAAAGGTAGCAGGTGAACCTTTGGCAATATAAATTTTATCTTCGCTGTCAGCTTGAGCAATAACTTGCACTAACTCGGCGTTAATAGTGAGTGTGCCTTGCGAAATAATAACATTGTCGATATAACTGAAAATTTTATTTTTTAGATCGGCAGCTTGCCGTGATGAAGAAATTTTGATTTCTTGGTCAACATCAAATTTTTCAGCATTTACTGCCGGTATTAATAATATTGCTGCAGTAATACAGGCTAAGCTAGCTTTTAGTTTTTTTGTAAATGGTTTGTACATGTTCTGTCAATGTCATCTGTGTTGAGTTTAAGTCTACAATTAATCCTGAGCCATACATAGTAAATCCTTTACCTAATATCAGAATAGTTTGTTCTGAGCTGATAATATTGCTTTTTAAATCCATTTCTAAGTTTTTTCCGTGCACTTCTTGGATCAAACTTTCCTTATCGGTGGCTATTAAGCGCACACGATTCTCTAACCGAACTCGGTTATTGTTGTATAATGTGCCCTCGTTAGCCGTAACTTGCCAAGTTGGCTTGTTATTTTTTGGATACAAAGTATAACGAGGGTATTCAAAGTGTGTGACCTCTAATTGCGCATAATGTTCCATACGTTGTGCTTCAACAACGTATGATAAGTCACCTGCTTCTTGATAAATATCGCTATTAAGGTTCTCAGCAATAAACTCTGGTTCATTACTGTTTTCAAGAATATCAGTGTCAACTTCTTTCGCGGCATACCATTCCATTAGGCCATATGTTCCTATAGCAAAAATAAAAAATGCTATGGTTGCACTGTATATTCTATTCATATGCTGGCGCCTGTGGCATTTGCTAAGGTGTTTTGACTTTGCATAATCAAATCACAAACTTCGCGTACAGCGCCAAAACCACCACGCGTGTAGGTAATATAATCACAGGTATTGATAATTGCTGGGTGGGCGTCACTAACGGCAATACTTAAGCCGACATAATTTAAACACTCAAAATCTGGCATATCATCGCCAATATAGGCGATTTCTTCAGCTGTAAGGTTTAATGATTCTGCCATTGCTTTTAATGCAGGTAGCTTATCTTCTTGCCCTTGCACTATATGTTTTACGTTTAAGGCGCTCATCCGGGTTTGAACAATATTCGATTGTCGACCGGTAATAACGCCAACGTCAACACCGCTGGCTCCTAACGCTTTAATGCCATAACCATCTTTAGTATGAAAGGCTTTTAACTCTTCACCTGCATTGCCTAAGTAAATACGTCCGTCAGAAAAAACACCATCAATATCGCAGATAAAGAGCTTAATGTTTTTTGTTTTTTGCCAAATGTTATCGGCTACCGCCCCGTATAAACTATTCAAGGTTATATCACTCCTGATTTGAGTAAGTCGTGCATATTCATGGCACCAATTGGCTGATTGTTATGATCGACTATGATTAAGCCATTAATCTTTTTATCTTCCATTATTTTTAATGCTTCAGCCGCTAACATTGTTTGTTCGGCTACATAGGGTTGTTCGGTCATTACGCTAGTTATTGCGTCTTGATGAATATCAATTTTAGCGTCTAAAATTCTGCGTAAATCGCCGTCAGTAAATAAACCTATTAAAGTACTGCTCTTATCAACAACAGCTGTCATACCTAGCCCTTTTAGCGACATTTCAACTAAAGCATCTTTAATTTTTGCATCAGCGTTAACAACAGGTATGCGGTCATCTTTATGCATAATATCAGTTAAACGTAATAGTAGGCGCTTACCTAAACTACCACCTGGATGAGATAACGCAAAGTCGTCAGCAGTAAAGCCTCGAGCATTCAAAAGTGCAACAGCAACAGCATCGCCCATCACTAAAGTAGCAGTAGTACTCGAAGTTGGTGCTAAACCTAATGGACAAGCTTCTTGTGATACTTTGACACAAATATGGTGATCAGCAAGTTTTGCTAAGGTTGAATTGGCATTACTTGTCATAGCGATTAGTTTTGCACCAATACGTTTGATAACAGGAATAATAGCTAGCACCTCTCCGGTTTCACCAGAGTTTGAAATTGTCATCACTACATCGTCGAGGGTGATCATACCCAAATCACCGTGGCTTGCCTCACCTGGATGCACAAAAAAGGATGGTGTGCCGGTACTCGCCAAGGTTGCAGCTATTTTACCGCCAATATGCCCAGATTTACCCATGCCGATAACAATAACTCGGCCTGTACAATGAAACATGAGTTCACAAGCTTTTGCGAAATCATCATCAATAAATGTTGATAATTCTGCGATAGCATTTTGTTCTATTTCAATAACGTTTTTTGCTAGTTGCTTAAAGTTTTTCATCTTATATACCGCAAGTTAGGCTTTTAGCTGACTAAATAGTAAAACTTGATATCCAATAAATACTGCTAATAATAGTAAACCTTTTGCTCGCGTGATGCGAAACTTGCCACCACGACTAAAACATAAAATAAATAATAAAAAGGTTGTTGCCAGCATGTATGGTGCGTCACGTGATGCAGCTGCTTGGTCTATATTACCGGGGGCAATTAAGCCAGCCAGTGACAGTACCGCTAAAATATTAAAAATATTTGAGCCAATAATGTTACCTAAAGCCAGGTCATCTTCTTTTTTAATTATACTCATCACGCTGGCAGCAAGCTCTGGCAAACTAGTTCCAACCGCAATAACCGTTAAACCAATCACTAAGTCACTAATACCAAAGGCTTTAGCAATAAAAATTGATGAGTCTACTAAAAAGTTTGCACTTAGTGGTAGAAGTATCATGCCAAAAATTAACCAGAAAAATGAGCGAGGTTTACTAACAGCTTCAGGCACTTCTTGCTCAGCCTCTAAGACCATTTTATCGTCAATCGGATTTTGTTTTGCGCGCTTTAGTGTAACCAATAATAAAATAGCGAGATATGAGACAAAGCCAATAATTAGTAGTAAGCCTTCAATAAAGCTGAAGTTACTGTCTGCTAGCATGTATGTTGCAATTGCTGTGATCAGTAATATCAAGGGAATTTCACGTTTGATAGTCGAAGATGAAACAGATAATGGATGAAATAAAGCGGTTAAACCTAGCACTAAAGCAATGTTAGTAATATTTGAGCCAATAGCATTTCCAACGGCGGTGTCGGGGTTACCATGTAACGAAGCGGTACCAGCTATCATCATTTCTGGGGCCGAGGAGCCCATTGCAACGATAGTTAAGCCGATAATCATCGGAGAAATTCCATAATTACGTGCTAATGATGACGCACCAAATACAAATTTGTCTGCACTCCACACTAATGTAATTAGTGAAAGTAATAAGATCAAAATTTGGATGAACATTCAAAGCTCCTGTGGCTAAGGTAAATTTACTATCTTGTGCGAATAATGAAATAAAGAGGAATTATAAACCAATGATGGAATTTGATGACACCCTACTCGTACTCATAACTGCTGATTTTGCCAACAAGCTTGTCGGGCATTGGTCATTATAAACATTTTCTAATATTTTTGGCAGATGCATTCGTGAAATTATCAATAAAAGCACTACAGCACGAAATTAACCATTAGCAAAGTCGATCTTACACTTTATTACATTTACATACTCTTTTAGTACCAATTATTTATCAATTTGTAATGACTGTATTGTTGCTCTGGGGTAGAATTCTTCGCTATAAGACAATAATAAACAATGATGTTAGCCCCCAAATATATGTCCGAAATTTTAGTTGATATAAAAGATATGACCTTTAAGCGTGATGAACGTGTCATTTATGACGGCATCAGTTTATCTATCCCTAAAGGTAAAGTAACTGCCATTATGGGTCCAAGTGGTATTGGTAAAACAACATTATTACGTCTTATTGGTGGTCAAATAAAACCAGAAGCTGGGCAAATATTATTTGACGGTCATAACATTCCTAAATTATCTCGTAATGCATTATACGATGTGCGCAAACGCATGAGTATGCTGTTTCAAAGTGGTGCGCTTTTCACTGATATGAGTGTTTATGACAATATCGCTTTTCCGATGCGAGAGCATACCGAATTATCAGAAGACTTGATTGAAAAAATGGTGCTAATGAAATTAGAAGCCGTTGGTTTGCGTGGCGCAAGAAACTTACGTCCAAGTGAACTATCAGGTGGAATGGCACGTAGAGCCGCATTGGCTCGGGCAATCGCGTTAGATCCAGAATTAATCTTATATGATGAGCCATTTGCCGGACAAGATCCTATTTCGATGGGCGTTATTGTTCGTTTGATTCGTGAGCTTGGCCAAGCATTAGGCTTAACTTCAGTTGTTGTTTCGCACGATGTACCAGAAGTGATGAGCATAGCTGATTATATTTATATCATTGCTGAACAAAAAATTATTGGTCAAGGAACGCCTGAAGAAATTCATGAACAAACATCACCATTAGTTCAGCAGTTTGTTAAAGGTGAAGCTGATGGTCCTGTGCCATTTCACTTCCCAGCAGCATCGTATCGTGATGAACTTATTGGCCGGGGTGATAAGTAATGAAACAAATTCAAGCTTTAGGCGGTACGATCATTAACCTTATTTCTGGCTTAGGTCGTGCGTTATTGATGTTAGCATCAGCACTATTTCACATGCCAAACCCACGGAAAGGTTTTCCGCTGTTGATGAACCAATTGTACTCAGTTGGTGTGTTGTCATTGGTCATTATATTAGTTTCAGGCTTATTCATTGGCATGGTATTAGCGCTGCAAGGCTATACCATATTAGTCGGTTATGGTGCGGAAGCGAGTTTAGGTCCTATGGTCGCTTTGTCATTATTACGTGAGCTTGGTCCTGTTGTTGCTGCGTTGTTATTTGCTGGCCGCGCAGGCTCAGCACTAACAGCAGAAATAGGCTTAATGAAAGCAACAGAGCAGTTATCAAGCCTTGAAATGATGGCGGTTGATCCATTACGTCGCGTTGTCGCACCAAGATTTTGGGCAGGTTTTATTAGCTTACCTTTGTTGGCGGCAATATTTTCAGCTATTGGTATTCTTGGCGCTCACTTAGTTGGTGTTGATTGGCTTGGAGTTGATAGCGGTACGTTTTGGTCGGTTATGCAAGCACAAGTGTCATTTGAGAAAGATATTCTCAACGGTATTATTAAAAGTTTAGTGTTTGCATTTGTAGTGACTTGGATTGCTGTTTATAAAGGTTACGCGTGTGAACCTACCTCGGAAGGAATTAGCCGAGCAACAACGTCAACGGTTGTACAATCGTCGTTATTGGTATTGGGATTAGATTTTGTTTTAACAGCGTTAATGTTCGCAAACTAGTGCTTGCTGTTATTTAGTTAAATATTTTTTGAATTTGGTGGAAGACATGGTGTCGAAAAAAGTAGAGTTATTGGTTGGTTTGTTTGCGGCGATAGGTATTGCTGCGTTATTAATGCTAGCACTGAAAGTAGCTGACAGTGGAATATCAGGCAATGGTGCAACTTATCAGCTGTATGCCAAGTTCGACAATATTGGTGGTTTAAAAGTACGCTCGCCAATTAAAGTTGGTGGTGTTGTTGTTGGGCGAGTAAGCGATATTTCGCTAGATCCTGATGATTATACGCCAGTAGTAACTTTAGATATTCACGCTGAGTATGATGACTTTTCTGAAGCAACGTCGGTTTCTATATTAACTGCGGGTTTATTGGGAGAGCAATATGTTGGCTTACTACCGGGCTTTATTGATGAGTCTGTAGATACTTTGCAGCCTGGTGATTTTATTGAAGACACTAAACCAGCGTTAGTACTAGAAGAACTAATCGGCCAGTTTTTATTTAGCCAAGGGAGTGATGACTAATTATGATCAATCGTCTAGTTAAAAAAGTTGTATTTTGTTTGGCAATGTTGGGCTTATCGGGCGTGGTGAACGCTGATGTCGATAAAAAAGACCCGTATAAAATGATTAAAACTGTTGCTGATATTACCTTTACTCGTTTTGCCAATGAGCAAAGTGAAATACGTAAAGAGCCAAATTTATTAAAAAATATCGTCCGTGAAGAATTGATGCCTTATGTGAATTATCAATATGCGGCATATAAAGTTATTGGTAGTAACTTTAAGAAAACTAAAAAAGCGGATCGTGCTAAATTTGTACCAGCATTTAGAGATTATCTTATTACCTCATATGCTCAGGTGTTCACCTTATACAACAACCAAAAGGTAGAGTTTGCTCCAGCGAAGAATTTTTCAAAAGAGCGAGTTGTTTCGGTAGATACTAGCGTTATTGAGCCAGGACGCGCGCCAATAAATATATCTTTTCGTGTTCGTAAGCACAAAAAAACCGGTGAGTGGAAAGCTTACGACATGGTTGCTGAAGGTATTAGTTTACTTGATAGTAAACAAGCAGAATTAAGTAGTTTAATTCGTCAGAAAGGCTTGCCACATGTTACGGCAATGCTGAAAGAAAAAAGTGCAAAAAATATTGTTTTTAAGTAATCACGCTTAAAATATTATTATTAGAGTAAAGTTAAAATAGCGTATTATGACGTTATCAGTAGGTTGATATGATAGATGTGCAGCGTTCAGAGCATAAAGCGATTATCAGTGGTGTGTTAACACGTGCTACAATAACGCGAAATTTTGATAAAAAATATCGTAAATTAGTTAGCGACAAGCAGGTTGTTATTGACTTAGCAAGTATTAGTAAAGTCGACACCGCGGGTCTTGCTTGGTTATTAATGTTAGTCGAACTGGCTGGTAAAAACAGCTGTGATATGACCTTAATTAACTTACCAGAAGATTTATTGAAATTGGCAAAACTGAGTGCAGTTGATAGCTTATTACCTATACAATAGGCGCATTAAAATTATCTAGCCATACGCTATTTGGAGTAAGAAGTGGAAATAAAAGATATCGAGAAACTCATCACTGATGCAGTAGAATTAGACGAAATTCATGTCGCCTTTGATGGCTCACAATGTAAAGTAATTGCTGTGGCTGACTTTTTAGGTGAATTAAGCCGTGTTAAAAAGCAACAAACGATTTACGCGCCATTAGCGCAAGTGATTAATGAAGGTACCATACACGCGGTATCGATTAAAACGTTCACAACTGCCGACTGGCAACGTGAAAAAATGTTTAATTTACCGCTTTAATTTTACTCATAATTAACCCAGACAGAAAAGAATATACTATTGGACGCATTTAAAATTATTGGTGGGCAACCACTGCAAGGCGAAGTTAAAATATCTGGTGCAAAAAATGCGGCATTACCTATTTTAATGGCCGCATTACTTTCCGAAACACCTATTACCTTTACCAATGTTCCTAAGCTTAATGATATTGAAACAACTATTAAATTGTTAAGCCAGTTTGGCGCAAAAACACAATGGCTTAATGATGATAGTTTAATGATTGACGCAAGCCATATTGACCACTGTCGTGCATCATATGAACTAGTGAAAACCATGCGAGCATCTATTTTGGTGCTAGGGCCATTACTAGCACGTTTTGGTCATGCTGAAGTTTCATTACCTGGTGGCTGTGCTATTGGTGCTCGCCCAGTGAACCTTCATATTCAAGGTTTAAAATTAATGGGTGCCGATATTGAAGTCGAAAACGGCTACATTGTTGCGCGCAATACAGGCCGCTTGCAGGGCGCTACCATTTTTATGGACACGGTTAGTGTTACAGGTACGGAAAACCTTATGATGGCAGCAGCACTAGCGCAAGGTAAAACCATTATTGAAAATGCTGCTCGTGAACCTGAAATTGTTGACTTAGCAAATTGTTTAAATGCTATGGGAGCAAAAGTATCAGGTGCGGGTACCGATACTTTAATCATTGAAGGTGTAGAAAAGCTTTGTGGTAAAGAATACTCGGTAATGCCAGATCGCATTGAAACTGGTACTTTTTTAGTTGCTGCGGCGGTAACTCAAGGGAAAGTTAAGTGCTTAAATACCGATCCGAAAGCGTTAGAAGCAGTATTAAGTAAGTTGCAAGAAGCTGGTGCTGTGATCACCACAGGTAACGACTGGATTGAGCTTGAAATGCCAATCAAGCCAAAAGCAGTAAATATTCGTACGGCGCCACACCCTGCGTTTCCAACCGATATGCAAGCACAGTTTGTCGCGCTTAATACTATTGCTGATGGTACGGCAACAACTACAGAAACGATTTTTGAAAACCGCTTTATGCATGTGCCTGAGTTACAACGAATGGGTGCTAATATTAGCTTAGAAGGTAATACTGCAATAAGCACCGGTGTTGAGCAATTAAATGGTGCACAAGTGATGGCAACGGATCTACGTGCTTCAGCTAGTTTAGTGATTGCGGGGCTAGTTGCTACCACAGAAACTCAAGTAGATAGAATTTACCATATTGATCGCGGCTATCAAAAAATTGAAGATAAACTGCAAGCATTAGGCGCTAATATTACTCGTATTAAAGCGAGCTAATAATTAACTGTCTTGAATAAAAAAACCAGCTACGGCTGGTTTTTTTATTTTCTGCTGTTAGCCATTCTACTTTGCGACTGGTCAGTCCCTCAAGCTATTTAGCTACTTCAACAATGGTAACTGGTAACGTTAACTGCTGGCCGCTGCGTGATATAATAAAGTTCAAGACACTACCTGGGGTTGTTTCCGCAACTACATCTAGCCCGTGCTTCACATTGCGTAGTTGAATATCGTTGATCTGATAAACTACATCACCAGCCTGTAAACCTGCACGCATTGCTGGACTAGCCGGGGTTACTGCATCAATAATAAATCCTTTAAAGTTTGAAACATTGTCTCTGGCATCAACACCGAGCCAACCACGAACAACACGACCATTCTCAATAATTTTCAGCATAATTTTATGTGCTAGTTCATAGGGAACAGCAAAGAAAATGCCTTGAATATTTAAACTTGGATTAGCTTGGGTAAACTTTCGTGAGTTAATACCGACAAGTTTACCATTTGAGTTAATAAGCGCACCGCCAGAGTTACCTTGGTTTATCGCTGCATCCATTTGAAGAAATTGTGTGTAACTAGTACTAAGGCCACTTTGTCCGGTCGCGCTAACAATACCCTGTGTGACGGTTTGACCTAAATTAAGTGGGTTGCCAATTGCTAATACAACGTCTCCTACTTGTGATTGTAACGTTGAACTTTGTGGGATCACCGGCAAGTTGCTTGCTTGTACTTTTAATACTGCTAAATCAGTAATTTCGTCATAACCAATAAGCTCAGCATGTAGTTCTTGTCCTCTTTGCAACACTACAACAATTAAATCGGCACTTTGCACAACATGGTAGTTAGTCAAAATATAACCTTGCTCATGCATAATTACACCGCTGCCTAAACGAGTCGTTCTGCGCGGTTGGCGCCCATAATTACTGTCGGTTTGAATATCTTCTGAATAAATATTTACCACCGCAGGGCCTGCTAAACGCACAGCTTGAGCATAAGAAAGTGGCTTTGATTGTAGCTCTGATTTATTGAAAAAATGCCATGGGGATAAATTACCATCGCGTAGCTGAGGAACAAGAAGTAGTAATACCACGGCAAACATAACGCCGTAACTGGCAGAGCGAATAACATACTTTAAGGCATTAAGAGTTTTCAACAGTATTATTTTTATTGGATTGATTTTTTGTAGACTAACATAATCTCTTTGCCGTAATAAAGTTTTGTCTTTCCAGGAAGGCTAAGTTTGTTATAAGAAGTCTTTACTTAGTTATAAAAGTAAATAAAAAAAGCCTATCGTATTGATAGGCTTGTTAAAATGTCGTTAGTCATCAAGACATTGATGAGTAGACTATCAAAATTAGCGGATCATTAAGAATAGTGATGAATTATTACGAACTACATTCAGTGCAAATACACCTTTATGATCGTCTAAATAACTACGTAGTTCACCAATATTGTTGATGCGTTGGCGATTAATGCCATTGATAACATCACCTTTGCGCAATCCAGCGGCAGCGGCTGGGCTATTTTCTGCAATATCAATTACTGAAATGCCATTACCTTGATCATTATTTTCTAACTCTGCGCCGTCTAACATATGATGCAGGCTTGCTGCTTCAACATTTGCTGATTCTGACTTCTTCAAAGTTACGTCGTACTCTTTTTCTTTACCGTCTTTTCTAATGACAGTTATTTGCACGGTCTTTCCTGCACCGATAGAGCCAATTTTTCCTCTAAGTTCATTAAAGGTTTTGATCATTTTGCCATTTACTTTGGTAATAACATCACCAGCGCGGATACCTGCTTCATCAGCGGCAGAATCTGGTACTACTTGCTCAACAAAACCACCTTGGTTGATATCAAGCTCCATGGCTTTTGCTATTTCACTGGTAACGCTACGGCCTGCAACGCCTAATACACCACGACGCACTTCACCAAATTCGATAATTTGATTGACTAAGTTTTGCACCATATTACTCGGGATAGCGAAACCAATGCCGACATTTCCGCCATTTGGCCCTAGAATAGCGGTATTAATACCAATAAGTTCGCCACGTAAATTAATTAATGCGCCACCTGAATTACCACTATTTATTGCCGCGTCAGTTTGAATAAAATCTTCATAGTTTTCAACATTAAGGCCACTGCGCCCTAAAGCACTTACAATGCCTGATGTAACAGTTTGGCCTAAACCGAAAGGGCTACCAATGGCTACAGTAAAGTCACCAACACGCAAATGATCAGAGTCGGCCATTTTTACTTCAACTAGATCGTCTGCCTCTATTTGTAGTAGTGCAATGTCACTTGCTTCATCACCACCAATTTTTTTTGCATCCAATTGGCGACCATCTTTTAATGTTATTTGAATTTCATCAGCGTCATTAACCACGTGACTATTAGTAACAATATATCCTTCATCGGCATTAATAATTACACCTGAGCCTAAACCTCTAAATTGACGCTCTTGTTGCTGGCCTTGGCGCGGGTTGCCGAAGAAGAATTTAAATGCGTCAGGCACACGTTGTTGAACTTCGTGAGTACCACGTACTGAAATTAATACTACACCTGGCGTTACGTTTTCAAGCATAGGAGCAAGGCTCGGCATGCTTTGACCATTAACCGATTGTGGTAAGGTGGCGTGTGCTGGAAGGCTTGCCATTGCAATGGTACTAGACAGTAAAACGGTATTAACTAAAACTGATAAATTTTTCATATAACAGAGAACTCCTAACTAAAATACTTATACCCAGTTAAAGACATAGAATAAAAAAATTAGTTCCTAACTATTTGTTTCAGTATTTGTAACACTTTGTTTCTTATCATCAAACAAGCCACTTGGCGCGCCGGAATAATCTAGTGGTGGCTCTGAAATAGTTTCGTCATTTTTTCGTTCGTCTTTGTTGTGTCTTAAGCTCACCGTTTGAGCTAATTGCTCTTGGGTTTCTTTCGAGAAAAATGGCATACTTTCAACATTTGCAGGGGTTGCTTGCTGAAGCAGTTGCGTGCTTTGTGCCATTTGTGCCATAGCGGTTTGACAGGTACTATTCATTTGTTCAAGTAATTTTGCCGAACTATCAAGGTGTTCGGCAACATCTAGTTTATACTGTGCTAACTCTGATTCACTTTGGCTGGCTTTTTCAGCTAACTTTTTGGTTTCTTGAGATGATGCGAAAAGCATTTTGTTGGCAATAAAACCGACGACGGCACCAACGATAAATATTCCTAATCCTAAAACAAAATTCATATTTCTTTACCTTCATTGTATTCATGGAAAAAATTAGAGAAAATAACCTTTAATACCAAGAATTCCACTTGGTATAATTCAATATAACGTGCTTCACGCTACTTACCTAGTGAATATATTTGCAAAAAACTATTTTTCAAGCGTAGTTTGTGCAAACGTACGAAGAAAACAAAATAAGTTACTAACTAAACGGTTGTTTAATGATTAAATTA
This sequence comes from Colwellia meonggei, assembly GCF_057537295.1. Lineage (NCBI taxonomy): Bacteria > Pseudomonadati > Pseudomonadota > Gammaproteobacteria > Alteromonadales > Colwelliaceae > Colwellia > Colwellia meonggei. The sequence continues at coordinate 441,825 of NZ_BAAJLZ010000001.1, forward strand.
TCCCCTATTGAGAAGTATAACCAAGATTTAACACGAGATGATTTTCTCTTTGACGCTGCTCAAGAACATGCAGTTAAAAATCTACAACGTTTATATGACGACTTAATGAGTAAACCATTACCTGTTACTGGCTTTAAAAAAGTACTTAATCGCTGGAAACGTGTGGTGGCAAAATCAGAGCGTAAGGCAATTACCGGCTTGTACTTTTGGGGAGGGGTTGGTCGTGGAAAGACCTACCTTGTAGATACCTTCTATGATTGTTTGCCTTTTGAAAATAAAATGCGAGTGCATTTTCACCGCTTTATGCACCGTGTACATGAAGAATTGAAAACATTACATGGTCAATCTGATCCGTTAAAAATTATCGCGAAACGTTTTGCTAGTGAAACTTGTATTATTTGTTTTGACGAGTTTTTTGTTTCAGATATCACTGATGCCATGATTTTAGGGACATTATTTGAAGAACTTTTCGCCCACAATGTCACACTGGTAGCAACATCAAATATTATTCCTGACGAACTTTATCGAAATGGCTTGCAACGTGAGCGCTTTTTACCAGCGATAAAGCTAATTAATGCTCACTGCGATATTGTTAATGTTGATAGCGGCGTTGATTATCGCCTTAGGACGCTTGAGCAAGCAGAAATATTCCATTTTCCGTTAGGTCAACAGGCAAGTGAAAACTTAAATCACTATTTTAAGCAGCTTTCCGTTGAAACCGGTGCAGTCGGTAAAGTTATTGAAGTTAATAACCGGGAACTAACCACGGTACAGGAGTCGGACGGTGTGATTCATTTTGAGTTTTCTACCTTGTGTGAATCGGCGCGCAGTCAAAGTGATTACATGGAATTAAGCCGTTTATATCATACGGTGTTATTAGCAAATGTTACGCAAATGGGTCGTGATAGTGATGATAGCACTCGCCGTTTTATTGCCTTGGTTGATGAATTTTACGAACGCAATGTTAAATTGATTATGTCGGCTGAAGTTGCCTTAGAGGAACTCTATACCGAAGGTAATTTAAGTTTTGAGTTTAAGCGTTGTTTAAGTCGGTTACAAGAAATGCAGTCGCATGATTATTTAGCTAGTGAGCATTTGCCATAAGGCTTTAATTGTAAATTTAATTTAAAAAGGAAGTTATCGATGTTTACAGGAAAGCTGAAGCTATTTTTCCTTCTTATTTGTAGTGTATTTTCCGCTCCGGCTGCTTTGGCGAGTTATAACCCGTTTATTAAGGCAATGAGCCTTTCTAATAAGTATATGCCTGATGCTGTTGTTAATATGTGGAGCACAGAATCTCTGAGTTGGCGTGCACAATTATTTCAAGCGGCTTGCACTGATGACTTTACCGCAATTGACCAAGAGATAGCTGCAAGTTATTCATTAGTGCATGACTACATTCTCGACCAAGCCATTTTAAATGGTGAGCTAATTACTGAAAATGAAAAGAAAGCGTTAGAAGATGTTGCTAAGTTACACTATAGAATTTACAGCTCGGCATATCGCTACGGCTATATTTATAGGCTGAAAGTCATACAAAAGTATTATCCGGAGATTAACCCTGAATTTTGCCGTGATGCAGAGCAGATGTCACTGCAATCCCCTTCAGATAGTGGCTCATTTCTGCCCTGGCGTCATACCGGCAATTTACAAAATGAAAAATGGCGAGAGAATATAAGTGCCTTGAGAATAATTAATAAAAGATTATTTCCCGCTTATTTGAAACGTCAACAACAATACAGCCACCTTGTTGATGCGCAAGTATACGCCATGATGAATGATAATAAAGAATCCTATTTAGCATTTTCTAGGGTTACCAAGAGCCAAAATTACAAAAATTTATTAATGGCAGAAATTGCAAAGACGCGTGAACTGGCGATTAATAGAAAACTGCCAAGTTCTCCTTGGCTGGCAGGGTATTTAAATCAGGCTGAAACTTGGCTGTGGCAAGCTTATGCAGAAAGTACTATTTCGGCATTGACGCGTGTTGAAGAAAAACACCCCGAAATATACCTAGATATTAAGCAACATATGGGCAGTTATATAGAACTGCAACTTAGTGTTCTTGAAGCAAATAAAGAGCAAATGAAACAGGCTAACGAGACAAGTTAGCTCGTTAGCAATACCTTTAATAGTAAATAAAGTGCTTTGATTGAAAAAGATTAAAAAATAGGCGTGATCTTTAATAAGTTCTTCTGTATAATCCGCGCTCCCTACGTTACAAATGCTTATTCTTTTTCCAGAGAATCTGCAAGGGACTCGATGCTCGAAGGGGCAATGGCGTAGTCTTTATAACGGATAATCTAAGGTTTTCTTGGGTTATTATTTAAGTAACATTTTTTAAAATTGGGTTTTTTAATGAAAACTTTTGTAGCTAAACCAGAAAGCGTACAACGCGAATGGTTCTTAGTGGACGCCGAAGATAAAACTTTAGGTCGTATCGCTACTGAAATTGCAAGCCGTTTACGCGGTAAGCACAAACCAGAATACACTCCTCACGTAGATACTGGCGATTACATCGTTGTTATCAATGCTGAAAAAGTTAAAGTAACTGGTAATAAAGCGAAAGGTAAAATTTACTACTCGCATACAGAATTTGTTGGCGGTCTTAAGCAAATTAGCTTTGAAAAGCTAATTGAAAAAGCGCCAGAGCGTGCAATTGAATTTGCAGTTAAGGGTATGTTACCTAAAGGTCCTTTAGGTCGCGAAATGTTCCGTAAGCTTAAAGTTTACGCGGGTACTGAGCATAAGCATACTGCACAACAACCACAACTTTTGGAGCTTTAAGCAATGGCTGATAATCAATATTACGGTACTGGTCGTCGCAAGAGCTCAACTGCTCGTGTGTTCATGAAAGCTGGTAACGGTGCAATCACAATTAACAATCGTGACATCTCTGTATACTTCGGTCGCGAAACTGCCCGTATGGTAGTTCGTCAACCATTAGAGTTAGTTGAAATGTTAGAAAAGTTTGACTTTAACATCACTGTAGTTGGTGGTGGTATTTCTGGTCAAGCTGGTGCAATTCGTCACGGTATTACTCGTGCATTAATGGAGTTTGATGAAACTTTACGTAGCCCTCTACGTCAAGCTGGTTTCGTTACTCGTGATGCTCGTAAAGTTGAACGTAAGAAAGTTGGTTTACACAAAGCGCGTAAACGTCCACAATTCTCAAAACGTTAATATTTACGTTATACGATTTCAAAAAACCGGCTTTTGCCGGTTTTTTTATGTCAAAAATTTGATTGATGTCATCATTGGTTTTTATTTTTCTTCGTAAAATTCATGCTGGCAAATATCAGCGTAATTATTGCTGACGTATCGAAATCAATTCGCTAAGTCGTCTGTAAATTTAAAGATTTTGTTAAATTTGAATTAACAGTAAGTATGACAGTATCGCTATAAATGAGAATTGTTTTTATTTACTGTCATTCACGATTGCCAATTGACTTTTATTTGCATAAACAGCTGCTGAAAAGGGGAATTTCCTTGTAAAAAACAGGGGTTTTCTTTATCATCAGAGCAATTTTTTTGTCGTTGATTTAGTCAATCAGCAATCTTCACGATGGCCAAGTGTATTTCTTAGTCATGTGTTGTTGTTTTAGCTAGATAATAATTGGAGAGTTTGGATGAGCAATGCGCCCGTTAACAACGGCCGTCGACGCTTTTTAACTGCGGCTACTTCGGTAGTTGGTGGTGTTGGTGTTGTCGGTGTGGCTGTGCCTTTCATTGGATCTTGGAACCCAAGTGCGCGTGCGAAAGCAGCCGGTGCACCGGTTGAAGTCAATGTAAGTAAAATAGAGCCTGGTCAATTAATTCGTGCTGAGTGGCGCGGTAAGCCAGTATATGTTGTGCGTAGAACTGAAGAAGTTCTTGCGAATTTAAGTGCACACGATGATGAGCTAAGAGACCCTAACTCTGAAGTTCCTCAACAGCCTGTATACGCAACTAACGCATATCGTTCAATTAAGCCTGAATATATGGTTGCGCTCGGTGTTTGTACTCACTTAGGTTGTGCACCAACATATCATAAAGGTGATTTTGATCAGCACGTTGAAGGTGTGAAAAACGGTTTCTTCTGTCCATGTCATGGTTCTAAATTTGATATGGCTGGCCGAGTATTCCAGGGCGTTCCTGCGCCAACAAACCTAATGGTTCCAGATCATTCATTCCCTAACGATGACACCTTGCTAATTGGTGTAGCTGAAGGAGAGACATAATGTTTTCTAACTTAATGGCTTGGATTGAACAGCGTCTACCTTTAATGGATGCAATGAACAAGCATGCGGTACAATACCCAGCACCAAAGAACTTCAACTTTTGGTATGTTTTCGGTATTTTAGCGAGTGTTGTTTTAGTCAACCAATTGTTAACTGGTGTTTGGTTAACAATGAACTATGAACCATCAGGTGACGGTGCGTTTGCTTCTGTAGAATACATCATGCGTGATGTCGATTACGGTTGGTTGTTACGTTATATGCACTCAACGGGTGCATCAGCATTCTTCGTCGTTGTGTACATGCACATGTTCCGTGGCATGATGTACGGTTCTTACCAAAAACCTCGTGAATTACTGTGGTTGTTTGGTATGTTAATTTTCTTAGTGTTAATGGCTGAAGCATTCATGGGCTACTTATTACCTTGGGGTAATATGTCGTATTGGGGTGCACAAGTTATTATTTCAATTTTCGGCGCGATTCCAGTAATTGGTGATGACTTAACATTATGGATACGTGGTGATTACGTTATCTCTGGCGCAACACTAAACCGTTTCTTTGCTTTACATGTTATTGCCTTGCCACTAGTGCTAGTTGTATTAGTGTTTTTACATATCCTTGCGCTACATGAAGTAGGTTCAAATAACCCTGATGGCACAAACATTAAAAAGCCTAAAGGTAGTGTTCCTCCTGAAGAGCAAAGTAAATTTACTTTCCATGAGCAATACACTAAGAAATACGATATTGTTGATGCGATTCCATTCCATCCTTATTACACAGTAAAAGATTTAGTTGCTGTTGTTATATTCCTAATTGTATTTTGTTGGGTAATGTTTTTTGCACCTGAAGGTGGCGGTTACTTTATTGAGGCGCCAAACTTTGAGCCAGCAAACGGTTTGAAAACGCCTGAGCACATTGCACCAGTTTGGTACTTTGGTCCGTTTTATACCATCTTACGTATTATTCCTGACAAGTTATTAGGTGCTGTAGGTATGTTTGGTGCTATTATTGCGCTATTCATGTTGCCATGGTTTGACCGTGGTACGGTTAAGTCATTACGCTATCGTTGTACTGCTCATACAGTAAACCTTATTCAATTTGCTATTTGTTTTATTATTTTAGGTATTCTTGGTACTAAAGCTGCCACGCCGCTTAATAATTTAATAGGTACAATTGCAAGTTTTGGTTACTTTGGCTTCTTTGTTGCTCTGTGGATTTACAGTAAAAACGAAAAAACTAAGCCAGTTCCAGAGAGGGTGACAGGATAATGAAAAAGTTTATTTTAGCAGTACTTACTGCACTACCTATGCTGGCAATTGCTGCTGGCCCAAGCTTAGATTTAGATAAAGCAAATAATGATTTATCTGATAAAGAGTCACTTAAGCGTGGTTTTGAATCATACATTAATTATTGTTTAGGTTGTCATCAGTTAAAATATCAACGTTATAATCGCACTTTCGCTGATCTTGGTATTTCTGACGAAGATGGTAAAGCTAACTATATGTATACTGGCGAAAAAGTTGGTGACCATATTACCAATACTATGCCACCAAAAGAAGCGGCGAAGTGGTTTGGTAGCACACCACCAGATCTTACTTTAGAAGCTCGTTTTAGAAGCCCAGATTGGATCTACACATACTTACGTTCATTCTATGTAGATGAAAAACGTCCGTTTGGTGTTAACAATAAAGTCTTTAAAGACGTTGGTATGCCACACGTATTGCAAAACCTTCAAGGTGTTCGCACTATGGATGAGCATGGCAATTTGTCTGAAGCAACAGGTGGTTCAATGACAACCGAAGAGTATGATAACTTCGCTCGTGATTTGACCAACTTCTTGGAATACACCGGTGAACCAAACAAGCTTGAACGTGAAAATATGGGCTATTGGGTAATTGGTTTCCTATTCATCCTTCTATTCTTCTCTTACTTATTGAAGAAAGAATATTGGAGAGATGTACACTAATTACATATGATCTGTAAAACAGTGTAAGCTATAAATATTAAATGGGGGCTTTGGCCCCCTTTGTTAGTTTTTTTTATTAAGATTTTTTGGAGGCATTATGGCCATAGCCGCAAACAAACGCTCTGTTATGACTTTATATTCGCATGCAGATGATATGTACAGTCATCAAACACGCATTGTGTTGGCAGAGAAGGGTGTTGGAGTTGACATCCATTTAGTTGACTTAGCCAATTTGCCTGAGGATTTACTAGACCTAAATCCATACGGAACAGTTCCAACACTTATCGATCGTGAATTAGCGCTTTATGAAGCGTCTATTATTATTGAATACTTGGATGAGCGTTTTCCTCATCCACCTTTGATGCCAGTTTACCCAGTATCTCGTGGACGTAGCCGTTTAATGATGCATCGCATCGAGCAAGATTGGTACAGCCTTGCAAAAACAATTTATAACGGCCCAGCTGATGCTGCTGCAAAAGCTCGCCAAGAGCTGAAAGAAAGTTTATTAAGTGTTGCACCGATTTTAAATGAAGCACCATACTTTATGAGTGAAGAGTTTAGTTTAGTTGATTGTTACTTAGCACCATTACTATGGCGTTTACCTGTAATGGGCATTGAACTTGAAGGCCAAGGTTCTAAAGAGCTTAAATCTTACATGCTTAAATTATTTGAACGTGAATCATTTCAAGCATCATTAACTGAAGCAGAGCGTGAATTACGCTTTGGCGCATCAGTGTAAAGTTATTTGTTATGACAGTCGAAATGACATCAAATAAGCCTTATATCGTTAAGGCTTTTTATGACTGGATTTCTGATAATGGTTTAACGCCATATATCGTTGTTGATGCTAATGTTTATGGGGTATTAGTCCCTATGACCTATGTTAACGACGGTCAAATTGTTTTAAACGTTTCAGCATCTGCTGTTGGCAGTATCGCCTTGGGTGATGCTAGCGTAGAACTAAGCGCACGTTTTGGCGGTAAGCTAGAGCATATTAGTGTGCCTTATGGTGCTATTGCTGCAATTTATGCGAAAGAAAATGGTGCTGGAACATCGTTGGCTATTGAACATCCTGAGCCTGAAGAACTTGAGCAAGAAATGACAAAATCACCAAGTATCGCTTCGGTTACACCGAGTGAAACAAGCAATAAAGCCACTGGCGAAACTGCAAAAAGTGCTGCTAAAAAGCCAAGTTTAACGGTAGTGAAATAACGTTTATTTAAACTAAACTGTTAAAACAGTTATAGATATGATTAAAAAAGGTAAGCTGATGCTTACCTTTTTTGTTTTTATGGCTATTAAAAGCAACGAGTAGAGCTACTCGCTGCATTTTATTGGTTAAAGCTGAGCAAAACAACGATCAGCGGCGGCTAAAGTGAACTCTAACTCTTCTTCGCCATGCGCGGTAGATAAGAAACTGGCTTCAAATGCCGATGGAGCAAGATAAACGCCTTCATCCAGCATTAAATGGAAAAAGCGTTTAAACTTCTCACCGTCACAAGCCGTTGCTTGGGCATAGCTAGTGATCTTTTCTTCTTCTGTGAAAAAGAAACCAAACATAGCACCAACGTAGTTGATGCTTAATGATACGCCGTTGCGTTCTGCCGCTGCTTTGAAGCCCATAGCGAGCTTTTCGGTAGCATCGTTTAGTTGTTGATGCTTATCACCTTGGCAAAGTTCATTTAATGAAGCTAAACCCGCTGCCATAGCGATAGGGTTACCTGACAAGGTACCTGCTTGATAAACAGGTCCCACCGGTGCAATGTAGTCCATTACTTCTTTTTTACCGCCAAAGGCACCAACTGGCATACCACCGCCAATAACTTTACCTAAAGTGGTTAAATCTGGGACAATGTTGTAATGTGCTTGCGCGCCACCTAAAGCAACGCGAAATCCTGTCATTACTTCATCAAAAATTAGCACACTCTTGTTTTCATCACAGATGGCTCTTAAACCTTCTAAAAAACCCTCAACTGGTGGAATACAATTCATGTTGCCGGCCACAGGCTCAACAATAATACAGGCAATTTCATTACCTAGTTCAGCAAAAATTTCTTTCACTTCGTCTAAGTTATTGTAGCTAACGGTTAATGTGTGCTTAGCGAAGTCATCGGGAATGCCCGGTGAACTTGGTACACCCATAGTTAACATGCCTGAACCAGCTTTAACTAATAATGAGTCAGCATGGCCGTGGTAACAGCCTTCAAATTTCAATATTTTATCACGACCCGTAAAGCCGCGGGCTAAACGAATTGCACTCATGGTTGCTTCGGTACCAGAACTAACCATACGAAGCTTTTCCATTGATGGCACAATTTCTCGCACCTTTTCAGCCATGGTAATTTCTAGTTCAGTAGGTGCACCAAAGCTCAAGCCATTTTGTGCTGTGGCAATTACTGCGTCTAATATTGCTGGGTGGTTATGGCCTAAAATCATTGGTCCCCATGAACCAACATAATCAACATACTTTTTATCATCGGCATCAAAAATATAAGCACCTTGAGCCTTCTTGATAAATAATGGTGTGCCACCTACGCCATTAAATGCACGCACTGGCGAGTTTACGCCGCCAGGGATGATATCTTGTGCTTCATTAAATAACTGTTGTGAATCTTTTGTCATAATATTTTACTCTTTGTTGGCCTAACCCCACGTGTGGTGGATAGTATCAATATTTGTTAGTAAACCAAGTTACTGGTTTTTCAAAATGATTAAGTCGATTCTCTACCCCTAAACTTAAGGCAAATAACGCCATGCGCACTAAAACACCATTTTGTGCTTGGCGGAATATGGCAAGGTTATCTAAATCATTTAAATCGGTATCGAGTTCATTTGCCTCTGCGCGAGAATCGCGCGGCAGTGGATGCATTATCACGGTATGGTCTTGGCAATACTGCTGATAAATTTCGCGGTTCAAACTAAAGTGACCACGATATAAATCAGCTTCATCTTTACTGGCAAAGCGCTCTTGTTGAATACGTGTTTGATAAATAACATCGCAAGCTAAGTTACCTTCAATTTTATCAGTAAGTACAACTTTATGGCCGGCATTAGTGAGTGTTGAAATTACACTGTCTGGCATTTGTAGTGCCTTTGGGGCGATCATGGTGATAGTGATATTGTTATATAAACTTAATAGCTTTGACAGTGAATGAACCGTACGGCCGTGTTTTAGATCACCCATTAATACAATATTTAAGCCATCTAACCCCATATCGTAACGGGCCATTTCTGATTGAATGGTAAATAAATCTAGCAGTGCTTGGGTAGGGTGCTCGTTAGCGCCGTCACCACCATTAATAACTGGCACGCTACTACCTTGTGCGAATTCTTCAACAGAGTGCATGGTTGGGTGACGCATGGCAATAACATCAGAATAACCACTAATGACCCGTGCTGTATCAAATAGAGATTCACCCTTAGATAAAGAAGAGTTTTCTTGACCAACGGTTTCGCGGACAAAGCCACCAAGTAAGTTAAAGGCCGTTCCAAAGCTAACTCTGGTGCGGGTACTTGGTTCAAAAAATAAGTTACTTAATATCGCACCATCTAAGACATGACAGCGCTTTTTTCGCATGGCATAAGGTGCCATCAATGTCGAAATTTCTAATATACGAGAAATACTCTCTCTATCAAATTGTGAGACAGAAAGGATATGACTTCCTTCAAATTTCATCATAGGTTTTACCTAGTAAGTCATTATCAAGCACAGTTCATCAAATTAACTGTAATTGAATTATTCATTTAATGGGTCGCTGTATGGAAATTTACAACGAAAAATTTGCTGCGAAATATAGCATAAAACTTGATTGCTGAGAACGTATTATCTTGATTTGGATTAATATATGCGATTAATAAATAGGCACGCTAGAAAGTTTTCAAATCTCAGGTATAGTGATAAATATCTCGGATATAAAGTAGCGATGGATATGCGAAACTTTTCAAACTATTTCATTTTTATTGCAATGTTGATGGTAAGTGCCATGTCAGCAGCGAATGATATGGTTCGCTATAATATCTCTAAACTGCATCCTGACCCGAAACAAAGTTATTATATTGACCTACTGAACCTTATTTTAGATGCTTCTCGTGATAAATTTGGCGATTACCAACTTATCCCCGTTACATTAGAAATGTCGCAAGGGCGAACGTCGATCATGGTGCGACAAGGTAAAGCCATCGATGTAACATGGCGAATGACATCAAAATCACTGGAGCAAGAACTGCAAGCTGTTTATATTCCTGTATTAAAAGGGTTAATGGGAGCGCGTATTGCAATTATTCGTCGAGAAGATAACGCTATATTTTCCCCAAATTTAACGCTTAACGAGTTAAAAACGTTATCGGCAGGGCAAGGCTACGATTGGCCAGACAGTGACATTTTGCGTCACAACGGCTTTGACGTGATAGAAGGTAGTGCATTTTCAATGTTAACTATGCTCGATAAACATCGTTTTGATTATTTTCCACGTGCACTTCATGAGCCTTGGTTAGAAATTGCCAATAATGAAAAGTTTATCGTTGAGGGGCACTTTTTATTAAAGTATCCCGCGCCTATGTATTTTTTTACTAGCAAAAAAAATACTCGCTTAGCTAAACGTATCCAATATGGCTTTGATAGTATTATTGACTCTGGCGCATTCGATGAATTCTTTTACCATCACTCAGTTACACGAGATATATTAGTGAAAGCAAATTTACCACAGCGAAAAATCTTTTCTTTGGAAAACCCTCTTTTATCAGAGAAAAGTAGAGAAATTCTTAATAAAAAGTCCCTTTGGTTAGCCTATTTCCATTGAATTAAAAAGGTTTTACATAGGCTAAAATAATAACAACAAATAAAATGATGACTGGAACTTCATTAAAAATACGATAAAATTTTCCTGAGCGGATATTTTTATCTTCAGCAAAAGTTTTCACCAATTTAAAGCAGTAGCCGTGATAGGCTAAAAGAATGATGACTAAAGTTATTTTTATGTGTAACCATTTAGCTGCAGCAAACCAAGCATAGCCATAGTGATAAATAATGCTAATTCCTAGCACCAAAGTTAATAGTGCAAATGGAGTCACAAACATTAAAAGTCGTCGTTCCATACCTTTTAATTGTTGATGCACTAAAGGCTCTGATGATTCCGCATGATTAACAAAAATGCGAGGTAAATAAAAAATCCCAGCAAACCAAGCCACCATAAAAATTACATGAAATGCTTTCAGCCAAAGAATGGTTGCCATTATTGAGTTTTTCCTTTTAATAAGTATGTACGTATCGCGTCAAAGGTAATTATACCCATAATATCATTTGAATTGTTTTGATATATATACACACCTCCAGCTCTTTCTCTAACTAACAGCAAATAAGCTTCTGCTAAAGTTGATTGATGGTTCAGCGGAATTAATTTATGCCTAGTCAGTAAGTTTTGGTTGGTATTTTTATGGTGTTCTTCTGCCTGACACCAAATAAACTCCTGTTCACCTTGAGTGTTGGTTTTCTTAATGATCACTGGCTGATGAGGTGTCTGGCTTGATATTTTTTCGCTTATGGTTTTATTGTCGTTATCGGCTATTAGGGTTATTTTCTCTTGCATAACACCCATTACCCCTACGCGTTGCAAAGATTTTTCAATAGGAGGGCGTCGATAAGCGAGTCCTTGAACTTCTAACTGCATAATAAATATTGAACGGTTACGAAAAAATTGTCCCGAAGAAATACAAGAGCTAGTGATCACGACCATTGCCGGTACAATTATTTCAATTTGATTCGACATTTCTACTACACAAAGTAATGCGGCAAGCGGAGCATTGAGCGTTGCGGCCATAAAACCTGCCATGCCCATTAGCGCAAAATCACTGGCTTGAAAGTCAATTGGTAAAAAGTGTACCGCAACAATTGAAACGCATGTGCCAACGATGGCGCCAATACCTAAAATTGGCCCAATAATACCGCCAGGAATACCAAGTCCTAACGCGGTAATGGTCATCAGTATTTTTGCAATCAGTAAGCCAAGCAGTAATTGCAGCTCGGGGTTTTGTTGCAATGAAAAGTCTATTGCGCTTAAGTCTGTGCCCATAGCAAATGGCACGAAATAACCTAAAATTCCGCTGATCAATGCTGCTGTTAATATGCGTGGCACAATATGAAAGCGAGCACTATGTTTAATAATCATTACTAAATAGCGGTTAAAGCCAAAAGCAATAACGCCCAATACTAAGCCCAAGATCACAAGTGTAGGGTAATGTTGGCTATTTAAGGTAATGGTAGTGAAATATTCAAATTCATGGGCGGGGCCAAAAATACTGCTGGTTGTCATAGAGCCAACAATAGCTGCAATCATTACTGGAATAAAAATATGTACTTTATATTCACGTAAAATAACTTCCATAACAAACAACACAGCAGCAATGGGGGTATTGAAACACGCAGCAATACCAGCGGCAATTCCGCAGGCACTTAGACTACGAATAGCGTTATAGGGTAGGTTAAGTTTGTTACCAATATAACTACTACAAGCCGCGCCTAAATGCACTGCAGGCCCTTCTCGCCCAACCGAAAAACCACTAGCAAGGGCAATAGTGCTGCCAATAAATTGGTTGATGGTGTTTCGTAATGGCATAACGCCATTAGCAATTTTCAGGCGATGAAGAACGAAGGGAATACCAGTGCGGATATATTTATAACCCGTTAACCAAGCAAAAAATAGAATGATTACCGCACCAATAATTGGTAATTGAAAACGACTTAGTGAACTTAAGCTGCTATAGTCGTCTTTTTCGCTCAAATAAAATGATTGAATGCCTTCAGTGGCAAATACAAACAAAACGACGAGCATAGCCGACGCTAAACCGCCAACAGCGGCAAGTAAGCAAAGCTGCCAAGATGTTTGTGGCATAGCTAAACGCTTTTTTAGCTGGATTAATGTTTTCATATTATTATCATTTTAACCATGCGAATTTACAGGCTTTTTTGGATATCATAATACTTTTCAAATGAATTGGTTAGCAAAAATAAATCTCAGTACTGTTGTAACGCGTTTAGGGGCTTTTCGTTCGGCTATTCTTTTAGTCGCAATTATTGTTATAGCATTATTTTCTGGTTATCGAATGGGTAACTATTATCACGGCTATCAAGTACAAACTTTAGCACAGCAAAAGTCTCGCCTTGATACGCTTTACCAAAAACTTGTTGAAAAATCTCAACGTATTAACACTTTAGAAGTGGAACTTGAAGTGGAGCGTATGGCTAATCAACGTAGCCAAAAAACCTTAAAGTTAATGGAACAAGAGCACTTTCAAGTTAAAAAAGAGCTAGCATTTTATGAAAAAGTAATGGCACCAGAAAAGCAAGCCAATGGCTTAGTGATTGATGGCGTGAATTTGACTAAAACTGAAAGTCCTAATCATTATCGCTTTCAGGTTGTGCTAGTACAGCAGTTACTACGCAAACGCTATGCTAAAGGATTTGTTGAGTTATCACTTACCGGTAGTTTAAATGGCAAGCCTGTGAATATTCCATTAACTGAACTTTCATCCCTCAACAAAAAAGATTTATCATTTAGTTTTCAATATTTTCAAATTATTAGCGGTGAATTGACCTTACCTGAAAACTTTATTGCCGAAAAAATAGAAGTTGCCGCAGTGTTACCAAAAGGAAAATGGCAAGCTTATAATCGGATTGATCAAAGTTACTCTTGGCAAAAAAGCTTAGAAAATATTGATCAGAGTTCACCATAATACTTGATTAAAACAGTCAAGTTTAAGATAATTGTCCTAGTTCATTCGTATTAAGTAGAGTTTTATGTCAAATCCTGAATTACCAATCAAATTTTCTGACGCCGCAGCGACTAAAGTATTGTCGCTAATCACGGAAGAAGAAAACCCAGACTTAAAACTACGCGTTTATGTCACCGGTGGCGGATGCTCTGGCTTTCAGTACGGCTTTACCTTTGACGAGAAGGTTAATGACGGCGATATGACGATAGTGAAAAAAGGTGTCACTATGGTTATTGACCCAATGAGCTTACAATATTTAGTTGATGGCGAAGTTGATTATATTGAAGGTTTAGAAGGTAGTCGCTTTTTAGTGAATAACCCAAATGCCAGTACAACATGTGGTTGTGGATCATCTTTTTCGATCTAATGATTAATAATCATATCGTATAACTTATTATTAAGAAGCCGACAAAATGTCGGCTTTTTTCTTTTAATTATTACAAATGTACTAACACCAGCCGACTATACATTTGTATTGAATTCCTTATAATACTCTGAATTTTATACATTCTACACACATTAAATGGAATTAAATTTTGATTAAATTTACCCCCCTACTATTTATTTTAGTTTTATTATCTGCTTGTGGAGGAGGTTCTTCTTCTAAAGCGCCAGCCCCTGTTCCAACTCCTAATACTGCACCAACGATGAGCGGCACATTTACCGCTGATGCTAAAGCAATGCAAAAAACCATAGCGGTATTTGATATTGCAGATGATGAGAATGATTCATTGACCTTAACTATTGCGGAACAACCACAGTGGTTGAGTTTTGAACTCAGTAATAACAATCAAGTAACCATGACAATTGAGCCAGATTTCTTTGATATTCAAAATTATGAACTAGCGTTAACTTTGTCTGATGGTAAAGCAAGTTCACAGTACGTATTTATTGTTGATGTAGTTGATAACCCTGCGCAGTGGCAACATGTCGATTTAACTGAACAGGAACTAGCAGGCACATGGTCAACGAGTGAAAATGGTGGATTATCACTTACCTTCTTTGAAAACGCTAAGGGTTTATATTTTTCTGATAATAAGCTTGTACCTCATTCGTGGGATCTTGATGGCACAATTGCTGTTAACCTTCAGCAGCCGGGTTGTAATTCGAGTTGTGGAATTACTGACTTCATGGAAGTTGCATTACTTGCACAAGAAGGCGATAAATTGAGAGTTGAGATAGATATAGAAGACGGTGTACGTCAATACGTCAACCTCACTAAAGAGCAGTCAAATGAATTTGTTTATGAGAACTTTATTAATATACCTCAGGCAGCATATAACACGCTTTCTGTTGTTAACATGGATGATGGTGTTGCTAATATTGGAGTAACTGTAGAAGACATTTCTTTAGGTGGTACTTCATATGGTACATTTTTTACTATTGAAGGTAACTTAATAGATAAATCAGATCATTATGAGATTTCATTTATTTCTTCCAATAAATTGCTCGAAGATAAAAAGGGTAGCTTTTATAATTTTGATACTAACCAAGAAGAAGAATTAATGTTTGATGTTATTGTTGATAACATCGAGCTGCAGTCAATATCATCAGGGGTTGCTATTGTAAAAGTTTTATATCACGCTGAATTATTAACGGATGTTGAGCCTTCAAAATATAAGAATTACAATAATCTAGAGTATGTGTTGGAGCCTAAGTTTACTTACGATGTTCTGAATGGAATATCAGAAAATAATGAAGTTAACTTAAGTTTAAATACAAGTTATGCAGCTAGACTGTTACCTATAATTTCAACAAATATTGACGGTGTTGATTATCGAGGTGGTGCAAGTGTTTTTGAGTTTACTAGCGATAAAGACGGGGAAACAAAACTAAAAGTAGCTGGCGAGAATAGCCCAATCACGCAAAATTTTTCATGGTCGAAAGATGGTGGAATTTTAATGGTAACTATAGATGGAAATACACGGGCTCATCAATTTTACACTTTACCTAACGGTAAGCTAGGTTTATCACTAACTTTTGAAGAAGACGGTATTGAAACTCGCACATCTATTTATGAATTTTCCGAGGTAACAGAAAATAATCTAAATGCTGAAAAATATATTGGCCAATTCGAAACTCAATATCAGTCATTTTTTGGTAACTCAAGTTATGCTGATATGAAAATTGGCGCAAATGGACGAGGTGACAATTCTTATTTTGGTGGTGATGAATTGAACGATTTTTGGAAGCTTGAAGAGGATGGAAGTATTTCTTTTATTAATTCATATGACTGTCCAAATGCCTACAGTAACGATCTTGATTTCGACGCTTGCTACGCCGAAGCAAAAGCGGATGCGTTAAATGGCTTAGGATTTGTTATTAGAAGCTATAAGTTATTGTCGGTTGACGGTAGTGACTATACTTTTCAATATGGATATAGAGTGAAATATGCTGAGGAAAACTGGGCATACGAGAGTCTTCGTCGATTTAAAAAGCTAGATAAGTAATTGCATTAATTTATAAAATAAAAAAAACCAGCTCTTAGGCTGGTTTTTTATTTATCAATTGTCTCAAGTCTTATGAAAGCACTTGATACCTAGCTAAAAACATTTCAGCAGTTTCTCGAGCTAAAAATTGACGTTTCTCTTCGCTGAGCCCATCTTCCATTTGAAACAATTGTGGCCAAAAGCAGCGTGCCTTAATCAAACCGTGTAGTTGGTCGCTAGCAAAATCGACATCTTCTATTGCTAATTTTCTGTCTTCAATTGCACAGTTTAGCCAACGAATAATGGCATTTTCTTGGCAAGATATTTTTTCAAACTCCTTTTGTAGCGCTTCTGAATTATAGAAAAAGTGGCCAATGGCAACTTTTGTAACGTCCATATGTTCTTCTGCACAAATAAAGTCTATTTCGGCTTTGAGTAAAGCGACAAGTTGAGGCTTCAGCATTGTACCTTGTTGATATTCCACATTGACTTGTGTTTCAGCTTTTTGCCATAGCTCTGCCACTAAATACATTAGTAATGCTTCTTTGGTAGCAAAATGGTTATAAACCGTGCGTTTCGAAACTTGCGCCAATTCAGCTAGTTTATCCATGCTAGTACCTTGAACACCGAATTCTTTAAAAGCTTTCTTTGCTGCTGCAATAATCGCTTCACGTTTTATTTCACTGCGAGATTTTTTTTCAGTTTCCATAAATGACTTCCAAACTAGCTATTTCTCTATTTTACACTGAGTAGTTTACTTTTCAAATTTTATATTTTAAACTGCACCGTGTAGTTTACTTTTGTGTGTGAAATATGAATAAATTTTTATCGATAATTGCTTTGGGAGGCATAGTTATGTCATTGGTATCAGTTGCAGGTGATAGTAGAGTAAATGAAAGTGTGCAAATATCAGGCAAATTTCAAAATAGTGAAATAAACTATCAAAGCTCCCTAGCTAATATTTGGAATATTGCGAAAGAGTATTGGCGAGTTGAACGTAAAGAAGCTGTGCCGAAGAGTCGTATTCCTGTTACAAAGTTAACTTCTTCGAGTTTAGAAGCTGATGAGCATGATGCTATTTTTCGTCTTGGGCATTCAACATTACTAATAAAGCTTAACCAAGAGTTTATTTTAATTGACCCTGTTTTTAGTGATCGAGCATCTCCGGTGCAATGGGCTGGACCAAAGCGTTTTCATCAGCCGCCGATAAGTATAAATGATTTACCCAATATAAAAGCCGTTATTATTAGCCATGACCACTATGATCATTTAGATAAAGCCGCAGTGAAGGAACTTGCGGATAAAGTAGACGTTTTTCTTACCCCTTTGAAAGTTGGACAATATTTACGTGATTGGGGCGTTTCAAAGGAAAAAATTGTTGAACTTGACTGGTGGCAAAGCCAAGAGCTAGGTGCGATTAATATTACAGCAACACCGGCACAGCACTTTTCTGGACGAGGTTTATTTGATAAAGATGATACGTTGTGGGCAAGTTGGGTGATAGAGCATAACGACACTAAACTTTTTTATAGTGGTGATGGTGGTTATTTTTCTGGCTTCAAAGAAATTGGCCAACGTTTTGGCCCATTTGATTACACCATGATAGAGACAGGTGCATATAATGAACTTTGGCGTGAAATTCATATGACACCAGAGCAAAGCCTACAAGCACATCTTGATTTAGATGGGCTGCATATGATCCCTGTACACAATGGTACCTTTGATCTAGCGCTTCATGATTGGTATGAACCATTTGAGCAAATTAGTGCGCTTGCCAAGCAGCAAAATGTTTCACTGTTAACACCGAAATTTGGTGAGGCAGTTATACTAGCAGAGCCAAAACCAACTGCACCTTGGTGGCAAGAAGTGATGTCAGAAAAGATGGTTGATACAACTAAGCTTATAGCAAAGTCATTTTAAAAGGCATCTGAAAACCGCGCTTGGTTAACGTTTTGTTGCAAAGCTAGACAAGACGCAGAGCCGATAGCACTGTATTATTATCGGCAATATGACCAACAAGTGTCAGTTAAATAAAAATATTTAGGAAGAATTATGAGTACCGTAAGTCAGCGTCGCGAATGGTTAGCCGAACGTCCATATATCATAGCGATTGTTATCACCTTAGCACTGGTATTGTGGATGACATCGGGTTTAATGCAAGCGCAAGAAATTCCCAATGAAAAAACGCAACATAGCGTGATTATTCCAAAAGTGAAAGTAGCAACTAAGTTTGCCGAAACTATTAGTGACTCTGTTGCTCTATACGGGCGTACAGAGCCTGATCGTGTAACTACAGTGAAAGCGGAGATCTCAGGACAAATTGCACAGGTTTTGGCAAAACGTGGTGCGAAAGTGAAGCAAGGACAAGTTATTGTTGAGTTGGAAATTAATGATCTTGAATCACAACTAACGCAAGCAAAAGCGTTGTTAAAGCAACGGGAAATCGAACATCAAGGCGCATTAAAGTTAAGTGCCGACGGTTATCAAGGAAAAGTACAGGTTAGTAGTGCGGCAGCAAACCTTGCAGCAGTAAAAGCGCAAATTAAACGTTTGAATATTGATATAGCTAATACCGTAATACGCGCTCCTTTTGATGGCGTACTGAACACACGTTATGTAGAGCAAGGTGATTATGTGCAAAGTGGCGATGATATTGCCATGATTGCTGATCTTGATCCTTTAGTCGTTCGTGCACATGTAAGCGAAAACAATATCAGCCAATTAATGGTTGGTCAAAATGCCCAAGTGCGATTACTTCATAAAGAAAGTTTATCAGGTCAAGTGCGTTATATTGCCAGTGTTGCAGATGATGCAACTAACACTTTTAAAATAGAGGTGGCGCTAGCAAATAGTGATAGTAAATTACTAGCAGGATTAAGCAGTGAAGTTAATATCAGCTTAAACCATGTTCATGCTATTAAGGTTTCTCCGGCACTTTTAGCATTAGACGAAGAAGGCAATATTGGTGTTAAAACAGTGGAAAACTCTCATGTTAAATTTACACCGATAAACATCGTTAAAAGTGAAAAGGATGGTATTTGGTTGTCAGGGTTAGGTGAACAGGCCGATATTATTATACTAGGGCAAGGTTTTGTTAGAGCTGGTGATGAAGTCGACGCTATATTTTCTACTAATTCGAATGCTAACTCAGCATTAGCTAGTAAAAGCGAATAAGGTAAAAGTATATGCTAACACTTATTGATGCAGCATTAACCCGCACACGTTCGGTGTTAATGGTATTTGTATTATTGCTAATTTCAGGGGCAATTACCTATGCAAATATTGCAAAAGAATCAAATCCAGACATAACTATTCCTAATATTTATGTTTCTATTGTGCATGACGGCATTTCGCCCGAAGATGCGGAGCGTATGCTCATTCGGCCAATGGAGAAAGAGCTTAAGTCGATAGCGGGCATTAAAGAAATGTCTGCGACTGCAAGTGAAGGTCATGCTTCCATTAATCTTGAGTTTATTGCTGGATTAGATCCAAAAGAAGCGCTTGCTGACGTTCGCGATAAAGTAACGTTAGCGAAAGCGAAACTCCCATCTGAGTCAGAAGAGCCAGAAGTACACGAAGTTACTATGGCTAATCAGAACCCTGCCATCACTGTGATTCTATCGGGCGCGGTAACTGAGCGTGGACTGTTAACAATTGCACGCGATGTAAAAGATAAAATTGAGGCACTGCAAGAAGTCTTAGAAGTCGATATTGGTGGTGATCGAGAAGATATGGTTGAGATCATAGTTGACCCATTATTGATGGAAAGCTATGGCTTAGACCAGAACGATATTTATAATCTTGTTGAGCGTAATAACCGTTTAGTGCCTGCAGGAACTATGGATACGGGTAAAGGACGTTTTGCTATTAAAGTACCGTCGGTATTTGAAACAATACAAGACTTACTAGAACTGCCGATTAAAGTTGATGGTGACAAGGTTATTACCTTTCAGGATGTATCAACGGTACGCAGAGCGTATAAAGATCCAAGCTCTTTCGCTCGTTTAAATGGTGAACGTTCAGTTGCCATAGAAGTTAAAAAGCGTTCTGGTGAAAATATCATTAACACGGTTGCCAAAGTTAAAGCATTGATTGAAATTGAACGTCAACGTTGGCCAAATCAAGTATTTGTTGATTATGTCGGTGATCAATCAATTGACGTACAAGACACTCTAAATGATTTACAAAATAACGTTCTGTCAGCTGTTTTATTAGTTGTAATTGTAATTATTGCTACCTTAGGTTCTCGCACAGCGTTACTGGTTGGTTTAGCTATTCCTGGTGCTTTCTTAACCGGCATTTTAGTGTTAGCGATTGCTGGTTTAACCGTCAATATCGTAGTACTTTTTGGTTTAATCATGGCGGTTGGTATGTTGGTTGATGGCGCGATAGTTGTTACTGAGTTCGCCGACCGAGAACTCAATGAAGGTAAAACTAAACGTCAGGCCTATGGCTTAGCCGCTCGACGTATGGCGTGGCCTATTATTGCTTCAACGGCAACAACTTTAGCAGCTTTTGCACCCTTGATGTTTTGGCCAGGCATAATGGGCGAATTTATGAAGTACTTGCCGATCACTCTGATAGCCGTGTTAACGGCGTCATTAGCAATGGCTCTGATATTTGTGCCGACTATTGGTAGCATTATTGGTAAGTCGCGCAAAGTAAGTACTAAAGAACAGCAGCAAATGGAACAGGCTGAAGAAGGGGATTTAACCCAGCTTACCGGTTTCACTGGCAAGTATGTTCGTGTTTTAAGATCAGCAATTAATCATCCTTGGAAAATATTAGCAGGGACATTAGCAATGTCGGTGTTTGTAATATTTATCTATGGTGCTTCAGGTTTAGGAGCCATATTCTTTCCTGAAATTGAGCCATCTAGCGCCACTATGGTAGTGCGTTCACATGGTGATTTATCGATTAAAGAAAAAGATGAAATTATGGTTTCTATTGAAGACCGTATTTTAGATTTAGCTGAAATTAAAACCTTATACACTCGCACAGGTGGTAATGATCAAATTGGTACTTTTCAAGTTAACTTTACCAATTGGCAGTTTAGACGTACCGCGGATGAAGTTATCGCAGATATTCGCAAGCGAACGGATGACTTAGCCGGCGTTGAAATTGAAGTAAGAAAAAATGAAGATGGCCCACAAAACGGTAAAGATTTAGTTATTGAGCTCAGTTCACGCTTTCCTGATAAATTGAATGAATCAGCTCGTATTATAAGTACAGCATTGCATAACCACGATAAGTTTACTGATATCGAAGATACAGGCTCTAAGCCAGGTATTGAATGGCAGTTGCAAATTGATCGAAGTTTAGCTGCAACATATGGTGCTGATGCTGCACTAGTAGGCTCTACGGTACAAATGGTAACTAATGGCCTGAAACTAGGTGAATATCGACCAGATGATGTTGATGATGAGCTTGATATTCGTGTGCGTTTTCCAGAAGACAAACGCAATATTTCACGCCTTGATACCTTACGTTTAAAAACTTCAGCGGGCTTAGTACCGGTTAGTAGCTTTGTTGAGCGCAGTGCGGCACCTAAAATTGATAGTATTCGCCGTATGGACGGCAAACGAGTGGTCAGTATTAAAGCGAATTTAATACCGGGTGCGCAGTTGGTGAAAGAATTGCCACTCTTACAAGAACAGTTCCCTGAATTGGGTATCGACCCATCAGTTGAAATTGCCATAAAAGGTCAAAATGAAGATCAACAAGAATCAGAAGACTTCCTAGTAAAAGCTTTTGGTATTGCTTTGTTTGTTATGGCGATAATACTGGTAACGCAGTTTAATAGCTTTTATCAAGCATTCTTGATCCTTAGTGCTGTTATTTTCTCTACTGTTGGCGTATTTCTAGCGTTATTTTTAGTACAAAAGCCTTTTGGTATTGTTATGGGTGGCATTGGCGTTATTTCTCTCGCCGGTATTGTTGTTAATAATAATATTGTTCTAATTGATACCTACAATGTCTTACGTCGAGAAGGGTATGCGGTAATCGATGCAATATTACGTACTGGTGCTCAACGCTTGCGACCGGTAATGCTAACAACTGTTACCACTATTTTAGGTTTATTACCTATGGTATTGCAGGTTAACTTAGACTTCTTCAACAGAACCGCAGTTGTTGGTGCACCATCAACACAATGGTGGAATCAGTTGGCAACGGCCATTGCTGGTGGTTTAGCCTTCGCTACCGTTTTAACGTTGATTTTAACACCCTGTTTATTAGCATTACGTGATATTCGTAAAGTGAAAAAACAAGCGCGTAAACAAGCACAGCCTCTTGATATTAAAGCGATTGACTCAGCTGCTTAGCAGCTGTATTAAGTTAGTTTAATAACCTATTGTTATTGAAAAACCTTTAGCGCATATGCTAAAGGTTTTTTTGCTTACTTTTAATTGTTAAGACTAGGTAGGGTTAAATTAACGTTACTAACGTTTATTTCCGTTGATAATTTTTACTAACCTTGCATTAGCAAAAATTCAATAATTCTATTCATATCTAAATCAAAGTCATTAGCTTTAACGCCACGAACAATAAAGTCAGCTTCTTTTGCTAAATCAATATCTTTAGCTAAGGTGTAATGGTGACGATCTATGTTGTAGAAGCTGCGAACCTTTGGATTTATGGGATCATCTTGATTACGGCTTTCAACAATCGCTAATCGGTGTGAGCTTAGCTCGACCAATGTTCCAACTGGGTAGACACCTAAACATTTAATAAATAAATCAACCAACCGTGGCATTAACTTTCCTTGCCGCGCTAAATTTCGAAGCACACTAAAAGCTTTAATTTGACTGTAACCATCTTTATAGCAACGGTCAGCTGTTAGTGCGTCAAAAACATCACAAATTGCAATCATGGCTCCATAGTTTGAAATGTTATCTTGCTTTAATTGTAGTGGGTAACCCGAACCATCGTTTCGTTCATGGTGTTGTGCTGCTACTTCTAAGCTAATTGCAGAAATTTCAGGTGTTGCTTTGATAATATCAATTGAATGATTTACGTGCTGTTGAATAATTTTGTATTCGCTTGCAGATAATTTCCCCGCCTTGTTTAATATATTATCAGCTATCTTAATTTTGCCTACGTCATGTAAAAATGCACCTATAGCAAGTTGTTGAATGACACTTCTCTCAACTTTTAAAAAGCGAGCAAAAATGGTCATAAGAATTGAAACTGAGACCGAGTGCTCAAGTAGGTATTCATTTTTATTACGAATGTTAATAACACAAGCTAAGGTGTCAGGGTTTTTAAATATTGCCGCTATAGTTTCATTTGTTACATCAATAATGGGCGCAATATTAATTGGGTGGCCCTGTTGAACATCGAGAAAAACCTGTTGTTGTATTCGTTTTGAAGCATTAAAAAGTTTTTTTGCTTTAGTAACCTCTAGAATTACAGGCCCTGTTGACTCAATTGGCGCAGAAGGCGCAGCTGTCAGTGCCTCTGCAATGCTTTTAGTGGTGTCGACTAGCACTGACTCAACACCTTTCAACGTTAATGCTGTTATGGTTTTATTGTTTTTGATATGACCAGCGCGGGATAAGTTATAGCAACCTTGTTGTTTAACAATATCGACAACAAAGTGACCTTTTTTTAATTCTTTGATGCTAACTTCTATGATCATAATAAGTAGAGTTAACCGCCAGTATTGTTAAGTATAGGCGAACGCTGGCGTTGTTATTAATTCATCATTACAACACTATAATTTAAATACCATACCGTTCTGGGATTTTTTATTTGCATAGAGCTTTTTGTCGGCAGCTTTTAGTAATTCATCCATACTTTGCTGGCCATCGCTTGCCGCCGCGCCACAACTAATTGTTATCGGTAAACGCATATTTTGATATGGCATTGGGTTATTGACAAAAAAGTCGCATAGTCGATCGCTTGCTTGCTCTGCCTCGGGTAGTGTTTGGCTAGCAAGTACTACGACAAATTCATCGCCTGCGTAGCGAAAACATTTGTCGTTTTCACGCACCAGTTCTTGTAGTTGTGTGGCAACGTATGCCAGTACTTTGTCGCCACAGTCGTGGCCATAAGTATCGTTAACCGCTTTAAATTTATTACAATCAATAAACAATACCGAAAATGGCACACCGTATCGTCGTTGGCGAATAAGTTCTTCACTGATACAAACTTCCATCAAACGTCGATTGGCAACGCCGGTTAAACGATCATAATGTGCCATATATTCAAGTTGTTCGCGTATCAAAACATTAGATAAACATAGGCTAACTTTTACTGCCAACTGCTCTAAATGAAAGGTACCTAATTTATTATGAAAACGAGTAGACGCTTTATCGGTAAATAATAAACTACCAAATAGTTTACCTTCTAATGACAAAGGTGTGAGGGCGGCAGACTTGGCACCGCGCAGTAAGTTCTTTGGTAAAAACTGATCAAGCTGTGTTAATTCATTAGTTAAAAATGGTTTTTTATTAATATGCAGTTGAGCTAGTTTTTTTACCGAAATTTGTTTGGTATTTTTTTGGTGCCAATTTGACTGCAAATTACCGTTAATTAAGTAACTAAGAGGTGTAGGCTCGGCAAGCAATAGTGAAATGCCAGACAATTGAAATTTTTCTTGAATTAAACCCAGCAGTTGTTGCAGCAGTTCTTCACTTGATTGACAGGCTAATATTTCTGTTTCAATTTCGAATAGCTTACGGGCTATGCTTTCGTTAACTTTTGAGTTTTCAATCAACTGTTGGATATTTGACACGTGCGACACTCTGCCTGCTCAAATTTTATTCATTGTGATGTTTTCTCTGGATAAGTGCAAGCTTGGTATCTTACTGTTGGCAAATTAACAGCAAACTTGTCTAATAGCCGTATTTTGGTACTAATTTTGCTTCTACATAACAATAATTAGATATTAGGACTATCGGCAAATTGTTAGCTTGATAAATAATAGGATATTATCACTAAGATTTTAGTGCGATATGACGATATAAGGTTATTCAGTGAGATATTTCACTTTACGAAGAGGCAATATGCAACGTTTAGTTTTGGCAGTGTTATTAGCATCGGCTAATTTTTTCAATGCATCGGCTGCTGAGTTAACAGCAGTACAAATATATAGTGACAACGTATTACTCGATTTAATTAAAGAGAATAAGCATTTAAGTCAGGTCGTGATCGATGATTGTCAGTTGGTGCAAGACATTGAAGCACGAGCAGTAAAGTCAAAAATGCCGTCTTATCAGTTTTTATGGGGTGATATGCTCGCTTATGGCGTGTGTGTAAAAAAAGATGTGCCATTGGGTCTGCATTATATGCAAGCTTCCGCTGACCAAGGCTTATCAGAAGCGTTAGAACAAATGGGCCGTTATTATCATATTGGCAAATTCGTTCAAATTGACGTTAATCAAGCGATAATATTTTTGAAAGAGTCAGCGGCTTTAAATAATTTAAAAGCGCAGTTGCGGTTGGCAGATATTTATTTAGCTGGCGATGGTAGCCCGCTAGATTTTCCACAACTATATGTGCAACTGCATCAATCGGTAACCGATGATAAAAAGCAACATAAGAATATTGCTATGCAATTAGCTAAATTGGCAGATAAAATGCCAGAGCGGGTAGTTAATGCCGCTAAGAAAGGAAAATATTAGTCGTATAATCGGCACTTATTCGTTTGCGAATGATCAGTCTGTCATTGTGCCGAGGTTTGGGTATAACGTTAATCTACGATATACTTAACAAAAAACCATTATTGAATAAATGTGACCGAAAACGACCCACACCAACAGCGAGAAGCTGACAAATACGAAAAACCAGTAGCTAGCCGAGAGCTACTTTTATCGTTGATTGAAAAATCCAATATCCCGCCTACTTTTAAAGCCTTAGTAAAGCAACTTAATTATCAAGATGATGATATGTTGGTTGGCTTAAAGCGTCGCCTTCGAGCGATGGAAAATAGTGGTCAAATTGTGTTTAATAAATTTAAACAATACGCTATTGCCTCTCGTAGCAATGTCTTAACAGGGAAAGTTATTGGTCACCGTGATGGCTTTGGTTTTTTTGCCCCAGACAATGGCTCAAAAGATTTATTTATTTCTTCGCATGAAATGCAACGGGTTATTCATGGTGATGTTGTAGAAGCCATTTTACTTGACCGTACTGACCGAAAAGGTCGCAAAGAAGTTAAAATTCTTGATGTTATAGAGCCGAGAAAGTCGGGAGTTGTTGGTCGGTACTATGTTGACCATCATATTGCCTGTGTAGTGCCTGATGACGCACGCATTCAACAAGATATTCTAATCAAACCCGATAAAAAATCAGGTGCTCGCCACGGTCAAGTGGTGGTGGTAGAAATTATCCAACGACCAACTAAACGGTCAAATGCAGTTGGTAAAGTTGTCGAAGTATTGGGTGAGCATATGGCTCCCGGTATGGAAATTGATATTGCCTTGCGAGAGCATGATTTACCCTATCAATTTTCAGCAGAAGTAAAAGAAGAGGTTGTGGTAATTGCTGATGAGGTGGAAGAGTCAGCAAAAGTCCCCCGCGTTGATCTGCGTGATTTGCCATTGGTAACCATTGATGGTGAAGATGCTCGTGACTTTGATGATGCTGTTTATT
Source organism: Colwellia meonggei (assembly GCF_057537295.1). Classification (NCBI taxonomy): domain Bacteria; kingdom Pseudomonadati; phylum Pseudomonadota; class Gammaproteobacteria; order Alteromonadales; family Colwelliaceae; genus Colwellia; species Colwellia meonggei. The sequence goes on from NZ_BAAJLZ010000001.1 coordinate 468,800, forward strand.
GTCAGCCTAAAGCTAGTGGTGGCTGGCGTTTATGGGTTGCCATAGCTGATGTTAGTTATTATGTTCGGCCAAAAACTGCTTTAGACGATGAAGCCATTTCTCGTGGTAACTCTGTTTATTTCCCAAGCCAAGTTATTCCAATGCTGCCGGAAAAACTCTCGAATGGTTTATGTTCGTTAAATCCTAATGTTGATCGTTTATGTATGGTTTGTGAAATGACCATAAGTGCAGCAGGTAAGCTTTCTGGTTCTAAATTTTATCCTGCAGTAATGCGCTCGAAAGCTCGTTTTACTTACAGTAAAGTGGCGACCATACTGGGCGTAAATCCGCAACAAACCGATAAAGAATCTCGCGAAGCACTAAGAGCTGAATATCAACCCTTAGTGGCTGATTTAGAAAATCTTAATGAAATGTACCTGGCGTTAACCAAAGCGCGTACAGTACGCGGTGCTATTGCATTTGAAACGACAGAATCATTGTTTTTATTTAATCAGGAAAGAAAAATTGATTCAATTGTGCCTTTGGTTCGCAACGATGCCCATAAGATAATTGAAGAGTGTATGATTCTAGCCAATGTGGCTACGGCTAAGTTTATTGAAAAACATAGCAAGCCAGGCTTGTTCCGTGTTCACGATAAGCCTAGTGAAGAAAAGTACAATAATTTTATGAGTTATGTCAGTGAGCTTGGACTTGATATGTCATCAATGGGAGAGCGAAAAGCTCAACCAGAGCCAAGCGATTATTGCCATATTTTAGAAAAAATTTCTGGGCGTGCAGATCAAGAGTTAATTCAAACGATGTTATTGCGCTCAATGCGCCAAGCGGTTTATCAGAGCGATAATATTGGTCATTTTGGTTTAGCTCTGCCTTCATATAGCCACTTTACCTCTCCCATCCGTCGCTACCCTGACCTAGTTGTGCATCGCGTTATTAAGGCTATTTTGGATGAACAGGCTCAAAGTGATGCCAACGTTGGTGGACATAGTTATTCACCGGAAGCGGTAATTGAACTTGGAGAACATTGTTCAATGACCGAGCGACGTGCCGATGATGCCACTCGCGATGTTTCCGATTGGCTAAAATGTGAATATATGCAAGATCATGTGGGAGCAACTTTTACCGGTGTTATTTCAACGGTTACTAACTTTGGGCTTTTTGTACGCTTAGCTGATTTACATATTGAAGGTTTAGTACATATCACTTCTTTAGGGCATGATTATTATCATTTTGATGATGTTCGTATGTGTTTGTCAGGTGAGAATACTGGTGCAAAATACCGTATTGGAGATACTATTGAAGTCCAAGTTGCCGCGGTTAACTTAGATGAAAAGAAAATTGATCTAGCGTTAGCGGGCGACGGTACGGTATTAAAGCGTGCTAAACCATTACCTGCCGGACGACGATCAGATAAAAACTCAAAGAGCAGGGCCGGTAAAAAAGGCACGGGTAAATTTTCGGCTCAAGCACAAGAAGCACCTCAAGGGCGTAATAAGAAAAAAAGCTCCGAAAAAAAATCGACCAAAAAAGAGCAGAAAAAAACTGATAAGTCGACCACAGCCAAAGCTAAAAAACGCAAAGCTCGGAAAAAGAGGCCTGGTAAGAATGCGCGAAAGGCAAAAAATCAGTAAGTATTAAATTTCATTTCAGTCACTGGCAGTTACTTCGATTTCTGCCAATAGCTTCATTTAAAAAGTAATAGCGAAAATATTTATGGCAAAGCAAGAAGAGTTAGTATTTGGTATTCATGCCGTTAAAGCATTAATGGAACATGCGCCAGAACGATTTATTGAATTATGGTTATTAAAGGGTCGTGAAGATGATCGGTTAATGCCGATTATAAATTTGGCTCGCCAGTATGGCATTGCTACACAAATGGCTAACCGTAAAGTGCTTGATGATAAGAGTGACGGTGAACAGCATCAAGGTGTTGTTGCTCGCGTAAAGCCAGGTAAAACCTTCACGGAGGCGGACATAGACGATATTCTTGCGGTAGCTGAACGTAAACAGCAAGCGCCATTTTTATTAATTCTTGATGGTGTTACTGACCCTCATAACTTAGGTGCCTGTTTACGAAATGCCGATGCCGCTGGTGTTCAAGCCATTATCGTACCAAAAGACAATGCGGCTCGCATAACAGCAACTGTACGTAAAGTTGCCGTGGGTGCCGCAGAAACTGTGCCGTTAGTGCAAGTAACAAACTTGGCAAGAACCATGAAAACTCTGCAACAAAAGGGGGTTTGGATTATCGGTACGGCTGGTGAAACCGATACTTGCCTTTATGATGAGAAGTTATCGGGACCTATGGCATTAGTGATGGGGGCAGAAGGTAAAGGTATGCGCCGTTTAACCCGTGAGAATTGCGATCAACTTGTGAAGTTACCTATGGCAGGAGAAGTGTCAAGTTTGAATGTTTCAGTGGCAACGGGCATTTGTTTATTTGAAATAGTACGTCAACGCATGACAAACTAAGGCATAAATTTAAAAATACCAATTTATGAATAAGCAGCTTTAAATCAAAGCTGCTTATTTTTCTTCATGCTAGCTATTTGTGTTTAGCTTATAGGTTAGTAGACTTAAGGTTTTCTCATTGGCAAGTGAGCACGTTTTTACACTTTGTTGAGCTTGCGTAAGCATGGCGTCATTGTCACCTTTCATATCGGTGATATTTTCAGATATTTCATGAATAGCGACACTTTGCTCTTTAATCGCCCCTGCGATATTAGCCGTCATCTCTTGGATTGAATTTACTTCTGAAATAATATCGCCTAACGTTTGAGTCGACTGTTTTACTTGTTTGACATTATCAATACTACCGTCGCGACAATGATTGACTTTTTCTACGGCTCTAATTGTCATCGACTGCAGTTCAGTAATAATATAAGTAATTTGCTCTGTAGAAGTCTGTGTTCTATTGGCTAAAGTACGAACTTCATCGGCAACAACTGAGAAGCCTCTTCCTTGTTCACCCGCACGAGCTGCTTCAATTGCAGCGTTCAAAGCCAGTAAATTTGTTTGTTCAGCAATGCCTTTAATTTCTTCAATAAAGCCATTTATAGAGCGACACTTTTCTTCGAGTTGGCCGATATCTTTGGTTGAATCGATCAGTTCGTTAGCATTAGTACTTAAAAAGTCACTCAAGTTATTAAGTTGTTGTTGCCCAACTTCTGCTTGCTGCGCAATTATATCTGCAGTTGAGGCTGTTCGCTCTGTACTATTAACTATTTCTGCTGCCGAGCAGTCTAGTTGTACTGTTGCCGCAGATACTTGCTCGTTTTTCATTGCCTGTTGATGTAAATTTTTTTGGGTTGATTGTGCGTTTTGCTCAACTGACGCACTTACATTTCGCAGGTCTTCAACAGCTGAGTTTATTTTATTAGTAAACTTAATAAAGTTATTTACTGCGTCTATAACTTTACCGAATTCGTCATCTGTTTCTTTTAATACTTGCTTTGAAAAATCTCGTTCTTCGATAATCGCTTCTATATTTGTTATTGCACTCTTAATAGGGGAAATAATGATCTTAATAAGCTTGATAATAAATACTGATAGCACTGAAGATATGACGAAAAATAGTATAAGTGATGTCCAAAAGGCTTTATTCTCTTGTTGCTCAACAAAGGCACTGGTTTCGGTAATGGTTCTATTTAGCAATGTTTCAGCATTATGGGTAGCTGTACGCATTTCTCCTCTAATACCGCTGTCTTGTTTTAAGCCTATTTTTTGCTCAATCGCACTATAAGCTGTTATGGCATTTTCGTACTCATCAATAAGCGTTGCAGTATTAGCAATATGCTGAGAGTCGAACTTTAAAGTAGCAACCGATGTTGCTAATTTGTCGAGGTAATTGCTATCGCCACGTAACATATAATCTTTTTCATGGCGGCGAATAGTTAAGAGCGTAACTTGTTGAGTTGGCTCGTTAAGTGATTTGTAAATATCTTCTAGCTTATGAGTGGCGCGACGCAGCTCCCCATAGCGTCCGGAGTCTTTATCTAAGCCTTTTAGCTTCATTGCATTAACAAGCTCAGTGAAATTTTCGCGGTACTGGCTAAAGTTTTCACTAAGCTGTGCGATTGGAATATGACCACCTATGCTGTCATTTAAACTTGCTAATGTAGTTAACTCTTTATTGAGCTGTGAAAAATTATCGCCGTGTTTATCAAAATATTTAGGCAATTTTCGTAGCATGAAGTCTTTTTCATTGCGTCTTAGTTGTAATGCAATTATTCCAATTTGCTGTACGGTTGATTTTGCTTGCTGGAGTTGTTTAATTTGGTAGGAAAAGTAGTTAGTAGTAAATAGTAGTAATAACAAACCGAAAATAACTGCAGATAGCAAAACTAAAAGTTTATTTTTTAAAGATAGTGTCCTTGAAGGCATATGATGTTCCTTATCTAACTATATTTATTGTCTAATATATTTCCTTGTTACTATTAAACTAGAAGCTAGGTTATTTAAATGCAATAAAAACATGACATATGTCACATTCTGTTAACAAGGTTTTGGTATTTAACGTGTGTGTTGAATGAAAAGTGAACAGGTTTGTTTTGTTTTAGTTTTGTTAGTAGGTGATATTTCTATTTGCGCAATTGCTCTTTAAACATAGTAGGAATATTAATGTCTTGCTATCGCCGCTGCTTTTATCTACAATACGCGACCTTAATTCAGCCTGAACTTTTTGTTCCTTGCCTCAACTGGTGTTGGCTGAGCCAGATAATGAGGCTACAACCGTAAGGAGCTCGTAATGCGTCATTACGAAATCGTATTTATGGTTCACCCTGATCAGAGTGAACAAGTACCAGCTATGATTCAGCGTTACAGTGATATCATCACTAATGCTGAAGGCAACATCCACCGTCTTGAAGACTGGGGTCGTCGTCAATTAGCTTACCCAATCAATAAACTACACAAAGCACACTATGTTCTTATGAACATTGAAGCGCCACAGTCAGTTATTGATGAATTAGAAACTTCTTTCCGTTATAACGATGTTGTTATTCGTAACATGATCATGCGCACTAAAGGCGCGGTAACTGAAGCTTCAGCAATGGCTGCTGCTAAAGAAGACCGTCGTGAAGAGCGTCGCGAAGTGAAGAAAGAGGTTGCTGCACCAGCTGCTGAAGCACCAAAAGCAGAAGAAGCTGCGAGCGAAGAATAAGTAACCAATGACGCAGTCTCATGCTATGAATAATAGTTTAGAGAATTGCTTAGTGTTGACCGGCCATGTGGTTAAGCCACCTAAAACGTCAACAAGCCCAGCAGGTATTCAACATTGTCAGTTTTCGATAGACCATAAGTCTATACAAAATGAAGCTGGCATGAACAGGCAAGCGTTTGTTCGAATACAAGTTGTAGCAACAGGCAATGTGTCAACACACTTAACTCGTGATTTAATTGAAGGCTGTAATGTTAAAGTGACTGGTTTTATTAACCGTCATGAATCTAGAAACGGTAATCCGCTTTTAGTATTACATGCCCAACATATTGAAATGATTTAATTAAGGCTATTTTATTTAACCGACAATTATCGGAGTAATAAACTAAGCCATTTTAGGAGAAATCCATGTCTCGTTTTTTTAGACGTCGTAAGTTCTGCCGCTTTTCAGCGGAAGGTGCTGCTGCAATCGATTATAAAGATACAGCTGTACTAAAAAACTATATCACTGAAAGTGGTAAAATTGTTCCTAGCCGTATTACTGGTACAAGTGCTAAATACCAACGTCAACTTGGTCGTGCGATCAAGCGTGCTCGTTACTTAGCATTATTACCATATACTGATTTACATAAGTAACCTAATAAGGGGTTTTGAAAATGGAAGTAATCCTTCTTGATAAAATCGCCAAATTAGGCGGCCTTGGTGACAAGGTAACAGTTAAATCTGGTTACGCTCGTAACTTTTTATTACCAAAAGGTAAAGCAGTATTTGCCTCTAAAGCTAACGTTGAGCACTTTGAAGCTCGTCGTGCTGACTTAGAGAAAAAACTTGCTGAGCAATTAACTGCTGCAGAAGCTCGTGCTGCTAAGTTAACTGAATTAGCTGAAGTTACTATCGCTTCTAAAGCAGGTGACGAAGGTAAATTATTCGGTTCAATCGGTACGCGTGATATTGCTGATGCAATCACTGAAGCTGGTGTTGAAGTTGTTAAAGCTGAAGTACGTTTACCTTTAGGTAGCATCCGTGAAACTGGTGAATTTGATATCGTAATTCACGTACACACAGATGTAGATGCAACAGTTAAAGTTGTTGTAATTGCTGAAGCTTAATAGCTACTAGCAAACGTATAATAAAAACCCTGAATTCTGCAAAGAGTTCAGGGTTTTTTTATAGCTAAGTGCCATACTCCAGGTACTTGTGAACTTATCACAAATAGTACTATGCAGTTGTTTTGTCGATTGATTTAGTTTTATATTAAAACCTTGTGAGAAAAATTTCGTCTACACTTGAGTGAATGGTTGGTGAAAAAGGATTATTTGAGTGATAACAGTTCAGAAGCGGAGTACATATGTCGTCAGCCGTTAAAGATCTACTAGAAACTACTAATCAGGTACTTAAACGCATTTTTGTTGGTATTTATTTGCTTGTTAGTTTTTGTTTGCTTGGAACTGTTTATCAACAACAAAATAACACTCATGATGAAGTCGAGCTTCTTCTTGCTAACAACATAGCGATTACTCAGTTAAATAATTCGTCCTTATATTCGATCAGTGACTTTCCTCAAAATTCATTGAAAACGAATTTGTTTTATCGACAAATAGCACTTTCCGAAAGCCATCATTACATTAATTTTCAGCAACCGTATTTATTATTGTTAACGTCTCCAATTTATCTTTTTTTGTCATTCATACTTTTTGTTGCTTTTATTACTAGTAAAAAAACATTTATGCGAGCCTACCAAGCAGAACTGTCTACCTTAGATAAGCTCAAATCCTGGGCTAATTTGGCAATTATTCGTGGTGAAGTGAGCGAAATAAAAACGGTTGCTAGTAAGGAAAAGCACCATGAAATATTAACTACTATTCAAGGTATGCAGCAGCAATTGTATAACAATGTTGTTAGTGATATTTCTTCTGATCAAAATATTCGGGCAAGTGTGTTACTTGATCAGGAAACGCGTATTGGCAATCGTGCGTTTTTTGATAACCGCTTACAGGCCTTTTTGAAAGATGAAGATGTTCAAGGGGCGGTTTTATTAATCCAATTTGAAGAATTGGAATTAGTACAAAGCTTGTATGGGTATCAGCAAGCGATGTCATTGCTCTCATTACTTATTCAAGTAACAAAGCAACGGCTGCAAGGCCAGCCTAATTACTTTTTGGCGCGCCGAAGTGACTTTGAATTGTCAGTGTTATTGCCGGGGGTGTTTATTAATGAAGTTGAAAAGCTATCAGAAAGGCTATTAAAAAATTTACAATCTGTCACGCTTCCTATTGGTATTAATCAGGAGGAATTTATTCATATTGGAGTTAGCTACTTTGGCCACGACCAAGCGGCATATCAAGTAATGTCGGAGGCAGATATGGCATTACGAACGGCCCAGCTACAAGGACCATCACAATGGTTCATGTTTGAAATAGGAGAATTGGAAGCCGTAAAAACCAAAGGCTCATTAAAATGGCGGACGTTTTTAAGCTCAGCAATTGATAGTAATGCCTTTGTTATATTTTTTCAGCCCGTTATTGCTTGTGATACGGCGCAGGTTTTACATCATGAAGTGCTATCAAAAGTCCGAGATAAAGATGGGGCTTTGATAAGTGCCCGAGTTTTTTTACCTATGGCACGTAAATGCGGTTTAACAGTGAAAATTGATTTGCTCATTCTTGAACAGGTTTGTCGGGTACTAGCCTATGAGAAAAAACAACATGATGGTTGTAGTATTAACATTTCTATTGATTCACTCCTGTCTGCTGATTTTGTCTCGACATTTTTGGAAATAATAACGCGGTTTCCCGAATTGAAAGGGCAATTAATGATCGAAATTAGTGAATATCAGCTGGTTAGCCATAGTGGAGAATTAGCACCTGTAATAAACACAATAAGTGGTGCTGGCGTAAAAATTATTGCCGATAAAGTTGGCCAATATGTGGTTAGTGCAAATTATTTAAATCTTTATCCTATTCACGCGATGAAACTGCATCGAAGTATCGTACTAAATATTGATCAAAAAACAGAAAACCAGGTGTTTATTCAAAGCTTAAAAACTTTAGCCGAACCGAAAAATATTCCAATTTATGCCCTAGGTGTAGAACAGCAAACAGAATGGCGTACTTTATTGCAATTGGGCGTTAAAGGTGGGCAAGGGCACTTTTTTACCGAACCGGTGGCACAGGTAGCGAAGGCCATTCATCTGCATTAAGAATGCCGCGTTCAAACATACCCGCCAATCCTTGTAGGCCGCCAGTATGTAATAATACAATACGGTGCTGGGCAGGAAAGTAACCTGTCTCAACAAGGTTGAGAAGTGCTAATAGCATTTTACCTGAATAAACCGGTTCAAAATCAATACCTGTGTCGATGCTAAATTCTCGTATTTTGTTAGTATCGTCCTGACTAAATTTCGCATAGCCGCCACAATGGTATTCGTTTAATAGCACCCAGTTGCTATATGCTTTTGCATGTTCAGGTAGCAAGTTTCTAATTTGGTTTTCTAAATATGTTTCTTGCTTTAGCACTGAGACACCAAGTAGTTTATGTTGTTCCTTATCGCCGACAATTAATCCAGCAAGTGTGCCGCCACTGCCAACGGGGATCATTAACGTATCAAATGTCGCTTGTTGGTTAAGCTCATCAATAACCTCAGCAACGCCAGTTAATGCTAAAGTATTGCTGCCCCCTTCTGGTACTATGGCGTAGTCAGGGTATTGTTGCTGTAAGTGCTGTAAATATATTTCATCATCGCGTAAACGATAAGTTTTTCGATCAACAAAAATTAACTTCATTCCCCAATGTTTGGCCCAAGCTAAGGTATAGTTATTTTGGTTACTTGCTTCGCCACGAATGATTGCAATAGCAGGTAATTTTTGTTGGTAGCAGGCAAAAGCTGTGGCATGTATGTGATTGGAAAAACAACCGCCAAAAGTGATAATGCCTTTTTTTCCCGTTGCTTTAATATCTTGTAAATTATATTTGAGCTTGCGCCATTTATTACCTGAAATAATATTATCAAGTTTATCATCACGTTTTATCATAACTTGTACATTATGCTTGGCGAAGGTTGGGTGATTAATTGGTTGCAAAATAGAAGGCGCAGACATAAAAGATGTATCTCAGAATAAGCTAAATAAAATGAAGTAATTAAAACACTTGCGTCGAAATTAGAATCAGCGATAATGGTTTTATCTTGCACGTAAATAAAATAATAATATCGCTTAATGTCAATTATTACACGTATCACAAGTATTTTCTCTAAACCAAAATCCTCTGATGTGATCGGTATTGCATTACGACAGCACTCCGTTGCTTTCTTTGCAAAAAAAGAGACTGAAAATCAGTGTGATGCCATTGAAAATAAAGCACTTCCTGTAGCAAGTACCCTAAAGACGCTAGTGTCTGAGCATGAATTCTCAGGTCAATGTCATCTTGTGCTATCAAATACTCAATCACAAATTGTACAAGTTGATCGACCAACAGTGCCTGATGCTGAAATTAATGCAGCTTTAAAATGGCAAATTAAAGATCTTGTCAGTATTGCACCGGATAATATGGTACTTGATTACTTTGACGGACCTGTATTAGCTGGCGGCCTAGAAAAAATTAATGTTGTTTGCGCAGCAAAAAATGAATTAATTGAATTGGTCACATTGTTAACAACCGATGATATGAGCGTCGGGAGTATTACCACTGAAGAGTTTGCTTTTGCAAGTTTATTGCCGATTCAACAGGATGCGATATTACTTGTTTGTCAGCAGCCCAATGAAGAAATCAATTTATTGATCATTAAAAACGGTCAGTTGTTTTTTAGCCGTCGTTTACGTGGCTTTAGCCAAATAGCAAACAAAAATGAAATGGATTTAACTTCTGGTACTATTGATGCTCTGAGCTTGGAGATCCAGCGCTCGACAGATTATTTTGAGCGACAGCTTAAACAAGCACCAATTAAAACTATTGAGGTGCTAGTGCCGATGGCGAATGAAGCCTTTTTAGCACGTAAGTTAGCTGAAAATACCAACGTTGAAGTGAAGTTATTTGAAATGCCTAGTTTGCTTGAGAATGAGCGGGAAAAAGCGGTAGCGATTGCAGCCACAGCGCTTAACTTTATGGAGCCAGAAGCTAATGGCTAAATATTCAATTAATCTATTACAAGCTGACTTATTGCCAGCAAAAGTTTTTTGGACATTGAACCGCGTGGCGAGTTTATGGCTGATTGTATTAGCGATTATGTTGGCGTTTATTTTTATTGTTCAGTTACAAGTCAGCAGTTTAAACGCTGAGTATCAAACGCTTAATTCTGTCAATAGCCAACAAAAAATGCAATTGCAAAAACTAGAATTAGATATTGCCAATAACCGTAAAGACGCAAATTTATTAGCTCAATTAAATACCATCAAATTAGTTATAGATAATAAACAACATTTACATCAACAGTTAACGGATCCAACCCAAACATACAGTGCAGGTTTTTCTACTGCTATGGCTGAGCTAGCTGAGCTACACGATAAGAATATCAGTTTACAGCGGGTGACTATTGGAAATGGCAATATGACGTTTTCGGGCTTAGCAAGAAGTCCTGATGCTGTGCCTAATTGGTTATCTGGTTTTGAGTCGTCTACGTTCCTTTCTGGAAAACGTTTTGTTAATTTCACTTTGTCAGAAAACGAGCAGCAAGTAACCGAATTTGTTGTTAGCTCTGCACAAGCTAAAGGAGAGTAGTAATATGACTCAATGGCAGCTTTATGGTGAAAAATTTAATAATATTTCAAAGCGAGAACAGTATTTAATTATTGCCACTGGCCTAATTGGCATTGTTTTTATTTTGTATACTTTGTTTTTGGATACACCTGTCCAACGTATTACGAAATTAAATAAACAAATAGCGCAAACTCAAACAAGTAATCGTAATAATGTTAACTCAATTGAAATGTTAGAGCAGGCGTTACTAGAAGATCCTAATTTAGCGTTAAAAAAGGAATTGGCACAGTATCAGGCCAAACTTGGTGAAATTGACGAGCAATTACTGCGCTTAACTTCAGACTTAATTGATCCTATTCAAATGCGTCACGCCTTAATTAAGTTATTAAAGTTGCAAAAAGGCGTAAAAATGTTGTCTTTTGAAGTACTACCGGCAGAGCCTGTAACGAAAAATAAAGTAAAGGCAGATACAGTGAATACTAGTGCTGACATTGCTAACGCTGAAGGTAATGATTTATCAGCTGAAAGCCCGCAATTACGATTATATCGCCATGGCATTAAAATTAAATTACAAGGGCAGTACTTTCAGCTGCGTAAATATTTACAGCAATTAGAAGAGTTGTCGTGGAAGTTCTTTTGGCAAGAGTTTGATTACCAGCTAAAAGAATATCCCGTTAGTGAGCTTGAAGTCGAAATATATAGTTTGAGTACTTCACAGGAGTTTATCGGTGTATAAAATTGCCAGCACTTTATTAATACTCATATTGCCATTATCGGTAAGTAGTCAACAAACAGATCCTACACGTCCTTTTGGTGCAACAGCGGCTGTTAGCCAAAGTAGCGACAGTAAATCTGCATTAGTTTTACAATCAATTATTCAAAGTAACCAATCAAAAAAAGCCATGATTAATGGTGAGGTTTTAACGGTTGGCGATAAATATCGAGATTTTGAGCTCATAGCCATAAACTCGAATGGGGTGGTGTTGCAATCATCACAAGGTAGAATGGAATTGTCTTTATTTTCCGGTGTTATAGCGAACTCAAAATGAAAAAAATAATGAAAAATACAAAACACCAAGTTCAATGGTTATGTTGTACCGCCGTTTTGGTATTAGCTGGTTGTCAATCAGCACCTAAACCACCAACGGAGATAACACAGGCATTAGATAACGCCATTGCCGAAACCAGCAAACCTGCGGCTCCTAAACCACTACAAGGTTTACCTAGTTCTGTCAGACAAGAGCTAATGCAAAAAGAAGTGAGCCAAGCTCGCCAAGGACTATTGGCTGAGAAGCGTTTACAAATAGCTGCTAGCGGCGTTGCTGCTGAGCAATTTTTTGCTGCTATTGTTGAAGATTCAGCATATAGCATTGCTGTTCATCCTGATGTAACTGGCGCTATTACTTTAAACTTAAAAGATGTCACGCTTAATGAAGCACTGGATGTTATTGCATCGTTATACGGTTACGACATTCGTCGACAAGGTCGTGTTATTCAAGTTTACCCTGCAGGCATTCGCACAGAAACTATTCCATTAGATTATCTTTACGTAAAACGTAGCGGTATTTCTAGTACCAGTATTAATTCTGGTGGCGTATCTGAAAACGACCCGAATAACAGCAATAATGGAAGCAGCAATAATAACAACCGTAACAACAGCAATAATAATAGTGGCGGCAATAACGGTAACAATAATCAAAATGGCAGCAGCGGTATTAATATTTATACCGAGAATGAATCTGACTTTTGGACCGAGTTAAAAGAAACCTTAACAGCATTGGTTGGCAGTGAAGATGGTCGTTCAGTAATTGTTTCTCCGCAAGCGGGCTTAGTAACGGTACGTGCAATGCCTGCTGAAATAAGTGCAGTTAAAGGTTTTATCGAAAGCACGCAAGAACATTTGCGTCGTCAAGTGATTATTGAAGCAAAAATAATGGAAGTGACACTTAATGATGACTATCAACAAGGGGTCGAATGGAGCAATGTTTTAGGTCACATAGAGAGCACTGATATTGGTTTTTCAACAAATGGTAATATTGCGGGTAATGCGATTTCAGCAAGTATTGGCGGTGCAACAGGAATAACGTTTAGAAATGCTGACTTCACCAGTGTTATTCGTTTGCTATCCACACAAGGTAACGTGCAAGTATTATCAAGCCCAAGAATTACTGCCACCAATAACCAGAAAGCGGTGATTAAAGTTGGCGAAGATGAGTACTTTGTCACAGAAGTCTCTAGCACGACCACAACGGGTACCGCAACAACAACTACACCAGAAGTGCAGCTTACCCCATTTTTTTCTGGTATTGCCTTAGATGTAACACCACAAATAGATGCTAATGGAGAAGTGATTCTACATGTTCATCCATCGGTAACACTAACCGATGAACAAACCAAAACAATTCGCATAGGTGGTGAGGATCTTTCTCTACCACTTGCACAAAGTAGTGTTCGTGAATCTGACACCATTATTAAAGCGCAGTCGGGTGAGATTGTTGTTATTGGTGGTTTGATTGAAACACGCCGTGTTGATAATGAATCTAAAACCCCGCTATTAGGTGATATACCGTTAGTTGGTGAGCTTTTTAAGAGTAAAAGTAATGCTACTCAAAAGAAAGAGTTGGTTATTATGTTGAAGCCAGTTGTGATAGGTCATGATACTTGGAAAAGCCAATTACAAGATGCCCGTGCGCTGTTAAAGCAATGGTTCCCGGAAGATTCGGACGCAAACGTCACGAGCAACTAAGTAATCTGCTATGTACTTGTATCATTTTGGCTTACGAGAATTACCATTTACCTTGACGCCAAATACTAATTTTTACCTAGGTCTTGAGCCTCACAATGAGGCTTTAGCCGTACTAACCACAGCATTAAAAACAGGCGAAGGTTTTATTAAAGTTGTCGGTGAAGTCGGGACTGGAAAAACCTTAATGTGTCGAAAGTTACTTAATGAAATTCCTGAACATTTTGTAACCGCTTATATCCCTAATCCGTATTTAAAGCCTGATGAATTGCGTCGAGCAGTTGCTGTTGAGCTAGGTGTTAAGCAAGCGCAACGTATGTCGGTACAGTTATTAACGCAACGCATTCAAACGCGATTATTAGAATTACACAAGCAAGGACATTCGGTAGTATTAATTTTAGATGAAGCGCAAGCATTACCTGCTGAAAGCCTCGAAGCCTTGCGGTTATTTACTAACTTAGAAACAGAAACACGTAAGTTGTTACAAGTAGTGCTATTTGCGCAACCAGAGCTTGACGAGCGACTAGCGGAAACCGCTTTTCGGCAATTAAAACAGCGGATCACCTTTTCTTATAAATTACGTTCGATGACTGCCCATGAAGTTGAGCATTATATTCAACATCGAATGCAAGTGGCAGGATATAAAGGTGCTAGTTTATTTAATCATGCATTAGCGAAAAAAATAGCGAAAGTAACCCAAGGCGTGCCTAGATTGGTAAATATACTTTGTCATAAAATGCTGATGCTTGGCTATGGCGAGGGTAGTTATCAGCTGACAAAAAAACATTTATACAGCGCGATACAAGATACCGAAGGTATGCAAGGGTATAAAAAAACGAATGTAACGATGGTAAGTATATTAGCAATTATTACAATTGCAGCATTGTATTACGCATGGCGTATTTCCGGAGTGTCATTATGAGCGTTATCAACCAAATGTTGAAAGACCTTGATAAACGTCAAGGTGAGCAAAATGTCGACACGAATACAGTACTACCTGCCGCGACAAAAAGTTCAAATATGAAATGGCTATTATCAGTAGTTTTAGTGATTGTTATCATTAATATTGCTGGCGTATTTGCATGGCAACTTTACAGCGAAAACCAGCAATTAAAAGAACAAGCTCAACAGAGTGCTGCCAAAACTAATCGTACTGAAAGCAATATCACTAATAACGGGTCAGCGAGCACTGAACAGGATAAAAATGCAGAAAAAAAAGCTGGAGCTATTATTGTTGATGCCATTGAATCGTCTTTCGCAGTAGAGTCTGTTGCTGACGAGTTGCAAGCCAACTTTGACAAAAATCAGCGAGCGATAGACAAAGAATCAGCAACAAGTTCTGTCGCCGATAACGAGCAACCATTAAATGAAGAAGCTATACAAATACTTGAGAGCAGTCGTTTAGATGATGCAACCGCTACGCCTGACAAGCTGTCTACAAAAAAAGGTTTACAAAAAGGTGAGGTAGTAATAGCAAATAAAGCTACTGTTGAGGCAGAACAAGTCATTGAAAAAAGTAAACCTCGCTTAAGCATTTCTCGCTCGCAATTATCGCCACAAGCGCTAGCAAAAAAGAAAATCACTCAGGCTGAACAGGCAATGGAAGTTAATAATTTAAGTAAAGCTGAGTCATTATTTGAAGAAGTTTTGCTGTTATTACCTGAACATGAAGTTGCGAGAAAACAGCTTGCTGCACTTTGGTATGGGAAAAAAGAATATCAAAATGCAATAAATTTATTGTCTCAAGGTCTTGCTCTTGCGCCACAGTCAGAAGAAATGCGTCTAATGAGTGCAAGAATATATTTTGAGCAAGGACAAGCACAATCGGCATTAAACTTGTTAGTTCCGGCTAGTAACAGCAATTCGGTGGAATTACAGGCGTTATTGGCAAGCGTTGCGGCTGAAGTTAATGAACACAATCAAGCGAGTTCAGCCTATCATAAATTATTAGCCATTGAGCCTCATGTAGGGCGCTGGTGGTTAGGGCTTGCGGTTTCATTAGATAGCCAAGGGCAATTTAGCCAGGCCAGTAATGCTTATCGTCAAGCAATGGCAACGGGCAATCTTTCAAGTAATACCATGCAATTTGCTCGTCAGCGACTAGTAGAGTTAGGAGAATAATATGGCAGCACCTAAATTAAAAATGCGTTTAGGGGACCTTTTGGTTCACGAACATATTATCAGCAACGAGCAGTTGATGCAGGCATTGAATAGTCAAAAGTCGACCGGCAGAAAGCTCGGCGATACCCTGATTGAGCTTGGTCATATTGGTGAACAACAATTACTTGAATTCCTTGCCCAACAACTTGATGTACCATTTTTAGATATTAGTCAGCGTCGTATTCCAGGCGAAGTAGCCTTGCTCTTGCCAGAAGTACACGCTAGGCGGTTACGTGCATTAGTTATTGAAGATCAAGGTGACTCGGTATTAATTGGCATGAGTGATCCTGCTGATTTAAGTGCGCTTGACCAAATCGAACAAATGCTGGCGCCAAAGCGCTTAAATCTTGCGGTGGTTATGGAGTCACAGTTATTTGAGGCTTTTGACGGCTTATATCGACGTACGGCCGATATTGAATCTTTTGCCAGTCAATTAGAAGAAGAATACGATCAAAGCAGTGACTTTGACTTATCAAGTTCTTTTCTTGAAGAGGGCGGCGATGCAACGGTTGGTAAATTACTACAATCAGTTTTTGCGGATGCAGTGCAAATGCGGGCATCTGATGTACATATTGAACCCGATGAAAACTCTTTAAGAATTCGCCAACGTATTGATGGCGTATTACAAGAAAATATTCTTAAAGAAAATAAAATTGCTTCAGCAATGGTCTTGCGATTAAAGCTAATGGCAGGGCTTGATATTTCAGAGAAGAGATTGCCGCAAGATGGTCGCTTTAACCTACAAATCAATGGTCATAGTATTGATGTCCGTATGTCGACAATGCCGGTGCAGCATGGTGAATCGGTTGTTATGCGTTTATTAGACCAATCAGCGGGGTTGTTGTCGCTTGACGAAACGGGCATGCCAGAGCATTTCGTGCAACGTATTCGCCACCAGATATCACGTCCACATGGTATGGTGCTAGTGACGGGGCCGACCGGTAGTGGTAAAACCACAACCTTGTATGCCGCGCTTAGCGAACTAAATAAAGCCAGTAAAAAAATTATTACCGTTGAAGACCCTGTTGAATATCGCTTACCTCGGGTCAATCAGGTACAAGTTAACAGTAAAATTGATCTTACATTCTCCAGTGTTTTACGTACCGCTTTACGACAAGATCCCGACATTTTAATGGTCGGTGAGATGCGCGACCAAGAAACAGTTGAAATAGGTTTGCGAGGTGCATTAACTGGTCATTTAGTGTTATCTACACTCCATACCAATGATGCAATTACCAGTGCCCTACGTTTACTTGATATGGGCGCTGCAGGCTTTTTAGTTGGTAGCTCATTACGCGCTATTATTGCACAGCGTTTAGTACGTAAGGTTTGTGAAGGTTGTCGAAAAGTGCACACGCCAGATCAGCAAGAAATGTTGTGGTTATCGCATTTAGTTGGCGATGACGTTAAAGATATTCAGTTTAGTCATGGTAGTGGTTGTCAGTCATGTCAATACACTGGTTATAAAGGCCGTATTGGTGTATTTGAGTTACTGGAAATGAATGAACCTATGATGGCAGCCTTAAAACGTGATGATACTGAGGCATTTACATCGCTAGCAAAACAGCATCCTGAATTTAAGCCACTTGCGTTAGCAGCGTTTGATTATGCTAAGCTAGGAATTACCAGCGTTGAAGAAGTATTACGTTTGGTAGAAACTGTCGACGTAACAGGATAACTTGATAAATTATGCCCGCTTTTAATTATATCGGACGAGATGCCAACGGAAGCCAAGTAAAAGGGGCAATTGATGCAGCTAATTCTACCTTGGTGGCTGAGCAGTTATCACGCCAGCGTATTATTCCAATATCGATTGAAAGCGCAAAGAGTAGTGTAGCCGAAGATGGCTCTAAAGATATTGATATCAGCGATTTACTGGGATTGAACCAAGTAACTTTAGATGACTTAATTGTTTTTTGTCGTCAAATGTATGCGTTAATCAAATCCGGTGTTCCTATTCTACGTGCAATTAATGGTATGGCTGAGTCGAGTACGTCGGTAAAATTAAAGTCGGCACTTACTGATATTGCAGCGCAATTAGAGGGTGGTTTCCCACTATCAACAGCATTGCATCAACACCCTAAATTGTTCTCTCCACTTTTTATTTCTTTAGTGCATGTTGGTGAGAATACCGGTAACTTGGATGATGCTTTTTTAAAGCTTGCAAGTTACTTTGAGCGCGAACAAGAAACACGAAAACGTATTAAAACTGCACTTCGTTACCCTTCTTTCGTACTAATTGCTATTGTTGCGGCAATGGTCATTTTAAATATCTTCGTTATTCCAACCTTTGCCAATATGTTTGCAAAATTAGGTGCTGATTTACCTTGGGCAACTAAAATGCTAATTGTCAGTTCAAACTTCTTTTTGGATTATTGGCCTCATATGCTGGTCGCTACTATTGTTGGGATATTTTCCTTACGTCATTACTTAAGAACCCCACGTGGTATGTATTTGTGGGATAAAAGAAAATTAAAATTACCTGTAGTAGGTGGGGTTATTGAACGCTCAATACTTTCGCGTTTTTCTCATAGTTTTTCTATTATCTTACGAGCTGGCGTGCCAATGACGTCAGGCTTAACCTTAGTTGCAGATGCGGTTGACAATACTTTTATGCGCGAAAAAATAATAGCTATGCGTAGCAGCATTGAAAGTGGCGAAAGCTTATTACGGTCTGCTGTTACAAGTACTTTATTTACACCACTGGTATTACAAATGATTGCTGTTGGTGAAGAAACTGGCCGAGTTGATGAATTACTTGAAGAGGTTGGTGATTACTACGAGCGTGAAGTTGATTATGAACTAAGCACCTTAACGGCTCGTATAGAGCCAATAATGATCGCCATAGTTGCTGCAATGGTACTAGTATTAGCATTAGGTATATTTACCCCTATGTGGGATATGATGTCAGCATTTAAGGGTAATTAATATGCATAGTAAGCCCATTCGATGACATCGCAACAAGTTTCTGAAAAGAATGAAAAATCATTGGGAGAAATGCTAGTGGTTGTGGTACTCGTTGCGTTATTAATGTCGAGTTTTATTTTTTACTTTTTTAAACACCAAGGGCAGTTAACACGAGCTGGCTTTGAATCAGTTAGCAACGTATTTTCGGCGCGTGTAAACGGTATACATGCGCAATGGTTTATGGAGCTGCAACCAAAAAATGTCACAATTGACAGTAACATTGAAGGTGATAGTAAAGTTGTTGTGCCTGTTAATGACGACGGCTGGGTTGATGTGCAGAACTCAGCATTGCGGTGCCAAAGCATATGGCAGTATGTCATGGAATCACCATTAATATATATGAAACAGCCTATTGGAGCGGTATTGGTTGAATCGCAAGGTGAACACTCGATAAGTTACTGTCAGTTTAGCTTACCTAGCGGTGAGTATTTCACTTATCAAAGTAATAATGGCAAAGTGAAGTTTCAGTAATCGTTAAAAGTTAGTGGTAGAGCTACGTATAATTACAACTAAGTAGGTGACTTTGTTAGTAATTCGTTGTTAGAATTAGTTATATTGTTTATAAGTGAGGTTGGTATGAAAAAACAATCAGGTTTTACCTTAATAGAATTAGTTATCGTAGTCGTGATTTTAGGCTTTTTGGCTGTGACAGCAATCCCTAAATTTATCGATTTAACCGACCAGGCAAAACAAGCAAATATTGAAGGTATGGCTGGTGGTTATGCTACGGCCGTATCACTAGCTCGAGCACAGTGGGAAGCGGAAGGTCGACCACAAGATACCGGAGGCCGTAACTCGGTTGACTACGATGGTGCTACTTTAGTGCTTACCACTGAAACTGACGATGTACGTCCAGGTTATGCAGTTGGTTTAACGGGCGGGGCAGCATTAGGTACAGGATTTACTTCAACAAACTGTATTGAAATTTGGCAAAATATTTTACAACAACCGCCAGCATTAACAGATAACATTAATACCTTAAATAATGACAATACTATGGATTATTTTGTTGCTAAATCAGGCACAACTGAAACAACGTTATGTCATTATTATTTAAAAGAAACGTTAAATAAAGATTCGAACAATAATTTTACTAATCCAGGTGTTTTGACAACTGTAGGTAATAGTTTTACATATCAGCCAGCTGATAGCTCAGTAGTGGTTTACATTAATAATAATTAATTCTTGATTAATAATAGAAGGTTCATTTTATGAAGAAGTTAGCAAATAATAGTTTTAATCAGCAAAAAGGTTTTACCTTAATTGAGTTAGTGGTCGTTATTGTAATTTTAGGTATTTTAGCGGCAACAGCAGCACCTAAATTTATTGATTTAACGGGGGACGCTAGACGTTCAGTTATGGAAGGTGTGCAAGGTAGTATGAATAGTGCTATTAATCTTGTACATGCTAAAGCTTTAGTTGAAGGCCAAACTGGTGCTACAGGAGAAATTCAAATTGGTACTGAGTTTTTCGCACTCGTTCATGGGTACCCATCTGCAGCTGCTGAAGGAGACGGTCAATCGACAGGTAATGGCTTTGGACTAGCTGAGCTAATTGAACTTGAAGATGGCACAGACATTACAATTACAAACGCAAGTCCGGCAGTGGTTACTCATAGCGGCACAGCTACAGGAGATGTTTGTACATTATCATATGCTAATGCTACAGATGCAGAAACACCGCCTGTTGTTACTGCTACATTAACAGATTGTTAATTCGATTGGTTATACTAAAGGAGAGCATAGCTCTCCTTTTTTTTTGATTAAAATTTAATATTTAAATACATTATGTTAAGTTATTGCTATGTAGTACTTTTTAGTTGAAAGTATTTGAATATGGGCGGATCAGAGAATTATGAAGGCCAACGGATTTACATTGATAGAATTGATTGTTGTTATTGTCATTCTTGGTATTTTGGCAGCCACAGCAGCACCGAAATTTATAAATTTAAAAGCTGATGCGCAAACAGCAACCTTGGAAGGTGTAAAAGCTGCGATGCAAAGTGCATCGTCATTAGTGCATAGTAAGTCGTTAGTAAAAGGCAATCAAAAAGAATCTCTTAGCACGGTAAATATTGGCGATAACGGTGGTGATAGTAATGACGGTGAATTATTTATTACCTTTGGTTACCCTGTTGCTAATAATGGTGAATGGCAACGACTTCTCAATTTAAATCCAGACGATTTTAAGTATAGAGCATTAGGTGGAACTGGCGGGAGTGTTACTGCAATTTACCGGACAGATGTAACCCCGCCTACTAGTACCGAGGATCCATGCCTAGTTTACTATGTTAAGGCGTCTTCTGACAGTTTACCATCATTCACCTTAAATAAATGTGAATAGCAGCGTTTGGCCCTTGGAATGAAAGTGTGTGACCAATTAAATAAAAATTCGTTATTTAATCATCAAGGAGGCTTCACTCTAATTGAACTGATTATAGTGATCATCATTTTGGGTATACTTTCAGTTACTGTTGCACCAAAATTTTTTACATCAAAGGGCTTTTCTGAGCATGCGTATCGTAGTGATGTTATTGCAAAATTACGGTTGATACAAATCAAAGCAATGCAACAAACGGGAGATAATGCTCTTGACTGTCACCAAGTACTCATTACTAGCACAAAAATAGGTGCTCCAGATGATTGTGATGATACGCCAAGTTTTACTAGTAGCTGGGATGCAAGTAAAGTAGCTACAGGTTTAGAAATCAATTCTAGTGATGCTGTTTCCTTTTCGAGTAATATAACAGGTAATAGTTTTTCCTTTGACGATATGGGCCGTCCAATGTCTTGTGCTTCATGTGAAATTTCGATTATAGGTGAACAAACATTAAAGATAAAAATAGAGGCAGAGGGCTATATTCATGCCCTATAATTTTGTTGATTTAAAGTCACAGTTAACTTCAAAAGATGTAAGAGGTTTTACATTAATAGAGACAATAGTGGGCATAGTTGTGCTGTCAATTGCTTTCTCTATTTTTACCACGTTAATATATCCTCTAGCTAATCAGAGTGCAGAACAGGTACATCAAATTAAAGCCGCAGAACTGGGGCAATCAATGATTAACGAGATATTAGGTAAGGCCTTTGACCAAAACTCGGATATGTCTGGTGGTTTTTCTCGTTGTGGTGATGCCGGAGCATCACCTTGTACGCCTTCAAGTGAACAGGGGGGTGAAATTGGGGAATCCCGTGAAAGCTATAATGATGTTGATGATTACAATGGTTTGATAACTTTAGCAACGTCTTTGGGGGATGATATTGCATTTAGCGAGGCCTATATAGGCTACGCAATCGATGTTGAAGTTATTACTGACGGTAATTTTGATGGGCAACCTGATAATATTAACAATATAGCAAAGTTGATTACTGTCATTGTTACTACCCCGCAAGACTTTAAATTTGCTTTTTCTGTTTATCGAGTGAATTTCTAATGTTCATTCAAAAGTCAAAAAGTAATGGGTTCACGTTAATTGAATTGATCACAGTTATTGTGATTTTAGGGGTTTTGGCAACGAGTATTACATCGTTTTTAAGAATAGGAACAAGGAATTATACAGATGCAGCTGATAGAGAAGCTCTAGTTTCGACGGCTAGGTTTGTTATTGAACGTTTAAATCGTGAAATCAGAAATGCACTGCCTAATAGTGCAAGATTAAGTAATGAACAAAAATGTTTAGAGTTTACTCCAATAGCAATGAATGCTGTTTATTTGGATGTGCCAGTATTGCCAGAGTCAGCAACGGATACTATTTTTATAGCGCCATTTGCAAGTGGGCGAGTTTCTAATAGCTCCAGAATTTCTGTCTACGGTTTGAACAGTAATGATATCTATGGTGTAAATAATGGAGTTATTGCTAGTTTTGACCCTGATGCTGATGATGTACTTAAGCCTTTATATGTTAAGTCAGCAATAACTAACACTTCTGACGCTGTAACGTTAATATTAGAAAATACTTTAAGGTTCAATGCGGACTCACCCACAAGTCGCTTATACTTCATTGAGTCGCCAGTAACGTATTGTTTAGAAAATAATAAATTATATCGATATGATAGTTATACGCAGTACACCATTAGTGGTATACCTGTAGTCAATGGAGAAACAAGTAGAGTATTAATGGCTGAACATATCATAAATGAAAGTTTGGAAGCTCCTTTTAATGTTACTGAAGCCTCACTACAACGAAACGCTTTGGTCTCACTTTGGCTTAAGTTTGGTTTGAATTTTGAAGAGATAACATTCGCAAATGAAATTCAGGTTCCCAATGTGCCATAAAATTACTAAAACTAATTACACTAAAATGCGCTGCATAATGCAAACTTCGCATTTTGCAAAAGCACAAAAAGGTAGCGCATTGGTTATTGCGATATTTATTATTATTGTTATGTCGCTACTTGGAGCCGCATTAGTAAATATGCTAGATTCAAGCCAAGAAAGTGTTGCTTATGAAGTGCTGGGAACTAGAGCTTACACTGCGGCTCAGAGTGGAGCTCAATGGCAGTTGGGGCAAATATTTCCGGTAGGGGATGCAAATAATGTAAATGGATGTAGTGTTAATCCTCCTCCAATAATTAGTAATATTAATGGTTTACAAGGCTGCAAAATCCTCTCCCCTATTATTTGTACTGAATTTGAGCATCAAGGTGTACGCTATTTTACTATTGAAAGTACGGGACAGTGCTCGTTAGATGGCGAATTAACTTCACGCACAGTGGAGATTGAGGCTCGCAGTTTATAATGGCATATTCTGGTTTATACTCCTTTAAAATTCACTGTTGAATTATTTTACAGTGCTAAACGCAAAAAAGTAACCTTTACCTGTAAGTTGTTGTTTTTGTAGCGTCTTCTTGTTTTGGTACAAACATTGCTTGAATGGTTGCATAGCTGCCGTTTTTCATTAGTTAGGAATTTACGATGATTAAGTCTACATTAACATTTTTATTCGCAATACTTTTATTTGCCTCAAATAGCGCCAATGCAGGTTTTATTACTTCTGACTTAGCTGAAGATACCTATATAAGCTATGGCGGTTACGATTGGACGTGGGTGTCCCCTGTTAATACAACTAATTTCGAAGGCCTTAACCCAACTAATAATGAGTGGGTGATGAATGTTTTTGAAGATCCTTCCGCTCATTCAGGCTGGATGTTTATTGAAGGTGCAGAATTAGAACAATTGTTTTCTGAATTAACCCTAGCGCACTTTCAAAATAATGGCGAAATAATCCAATCGGTTTCATATTGGAACTCGCATTTTACTCATGTAGATATTTTTGATTTTGACAATAGATCTGGAGTGAAGTCATCAGACGGATCGGTATTTAATTATTTTGATACCTTCTATGTTCGTGCTTCTGCTCCTACTGATGTACCTGAGCCAACAACATTATTCATTTTCGGCGCCGCTTTATTAGGTTTCGGTATTCGTAAAAAAATGACTAAATAGCAAGCACATTTATTATTTAAAGAACCCTGCTATATGCGGGGTTCTTGCTTTTCGAATATTGATATTGACACAAGCTAATTCAATTTCTACATGTTCCCCTGTTTCGCGCTAGAATAAGCTATAACATTCAATGACTTTTCAAGTATGATATGATTAGTTAGATTATTGCTATTGTTTTAAGTGTCTAATTATTGGGGTGAAGATTGTAGTTATGAATTTATCTAAATTTATTGTCGCTTGCGCTGGAATCGCACTCTTATTACTTTCAAATTATTCTTTTTCTGCACAATGTTCAGCGGTATTTCCTGATGTAATTGCCACGCATGGTAATGGTGTTGGCAATAGCCAAATTAATTTTGGTTTCAATGCCAGACTTATTAATAATCCTGATACTGAATTGTCGACTCGTCGCGTAAGCCATAACTCTGGTTCTAATATTAATAGCTGTGATAGTGCAAATTGCACTTCATCCAATATTTCAGCTGCAACGGCAAATGTAAATTTTTTACGCGGTAACGGTAATGTAAATTATAGCCCTCCAAGAAACCAAACAACGACTTTTGGTAACGGAGGTACTAATCGTTATCGTAATATTACGGCTCGTTCAAATGCTACGATGCAATTTAGTGATAATTTTAATACGTATTTTTTTGAGCACTTATCGCTAGGTTTTAATAATGTACTCAATCTTTCGGCAGGCAAGACATATTATTTTAGGCGTTTTACTGTTGGCTCAAGCACTACTATCAATGTTGTTGGTTCAGGTACTGCAATTGTTTATGTTGATTCTGCCGTTAGTTTTCTATCATCGAGTAAAATTAATTCATCCGGAATAAATCAAAGTGGCGATGCAAGTAAGCTAGTCATGCATGTAAACGGTAATGTAACGCTAAACAGCCAAAGTACATTTACAGGAGCGTTATACGCAAGCAATATTAATTTTAACTCACCAAGTTACTTATTTGGCGTAGCCTCAGGTCGAAAGGTAAACCTTAACTCCAACGTAGTTCTGACCTATGACAATAATGTTTTTAATGCAGATTTTGGTGAAGTTTGTGAAAATTTGTTACCGTCCGCAACAGCAATTGCAAATTTTCAATTTGATGAATGTGCCTACTTTGGGGTTGGCAATGAAGTCGTTGACCAATTTGGTATTTACTCAGGCACCAGCCACAATAGTGTTAACACCTCAGTTGACGCTCAGATAGAAAAAGCGCTCGATATTTCAGCGGCTCAGCAGCATGTGCAAGTCAATATCCCATTACCTTCAACATATAGTGTTTCAACCTGGTTTAAAAAACCGACCGATAATTCTGGAAATAGATTCTTTATTTTGGGGGCGATGGCCAGTGGTGGTGATTTACTCTACTTAGATCGTGATAATGGTTGGCGTTGGGGAATTTATGATGCTGCAGCTGGCAACTCAATAGATGGAAACTATAGTTTTAATAATTTAGATAATAGCTGGCACCATATGGCACTGGTTTATCAAAATAGCCAAACCAAACTTTATATTGATGGCAGCTTTGTCGAGGTAATAAATATAGCACCTTCTGGAACTTTAAAGTATATCGGCACATCGTTTGATGATTTTGGAACGAGCACACCACAGGGGTTTAGAGCTCCACTAGATGAGTTTATTGTTTTTGATGGTGCATTAACAGAGAATGAAATTCTTACGGTTTACAATTATCAGGTTAATGGTAAGAACTATGATGGCACATCGCGGGAAACTACCCAATGTGCGCAGCTTATTGCTCAGTATTCTATGGAGGAAAGTATCTGGAGCAATACAGTTAATGACGTTATAGATGAAACTGGTAACTTTAATGCACAAGCGGTTGGTGGTGCATTGACCGGCAATTCGATTCCAGCATTGACGGGAAATCCTGGGACTTGTCGATATGGCTCTTTTGATGGTGTTGATGATTATATCGAAATGCCAAGCTCATTTGAAAATTTACAAGATAGTTTTACCATTGCTGCATGGATTAAGCCCGAAAATGTAAATAGTGGCTCAAGAATCTTTATTGATGATGAAAATAATCAGCGAGGTTTTGGTTTTAGTTTAGGTGATCCCGGAAATGGTCGTCTGCGTTTTTTCTCTCGAGGAGTTAGCCCTGTTAGTGTTGATACAATTACATCTATTGTTGCTGGTGACTGGTCATTCGTAACTGCAGTTCATAACAGTGTAACTAAAACTCGACAAATTTACATCAATGGTGTCGCACAGATCATCACTGGCGGCAGTACCAGTAATACATACAGCGGCACGTGGGGAATCGATTCAGGCCCTGCCAGCATAGGTGGCGAAACAAGTAGTTCAGGAGAAACAGGTAGTCGGTTCCACTTTACTGGTGCTATTGATGAAGTTCATGTTTTTAAAGGGGCACTAACTTCTGCCGAGATAAATGAAGTTTATGCCAAAACACATCCTTGTGCAGAACCAGTTATTCATCACTATGAAATAGTTCATGACGGTAACGGCTTAACTTGTGCAGCAGAAACGGTAACGATTGAAGCGTGTACCAATAGTGATTGTTCAACTTTAAGTACAGAGTCAGTTAGTTTAGATTTTCAGGTAAATGGAGTGACTAAAGCGCCTGTTACATTCACCGGCAGTACTGATCTAAATAATCCTACATTTAGTTTTAATCATATCACCGCTGAAACTGTTGCTTTGTCTATTGCTAATGCTACGGTTAATGCCAGTAACTCGTTTGAGTGTTCTGGTGCAGGCACGAGCTGCAATATGCAATTTTCAAATTCTGAATTCAGGTTTTTATATGGTACTAGCAATAGTGAAACGATTGACAGTCAAATTTCGGGCGATGTGTTTTCTGGACTAAAAATTCAAGCAAGGAAAAATGTCAATGGAGAATGTAAGGGAGTCTTTAATGGTCTGGTGAATGTAAAATTGTCACAAGAGAATAGACCAACAATTGCCTCTGACACTAATGCAGGTTTGATGTTTCAAGTAAACGGTAATGATATTGGAAAATACACAACGTTTTCCAATGACATTGAATTGAACTTCGTTACTGATAACGGAGAAGAGAGTGTTGCAATTATACCCAACCCTGTTTATCTCGACGCGGGAAAAATTAGGCTGCATGCAAATTACAATCAAGATAGCGTTTCATTAGTTGGAACATCGAATGACTTTTGGGTCAGGCCTTCCTACTTTGCAATATCGGCAACCCACCCAAGCTTGATTACAGCAACGAATACCAGTGGAAGTTTAAATGGTAATTCGACAGATAGATCTGTGACAGAAGGTAGAGTAATTCACCCCGCTGGAGCTGTATTTGATTTCTCTGTAGAAGCTCTAAATATTTTGAATAACCCTGTTGAAAATTACCGTCAAGTAGATGGTCAATTGCAATTAAAAGTGCAGCGACTATTGCCTAATAATACAGGTACTGTTGATGGCAAGTTTACCTATGCTAATAATGCTGAGATTTTTACCGCTTTAGCTCCAACATATAGTAATGTAGCTTTAACAAGTTTTTCTTCAGATCCCAATAATATTGGCTTATCAAAATATGCTGGAGCTAAGTTTGCCGAGGTTGGTATTATCAATGTTGATATTCAGGATGTTAATTATGGCGGATTAGGTTCATCAGACGGCTTAGTTGAAGGAGATGATTTAACCATTGGTCGTTTTACCCCCGCGTATTTTAAACAAACAATTGGAAATACAGGTAATTTAGATGCAAAGCAAAGTGATGCTGCAACGTGTTCTAGCGTTGATTGGGCGTATACCGGACAACAGTATGCGGACGGTAAAGGTGCAATTTTCTATGGCATTAAACCTGAAATAGTTGTTACTGCGTATAATGCGGGTGATATTGTCACCAAAAATTATACGGCCACCAACTTTATGAAATTAGAGCCTGATGATTTTGATATTGTGGCTCCTACTCATGATTTGAACCAGTTGCGCAAAGGTGAGATAGACCCTAATGTTGTTGATAACTTAGTCGCTTTAACGGCGAGTATCAATTTAGGAAGTATTGCAAATGGTAATAGTGCGGGAGAAGTAATATATACTTTCTCTGAGAATGACCACTTTACTTATACTCGAGATAATACAAGTTTTATTACGCCGTTTCAGGCTGAAATTCCTTTAACTATTAATCAAATTACTGATGAAGACGGTATTACAATAGGTGTTGATTTAAGTAATGATAAATTCGTTGAGACAGTTGAGGTAACTGGCCTTGAAGTGCGCTTTGCTCGTATGGTTATTGAAAATACTTTTGGTCCCGAAACTTCGAATTTACGTGTGCCGCTATATGTACAAACTTATAATGGCACAAGCTTTGTTCAAGCAAATGACGAAAGTTGTTTAGTGCCTTTAATTTCGGCTAAAAAAGCAGGTGCTAAATACTCAGGAAGTATGAACCTGTGGGATTATCGTTTAATTGATATTGATAATACTGACGGGCTTGGAGTTGGTGATACTAATGCGAGTATTGCTAATGCTTTTTTGGCAGGCGAACATAGCGATTTGTTTTTTAGTGCTTCGCAAGCACAAGGTGCTTTAGAGTTAGAATACGAAGTACCTGCTTGGTTAAAGTTTGATTGGCAAAACTTGGATACCAATAATGATGGTCCTTATACCGATAATCCAACGGGCAGTTTAAATTTTGGTCTCTATCGCGGCAACGACCGAATTATCTCTTGGCGTGAAGTGACAAATGTGAAGTGACAAATTAAGTTTTAACTGCCTACTCAATTTTAGATAATATCAGCCCTCACTTGGTTGATATTATCTAAATTTAGCCCTTTCATTAAAAATTCTTAAATTTTCGTTATATTTCTATCATTCTAACAACACAAACGTTAAAGTCTGCGGTATGATAGCCAGTTAATAACACTATTTTATGCGCAAGCGAACGCTAACTTGCCTATCGATAACCCTATATTTTGGCAATTTGTTGCCTAGGTGATGTTTAAAGGACATTTCGACAATATGTTTAAGAAATTACGCGGCATGTTTTCTAACGATTTATCAATCGACTTAGGAACAGCAAATACCCTGATTTATGTAAAAGACCAAGGCATTGTATTAAACGAGCCTTCTGTTGTAGCTATTCGTCAAGATCGCGCCGGTGGCTCTAAAAGTGTTGCTGCCGTAGGTGCTGCTGCAAAACAAATGTTGGGTCGTACACCGGGCAATATTGAAGCGATTCGTCCGATGAAAGACGGTGTAATTGCTAACTTTTTTGTTACCGAAAAAATGCTGCAGTATTTTATTAAACAAGTGCACAGCAATAACTTTTTGCGTCCAAGCCCACGTGTTTTAGTGTGTGTACCTTGTGGTTCTACGCAAGTTGAACGTCGTGCTATTCGTGAATCAGCGCTAGGTGCTGGTGCACGTGAAGTTTACCTTATTGATGAGCCAATGGCTGCAGCAATAGGTGCTGGCATGCCAGTATCAGAAGCAACTGGGTCAATGGTGGTTGATATTGGTGGTGGTACGACAGAAGTTGGTATTATCTCATTAAATGGTGTGGTTTACTCTTCATCTGTGCGCATTGGTGGTGATAAGTTCGATGATGCCATTATTAACTATGTTCGTCGTAACTTTGGTAGCTTAATTGGTGAAGCAACAGCTGAGCGCATTAAGCATGAGATTGGCTCTGCCTACCCAGGTGAAGAGTTGGTTGAAATTGAAGTACGTGGCCGAAACCTAGCCGAAGGTGTTCCACGTAGCTTTACCTTAAATTCCAATGAAATCTTAGAAGCATTACAAGAGCCGTTAACCGGCATTGTAAGTGCAATTATGGTGGCACTCGAACAATCTCCACCGGAACTCGCTTCTGATATTTCAGAGCGCGGTATGATATTAACGGGTGGAGGCGCACTACTAAAAGATTTAGATCGCTTATTAATGGAAGAAACGGGTATTCCTGTTGTGGTTGCTGATGACCCATTAACTTGTGTTGCTCGTGGTGGCGGTAAAGCCATTGAAATGATTGATATGCACGGCGGCGATCTATTTTCATACGAATAAGTATTATTCATAAATGAATCCAATTTTTAAACATGGACCTTCCCCACAGCACCGACTTGTTTTGGTGCTGTTTTGTTCTGCATCATTAATATTTTTTGACCATAAAATGAATAGTTTCGAGTCTGCTCGTGGTTTTTTGCAGTCTATGGTTAGTCCGCTTCAATATTTGGCTACTGCACCTAAGCAGATGATGAATTGGGCGGCAGAAAATATTGTTACCCGTCGGCAATTAATTGCTGATAACGAGCAGTATAAAATTAATGAATTAGCGTTTCACGAACAGGCCTTACAGCTAGAAATTGTCAAAAAAGAAAATGAGCGCTTACGAGCATTACTTGCGTCGCCGTTACGTGGTGATGCTAAAAAAATGGTTGCTGAAATTCTTAGTGTTGATAGTGATCCTTATACACATCAAGTGGTGATTAATCGTGGTGCTAATGATGGTGTATTTGAAGGCCAAGCGGTTATTGACGATGACGGTATTGTTGGTCAAGTACTTCATGTAGGTACCACGAGTAGTCGTGTGTTGTTAATCACAGACGTTACTCATGCAATTCCAGTGAGAATAAGCCGAAATGGTGTGCGTTTAATTGCAAGTGGTGTCGGTGTTATTGACCGTTTAACCCATAACCATGTTCCTCACAGTACAGATATTCGTGTTGATGATATGCTAGTTACTTCCGGCTTAGGTGGAAAATTCCCCGAAGGCTACCCTGTTGCCAAGGTTTCTTCAGTTGTACAGAATGAGTCGCATGCTTTTGCTCGTATTCAAAGCCAACCTGTAGCAAAAATTGACCGACTGCGTTACGTGTTATTGCTCTGGCCTGAGCAAGATGAAGCATTTGCCAGTAAAAGCTTAGTCGATGCACCAGCTAGTGAAGGTAAAAGTGAATGAGCCTTTCTAGTTATTTAATTATTTTATTAACGTTTTTAGTGGCACTTATGGCGAGTATTATGCCGTTACCATTGAGTGTTGACGCATTTCGCCCTGATTGGGTGTTAGTAGTCTTACTTTATTGGTGTTTGGCATTACCAACGAGAGTCAATGTAATCACAGCATGGGTAATGGGCTTTATACTTGATGTTTTACTTGGTTCAACGTTAGGAGTTCATGCTGGTGCTATGGCTATTTCGGTTTATATTGTTGCTGGAAACTTTCAGAAAATTCGTAACTTTTCAGTATGGCAACAAGCGATGATCGTTGGTGTGCTGTCGGCGCTTTATCATTTAATTGTGTTTTGGCTGCAACGTTTTTTAACGGATGCGATTTTTCTGCCGAGTTATTTATACCCAGTACTCACTACAATTGTCTTGTGGCCGTGGGCTTTTTTGTTGTTACGAAAAATAAGACGAAACTTTCGAATCAAATAGCATGTCTAATACCTTAATACTGGCGTCACAGTCGCCACGTCGTAAAGAGTTGTTGTCGCAACTAGGATTTCAATTTCAATGTTGTCCAGCAGATATTGATGAAAGCATTATCGAGAATGAGACGGCGGAGCAATATGTCGCACGTTTGGCACTAGAAAAAGCCAATGCCGTTGCGCAGCGTTGTAGTGATAACAATGCAGTGGTTTTAGGCTCAGATACTAGCGTGGTATTTCAAGAGCATATTTTGGGTAAACCTGAGTCGCTAGAAGATTGCCTCGCTATACTGAGTATGTTGTCAGATAAATCACACCAAGTATTAACTGCCGTTGCGGTTGTGCAAGGTAAACGATGTGAAGTTGACGTTGTAAGCACAGAGGTTAAGTTTAAGAAATTATCAACGAATGAAATTATTCGTTATTGGCACACCGGCGAACCTCAAGATAAAGCCGGCGCATATGGAATTCAGGGTATTGCCGGACAATTTGTGAAACAAATTCAAGGTAGTTATTCTGCTGTGGTCGGGTTACCTTTGTATGAAACAGCCCAATTACTATCTTCTTTTGGTGTGAGTTCGGCACTAACACAAGAATAATCAACAGTTATAAATAGGACTTCAAATGAGCGGTGAATTACTGATCAATGTTACGCCGAGTGAAACACGAGTAGCACTTATTGAAAATGGTTCGTTGCAAGAAGTTCATGTTGAACGAGAAGCTCGTCGCGGTTTAGTTGGAAATATTTATTTAGGTAAAATTATTCGCGTACTACCCGGTATGCAAGCAGCTTTTGTTGATATTAACCTAGGTAAGGCTGCATTCTTGCATGCCTCAGATATCAATTCGAAGCTTATTCTTAAAGAAGAAAACAATAATAGCGATCATGTGCCTGACATTCGCAGTTTAGTGCATGAAGGCCAATACATTGTTGTACAGGTGGTGAAAGACCCTATCGGCACTAAAGGCGCTAGATTAACCACTGATATTACCGTTGCTGCTCGCTTTTTAGTGTTAATGCCAAATGCCAGCCATGCTGGAATCTCACAACGTATTGACGACCCTACAGAACGTAACCGTTTGAAGTCAATCGTTACGCCATATTGTGGTGATGATCATGGCTTTATTGTTCGCACTGCTGCAGAAGGCGCAGGTAAAGAAGAGCTAGAGCATGATGCCGAGTTTCTCCGTCGTGTTTGGACAAAAGTTATTGAGCGAAAAGAACGTAAGCAAACCAAAGACCCTATTTATCAAGATTTATCATTAGCTTTTAGGATGTTACGTGACTTTGTTGGCGTGTCATTAGAGCGTATTCGTGTCGATTCCAAACTAACCTATGAGCAATTAGTCGAATTTACTACTGAATTTGTACCTAATTTAACGCCTGTACTTGAGTCATATCCTGGTGAGCGACCAATATTTGATTTGTTCGATGTTGAAAGTGAAATACAGCGCTCTTTGCATCGAAAAATAGAACTTAAATCTGGCGGCTATTTGATCATAGATCAAACCGAAGCCATGACCACCATAGATATAAATACTGGTGCCTTTGTTGGCCATCGTAATTTAGAAGAAACTATATTTAATACCAATATTGAAGCGACATTGGCTATTGCACGACAATTAAGGTTACGAAATCTTGGTGGTATTATTATTGTTGATTTTATTGATATGAATAATAAAGATCATCAACGTCGTGTTTTACATAGCTTAGATGTAGCAATGTCGCGAGATAATGTTAAATACAGCTTATCTGATTTTTCCGCACTTGGTTTAGTGGAAATGACTCGCAAACGCACGAGAGAAAGCTTAGAGCATATTTTATGTGGTGAGTGTGAAGTATGCCATGGTCGCGGCTATGTTAAAACGGTTGAGACTGTTTGCTTTGAAATATTACGAGAAATTGTTCGAGTAAATCGTGCTTACGATGCCGATAAGTTTATTGTGTATGCTTCATCATCGGTTAGCGAGTCATTAATTAATGATGAGTATCATAATCTTGCTGAACTAGAGGTGTTTATTGGCAAGCAAATTAAGATACAAACCGAAAACATGTATAATCAAGAGCAATTTGACGTAGTAATGATGTAGCTACAGTTTTCATGCTATCGGAGGTAATTAAGGTTTGACGAAAAAATAATGAGTGTTTCAGCAGTACTAAATAGATGGTTAAAGCGTCTGTATAAACTTCTAGCAATTGTGCTAGTGGTTTTTGCCGTGCTTATTAGTACTTTGCGCTTATTTTTGCCTTATGCTCATAATTACCGAGAAAATGTTGAGAGTTTTCTAAATACTACTTACAACACCAATATTGCTATTGGCTCGTTTACTATGGGCTGGCAAAAGTCTGGTCCAAGTTTGATTGTGCAGCAGGTAGAGTTGTTATCAAGTGCTGATGCAAAAGTCTATATTGACAGCTTAGAAGTGGAAGTTGATTTTTGGGGCAGTATTCGCGCTCGAAAATTAGTGACGCAAGACTTCGCTATAGTCGGTGCAGAGTTAGAATTTGAACAAACGCTAACAAAAGCTGATGAAAATCCAGCTGAGCAAACAAGTGCTAATACTCAAGGTGAAAATCGCGCTTTCATCGATAACTTATCGTCGATTTTACTTGAGCAAATATCACGTTTTTCTATTCGAGATAGTCATGTTTTATATCGTACTATGGCAGGTGTGCGAGCGTTTACTATCAATGATATGTCCTGGCTTAATGCTGATGAAAACCATAGAGCTTATGGTACCGTGATAGTGGATGGTTTAAGTTCGAATAACTTAAAAGTGCTACTCGATTTTCACGGCAATACTTTTGATAATCTTACCGGACAAGCATACCTTGAAGCAAATGAGCTCAATATTACACCTTGGCTTGGGCGGGTATTAGCCATTGATGACGAAAATACGCATTCTTCAATAAATTTTAAAACTTGGCTTAATGTTAACGCGGGAAAACCAGAGTTTATTCAATTTGCCTTAGGGCATAATGAAATTAGCTGGCAGCACGATAATAGCGAACAAACCTTTGAAATAGATGGCGGTAATATTCAAATCAATACCATTGATGAGCTAGTTTATAACGTAACAACATCACCGATAACTATTAAACGTAATGGCCAGCAAACAGACCAAATTACTTTACTAGCAAATGTTAATAGAGAAAATGTAAATGGCTACTTAAGCGGCTTTGAATTGGCGAGTCTTCAGGGCGTTTTTCCTTTGCTTTCTAACGATCACGGATTAGAAGGTTTATTGGCAGAGCTTGCGCCAACAGGGCGAGTTGAAAATATTTACTTTGAAAATAGTCATGGTGATATTGCGATTTCAGCCAATTTTAACAATATAGATAGCCATTTTAGTAACGGCATTCCTGGGATTGACAATGTCAGTGGTGAACTCATATATCAAGGGGATAAGTTACACATCGCTTTAAATGCTCATGACGGCGCGCTTGATTTTGACAAGCATTTCAAACTGCCAATTCAATATAGCCAATTAAGCACTGATATCTATGCACAGTTTTCTGGCGATAGTTGGCAATTTTCTGCTGAAAATGTTGAGTTTTCTTCATCTGAAATAACCTTAACCGCCGATGTTCAGGTTAATAGCGAGGCTGAAAAACCGGTAACTATGGCGCTATTGGCGAGTGTTAGTGACGGTGATGCGAAATTTGCTGAGCATTATTATCCGCACTTACTAATGGGTGATGATCTTGTTGATTACCTCAATGGCGCGATTGTTGATGGTAAAGTTGAGCAAGCACTAGTGTTATTTAATGGCCCACTGCAAAGCTTTCCATTTAATAATCATGAGGGTATTTTTGTCGTTGATGCTGAATTGTCACAAAGCACCTTTGTTTTTGATCCTGAATGGCCAGCAATTGACAACTTTGCTGCTAACCTAAATTTTACCAATAACAGCATGTTGATTACGGGGCGCGGTGGTTCATTATCAGGTGTAGATGTCACTGGCGTTGAAGCTGCAATAGTCGATTTGTCAGATGAGCAAATATTAACGGTTGATGCTAATTTTTCTAATACTGACCCTAAGTTAGTTGCGGCATTAATGGATGCTAGTCCAATGCAAAGCTCAGTTGGTGCTACACTTGAACAAGTGGTTGTTGATGGGGATATTAGCGGTGACTTTTCTTTAATATTGCCATTAAATGACACTGACGCGGTTGTTGCAAAAGGACAAGTGAATTTTAGCGACAACAAAGTAGCCTTACAGGCGCCAAGAATGGACTTTGTTCAGGTGAATGGCAAGTTGGAATATCATAATGACATTATTAAAGCTGACAATGTAACCCTAAATTGGCGGGGTTTACCTTTGACACTTAATGTTTTAGCAGAGCAGAAAACTGAACATTATCTTGTTGCTATTGAAACACTGGCTCAATGGCAAGAACAACAATGGCAAGCACAAGTACCAGCAGACTTGGTCAAATATGTAAATGGCGAATTTAACTGGCAAGGGCAATTAGCACTTAAGATCAGCGACAATGATTTTAGCTATGATTATCAGGTTAATTCGGATTTAAACAATATCAATTTATTGTTACCTGAGCCTTTTAGTAAATCGGCTACAGATAATATTGCGGTGAGTATTCACGCCTTTGGCGATGATGCTAATAGTACCATTACCGCTGAAATTGCAAACAATGTCGATTTTTATGGTTTGCTCGACCATCAGCAAACTAGCTTTTCGTTAGCGCATTTAGTTTTAGGTAAACAACAATTGTGGCTTCCAACTAAAGGCTTTCATATCACCGCCGATTTGGCGTCAGCTGACTATGAGCAATGGCAACCTTTGGTATTAGACATATTAGCTGCTACCGAACCTGAACCTGTTGATAACAAGGTATTGCAAACAGACAACAATAGTACTATTGAGGTGCCTGCTCAGCCACTATTGTCAGCGCCAAATAAAATTAATGGCCGTATAGGTAATTTATTAGTTTATGGTCAGGATTTTACTGATCTTGATTTTGATATTACACCAGAAACAAATTGGTGGTTATTAAATGTAAATGCTAAAGAGGCTAGAGCCAATGCTAAGTTTTACCCAGATTGGCACCAGCAAGGTATCGATGTTGATATCGACTTTTTACAGTTAGCAGGTCAACAGCAATCAACCGTGACTGAACAAGAAAATAGCGGGGGTGCTCTTGTCTCGAACGCTGATATTGATGAAAGAGTTGTTGGGATTAATAGCGAAGACTCGTCTGCTGAAAGTACGGAGAATGTTGTACCAACGGTCAATATTGCCAGTAAAGATGAAGTATTAGCCATTGACCAGCAACTCAATAATGAGATATTTACTAATATGCCTGCGATGAAAGTGAATTGCGCTAGTTGTAAATATGGCTTGTATGATTTTGGTGAAGTATCTTTCACCGTTGAACGAGAAAGTGAAGATACGCTGTTGCTGAACAAGTTTACTGCTAAACGCGGTAAAACTAATATGGCCTTTGATGTCAGGTGGCGAAAAAATGAAACTGACTCGCTTACCAAAATTGTTGGTAATTTAAACGCTGATAATGTTGCCCGAGAAGTTGAAAATATTGGTTACGCTTCAAGCATCAAAGATAGTGGTGTTGCTATTGAATATGATGTTAGCTGGCAAGGCGGGCCTCATGATTTTGCATTAGCAAGGTTCGATGGTGATCTTTCCGCTAAGTTTGATGATGGTTATTTAGCCGATGTCGACGATAAAGGCGTTCGCATTTTATCGCTGTTAAGCTTGCAATCTTTAGTGCGAAAGTTGAGCTTTGATTTTAGAGATATTTTTAGTGATGGTATGTTTTACCGAGAGCTAAAAGGTAGTTTTACCGTAAAAGATGGCGTTGCATATACCGACAGTGTTCGCATGAAAGGCACTGCAGGTGACTTAACCATTATTGGCAATACTAACTTAAATAATGGTGACCTCGACTATCGTATGTCATATAAGCCAAATTTAACCTCGAGTTTGCCTGTGCTTGCTTGGATCGCTACCTTGAACCCAGTTACATTTTTAGCGGGTGTTGCACTTGA
This sequence comes from Colwellia meonggei, assembly GCF_057537295.1. Taxonomy (NCBI): domain Bacteria; kingdom Pseudomonadati; phylum Pseudomonadota; class Gammaproteobacteria; order Alteromonadales; family Colwelliaceae; genus Colwellia; species Colwellia meonggei. The sequence continues at coordinate 506,376 of NZ_BAAJLZ010000001.1, forward strand.
TGAAGTGATTACATCATCTGTTATTGCTGAAATTAAATTTGAAGTGACTGGTAATTTAGATGACCCACAATTTAAGCAAGTGAGTAAGAAAACGCAAAATATTAGCGTTGGGCAATCAACGCCACCGACCGTTGTTGATAATGCTCCAGATGAAAATTCGCCCACGGTCATTGAACAGCCAGAGCCAACTTTGCTGCCAAAAGACAACATTGATGGATAAGTCTGATGTTAACTAAAATGATGCCGTTATGCGCTGTGCAGATGTGCTCAAGTACAGATGTAGAGGAAAACCTTTCAGAAATTGAAAAACAGCTTTTAACGTTAGCTTATGAACCCCAGCAACTTGTGGTTTTGCCTGAGTGTTGCTTGTTTTTCGGTGGAAAAGACACAGCCCAATTGTCATTAGCTAAAAAGCAAAAAGAGACGAAATCTCTGACCAGAAAATTATCGGCATTAGCTGTTAAATTCAATGTTTTTTTAGTCGCTGGTAGTATTCCCGTGTTATCAAAAATTGCAGAGAAATTTACTAATACATGCATCGTGTTTTCACCAAATGGTGAGCAATTAGCTAGTTATGATAAGTTGCACTTATTTGATGTTGCCGTTGCAGATAACGCTAAAAATTATTGTGAGTCTCGCTATGCTTTAGCAGGCGAACAAACAACAGTTGTTGACATTGCTGGCGTTAAGGTTGGTTTGTCTATTTGTTATGATCTTCGTTTTCCTGAACTATTTAGGCAGTTAACGCAGCAGGGAGCAAAAGTTATTACTGTACCTAGTGCTTTTACCCGTGTAACGGGAGCTGCGCATTGGTTAACCTTGTTGCGAGCACGCGCGATAGAAAACCAAGTATATATTATTGCGGCCGGACAAGAAGGTGTGCATTTGAACAGCCGAGAAACATGGGGTCACAGTGTTATTATTAACCCTTGGGGTGAAATAATTGCGCAGCGCGATACTGGAAAAGGTATTATCTGTGCAGACTACAATGAACAAGAATTACTTAAGGTGCGCAATGCTATGCCTGTTGCTGCACACAATCGTTTTAATAATAAGTTGATGTCGTATGAATAATGTTGAGCAAGAGCTCTTAGCCAATAGTGAAATTGATCAAAGCACCTTAAAAAGTACCTTAGATAGTATTTATCAGCGTAATGTTGATTTAGCTGACTTATATTTTCAAGCCAGTAGCCATGAATCTTGGATGCTTGAAGATGGCATAGTAAAAGAAGGCTCATATAATATTGAGCGTGGTGTTGGTGTACGCGCAATCTCTGGTGAAAAAACCGGTTTTTCTTATTCTGATGACATATCACCATCAGCCTTAAAAAAGGCTGCCGATGCTGCTAAAGGTATAGCGAATGCTGAAAAATCAGCTAGTGTGCAAGTTTTTGGTAGTAAGAGCTTACAAGTTAATAAAGAGCAATATAAAGCACTTGATCCATTAGCAAGTTTGCCGCAAGAGCAAAAAATCACCTTGCTTCATGAAGTTGAGGCGCACGCTCGTAGTGTTGATAAGCGCGTAAAACAAGTGATAGTTAATCTTTCAGGTGTTTATGAGAAAATTTTAGTAGCGGCAAGTGATGGTACTTACGCGACGGATATACGCCCTCTAGTTAGACTTAATTGTTCAGTATTGGTTGAAGAAAATGGCAAGCGAGAGCGAGCCAGTGCTGGTGGTGGTGCGCGTACTGATTATAGTTACTTTTTTGAACTTGAACACAACAAACCGCGCTATTTAACTTATGCTGAAGAAGCGGTTCGGCAAGCGTTAGTGAATTTAGTTGCCATTGATTCGCCAGCAGGTTTATTGCCGGTTGTACTTGGTGCAGGTTGGCCAGGCGTATTATTACATGAGGCAGTTGGTCATGGCTTAGAAGGTGATTTCAACCGTAAAGGTTCATCGGCATTTTCAGGCCGTGTAGGCCAACAAGTGGCATCAGAGCTATGCACTATTGTTGATGACGGCACTATGGAAAATCGTCGAGGTTCATTAAGTATTGATGATGAAGGCACGCCAGGTCAATACAATGTCTTAATTGAAAAGGGTATTCTTAAAGGCTACATGCAAGATAAGCATAATGCTGGCCTGATGGGCGTTAAGCCAACAGGTAATGGTCGACGTGAATCATATGCACATTTACCTATGCCACGTATGACTAATACTTATATGTTAGCAGGCGAACATAAACCTGAAGATATTATTAAATCGGTTAAAAAAGGTATTTACGCACCTAATTTTGCAGGTGGGCAAGTGGATATTACTTCTGGAAAGTTTGTTTTTACTAGTTCAGAAGCTTATTTAATTGAAAATGGCGAAATTACCTCGCCAATTAAGGGAGCGACTTTGATAGGTAGTGGTCCTGAGGCAATGCAAAAAGTTAGCATGGTTGGTAATGATTTAAAACTTGATGCTGGTGTTGGTGTTTGTGGTAAAGATGGCCAAAGTGTGCCGGTTGGTGTTGGGCAACCGACCTTAAAAATTGATGAAATGACCGTTGGTGGTACACAGTAGCTAAAACCTAGAAAGTAAAAATAAAAAAGCCCGTTAGGGCTTTTTTATTGTCTAATGCTCTATAAATTTAAGTACTATTTTAGTCGAATACCGTTCGCTTCAATGGTTATTTTCCCTTTTTTTAGTAAATTGCCTACTGTAGCTTTAAAGGTTTTCTTACTTACGCCCAGAGTGCGTTTGATTAATTCAGGATCACTTTTATCGTGTAATGGACTAAAGCCATCATGCTCTGCAATATGTGCCAATAATTTATCGCTAAAGTCTTTTACCTTGCCTTCACCTGGACGAGTAAGTGACAAGTCAATTCGGCCATCTTCACGTACTTGTTTTATATAGCCTGTTATTTTTTTACCAATGCGTAATGGTTTAAATATTTCATTATCGTAAAGTAAACCCCAGTGTAGGTCGTTAATAATAGCCTTAAAACCTAAATCAGTTTTCGTACCTATGGTAAGTTTTACCTTATCCCATCGTTGATATTCAGCAGGCCAAATATCGATGAATTTATCGAGCTTGCTTGAAGCAACCAAACGATTGGTTTTTAAATCTAAAAATATTCGTACTAAATAATACTTACCAACTTCCATTTCATTGTGTTGCTGGTTGTATGGAACTAGTAAATCTTTCGGTAAGCCCCAGTCTAAAAATGCACCCATTTTATTTACTTGCACAACTTTTAGAGAAGCAAACTGATCAACTTCCGCGAGTGGTTTTTCAGTTGTCGCAACAATGCGATCAGCAGTATCTAAATAAATAAATACTTTAATTTCACCGCCAACTTGGCAATGTTCAGGTACTAAGCGATTAGGTAGTAGTATTTCACCTAACTCATTTGCATTTAAATAGGCGCCATTGTCATTTATTGCGACAACAGGAAGGGTATTGTATTTGCCGATGCTTGCCATGTGGTTTCTTGGGTCAGTTAACTTGCGGCTATAATAACCGATTTACGGGCGAGTTAACTATAATTTTCCATACTAAGGCTAGGTTTTCTTGCCGTGATGCTATTTCGCCCGGCTATTTAATTTGGTCTGAATGTATTCGCTGTGACGTAAATGTAATAAGTCAGCGATTTTTCGAATAATATGCTCTTCAATACTAGCTAACTCGCCGTCGGCATAAGCAACCTGCCATAATAGTTCTAGCATTTTAATTCGCTGATCAAGGCTATAATTTTCATTAATTTTTGATGTGAACTGATAAAAGTCGGTGGCATTTTCACATAACAATAATGCATGTTTAACAATTTCTTGCACTTCTTGTTCAGTTAGCTGAAAGTGACTAGAAATAATATCATTGAGCTTTTCTTGCTCTGACTTGTCAAGCTGGCCGTCAGCAAGCATAACTTCACATAACAACACACTGCAGGCTATTTCTAAGCTTATTTCTTCTGCCGGGTTATTTTCGGTTTCCGATAGTGACTGAAAAAATGCACTAATTTTAGACAACATACGCGCTCCTCTTTTAGATACTTTAATATAAGCTATTTGCTTTTAGGTACAAGTGCTTATGTGGTTTATTTCATAACAAAATGTAACGGTACGTTTTGATACTAATACTTAGCTAATTTGCTATTTAACCTTTTAATGATTAGTATATTTAAAAACAAATGACAGCGCTGTCTTGTTGGTTTTTTAAGTCATAAGTTACTCATCAAATAAAGCTACTGTTTTAAGTTAATTGAGGAGTTAAAAGGAAATGAAGAGAAAAGAAACATCAGCTATGCCTCCGGCGCAAAGTAATCAGGCTAGCCAACCACAAAGAATTTTATCAGTCGATGCATTACGAGGCTTTGATATGATTTGGATCCTTGGTGCAGAAGGAATTTTCGCAGCATTATTTCTTATAACCGGTTGGCCGTGGCTACAGTCATTATCGTTACAAATGCAACATTCTAGTTGGCATGGCATAACAGCATATGATGTTATTTTTCCACTATTTATATTTCTTGCCGGCGTAAGTTTAGGGATTGCCGCAAAACCAATAAATCACTACTCGTCAGAAAAAAGAAAGACATTAATTAGTAACAGTATTAATCGTTTATTGTTGCTGTGTTTACTGGGCGTAGTGTACAACCATGGTTGGGGAGCGGGCATTCCAATGCAATTGGAAGATATACGCTTTGCTAGCGTATTAGGGCGTATTGGTATTGCATGGTTTGTTGCTGCGATGTTGTGTTGGTATGTTAGTGAAAAAGGACAATGGCTTATTGCAGTAGGCATTTTAATTGGTTACTGGTTGCTGCTCGCTTTTATTGATATTTCAGGTTACGGAGCTGGTGACTATAGCGCCAATGGCGCTTTGAATGTTTGGTTTGATGACGTGTTTCTCCCCGGTGTAAGTTATCAAAATTTGGCAATTGATCCTGAAGGTGTCTTATCGAATTTAGGCTCAATTGTTAATGCCCTAGCAGGTGTTTTTGTTGGCCGTTTGATGATGCGTTTCAAGCTTGAACCGTTGACTTTGATAATAAGGCTACTCATATTTTCATTTATATCTCTGGCTATCGGGTTTAGCTGGAATATTCTTCTGCCAATTAATAAGACCTTATGGACTAGCTCTTTCGTTTTGGTAACCGTAGGTTACAGCTGTTTACTCTTAGTGATCTTTTATTATCTTTTTGATGTATTAAAGCTTACAAGGTTTGCGAAATTCTGGGCTGTTATTGGCTGTAATTCAATTCTAATTTACCTGGCATCAAGCATTGTTAGTTGGCAATACATTAGTGAAAGCTTGTTTGGTGGTGTTATTGCGTTGTTTAGTGAAAATTGGCGAGTACTAGCTGGTATTATTTTTATGCTATTTACACAATGGCTTTTACTTTATTGGTTATATCGACGAAAGATATTTATAAAAGTTTAACTATTTGGTGAAAACCACTAACTTGTTATAAAAGTCACATTTATTTTGTGGCTTTTTTATTTTATAGGTTAAATGTTTTTTTATTAACTTATTGTAATTTAACGCTTTTAAATTAATTGAAGCCCTTTCCATAAAAGCGGCGTGGATTTTGTAACAAGCATTTACATCTTTGTTAGTTTTTGTAGCCAGTGATTTCGGTATCCTGTATGCAATTATACTAATTATTATAAAATTTATACTTTGCGAGGACGTTACAGTGACACGGAAAAAACAGATATTCATACCTATTGTCATTTTAATTGCAGGCTTTTTAATGTTTATGCTTTTTTCAAGCATGAAGAAACCACCTGAAGAAAAAGAAGAAGTTGATAATACACCTATTGTGGCTGTTGAACCGATTTCAGTTATGCCAATGACATTACAAGTTGAGTCTTACGGTGTTGTTAAACCTAAGTATGAAACTGAAATCGTCGCACAAGTTAATGGCCAAATTGTTGAGTTGTCGGATACTTTTGTACGCGGTGGTTTTGTTAAAAAGGGGCAATTATTAGCACGCATTGACCCTAATGATTATGAAGCAGCATTAATTGATGCTGAAGCGAATATGGCGTCTGCGAGAGCAGCTCTAGAAACAGAACGAGCACAAGGTCGAGTAGCTGAACAAGAATGGAAACGTATTACTAACACTTCTCCAACTGAATTAAGTTTGCGTAAACCTCAATTAGCACAAGAGCTTGCCCGTGTAAAAGCAGCACAAGCATCTGTGTTAAGAGCTAAGCGTAATTTAGAGCGCACGGAGCTTAGAGCACCTTATGATGCAATGATTGAAAGCCGAAATGTTGGCTTAGGTTCTTTTGTTGCGATGGGCAGCATGGTTGGTAAATTATTAAGTACATCAATTGCAGAAGTGCGTTTACCAGTTGCTGATAACCAACTTGAATTTTTGGTAGCGCAAGGTGAAGGTGCGGAGGTTAATCTAATTGGTACTTTTGCTGGTCGAGAAATGGTTTGGCCTGCAAAGATAGCAAGAAGTGAAGGGGTAATTGATAACAAGAGCAGAATGAGTTATCTAGTTGCTGAAATTCATGACCCATACGCATTGGTTGAACGTAAAGATGAGACACCTGTTCGTTTTGGCTCTTATGTTACTGCAAAAATCTTAGGGTTAGAAATTGCTCAAGCAACAAGTATTCCTCGCCATTTAGTTGATAATAACCGAGTTGCAATTATGGACAGCGAGTCTAAATTGCATTATGCAGAAATTGATATCGTTCGCCAAGACGGTCGAAATGTTATTGTGTCGAATGGTTTAGCTAATGGCGATCAATTGATTGTTTCTGCACTTGATTACCCTATTGATGGAATGAAACTAGCACTAATTGGTGACAAACAAGAAGAAAGTGAAGAAGAACAAGTTGATAACGCTGACAGCGATACTCAAGTTGCGTTAAATGATAGTGGTTCAGGAGAATAGTTATGACAACTGTTGCACCGGAGAAAAAGGCTGAAATAGATCATACTATTGATACCAATAAAGGCTTAATTGCTTGGTTTGCCCGTAATAGTGTTGCCGCTAATTTATTAATGATTTTTATTTTAGTGGGTGGCTTTTTAACCATTCAAACCATTAATAAGCAGATGTTCCCGCAAGTTAAAATTAACTGGATTTCTTATGCTGCGCCATATCCAGGAGCAGCACCACAGGAAGTTGAAGAAGGGATCACTATTAAAATTGAAGAGGCATTGGAAACAGTTCAAGGCCTCAAACGTGTTATTACTTATTCTAATCGCGGTTACTCTAATGGTTGGTTTGAAGTTGAATTAGACTATGATCCACAAGTCGTTTTAGAAGAAGTTAAGTCGGCGATTGATTCCATTTCGAGTTTTCCTGATGGCATGGAAAGAATAAAAGTTGAACGTGAAAAGTTTCGTCAAGAAGTCATGTACATTAGCTTGTATGGTGACTTAACTAATGGTGAACTGAAGGAGTTAGGTCGAAAGGTTCACAATGAAATTCAGCAATTACCGTTTATTAATATCTCAGAATTATTCACCGGCTTAGATTATGAGATCTCTGTAGAAGTAAGCAAAGACAAACTTCGTGAATATGGTTTGAGTTTTAATGATATTGCCAATGCTGTACGTAGTTATTCACGTAATATGTCTGCTGGACAAATTCGTGCTGAAAATGGCTATATCAATCTTCGTGTAGAAAATCAGGCTTATCGTGGTCATGAATTTGAGCAAATTCCAGTAGTAACTTTAGAAGATGGTACACGTATCCTGTTAGGTGAAGTTGCGACCATTATTGACGGCTTTGAAGAAGGTCTGCAATATTCTAAATTTAATGGTAAAAATTCAGTAACTTTATTTATTGGTGCGGCTGATAACCAAAGCATCACCAATATAGCTGAAGTTGTTAAAGAGTACGTTGAGAAAAAAGCAGACGTTTTACCAACAGGTGTTAAGCTAGAAACATGGGTAGATATGACATATTACCTTGAAGGTCGCTTAAACATGATGGTAGATAACATGAAAAGTGGTGCAGTATTAGTATTTTTGATGCTGGCGTTATTTTTACGTGTTCGTTTGGCCTTTTGGGTAATGATGGGTTTGCCGGTATGTTTCTTAGGTACGTTGTTATTCATGCCTTTAGAATTTATCAATGTAACTATCAATGTTATTAGCTTATTCGCCTTTATTTTAGTGTTAGGTATTGTGGTTGATGATGCCATAGTTATGGGAGAAAGTGCCCATGATGAAATTGAAGAGCATGGCCATAGTACTGACAATGTTATTCGTGGTGTCAAGCGTGTAGCGATGCCTGCAACCTTTGGTGTTTTAACCACGATAGCCGTATTTTTGCCTTTCCTTTTTGGTGAAGGTCCATCTTCCGCATTTGGTAAAGCCATTGGCTCAGTGGTCATCCTTTGTTTAATTTTCTCATTAATTGAGTCGAAACTTATACTTCCGGCGCATTTAGTGAAAATGAAAATTAAGGAATTCAATCCTAAAAACCCATTAGATAGATTAAGAGCATGGGTAGATACCAATTTAAAAGTGTTTATCGAGAAAGTATATCGTCCATCATTAGCTTTATTTCTTGAATATCGTTATGGAGTATTGATGTTCTTTATTAGTTTAATGCTAATTAGTGCCGGTTTATTTGCAGGTGGTTTTGTGCGCTTTGTTGGTCAGCCAAAAATTCCGCATGACTTCCCTCGTGTATCAGTGGAGATGAATGTTGACGCTTCAGAAAAAGCAACTTTAGATACCTTATTAAATATTCAGGGTGTTATTAATCGTATAGATAAAGACATCGAAGTTAAATACGGCAATTCAATGATTTCGGATATGCAGGTTGATTTACGCAGCAGAACCAGTGGCCAGTTAATGGTGAAATTGGTTGTTCCTGAGCAAAGACCTATCAATACCTTTGAACTTGCTGATATGTGGCGAGAAGCTATTCCTAATTATCCAGGAGTTAAGTCATTAACTATTGGCGATAACCTATTTGGTGGTGGCCGAGATGATGGCGATATTGCCTTTAGATTAGAGAGTAAAGATGATGCTGATTTATTAGCAGCTGCGAAAGAGTTAAAAGCTAAATTAAATTCGTTAAAAGGCATTGGTGATGTCAATGATAGCCGTCAAACTAGCGCTAAGGAAGTACAGTTTGAGTTAAAACCATTAGCATATAGCTTAGATCTAAGTTTGGCTGAAATTGCCTCACAAGTGAGTTACAGTTTCTATGGTCTGGAAGCACAACGTATTTTACGTGATAGCGAAGAAATAAAAGTGATGGTGCGTTACCCACTTGATCAACGAAGCTCTGTTGGCCATGTTGATGATGTTATGATTCAAGCACCTAACGGTGCAGAGTTACCATTGTCAGAGCTTGCCGTTATAACATTACAAGAGGGTGTGACACGTATTCGTCGCGAAAATGGCAATCGTACTATTAATGTTTGGGCGAGTGTTGACGCCGAACAGGTCGAGCCGTTTAAAGTGGCAAAAGATATTCGCGACAATTTCATTCCTGAGTTATTAAGAAAATACCCGCAAGTGAAAAGTGAAGTATCGGGCAGTATTCAAGAGGAAATGGAAAGTGCTAGTAACCAATTACGTGATTTTGTTATTTCTTCATTAATCATCTTCTCGTTATTGGCGATACCATTGAAGTCATACTCGCAAGCGACCATGATTATGGTGGTTATCCCATTTGGTATTATTGGTGCGGTATTAGGTCACTTTATCTTGGGAATGGATTTAAGCGCCTTGTCTGTGATGGGTATATTAGCTGCTGCTGGTGTTGTAGTTAATGACTCCTTAGTGATGGTAGATTATGTTAATAATGCTCGAAAACGTGGAGAGCGATTGAAAGATGCAGTAATGCATGCAGGCACTAAGCGTTTTAGAGCGATTATGCTGACTTCAATTACGACATTTATAGGTCTAGTTCCGATTATTTTCTTTGAAGTAAGTGCGCAAGCTAAGATTGTAATACCAATGGCGGTGTCATTATCTTTTGGTGTGCTATTTGCCACGATTGTAACTTTGGTACTTATTCCTTGTTTATATATGATAATTGAAGATATTAAGTCGCTATTTAGACGTAAGAAGCAAGTTCAGCAAACAGAAGCGCCAGTATTAGATAGCCTTAAAGGTGGCACTTTGTAGAGTGTGTATCTAGTAAAGTAAAACGTAAAAAGCCATCACAATGTGATGGCTTTTTTAATAGCTTACTTATAAACGGAATCAGTAAATTACGTACGACTTAATCGATACTTAATTTACAACTCAGTTATTTAACACCAAGTTCTCTTAATCTTTCTAGTAAGTAGCTTTCTTGGGTGTGTTTATCAGAAAGTACAACTTCACTTCTTGGGTGCAAGAATAGCGGTAAAGATATACGTGACTTACTTGAACTTGCTCCCGTTGGATTGATCACTCGGTGACTTGTCGAAGGGAAATAACCTTGCGAGGCTTCTTGTAGCATGTCGCCAATGTTAATTATCAAGCTGCCAAAGTCACATGGCACATCAGCCCACTCACCATTTTGTTGCTGCACTTGTAAGCCAGGTTCATTTGCTGCCGGTAGTATGGTTAGTAAGTTAATGTCTTCATGGGCAGCAGCTCGTATTGCTCCTGGCTCTTCTGTGCCATCAAAAGGAGGGTAGTGTAATACACGTAGTAATGTATTTGGCGTGTCCATAATCATATTAGAAAGTGGCTCAGAATAGTGTTTAGCTACCTCAGCAGGGCTGTGCTTTTCTACCCAATCTAATAATTCACTAGCGAGGTCTGATGCCATTTTATAGTAATTTAAAATATCTTCTTTTAACTGAGTTGGAATACGCCCCCATGGGTAGATGTGATAATACTCTTTAATATCTTTTTTGGTATGACCTTTTGCAGTTTCAGAAATTTCAGGAGCAAAATATCCATCTTGTTTTTCTGGATCAAAAGCAAATGCACTTGTATCTTCATGAGTAAAAAATGTATACCAATCTTGATATATTTTTTCTACTAACGACTGCTGAATAGGGTGGTTTGTTAGTACACCAAAACCTGTGTTGCGTAAACTCTCTACGAATTTTTGTGGTGCATCGCTAGCGCGGTAATCCACTACCTGTACTTGCATAATTTTCCCCTCGGGCAATAATATTTAATACTTAGTCTTTATTTTTACGTATTATATACTCAAACTAAAGGGAAGTGGACGATAACAATAATCTAAGCGGTAAAGTTTTCCGTAATGGTCTGTAGCCACTTCTTTAATTAAAAATTAATTTTTAGCAATATAAGTGAAGTAAATGATGAAACAGTTAGTTTTGATGGTTTCCGGTGTATTATTTTTTTCAGGGTGTAGTTCTAATAATAATATTTGTGAAGATGTAACATTGGCTTCCGAGCAGGTTCAGCAATGTCAGTCGTTACACAAGCAAATTGTTAATGCTAAAAACAAACCTTTAATTCGCACAGAATTAGAGCGTAGATACCAACAAGATTGTATTGATATTCGCTTTTATCGTGATGATAAACAGGCAGGAGTATGTGGCAATAAAGCTGAGGTTGCTGACGCACAAAAGCTGAACAATTAATTCTCAGTTGTTATTGAAATCAACTAAAATAGTAGGCTGCTATTTTAGTTGTGATAACCTAAAGCTTTAAGTAAAAAAATTATTGTTTTAAATAGCTTACTATTAGTAAGTGCTTTACTTTTTTGGGTTTAGGTGAGAAATTAACTTCGCGCTAAATTATTCATATGCACAGTTTTGTATTGTTCTTGGCAGTGAGAGTATTTAGCTTATGATGTATCAATAATTTCGGTGCGACTCAATATATCTATTAACTAAGCATTGAAATTTTTGACTCTTAATATTTTTATCTATTACGCTGATGGCGTATTAATGGCTACCATATAAAACTATTGTGGTGAAAACATTGGCAGGTACTTTGGAATCTTCTGATACTTCAGGTTTAGCAAAAGAATCAATTAATTTACTGAAAAAATTTCAGAAATTACAGGATCGCTATACGGCACTATTAAAACTCAATCAGTTATCTACAGATTGTGCTAATCTCGATACTTTTTTCACTCAAGTTCACCAATCAATTGCCTCAATTATGAGTGCCAATAATTTCTATATCGTCTTATATGATCAAACGTTAGCAACACTCGAGTTGGTTTACCATGTTGACGAAAAAGATGATATGGAGAAAGGTGTTTATCCGTTAAGTCGATTTAAAGGGTCAATGACCAGTTATGTGATAGAAACAGGTGCACCTTTATTAGCTACACCGGAAGTAATTGCCAAGTTAGAACAAGAACAAAAAATAAAATCTATTGGCACCGCAGGTATTGATTGGCTTGGCGTTCCATTGATGCATGAAGGTTTTGTTATTGGTGTAATGGCAGTACAAAGCTATTCTGCAGCAACACGCTATCAAGAAGCAGAATGTGATCTTCTAGCATTTACCGCCCAACATATAGTTACCGCATTAACACGTGTACAAGATAGAGAAAGACTACAATCAGCAGTAGATGCTCGTACACGAGAGTTAATGCAGCAAATTCGTGACCGTGAAAAGTCAGAGTTATTGCAAGAATCCTTGTATCGAATCTCAGAGCTAACTAACGATCCTAGTCTTGATATTGAAACCTTTTACAATATGGTGCACAACATTGTTGGTCAGCTGATTAACGCCGAGAATTTTTATATTGCTAAATACAACCATGTAACAGATGAAATTTATTTTAGCTACTATCTTGATCAGTCGCCTAAACATGTCGTTAAAGAATATCAACCTCGCAAAGCTAAAAAAGGCCTGACTGAACTGGTACTAAAAAGCGCAGAAACGGTGTTGTTAGATCAAGCTGCTATTAAAAAACTATACCTAGAGGATAAACTTGTTAGCGCGCAGGCAGAAGTGGTTTCATGGCTTGGTGTGCCATTAATTCATTCAGGTGAAGTACTAGGCGCTATGGTCTTGCAAAGCTATCAACAGTCCATTTTCTTTACTGAGCAAGATGCCGAGTTATTGCGTTTTGTTTCTCGTCATGTTGCATCTGCCATTAAGCGTCGTGAAATTGCAGATTATGAACGTAAAGCTCATGAACTGCTTGAACATCAAGTTAAACTGCGTACCGTTGCCCTCGAAGAAGAAATTAAACAACGTAAAGCCGTACAAGAAAAACTTAAGCATGCAGCTTCACACGATGCATTGACAGGCTTGCCTAATCGAGCAGTGTTTATTGATTTATTAAATCATGCCATTGCCTGTAATAAACGTCGACGTGAAGCAAAGTTTGCCATTTTATTTTTAGATCTTGATCGATTTAAGGTGGTTAACGATAGTTTAGGTCATCATGCTGGCGATAGTTTATTAAAAGAAATCGCTGTCGCCTTAGTTGACGTTGTTAGAGATAAGGATACTGTTGCCCGTCTTGGCGGCGACGAATTTGTTATTTTAGTTGAAGACTTAGAAAGTAATGACGAAGCCTATGAAATTGCGAAAAGAATAACTGAGTTGTTGTCATCGCCGTTTATTATTGAAAATCAATCTGTATTTATTGGCACTAGCATTGGCATGTTATTCAATAATGACCGATACGACACAGCTGATACCATGTTGCGAGATGCTGATATTGCTATGTATCATGCGAAAGATAAAGGCAAAGGGCGCTATGAGGTGTTTGATTCAAGCATGCATAAGAAAGTGCAAAATGCCTTGTCACTGGAAACGGATATTCGAGAGGCTATTGTTCAACAAGAATTTGAACCTTATTTTCAGCCTATCGTACGCTTATCTGACGAAAAAATTATTGGTTTTGAGGCGTTAGCCCGCTGGCAAAGCAAAACCCGAGGTTTTGTTTACCCTAATGACTTTATTCCACTTGCTGAAGAAACTAATTTAGTGATGGCGATAGATATGCAAATACTAGAAAAGTCTTGTCGGCAACTAAAAGTATGGCAACAACGGACAGGTTTAGAGCACCTTTACGTAAGTTGTAACTTGTATTGTAATCACTTCTTTAGTTTAAGTTTACCGCAAGATATTAAAGCGATTATTGAAAAAACTGGTGTGCAGCCCCATCAAGTTCGTGTTGAACTCACTGAGCGCGCATTATTAGAAAATAATGATATTGTGCTTGATAACATGCGAGCGTTGAGAAAAATGGGCGTTAAAATATTATTAGACGATTTTGGTACTGGATATTCAAGTTTGAGTTACTTACACCGCTTCCCAATGGATGTGCTTAAAATTGATCGTTCATTTATCAGTAATGTACATGAGCGTGATAATCATCAAGCAATTATCAAAACCATTATCGATTTGGCAGCTAATTTAAATATGGCTACGGTTGGTGAGGGCATTGAGAATAAAGCTGATGCGACATTAATTACCAAAATGGGTTGCAATTACGGCCAAGGCTATCATTTTTTTAAACCTTTACCCGGTGATGAAATTGAGAAGTTTTTAGTGAGTAAAAGTTAGCTGAATTACAGATTGTTTTTTATAAAAGCACAATAAAAAACCGCGTGTAATGGTAAATTACTCGCGGTTTTTATTTTTATATCATAGCGTTATTTTCATCATGTCGATATTTAGAACTTAGCCGACATTTGATTCCATTGTCATTAACGAGGCATTACCGCCTGCTGCTGTTGTGTCGATTGTTACTGTTTTCTCAGTCACCATACGTTCAAACAAGCTTTTATTCGTATAAGCCGTTATTAACGGTAAAATAGCACCTTTTCTTGCAGCAATGGTTTCACCAACAAGCTTCTTAAGCGGACTTGCATTATCAATAACGGCACCGGCTAAGGCAGGTGTGTTTAGTAAGGTTGGCAAATTACCTAGCGTCACTACTTGGAATACTGACCGTGGCAAACCTGCGGCAATTAACAGCTGTGCAATGGCATTGGCTTCAGTAAGATATTGCTTGTCGACTAATGCCACAACACAGTTACCTGCACTTAATGCCGAAACCACTGACATCATCCAAAACTCAAACGGTGTATCTTTACAACGAACGCAGGCTAAAGTACCACGCGACTCTAGATGTAAAATGTTTGACTCACCCGTTGGTCCCGGCAGCACCGTTGGCATTGCTAAGCGCTTTTCTATCAATAATAACTGCGCACGTAATGCGGTTAAAGTGGCTGCTAATTCACCCTCTTGAGCGATTATGGCTTTGTTGGTAGCAAGCTGAGCTAGTAATTGGCGAATAATTGATACTTTGTCGTTTAATGACGTAAAGCTCCACTTTACTTCATTGCCTTTGGCATTACGTACTTGTTGCTCAACGGTATTGGTGTTTGCAGACGCTTCAGCAATATCCGCATTCAGTACTTTTGCCATTTCTTCTGGCATAGCAACGTCAGCAACGCTTACCTTGTCTTTGACCAAGCGAGTTAAATACATAGGACCACCTGCTTTAGGACCTGTACCTGATAATCCACGACCACCAAACGGTTGAACACCAACTACAGCGCCAATCATATTGCGGTTAACATAAACATTACCAGCACGTGAGCGGGCAGCAAGGTAGCGGCTTTTTTCTTCAATTCGGGTGTGAATACCCATAGTTAAACCAAAACCTGTGCCATTAATTTGTTCAATAACGTTCTCTAATTGGTCGGCGCGGTAACGAATAACGTGCACAATTGGACCAAATACTTCCTTTTTCAAGACTGATAAGTCGCTAATTTCATAAAGTCGTGGCACAAAAAAGTTATGTTGATCTTCGCCTATGCTGTTATTCAATGCTGGTGCTTTACAGGCGTAATGAAGTTGGCCGTTATCTCGTAAATAATCAACGTGCTCGTTTAAAGCGCCAAGTGCTTTTTTGTCAATCACAGGGCCAACATCAGTACTTAAAAATGCAGGGTCGCCAATGTGCAACTCTTGCATTGCGCCTTTGATCATGGTGATAATTTTGTCAGCAACGTCTTCTTGCACGAAGAGCACGCGTAAAGCAGAACAGCGCTGCCCGGCACTTTGAAAGCCCGACGCGACAACATCGTCAACCACTTGCTCAGGCAATGCTGTTGAGTCAACAATCATACAGTTTTGTCCGCCTGTTTCCGCAATAAGAGGAACAGGGTCGCCATTACGTTCTGCTAATTTTTGTGAAATCCAGCTACCAGTTTCAGTCGAGCCAGTAAACATAATGGCTTGAATACGTTCATCAGGCACTATGGTTTGTCCAACTTTACTACCACGAGCAATAACAGGCTCTACAACACTGGTTGGTAATCCGCACTCGTGCATAATTTCAATGGTACGAAGCGCTACTAAACTGGTTTGCTCTGCAGGTTTTGCTACCACAGTATTACCAGCAACAATGGCTGCTGAAACTTGCCCTAAGAAAATTGCTAACGGGAAATTCCATGGGCTAATACAAAGTACTACGCCGCGTGACTCTAACGTACCATCAGCTAATAACTCTTCTGCACGGGCAGCGTAGTAACGACAAAAATCTACCGCTTCACGCACCTCAGCAACCCCGTCGGGAATGGTTTTACCGGCTTCTTTAGTACATAGGGCAATTAATTCATCACGATGTGTTTCTAACGCGTCAGCGGTTTTAAGTAGTATTGCTGCACGCTCAGTAACAGGTGTTGCCGACCAGTTCGCGAAGGCGTTGTCAGCGCGCTCAACAATGGCTTGCATATCGGCTTCATCAGCGTGTTTGATATAGCCAATAACTTCATTGAAGTTTGCAGGGTTTGTTACCGCTTGAGCATCTTCAACAACAGGTGATTTAGAAGCTTTATCGAACCAAGTATTAACGTTATTGCGCATGTCCGTTAATTCGTCAATTGTCGTTAAGTCGATACCTTTTGAATTAATGCGGCCAACATTGTGTTCGCGTTGGTATATTTCAATTGACTGTGGAATTTGTGGGTTGTACTTATTTTGCCACGCCTGAACCGTTTCAACAGGATCGGCTAATAATGACTCTACTGGAATATTTTCATCAACAATATTGTTAACAAATGAGCTGTTGGCACCATTTTCAAGTAATCGACGTACTAAGTATGCAAGTAGATCTGAGTGCTCACCAACAGGTGCATAAACGCGACACTGAGCGCCTTTGCCATTAACGACTTGGTCATATAATGATTCGCCCATACCGTGTAAACGTTGGAATTCATACCCTTGAGCGTTACCAGCAATTTCCAAAATTGTAGCAACTGTGTATGCGTTATGCGTGGCAAATTGTGGAAAAATAGTGTCGCGATACTCAAGTAATTTTTTCGCACAGGCTTGATAAGAAACATCGGTTGATGGTTTGCGCGAAAACACTGGAAAGTCGTGATAACCCTCTACTTGTGCTTCCTTAATTTCACTATCCCAATAAGCACCTTTCACTAAGCGCACCATCATTTGGCGGCGAGCTTGTATTGTTAAGTCGCGCACCCACTCAATAACATCAATACCACGTTTTTGATAGGCTTGTACCGCAATGCCAAAACCATTCCAACCATCAAGGTCTTTATCTAAGAATACTGCTTCGATGATATCTAATGAAATATCTAAACGGTCGGCTTCTTCAGCATCAACAGTAAAGCCAATATTGTAGGCTTTTGCCGCCAAAGCTAATTCTTTCAGGCGCGGAATAATTTCTTCGATAACACGTTCACGATGAGAAAATTCATAACGTGGATGAATAGCCGAAAGCTTAATTGAGATACCAGGGCTTTTTTCTGGCCCTTTACCTTTAGCTGCAACACCTATGGCGTCAATCGCATTCATATAACTGTTAAAATAACGGTCGGCATCAGGCATAGTTCTTGCGCCTTCGCCTAACATGTCGTACGAATAGGTGTAACCTTTCGCTTCAACATCAATGGCTCGTTCAATAGCGCCTTGAATTGTATGGCCCATGACGAATTGGGTGCCCATTATTTTCATCGCGTAACGAACCGCTTTGCGAATTACTGGCTCACCTAAACGACCAACTGTTTTTTTCAGCAACCCAAATTGGCTTTGTTTGTTGTTGTCAGTGTAGTTAACAAGCTTACCGGTAAGCAATAAACCCCATGAAGAAGCGTTTACGAATAACGAGTCGCTATTGCCAATGTGTGAACTCCAATCACCTTCGGCTAACTTATCTCGAATTAAGTCATCAGCAGTTAGTTTATCTGGCACACGCAATAATGCTTCTGCCAAACACATAAGTACTACACCTTCTTCCGTTGAAAGTGAGAACTCGTTAAGTAGTGCATCAACTCCACCTTTGCCAACTTGGTCTTTACGAATATTAACCACTAGGTTGCGGGCATATTCCCAAGCACGAGATTTCGCATCTACACTAATTTCGGCAATTGGCAGCAATTTTTCTAATATAGTATTTTCGTCTGCGCGATAATTATCACGAATGGTTTGACGTATTGTGCTGACATTGTTGAGTGTGCCGTTAAATAGCATAGTAACTCCTCATTTATTGGTTTGAGTTGAATTTGAATACAATAGTAGCTGCGCATTTTAATGAATAACTCACAGAATGTGTTGGTGTATTTTGGGTTTTTACGATAAATTATCCTGTAATTTCTTATTTTAACCATAAAAAACACTGCTTATGAATAAAGATAAAATCAAAAATTTAGACCGAATTGATTTAACAATTTTAGACGTTTTACAAAAAAATGGTCGAATTTCAAACAGTGAACTATCTAAAAAAGTTAACTTAAGTGCTAGTCCATGTTTAGAACGGGTGAAGCGCCTTGAGCAAGACGGTTACATTGAACGCTATGGTGCATTTTTAAATGCCAGTAAACTAAAGTACGGCATGTCTGCTTTTATTCAGGTGACTTTAGATCGAACTACCGCAGATGTTTTTAATGATTTCAGGGTGCAAGTTATTAAAATTAAGGAAGTTGCAGAGTGTCATATGGTTGCCGGTGGCTTTGACTATTTACTACAGTTGCGTTTTGAAGATATGGACGCGTTTCGAAAGCTGCTGGGCATTATTGTTGAATTACCGGGCGTGTCGCAAACCCATACCTATATGGTGATGGAGCATGTAAAGCGTTATTCAGGGGTCCCTATTCTCGAGAGTTAAGTTTTATTATGCAAAGTTATTGCAACATTTTGTTAAGTTTATTGTTTTGTAATTAAAATGGTTCGCTAGTTTTTTTCGGTATCAGTCGATATAGTGTTTGCCAGATTATTAGTAAGTATTCAGCATTATCAATAGCTGAATACTTTTAAAAAAATATAAAAATAAAAGAGCAAGAGAACATCATGAAATTATCCCTGCTTAAAACCGCCAAGCTATTTGGTTTAATTGTCTTGCCTGCTTTGGCTCTTGCTGCCTGTAATGAGCAGGAAATGCCTGTAGAGAGCCATACTGAACCTGTCTCTAGCCAAGTTAATGAAGCGAATATTAAAGCGCATATTGAGTTTTTAGCAGATGATACTTTGCAAGGTAGAGATACCGGTAGTGCAGGTTATCAAATTGCTGCCAATTACGTGAAATCCTATTTTAAGCAATTAAATTTAGTACCAATGGGAGAAAGTCTTGGGGCAAACTCCCAAGGTTTCGAGCAACAAGTTACTTTTCGTAAAAGCTATTTAGTTGACGGCACAGGAAGCGCAACCGTTCATGGTATGTCGGGTGATATAGAGCTTGCTTATGGCCGTGAATTTTTAATGTCAGGCTCTAGTACTGAAAGTGAAACAGCAATTACTGCTGCAACCGTTTTCGTTGGTTATGGTGTTATCTCTAAAGAGTTCGGCTATAACGACTATCAGAATATTGATGTTAAAGGAAAGATCGTTGTCGCGTTGTCAGGCAGGCCTGACGATTTACCGTCTGAAGAAGGCGCTCATATTGGCTCTGGCGCGGAAAAAAGTCGTCACGCGGCTGAACGTGGCGCGGTTGGTTTTATTACCATTCATACGCCAAAGCGTGAAAAAGTACGAAGTTTTGAAAAATCAGCACAGTTTGCTAATACACCTCGCCTAAGTTGGTTAACAAAAGAGGGAACACCATTTGGTAAACACCCAGAACTTGTTGCTGGCGCCTACATTCAGCACGATGCAGCTAAAGTTTTATTTGAAGGGGCAGCTCGCAATTTAACCGATGTTTTTGCTGCTGATGATAATAACAGCGCCATCACAGGCTTTGATTTACCTCATAAAGTGACTTTAAAAAATCAGGCTCGTCATGAACAGATCACTAGCCCTAATATTATTGCAACCATAGAGGGCAGCGATGAAAAATTGAAAAGTGAATATGTTGTTTTCAGTGCTCATTTAGATCACATCGGTATCAGCTCACACGGTGATGACAGCGATACGATCAATAACGGTGCCTTAGATAATGCCTCTGGTGTTGCAATATTGCTTGAAACCGCAAGATTAATGGCAGAAATGCCAAATAAACCAAAGCGTTCAGTATTGTTTGTTGTAGTTACAGGCGAAGAAAAAGGATTACTGGGCTCTAGCTATTTTGCCAATAACCCTACAATACCTGTTACGCAAATGGTGGCAAATGTTAATTTAGATATGCCATTAATTCTTTACCCGTTCGCTGATGTTATTGCTTTTGGTTCGACTCATTCCACCATGGGACAAATAGTGGAAACAGCAGCAAAAAAAGTCAATATTGAATTAAGTGAAGACCCTATGCCTGAGCAAGCGTTATTTACACGTAGTGATCATTATAGTTTCGTTAAAGCCGGCATCCCATCAGTGTTTTTGATGACAGGTTTTAAATCAACAGATGAAGCTATCGATGGTGGCGCAGTTTTTGGCGATTTCTTAAAGAATCATTACCACCAACATAGTGATGAAATTAGCTTGCCAATAAATTATCAAGCGGCGGCAAGCTTTGCTCTTGTTAACATGATGATAGGGTTGGAAATAGCGAATCAATCGCAACGTCCACAGTGGCATCACGGTGATTTCTTTGGCTTAACATTTGCGCAATAAAGAGACCTTTAGTTAGCTGATTAATGCCAAAACATTGTAATAGAGACCTCAGAAAAGGATAGTAATAGAGTATGAATGCTCATGAATATGCCATGCAGGCTAATGGTTCTTTCGCGTTACCAGATGCATGTTTTAAGGTAAAAGCGTTAATGGAAGATGATAACTCAAGCATTGAAGATTTTGCTAATGTTATCAGTGTTGATCCGTCAATGACCTCTCGTTTACTGCAAATTGCTAACAGTGCTATTTATAGTTTCCCAGGAGAAATTAGTACCATTTCACGGGCCATTACGATTATTGGTACCCAAGCGATTTACAACATGATGTTGGTGGATGTTGCCGCTACTGCATTTAAACACTTCTCTAATCAGTCGATAGACTTAAAGCGCTTTTGGCACATGAGTGTTTTCTGTGGTTTAGCTACTAAAAACTTAGCGATAACGTCAGGTATACGTGATATTGAGCGTTTATTTGTTGCCGGGTTATTACAGAACTTTGGCGAACTTATTGTTGCGAAAATATCGCCTGAACTTGCGAAAAAGTGTGAAGCTTATGATGAGAATATTTTACCATGGCAATTACAGCAACAAGTACTGGGCTTTACCTATACCGATGTTTCTGCGGAATTATTAAAAATTTGGCAAATACCGGAAAAAATTATTTTACCGATTCGTCATTACAATAACGCTCATAGTATTCAAATTAATAAAGACGTAAAGGTTTTGTACTTAGCCTCTCGTTTGGCGTTAGTGGAATGTCATGCAGATGTTTTTAGTTATGATGATACGGTTGATGCAAACTTGTGCCAGTCGCTTAAAATTACTTCGAGTGACCTTGAAGATGCCGCCGACTTTGCCAGAATTGAAGCCGAAAATATCCTCAATATTATGAATGCAAAGTTTTATGGCTAATAAAAATGCCAGTCAGTTGACTGGCAAATCACTGCAATAAAATATATACACTTGGCTTCGTAGAAAGCCATATCAAAACAAGACATTAATAAAAAAGCCTGATAGCATCAATCAGCGTTTGCATTTACGTGCAACGAATAAAAGGGCAGCACGCAATACAAAAATATAATTAATAGCCCAGCAAAATTTACAATGAAGGACATTTATGAGTACAGATAGAGAGCATTTTAGTTCCCGGTTGGGGTTCATCTTAGCTGCCGCTGGTTCAGCAGTTGGTATTGGTAATTTAGTTGGTTTTCCGGTGAACGCCGCTAAAAATGGCGGTGGTGCATTCTTGTTAATGTACGCTCTATTTGTTTTTTTAATTTGTTTACCCGTGATGATTGCCGAAATGGCAGTTGGTCGAAAAACTGAAAAAGAACCCGTTGGCGCCTATAAAACTTTAAGTGGTGGTAGCAAAGCATGGGGAGCTGCAGGTTTTCTTGGTGTTCTAACACCTTTTATGATCGCTGTATTTTACATGGTTTTAACGGTATGGATTTTTGGCTATATCGCATTAACAGTTACAGGTAATTTAGATTATTTAGCTAGCGCAAATGGTTTTGGTGAATTCGTTAATAGCCCTTACTTATTTGGTGCCATGATTATTGTTGCCGCTATTATTAATTTTATTTTAGTAGCGGGTGTAAAAGATGGTATTGAACGGGCATCAAAAATACTGATGCCGACACTTTTCATTATGTTATTGATAATGGTGGTGTACGTATTAACATTAGATAATGCCTTTTCTGGTGTTAAGTTCTTTATCATTCCTGATGTCTCTAAATTAACGCCTGCGGTGATTAATGGTGCGCTTTCTCAAGCCTTTTTCTCATTATCATTGGGTATGGGTATTTTAATTACTTATGGTTCTTACATTAACCGCAAAACCGATATTGTAGGCTCTGCAAAGCTTGTTGCTATTACCGACACTGCCGTGGCCTTTACTGCGGGTTTAATGATATTACCGGCGGTATTTTCATTCAACCCGGATGTTGACCCTGCGCAATTAAGCGATAGCTCAGTATCACTAATCTTTACCTTTTTACCGAAAATATTCTTAGCACTACAAACTTCAATTGGTTATATTGGCGCCAGTGTTGTAGCAGCATTTTTCTTTATTTTGGTGTTTTTCGCGGCAATTACTTCGCTAGTTTCCATTTTAGAAGTGCCAGTATCGTATTTAGTTACTGAGAAAAAGCACAGTCGTAAAAAAGCATTATCAATTTTATTGATGACTGCAGGTATCTTAACTATTTTTGCAACATTATCGTTTGGTATGGTGTCATTCTTTACTGAGTTTACGTCATACGCTGGCGGTGTTCGTTCGTTCTTTGATGTGGTTTACGATATTTTTTACGATACTATTTTACCGTTAAATGGTTTCCTACTATGTATGTTCGTTAGTTACCGCTGGAAGAAGCATAAACTTTCAGAAGAACTGGCTTTAGGTAATGCAAACTATAAAGGCTCATGGGTTGAGAAATACATTAACTTTTCGTTAGGAACATTCATTCCATTAATTGTCTTTGGTATTTTTATTAATACTGTTTTACAAAAGTTTTTCGCGGTGAGTATTTTTGGCTTTTAACCATAGATTCAAACCTTGTTTTTTCGCTATGTAGATGCGAAATAATGCAGGATAAATAACCCAGAAGGCCGGATAATTTGTTATTATCCGGCCTTCTTTTTTGTTTAACAGTTTTCACTATGATCGAATTTATTCAAACAACGGATTTTAGCCAAAGCCAACGCTTATTTCATGGTCGTGGCCATGCTTATGAAAACTTGTCGCATGTTAATGTAGATTGGTTAGCTCCGGTTATTCTGATCACTTTATATCAAGAAGTTGAAGCACAGTGGTTAGTTGAGCAAGTTAATACCCTAAGAAAATTGACTGAAAAATGTAAGTCTATTCAAGTACAGTTTCGCTGTCGAAAATTTGCCCCATGTGAACTATTATGGGGTGAAGATATTAGCGCGATACATGCTATAGAGCATGATTTGAAATATCATATTAGCCTAGGGAAAGCACAAAATTCAGGCTTATTTTTAGATATGCGTAATGGTCGTGAGTGGGTTAAAAAACACAGCGACAATAAACGTGTATTGAATTTGTTTTCTTATACCTGTGCGTTTTCTGTTGCAGCGATTGCCGGTGGTGCTAGCAAAGTTGTTAATATCGATATGAGTAAAAGCTCATTAGCGAAAGGACGTGAAAATCACCGTTTAAATCAGCAAGACTTATCGCAAGTTATATTTGAAGGGGTTGATATTTTCAAGTCATACGGACGTTTGAAAAAACATGGTCCATATCAGCTACTCATTTCAGATCCGCCATCGTTTCAAAAAGGCAGTGTCAATATCGAACGTGACTATAAAAAAATTATTCGACGTTTGCCTGAACTTATGTCAGAAAATTCCGATGTTTTATTGTGTTTGAATTCCCCTGATTTAGATGAAAACTTCTTGCTAAATGAAGTGGCTAACGAGTGCCCTGAATGTGTATTTCAATATAAAATTGATACGCCAGAGGTATTTAAGGAAGCGCATCAAGGTAAGGGACTTAAGTGTTTATATTTTGTTTATAAACCTAGCCTATAGTCTTTCGTATAACTTTCGCCCTAGAGTGCTTGAGCGGTTTACCACACAAGCACTTAGTCAAAACTAATTCATTACTACGCGAGCAGCTAACAGTATTAAGAAGCTGCCAGTGACTTTATCAACAATATGGCTGTTAGCTTTTAGCTTTTCTAAAATTGGTCCTCGTGACATCGTAAATGCAATCACGATATACCAAAGCATATCAATTAAGCCTACCGTTGCTGTCATTATAATCTTTTGCTGCCAGCCTGCATCGGCATCAACAAATTGACTAAACAGAGCGAGAAAGAAAATTGCCAGTTTAGGGTTGAGAAAGGCAATTAAGAAACCATCACGCCAGCCGTTAATACTTGGGTCTAATACCGCATCCTTTTTAGCAAATTGAATATTTTGTTTTTTGCTCATCAGCGCCTTAACACCTAGATATAGTAAAAATGCTGCGCCGCTGTATTTAATTAAGTCGAATATCATTGGTGATTGAACTATTAGTAAGCCAATGCCTGTTGCGGTGATAGCAGCGTACAAGGCAACCCCTAAGCCGTGACTAATGGCCGTTGCATACCCTTGGCCTGAACCACCATTTAAGGTGTTTTTTATCACTAAAGCTAAGCTAGGCCCTGGTGATAGGGCTCCTAAAATACAAATAACAACAAGTGATAGCCACAAATGAAATTCCATACTAATTCACGCCTTATATTACGTGCCTAATGCACTTTTTTGATTCGAAGAAAACTGGCAAATCTTGGCACACCTCGGCGTGTTTTACCAATGTATTTATAAGTTATTATCGCGCCGATCTTGGGTGGGTTTTGGCGTTCGTGATCTGAAAAACCGCTGCCAATTTTAAAGATTATACCTTGTGGTGTTTTCACTTTAATTGCGCCGAGCATGCCTTGGTATTTACCTTTGCCAGGGACGTGAGCAATAACGATTGCTTCTGCATCTTGGTGTTTTTTTAATTTAAGTAGATTGTTACTACGACCTGTTTGATGATGTGCTGTTGCTAGGTGCAACATCAAACCTTCGCCCTCATTCTCTACTACTTTGTCTAACCATTTATAAAGGTTGTCACTGCTATATACTTTTCGCTGCTCAACCATTTGTAAATATGGTGATTTAGTGTTCTGCGCCAGTTGCTTCATTAGCAGTATGCGCTGGCTAAAGTTTGACTTCTGTAAAGGTAAGTCAAATATCATTAATTTAAGGTCACGCCAACATTCCCCATTTGAAGTTTTGGTTCGCACACAGGCACTAATTTTTTCGAATTCTCCTCTGGCACTCCAAAGTTCGCCGTCCATCGTGATATTAGGCCAGTTTTCAACAAACCAGTTTGGTGCCGGTAATACATTGCCATTTCGGGTCAATAATTGTTCTCCATTCCAATAACCTCTGACGCCGTCAAGCTTCTCACTGGTCCAGTATTTTTCTATGTGTTGCACTTTTTTATAAATTTTGGCGTGTTGTAAGTCAGGTTTTCTGTTTCTATGCGAAATTTGAACGTCGCGATTAGCCTTTTCATGCGCTAATGCTTTAGGCAACAAAAGGCATAAATATAAAACCAGCATAGCTAGCAGCAAGCGTGTATATTGTTGAGGAAGCATCCGTGTTCCAAGGTAGATTTAATTTGGCTTCATTATAGAGTGCTTTTGCTATCAGTGCTGAGTATCTTACTCGATCTCTTTCAGTAGTTGAGAAAGTAGAAAAATTGCAGGAGTTGGCTACACTTTTGACATTCGTACGGAACTCAATGGATGATATCAGATGAAAGGAATCATAGGGCTATGCCTAGCTTTAATCATGCTTGTTATTACTTTTCCTGTAATAGCAGGTAAGAAGCATTGTCAGGGATACCGTAGCAAGCTTGATAATATTCAAGCCCAGCAACGTCAAGGAAACTCTTTAAAGCGTAGTAATAGTTTGGCTGTTCGAGAAGCTAAGGCCCGTGATACTTGGTGGCGCTGTGAAACCGGAAAAATGAAGAAAAAAACCAGTAAATCTAAAAAGAAAACTAATAAAAAGAACAGTAAAAAACAAACAACTCAGGCGCCTGTTAAGCTACAAACACTAAAGCCATTGTCACCATTTTCGAGTAACAAACCTGTTGTGGTTCGCTCTAAATATCAGGGAGAAAAGCTACAAGCTTGGTTGCAATATTATCAACCGGAAAAACAGTGTGCTCGGCCGAAATCTACGCAAACATTTGCTGCATGTGTTGAAGATAAACGTCGTCAGCAAATAGAGTTTGAGCAAGGTTATTTAAAATAATTGCTAAGCTAAATAGCTAATTAATAGTGAAGTTGACGAAATTTAACTAAAGGTTATTTATATTACACTTGTATCTTATTGTAATGGTTGTATATTTTTATTGGAACAGCTTTTGCTGATAAACACTTATGTTTATGAAATTCGGCTAAAGAGAATAAGATGCAAGAAAAATTAAAACGAACTACTATCACAGTATTAGGTTTTTTATGTTTATTCATTGGTACCATATTTATTCTTCTACCTGGGCCTGCGGTGATATTTATTCCGTTAGGTTTAGCACTATTAAGTATGGAATATGATTGGGCAAAACGTTGGTTAAAAATAAGCCAACAATACTTTAGGAAAGCAGCAGTGAAGGCCGATGATAGTTTGCGTTGGTTAGGAAAAAAATTGCGCTCGTAAAGACTAATTCATACAAAGAGCACTGAAGATAATATCGGGTAAACTAGATTTACCCGAATATTTGTCAATATCGAGGTTTTGTCCTTTAAATAGCGTTTATTAAATGCTGTTTTTCAAATACTGTGCTTTAGTATCAGTATATTGCGTCACAATAGTATCGATAGTTTCTTGGCAGTAATCTCGTAGACCACTAAGCAGCATGAACTTCTTACCGTGGCCTATGATTTCCCCTTGTGAAACAAGATCAAATGACAAGCTGGCTTTACCGCGCTTACCATCGATATCTAGCGTTGTAGACGATAGTTCTAAGGCAATATCTTGAAATGAAAGGTTGTCCAAGTGAATAGACATGCTTTCGTACATGATCATCGGGCGTGCTGGGTTGATCATCACCTGATTATCTTTCATTAAGTTGACAAGAATATGTGGGAAAGTATGACCTGAAAATTCAACATAAGCGCGAGTTAACGCTTCAATTGCTTGGCTATCCGTTGTGGTTTCACCAGCAACCGTCATGTTTAAGTATTCCTTTTGTTTTTCGTCGGTAACACTAGCTGATGATTTAATTGTGCTTGGAAAGTTTAATTCAATACCATCAGTTACCATGCCAGAAAATGTAAAGCTCATTTCTTGATGTAAGCCTGCACGTTCTAAAACTAATGAAAACAGTAAATCGCCCGGAACACAAAAACGTTTCGCGGTAATATCGTGGAGCGGGTTAAAATCATCGGCAATTTGTTTTGCAAAATCACTGGCCTGTTGGCGCGTGAAACTAATTTTATCATCAGAAATACTGCAATAATTTTCTAAAAACATAGATGGTTGTCTTCACTTAATAACATTTAAAATCGCCGTTATTCTACCAGTATGCTGGATCAAAATCGAAATTTATTCAGCTTTAGCTTACAAAGCAGACCAGTAAAATCAAGCACTTTAAGCTAACAGCTGTTTATTTTTCGAATTCAGATGTGAACGTAAACGCACTGACAAGTTGCTCTTTTTTGGCTTTAGTAAACTTCTTCAGTTGGTATTCGCGGCGGCTGGCTTCTTGTCTGTTAATTTGGCTTTCAGCATAAGCCAAACTAACTGGGCGGCGAACACGTGTATATTTAGCGCCTTTATTATTACATGTATTGTGTTCGATTAAGCGTCGACTGACCGAGGTAGTAATACCTGTATATAGGCTATTATCTGCACAACGAAGAATGTATACATACCACATAGTTAACTTGTATCTTGATGATTTTCGCCGACTATCATCGCAATTTTTCATTACTTATTCGAGATAAAAATAAATAAGTGCTAGCTGGCACTTTCTGATTTTTATATTATGGTGCGCTAGATAATCATAGGCGAAATTATGCAACAAACAGAGAACGGCGCGCTGAGAAAAATGCGAGCACAATTATCCGATGATGGAAATGTTCAATATCGTATGGTGATAGGTGAGCAGGAAGTTGAACTCAATTCGTTAATTGGTAAGCATATATCTTTACATTACAGTGGCCATATAGACTGTCAGCATTGCGGTAGGAAAACCAAAAAGAGTTACTCACAAGGCTACTGTTTCCCTTGTATGCAAAAGCTTGCTCAATGCGACATGTGTATCATGAAACCAGAAACCTGTCATTTTGAAAAAGGTACCTGTCGTGAGCCTGAGTGGGGTGAGAAAAATTGCTTTATTCCGCACTATGTATATTTAGCAAATACTTCGGGCTTGAAGGTCGGTATTACTCGTCATAGTCAAGTACCGACTCGGTGGATAGATCAAGGAGCTACGCAGGCATTACCAATATTTAAAGTGAGTACTCGCTTGCAGTCAGGGCTTGTTGAAATAGCACTAGCAGAATTTATTGCAGATAAAACTAACTGGCGCGCTATGCTAAAAGGTAGTGCTGATAATATTGATTTGCAGGCCATTGCTGCAGAACTAAAGCCTAAAATTGCTGAAAAACTAGCCGACTTAGCGTTAACTTATGGTGATGATGCAATTACTGAGTTAAATGAAGAAGTAGTAAATTTACATTTTCCAGTGCAACAGTACTTAACTAAAATATCGTCTTTTAATTTTGATAAAACTCCTGAAGTTTCAGGGCAATTGTTAGGTGTAAAAGGGCAATATCTAATTTTTGATACTGGCGTGATTAATATTCGAAAGTTCACCTCTTATCATGTTAGTTTGCAGGTAAACTAATTATATCGTTCATAATAAAGCCAATGGACTACACTAAAAATGAACGCCAATATTAATATGTGATTATAGCCTTACCGCGAGCGATGCGGGAGTAGGCAATTTTTTTGATATGTTTGTAGCAGGGAGTAGACGGCAAGTTTAACTTGGGATTAAGATGATGAACTTAAGTGATTACGTAGATCAGGCCAGTGAAATTTTTGTACTTTCAGACTCTTTTGTGCGTATAAAGGAGCTAATTGATGATGAAAGCTCAACTATTGATGATATAGCCGATGTTATATTGTTAGACCCAGCACTTGCAGGCACTATTCTAAAGTTGGCTAATAGCTCGTTTTTTAATTATCCAGGTAAAATTGATACGGTTTCAAAAGCGGTATTAGTGCTTGGTATTACTGAGGTATATAATTTAGTTATTACTTTTTTCACCAATAAAGCCTTTGAGTCTTTAGTCGCTGACCAAGATTATCTGGACAATTTTTGGTGTAAGAGTGTTGATAGTGCGCTCATTATCAAATTTATTGGCACTAAACTGGGTATTGTAAATGCTGAACGTTTATTTATTTTAGGCTTATTACATAATTTAGGGGAGTTAGTTATACAGCAATTCTCGCCTGAAAAATTGATTGCTGCAAATGGTTGTGAAGCGCCTGAGTTACCTTGGCAGAAACAACAAAGCTTACTTGGGTTTACTTACGGGGAATGCTCAGCTGAGCTATTAAAGCAATGGCAGTTACCATTTACTATTATTGAACCTATTCGTAATCAGGATAATGACAACTTTGAATTTAGCAGTGATGAAAGCAAACTACTTTATTTAACTAAACGTATTATGTTGTGCAATTATGAATGTAGCAAACATCCTGTTGAATTATTGCTAACGGAAGAGGCCTTGCAACAACTTCCTATTGATCAAGCTATGTTGCAAGAAGCAAGTCAGTATTGTGAACTTGAGCGCTTAGGAATTTTGGCAATATTAAATCCAAATGCAGCCATGGTTTATTAAAGGTTATTTTTTTCTTGATGGCTATTTATTCACAGCCACCTTTTGAATTAGACCTTTCTAGTTAGTAACGCAGTTTAATTTTTCTTGCTGAATTTAAAGCTTAGTTGAAAGCTTGGTTAGCGAAAACTGTCGTTTATACTCGATAACACTCTATTGCCCGGACACAATACTTCCTGTTTTAACTGGTTTAACGGTGTGTCTGAAGAGTTATTAACATCATGAAAGCTCTCGCCATTGGGATCTAAGTAAAATAACCCTGTTAAAATTTCTCCTTTTTGCTTATGGCTTTCAATATCGTTAATTGCCTTCATGGCATTTTTCGTGTCGTAATCAGCTTGTAGCTTATGAATACGCATCAATGAACCATCATGTAAGCAAATATCTTCACAAACTCCGGCCTGACAATCACTGGTTATTTCCGTTTTAACGGGGATAAAATCTGTCACTGCGGCTGTTATAATATGTTCATGAACATAGTCATAGGAACGGGTAGAGCTTGCATGATTGTTAAATGTTACACACGGAGAGACAATGTCGATAAAGGCAAACCCTTGGTGACTCATGGCTGCTTTAATTAATGGCACTAACTGTTTTTTGTCACCGGAGAAACTACGGGCGACAAATGTTGCGCCAAGCTGTAGTGCCATAACGCAAAGATCAATATCAGAAAACAAGCTTAACTCACCGCCTTTATTTGTTACGCCCTTATCTGCGGTAGCGGCAAGCTGACCTTTAGTTAGGCCATAAACACCGTTATTGGCAACAACATAAAGCATATTCAATTGTCGCCTTACCACGTGGGCAAATTGCCCTAAACCAATCGATGCACTATCACCATCACCTGACATAGCAAGATAAATTAAGTCGCGATTAGCCAAATTTGCACCTGTGGTCACTGATGGCATGCGGCCATGTACGGAATTAAAACCATGAGACTTATTAAGAAAGTAGTTAGGCGCTTTTGATGAACAGCCGATCCCTGACATCTTTGCCACCTGATGTGGTGGTAAAGACAGCTCAAAGCAGGCTTGTACTATCGCAGATGTTATGGCGTCATGACCACAACCGGCGCATAAGGTTGATAATGCTCCTTCATAATCGCGATAAGTTAAGCCTAAATCGTTAACCGGTAAACGTGGGTGATAAAAACTTGATTTTTGATAGCTCATGTTATCGCTCCTTAGCCGGTTTGGCTTGTTGATGATTGCTGAGCAAAATGCTCAAGCACTTTATTAACAACAAATAAACTGGTTAATGGTAAGCCGTCAAAGTTGGCAATGACATTAAGTTTATTCGGTGCGATGGCCAATTCGTTACTGAGTAGTGTACGCATTTGGCTATCTCTATTTTGCTCAATAACAAAGACATCTTGATGGTCATTAATAAAGTCGATAATGCTATGACAAAAAGGAAAAGCTTTAATTCGAAGCGTATCAACGGATAGTCCATGATCTTTTAGTTGCTGTATTGCTTCTGGTATTGCATGGCTACTAGTCCCAAAAAATATCAAACCGATTTTAGCGCGTTTGCTTGATTGCTTAATCTCAGGTGAGGGCATTAACTTTGCAGCTTGGTTAAACTTTTTGGTGAGTCGTTGCATATTTTCTACATAGTCAGCTGACTTTTCTGTATAACCTGCGTAACGGTTACGAGAAGTACCCCGGGTAAAAAATGCCCCTTTATCAGGGTGAGTGCCTGGAAGTGTACGGTAACATATGCCGTCGTTATCAACATCGAGGTAGCGACCGTATTCGTCTAACTCATCAAGTTGTTGTGCTGAAAGCACTTTACCTAATTGATATTCTTGCTGATCATCCCAAATAAACTCTGCAGTTAAATGGTCATTCATACCTAAATCGAGATCACTCATGATAATAACTGGTGTCTGTAATTGGTCTGCTAGATCAAAAGCTTGCGCCGACAAGGTAAAACATTCAAACGGGTCTTGTGGAAATAATAATACTTGCTTGGTATCGCCATGTGATGCATAGGCACAGGCAAGAATATCAGATTGTTGTGTACGTGTAGGCATACCTGTAGATGGCCCAGCCCGTTGCACGTTAACTAATACCATAGGTATTTCAGCAAAATAAGCTAGCCCTAAAAACTCTGTCATTAGAGAAATACCAGGACCACTGGTAGCGGTAAAAGCTCTGGCACCATTCCAGCTAGCGCCAATGGCGATACCAATTGCTGCCAGTTCGTCTTCAGCTTGTACGAGTGCGTAATTTTTTTTGCCTGTCGCGGGATCAATGCGCAACCGCGCGCAATAGCTAGCAAACTTTTCAACCACTGATGTTGACGGGGTGATTGGATACCAGCCAACAACCGTAGCACCACCGTAAACTGCGCCTAATGCCGTTGCTGTATTACCATCAACCATAATGCGATTATTAATTAATTCCCGGCGCTCAACTCTTAAGCTAATGGGGCACTGAAAGTGCTGGTGTGCATATTGATAGCCCAATTCTAAAGCATATATATTTGGTGTAATTAGTTTATCTTTACCGCGAAATTGCTCCCCAACCAGTGTTTTTAGAACATCAAATTCAATGTTTAGTAATGCTGCCAATGCGCCAACGTAAATTACGTTTTTAAATAATTGGCGTTGTCTGGGATCTTGATATTCTTTTTGGCAAATTGCTGAAATAGGAATAGCGAGGTAGTTAATATCATCTCTGATTTCATGTGTTTGGAGTGCTCGAGAGGAATCGTATAATAAAAATCCACCACAGGCGACACTATCAATATCTTCTAACAAGCTTTGTGCGTTCATTGCCACAACTAATTCTGATTGACCGCCACGTCGTGCTAAAAAGTTACTCTCGTTGATACGTACTTCGTACCATGTAGGCATGCCTTGAATATTAGAAGGAAAAATGTTTTTTGCACTTACCGGAATACCCATACGAAGAATCGCTTTAGCAAACATGTTGTTGGCACTGGCTGAACCTGTGCCATTGGTATTTGCGAAGCGTACAACAAAGTCGTTGATACTTTGGCAAGTATTGACTTGCTTAGATGAAGACGTATTGCTCATTTTATTGTCGCTCCAATATTATCTATCATGAGTTTTTTCATATCCCAGGCGCCCGTGGGACAGCGCTCTGCACATAAACCGCAGTGTAAGCAAACATCTTCGTCTTTTATCATAATTCGGCCAGTTTTTAAGGCTGGAGAAACAAGTAATTCTTGCTGAGGGTTAATTTCTTTAACACGTAGCTTGTCGATGATCTGTTCAGCATTCTTGTCACTGTGTTGATCAACGTCGACAAAGTTTATACAGTCCATTGGACAAATATCGTCACATGCTGAACACTCAATACAGGTGTTTTCATTAAACACGGTATGAACATCACAATTTAAGCAGCGATGGGCTTCTTCTAACGCCAGTTTTTCGTCAAAGCCTAATTCAACCTCAGTATTTAATTGTTTTACGGCTTCTTCCCAAGCGATATGTGGTACTTGATGACGCTGCTCATGGCTAATGCCACTTTGATAACTCCAATCATGTATGCCCATTTTTTGGCTAACTAAATTAAAGCCAGCTTCTGGTCTGTCTTGTTGAGTGTCTTTACCTTGGCAAAATAAGTCGATTGATATGGCTGCTTGATGACCATTAGCGACTGCAGTAATTATGTTTTCTGGGCCAAATGCTGCATCACCGCCAAAAAACACCTGTGCCAAGCTTGATTGCAAGGTTTCTTTATTGAGTGTTGGTTGTTGCCACTTATTGAATTTGAGGCCTATATCTCGTTCTATCCAAGGGAAAGCTGTATCTTGCCCAACAGCAACAAGCACTAAATCACATTCTACCAGTATAGTTTCTCCGGTGGCGCGTAAGGTTCTTTTACCGTGTTCGTCGTAGCTTGAAGCAACCTTTTCAAAACGAACGCCTATAAACTTTCCACCTGAGATAACATATTCTATTGGGCTATGATCTGGGGTTATGGTAATACCTTCTGCCTGCGCGTCTGCTTTCTCCCAAGGTGATGCTTTCATGGCATCGAAGCTTGAACGAACTAAAACATTGACTTCACTGGCACCTAAGCGTTTTGCTGTTCGACAACAGTCCATTGCGGTATTACCACCACCAAGTACAACAACACGTTTTGGTGCCTCTTCTGTGTGTTTAAAGCTAACATTGGCTAGCCAGTTGATACCAACCTCAATATGATCACTAGCAAGGTCATGTCCTGGAATTTCTAACCAACGCCCTGATGGCGCGCCAGTACCGATAAAAATGGCATCAAACTTAGCTTGTAGTAATTTAGCTAAACTGGTTATTTCTTCACCAAAATGACACTCCACCCCCATTTGAAGAATATAGTTAAGTTCTTCGTCTAGCACCGTTTCCGGCAATCTAAAGGCAGGAATTTGGCTGCGCATCATGCCACCCGCTTTAGCGTCACGCTCATAAAGCACTACTTCATAGCCTAAAGGAAGAAGATCTCTTGCAACCGTTAATGATGCAGGACCCGCACCAATTAAGGCGATACGTTTAGTATTTTTTTGTTGGGGAATGGAAGGTAAGTAGGAATAAATATCTTCTTTATAATCACTGGCAACGCGCTTGAGCCGACAAATAGCAACGGGTTCAGCCTCTACACGCGTACGCCGACAGGCGGGTTCGCAAGGACGATCACATACTCTTCCTAAAATCCCTGGAAAAACATTTGACTGCCAATTAATCATATAGGCTTCGGTATAGCGCTTTTCGGCAATTAAACGTATGTATTCAGGAACTGGAGTGTGGGCAGGGCATGCATGCTGACAATCGACAACTTTTAAAAAGTGCTGGTATGAAGAAGTATCGGTATTTTTCAATAGCTTATTCCTTAGCATTCAGACTGTATAAATAATCTACACCCAAGACGGTGTTAATTAAACACTTTTCGTAAATAATTGCTTGTTTTCTAGTCGGTCTCTAGCAAAGTTACTGGTGATTAATTCTGCACCAGCAATTAACAATTAATGGTGATAGCGCACTGCGATGGTGCGCTGTTAGTTTGTTGTTAAATGTTAATTATTTGTTTTTTAAGGGTTATTTTGTTTGGCACGAGGATTGATAACCATAAATGCAAGACATTATAAGGATTAAAATAAATGAAATTAGTCAGTGCAATAATAAAGCCCTTCAAACTCGATGATGTTCGAGAAGCCATTTCCGAAATTGGTGTTGAAGGCTTAACCGTAAGTGAAGTTAAAGGTTTTGGTCGACAAAAAGGCCATACCGAACTGTATCGAGGTGCCGAATACCAAGTAGATTTCCTGCCGAAGGTGAAACTTGAAATTGCGGTAAATGATGATGTGGTGCAACGACTTGTCGAGGCAATCACCCAGGCGGCCCATACAGGTAAAATTGGTGACGGTAAGATTTTTGTATTTGACCTTGAACAAGCCGTGCGTATTCGTACTGGCGAACAAGATGTAGAAGCGATTTAGGAGTAAAATGATGGAACAAAATATTTTTCAATTACAGTATGCCATGGACACATTTTACTTTTTAATTTGTGGTGCTTTGGTGATGTGGATGGCGGCAGGGTTTTCAATGCTTGAAGCGGGTTTAGTTCGTGCAAAAAATACCACAGAAATTTTAACGAAAAACGTCGCTTTGTACGCTATTTCTTGCATGATGTATTTATTCATTGGTTACGACATTATGTATGGTGGTGGTGTATTCTTATCAGGCATTGAAACAGTTGACCCGGCCAAAGTTCTGGCAGACTTCTCAGCTCGTGAAGATGGCTTTACTGGCTCGGCAATCTATTCTGCCGCTTCTGATTTCTTTTTTCAGGTAGTATTTGTTGCCACTGCGATGTCGATTGTCTCCGGCGCCGTTGCTGAACGCATGAAATTATGGGCATTTTTAGCGTTTGCCGTTGTGCTAACTGCGGTAATTTATCCAATGGAAGGTAGTTGGACGTGGGGCGGAAATGCTGTATTTGGCTTATATAACTTAGCCGATTTAGGTTTTTCTGATTTTGCTGGCTCTGGTATCGTTCATATGGCTGGTGCTGCGGCAGCGTTGGCAGGGGTTTTATTATTAGGTGCCCGTAAAGGAAAGTATGGTGCTGATGGTCGAGTAAATGCTATTCCTGGTGCCAACCTACCAATGGCGACATTAGGTACTTTTATCTTGTGGATGGGTTGGTTTGGCTTTAATGGTGGCTCAGTGCTGAAGCTTGGCGATATCGCAAGCTCCCACTCGGTTGCTATGGTGTTTCTAAATACTAACGCCGCTGCCGCTGCTGGCGCTGTTTCTGCTTTGATTATGGCAAAAGTTTTATTCAAAAAGGCTGATTTAACTATGGTATTAAATGGTGCTTTGGCAGGTTTGGTTGCCATAACGGCTGAGCCGTCAACACCAACACCTATGCAAGCAACGATGTTTGGCGTAGTGGCTGGTATTGTTGTAGTGTTTTCTATTATTGCACTAGATAAACTAAAAATTGACGATCCTGTTGGGGCTATTTCTGTGCATGGTGTTGTTGGTTTGCTTGGCTTATTACTGGTGCCGGTAACGAATAATGCTTCAACGGTTAGTGGACAACTCATTGGCGCTGCAACGATATTTATTTGGGTATTTGTCACCAGTTTTGTGGTTTGGTTTGCACTGAAAAAATTGATGGGCATTCGTGTTAGTTCGGAAGAGGAATATGAAGGGGTTGATAAAGCCGATTGTGGTATGGAGGCTTACCCGGAATTTACCCGAGGTTAAGATGTATTCGTAAATAGCATTAACTAAAAAACCAACAAAGCCGCGCCAGTTTATAATTTATGCTGGCGTTGTGCTTTTTCTACTTTTACGTTAACTAGAATGTAAGCCTATTGAAATAATTCGTAAAGTTTTACTGTTATCGTCAATAAAATGTGTAAAATTACCTCATTAATTGAGATGTTTATAAACGGATAACTTTATGGCTAGAGAGCAGTTTGGTGTTTGTGCAGAGCCGAGCCTTCACGGATATTATTTATTATTTAACGCTTTAGATGAGAAAAACTCATTTATTCGTCAGGCATTATCACGTTTACCGGCATTATTTGATAAGTATGCTGATCGTTTTTCTGAAGCTAACCTTGCCGGTGTTATCGCCATAGGCTCCAATTACTGGGATGAAATCTATCCCAAAGCTCGCCCTAAACATTTAAGGTCATTTCCTGAAATGGCAGTGGATGATCGAATCGCTCCTGTTTGTAATTACGATATTTATATTGAAATTCGCAGTGACCGTGGTGATGTCAACCATATTGTTGCCACTAAGGTTTGTGAATTACTTGCTGATAGTGTTGAGCTGGTTGAACAGGTTAGAGCATTCCGCTTTTTAGATGGTCGAGATTTAACAGGGTTTGTTGATGGTACCGAAAACCCGCAAGGACATCATCGCCGTAAAGTCGCTTTAATTAATGAGTCGCAAGACTCAGAGTTTTCATCAGGTAGTTATCTGCATATTCAGCGTTATCGCCATAATTTGAATTTATGGAATTCATTAGAAGTGAAAGATCAAGAAGATGTTTTTGCCCGTACTAAAGTGAATAATGAAGAGTATTCGGAAGAAAATAAAGCGCCAACGTCACATATTAAACGAGTAAATCTAAAGGATAGTGACGGTAATAGCATTGAAATTTTACGTCAAAGTATGCCGTATGGTGATATGAAGCTACAGGGTTTATTCTTCGTATCTTATTGTCATTCGCCAGAGCCCTTTGAGTTAATGCTTGCAAGTATGATTGTTGGTGATGGCCATGGTCATAGTGATCACATGCTGAAATACACCCAAGCAGAAACTGGTGCGGCCTTTTTTGTACCAAGTTTAAATATACTTGCTGAGCTTGGCGAATAATTTTGCCAAACTCACATTAGATATTAAGTAACTAAACCTAACGTTAATTTAATTAACTTAGGTTTTTTAAGAACAGCGCTTCAAGCTTACTAATGGTTTGCTTAATTTCTTTGGTATCGGTTGGGGCAATGAAAATGGTGTCGTCACCGGCAATGGTTCCCAATACACCGTCACTTTTACTTAAACTATCAAGTAAACGAGCAATTAGTTGTGCAGCGCCTGGGCTAGTGCGGATAATGATCATGACATCATTGTGTTCAATATCGAGTACTAATTGTTTTAGTGGGCTTTTTGCCGTCGGCATGCCAAGCTCAGCTGGCAAACAATAAACCATTTCTTGACGAGCATTACGGGTGCGAACAGCGCCAAACTTGCTGAGCATACGAGATACTTTTGATTGGCTGATATTTTCAAAACCTTGCGACTTTAATGCTACCGCAATATCGCCTTGAGAACTAAACTGTTCTTGCTTTAATAAATCTTTGAAGGCTTGTACTAAAGCTTCTTGTTTTTGTTGTCCACTCATAATTGCTCACTGCTCGAGTTATATTCTGATCGATAATAGTCTAGGGCGTGTTGAACTTTGCAGTATAAATTTTGTTCGAATTAAAAGTGATTTAATCGCGGCGTAGCGATTGAAGTATAGTCGTTCTATATAAATGAGCGACAACAACGAGTAAATTACTTTTAAATGAACCCTAAGGGCAGCGTTTCTTGAGTATTTTTACTGTGTTATCACTTATTTATGTGGAACAACCACACGTTATAAGTTCTGCCTTGTATAAATACTCACTAAACTGCTGCAAAAAACATACACCAAAGTTCAATACGCCCTAGTTGTAATACCTAAGTATTATTCCACATTTTTTATTATACGGTATCCTTATAAACCAATACAGGTGAATAATTCCCAGTTGGTAAATTTATCTTGTTGACCGCTCCAAAAATAGCGGTGGATGATGTTCGCTGGTTTTACTTGTTTTATATACACCAATGCCGTGTAAAGTCGTTTATTTACGCAATCAAATTGGTATAAACATTGTTTTTTGGCCGTTTATGCTATATCTTTTGGCCGACAAATTATTACGTAATTACTCAAATTTCGGAGACATCAAATGAAAGTTGCTGTGCTAGGCGCTGCTGGTGGTATCGGCCAAGCGTTATCTTTACTATTAAAAACTCAATTACCTGCAGGTTCTGAGTTATCTTTATATGACGTTGCGCCAGTTGTTCCAGGTGTTGCTGTTGATTTATCACACATCCCAACAGCCGTTAAAGTTGAAGGATTTGGTGCTGATGATTTAGCTGCTGCACTTTCGGGGGCTGATATTGTAATTATTCCTGCGGGTATGCCACGTAAGCCTGGTATGGATCGTGCTGACTTATTCGCTGTAAACGCTGGAATTATTAAAACATTGGCTGAAGGCATTGTTGCTAACTGTCCAAAAGCTTTAGTAGGTATCATTACTAACCCAGTAAACGGTACTGTGCCAATTGTTGCTGAAGTATTCAAAAAAGCAGGTACATACGATAAGAACCGTGTTTTTGGTGTAACTACACTTGATGTTATTCGCAGTGAAGCATTCATCGCCGAATTAAAAGGCATGGACGTGAATGATGTGAAAATTCCAGTAATTGGTGGCCATTCTGGTACAACAATTTTACCATTACTTTCTCAAGTTGAAGGTGCTACTTTCTCTGATGAAGAAGTTGCTGCATTAACACCACGTATTCAAAATGCTGGTACCGAAGTTGTAAATGCTAAAGCTGGTGGCGGTTCTGCAACACTTTCAATGGGTGCTGCTGCTGCTCGTTTTTGTTTATCTTTAGTTAAAGGTTTACAAGGTGAAGACGTTGTTGATTACGCTTATGTAGAAGTTGAAGGTGGTGATGCGCCATACTTTGCTCACCCAGTTCGTTTAGGTGTAAACGGTATTGCTGAAGTACTACCTTACGGCGAATTAAGTGCGTTCGAGCAACAAGCTAAAGACGACATGTTAGCAACGCTAACAGCTGATATTAAAGAAGGTGTTGATTTTATCAACGGCTAATTTGAGTTAGACATTATTTAAAAAAACCGCGTATGACGCGGTTTTTTATTGCCTTAAATTTAATAAAACCGTTACTATGAGCGTGTTGCTGTGAGCAATGTATAGTTTAATTTTAGCAAGGAAAATAAATGGCAAATTCAGGAAAGCGTCGCTGGCAGCTTATTCGAGAAAATTTAAGCTTTCAAATTAAGCTAATGTTAGATGCCGTAAGAGATGTACTGCTTAGTCCGGTAGCAATTGTTTGCACAATTCTTGATTTAGCTGCTGGTAATCATTCTGGCCAAGGTTATTTTCAACGATTAATGAATATTGGTCATCAAAGTGATCATTGGCTCAATTTATTTGGTGATTCGCCAAATGATGCGAAAGCTAACCACGCTGATAAGGATGTTAATCAATTAAGCAGTAGCCCTGATTTAGAACCCGAACAAAGCCATGAAGCTAGCTTGGTAGTAAGAAAAGCTAACGGTAAAGTAGACAGCAAAATTGAGAGTTTATTCTCACAAGTTGAAGCGCTTTTAACGCAGCAGTCTCAACAAGGTAATTCTGCCAAAGTGACGAAAGAAAAAATTGATCACTATCTGGACAGTATAATGTCTCGTCAGCGAGAGAGTAATCAGGATGTAGATGAAAGCGTTGAAGGCTCATGTGCTACTACTGAGCACAACCATTCTATTAACACTGATGTTAATAATCAAAAATAACAACCAATAACTCACCGCTAATTTAGTTTGCTGTAAAGCTAACCCCATACCTCGTAAATAAAAGTATTTCTCACTCTAGATGTAAATCAACTGTTTTCTTTGCTCCCACTTTTCATTGTTAAATTTATATATTATATTGTATGCAATTTTGTGGTAGGTAAGGATAGTAAATTGGGCATTAAAAAAGAAAACAGAAGGAGAGCGCAAAGGTTTTTGTTATTGACCGCCTTTGCATTATTGTTCGGCTATGGTTATAGCAATACGGCAAGCGCCGAACTAGCACCTGTTACAGAAGTACTTTCACAGGTAACTGATTGTAATAGCACTATTGTTATT
Source organism: Colwellia meonggei (assembly GCF_057537295.1). Lineage (NCBI taxonomy): Bacteria > Pseudomonadati > Pseudomonadota > Gammaproteobacteria > Alteromonadales > Colwelliaceae > Colwellia > Colwellia meonggei. The sequence continues at coordinate 547,559 of NZ_BAAJLZ010000001.1, forward strand.
CGTTCACAATCATTAGATAAAGAACAGTTAGATTCCGCGTGCAAAATTCTTATTACGCAGGAAGATAAGTTTCATGCTGTTTTTAATACCCGTGGTAAGCCGGTTGCTGATGATAATAATGTCAAAATGAGAGCTAATATTTATTCGAATCGCGATGAATTTGTGAAATATGCCACAGCTCATTTTAATATGCCAACCAATAATGGTGGCATGTATTTAGAAGGTTATCCCGACAAAGTGGGTAATCAGGCAGAGTTTGTTGCTTATGAGCGCTCGGGAAAAATTTGGAATTTAAAGCATGAGTATATCCATTATCTTGATGGCCGTTTTAATAAATATGGTGATTATTGTAATGGTTTGCATGACGACCATGCGGGGCCAGAGTTTTGTCCAAACCCGCACTTAGCATATCCACATATTGTTTGGTGGGCTGAGGGGTTAGGAGAATATTTAGCTTGGGGTGAAAATAATCCAAAAGCTGTTGCGCTGGCGCAAGAAAATAGTTTTACATTAAGCGAGTTGTTTAATACCAGTAGTAATGAAAATACTGGTGCTGATCGTGTTTATCGCTGGGGCTATTTAGCTGTACGTTTTATGATGGAGCAGCATCGCGAATTAATTGATGAAATGTTAGTTCATGTGCGTAGCGGTAATTGGCAAGGTTATCAGCAACTAATTAAAACTTGGGGTACGAGCTTAGATGCTGAGTTTAGCCAATGGCTGCAAAGCCTTGAAGCGCCAAAACTAAGCTAAATAAGCATAGATAGTATTTAATTTGGGTTATGGGTAAAATGCCTGTAACCTAAATGCAATTATTGTTGGATACTCCCTAAACCCCTATGCAAGATTCACCTAATAACACGCAAGCACTCAATTATAAGTCAACGTTTATTTTAGATAAGTCACATTTTACCGAGTGTTATGAAGAGTCGGTGCCACAACAATCTTTTTCTCAGCTTTATTTTAAAGCGGCTGTTATGCTGTTAATTGGTGCAGGCCTTGTGCTGTTTACTGATTTTAACCCCTATGCCGCTTGGTTTATTTTTTCATTGGGTATTTTAGAAGTGGTCAGTACGCATTACCGCAAGCCATGGTGGGTTATGCGTCAAATGTTTAGCAAAGTCGCTAAGGCAGAAGTAACACTAGAAGTCACCGAAGATTATATTCGTACGTTTTCGTTTTATAACGATAATAAGATGTTTTATCAAGATATAAAAAATATAACGGCTACCGATAAAGGTTGGTTGATTAACCATAAAACAGGTCGCCACTATATTTCTAATCGGTGTTTAAATAAAAATTTTCAAAAGTTCATTGAAAATAAAGTGCGCATGCTTAATCAATAAATTATCAATTCAGTGTCATTTTATTTGCAAGCGGCCTTGTTATTATCATTGAAACAGTTCCTAGTGTTGGTACTGGCTTAAATACTTACTTAAAACGAGGTTAATTTCAGTAAACTAGGAACGGCTAATGCTACTATAGGTGGTAAAAGATCTATCTACTTCTTTTGATGCAGTTGTTTGATGGTTAACAACTTCATTTTGATTTCCGTTAACAAATACAATTCATCGAGTTTTACTTGATTTAAATGAGAATAATTCTCAAAAACCTTGACACTACCCCTTATCTTCATTAGTCTGACGGAAAATTTAGTTATTCAAATTTAATCCATTTTCTGAATTATTTAGGCGGGCTTCATGTTAAATAAAATTTGCTTTTCATTTCTTGTTTTAGTGACGTTATTGGCTACAAGTTACAGTGCGTTAGCAAGTGAAGAGGTGAATGTTTATTCCTATCGCCAACCTTTTCTTGTAAAGCCACTTTTTGATGAATTTACCAAACAATCAGGCGTTAAAGTTAATGTTGTATTTGCCAAAAAGGGTATGGCTGAACGCTTAGCTAGAGAAGGTGAATATAGCCCTGCTGATGTTTTACTCACTACAGATATTAGCCGATTAGTTGAATTGCATGATAAATCACTACTACAAACTGTTGATTCAAACAAACTAGAGCAGGCTATTCCTGAACAGTTTCGTGCAAATGACGATACTTGGTTTGCCTTAACGACACGTGTCCGAAATATTTATTCTGCCAAACGGTTAGGTAATATTGAGCTGAGTTATGAAGATTTAGCAGACCCTAAATACAAAGGCCGTGTATGTACACGTAGCGGTAAACACGCTTATAACGTTGCTTTAGTTTCTTCGATGATTGCGATTCACGGTGAAGCAAAAACGCTAGAGTGGTTAGAAGGTGTAAAAACTAATTTAGCGCGTAAACCACAAGGTAATGACCGTGGTCAAGTTCAAGCCATTCATCAAAATTTATGTGATTTAGCTATTGGTAACAGCTACTATTTCGGTAAAATGCAAACCAACAAAGACCAACAAGTATGGGCTGAAGCGGTTAATATAAACTTCCCAAATCAGGATAATCGTGGTGCACATGTAAATATTTCTGGTGTAGCAATGGCAAAGTATGCGCCAAATAAAGCTAATGCTTTAGCGCTAATGGAATTTTTAGTATCTGAGCAAGCACAGCAAATGTATGCAGAAACTAATATGGAATATCCGGTACGTGATGGCGTAAAATGGTCAGAGCGTGTTGCGTCTTGGGGCGAATTTAAGGCTGATAATTTATCATTAGAAACCATTGCCAAGCATAGAAAAGCAGCACTGACCTTATTAGATAAAGCAAAATTTGACTTATAACTCACTATTGATTAACAATATTTAAAGTTCTCTATTGTGATAACAGGTAATAAAAGTACCAGCTGGAAGTTCTCTAGCTGGTTTTTTGCATTAGCACTAATGGCGCCGATAGTGGTGATGGTGGTTGCTGGCGTTAATGCTTCAACCGATTTATTTGAACATTTATGGTCAACGGTATTACCTGAATATATTAGCAACACCTTAATTTTAGGCTTTTTAGTTGCCATACTCACCTTATTTTTTGGTGTGCCGGCGGCAGTATTTGTTAGCCAAACTAACGTTTATATGGCAAAGCAATTACGTTGGTTACTTATGTTACCGCTAGCTATGCCCGCGTACCTAGTTGCCTACCTTTATACCGATTTATTTGATTATGCCGGCCCAGTCCAACGCTTTTTACGCGCATGCTTTGGTTGGCAGTCTCCAAGTGATTATTATTTTTTCGATATTAGAACCATAGGTGGTGCGGCTGTTGTTATTGCTCTCGTACTATTTCCGTATGTTTATCTGTTGACTCGCACTGCGTTTGAAAATCAAGATAGAAACTTATTGCGTGCTAGTCGGTTACTTGGCTGTAATGAAAAGCAAAGCTTTTATCAAATAGCGCTGCCATTAGCACGACCAGCTATCGCTATATCACTAACCTTAGTGATTATGGAAACTTTAGCTGATTTTGCTACAGTACAGTATTTTGCTGTTAATACCCTAACCACGGCAATTTATGATACTTGGCTGGGGTATGGAGACTTTCCTGCCGCTAATGCACTAGCAAGTATGCTGATGTTGTTAGTTCTGTTTGTTGTGGTAGCTGAACAAAAAGCAAGAGCAGGTCAGCGACATCAATCTTCTCGTCCGAATACAGAACAAGAAATAAAAAAGCTTTCCTTGCTGCAACAGGTGTTAGCAAGTGTATTTTGTTGGGGATTAGTGATTACTGGCTTTTTACTACCGCTTGCTTTACTTATTGTAATGGCACTGGATTATTCAGACTTTCAGCAACTACTTAGCCTGATTGAGACAGGTAAAAATAGCATTACTGTGGCAACCTATAGCGCCACCATTGCAACATTAGTAGCATTGTTTTTGGTGTTATTTCATCGTTTACATCACAGCAAAGGGCGTATGCTACCATTGCAAATTTCTGGCTTTGGATATGCAATTCCAGGGACAGTTTTAGCGATGGCGATGTTAGCGACATTTGGCCCGTTGGATCATATGATAAATGATGTCGCAAAGTATTTTGCTATAAAACCACCAGGGTTGATCCTTTCTGGAACTGTCTTTGCTATTATTTTTGCTTATGTGGTGAGGTTTTCAGCGATCGCCAATGGCACAATTTTAGCCGGTGTAGGGAAAATTCCCAAGTCGTTAGATTTAGCACCAGCTAGTTTAGGCATAAAATTATTGCCAACGGTTTTTCGTGTTCATTTACCGCTTTTGAAATCTTCTATTTTTGTTGCCTGGTTGCTAGTGTTTGTTGAAGCGATGAAAGAGTTACCAGCAGTACTGTTGCTTCGACCGTTTAATTTTGAAACCTTAAGCACACAGGTTTACCAACTTATTTCAGATGAACAATTAGAGCAAGGGGCCTTAGGTGCTATATTAATTGTGTTATTTGGTCTCTTACCTATTATTTTTCTTAATCGTCAAAAGGATAACAAGTGAACGAACTGATCAAAATTGACAATGTAGCGGTTAAATTGCAAAACAAATCGATTTTATCTGGCGTTGAGTTGTCGCTAAAGCGAGGAGAAATATTAGGCTTAGTTGGCCCAAGCGGTTGCGGTAAAACCACTCTACTTAACACCTTAGCCGGCTTTATTGAGCAATCAGACGGCGAAATTACTATTAGTGCAGCTAATAAATCACCGCTGCATATTTCTCTGAAAAATATGCTCCCGGCTGAAGCGCGTAATATTGGTATGATTTTCCAAGACTATGCGTTATTTCCTCATCTTTCAGTAACTGAAAATATTTGTTTCGGTATTAAAAAATTGAGCAAAACTGCACAACAGCAGCGTTGTCAGGAACTGTTAGACTTACTTGAACTCAGCGAGTATGCGACGCGTTTTCCACATCAGTTATCTGGTGGTCAACAGCAGCGCGTTGCTATTGCACGAGCGCTCGCACCGCAGCCAAGTCTATTATTGTTAGATGAGCCTTTTTCCAACATTGATGCTCGATTACGTAATGAGTTGATGATTGAAATTAGGCAGCTTCTTAAACGCCTAGACATGACCGCCATTTTTGTCACCCACAATAAAGATGAAGTCTTTACCTTTGCTGATAAAATTGCCGTAATGCACCAAGGGCAAGTTTTACAGGTTGGCGCGCCCGCAAAAGTTTGTCAACAACCAAGCAGCTGGCAAGTGGCTGACTTTTTACAATTAGGTAGTTGGCTGCCTGTGAAAGCACAATCATCACAGCAGTTAATACAACTTAATAGTGCTATCGGCAATATTGCTGAAACCGCTATTAGTAATATTAGTGAGCTATTAAGTATCGCTAATCATGCTAATTACCAATTATTGGTTAAACCAAATGATATTAAGTTATCTACTTCGCAAGTGAATAATGTTGTCATTGAACATATTGGCGTAACTGAGCAGGGGTATCATTACCTGCTCAATAGTATTGATCAATCTTCGCCATTGGCTTTTACTCAGCTGAGTTTTTATAGCGAACAATTATTTAGTTTGGGTCATGCCTTAGCCATTGAGTTACATGATGGACAATTTCTTTTATATCCAACCGAGTAAGTTCTTTATTTACACATTTATGGGAATTTTATCTCCCGTTGTCGCCAATTTGTGACAGTGTCTCAGCTCATTATGGTAAAAATAATTAAATTTTGGGGCTAAATTGGGTAACAGATCCACAAAAGTCCACAATTTCATTAACTTCCCTCTAAGCCTTTATTTTCTAGGCGATCCGTTAAATTAAATTACGAAAACTTTGCTTGACATAAGTTTGCTTTACTCACTAAACTGTATAAATGTGGGAAAAAGTGGGAAATAGTGGATCATCAAAGATCCCAAAATAATAAAACGGATTATGTATAGAGGCGCAAGCGCAATAACGCTCGATAGTAAAAATCGCATAACGATACCAACGAGGTATCGCGAAGAGCTTATGGCCGACTGCCAAGGAAAAATGGTCTGTACTGTTGATATTCAACACCCGTGTTTATTGTTATATCCGCTACCCGAATGGGAAGAAATTGAATTAAAACTTTGTAATTTATCGAGCATGAATCCGCAAGAACGGCTATTACAGCAAGTATTGTTGGGAAATGCGTCAGATTGCGAAGTTGATAAAAGTGGTCGCTTACTCATTAATGGCCCTTTACGCCAGCATGCAGGCTTAGAAAAAAGCTTAATGCTGGTTGGTCAACTTCGAAAATTTGAAATTTGGAGCGAAGCTGCGTGGCAAGCACAAATGCAGCAGGGTATTGCAAAAATTCAATCAGGTGAAATAGAGCTGACTGAGCGCTTACTTGATTTATCTTTATGATAATCAGTGAATGACATTAATGAAAACCAAAGAGCGTTGATAGAATCTAATGCAACAAGATAAATCACATATTTCCGTATTACTTGAAGAATCGATCACCGGCTTGGCGATAAAGCCTGATGGTGTTTATATCGATTGTACCTTTGGTCGTGGTGGTCATTCAGGTTTGATCTTAGAGCATTTAGGTGAAACTGGTCGCTTAATCGCCATAGATAGAGATCCTACTGCCATTGCTGCAGCAGAAAAATATGCTGATGACAAAAGATTTGTTATTGAGCATTTGGGTTTTGCTGAATTACAAAATATTGTTGAAAAACATCAGCTGGTGGAAAAGGTTGATGGCATTTTATTAGATTTAGGTGTTTCGTCACCTCAGCTTGATGAAGCAGAGCGTGGCTTTAGCTTTATGAAAGATGGTCCATTAGATATGAGAATGGATACCAGTCGTGGTCAAACAGCGGCGCAGTGGTTGGCTGTTGCGGATGTTGAAGACATCACTTGGGTTTTACGTACCTTTGGCGAAGAAAAGCATGCTTGGCGCATTGCGAATGCCATTGTTGATGAGCGTGAAGAAAATCCATTAATCAGAACTGGACAGCTAGCAGCTTTGATCAAGAAAACGGCACCGCAACGTGAAATTAAAAAACATCCGGCAACGCGCAGTTTTCAGGCGATTCGTATGTATATTAATAGTGAATTAGAGCAAATTGAGAAAGCCTTAGCCGCCTCTTTAGCGGTACTTAGAGAAGGTGGTCGTTTAACGGTGATCAGTTTTCATTCGCTTGAAGATAGATTAGTTAAACAGTTTATGAAGAAGCATTCACAGGCGAAAAAGGTGCCACGTGGTTTACCTATCAGTGAAGAAGAGCTGAATAAAGGAAAAAGTTTAGCGTTAGTAGGCAAAAAACTGAAGCCAACAAAAAATGAAGTAGCAGAGAATGTGCGCTCTCGTAGCTCAGTATTACGAGTTGCTGAGAGATTAGCGCGCTAATAATGGTGCTCTAGAATGACAACCAAGAAAGTTGTGTTAGCACTAGATATATGGCACGACATTCAACGCCATTTGTTGATTTATGGCATTTTGTTTTTAGTTATTGTTTCGGCGTTTTCGGTGATTTATTTCACCCATTTAAATCGCCAAACAACGAGTAAAATTGAAATGTTATTGACTGAGCGTGACGCACTGGAAAATGAGTGGCGTAACTTGTTACTAGAACAAAACAGTTTAGCAGAGCATAGCGCGATAGAAAGTAAAGCTGAAAAGCAGCTAAATATGACCAGACCGGATGCGAATTCGGAAATCATTATAAAATTACCATAATTTATTTATATGAATCGAGCAGTGAAAAAATCAGCACAGTTTAAACCGAACACCGTAGCATGGCGTTTTTACGTTGTGTTAGCGACGGTTGTGCTGATTTATGCTGGTTTGATGGCACGTACGGCTTATATTCAGGTTATTGAACCTGACATGTTAAAAAAACAGGGTGATAATCGCTCATTGCGCACTAACACTAAAACGGTACAACGTGGTTCTATAGTTGACCGAAACGGTCATGAACTAGCAATTAGTGTACCCGTAGAAACGGTGTGGGCGGATCCAAAGATCATCTTCGAAAGTAATGCACTAACCATGGACAAACACTGGCAAGCTCTAGCTGATGTGCTTGGACAGAATGTTAATAAGTTAAAAGTTCGAGTAACAAAAAATCCTAATAAGCGTTTTGTTTATATTGAGCGTAAAGTTGCACCTGCGATGGCAAATTATATTCGTGAATTAAAAATTCCAGGTATACATCTACGTAAAGAGTCGAAACGTTTTTATCCTGCCGGTGAAATTAGTTCACATATTGTTGGTTTTACCAATGTTGATGATAAAGGTATTGAAGGCGTTGAACGTGTTTATGATCAGTTATTAACTGGTGAAAATGGCGAAAAAAAATATCGTAAAGACGCGAAAGGTAGAAAAATTGAAATTCTATCAGTAAAAGAATCAACGCCACCAAAAGACATTATTTTAAGTATTGATCAACGTATTCAAGCATTGGCTTATAGTGAACTTAAAGGTGCGGTAAAAGCCTTTAAAGCAACGTCTGGGTCTGCTGTTGTTACCAATGTGCATACCGGTGAAGTATTAGCGCTAGTAAATAGTCCGTCATACAACCCAAACAATCGTGCAGGTGTTGCTATTCATCGTTTTCGTAATCGCGCCATTACCGACATTTATGAGCCTGGTTCAACCATGAAGCCACTAACGGTATTAACCGCGTTAGAGTTTGGTAGTGTTGAAAAAGACAGTATTGTTGATACTTATCCAGGATGGATGCGTTTAGGTGGCAGCCGCGTTGCTGATCCTCGGTATTTAGGAAAAATTACCTTGCCAGAATTATTAGTACACTCTTCTAATATGGGCACTACTAAGCTGGCGTTATCAGTACCGAAAGATTATTTAATTGATAAGTTTTTTGATGCTGGCTTTTCAGAAGATACAGGAACTGGCTTAGTGGGCGAAAGTTCGGGCATGATGCATGATAGATCTCGCTGGTCAAAATTTGAATTAGCGACCTTATCTTGGGGGCATGGAGTTGCAATTACGCCGATACAATTAGCCCGTTTTTATTCAACACTAGGCAACGGCGGTTTGAAGAAACCATTAACAATATTAAAGCAGCCAAAGGGTAGTGAGCTTGCTGATGAAAGTGAGCGAATTTTCTCGCAAGAACACAGTCAAAATGTTGTAGAAATGCTTGAACATGTGGTGAACGAGCAATATACCGTGGCAAAAGTCGATGGTTATCGTGTTGGTGGTAAAAGTGGTACTGCGATTAAAGCGTTTGCTGGCGGTTATGGTAACGATTATGTTGGTTTATTTGCCGGCGTAGCACCTATATCGAATCCTGAAATTGCTGTAGTGGTGGTCATTGATGATCCCGGTGGTGATTTATATCATGGCGGTGAAGTCGCCGCGCCGGTGTTTTCGAGAATAATGAAAGGAGCACTGCGGTTGCTGAATGTTCCGCCTGATGCGAATTCAATAATATCTTCACTGCCAACAGAGCAACAATTTGATAAATCCCATAAGGAGCGTGACCATGTCTGATCACGCTTTACGCGTTTATAATCGCCCAACTTTATTATCAGCCATTGATGCTGTGTTATCGGTTGCTGAAATAGCACTAGCACCGCAAGAATATTCGCTGCTTAAACAAATGCTTGCTAGCCAGCGGACCGTCAATTTAGTCAATGATACTCGTGCTTTACACGCTGGCGATGTTTTTTGTGCTGTTATTGGCACGGTACAAGACGGTCGACAGTATGTTGAGCAAGCCATAGATACAGGGTGTGCTATGGTGTTGGAAGAAACACAAAGCACTTCGGAACATGGGCAATTGCACTGGCATGAAACAAACGCAGGTTTAGTTGTGCCAGTTCTTCGTTTTTATCAGTTAAACGATAACTTATTTGCGGTGGCAAAAGCATTTTATGGTTCGCCGCAGCAGTCTCTCAATATTGTTGGTATAACGGGCACAAATGGTAAAACCAGCACTAGCCAAATTATTGCTAATTTACTTGATGAGTGTAGAAAAAACTGTGCAGTTATTGGTACTACAGGTGCAGGCAAACTTTCGAATTTGCAGACAATTGAAAATACCACACCTGGGGCAACGCAACTTCATCAACTGTTGGCGCAGTTTGCTGAGCAAAATATTTCTGATGTTGCCATGGAAGTGTCCTCACATGCACTGGCACAAAAGCGTGTTACCGCTGAATTATTTAATGTTGCGGTTTATACCAATTTAACACGTGATCATCTAGATTTTCATAATACTATGGCGGCTTATGCTGAGGCTAAGTGGGCGATATTCTCACAGAATGCTAAACAAGTTGCGGTCATCAATGCCGATGATGCTCAAGCTCAAACTTGGCTGAAAAATTGGCCATCAATGCAACCGCTGGTGGTATATGGCCGAAATGAAAGCATTCAAAGCTATCCTCGATTTGTGCTAGCTAAAAATATTAAACATCATGGTAATGGCGTGAGCTTTCAGCTGCATACCGAGCGTGGGCAATGCGAGATAACGAGTAAGTTACTTGGCGACTTTAATGTTGAAAATTTACTCGCCGCTATCGCGGTATTAATGATTGAGAATATTGCCTTAACGGAGCTTGCCAAAGCGGTAAAAAATATTTCTGCGATAATCGGCCGAATGGAAGCCTTTACAGGCAGTGAAAAACCTACTGCTGTCGTTGATTACGCTCATACGCCTGATGCGTTATCGAGTGCACTTGATGCTTGTCGTTTGCATTGTCGAGGCAAGCTTTGGGTTGTATTTGGTTGCGGTGGTGATCGTGATGTTGGCAAACGTGTGCAAATGGCGCAAGTAGCGGAACAAAAAGCAGACAGTATTATCATAACTAATGATAATCCGCGTACTGAAAGCCCTGAAGCAATAGCACAAGCAATCATAGCTGGCTTATCGACAACTGAAAATGTCATGAAAATTTTAGATAGAGAACAAGCTGTTTTAACTGCATTACACAATGCCAGCGCCGATGATGTTGTGCTGTGTGCAGGAAAAGGTCATGAAGACTATATTATTTTTGGTCAGCAAAAACAGTACTACGATGAACGCGCTGTTGTTGCGCGCTTTTATGCTAATGACGGTGAGGGCAAATTATGATCCCATTATTATTAGCTGAAGTTGCTGAAGCTATTGATGGACAATTGAATGGTGAAAACCTAACCATTAATGCAATTAGTACTGACAGTCGAGCATTAAACAAAGGTGATGTCTTTCTAGCATTAAAAGGGCCAAATTTTGATGGTCATAAATTTGTTGCTCAGGCGAGTGAACTAGGTTGCAGTGCTGTTATTGTGCAACAACTAAGCACTGACGTTGATATTAGCCAAATAGTGGTTGAAGACTGTCATAAGGCGTTAGGACAAATTGCCGCTTACGTTAAGAGTAAAGTCGCACCTAAAACAGTTGCCATCACAGGTAGCAGCGGTAAAACCACAGTAAAAGAAATGGTTGCGGCAATTTTAGGGCGATTAGGTAATGTTTTAGCGACCAAAGGCAATTTTAATAATGACATTGGTGTACCACTAACGTTATTACGATTAGAGCAAGAACATGATTTTGCTGTTGTTGAATTAGGAGCAAACCATATTGGAGAAATTGCGTACACCTCAGCATTGGTTAAGCCTGACGTGGCAATAATTAATAACATTGCTGCCGCACATTTAGAGGGTTTTGGTGATTTATCTGGTGTCGCTCGAGCAAAAGGTGAGATTTTCCAAGGTTTAGTGGCTGGTGGCGTGGCAATTTATAGTCAAGATAATCAATGGGCTCATAAATGGCAATGGCGCTTAACAGACAAAAATATTCGAAATTTTTCTTCTCAAGGCAAGGCCGATTGTTATAGCCATGAGGAAGTACTTGATGATAACGGTTGCGCTAGCTTTAAACTAACAACACCGAAAGGAAGTACTTATATCGAGCTGACTGTGCCTGGTCATCACAATGTTTCAAATGCCGTTGCTGCTGCGACAATAGCGCTAGAATTTGGTGCCAGTGTCGAAGATATTCGTTTAGGTTTAGCTGAAATGGCACCAGTTAAAGGGCGCTTAAATCTACATCAGCTAAATAAAGATATGAAGTTAATTGATGATACGTACAACGCAAATGTTGAGTCAATTAATGCCGCTTCAGATTTGTTAGCAAGTTACTCAGGTAGAAGGGTGCTAATTTTAGGCGATATGGGTGAATTGGGCAGTGAGGCACGCCAATACCACCAAGAAGTTGGAGAACATGCCAAGCAACAAGGTATAGATGATTTATTGACACTGGGTGTTTTGAGTCAAAATACCTCAGATGCTTTTTATCAAGGGCAAGTTCATTCAACTCAACATTTTACTAGTAGAGAAAAATTGTTATCACGATTACAAATGTTGCTTCAAGATGAAGCACAACAAATTACTATTTTAGTTAAAGGTTCACGCAGTGCTCATATGGAATACGTAGTAGCTGATATTATTCAATGGCAAAACAGCCAAACTACGCAGGAGCATGCATAATGTTACTTTGGTTAGGTGAGTATCTCACTCAATATTTTTCATTTTTTAACGTATTTTCTTATTTAACTTTTCGAGCGATTGTTTCAACTTTGACGGCTTTAGCGCTTTCATTGTATTTCGGACCTAAGCTGATACGTGCTTTGCAAAGAATGCAAATAGGTCAAACTGTGCGTGATGATGGCCCAGAAAGTCATTTATCAAAGTCAGGAACACCGACTATGGGGGGCATCTTAATTCTGGCATCTATTGTTATAAGTGTGCTGTTGTGGGCCGATTTAAGTAATACCTATGTTTGGGTGGTGTTATTTGTTGTTGTTAGTTTCGGTTTAATTGGTTTTGTTGATGATTACCGCAAGGTTATTCGTAAGGACTCAAATGGCCTAATTGCCCGCTGGAAGTACTTTTGGCAAACCGTTGCTGGTTTAGCAACAGCAATATTTTTATATCAATTCGCGCAAAGCCCTGAAGAAACAACTTTGCTTATTCCATTTATTAAAAATGTCTTACCTCAGCTTGGTTTGCTGTACATCGGATTAGTCTACTTTGTCATTGTTGGTACCAGTAATGCTGTGAACTTAACAGATGGCTTAGATGGCTTAGCTATAGTGCCAACCATTATGGTGGCCGGTGCTTTTGCTGTTTTTGCTTATATGACAGGTAATGCTGTTTTCTCTGAATATTTACATATTCCGCACATTGCCTTAGCTAGTGAATTAGTGGTGGTATGTACAGCTATTGTAGGTGCTGGCCTTGGATTTCTATGGTTTAACACGTATCCGGCGCAGGTGTTTATGGGCGATGTAGGCTCATTGGCTTTAGGGGCTGCATTAGGTGTCATTGCAGTACTGGTTCGCCAGGAATTAGTGTTGTTTATTATGGGCGGTGTTTTTGTCATGGAAACTCTGTCAGTTATTTTACAAGTAGGTTCGTATAAATTACGTGGTCAGCGTATTTTTCGTATGGCACCAATACATCATCACTATGAGTTAAAAGGTTGGCCAGAGCCGCGAGTAATCGTACGCTTTTGGATTATCTCTTTAGTGTTAGTGTTGATTGGTTTGGCAACGTTAAAGTTACGTTAATAGCGAAAGTATTAGAATTTAAATTATGGTTTTATAAGGTGAAAGTAAACGCGTGAGTAAGCAATTGCAATCGTCAGTAACGACGCAATTTGACAAAAAAAATGTGGTGATCTTAGGTATAGGGATCACAGGTTTGTCGTGCGCGCGCTTTTTACATCGTCATCAGATAGCGTTCGCTGTTAACGACAGCCGAGCAATGCCAATATCACCTGGCGATTTTAAACATCAGTTTGCTGACAACACTTTAGTGTTAGGCAAATGGGATCATAGTTTAATTTCAAAAGCTGATGTGCTGATTGTTAGCCCTGGCATTGATTTAGCCGACCCTAAAATCAAAGCGGCATTACCAGCGCAATGCGACATTATTGGTGATATAGAATTATTTTGTCGACTCAGTTCAACGCCAGTGATTGCAGTTACGGGTTCAAACGGTAAGTCGACCGTTGTCTCTATGTTAAATCATGTTGGCAATGCACTGGGCTATAAAGTGCAATTAGGTGGCAATATTGGTTTACCTGTTTTAGACCAAATAGAACAACCGGCTGATTTTATTGTTTTGGAATTATCCAGTTTTCAATTAGAAACTGTATGTAGCATGTCGGCACTATCTGCAACTGTTTTAAATATTAGTGATGATCATTTAGATCGCCATAAATCCATAGAAAACTATGGGGCAATTAAACAGCGCATTTATCATCAATGTCAAAATGCTATTTATAACCGAGATGACACTGCGACATTACCTTATCAGCAATATAATGACAGCGCAGAATTTAGCTTTGGTAGCGATCAGCCTCAGGCTGGTCAATTTGGTATTGCTAATATTGCTGGTGAAAGCCAGCTAATGTTTGGAAATAAAGTACTAATTGCGATTAAAGGTTTACCACTACAGGGTATTCATAACGCACTTAATTACTTAGCTGTTTTAGCGTTAGGGAAAGGCGCAGGTTGGAACTTAGACGCTATGCTTGCAAGTTTAAAAACTTTTAAAGGCTTAGCACATCGTTGTGAAGTGATTGAAACTAGTGATGATATTCGCTGGGTTAATGATTCAAAAGCGACAAATGTTGGCGCCACAATAGCTGCTATTGAAGGATTAGCACCAACACTAGGAACTAACAAGCTAATTTTGATTGCTGGCGGTGATGGTAAAGGTGCTGATTTCTCGCCTTTGACGCCTGCGTTAACAGAACAAGTTGATTACTTAATAACACTAGGTAAAGATGGCGATCAAATTGCCGATTTGCGCTTACCTAATCAAATCGAAAAAACACGGCGGGTTGATAGTTTAGTTGATGCCGTTCAATGTGCTCGTATGCAAGCGAATTCGGGCGACATGGTATTATTATCACCTGCCTGTGCAAGTTTAGATATGTTTGCAAATTATGTGGAACGTGGTGTGGTGTTCATTAAGTCAGTGCTTTTGCCTAAGGAGCGTGATTAATGTCTGCTTCTTTTGCGCAACTATCACAATGGGCTATGCCGAAATGGTTGAAAATGGAGTCGTCCTCTGTTTCAACTTTTGATAGAAGTTATCTGATCCTCGCGCTAAGCATGTACATGATTGGCTTAGTCATGGTGGCAAGCTCGTCAATGCCGGTGGCGGAGCGATTATTTGATAATCCTTTTCACTTTGTCGTTCGCCACATGATTTATATTTGTTTAAGTTTAGTGATAGCGGCTGCAGCCTTGCAAATTCCCATGAGCCGTTGGCACCAGTATAGCGGTAATTTATTGCTGCTAGGCATAGTATTGCTGATCGTAGTCTTACTGATTGGTCGAAATGTTAATGGTTCGACCCGTTGGATTGTTGTGGGCCCTATTACAGTGCAAGCTGCCGAGCCGGCAAAATTATTTTTCTTTTGTTATTTATCCGCGTACTTAGTTCGACGACGTGATGAAGTGATGGAAAATATCAAAGGCTTCGCAAAACCTTTGGTGGTATTTGGTGTGTTGGGCGGCCTTCTACTGATGCAGCCAGACTTAGGCACTATTATCGTGATGTTCGTAACCACATTTGGTTTGCTCTTTTTAGCTGGTGCTAAGTTGTGGCAGTTTATTGCTATTGCCGGTGTTGGTATTAGCTTACTATCGATGTTGGCTTATTTTTCTCCTTATCGCTGGGCACGAGTTACCGGCTTTTTAGACCCATGGAAAGATCCTTTCGGCAGTGGCTATCAGTTAACGCAGTCCTTGATGGCATACGGTCGTGGAGAGTCATTTGGTCAAGGCTTAGGTAATAGTGTTCAAAAGCTTGAATATTTACCTGAAGCTCATACTGACTTTGTTATGGCAGTACTTGCTGAAGAGTTTGGTTTTGTCGGTATCAGCATTATTTTGTTGTTAAGCATGGCATTGGTGTTTAAAGCGTTATTGCTGGGGCGTAAAGCAGTGAACCAAGAAAAGTATTTTGAAGGTTTTTTTGCCTATGCCATTGGTATTTGGTTTTGCTTCCAAGCCGCGGTAAATATTGGCGCTAGTGCAGGTATTGTTCCGACGAAAGGCTTAACCATGCCGTTGATAAGTTATGGCGGTAGCTCGATGATTATTATGACGATTGCAGTCGTTATTCTAATCCGTATTGATCATGAAATTAGATTGCAAAGTATTCAAGCCACTAGTCGTACTAATGGCACTAAAAAGAAGGTGAAGAAAGTTAAACAAAGTAATGTGCTGGAGGGCGAAAATGACTGAGCAAACTCAACAAGTTAATAGTGAACAAAGTCATGATGTAAAGCGTCCAACAATTTTAGTGATGGCTGGCGGTACCGGCGGACATATATTTCCGGGTATTGCGGTTGCAGAAGCGTTAGTGAAAAAAGGCTGGAAGATACATTGGTTAGGCACAGCAGAGCGAATGGAAGCCGATATCGTACCTAAGCAAGGCTACCCGATTTCATTCATTAATATTGCCGGTATTCGTAATAAAGGTTGGCAAACGTGGTTGAAAACGCCATTTAAAATTTTGCAATCGGTTATGCAATCTATTCGTGTATTACGTGAAGTTAAACCTGATGTTGTTTTAGGCATGGGCGGCTATGCTAGCGCGCCTGGTGGGGTTGCAGCTTGGCTATTAAGAATTCCATTAGTATTGCATGAGCAAAACGCAGTGGCAGGAATGAGTAACCGCTTTTTGTCTCATATCGCAACACAAACCCTGAGTGCATTTCCTGGTGCGTTTAGTGAACGGGTTACGCCTAATGTAGTTGGTAACCCACTACGTAGCGATATTATTGCCATTGACAATGTAATACCAGAACAACCAGCCACCAGCAAAAAAGTGTTAGTGGTAGGTGGCAGTTTAGGTGCAAAAATTTTAAATGACGTTGTGCCACAGGCAATGAAGCAAATAAAAGTTCAGAGTATTGATGTTTGGCATCAAACCGGTGGCGGCAATGAACAGGCAGTATTAAATAGTTATCAGGACTTTGGTGTACCGCAAGAAAAAGTAAAGGTAACAGAATTTATTGATGATATGGCGAGTGCCTATCAGTGGGCCGATGTAGTGATATGCCGCGCTGGTGCATTAACTGTTTCTGAGTTAGCTATGGCCGCAAAGCCAGCGATTTTTGTTCCGCTGCCGCATGCTGTTGATGACCACCAAACTAAAAATGCCATGTATTTAGTTAACTGTGGCGCGGCAAAGTTAATTGCCCAAAAAGAATTTAATGGTACAACCCTTGGACAAATGCTGAACAGTTTATTCATCTCTGACAAAGTGGTGCAGCAAATGTCGAAAGCCGCACATAATGCTGCACATGCCGATGCTACTAAGCAGGTTGCGCAAAGTTGTGTAGAGGTTGCCGAGTTATGAGTAAGAACATGAGTAGAGATAAAAGTAAAATGAGCCCTTCAGAAAATAGCTTTAACCGAGTGCCTGAAATGCGCCGAGTAAAAACCATTCATTTTGTTGGTATTGGCGGTGCAGGTATGGGTGGTATTGCGGAAGTACTTCTTAATGAAGGTTACAAGATTACTGGCTCAGATATTGGTGAAAATCAAGTTGTAAAAAGATTAACCACATTAGGTGCAAAAATTACCATTGGCCATCATCAAAGCAATATTGACGGTGCTAGCGTTATTGTCGTTTCTACGGCAATTGATAGTGAAAACCCAGAGCTAGTTGCTGCGAATGAAAAGCGTATTCCTGTTGTACGTCGTGCGGAAATGTTAGCGGAGCTGATGCGTTTTCGACATGGTATTGCTATTGCTGGCACGCATGGTAAAACAACGACAACCAGTTTAATTGCCAGTATTTTTGCACAGGCAAATCTAGACCCTACGTTTGTTATTGGCGGTTTATTAAATAGCGCTGGCACTAATGCTCGTCTTGGCAGTAGCCGCTATTTGATTGCTGAGGCTGATGAAAGTGACGCATCGTTTTTGCATTTACAGCCAATGGTTGCAGTAATAACAAATATTGACGAAGACCATATGGAAACGTACCAAGGTGACTTTGAAAAACTAAAAGACACCTATATTGAATTTCTGCATAACTTACCGTTTTACGGTTTAGCTGTGGTTTGTTTAGACAATCCTGTGGTTCGTGAAATTTTACCAAGAATTGGTCGTCAGGTGATCACTTATGGTTTCTGTGAAGATGCTGATGTCAGAGCGAGCCATTACCAGCAGTCTGCAGGCATGAGCTCGTTTGTTGTTGAACGTGAAGGTAGTGCACCGCTAAAACTGAGTGTTAATTTACCTGGTGAGCATAATGTTTTAAATGCCTTAGCTGGTGTTGCTGTTGCAATTGATGAAGGTGTTGATGACCTTGCTATTCAACAGGCTCTGCAAGGTTTTGCGGGAATTGGTCGCCGTTTTGAAAAACTGGCAACATTGCGCACAGCGAAAGGAGAGATGACCTTAATTGATGACTATGGTCATCATCCAACAGAAGTGAAAGCAACCATAGACGCAATGCGAAATGGCTGGCCGGATAAAAAATTAGCCATGGTTTTTCAACCGCATCGTTATTCTAGAACTCGTGACCTTTATGAGGACTTCGTTGAAGTACTTTCTGAAGTTGACTGTTTGTTCTTGTTAGATGTTTATGCAGCGGGAGAAGCTCCTATTGCTAATGCTGACAGTAAAAGTTTGGCACGCAGTATACGCCAGCGAGGACAGGTTGAGCCTATTTATGTTAGCGATAGTAGTAAATTAGCAGAATTGATGTCGGCACAATTGGCCGATGGTGACATGGTTATCACGCAAGGTGCCGGTAACATTGGCGCGATTGCTCGCAGCTTGGCAAATGATGAAAAATTAATGGTAACAAAATCATGAAGCCTATTAATCAACAAAAGCTAGCAGTGTTATACGGTGGAACGTCAGCTGAGCGAGAGGTATCACTTAATTCCGGTAAAGCTATTGCTAATGGTTTGATAAAAGCAGGTTTTGCTGTGCAGTTAATTGATACTCAAGATTACTGTTTAAGTGACCTAGCTACTTTAGATATTGACCGAGTATTTATTGCGTTGCATGGTCGTGGTGGAGAAGACGGTTGTGTGCAAGGCGCATTGCAATATATGAATATTCCTTATACCGGCTCTGATGTATTAGGCTCGGCGTTATCAATGGATAAAATACGTAGCAAGCAAGTCTTTCAGGCAATGAACTTACCAACAGCACCGTTTGCTATTGTAAATAAGTTGGCATATCAAAAACAAGACGCCTCGAAAATACTACAGCAGCTAGGCGATATTGTAATGGTTAAGCCAGCTAATGAAGGTTCGAGTATCGGTATGTCGAAAGCGACTAGTGCAGAAGCTTTGCATGCGGCGTTAATAGAAGCCTTTAACTATGACCAGCAAGTATTAGTGGAAGCGTGGATAAAAGGGCCAGAATATACTGTTGCTATTTTAGGGCAAACGCCCATGCCAGTTATTCATATGGAAACTCCACATGACTTTTATGATTATGATGCGAAATATAAATCGACCAGCACTCAATATCATTGTCCATCTCATTTATCAGCTAGTGATGAAGCTGAAATACAGGCAATAGCATTAAAAGCATTTAATGCGACAGGTGCGAAAGGTTGGGGTCGAGTCGATGTTATGCGCGATGAGCAAGGACAATGGCAACTGCTGGAAGTAAATACAGTTCCTGGGATGACAGAAACCTCTTTAGTACCAAAAGCAGCAAAAGTATATGGCTTAAGTTTTAGTGAATTAGTCAGCAAAATTGTAGAAATAAGCGCAGAAGGTAGCGTGTAAATATGACAAAGGCGATAAAGCAACAACTTCCATTATCGGAAGAAGTAGAAAATCTGCACTGGACCTTTTGGTTAGGTGTAGCGTTTTTTGTTGCAGTAATTGTTGCCATATTGTCATTTAGTGTTTTTCTCAATAAGCGTTTAAGTGCGGAAGAATCTGCGCCAGTAACAACAATCGCGATTGCAGGTGAAATGCTTTACACCACACGTATTGATATTGAAAATGCCATTGAGCAAGTTAATTTAGGTAATTTTTTCAATTTAGACGTTAATGATGTTCAGAAAAAGGTAGCAAAACTACCTTGGGTTTATTCTGTTTCAGTACGAAAAAAATGGCCAGATGAACTGAAAATTTACGTTGTCGACCAAAAGCCTATAGCTCATTGGAATGGTGATTTTCTAATAAATGAAAATGGTATTGCTTTTCAGGCTGACATTGCGCGGTTAAGTGCTAAACTACCGGCTTTTTTTGGCCCTGAAGGTAGTGAGCAGTTAGCTCTAGAAAATTTTAAGAATTTAAACAAGTTACTCGACTTTAGCCAATTGGCAATTGACGAGCTTGTACTTTCAGAACGATTTGCCTGGCAGCTGACTTTAGATGATGGTGTCACCATTAATCTTGGACGCGATAATCGCGTTGAGCGCATACAGCGTTTTATGGATGTATATCCACAAATAAAATTAAATAAAAAAGCAGATCAACAAGTTGATTATGTTGACCTGAGATACGATACCGGTTTAGCCGTTGGTTGGAAAACCGCAAACAACAAAGAAAGAGTTTAGCGTTAATGTCAAAAATAACTGAAAGAAATTTAGTGGTTGGCTTGGATATTGGAACGTCAAAAATTTCAGTAGCCGTAGGTGAAATCACGCCAGACAATCAACTCAGTATTGTTGGAGTGGGTAATCAGCCCGCACGAGGTATGGATAAAGGTGGTGTCAATGACCTAAACCTTGTTATTCAATCTATTCAGCGTGCAATTAATGAAGCGGAGTTAATGGCTGACTGTCATATAACTTCGGTTTATTTAGGTATTTCTGGCAAACATATTAGTTGTCAAAATGAAAATGGCATGGTGCCGATTAATGACAAAGAAGTGATGCAGGATGATGTTGATAATGTTATTCACACCGCACGCTCTGTACCTATTTCTGCAGAACGTAGAATGCTGCATGTCTTGCCACAAGAATACAGCATTGATGTACAAGACGGTATCAAAAGCCCAATAGGTATGTCGGGCGTTCGTATGGAAGCAAAAGTTCATATTGTCACTTGCGCCAATGATATGGCTAAAAATATTGTCAAATGTGTTGAACGTTGTGACTTAAAAGCTGATCAACTGATTTTCTCAGCCCTGGCATCAAGTTATGCAGTATTAACCGATGATGAAAAAGAGTTAGGTATTTGTGTGGTTGATATGGGCGCAGGCACTATGGATATTTCCGTATTCACTGGCGGCGCACTACGCCATACCGCGGTTATCCCAGTTGCTGGCAATCAAGTAACCAGCGATATT
Organism: Colwellia meonggei; assembly: GCF_057537295.1. Taxonomy (NCBI): domain Bacteria; kingdom Pseudomonadati; phylum Pseudomonadota; class Gammaproteobacteria; order Alteromonadales; family Colwelliaceae; genus Colwellia; species Colwellia meonggei. The sequence continues at coordinate 568,678 of NZ_BAAJLZ010000001.1, forward strand.
GCGAAAATTTTCCGTACACCGTTGAGCCACGCAGAAGAAATTAAAGTGCAATATGCCTGTGCGCTGCGCCAAATGGTTAGCATGGAAGAAAATATTGAAGTGCCAAGTGTAGGTGGCAGACCTGCACGCTCTATGTCTCGTCATACATTGGCTGAAGTTGTAGAGCCGAGATATCACGAATTGTTTGAATTAGTGCAAGAAGAATTACGTGAATGCGGTTTGGAAGACCAAATAGCCGCAGGTTATGTACTAACGGGCGGTACTGCAAAAATGGAAGGGGTAGTGGAGTTTGCTGAAGAAGTATTCCAAATGCCAGTGCGTGTTGCCCAGCCTGCGGATGTATGTGGATTAAAAGAATATGTTAATGACCCAACATATTCTACGGTTGTTGGCTTGTTGCATTACGGTATGCAAGCAAATCAGCAACAAAATAACGAGCAAAAGAAAAGTGAATCAGTCGGTAGCATTGGTTCACGTGTTTTAGCTTGGTTTAAAGGTGAATTTTAATTATTTGTTTAGGCAAATTGTTGGAAGTAAAGAAAGAGTTTTGGTGGAACAAAACGTAATAAAAATCGGAGATAATAAAAATGTTTGAATTAATGGAAGACCACAACGAAGAAGCTGTCATCAAGGTTATTGGTGTAGGCGGCGGCGGTGGCAACGCTGTAGAACACATGGTTTCACAAACCATTGAAGGTGTTGAATTTATTACGGCAAATACTGACTCACAAGCATTGCGTAATTCAGCGGCTAATGTGACCTTGCAATTAGGCCATGACGTAACAAAAGGCTTAGGTGCGGGTGCTAACCCTGAAATTGGTCGTCGAAGTGCTGAAGAAGACCGAGAAACCATAAAAGAAACGTTACAAGGCGCAGATATGATCTTTATCGCGGCTGGTATGGGTGGTGGTACGGGTACAGGCGCAGCGCCTGTTGTTGCCGAAATAGCCAAAGAAATGGGTATTTTAACAGTTGCCGTTGTCACTAAACCTTTTCCGTTTGAAGGTAAAAAGCGTATGAACTATGCCGATCAAGGCATTGAGTTTTTAGCTAAAAGTGTTGATTCACTGATCACTATTCCAAATGAAAAGCTACTGAAAGTGTTGGGCCCTGGTACTAGTTTACTTGACGCATTTAAAGCCGCTAACAATGTTTTATTAGGTGCGGTACAGGGTATTGCGGAACTTATTACGCGTCCGGGACTCATAAATGTCGATTTCGCCGATGTTAGAACTGTAATGTCTGAAATGGGAACGGCAATGATGGGGTCTGGTATAGCATCAGGACCGGATCGTGCCGAAGAGGCTGCAGAAGCTGCAATTTCTAGCCCGTTACTCGAAGATGTTGATTTAGCAGGCGCACGCGGTATTTTAGTTAATATTACAGCTGGTATGGATATCAGTATTGACGAGTTTGAAACTGTTGGTAATGCAGTTAAAGCATTCTCTTCTGAGAATGCCACTGTAGTTGTTGGTGCAGTGATTGATCCAGAAATGACAGAAGACTTACGTGTAACTGTTGTTGCAACGGGTATTGGCGCTGAACGTAAGCCTGATATTACTTTAGTGAACCCAGCGCCAGCCGTTGAGCCACAAGTAGTTGGTGGTGATTATGTACCAAGTGCACAACCTGAAGTAAAAGCTAACCCGGTAACTATGCCGGAAGCTAATGCCCAAACACAGAAAGTGGCAGCTACAGAACTTGATGATTATTTAGATATCCCAGCATTTTTACGTAAACAAGCGGACTAAAACTTGCTTGTTTAATTTCAGTTGTAATGACTGTAAATGTTGATATTTTGATTTTGTTAGGCTTTTTTGCTATATTACGCCTCCGCTTAATTCCGGTGGGTGCTAATAGAGCGCAATATAGGCTTAAGAAGGCTATTTATGATTAAACAACGTACAATAAAAGAAAATGTCTCTGCCATTGGTGTAGGGTTACATAAAGGTGAAAAGGTGCAGATCACTCTCCGTCCTGCTCCTGCTAACACCGGTATTATTTTTCGCCGAGTTGATTTAGATCCTGTTGTCGATATTCCAGCGACACCGGAAGCTGTTGGCGAAACGACTTTATGTACGTGTTTAGTGAATGAGCAAGGTGTTCAGATTTCCACCGTCGAACATCTGCTTTCTGCTGTTGCAGGGCTAGGCATTGACAACCTCATTGTTGAAGTTGACTCGCCTGAGATTCCAATTATGGATGGCAGTGCACTACCTTTTGTTTATTTAATTCAATCGGTTGGCATTGAAACATCAAATGTTGCTAAGCGCTTTCTACGAATTACCAAAACTATTCGTGTTGAAGAAGGCGATAAGTGGGCAGAATTAAGACCTTATGAAGGCTTTCGCGTAAATTTTGCTATTGAGTTTGAGCACCCGGTAATTGCTAATACCTGTCAAACCATGAGTATGGACCTTTCAAGCTGTTCTTTTATTAAAGAAATAAGTCGTGCCCGTACTTTTGGTTTTATGAAAGACATTGAGTTTTTACGCTCTCATAACTTAGCTTTAGGTGGCAGTTTAGAAAACGCCATCGTACTAGATGAATATCGTATGCTTAATAAAGACGATTTACGTTACGATGATGAGTTTGTTAAGCATAAAATTCTTGATGCCATTGGTGATTTATACATGGGTGGTGTCAGTATTTTGGGTGAATTAAACGCATTTAAATCAGGGCATGGTTTAAATAACATGTTGCTTCGTGAAGTGTTCAAACAATCTGAATCTTGGGAATGGGTTACTTACGAAGATACCGTAGAGTCACCTATTCAATTTCAAGAATTAACTGCTGCGCCTTTTTAGTTACTGCTCCGCATTCAGTTGATTAAAACCAGTCATTTGACTGGTTTTTTTGTATTCCAAGTACAGGGATTGTCACTACTTATTTATTAGCGTGAGCTGCGAGTTTTTCTAATTTTTTTCGTAAGCTATCAGGAGCATTTTTTGCCACCGCTAATAATTGCTTGGCAGTGGCTTGAGAGATAGAACTATTTGTTGCTTCAGGAATAACCGTTTTTTCAGGTACTTTGGTACGATATGGCGTAACTTTAATTTCAATTTGATTAAATTGATTTTCGGTAACTTGCGTTAACTCTCGGCATATGTTCATGCGTTCAAATTGTAACCTTTGGCTCCATACGGCCGAGTGAACCTCAATAACTAAAGATTTACCCTTAAAGTTGGCTATTTTCCAGACATCTTCTGGCAGGTCAGGGCATATTTGTCGTACAATATCAGACAAAATGGTTAAAGAGTTGGTTTTTGCCGTTATTTGTGCCAAAGTGCCTGACGTTGAATTAAACAGGGCTGACATATCAGTAGGTATTTTAGATTTACGTGCCATAGGTCAGCTCTTGAACAAACGATGAATAAGATATGAGTTTAACACTACTATACCGCGGAAAAAATGTTAGATTTTCAATGAAGCTAAATAAACTTCATTGGCTGTCGGCATTAGCCGTATTTGCGCTAATTTCTGGTTTTATAGTCCATTTAGTTGCTTCTTCGGACGACATCCCTAAAAGTCCAGAATATCACTTATCTAGCTTACCAAGTATTGATGGACCGGCAGTTAATAGCGATCACGTTACTGCAGTAACGATGAAGTTAGCAGAACTACAAAGCCAAGTATTACGTTTAAATGCTTTGGGAGATAGATTGGCGGAAGATGCTAGTATTCCTGACAATGAGTTTAATTTTGAGCAGTTACCACCCAGTGGTGGACCTATGATACAAAGTGAAGTTGAGCCGAAAAAGGATCTAGCAGAGTTATTATCAAGTATTGCTGCGCTTGAAAATACACTTGCTCATGAAGAAAAACAATTAAAAATGCTTGAATCTATCGCCTTCGGTCACCATATAGAAAATACACGCTATTTATCTGGTCGACCAATAACCAAAGGTTGGTTGTCTTCATACTATGGTACGAGGAAAGACCCTTTTAGTGGTAAGCCTGCTATGCACAAAGGTGTTGATTTTGCCGGCAGTGAGAATGCTGACATTATCGCAACAGCTTCAGGGGTAGTTAGCTGGTCGGGTGAACGCTATGGTTATGGCCAGTTAATAGAAATTAATCATGGTGACGGTTTAAAAACTCGCTATGGTCACAATAAAGAACTTACGGTTTCGGTAGGTGATGTGGTAACAAAGGGTCAAGTTATTGCAAAAATGGGTAGTACTGGACGTTCTACAGGGCCACATGTGCATTATGAAATATTGCGCAATAATACCCAAATAGATCCAATGAAATACGTATATAGGAAAGCAAAAAAATAGCTTTAGTGAGAATTTCAGTTGTTTAAAATACAACTGCCATTACAATGCTAGGCAACTTTATGTGATCGGGCCCACCGATCATTTTATTTTCAGCGGAAGATTTTCTTCTCAATATGGTTTAACACGATGTTTGTAAAGTTAATGACAAAACTGTTTGGTAGTCGCAACGATCGATTACTTAAACAAATGCGCAAAGAAGTAACAAAAATTAATGCTCTAGAACCGGTTTTTGAAGCATTAAGTGATGAAGAATTAAAAGCCAAAACCGCTGAGTTTAAAGAACGCTTAGCACAAGGCGAAACCCTTGACGCAATATTACCTGAAGCATTTGCTGTTGTGCGAGAAGCAAGTAAACGTGTGTTTGGCATGCGCCATTTCGACGTACAAATGATCGGTGGTATGGTACTTAATTCTGGCAAAATTGCCGAAATGCGTACCGGTGAAGGTAAAACATTAACGGCAACGCTACCGTCATACCTAAATGGTTTAACGGGTAAGGGTGTTCATGTTATTACTGTTAATGATTATTTAGCAACACGTGATGCTGATTGGAGTCGTCCATTATTTGAATTCTTAGGTATGACCGTTGGTTGTAATATTGCGGGTATGGCACCAGGCGATAAACAAGCCGCGTATAACTCAGACATTACTTATGGTACTAACAATGAGTTCGGTTTTGATTACTTACGTGACAACATGGCATTCTCGCCAGAAGAGCGCGCACAAAAGCCATTGCACTTTGCCGTTATTGATGAGGTTGATTCAATATTAATTGATGAAGCACGTACGCCGTTGATTATTTCAGGTCAAGCGGAAGACAGCTCTGAATTATACCGAAATATTAACCTTGTTGTGCCTACGCTAGAGCAGCAAGAAGAAGAAGATAAAGAAGGTGAAGAAAGCACTGGCGACTTTACCGTTGATGAAAAAGCCAAGCAAATTTATTTAACCGAACGTGGTCAAGTTCATATTGAAGAAATTATGCTTGAAAAAGGGCTAATGCAGCAAGGGGATTCATTATTCTCAGCAGCAAACATTACCTTACTTCATCATGTAATGGCAGCTTTGCGTGCCCATAAACTCTTCCAAAAAGACGTTGACTATATTGTTAAAGATGGCGAAATCGTTATCGTTGATGAGCATACTGGCCGTACAATGGAAGGTCGACGTTGGTCTGAAGGATTACACCAAGCAGTTGAAGCTAAAGAAGGTGTAGATATTCAAAATGAAAACCAAACTCTAGCCTCTATTACCTTCCAAAATTTCTTTCGTATTTACGAAAAGCTCTCGGGTATGACGGGTACGGCTGATACTGAAGCATTTGAATTTAATCATATTTACGGTTTAGAAACGGTAGTTATTCCTACCAACCAGCCAATGGTTCGTAAAGATATGCCTGATTTAATTTATTTAACGGCAGAAGAGAAATTTGAAGCAATTCTAGAAGATATTAAAGATTGTGTTGAACGTGGTCAGCCAGTACTAGTTGGTACCATAAGTATTGAAACTTCTGAATTTCTATCTTCATTTTTGAAGAAAGCAAAAATTAAGCACAAAGTACTTAATGCTAAATTTCATCAACAAGAAGCTGAAATTGTTGCCGATGCCGGTAAAGTTGGTGCAGTAACTATTGCCACTAACATGGCTGGTCGTGGTACTGATATTGTACTGGGCGGTAACTTAGGATCAATGCTCGCTAAACTTGATAATCCAAGTGATGAGCAAGTTGAAAAAGTTAAAGCAACATGGCAAGAGGAGCATAACAAAGTTTTAGAACTTGGTGGCTTACACATTGTTGCGACAGAGCGACATGAGTCACGTCGTATTGATAACCAGCTACGTGGTCGTTCAGGTCGTCAGGGTGATGCTGGTTCAACACGTTTCTACCTTTCAATGGAAGACGGATTGATGCGTATTTTCGCCTCAGAACGAATTACTAATATGATGCGTAAACTGGGTATGGAACGTGGTGAAGCCATTGAACATCCGTGGGTAACGAAAAGTATTGAAAACGCGCAACGTAAAGTTGAAGGTCGTAACTTTGATATTCGTAAACAGCTTCTTGAGTTTGATGATGTATCAAACGATCAACGTAAGGTTATTTACGAGCAACGTAATGAGTTAATGGACGAAGCTGATATTGCTGAGGTTATTAAAGCTATTCGTGCTGACGTAGTTAATGGTCTAGTTGACCAACATATTCCACCACAGTCTTTAGAAGAAATGTGGGATGTTGAGGGCTTAGAAGAGCGTCTTAAAGGCGAGCTTACCATTGAGCTACCACTTGCAAAATGGTTAGAAGAAGACTCTAAGTTGCATGAAGAAACTTTACGCGAGAAAATTGCTGAAGAAGTAGAAGCAAGTTACAGCGCCAAAGAAGAAATGGTTGGCGCGGAAGTTTTACGTCAGTTTGAAAAAGCTGTAATGTTACAAAGTTTAGATTCGCACTGGAAAGAACATTTAGCTGCGATGGACCATTTACGCCAAGGTATTCATTTACGTGGTTATGCACAAAAGAATCCTAAGCAAGAATATAAGCGCGAATCATTTGAGCTATTTTCAGAACTACTCGAAAACTTAAAATATGACGTCATTGGCATTTTAAGTAAGGTGCAAATTAAAGCTGAATCTGATGTTGAAGCAGTTGAAGAGCAACATAGAAAAGCTGATGAAGCGCCAAAAGAGTTTAAACATGAATCTGCTTCAGAGCCAGAACAAGCTGCGATGCCACGTGTTGGCCGTAACGAACCATGTCCTTGTGGTTCAGGTAAGAAATATAAGCAGTGTCACGGTAAGTTAACTTAAATAGCACTGAATAGCATAAGTGAAATGAATGCCAGTCAAATGACTGGCATTTTTATGTTCAGGAAGAACGGTATGATGTGCTCACATGGATGTGAAAGAGTATTGATGTTTGTGACGAGTGGTATTATGCGATCACACGGATGTGAAGAAGCGTTCATGTACAGCAGGACTCAAGCCGGCAGTATCGATTATATTCAAAAAGGGTTATAAAAATGAAAACAGTACATGTTGCAGTTGCCGTAATTAAGCAAGGTGATGAATTTTTTCTTACCAAACGACTTGCAGACGCACATCAAGGTGGTAAATGGGAATTTCCTGGTGGTAAAGTTGAAGACGATGAAACTGTGCATCAGGCGTTGTTTCGAGAGCTAAAAGAAGAAGTTGCCATTGGAGTGTTAACCTGTACGCCGTTAATAAAAATTAGCCATGATTACGGCGATAAAAAGGTCCTGCTAGATGTGTTTATTGTTGATAATTTTACGGGACAAGCAAAGGCGTTAGAAGGGCAGCAAGAGGGCTGGTTTACCTTAGCAGCGTTTGAGCAATTAACTTTTCCCGCCGCTAATCAAGTAATAATTGAAAAACTACAGCAATATTATAGTGGCGAACTATAAACGGTAGAAACTTAGCCTATTTAACATTTATTCAGGTTCAACAAAAAACTTATTATGCTGCAAAAACTCATCTTCCAGTGCATCTAGCATTTCTTCGTTTAGTTCTACAGCACCTTGCACTGGCTGGCTTATTTTATGGTTCTCGTCGGCCCAATCACCAACATCAATTAATTGGCAACGCTTACTACAAAATGGCCGGTGTTGACTTTCTGCTTGCCAAATAACTTCTTTTTTACAAGTTGGGCATGGAACTTTAAGAGTCATTGTCTGAGGTACTTATTAAGGTATTTAGCGCTTATTATAAGAAAAATCCGCTAATGGCGCTATTAAATTAACATTGAGCTAACTGGAAACTCATTGCTTGCTTGACATATTTTCGACCAGATTCTTCACACGGTAAAACGAAGCGAATTGAATAACGAAAGCGATTGCCACTGACCGTTGGATAGCAAGCTAGCTCAGCATTCACTTTTATACGTAATAGTACTAAGCCTTCACCGCTGTCTTGATAGAAACCACTCTCGGTATTAATGGTGGTAAATTCTGCTCGTTGTCGAGTAAATTTCAAAATTAAAGCCAATGCTTGGTTAATTTGCGCTAAAGATGAAAGCCATTGTTGGCATTGCTGTTCAATATACTGTGGTGCTTGGTTAAGCCAAAACTGTAGCTGGGGTAGATCAAAATGAGAACTGCCACCCTGAATAGCGAAGCGTTGTTTTAAACCACTTAAAAACTTATCGTCTTTTAATTGTAGCCACTGAGGTGATGCTTTTTTTAGCTGACTTGATAAAGCAATGGTACTGCGTAGGTTTTCCTCAATGATGGTACTATCAACAGCTGGAATTTGCGACCAAATAACTAAATTTTGCTCAAGCTTTTCTAAGTCTTTTATTAAATCACCACGAATATCATTACGCTCTAGCGTGTCAATAATAGCGAATAAAGAAGAAAAAAAGGTACCATGGCTTATCGCTATACCGCATTGCAAACAGTCTGAAACTTGAGTAAATAATTGCTCAAGCTTCAAATAGTTGCGTATGCGCTCATTGAGCGGATGTTCGTATAGAATTGCCGTCATTGGTTGATAAACTTTAATATAATCTCTTTATAGTAACCACAGTGAGCTTAAATGGCTAATTTTTATCTAAAATACCACTTTAAGCTGCTTTATTTACTAACATCGGCCAAGTATTGTCGGTGCAGTATCGATACTTGCTGTTGAACTTCGCTTAAGGTGGTGTTTTGATTTTTAATGATATCGTCAGCAAAGTTAAGTCGCGTTTTCCGCGTCATTTGGCTAGCGATAATTTTTTTTACTTCTTCAGTCGAACTTGGATCACGTAAAACGGTACGCTTAATTTGATTCTCTTCATCAATATCAATGACTAACACTCGACTAACCAGTTTTTGTAAGCCATTTTCTAGTAATAGTGGCGCAACCAATATGCAATAGGGGCTGCGCGCAGCCTTTAATTGTTGCAACATTTTTTCACGGATCAATGGGTGCAATAAGCTGTTGAGCCATTGTTTGTCTGTTGGGTTATTGAAAACCTGAGTGCGCAGTTTACTTCGATTAAGTTGATGTTGGTCATTAATATACTCTGATCCAAAATAGTTTTTAATTGCGATTAACGCTTCACTACCCGGCTCTACGACTTGTCTCGCGACAACATCGGCATCGATGATATCGACACCTAACTCAGCAAACATGTCACTGACAGTGGTTTTACCGCTTCCTATGCCGCCGGTTAGACCAATAATAAATTCAGACATTGATAGCCTCAGAAAAAATGTATTAGTACAAATAACTTAAGTACCATGCCCAGATACCTTCACCCCAAAGTAAGGTGATCCAGCCGGCAATGGCTAAATACGGACCAAAGGGAATTGCTTGCTCACGCTGATGGTTTTTAAATACCATTAAGCTGATACCGATAATGGCACCAACGGCAGATGCCATAAGTATTAGCAATGGTAGTAGCTGCCAACCAATCCAGGCACCAAAAACAGCAACAAGTTTGAAATCACCGTGCCCCATGCCTTCTTTTCCGGTAATAAGTTTAAATAACCAAAAAACACTATATAAACTCATATAGCCAGCAACCGCGCCGATAACAGCATCATTCAAAGGCACAATTGCACCATTAATATTGACCAGCAAGCCAAGCCACAATAATGGTAAGGTAATCTGATCGGGCAATAACATGTGATCAAGGTCGATCAACGTCAAGCAAACTAGTCCCCAAGTTAATACTAAGATAAATAGTGTTGTAAAGGTAACGCCGAAGTTAGCAGCGATAACAACACTTAAAACTGCTGTAGAAAACTCTACAAGTGGATAACGTACTGATATTTTATTTTTACATTGACTACATTTTCCACGCAAAAATAGCCAACTGATGACCGGGATATTTTCATAAAAGCGAATTTTGTGCTGACACGAAGGACAGGTTGAACTCGGTTTCGATAACGAAATATTATCTTGTTCTTGGTTTTGCGCTTGATCTTTATTTGTTGTCGCTAGTTCATCAGCTAAAAACTCTCTACATTCTCTTTTCCAGCCTTGCTCAAGCATTTTCGGAAAACGAAAAATGACCACATTTAAAAAGCTACCAATCATTAAGGAGAACATGAAAACAACTCCAAAAAAGAACGTTTGATTATTGCTCACGAGTGAAATGAAGTCAGTCAATGAAGTTACCTTTATGTTTAGAAATAGTTATTATATTAATATTATTGATTTTATCGCATTAAAAAACGATGACTAGCATCGCAGTTTAATATGTTTTTTAGAAGGTATGAATATTAAACTACCATACCAATTTGGAATATTGGCAGGTACATCGCAATAATAAGGCCACCTATAACAACACCAAGTACAGCCATTATCATTGGTTCGAGTAAGGTAGTTAAGTTATCAACGGCGTTATCTACTTCTTGCTCATATACCGTTGCCACTTTGGCCAGCATATCATCTACTGCGCCAGACTCCTCACCTATAGCAACCATTTGAATAACCATATCAGGGAAAATATCACAATTGCGCATCGCTAAATTCATTTGCATACCCGAAGTAACTTCTGCACGTATTTCTAGTATCGCATCACGGAAAACAGCATTACCTGAAGCGCCAGCAGCGGACGCCAATGCGTCAGGTAAAGGTACACCTGCCGCAAATGTGGTAGATAAGGTTCTGGCATAGCGAGCGACTGCCGCTTTTTTTAACACATCGCCTATTACAGGGATTTTTAAAATTTTCTTATCGACGCTATCGCGAAATTTTGGGCTTTTTAAATGTGCTTTTTTAAACAAATAACCGACAATAAATATACCGGCTAAGCCAAAATACCAATAGGCTTGCATAAATTCAGAAATTGCAATAACTAATTGAGTAAAAGCAGGGAGTTCGGCACCAAAGCTTGCGAAGATATCTTGAAATACGGGCACTACAAATATTAATAAAATAGCGGTAACAATAAAGGCGACAACTAAAACTGATATAGGGTAGGTCATAGCCTTTTTAATTTTTGCTTTTAACGCTTCTGCTTTTTCTTTATAGGTTGCTACACGATCATAAATGGTTTCTAAGGCACCTGATTGCTCGCCAGAATGAACTAAATCGCAATATAAATCGTCAAAATAAATTGGGTGTTCACGTAAACAATCGGATAGTGGTACACCTGATTGCAGCTTATTACCAATTGTTGCTAGTAGCTTTTGCATGTTTCCATTGCTGTGACCACTACCTATCATCTCTATAGTTTGCACTAATGGCACACCCGCACCTAGCATAGTGGCAATTTGTCGAGTAACTACGGCTATATCGACAGGTAATATTTTTTTATCACCACCCATACCGAACAATGGTTTTGCTTTCTTATTTATTTTGCCTGGGGTAATGCCCTGCTTACGAAGTTGCGCTTTTAGCTCAAGTATACTGGGCGCATTTAATTCACCACTGACTTTTTTGCCTTTACGATTTAAACCTCGCCATTGATAAACATCAAGTGCTTTAATTTTGCTTTTTTTGTCCTGTGCTTTCATAGTTGAGGAAATAGCCATTTATGTGACCTAATTTTATAATTGTTAATATCGCTAATATTATCAGTGAGGTATATCTCTTACTTACAACACTTAGCTTATATCTATTATAGTGCCTTGGCAATTTTTGAGTAATATTGATATTTAAAACGTTGTAATTAAAAGACTTGATTTTGAATTGAAGTTATTAGCTAAGCTTTAGTTACGCGATTGATTTCTTCTAAACTTGTTACGCCAAGTGCAGCCTTTTCTAATCCAGATTGGCGCAAATTATTGTATCCTTCTTTTTGACACTGTTCCGCAATATCTAAAGAGTTGGCACCGGTCATAATTAAGTTAGCGGTAATATCACTAATTTTAATAACTTCGTAAATACCAACACGGCCTTTGTAACCACCAGTACATAATTCGCAACCTACGGGTTTATATAGTTTAATTTCACTTAGTTGTTCTACTGGAAAGCCTTGAGCGAGTAATTCGTTTTCAGGAATATGCTCATGCTCTTTACATTGAATACATAAACGGCGAGCAAGACGCTGCGCAATAATAATGCTTACTGAGCTGGCAACATTGTAGGAAGGCACGCCCATATTTAGCAGGCGAGTTAATGTTTCTGCTGCCGAATTAGTATGGAGAGTTGATAATACTAGGTGGCCAGTCTGTGCCGCTTTAATAGCGATTTCAGCAGTTTCTAAATCACGTATTTCGCCAACCATAACAATATCGGGATCTTGGCGTAAAAAAGAGCGTAAAGCACTAGGGAAGGTTAACCCCGATTTGGTATTAATTTGTACTTGGTTGATACCTTCCAAATTAATTTCAACGGGATCTTCTGCTGTTGAGATATTACGTTCATCAGTATTTAATATATTTAAACCTGTATATAGCGATACGGTTTTTCCTGAGCCGGTCGGGCCAGTAACTAAAATCATGCCTTGCGGCTGTGCAAGGGCTTCCATATAAATTTTCTTTTGCTCAGAAGCGTAACCTAACATATCGATACCCAGCATAGCACTAGATGAGTCGAGAATACGCATTACAATTTTTTCACCCCACATGGTAGGTAAGGTGCTGACGCGAAAATCAATAGACTTCTTTTTAGATAGTGCCAATTTTATTCGGCCATCTTGGGGGATGCGACGCTCGGCAATATCTAATTTAGACATAACCTTCAGGCGTGCGGCCATACGAGAAGAAAGAGAAACTGGAGGTTTAGCAATTTCTGTTAAAATACCGTCAATACGGAACCGAATACGGTAAGACTTTTCATAGGGTTCAAAATGTAAGTCAGATGCGCCTTTACGAATTGCATCAAGAAGAATTTTATTGATATAAACCACAATCGGCGCATCTTCTTTATCTCCTGTAGCAGATGCATCTTCTTCTTGGCTGTCTTCTTGAACATCTATACCAGCTAGCTCCTCGGCATCCATATCTGAAATATCAAGTGCGTCACTATCTTCTTCTAATATTTTATCAATACAAGTCGCCAATGATTGCTCATTCACTAGGACTAGCTCTGTCGAAAAGCCGGTATTAAATTGAATTTCTTCTAAAGCATCGAGATTTGTTGGATCCGACATTGCAACAAATAGCACTTTACCACGTAAAAACAATGGTAAAGCGTTGTGCTTACGGACAAGTTTTTCATTGCGAATACCATCAGGTACAAGCGAGGTATCAAAATTACTGAGATCAATTAGTGGGTAACCAAAACTGCGAGATAAAATATTAGCGATATTCTCCGCATTGTAATTTTTATCTTCAACTAAGTATCGAATAAAAGGTTTTTTCTGACGAATAAAGTCAGCACTGATTGCCTCAACTTGCTCGGACGGAACGAGTTGATGCTTTGATAAGGCAGATAAAACACTTGATTGTTGATGAAGTCCTTTCATGACACCTTATTGGGGGAAATTATATTGATAGAATAAGTGTAACCTACTTTTATGAGAAAAAACAAAAGACTTAATGTAAATATAAGCGATAATGGTGTTATAAATTAATAAGTTTAATGACTAAAGAAAAATTTGATATTAAGGAAGCTAATTTGCTCACTTCTGTGAACTTACAAAAAACCTTTATTACTTTATTTGCTATGTATTTCTTTATTGGGATGCATATTGTTTTAGCGACACCAGGAGGTTATGGGCTCTATCTTGCTCCTAATATTATTGGTTGGATTTTTATATCGGTTTTTATATCGCTCGGTTTTTTTGCAGTTGCTAAATTTGGAAGTATTTTCTTTTATAAAGACTTTCGCTTAATATTGTTGGCGCTAGTGTTGTTAATATTACCGCTACTTTTTAGTAACCAATTTCAATTTCAGGCAATAACGAAGCTTGTTGCTTTGTTTGGTTCTGGTTTATTTCTCTTCTCACTATTTCAATTTAGATTTTCTTCTAAACAGAGAGAACTCTTGCTAGTGATTCTTTATGCTGGCATTTGTGTCGAAGTGCTTATTGGTATGAGCCAGTTCTTTGTTTTAAGTTTATTTGATATCAATATAATGGGTTATACACCGATTTATGGTCGTCCGTACGGTTCTTTTACGCAACCAAATGTTATGTCGAGTTTTGTTAATACCGGCATAGCTCTTTCATTATATTTTCTAGCAAGGGGCTTCTGTAAGTCGTTAACTCAAAAAATTATAGTGCATATATTTATTTTGTTTAGCGCCATTCTTATTGTGTTACTACAATCAAAAACGGGCTATTTAACCTTACTTATTATCTTCCTGCTCTACCTTCCGACGATTATTCAAGCTAAACGAATATTTAGATTGCCAGTATTGTTAATTTTAGTTGGGCTTGGGCTAGGTACTTTTAGTCAGATGCATTTGGCAACAAATGAAGTTAAAGATAATATTTATTCGGATCAAGGTGTGCGCTCTACTATCTATATTACCGCGACTAAAATGGCGTTAGATGGATCACTTTTAGGTTATGGCTATGGCAACTTTGAAAGAGAATATAGAGAGTATCATATCGAACAAATGCTAACTGATGATACATTAGCCCCGCCTTTAGAAGACCTAGAGCACCCACATAATGAAGTACTTCTTTGGGTAATTGAAGGTGGAATTTTTGCTATTCTAGCTATTTTAGCTTTTGTATTATTTATATTGAAAATTGTCATAAAACAACAAAATTGGGAAAAACGATTTATATTCTTAGCTCTTTTATCGCCAATGCTTATCCATAGTCAGCTTGAGTATCCCTTTTCTCATTCAATTGTACACTTGGTAACTTTATTAATTTTAATTTGGTATTTTACTAACGATGTTTTAGAAGAAAATCTCGCTAGTAAATTAGAGGCATGGAAAGAGTTTCAATTAAAAAATACTATCTTCGTTAGTGGTTTTGGATGGAGCGTATCGCTTATTGTTATCCCTTTTTTACTGACAACATTACATACTGCCTATTTAATGGAGCAATTTAAGCTTAGTAATAATCAGAAAACAGAGTTTATATCGGCAATTGTTAATCCGTATGCGTGGCAGACTTATTACGAGCAAGTAATCTATACGCAAGGGTTAGTAAATGGATATAAGAACCGAAATCCTCAGGCGTTAAAACGCTATATCAATTGGGGACAGGAGTTTGTTAAACATACACCAAGAGCTGCAATATATAAAAATATGTTAGAGGCGATTAATACCTTGAAAAAAACAAGTAATTGGGGGAATGTCGATCTTGAATTGTTTTTACAAAAAGAATATCAAAGATTGTATAAAAATTTGGATTAAGTTTTAAGGCAAAAAAAACCTATCGATAATGATAGGTTTTTTATTTTTTAGCTGTTTCTAACAAAGACCTGCAGCTAAACACGTACTTAGAGGGCCTGTACTCCATCTAACAGCAGTACCGTCTACTTCGCCTAATAAAATATAAGTGAATGCCTCAGAGCCATCACCCAATGTCGCTTCTGATGTAACAGTAACAGATGGCGCCGCAGAAGTTCCACCTATTGCAACAGTATCTACTAATCCACCATTGTTCCAACCATTATCCTCACCATCGTTTCCATCATCAAGTGCGTTACAAGCCGTTTGTCCAACCGATACACAAATTGTAATTGCCGTTTTTGCAGGAGTTGCAGCTAACACTACCTCTGAAAACTCTGCACGTTGTGAATAAGTTTGATAAGCAGGTAATGCTACTGCGGCCAAAATACCAATAATCGCTACTACGATCATCAATTCGATAAGGGTAAAACCTTGTGATTTTTTCATTGTATTAAGCTTGTTCATAATTTAGTTAATTCCATACTTTATTACAGGGGCTAAAATGATACTGCGACAAAATTTGCCAAATGTAAAACTTTGTATCGATTTTTTTTCAAATTTTTAGTTTTTTTATACTAAATAGCGAATTTTTGCGCTATTTAACAAAATATTAACTTAATAAAAAGTTATAGGAAAGTAAACCATTATAGTAGTAGCGGGTAGTTTTAAGCAGACAAAGGGGAGTATTAAAGTGGGGTAGATAATGTTGCTTAATAATTATCGAAAATCATTAAACAACATTAATTAAATCAGTGCATACGAATGTTATACAAAGCGCATTGATAAATCGACGGCATTAACGTGTTTAGTCAACGCGCCAACAGAAATAAAGTCAACGCCTGATTGTGCGTAATCTTTTAAGGTTTCAAGTGTCATATTTCCGGAAACTTCTAATTTTGTTTTACCTGCGGAAATTTCGGCTGTTAGTTGAACCGCTTGCTTAATCATTTGTGTAGTAAAGTTGTCTAGCATAATAATATCGCTTCCTGCGTGCAATGCTTGGGTCAGTTCGTCGATATTTTCAACTTCAACTTCTACTGTTTTATCGTTGTGATTAATTCTTGCCGTGCTAATCGCTTTTTCGATACCACCACATGCAGCGATATGGTTTTCTTTAATTAAAAAAGCGTCAAATAGGCCAATTCTATGATTTACGCCACCACCACAAGTTACCGCATATTTTTGTGCGCTGCGCAGACCTGGAATGGTTTTACGTGTATCAAGGAGTTTAGTTGTGGTGCCTTCAAGGTGCTTAACATAAGTGCTCGTTATGGTTGCTGTTCCCGAGAGGCTTTGTAAGAAGTTTAATGCCGTTCGTTCGCCTGTTAATAAAATACGAGCATTACCGGAGAGTTCAAATAAAGTGGTGTTGGCTTTTACATTTTGGCCATCATTAACAAACCAAGTAATTTGAGTGTTGGTATTATAGATGCTATCAAGTTGCTTAAAAACTTCGTTTACCCATGCAACGCCACAAACAATACATTCATCACGGCTAATAATATTAGCTACGGCTTGGTTTTCTGCTGGAATTAACTCTGCAGTAATGTCGCTACTTTTCGCCAGTTCCTCAAAGGTATTAACACCTAAGTCTTCACATAATGCCCAAGTTATGGTTTTGGTAATATCGTTTTGTAGTGATACAGGTAACATCTAAAATTGCTCTCGTAAAATAAGTTGCTTTCCGGTTTGGCGAAATTCTACTCTTTTTAGGGCGCTCATGCCCAACAAAATTTCGTCCGCATTCATACTAGGATTAATATGTGCGGCGACATTATACAGATAGATGTTGCCGATGCGTAATTCATTTATCTGTGTTCTATAAACAGTAATACTACCATTGGCTGTTTGTACGCGATAACTTGAACCGCCTTGCAGTGATAAACGATCGGCGATATGGGCTGGTATTGATACTTGTGTTGCTCCGGTATCCAATAAAAATGTCACTTTTTCACCATTTATTGCGCCATTGGTGACGTAATGCCCTTGTCGATTTTGCTGTAATGTAACCTGTGCTTTGCCATTGCTTTGTAAAGAAAGCTCAGGATCTTGGTTAGGATTGTATTGCTGGTCCAAAATATCTTGAAAAACAAATACCAGCAAGCCAATGCCAATAATCCAAGCTATCCAAACAAAACCTTTACCAAAGCTTGTTGTTACGTCGTTATCGCTCATGCTACTCCAATTTACTATTTGCTTATAACCGCTACATCACTAACCATTCATCGTTCGAATTGTTGCTGATGCTTTGCTTTGTTGATAATTTTATTATGTAATAGTTTAACGAAAGTTAAAATGTGAAATATTGTATGTCAACTGCAACAAGTGACCAAAAAGAATTGCCTCCATTAGAAATCAAAAACGGCTGGTTGAAAAATATCGAAATCCAAAAGTCTAGCCATTTTGAACCTCGTGATAAAAATGAAGTTGTTAGTTTATTAGTTGTACATAATATTTCATTGCCGCCGGGACAGTTTGGCGGTGATCATATAACTAACTTTTTTCTTGGTAATTTAGAGCCACAGTTAGACCCATACTTTGAAACTATTTATAAAATTCGTGTTTCAGCACATTGCCTTGTTCAACGTTCAGGTCATATTATTCAATATGTTTCTTTTGATGATAAAGCTTGGCATGCAGGAGTGTCTCACTATCAGGGGAGAGAAAGGTGTAATGATTTTTCAATAGGTATAGAACTGGAAGGAACTGATGATATTCCATATACTATAGAGCAATATCAGCAACTTAGTCGTTTGAGCAAAGCGCTTATTTCTCGTTACCCTGCAATGGAGAATAATATTGCAGGCCATTGCGATATTGCTCCTGAGCGAAAGACAGATCCAGGTACAATATTTGATTGGTCACTTTATCGTAAGTTACTTGCCAAGTAATGTTTTAGCCATAATTTTTTTGAGTTTAATTATATTAAAGGTAATTTAAAATGAGCCTAATTAGTTTGTTAATCGCGTTAATTGCTGAACGATATTTGTCGTCAAGTACTTGGCAATTTAATACATTTTACCAACGGTACATTGCCGCCATTAAGAAAACTAAGCTACTTGCTGATTTCCAACAGTCGGCTATTTTAAATTACGCAGTAATACTTATACCTGTAATAGGCTGCTATTTTTTAATGTCTCAAATAGATAATGCTCTATTGTACCTTATAGCGTCGACATTAATTTTAATTGTCTGTTTTGGTTGTATGAAAACGCGTGACGCTTATAAAAGCTATTTGGTCTCGGCATTTAAAGGTGAAATGACCAGCTGTGAATTGCATCATATGCAACTTCAGCAAGATAAAAATATTGCTAATATGGGCTTTGGCCAAACTTTAGTGTGGTTGAATTACCGTTATTTCATTGCTGTTATGCTATTTTTTGTCGTGTTTGGCCCTGCAGGCGCATTATTTTATCGTTTGTTGACCGTTATGAATGAGTGTTCTAATAATGAAGAGCAAGCAATTGGCGATGAAGAGGGCGAAGTAAAGGAAGAAACGGTAGACGAGGCTTGTTTTGCCAATCAGCAATTATTATTTTGGGTTGACTGGCTACCAGTTAGATTAGTGGCATTTGGCTATATGTTTGTTGGACATTTTTCAAAAGCTATGCCGGTTTGGTTAGAGAATTTGTTTGAATTTGATAAAGCGCCGAGCAAAGTACTTATTTCGGTTGCAGAAAAATCAGAAGACTTTATGGTTGACGCAGATGACTGTACATTGGAACCTTGCTTGTTAGTCAAACTTGCTAAACGAACACTTTTACTATTTTTGGTCGTTATTTCTCTATTAATTTTAACCGGTATAATCACTTAGCATTACTTTATTCTCGGTATTTTTATTTGAACGACAATAGCTATACCAAATTTATTTATAGTTAATTTGTTACCTTGTTATTCTTTCTGATAACAAGGTAACACACTTATCTTAATTTAATTCTCATAACTTTTTTAACTTTAATGCCATATTTACCGAATACTATGGCAGTTATTTTATTGCAACTTTTGCCTGCGATATTGAGTTCCTTTTAATTAGACGGACTATTCAATAGTTTAAATATTTCCTAGTTATTGCTGGTTTATTTAGCGAGGAAAATTGCATAAAAAATAAGCGTTAGTTTACAACACGGCTAGTATTTGCTACATTATGACTCGAAAAATAAAGTGGTAAGACCAATTTACCATTTTTGGTTTTGGTAAGAAATGCTGAATTTAGATGCAAAATATCTGAATAATAAAGGGTTATGAATGTCAATTCCGAGTATTAAAAAACCGGTAAAACAAGCAAAGTTGTCTGATGTTATTCAGTCTCAGCTTGAGACGATGATCTTAGAAGGCAGCTTAAAACCGGGACAAAAGTTACCGTCTGAGCGTGAATTAGCTAAGCAATTTGATGTGTCGCGCCCGTCTTTACGTGAAGCCATTCAGAAATTAGAGGCTAAAAACTTAGTGACTCGACGCCAAGGTGGCGGTACCTATGTTAGTGATCAAATATTGGGCGGTTTATCAGATCCTTTATTTGCTTTAATGTCAGGGAATAATGAATCACAATTTGATTTGCTAGAATTTCGTCACGGTATTGAGGGTATGTCAGCGTACTATGCAGCTATGCGAGGCACTCAAGCTGATTTCGATGAAATTCAGCGCAAGCATGACAATATCGGCAGTGCTCAATTGGAAGACAATTATCGACTTGAAGCAGAAGCTGTTTTTGAATTTTATCTAGCCATATGCGCTGCTAGTCACAACGGTGTGATTTTGCAATTAGCCAACAGCATGGCAGCTTTATTGATTGACAATATTGAACAGAACTTAACTATATTAGCGAAACGCCCTGATGTGTTTAGCCAAATATCTGATTATCGCACTCGATTAATGAGTGCCATTGTTAGTGGCAAACCGCAAATAGCATGGGGTGCTAGTCATAGGCATTTAGCATTTATCGAAGAAGTACTGCTGAAAATGTCGCAAGAAAATAGCCGCATGGAACGCTCCATGCGTCGAATGAAAAGAACCGAATTTTAGAATTTTTTAAACATTTAAAACGAGTTAAGGATATCTGCTTAAAAGCAGCTATCTTTAAACAAATAAATTTACTTAACATAACAATTGGAGACTAAGTAATTATGTCTGAGCTCCCAAATTTAGATATTGATTCGTTGGAAACCCAAGAGTGGTTAGAATCTATGGATTCTATTCTGGAAAATGAAGGTCCGGATCGTGCACACTTCATTTTAGAAAAATTGATCGATCGCGCTCGACGCAGTGGTACTCATCTACCATTTGACGCTAAAACAGCTTACGTAAATACTATTCCTCCAGGACAAGAGCCGCATATGCCGGCTGACCAAACAATTGAAGCGCGTATTCGTGCAGCAATTCGCTGGAATGCATTAGTTTTAGTGCTTCGAGCTTCGAAAAAAGATTTAGAGCTTGGCGGTCATATTGGTAGTTTTGCTTCATCAGCAATGTTGTATGATGTAGGCTTTAACCATTTCTTTAGAGCTGCGTCTGAAAAAGATGGCGGTGACTTTATTTTCTCTCAAGGCCATATTGCGCCAGGTATTTATGCTCGTGCTTTCATGGAAGGGCGTTTAACTGAATCTCAAATGGATAACTTCCGTCAAGAGTGTGATGGCGAAGGTTTATCGTCTTATCCTCATCCTCATTTGATGAAAGACTTTTGGCAATTTCCAACGGTATCTATGGGCTTAGGTCCACTGCAAGCTATTTATACTGCTCGTTTCCTTAAATATTTAACAGATCGTGGTATTAAAGACTGTTCTGGTCAACGAGTGTACTGTTATTTAGGTGACGGTGAAACGGATGAGCCAGAGTCATTAGGTGCTATTGGTTTAGCGTCGCGTGAAGGGTTAGACAACTTAACATTCGTTATTAACTGTAACTTACAGCGCTTAGATGGCCCAGTACGTGGTAATGGCAAAATTATTCAAGAACTTGAAGGTACATTCCGTGGCGCAGGCTGGGAAGTGGTTAAAGTTATTTGGGGTAGCTACTGGGATGCACTGATTGCTCGCGATACTTCAGGTAAACTTTTACAGCTTATGGAAGAAACGGTTGATGGTGAATACCAAAACTGTAAAGCCAAAGGTGGTAAGTACACGCGTGAAAACTTCTTTAACAAATATCCTGAAACTGCGGCACTTGTGGCCAATATGTCAGACGAAGATATTTATCGCTTAAACCGTGGTGGCCATGACCCTGTTAAAGTTTATGCGGCTTATAAAAAAGCCCAAGAAACTAAAGGTCGTCCAACAGTTATTTTAGCTAAAACAGTAAAAGGTTTTGGTTTAGGTGCTTCAGGTGAGGCGCTTAACATCGCTCACAATGTTAAGAAAATGGATGTTGAATCTATTAAGCACTACCGTGACCGTTTTAATATGCCAATTAGCGATGATGAAATTGCTGACCTACCTTTCTATAAGTTCCCAGAAGATAGTGCTGAGTTTAAATACATGAAAGAGCGTCGTGAAGCTTTAGGTGGTTCATTACCAGCGCGTCGCGAACAAGCTGAAGAAAGTATCGAAATTCCACCGTTAAAAGCTTTCGACGCTATTTTAAAGGGCTCAGGAGAGCGTGAAGTTTCTTCGACGATGACTTTTGTTCGAGTATTAAATGCGTTATTAAAAGATAAAAAAATTGGCAAGCGAATTGTGCCAATTATTCCTGATGAAGCTCGTACATTCGGTATGGAAGGTTTATTCCGCCAAGTTGGTATATATGCAAATGAAGGACAAAAGTATGTTCCTCAAGATGCTGACCAAGTTGCTTATTACCGTGAAGATAAGAAAGGCCAAGTTTTACAAGAAGGTATTAACGAATTAGGTGCTATGGCATCTTGGGTTGCTTCGGGTACGTCATACTCAACTTGTAATGCAACTACTATCCCATTCTATATTTACTACTCAATGTTTGGCTTCCAACGTGTTGGTGACTTAGCTTGGGCAGCCGGTGATAGCCAGGCTCGTGGGTTCTTATTGGGTGCAACAGCAGGTCGTACTACACTTAATGGTGAAGGTTTACAGCATCAAGATGGTCATTCACATGTACAAGCGGGTTTAATTCCTAACTGTGTAACTTATGATCCAACTTATGGTTATGAAGTCGCTGTAATTGTTCGTGACGGTTTACGTCGTATGTATGAAAATGATGAAAACATTTTCTATTACCTAACCTTAATGAATGAAAGTTACCAGCATCCAGCAATGCCTGAGAGTAAAGATATAGCTGATGAAATCATTAAAGGTATTTATAAGCTTGAAACTGTAACGGCAGAGAAGTCGAAGGCCAATGTGCAATTAATGGGCTCTGGTACAATCTTAGAAAAAGTACGTGAAGCAGCACAAATTTTAAGTGCTGACTATGGCATTTCAAGTGATGTTTACTCTGTGACTTCATTTAATGAATTAGCACGTGACGGGCAAGATGTTGCACGCTGGAATATGCTTCACCCAGAAAGTGAACAGAAACAAGCTTATATTTCTTCAGTTATTACTAAAGAAAATGGCCCTGCTATTGCAGCAACTGACTATATTAAAAATTATTCAGACCAAGTTCGAGCTTATATTGATACAGAATACCGCTGTTTAGGTACCGACGGTTTTGGTCGTAGTGATAGTCGTGCAAACTTACGTACGCACTTTGAAGTAAACGCAGCTTATATTGTTGTTGCTGCTTTATTTGAATTAGCAAATCGTGGTGATGTTGACCGTTCAGTGGTAGCTGAAGCTATTAAGCGTTTCAATATCGATACTGAAAAACTTAACCCATTATACGCATAAGCGGTACGGAGAATTATTATGTCAGATAGTCAAAAAATTCTAGTCCCTGACGTTGGTGGCGAAGAAGTTGAAGTAATTGAAATTTGTTTTGCCGTAGGTGATTCACTTGAATCAGATGAAGGAATTCTAACGGTTGAAACCGATAAAGCATCTATGGATATTCCGGCACCTTTTGCGGGTACGCTAACAGCATTATTAGTTAATGTTGGTGACAAAATTAAAGAAGGCGATATTATCGCTGAAATGACAAGTGCTAGCTCTGCAGCGCCTGTTGAAGAGACTGAAGTTCAAGCAGAGGCTCCTGCAAAAGTTGAAGCGGCACAAGCACCTGTAGTTGAAGCTCCTATAGCAGCTCCTGCGCCAGCCTCGAGCGAGATCATTGATGTTGCAGTTCCTGACATTGGTGAAGATGGTGAAGTTGATGTTATTGATGTGCTGGTTGCGGTTGGAGATGTGATTGAAGCTGAAGATGGTTTGATCACTTTAGAAACTGATAAAGCAACCATGGATGTACCGTCATCGCATGCGGGAACAGTAAAAGAAGTACTAATTAATACCGGTGATAAAGTAAAGCAAGGTTCACTTGTTATTAAGCTTGAAACGTCAAGTGGCGCACCTGTAGAAGTTGTTGAACCTGTTGCTGAAAAAGTTGTTGAAGCACCTAAAGCTGCTCCAGCACCAGCAGCCAAAAAGTCAGCACCTGTGCCGCATCACCCACAAGCTGGAAAAGTTGCATCATCAGGCAGTATTTATACTTCGCCGTCAATTCGTCGTTTAGCACGAGAGTTTGGTGTTGATTTAACATTAGTTAAAGGTACAGGTAATAAAAGCCGTATTTTAAAAGAAGATGTTCAATCGTATGTGAAATATGAATTGTCTCGCCCTAAAGCGAATGCCGGTAGCAATGTTTCGGGTAATTCTGGTGGTTTACAAGTTGTTGCCAGCAAGCCAGTCGATTTTTCTAAGTTTGGTGAAATTGAAGAAAAACCATTATCACGCATTCAGAAAATTTCAGGCCCATTTCTTCACAAAAATTGGGTAACTATTCCACACGTTACCCAATTTGACGAAGCTGACATTACTAATGTTGAAGCATTCAGAAAAGAGCAAAACGTTGTTTGTGAAAAACAAAAGCTTGGTTTTAAAATTACACCATTAGTGTTTATTTTAAAAGCTGCGGCGGATGCTTTAAAAGCATTCCCAACCTTTAACTCAAGTTTGAGTGAAGATGGTGAAGCCTTAATCTTGAAAAAGTACATCCACATTGGTGTTGCTGTTGATACGCCAAACGGTTTGGTTGTTCCAGTTGTACGTGATGTTGATAAAAAAGGCATCTATGAACTTTCAAAAGAGTTACTTGAAATTAGTATTAAAGCTCGTGAAGGGAAACTAAAAGCGGCCGATATGCAAGGTGGTTGTTTTACTATTTCTAGTTTAGGTGGTATTGGTGGTACGGCATTTACGCCGATTGTTAATGCACCAGAAGTGGCTATTTTAGGTGTTTCTAAATCAGAAATGAAACCTAAATGGAATGGTAAAGATTTTGAACCTAAGCTCATGTTGCCATTGTCGATGTCTTACGACCATCGTGTAATTGACGGTGCACTAGCAGCGCGCTTTACTGTACATTTAGCGTCAGTAATGAGTGATATCAGAAAGCTTATTTTATAGCTTCGAGATTAGTTTTGATACTGATCAGCAATAAAGAAGGTAAAGTTGGTAAAATGAAAGTCGTTTGGTTAATTTTCATTTTCGCCAACTTTTCACTAATAATTGCAGATTAAAAGATAGCGATCCTTGTGTGGTTTAAGTAAAATTGCCCGCAAGATAAATACAAATAAATGCTGAAGAGTTTGATGACTAAGGTCATTAAAGGTCATTTGGCAAATATAGGCTGGAATTACCAGCAATAAATACATCAATTTTGAGGTTAGCATGAGTAACGATATTAAAACTCAAGTAGTAGTTTTAGGTGCGGGTCCTGGTGGCTATTCAGCAGCATTTCGCGCAGCAGATTTAGGATTAGACGTTGTTTTAGTTGAAAGCCGTGAAACGCTTGGTGGCGTTTGTTTAAATGTCGGTTGTATTCCGTCAAAAGCGCTTTTACATGTAGCTAAAGTGATTGATGACGCAGCTGCAATGGCATCTCATGGTGTTACTTTTGGTGCTCCTCAAATTGATTTAGACAAAATTCGTGATTGGAAAGAAAGCGTAATTGGCCAATTAACGGGTGGTTTAGGTGGAATGTCTAAAGCACGTAAAGTTAAAACTGTTACGGGTTACGGTAAATTCACTTCTGATAAAACTATTGAAGTTGAAGGTACTGACGGTAAAACGACTATTACTTTTGATAATGCAATTATTGCTGCGGGCTCTTCTGTAATCGACTTACCATTTATTCCAAATGATGATCCACGTGTTATCGATTCAACAGGTGCATTAGAACTTAAAGATGTACCAGAAGAAATGTTAGTTCTTGGTGGTGGCATCATTGGCCTAGAAATGGGAACAGTATACTCAGCACTAGGTTCAAATGTATCTGTTGTTGAATTTGCTGACCAATTAGTACCAGCTGCTGATAAAGATATTGTTAAAATTTACAACAACTACAACAAGAAGAAGTTCAACATTATGTTGTCAACTAAAGTTGTTGCAGTTGAAGCAAAAGATGACGGCTTATACGTTACTTTTGAAGGTAAAAAAGCGCCTGCAGAACAAGTACGTTATGACAAAATTTTAGTTGCTGTTGGTCGTAAGCCAAATGGTCACTTAGTTGCTGCTGATAAAGCAGGTGTAAATGTTGATGAGCGTGGTTTCATTAACGTTTCTAAAGAAATGCGTACTAACGTACCTCATATTTTCGCTATCGGTGATGTTGTAGGTCAACCTATGCTTGCGCATAAAGCGGTACATGAAGCACATTGTGCTGCTGAAGTTATCTCTGGTAAGAAGCATGAGTTTGACCCGCGTTGTATTCCTTCAATTGCATATACTGATCCAGAAATGGCTTGGGTTGGTGTTACTGAGCGTGAAGCCAAAGAGCAAGGTTTAAATATCGAAGTTGCTAACTTCCCGTGGGCTGCATCTGGTCGTGCAATTGCATCTGCGCGTACTGAAGGTAAAACTAAGATGATCTTTGAAAAAGAAACAGGTCGTGTGCTTGGTGGTGCTATTGTTGGTATCAATGCTGGTGAAATGCTTGGCGAGATTTGTTTAGCAGTTGAAATGGGCGCTGATGCTGAAGATGTTGCATTAACAATTCACGCTCACCCAACATTAAATGAATCAATTGGTTTAGCTGCGGAAATATTCGAAGGCTCAATCACAGATTTACCAAATGCTAAAGCACTTAAAAAGAAAAAATAGTTTTAAATTAAATTAACTATTTGAAAAGCCAGCTTAATAGCTGGTTTTTTCGTTTTTAACTCTAATTAATAACAGATCTTACAAGGTTTTCGAATTTATTATTTTATTAGTATAGCTGATATGAGTGATGCGAAATTAGTTTTAGGTACCTCAATAAAAATCGAATATTCAGCAATTTAAAATTGCACTTAGCCAATAAGTCGAATCTTTATTTTTTGATAGTTACTTACTATATTTGGAACTAAGTAAATTTTGAAGGAATTATCATGCTTTCTTTTAGACAAGGAATTAATTTTACTGTTCTATTAATCGTATTGATGGCGTGCTCACCACAAAAGTCACCTGTGGAACTGCTCGATGAAGCAAAGCAACAAATAGGCAAAAATCAGTATTCTCATGCTGAAATCACCCTCAAAAAGTTAATTAATTCTGAGCCTGGAATGTCAGAAGCTCGCATTTTACTAGGTGAAATTTATTTGGCATCAGAGAGGTATGATTCGGCAGAAAAGGAATTTTTAAAAGCTAAAGCTAGCAGTCCTTACAGAGATAAAGTTACTTTGAAGCTAGCAAAAATATATTTAAAAATTGGGAAAAATAAGGAGGTTATTGAATTATTATCAAGCATTGAATTCGAGCAAGATTCAAGTCAATTACTGAGCTTCATTTTGAAGGGGCAAGCATATTTAAATTTAGGTGACGAAATTAATGCTAAAGGAGCGTTCGATGAAGCTATTAGTAGAGACGCTAACTCTTCGTATAGTTTATATGGCTCGGCAATAAAAGCCTCAATTAATCAAGATTTTGTACAAGCAGAAGCTTTGCTAGAAAATACGTTGAATCAAGATAGTCAGCTAGTTGAGGCATGGATACTTAAAGCTAAGCTAGCAGAGCGAACTCAAAATTATGAAGCAGCAAATAAAGCCTATGCCGAATTTTTGAAAATTAAGCCGGAGGCTCATTCAATAAAGCTGTATATGGCTAATAACTATCTGTTATTGAACGATTTAGATAATAGTGAATTGATTACTGATGAACTGCTTAAGCTGAACCCCAACCAATTAACAGCAAATCTGCTAAAGGCGAGAATTGCTTTGGAAAGAAGAGATTACGGCTTAGTTAACGAATACGCTTTGGCTGCACTTAGGGTTTTCCCAAATAACCCTTTGGCACTTTACCTATCGGGATTAAGTCACTATTTTCAGAAGAACTATGATCAGGCTTATGAGAAGCTTTCACAAGTAACGTCGTATGTTGCAACAGGTCATCCGTCTCATCGATATTTAATGTTAACAATGTTAAAACTGGGTCAGATAGACAAATTATCGTCTGCAATAAAAGAATATGATGGTTTTTTTTCGCATGAAAGTGAAACCTTGAGTGATTTCGCCTCAAAGCTAACCGTTATTGGTGAATCTGATAATTCTCTTGCCTTATTAGAAAAGGCATTACAAATTCAGCCTGAAAATGTTCAAGCAAAAACTAGGCTAGGGATTCTTAAGTTATTACGCAACGATACTAGTGGCTTAGATGACCTAAAAAGAGCTAATGCTATCGAGTCAAATGATAGCGCGGCTAATTTTGCCTTAACAACAGCGTATTTAATTCAGAATAAGCCTAAAAAGGCAATGTCGACAATAAAAAGTTGGCTCGTAAAACAGCCAAATGACACTGCTGCTATGTTATTGAAAGCACAAATTTTACATGTGCAGAAAAAACATAATGATTCAATATCCCTTTTAGAAAAAATTGATAAAATTGAACCTGATCAGCCCAATGTATTGTACGAATTGGCGCAGCAGTATTTTATTATTCGCAACTATGAACAAGCAAATACCGTATTGTTAAAAGCTTTATCTGTAGAAGAGGATTCGAAACGAGTATATGAACTTCTGTTTAAATTGAGTATTAAGCTGAATGCAATAGATAGTTTTTTAAATGATTTAAGTAAAACAGCGGAAACAAAACCAAGTTTACAATGGCCTAGAGTTATACTCGCACAACAGGCACTTATTGAAAAAAAAGCTGAAGAAGCATTGCGGTGGCTTAACACAATCAAAGCAATTGATAATTTATCACCGGATTACTTTGTTACGGTATTGAATAGCTATTACTTACTTGGTAATAAAACTAAAATGAATGAAGAAGCGTTACGCTGGCAACAATTATCACCCAATGAACTTCAAAGCTATGCATTACAAATAGAGTTGCTTGAAAGATTTCGAGATTTTGAATTAGCTTTTGAAAAAACTCAAATAGCGAGACGTCAAAAAGAACTTAAAAACAACAAGTTCTTAATACTCAGAGAAGTGCGCTATGCCATTAACTTGGGCAAAATGGATGGTTTGGACACCTTAATAAGCAATATGCTTGAAGTTATGCCGAACAATGCTGAAGCGTTGCAATTATCGGGCATCAATGCGCTGATGAAAAAGCATTATTCAATAGCTAGAAAGAATCTTCAGGTTTCTAATAGAATTCAAAAGAATGCGAAAACAATGTTACTTCTGGCGAAAGCATATCGTGAAACTGATGGGGTTAGTTCTGCAATATCCTTTCTTGAGAAGGAGCCAAATTTTGTTCAATCTAATATTCCTTTACAAAACTACTTAGCAGAACTCTATATGGTTTCTCAGCCAGCTAAAGCAGAAAGTCAGTATCTCAAAATACTAACTCTACAATCCTCAAATATAATTGCGTTAAATAATTTGGCTGTTTTAAATACCGAAAAAGGTGATATTGATAAAGCAATTGAATTCGCAAAGCGTGCTCGAGATAAAGCTCCAGGACACCCAGACGTTCTTGATACACTAGGCGTAGCTCTACTTCATGCTAAAAAACATGGTGATGCGATAATTGTTTTGGAGCAAGCCTATGCACAGCGTAAATCGGCTGAAATCACCCGTCATTACGCTCAAGCATTAGCTTTAAGTAATAAAGGTGAAGATGCTGAGAATATACTTTCGCAATTAACAGATGATGAACGTAAGCAATTTGATATTGAGCTGAGTCAATTAAAAGCAATGTAATCTATTAGGTTTCAATTCCTTACATTGCTAATGTCAGATTTTTTTACATGTTATTTCGCTTGTATTTTTATGTTCAAATAATCCTCTTGTATTTAAGTTATACTTTTCATGTGGTTAGCGGTTTTTATGTTGACTTTAGTTGTTATAAATATTTTTACAGGTTAGTTGAGCTTTGTTAATTATCTTAAAAAAAATTCATAAAATCACCACCTTATATTGATGGCAAAGAATATGCATTTGAGTAATTGTTAGGTAGTTACACGCAGTTAAAGTAATTCCTCTTTATTTTAATGAATCAAAGATAGGTAACAACTAATGGATAACTTAACAAATTTAAAAAAACGGATAGGGGCAATCGCAGTTGCATTGTTTTATACCTTTGCTGCCAGTACTGCATTTGCTGGAGATATTGTAACCACCTGGGACTATAGTACTTGGGCTGAGTTTACTGACTCGGATTTCTCTGGTGGAACTGGCGATACTGATGCTTCACTTTACGAATTATCATGGGGTGCAGATGGTGGTGATTTTCAAGATACAGGTGTTGGTCCTGGCTCATCAAGAAGTGCAATAACAATTGGTGATGGCGTTGCAGGTGATGATCGATTCGGTGGCGGCGCTGTTGGTGGTTCAGTTAATACAATTATAGGTGGTGCTCCTGGTCCAGGACAGGTAGGGGTTGGTATCAGTGCCACACACTGGAATAATACTTTAAGTGGAAGCTTTGCCACGTTAACGGGTGGTACCCTTACAGACTACTTGACATTGGACGCTTTAGTGCCTGATACAGGTGGTGTTGAAGATGCTCCAACAATTGGTATTGATTTTAGATTTCAAGAAACTACAAATAACCCTGGAAGCGGCTTATGTTTAGATGGTAGCGATTCGAGCGATCATGTTGGTGGATGTCCTGATATATTTGGCTTTAATGGAGACTTAACCGTTGGCATTCCGTTTGTATACGACGGTAACCTATATGGGATCAATATTTTAGTTTTTGATAATATGGGAGTACCAGCACCGTTTGCAACATTAGACGCAGGTTATTGTGCAGCCTTAGGACTAGCTGAAGGTTGCTCTGGACTAGTTACTAGTGAGAAAGCACATACAACATTCCAGTTTGGATTTAATATTAGCCACGAGCGTGCTATCACCGTACCTGAACCAAGCTCTATATTTTTATTAGCAATTGCTATGATTGCTTTAGGTGCTAGAAAAGCTAAATTTAAAGTATAAGTTTAATTACTAATAATATGTAATGATTTATTAATGTAATGTGTAAGGTAGAGCCAGCAATTATGCTGGCTTTTTTTATCCCTGTGTTTATAGAATAGTTTTGATGAAAAATGGCGGTTATACTGACACCTAAGTAGTACTTACGTGAAATGATTAGGGAAGTTGGAATAATGAAAAGTTTACACATCTTGTTGTTGATTGTGCTCGTTACAGGCTGTGCACAAAACAAAGAAAGTTCAAGTGCAGCGTCTCAATGGGACTTTGATCATCAAGTGCAGTTTAAGCAAACAGAGCTAAGTGATGATAGACATCATATTCAGGTGATTAGTAAACAAGATACTGAGTTTAGTATGTTGGCGACATTTCTTATGCGCCGTGCGTTACTGGTATGTAAAAGTTACGGTTTTAAAATTGAAGTATTAAAAGGCGTTGAACGCTTCGATGATAAGTTGTCGTTCCCAAACATGATCATGCCATCGTTATCTGCCAATATTGAATGCCCAAAACGTTAGCTTTTATATCTAAGATGGCAGTTATAATACATTTCCAACTTTAAATAAAAAGAGCTACTTATGTTAAATAAGCAGCTCTTTTTTATTTAGCTCTACAACCTAATGTTGAAGCGTTTCAATCTCGACTAAAGTGAGATTAAACTACTTTTACTGGTACAGCTTGACCTGTGAATTTAGTTGTCATTTCTTCTGTTGGTGGTGTAAAACGTGTTAAGTCGATACCTTCAACAGCAGAAGTATATTCATCCATTGTTGGGAAACGACCTAATACCGTTGAAAGCACTACAAGTGGTGTTGAACCAAGTAGTGACTCACCTTTCTTTTCTGCGGTATCTGCGACAACACGGCCTTGGAATAAGCGTGTAGAAGTGGCTATTACCGTATCACCTGGTTCAGCTTTTTCTTGGTTACCCATACATAAGTTACAGCCTGGACGTTCAAGGTATAAGATGTTTTCATACTTAGTACGTGCTTCGCCTTTCGGCTTATTATCGTCGAATACGAAACCAGAGTATTTCTCTAATACTTCCCAATCACCTTCTGCTTTTAACTCATCAACAATATTATATGTTGGTGGTGCAACAACTAATGGCGCTTTAAATTCAATGCTGCCATTTTGCTTTTCAAGATTACGTAACATTTGTGCGATGATTTGCATGTCGCCTTTGTGAACCATACATGAACCAACAAAACCTAAATCAACAGGTTTACCGTTGTAGTATGAAACAGGACGAATAACGTCATGAGTATAACGCTTAGATACATCTTCATTGTTTACGTCAGGGTCGGCAATCATTGGCTCTGAAATCGCATCTAAGTCAATTAATACTTCAGCGTAGTATTCAGCGTTTTCATCTGGTGATAAAGCAGGTTGAGCGCCAGATTTAACTTCTTCGATACGTTTATCAGCTAAGGTAATTAAACCCGCTAAGGTACCTGCTTCGTTTTCCATACCCTTGTTGATCATAATTTGGATACGGCTCTTAGCAAGCTCGATAGATTTAACTAAGGTTTCATCGTTTGAAATACAGATTGAAGCTTTTGCTTTCATTTCTGCAGACCAGTCAGTGAAAGTAAACGCTTGGTCAGCTAGTAGCGTACCTATATGAACTTCGATGATGCGACCTTGGAAAACGTTCTCACCGCCAAACTGTTTAAGCATTTGTGCTTGAGTGGCGTGTACTACATCACGAAAATCCATGTGGCCTTTCATGTTGCCTTTAAAGGTAACTTTAACAGACTCAGGAATAGGCATTGCAGACTCGCCAGTTGCAAGTGCAATTGCAACAGTACCTGAGTCGGCACCGAATGCTACGCCTTTAGACATACGCGTATGTGAGTCACCACCAATGATAATCGCACGGTCATCAACAGTAATATCGTTTAATACTTTGTGAATAACATCAGTCATTGAATGGTAAACACCTTTAGGATCACGTGCTGTGATAAGGCCAAACTTATTCATGAACGCCATTAATTTAGGTGTGTTCGCTTTTGCTTTGCTATCCCAAACAGATGCCGTGTGACAACCTGATTGAAATGCGCCGTCAACAAGTGGAGAAATTGTTGAAGCAGCCATAGCTTCTAATTCCTGACAGGTCATAGGGCCAGTGGTATCTTGAGAACCAACAATGTTCACTTTTACGCGCACGTTAGAACCAGCGTGCAATGGCGTTTCAGAGGCAACACCTACCGCATTACGGTTAAAGATTTTCTCTACTGCAGTTAACCCTTGGCCTTCATGTGAAATTTCTTTTGATGCTGCGTAAACAACAGGTGCTTCAATACCTAAAGTTTCAGCTGCAAATGTTTGTAACTTCTTGCCAAATGTAACCGCATAAGAACCACCTGCTTTCATAAATTCTTGTTTTTGCGGTGTAAATGCAGAAGAAACATCAACGAGTTCTTTATCACCGTTGTATAGTTTCTTCGCTTTAGTATCGATAGTTAATACTGTGCCTGTTGCTACTGAGTATGCTTCTTCTAATACAGGGTCGCCATTTTCGTCAGTAACTGTGTTACCGTCAGCGTCTACTTTGTTCACCCAGTTTTTAAGGTCAAGACCAATACCGCCAGTAACGTCAACGGTAGTTAAAAAGATAGGTGCGATACCGTTCGTACCAGCAACTACAGGAGCGATGTTAATAAATGGCACGTAAGGACTTGCTTGCTTACCTGCCCAAAGTGCAACGTTGTTAACACCAGACATACGTGATGAACCAACACCCATGGTACCTTTTTCAGCGATAAGCATTACTTTCGCGTTAGGGTGCTTAGCTTGAAGCGCTACAATTTCGTCTTGCGCTTCAGGTGTGATCATACACTTACCGTGTAATTCACGATCAGCACGTGAGTGAGATTGGTGGCCTGGAGAAAGTAAATCTGTAGAGATATCACCTTCACCAGCGATGTAGGTTACTACGTCAATCTTTTCTTCGATAGCAGGAAGCTTTGTGAAAAATTCCGCATTTGCAAAGCTTTCTAAAAGATCTTTTGCAACAGCGTTACCTGCTTTAAATGCTGCTTCAAGACGAGCCATGTCAGCATCGTATAAGAATACTTGTGTTTTAAGAACAGTAGCAGCTGGCGCCGAAACTGCTGCATCATCACTCAATGCAAGGTCAAGTAGGACTTCAATTGAAGGGCCACCTTTCATGTGTGAAAGTAATTCAAAAGCAAATTCATTAGTAATTTCGGCAACTACTTCTTGGCCTAGAATAATTTCTTTTAAGAATTTAGCTTTAACACCAGCAGCACTTGTTGTGCCAGGTAAGGTGTTGTAGATAAAAAAGTTAAGAGAATCTTCACGGTACTCATTACCTTGCTCTTTAATTTGAGCAATGATTTCTGATAACAATTCAGCACTATCAATTGGCTTAGGTGCCAGCCCTTGCTCACTTTTACGGTTTTCAATTTCCGCAATATATTCTAAATACAGGCTCATTCGATACTCCCTCTAACGACAGAATGCTAATAGGACGAGTATTAGCAGAAAAATTTTGCGCATATTTTACCTGATTTTTTGACTACTATGAATCATTTGATTAAATAAACGCTATTCATACAATTTATACTAGGTAGAAGTAATGTTTATATTCGATGAAAGAAGAGAGCATTTGATAAGAAATAGTCATGCCCTAGTCTTTTATTCAAGCAAAAATGTGATTTATTTACCCATACATACGATATTTTTATCTAGTCAATTAGTCGAATGTTTTTCGTTTATTGAATTCTTAACTTATTGATTTTTAATTAATATAAAAATTGCTCATAGCGATAATAATTTTGCTGACTAGTGCATGTCGTTCAATGAAAACACCTGTTCACGTATAATTCTACAAACATTGTAATCTCAGATACTGAACCGATTAGATTCACGTTAGCGTTTTTAGGTGCAGTTAAATGGATTAATTAAGGTTAGCTATCACTTATCATAGAGGTAAATACCGTGCTGCAAGAATATCGAAAACATATTGAAGAACGCGCTGCTGAAGGCATTGTGCCAAAGGCATTAAATGCAGAGCAAACTGCAGCTTTAGTTGAGCTTGTTAAAGCTCCCCCAAAAGGTGAAGAGTCCTTTTTAATCGATTTATTAACTCATCGTGTGCCAGCTGGTGTAGACGAAGCGGCTTATGTCAAAGCGGGTTTTTTAGCTGCAGTTGCCGAAAGCAAGGTGAACTCACCAATACTGACAGTTGAAAGAGCTGCTGAACTACTTGGTACTATGCTTGGTGGTTATAATATTCAGCCACTGATTAGTTTGTTAGATAATACCGAATTGGCTGATATAGCAGCGAACGGACTGTCGAATACATTGTTAATGTTTGACGCTTTTTACGATGTCAAAGAAAAAGCCGAATCAGGTAATGTTGCGGCGCAACAAGTTATGCAATCTTGGGCTGAAGGTCAATGGTTCACTTCAAAAGAGCAAGTGCCGGAAAAAATTACTGTTAAAGTGTTTAAAGTTACTGGTGAAACCAATACCGATGATTTATCGCCTGCACCTGATGCTTGGTCACGTCCTGATATTCCTTTGCATGCGAAAGCAATGTTAAAAATTTCGCGAGATGGTATCACACCAGATGAAGATGGCGTAATTGGCCCAATTAAGCAAATTGCATCACAACAAGAAGAAGGTATTCCATTGGCTTATGTTGGAGATGTGGTTGGTACCGGCTCTTCTCGAAAATCAGCGACAAACTCCGTACTTTGGTTTATGGGGAATGATATTCCATTCATTCCTAATAAGCGTAACGGCGGTGTATGCTTGGGCGGAAAAATAGCACCTATATTTTACAACACTATGGAAGATTCTGGTGCTTTACCAATTGAACTAGACGTGCAAAAAATGCATATGGGCGATGTTATTGATATTTTCCCTTATCAAGGCGTTGTGAAGCGTTCAGGTTCCGATGACGTCATTTCTACATTTGAGTTAAGCCCCGTGCTACTAGATGAAGTGCGGGCCGGTGGGCGTATTCCTTTAATTATTGGTCGAGGCTTAACAGCACGTGCTCGAGAGGCTCTTAGTTTGCCTGACACTGATCTATTTGCTAAACCAGTTGAGCCTGCGACTTCAATCAAAGGCTATACCTTAGCTCAAAAGATGGTAGGTAAAGCTTGTGGAGTTAAAGGCGTTCGAGCAGGTCAATATTGTGAACCTAAAATGACAACTGTTGGTTCGCAAGACACAACCGGCCCAATGACTCGTGATGAGTTGAAAGATTTAGCATGTTTAGGCTTCTCAGCCGATCTTACTATGCAATCATTCTGTCATACCTCTGCTTATCCAAAGCCTGTAGACGTAGTTACGCATCACACTTTACCTGACTTTATGATGAATCGAGGCGGAGTTTCGCTACGCCCAGGCGATGGTGTTATTCATTCTTGGTTAAATCGCATGTTGCTACCCGATACAGTTGGCACTGGGGGCGATTCTCATACTCGTTTTCCATTAGGTATTTCGTTTCCTGCAGGTTCAGGTTTAGTGGCTTTTGCTGCGGCAACGGGTGTTATGCCACTCGACATGCCAGAGTCGGTTTTAGTGCGCTTTAAAGGTGAAATACAACCAGGCATTACTTTGCGAGATTTAGTGCATGCTATTCCTTATACTGCAATTAAAAAAGGGTTATTGACCGTTGAGAAAGCGGGAAAAATTAATGAGTTTTCGGGGCGAATATTAGAAATTGAGGGTCTTAAAGGCCTTACGGTTGAGCAGGCATTTGAGCTTTCCGATGCTTCAGCTGAGCGCTCTGCTGCTGGCTGTACTATCAAACTAGAAGAAGAAGCTGTTAAAGAATATCTAACCTCCAACATTGTAATGCTTAAGTGGATGATCAGCGAAGGTTATGGTGATGTGCGTACAATTACACGTCGCATTCAAGGAATGGAAAACTGGTTAACTAATCCATCATTGATGGTAGCCGATAGTGATGCTGAATACGCACATATCATTGAGATTGACTTAAATGAAATTACCGAGCCAGTAGTATGCTGCCCTAATGATCCCGATGATGCCAAACTACTATCAGAAGTGGCTGGTGTTGATGTAGACGAAGTTTTCATTGGTTCATGCATGACTAATATTGGACACTTCCGCGCAGCAGGCAAACTCATTGAAGGCTTTGGAGGTTCGTTGCCAACTCGTATGTGGGTAACACCGCCAACTAAAATGGACAGTGCACAGCTAAAGGATGAAGGTTATTTTAACATTTATGGTAAAGCAGGGGTGCGTGTAGAAACACCGGGTTGTTCGCTGTGTATGGGAAACCAAGCGCGAGTTGCAGATAAATCAACGGTGCTTTCTACTTCTACACGTAACTTCCCTAATCGATTAGGTACGGGGGCAAATGTCTATTTAACCTCGGCAGAGCTAGCGGGTGTTGGGGCTATTTTAGGTAAGCTGCCTACGGCGGCGGAATATATGGAATATGCATCAAAAATTGATGCTACAGCTGCTGATACATATCGCTACTTGAACTTTGATAAAATGGATCAATACACATCACAAGCTGATACGGTAATTTTACAGGTCGAAGCTTAGTTTACTATCTCTGATTATTAAGTTTACTTTTGCTGAAGCGCTTAGCTATTAGATTAGTTAAGTGCTTTTGCAAAGGCGACAATAGAGCTTTCTTCAATTTAATATTAATTGTTGCTTAATCGGCTATTTTTTACCGAGTTTGTCCTTAACTTTCTTCATATGCTCACGAAAGCTTTTATCAAACTTTGATTCACCACAGCTAAAATACTGTGTTGATGAACCATGCTCTAGCCCATAAACACTCATGTCTTGAGTGATTGCACATGTACCGTCATCGCCTTTTGTTATCGCGATACCTGAGCCCATATTTTTTGTATTTTTTTCTCGCTCTTTTTCCTCATCTTTTACTGGTACTGAATGCGGCACGGTTTTAGGGCGAGTGTTAAATATTGAGGGTGGTTGGTCGCTTTGATATGGGCTGTTAGCAGTAGTGTTAGTGCTGCTATTCAGTTTGCTACGTAATCTTTGCAGTTGGGTGAAGCTATCCAGTTTTTTTCGAGGCTGCTGTGGTGGTTGTTCAGGCTCCGGCTTCGTTGATTTTTGCGGTATTGCATGTGGTGGTATTATTGGCGGTTGCTGAATAGTTACGTTGTTATCAGTTGCTACTGCATTTTGTGCTTGTACTTCTTTTTGCTCTTCTTTAGCCTGAATTAACTTTTCCACAGGCTTTTTTTCAATAATAGCAGGTGAGATAGGCTTTTGATCGTCGACTTTTTCACTTGGTAACTTTATTCTGGGCGCGCGATATAGAAAACTCTTGATTGGTTGCTTTTTTTCGATCGGCTTGAAAGTTGGCTCAGACGTTGATTGAGTGACAATGATCACTAGTACAATCAAAGTGTGGATCAGTATCGAAAAAACAATGGCTGTGTAAGTTCCGTTTCGCACAAAAGTAATAATAACTGAATAAAAGATAACAAATAGACGCTTTTATACTGGGTAAGTTCAACTTGAAATTAATGTGCTCGTTGCGTTTTATTTATTATTTCTTTTAGCTTTCCTGTGCTCATTAATGTTTGGATAGCATTTGATAGTTGTTCAACTTCTGTAACAAGCCATGACTTTTTTGATACAGCTATATAAGAACCCACACCTTTATCGTAAGAAAAGTTAGCGAGTTTAATCTGCGTAGCGTAAATGTTTTTATCTACTAATGGGGTGATTGACTCTTCACGTTCTAAAAAAGTATCTATTCGGCCCTTTAGTAGCATTTTAATCAATTGTTGATGGTTGGTTACGGGGATTTTGTTGATGCTTGTATCGTGATCAAATTTATCGAAATAGGAAGCGCCTCTGAGTATTCCAACTTTAAAAGCTTGTAGGTCTTGATAGTGATTTAAAGCCAATTCATTATTTGCTCGAATGTAAAATCTCAGTGGCAACTTTTGAATTTTTATTGGAGGGGCTAAATAAGTTAAAAATTGTTCTCTTATTGCTGTTTTCCTAATTGCCATTATCATATCGGCTTTGCCAGCATGTACAAGTGAGAAACAACGAGCTACAGGGCAATAAACAAACTTAGCTTCTTTATTTATTAGTGCCGCAATAGCATTAGCAATATCAATGTTTTCACCAACAAACTCGTCATTAACTATATCTGAAAAAGGTGGTTCAATATGCATGGCAACTATAATTTTTTGCGGTGATTCAATTGATAAACCTAGTATAGGGAAGCAGCAGGCTATTAAGTAAATAATACTGAAAAATACCCTCTGGCTCTTTGTGTGAATCAAACGTAAAAAGCTTGATAAGCAGTCGAGAATTTTTAACTTATTGCAGATTTTGCTCATAAATATAGCACCAAGTTATTTGCAGCAATAAGTTAAGTATTTCGTGTTAAAAATGACTGTTTTGCTACAATTAACTTACAGTATCAATTATATAAATGTCTCTAATTAATATAGTAGATTTTTAGTCGATAGGAGCAGCCTATCTTAATTTTTTTAGCGTGAGGTATTTATGGAATATCAATTTATCGATGATCCTATCACAGGCGCAGCAGTCGCTCAGTTTTCTCTGGAACATGAAGTTATAGGGCCTTGGCTCGAAGTTGAAGTTGGCACCGACGCTACTAAACTTGCACAACTGTTATCAGCAATGTCAGAGGTAGAAGAAGATAAACAAAGCGAAATTACTATTACAGGTAGTGAATATAGTGTTAGCTTTAGTCGAGGCGATGTCACGGTACAAACTAATGCAAGTATGAATGGTGTTGAAGTGCTACCAGATGCTCTAATTGAAGAGAATATCGATTTTGATCAACAAGACTCTTCATCATGTGGCAGTGAAGACTTTCGTGAATTGCTTTTGTCTTGGGCAAAATTCGTTCGAAAATATTAACTAAATCTCTAGTGTTATTGAGCTAATATTTACACTTCCTTACATGGTTAACACTTGGTTAATAATTGTTACTAAGTTACTATAATTATTATATTTTGGCGTAATGCCATGAGAATCAAATTAATTAAAATTCCACAGAGAAAATATCATGAGTTCTGTTGCTGAAAATAACAAAAATAAGCCTAGACGTATGATTCCATTACGTTACGTATTAACGCCAATAGCGATTATATTAGTGGCTATATTTGGTTTAATTATTGTTGCGATCTTGGCACCTAAACCGGCTAAAAAACCTACCATTATTAAAGCGCCACTGGTTGAAGTTCAAGCAATCGAGAGGCAAGATATACGTTTTACTATT
Organism: Colwellia meonggei; assembly: GCF_057537295.1. Taxonomy (NCBI): domain Bacteria; kingdom Pseudomonadati; phylum Pseudomonadota; class Gammaproteobacteria; order Alteromonadales; family Colwelliaceae; genus Colwellia; species Colwellia meonggei. The sequence goes on from NZ_BAAJLZ010000001.1 coordinate 608,888, forward strand.
GCTAGTCAGGGAAGCGTTTTACCACGAACACAAACGAATTTAGTTTCTGAAGTTTCTGGTCAAATTACCTCAGTAAATAAAAAATTTAATGTCGGTGGTTTTTTTACTAAAGGCGAAGTGTTACTTAGTATTGACGATATTAGTTATCGTGTAGCGTTGTTGCAAGCACAGTCACGTTTAGATGCGGCAAAAGCACTTTTAGTGGAAGAACAAGCCCGAAAAGAACAGGCTGAAGATGAATGGTTGTTAACGGGCAAGTCATTGTCACAAGCGCCAGTGCTGGCATTACGATTACCTCAGCTACAAAAAGCTAAAGCAGATGTTAAAGCCGCAGAAGCTGATGTAACTGATGCTGAAGTTAAGCTCGCTCGCACTAAAATTAAAGCGCCGTATGACGCTATGATCAAAGAGAAACAAGTAGAAATCGGTCAATATGTTTCAACAGGTTCAACACTGGCGATGACCTTCGCTGTTGATTATGCCGAAGTAAGGTTACCGATTAAGCAACGTGACGTAGAGTTTTTAAATTTACCTAAGATTAATCAGCAAGGCGAAAGCTCATCAAAGGTTGATATTTTTTATCAGCTGCTTGGTAATGAACATACCTGGCAGTCAAACCTCACGCGTTATGAAGGTGAAGTAGATAGTCGTAGCCGCGTACATTATGTTATTGCTCAAATTAATGATCCATATAGCGTTTTATCATCATCTGAACATCAAGAGTTGCGTATTGGTACATTTGTTAATGCCAATATTGCCGGTAAAACAGTTGCTGATATTGTGGCAATTCCACGTGATGCCCTTCATGGCGCAAATAAACTTTATTTAGTTGATGATGAAAATAAGCTTCATATTCAAGAGATTAGTATACTAAGGAATGATGCTGACTTTGTTTATAGTCATGATAGTTTTGCCGATGATTATCGTTTAATAACAACTCAAATGGAAACGCCTGTTGAAGGTATGACGTTACGTGTTGTTGGCGAACAACAAGAGGTTTCAGCTGAAACAGCTAGCCAAACTGATCTTGCAGAGACACAAGGTGACGACTAATGCGAGAGTATAACTCCCCTGCCAATGATGAGAAACAAACGGGCATAATTGCTTGGTTTACCCATAATAGCGTCGCCGCCAATTTATTAATGGTATTTATTTTGGTTGCCGGTTATTTTTCATATCAGGGTATTAATAAGAAAATGTTCCCTGAATTTAATACCAACAGCATTCAAGTGATGGTGCCACATTTAGGTGCCGCACCTGAAGAAGTTGAGCAATCTGTCATTCTAAAAGTAGAAGAGTCACTGGAAGATATTGAAGGTATTAAGCGAATTACCGCCACTGCTCGAGAAGGTATTGGTATCGTCACTATTGAACTTCAATCGGGCTATTCAATGTCAGAAAAACTTGATGAAGTACAAATGCAAGTTGATGCCATTACCACTTTCCCAGCGCAGACTGAAAAGCCTATTATCAGTAAGCAAGAGTTTAAAGGCCAGGTAATGTGGTTGTCGGTAAGTGGCTCTATGGACCGACGTGCTCGCCAAGTTATGGCACAAAATATTCGTGACGAAGTGATGGCACTACCGAGCGTTAATAGTGCAGACATTGTTGGTAGTCGTGATTATGAAATTAGTATTGAAGTCTCAGAAGAAAAGTTACAACAATATCAACTAACCTTTGACGAAATTACCCAAGCAGTAAGAAGTTCATCCGTTGATTTACCTGGAGGCACCATTAAAACTCGTGGTGGAGATATTTTACTACGGGCTGAAGGGCAAGCCTATACCGGTCAAGAATACGGTGATTTAGTGTTAAGAACGGATAGCGACGGTACCCGTTTATTATTAGCTGATGTTGCCAATATTAAAGACGGTTTTGTTGAGCAGGAAGACTACGCTACGTTCGATAATGAAAATACTTCAAGTATTATGGTGCAGTCAACGGGCGATCAAAACGATCTAGAAATAGCCGCGCAAGTCAGAGAATATGTAGAAGGTAAGAATCAACAGTTGCCGGAAGGCGCCAAGTTAACGGTTTGGGGCGATAGTTCCTATTACCTTTCTGAACGCTTAGATATGATGATTAATAACATGTTGATGGGAGCATTTCTTGTTTTCATCGTTTTAACATTGTTTCTAAGAATTAAAATTGCCTTTTGGGTCATGCTAGGTATCCCTATTAGCTTCTTCGGGGCATTATTAATGATGCCACTATTAGGCGAATGGTCGGTGTCTATCAATATGCTGAGTCTTTTTGCTTTTATTATGGTGCTCGGAATAGTTGTTGATGATGCCATAGTTATTGGTGAAAGTGCTTATGCGGAAATAGAGCAATATGGTCATTCGACTGACAATGTTATTCGTGGCACTTTGCGAGTGGCTATGCCGGCAACATTTGGGGTGTTAACAACTATAGCTGCATTCACACCATTATTATTTATTGATGCTAGTTTTGCTGCTTTTTTTAGAGCAATATCAATTGTGGTTAGCTTTTGTTTAGTGTTCTCACTAATTGAATCTAAATGGATTTTACCTGCCCATTTAGCTCATATGAAATATGTGCCTTTGGTTGCTGAAAAAGCTAACTTTTTAGAGCGTTTCCAAATGCGCTTCAAAGAAAAACTAGATCATTTTATTCATCATGTTTATAAGCCGAATTTAGAAAAAGCATTAATAGCCCGATACAATACCATGGCGGTGTTTGTGGCTGTGTTAATACTGTCTATTGGTTTAATTGTTGGTTCATTTGTAAAACTAGAAGTGTTCCCTAATATTCCTAGCGATTTCATTCAGGGCAACATTACTATGGTAGACGGCTCTGCTGCTCATCAGCGAAATAAAGCCATAGCTCAAGCTAAAAAAGCCATAGAAACGGTTTCAGAAAATAACAAAATTAACGGTATTAGCTTTGTTAAGCATGAAATGATTTTTACCAATGGTAATACGAGCGCTAGTATTTTATTAGAGCTAGTAAAGCCTGACCAACGTGAATTAAATGCTTATGAAATTGAAAAGCTTTGGCGAGATGAAATTGGTGAAATTCCTGGAACAAAAGAGCTACGCTTTTTTGCTGGAACTAATGCTGGTGGTGGCGCAGCGATAGAATTCCAATTGACTGGTCAAAACGATGTCGAATTAGAGGCGGCAGCGGAAGCTATTCAGACTCAGCTTAATAGCTATGATGGTGTTTATGATGTTCGACATTCTTTTAGTCGCGGTAGCCAAGAAATTAAATTAAGCATAAAGCCAGAGGCTGAAGTGTTAGGTTTAAATTTATCAAGTTTGGCAAAACAAGTGCGCCAAGCATTCTACGGTGATGAAGCACAACGCATTCAGCGTGGTCGAGATGAGTTAAAAGTGATGGTGCGCTATCCTGAATCAAGTCGTTTGTCAGTGTCTGATTTAGAAGACATGTGGATTAGAACGCCAAGTGGTGAGCAAGTACCATTTTATCAAGTTGCCAATATTGAAATTGGTCAAGGTTTTTCAACGATTACCCGTATTAATCAAAAACGTTCAATTACTATTTCTGCTGATATCGATAGTGAAAAAGTTGAATCTCGTAAGGTGGTTACAGAGATGAACGAAATTTACGTGCCGGAGATTTTAGCGGACTACCCAAGTGTGCAATATGGTGTGGAGGGTGCGAGTAAAGATCAAGCAGACTTTTTATCGCAATTAGGCTTAGCTGCAATAGGGGCATTATTCTTGATTTATGGCTTAATTGCCATACCAACTAAGTCATACAGTCAACCGTTAGTTATTATGTCGGTGATCCCATTTGGTATTATCGGCGCAATTATCGGCCATTGGCTCTTGGGTCGTACCATTAATATGATGTCGATGTTTGGCTTTATCGCTTTAACTGGCGTAGTAGTTAATGATAGCTTGATAATGGTCGACTTTATCAACAAAGCTAAGGGCTCAGGCATGCGCATGATTGATATTGTAAGTCAGGCGGGTACTAAGCGTTTTAGAGCTATATTATTAACCTCGTTAACAACTTTCTTCGGTATTTTTCCGCTTTATTTTGAAGGCAGTTTGCAGGCGCAGTTTATTATTCCTATGGCAATATCGCTCGGTTTTGGCATAGTATTCGCCACGGTTATTACGCTGTTTTTGATACCGTCGTTGTATTTAATTAAAGAAGATATTGCGAATTTATTTCGGCGACGACAGACGCTAGAAACAGAGTCGCCCCCATATTAACTAAACAAGATACGCGCGATACCTCTATATATAGCAGATACTTATTAGCCATATTTATTGAAAATAATTATTTTGATAAATGTGGCTTTTTGTTAGCTAAATATCGGTAATTATTTTTTAAAGCGCCATTAAATATAATGAAAGGGTTTGTCATGGTCAGTAACATCATTAACATTTTTCTAAGAGTTGGCATTTATTTATTTGCTTTGTTGAGTTTGTCTAGCTTAGCGAATTCTCACCAACAAGCATCGTGGCAACGTATTGATATTACCAAAAAGGCCTCATTACGTGGCAGTGCTGTTATCGATAACGCTTTGTGGGTCACCGGCAGTGATAATACGGTATTTGTTAGTCAAGATGCAGGGAAAACTTGGCTTGATCGCACTGTTAATAGCCCATTAAAACTCGACTTTCGAGATATTGCCTTATTTGATAAAAGTACTGCGATAGTTATGGGAGCTGGGGAAGGTAAACAGTCCGTCTTGTATAAAACTATAGATGGCGGCAAAAGCTGGCAGTTACTACATGAAAATGCCGATGCTAAAGGCTTTTATGACAGTATCGCTTTTTGGGATAAGCGACGTGGCTTACTGTTAGGTGATCCTGTTGATGGTTATTATGTGATCAAGAAAACGATTGATGGCGGTAAACATTGGCGTCGCATTTCAAATATTAAATTACCTTTGATGTTGGAAAAAGAAGCGGCTTTTGCTGCTAGCGGTAATACGATAATTACAGGTAAACGTGGGCAAGCTTGGCTGACAACAGGTGGATTTTCAGCATCGGTATATTATAGCGATGACTTTGGCGAAAGTTGGCAAAGACAAGCGGTACCATTATTTCAGCAAACCCAAACCGCAGGAGGGTATGGCCTTGCCTTAAATAGTCATCAACAGGTTTTCGTGCTTGGTGGTGATTACCTGCAACGACAAGCAAAATACGTCAATATGGCCCGCTCAGTACGCGGTAAATGGCAAGTTGTTGATAGCAAACAACGGGGCTTACGCTCTGCAATGTCTTGTCTCGCTAATACTTGTATTGCGACAGGTAAAACAACTAGCGATATTTCTTATGATGGTGGTGAGAACTGGCAGGCATTTGATGACAAAAGTGCGACATTGGGTAATCAAGGCTTTTATACTTTAGCAAGTGATAAAAAACTCATTTTAGCGGCGGGCGTTGACGGTAAAGTTGCAATATTTAAAGCTAAATAATTTGTTAATTTCAGCTGCTAGTGTTGGTTACCAGCCGATAGACTTAAGCCAACCTAAAATGCTGCGGGTGAGTGAATATTTTGGATATTTTCCCGTTATTTGATTGTTGAGCTGCTTTTGTCGGTAGTAAACTTTTAATTCATTTTTAGCTCGATCTTTTCGGCTTTTAGCGTTGGCAATTACTAGGCGATGGTCGCGTTTTAGATACAAATCGAGTATAGGGTATTCCGATAAAGCTACTTGCTCGGCTAAAGTGGTATTTTCTTCGACTGTAGGCATGTAGCTACTCAGCATAATCATGGCACTTGTCGGTTCAATTAACTCTTTTTGTATCATATTCACCATAAAGGCAGCTTGTTTTCCTTCTGCAACAGTTAAAATCGCACCAGGATAGTTTTTTGCTTTTTTAACCACTTCGTTAATAACTGCGGCTAATTTGCTTTGATATGGTTCTAAGTTTTCGCGGTTTTCCTCAATACGTAGTTGTGCGGTTAAAGCTTGTGAAGGGTAGTTTTCAGGTTGATGTGGTGGGTGTATGGTTAACAGTGTCCAACCTTGTGCTGGCATATTCATACGTAATTGCTTTAAAGCGCTAGGACTAGCAGCACTTTGTTGCCAGTCTGGCACTAAAATCATTACGCCTTTATTAATTGCCGTTGTGTGCTGGTCAACTAACATTAGATACTCATCTGTACCGACTAAAATTGACTCAACCTGTTCATCAACTAAATAGTGTTTTATATCTTGTTGTTGCTGTTTAAATAAGTCAGCAGGCGCACTTATATTGCGTTTATTGGTCGCTTTGTCTGCCACTAACGCATCGTTATCGTCTTTACTTTCTGATGTATTAGCTTCGTTATCTTTGTCAGAGTTTTTCGTTGATTCATCTGTTAACGTTGTTTTAGCGGCTGTTTGCTCGTCGCTTGCTTTGGTTGGGCTTGGTGCTTCTTCTTGTTCGGCAGCAACAACCATATTGCTCGCCAAGCATAACCATATAGTGCAGGTTAAAGTTACTAGTGACACAGCTGAGCGGGAAAATGTAGGCAAATTAATATCCTTTGAAAATGAGTAAAATAGTGATTGCACTATGATAGTTATTTTATCGACATTAATTCTATATGCTTTAGTCGCTTATTCAAATGGGCAGGCTTTTGAAAAGGTTAACGCTTGTTGTGATACCGGATGGGTAATTGCTAGCATTTGTGCATGTAATTGCAAACGATTACTTACGGTAAGTGCTTTTTCATGGGCATATAAGCGATCACCTAAAATTGGGTGACCAATGGCCAACATGTGCACTCTAAGTTGATGTGAACGGCCTGTAATAGGTGTTAATTCAACTAATGTCGTTGTTTGACCGTCAATATCATCAGAATAATCGAGCACTTTATAATGAGTTAATGCTTTTTTACCATGTTCAAAATCAACTTTTTGTTTTGGTCTATTTGGCCAGTCGCAAATAAGCGGTTTTTCAACCGAGCCGGTTTGCTCGGCAACTTTACCGAAAACGCGGGCAATATAACGTTTTTTCGTTAAACGCTTTTCAAATTGACGGCTAATTTCCACATGAGCAGGTTTGTTTAGCGCCATTAAAATAATACCTGAAGTTGCCATATCTAATCGATGAACAACGGTTGCCGTTGGTAAAACTTTAATGACTCTATTCTGCAAACAGTCTTGATGCTCAGGTAGACGACCAGGTACGGTAAGCAAACCACTGGGTTTATTAAGCACCACAATATCATCGTCTTGGTAAATAATATCAAGGTAAGGAGACATTGGCGGTTGATAAATAAAATCAGGGTTTGCACTCATATTGCTATTTCCTTTTTGTTAGCCGCTTATTGGCTAACCACAATTAATCGAATCGCTTCAAATTTAATTTGTGCTTTTTCGATGTATTCCGCCAAAGCGGATTTTTGCATGGCGATAAAGTCAATTTCTTGCTGTCGAACACTTGGGTTTATCGCTTTTAATGCGGTTAAACGTTGATGTTCTTCATCCATTGCTGATTGCATTGAGCTTAACGCTTGCTGCTGAATATCTGTAACTTGCTTTTCAGCATGAGCTTCAGCTTTGGTTACTAGCGGTGAAACTTGGCTTTTAAGTGCTTTAACTAGTTGTAAGGCGACTTGTTTTTTAACAGGCGATAATTGTTGGTCTAACACCGCTTCACTGACTTTATCAGCTAAATCATTACCGTTTTTGTCAACCAAAATACGAATTGGTGTGATCGGTAAGTAGCGCCCCAATTGCAAGTTGCTAGGTGCAATGGCTTCTAAAGTAAATATGCACTCTATGAAGAAGGTACCTGCAGGCAGTGCAGGGTTCTTCAAAATACCTATACTGGCGTTGCCAATTTCGTCGGAGAGTACTAGATCCATAGCACCGCGTACCATTGGATGATCCCAAGTAATCAGCTGATAGTTCTCACAAGCCAGGGCGGTATGACGGTTGAAGGTGATTGTTGTACCATCTTCTGGTAAACATGGGAAGTTAGCTGAAAGCATATGTTCACTTGGATGTAAGGCAATCGAGTTATCTGCCTTGTCGTCTTGTTGAATACCAAACACATCTAAAATTTGAAACATAAATTGTGGCAAGTGAATTTGCTGATCTAGCTGCTCTATTTTTTCAACTAATTTATCCGCTTGACCTTGTCCAGAAGAGTGCAGTTCAAGCAGCTTATCACGACCTGTTTCTAAGTCTTGCTTAATAGTTAGGTGCTTTTCATGACTTTGTGTAATTAGGCGCTCGGCTTCTGCAGATTCCCAACTTGCACTTAGTGCTAATTCAAATAGTTGGTCACCAAATGATTGATAAACAGCGTGGCCGGTTATACAAGTATGTTCAAAGGCATTTAGGGCGTTTTTATACCATTTAAATAACAAGCTTTGTGGTGAATCTTCAAAGAAAGGTACGTGTAAACGAATGGTTTCTGATTGACCAATACGATCTAGGCGACCTATGCGTTGTTCAAGCAAATCAGGATTGCTTGGTAAATCGAATAATACTAAGTGATGAGCAAACTGGAAGTTTCGGCCTTCACTACCAATTTCTGAACATAATAATACTTGTGCGCTGTCTTCGTCTTGAGCGAAATAAGCGGCTGCTCTGTCACGTTCAAATATGCTTAACCCTTCATGGAATACCGCCGCACGAATACCTTCTTTAACACGTAGCGCCGTTTCTAAATCGATGGCTGTTTGTGCATGAGCACATATCACTAGTACTTTTTCTTTTTTAAGAGACTGCAGTAAATCAATTAAATAGTCGACACGTGGGTCAATATCATACCAATCTTCATGGCTGTCTAAAGAAAATAATGTTTCTGGCGTGAATAGCAATCTCGCTTGCTTGGTTGCTTTTAAGTCTTCTGCGGCGCCAGACAGTAATAGCTCATTAATCGACGCTTGGTAACCTTCAGGCATGGCAAGTGGTGCAGCATGTAATTCACGTTTAGGAAAGCCTTTAATGGTATTACGGCTATTTCGGAATAAAATACGGCCAGTGCCATGACGATCTAATAATTGCGATAAGATGTGCTGACGAGCATCATCTTGTCGTGCTTGATCTACTTGGTTGATATCCGCAATGTATTCACTAACATCTGCTTCTTTTAACAGTGTTGTTAATGTTGTTATTTGTTCTGTGGTTACCGCTTTTTTGGCAACTAAGGTATTTGCTGCGTCTGCAACTTCAGTATAGTGTGCTTCTTCTTCGGTAAATTTTTCATAGTCGAAAAAGCGATCTGGGTCGAGTAAACGTAAGCGAGCAAAGTGGCTTTCATGACCAAGTTGATCGGGGGTTGCAGTTAATAATAAGACGCCAGGAATGGTTTGGGCTAATTGCTCAACGCACTGATACTCAATACTTGCGTTATCTTGCTGCCAATTTAAATGGTGCGCTTCATCAACTACCATCAAGTCCCATTCTTCTTCAATTAAGGCTTCATACCAGTTTGGATTACGTGTGATAAAACCTAGGTTTACTAACACTAATTGTTCTGAGCTAAATGGATTTTCATATTCGCCATTATTTGATGTCTCTTCGCAGCGACTTTCATCAAAAATACTAAATTGTAAATTAAAGCGACGAAGCATTTCCACTAGCCATTGATGCATTAATGACTCTGGCACTATGATCAATACACGTTTAGCGCGGCCGGTAACTAGTTGCTGATGAATGATTAAACCAGCCTCTATTGTTTTACCTAAACCTACTTCGTCAGCTAATAGTACTCGTGGTGCGAAACGACTGCCAACCTCATCAGCGATATAAAGTTGATGTGGTATTAAACTAACGCGACCACCGCTGAGACCCATTAAATCAGATTGTTGTTGGCTAAACTGGTGATGTAAACAGTCTTTTCTCAAGCGGAACCAGTCAAGGCGGTCTACTTGGCCGTTTAATAGGCGGTCGTGAGGCTTATTGAATTTAATGAAGTGGTCAATCATCACTTCTTTAAGTGAGCATGCTTCTCCCGTGTCTTGACGCACACCATGATAAGTTAGCAAGTTGTGTGACTCTTCAAAAGATTCCACAGTAAGCAACCAGCCTTCATGACTTGGAATATTGTCACCGGCATTAAAAATTACGCGGGTTAGTGGGGCATTGTCTATAGCATATTGTCTAGCATCGCCAGTTGCAGTAAATACAATAGTGACAAAGCGACCTTCGACAGAGGTTACTGTCCCAAGCCCTTGATCCGACTCACTATCGCTAATCCAGCGTTGTCCAGGGTAAAATGACATAGAAAAACTCCCACTCAATAGCTTACGCTATAAATATACGACCAAAAAAAAGGGCGCTATAGTACCGTTAATCATAGAAGCGATCATCAAATAAATCTGAAAATAGTGACTTTTTTTGATTAAAAATATCTAAGGGTAGTTTTGAATAATTCGTTAAAGGAAATTAAGCACAATTTATTGAAGAGTTCTGATAACAAGGCAGTTAAGCTAAGACTAATATTACGCAGGACATGACTTATTACAATGTCATAAAAATCGTGCATTAAAAAGCACTTTTTTCAGCAATATAAAATTAAATTTTTTAGCTGAAAAGTCACTTGCTAGCGGCTTAATAAGCTGTCAAAGTGGCAATAAGTTTGCTGTTATCAGGAGTGAATACGCAAACTGCTTTAATGTAATGAGCTACAATTAAAGTGAGTAAAATTGTTTTGGTTAGATGAGTTATCAACTTTTAGTGGTTTCTGGCAGCATACGCTATGGCTATTAATTTAAGCTTAACAATGCTGTGGAGCCTTCAACTTGGTAAAGGACTTTCATATGACAGCAGAAAAAATAATTTACGTTTTAGACACCAATATTTTATTACACGAACCCTTCGCTTTCCTCTCTTTTAAAGAACATGATGTTGTCGTACCTATGACAGTGTTAGAAGAACTAGATTCGATAAAAGACCGCCGAAAAGATGTCAGCAGAGATGCCCGTGTTGCCATACGTGCATTGGAAGATACGCTAGCAAATGCATCACCTGAAGAAGTGCTTGCTGGTGTTAAGTTGCCGCAAACGCAAGAACAACACCCTAGTGGCTGCTTATCGATTTTTAATGATTACGCGTTAGATGAAGAGAAAGTAAAATTATCGTTTAACGAAAATGATAATCGTATTATTAGTACTGCTATTTATCTACAAACAGAAATGCCTAACAATAAAGTGGTGTTAGTCACTAAAGACATCAATATGCGTTTAAAAGCTAAGGGTGCTGGCTTAGCTTTTGTTGAAGATTACCGTACTGATCAATTAATTGATGACATTCAATTTTTAACTAAAGGTTATCATCAATTTGAGGGTGATTTTTGGCAGCATGTTGATGAGTGCGATAGCGAAACTGAAGGTCGTAATACTACGCATTATGTTAAACGTGAATTGTTACCAAGTCGTTATATGAATGAATACTTAATTGATGAAGGCGAACATTTTGCAGGCAAAGTAACTGGCTGGGATGATGAAAACCTTGCTATCACAGATTTAAGTCGTGAACGCTTAATGTCTAAACAAGCGTGGGGCATTCACCCGAAAAATATATACCAAGGTATGGCTATGGATGCCTTACTTGATCCAAACATTGATTTAGTCATCCTGACAGGCCCTGCGGGTTGTGGGAAAACATTATTAGCGTTGGCGAGCGCACTTGAACAAGTGATAGAACGAGGTCTATACGATAAAATTATTGTCACTCGCAGTACGCCAGAAATTGCCGAGTCGATTGGCTTTTTACCAGGTACAGAAGAAGAGAAAATGGCGCCGTGGCTAGCGGCAATTACCGACTCCTTGGAAGTATTACATAAGCAAGATGAAAATATGCATGGCAGCCTTAACTACATTATGGATAAAGCCAATATTCAGTTTAAGTCAGTTAACTTCATGCGCGGACGTAGTATTCAAAATGCCTTGGTGTTACTGGATGAGTGTCAGAACTTAACGGCATCGCAATTGAAAACCATTATTACCCGCTGTGGTGAAGGAACTAAGCTTGTTTGTTCAGGGAACTTAGCACAAATTGATAGTAATTATCTTACCGCGGTGACTTCTGGGTTAACCTACATTGTTGAACGGTTCAAGGATTTTCCAGGTAGCAGCACCATTAACCTTAATGGTGTGGTTCGCAGTCGACTCGCCTCTTTCGCAGAAGAAAATTTATAGTCTTATATCCAGCGATGATATTAACCGTGTACATAAGTTAATATCATCGCTATTATTTCACAGCGAACTAACATACTTATTTCACTATTAAGTCAAAAATATAAGCAGCAGTTTAGTAGCGAGCGTGCTTCAACCAACGCCGTTTTTTGCTGATAAATTTATAATAAATAGCATTGGCAAGGCGCAACTGTGTTTACTCAAGGTTCTAAAGAGCAATTATTTCAACGATATAATAAATCAGTGGTTACAGTGTTTACTGTTTTGATGTTACTTATCTTTATTGCAACCTTTTATCGCTTTTATGATGCCCGTCAACTTCACCTTGATAGTCGCTTAACAGCACTTAATGAACAAAGTAATCAGCTTAATAGTCGCTTAATACGGACGGTCGAAACTTTAACGGGCATTCGAGATTTAGCACAGTATTACTTACAACATCCTGATGAATTACCAAGTAAACTGCCGTCATTACGCCAAGACGGTAAGTATTTTTATCTTAAGAAAACACGTCAAACTTTGGCCAGTCAAACTCGGGTAATGACGGGGAACATTACCGGTATTGGTCGGATTGCTACATTTAATCCATCGTTAAAAAATGAATTAATCATGGCGAATGCCTTAACTCCGGCATTTGTTACCGGGCAGGAGTCGATAAAAGAAGCGAATTGGTTGTATTACATTTCGATGCGTCGCTTTATTAATTTATATCCTTGGGTACCGCGCAGTATCTGGCAATATAGTGATCAAAGTTTAACAAATAGTTTAATGTTAAAAATTCAGGCCTCGAATCATAGAAATGATAAATTCTGGTCAAGACCTTATGTCGATTCAGCTGGCAAAGGCCTTAATACAGCATTAGGCATGGGAGTTTATTTAAATAACCAAATGACCGGAGCAGTGTTAATTGATATTAATACTGCGGGCTTGTATGACTACTTACCCGAAGTAACTACAGAAAATCACGGCTATATTATTGTTGATAAACATAGCCACGTTTTGCTACATAAAAAGAGTGACAATTTAACATTAAGTACTCGCACGACCTTTAGTGATGCTGCGCCGGAACGTTTAAGCCAATTGAGTTATCAGTCTTTAATGGATGTTAATGTAAGTGCTGAAATAGGTGATTGGCTGGTACAAAAGAAAACTTTGCCTATTAACGGTTGGATATTACTTGAGTATCAAAAGAAAGCTGAATTTTATAGCGCAATAAACCAACGCTTTATTGCTATATTTGCGGCGCTTTTTGTTGGTTTATTGTCGTTGTTAGTGATTGTTTACTATGTTACTCACCGCACATTTATAGCGCCATCAAAGCAATTTATAAATCATATTGAAAACTGCTCGGCTGGTGACCCTGGGAAAATCAAGCCCTCAGCAGAGTGGCGTCATTGGTTTAAAATAGTAGAGGATTTATTTGGTGAAAACCGTAGTTTATTGCAGCGCTTAAAAGATCAAAATAACGAACTAGATTTGAGGGTAAAAGAAAAAACTCAGGCATTGGTTGATAAAAGTGAGCAGCATCAACGCGACTTTGCCTTGCTACGCTCAGTAATGGATGCAATTCCCGACTACATTATTTTTAGTGATCATCACGGTTGTTTAATTGGTTGTAACCAGAGTGTTGAAAAGCTTTTTTTACAGCAAGAAGTAGATGTTTTAGGTTGTGAAATTCATGAGTTTATTAGTAGTGTTTTAGGTGTGAAGGTCGCTAACACCTTAAATGCAAATAAGCCTGGGGAAGTTGAAATTGTTTCAACAGCCAGTAAAACCTATGAGGTCTATAAAGCGCCTTTTTATGGAGAGGGAAATACGGCTTTAGGTAATATCATTTTAATTCGTGATGTTAGCCAGCAGTTTGAAGTCAACCAAGCATTAACAAGAGCAAAAAACCAAGCGGAAGAAGCGAATAAAATAAAGAGCCAGTTTTTGGCTAATATGAGCCATGAAATTCGTACACCAATCAACGCAATTCAGGGCATGCATTTTCTTTTGCAGCAAAGTGCCGTTAATAAAGTTCAAGAGCAATATTTGCTTAATGCGCAAACGGCATCGAACAGTTTATTATTTTTGGTTGATGAACTGTTAGATTCAGCGAAAGTTGAGTCGGGAAATATGTCGATTTATTTGGAGCCAGTTGAACTGGACAATATTATCGCGCAAGCGCTTAATTTAAATATTTCAGCGATAGCGAATAAAAATTTACAAATGAATATTGCAATTGCTAGTCAAGTTCCGTTGCTGTTTACCACTGATAATATGCGGCTAGTGCAAGTGCTAAGTAACTTGCTAAATAATGCCATCAAATTTACTGACCAAGGACAGATTGACTTGTCGGTAACTATAGCTCCAAAACAGAATAATAGTGCGAACAATCACCATGTAATGTTGTTATTTCAGGTAAAAGATACCGGAATTGGTATCGAACCATCTAAACAAGCAGGTTTATTTGAAGCGTTTAAACAGGCTGATGAATCAATGACACGCGTTTATGGTGGTACCGGCTTAGGTTTATCAATTTGTCAGCATATTGCGCAATTGCTTGGTGGAAAAATTTCTATAAAAAGTGAACTTGGGCATGGTGCAGAGTTTACGCTTGCCATACCTGCCGAACATAAAACTAATGAAAATGTTGCATTCGAAAGTTTAATGTCGCTTCAACAGCAATTATCAGGTTATTCAATCTTGAATTTAGGTGTTGATATACCAGAATATTTAGCGAAAAATTTCGCTGATATCGAGCAAAATATTACTCCGATATCTGAAATCAATGAATTGGTTTTGGTTGCTAGTGACACTGGTACTAAAAATATTTTACTACTTGATAATGTAAAAAACCGACAAGAATTGAGCTTAGATGAAATCGATTTTATTCAACAACACATTGACCTAATTGCGATTTGTCAGCCCGTTGAAAATATTGTTTCAACGCAGTTAATTGCACAATTTGGTCAGCACGGCATTCATTACATCATGCTAGAAATGCCACTTTATCGTTATGCAATTATTAAACTTGCTAATGAAGTACAACAATTACCGTTACATAAGGATACTAAAGAGCTAGAAAGTAACAAGCCAATAATGGAAAGAAGCTTCAATAACATGCGAATTTTACTGGTTGAAGATAACTTAGTTAATCAGTTAGTGGCAATAAAATTACTTGAATCTATGGATGTAAAGGTTGTGGTTGCACAAAATGGCCAAGAAGCTTTAGATTTATTGGCTAGTGAAGAAATTGACTTAGTATTAATGGATATACAAATGCCAGTAATGGATGGTTTAACGGCTACTAAGCATATTCGTGCACAACAACAATTTAAAAACTTACCAATATTGGCCATGACTGCTCATGCTCGCGATGAAGACAAGCAGCAATGTTTAGCAGCAGGAATGAATTTACATATGGCGAAGCCTATTACCTTGAATGTATTAAAAGATAATATTTTGTCTGTGCTGAATTAACCAAATATACAAGACTTAGCAATAAAGATTTATCTAAGCAGAGTAAAGCTCTACATATTAGATTGCGCGAAAAAGGGCTCTGCATAATAACGACCATTTCGAATGGCAAACTCTGACTCCGGTGAAATCTGACCCATAAGTGTCATCGCCGGCCCTGTGGGCTCAGCTAATACATAAGTTAAGCCATCAACATTAATTGTTAGCTCATCCCCTTGTGCTGGAATATTTACTGCTAATAAAGCATGATTATCAATAAAAACTAGCATCATTTTTATGCGTGGCATTAGCGATCTAAAAATTGCAGCCGTTAATGTTACTTTGCTGTCACAATCACCTTGATTCTCCCATAAAGTTCTAAGTGGTGGGTTGAACCCAGCTCCTGTTGATGTTGTTCTCGACTCAAGCGTTGCATAGGGAATACTTTGCACAAAACCGAGCACATAGTTGCTAACCTTTCGCACATTTTGGATGGAAACTTCATCAAGAATTAGTGTTTTTAACGGCTTAAAGTCCATCACTGATTCGTTTGCAATACGGGCATGATCGGGCTTTATCGCTAAGCTGCTATCATAAGCTCTAAATTGATGATAAAAATTATCAGTTAAATAGGTTTGTAATAGTTCATTTTCAAGCTTTTCTATGGTTTGATAAGTTTGATTAAGTGCTTGCTGATCTTGGCTTTTTATTTCGATATGCATCTCGTCGCCTCCACCAGAAAAGGAAACATGAACATTAGGCGTATTTTGCTGGCTGAGTGCTTTTTTAAGGCCTTGGTTAATATAACGTTTAGCAAGGCTAGCCTTGTAGGCTTTAAAATTTCTAAAACGATCAAACAACACCGTTTTATCGACAGTAAAACTAATTGATTGTGTTACTTTTGCTTGATCTTGCCATTGATAGTTAAATTGGACCCTATCGTCTATTGCGCTCTTACTAAAATTAAGCTGCTTAGCAGTCACAGTAGTATGAAATAATAAAATGAAAATGGCACATGTTGTTCGCATGTTCACAACAATCCTCAAAGCTATAGGTGTTCTCTTTTAAAGCTTACTTGAAAATTTATCTGCAAGCTAATTTCTCGTAACTACTTTACTTTTACTGTGTTTGATATATATTCAAACAACTGTTTTAATTATTTGTTTCAATCGTGTGTTTGGAGAAGACAATGGCTGACTATCAAGTGCCTTTAAGAGATATGAATTTTTTACTTTATGATGTATTTAAGGCCGATCAACTTTGGCAGTCATTGCCTACCTTGGCGGAACGAGTCGATAAAGAAACCGCAGAAGCAATTCTTCAAGAGTGTGCGAAAATAGCTGAACAAGAAATTGCGCCACTTTCACGAAATGGTGACGAGGTTGGCGTTAATTTTGATAATGGTAAAGTTACTACTGCCCCTGGTTATAAACAAGCATTTGATACCTATGTTGAAGGTGGTTGGACTGCATTAGGTGGCGAGCCGGCATTTGGTGGCATGGGAATGCCAAAAATGTTAACTGCCTTTCACGAGGAAATGTTATGTTCAGCGGATATTTCCTTTTCACTGTACCCAGGTTTAACCGCTGGCGCGGGCTTATCTTTAGCTAAGCACGGTAGTGATGAACTCAAAGAGCGTTATCTTACTCGTATGTATACTGGCGAGTGGAGTGCAACTATGTGTTTAACCGAAGCACATGCCGGTACTGACTTGGGTATGATAAGAACCAAAGCTATTCCACAAGATGATGATAGTTACCTTATTACCGGAACAAAAATTTTTATTACCGCTGGCGAACATGACCTCACTGACAATATTGTCCATTTGGTATTAGCTAAGTTGCCTGATGCACCAGCAGGGCCAAGAGGTATTTCATTATTTTTAGTGCCTAAATTTCATGTTAATGAAGATGAATCACTTGGGGATCGCAACCAAGTGAGCTGTGGTTCTATTGAGCATAAAATGGGTATTCATGCCTCGGCGACTTGTGTGATGAACTTTGACGGCGCCAAAGGCTATTTAGTGGGTGAATTAAATAAAGGCCTTGCCTGTATGTTCACTATGATGAACTTCGAACGAATTGGTGTTGGTATTCAAGGTATTGGCGCGGCAGTGCGCTCATACCAAAATGCCTTAGAATACGCGAAAGATAGAACTCAGGGCCGCTCACTAAGTGGTGTTCAATCACCAGATAAAGAAGCTGATTCATTGATGGTGCATGGTGATGTTCGCCGTATGCTATTAAATATGAAGGCAATGAATGAAGGCTCGCGTGCTTTATCTACTTATATTGCCATGCAACTTGATATTGCTACCTACGGAGATGGCGAAGCGCAACAAAAAGCTGAACAATTAGTTGCGCTAATGACACCTATCGCTAAAGCATTTTTTACCGATCTAGGCTTTGAAAGTGCTGTTGCAGGGCAACAAGTTTTCGGTGGTCATGGTTATGTCCGTGAATGGGGTCAAGAGCAGCTTGTACGCGACACGCGTATTGCGCAAATTTACGAAGGCACTAATGGCGTACAAGCAATGGACTTATTAGCGCGTAAGGTGGCAGGTAGTAAAGGACAATTGGTAAAAGTTTTTGTTGAAGAAGTTCAGCAGTATATTGCAAAGAATACTTCGGAGCAGATGACAGAGTTTTTACAGCCTTTGGCAAAGGCAACAACAGAATTAGCTCAGTTAAGTCAGGACATATTAACATTAGCGCAAGATAACCCTGAAGAGCTTGGTTGTGCGGCAAATGATTATTTACATGTATTTGGTTACACCGCCATGGCCTTTGTATGGGCAAAAATGGCAGAAGTTTCTTTTATGCAAGATCAGGCAAGTGAGTTCCACCAAAGTAAATTACATACTGCTCGTTACTTTTACGCACGAATTTTACCGCGTTGTCAGTCACTAACAGTTTCAGCAACAGCTGGAAGTGACGCAATGTTTGATATGCCAGAGGATTTATTTTAACCGTATTGAGTGCTTTTTCAACGAACAAGCCAATTCAATGATTTGAATTGGCTTTTTTGTGCAAAAAATAAGGTGATATTCTTTTTAAAAAGGTAAAATTATCAAGACATTTTGAACGCTGAAGTAAATGTTTGTTAGATAATTAACCATTTATATTCCCAGTATATTGATAACGTTTAAAGCATCTTACTTGCCTATTCGTTAACAGGTGTTAGTTAAGTCATATTAGTAATGAAATTTTATAAACTTTAGTCAGTGATAAGTTATTTGTGCTAGCGAAAACACCTTTATGGCTTCTCAATTTGTTTTTTGGTCATCTTTGTCAAAAGTATTTGCTGCATTCTTGCTCACCAACCGCTGTATGTATGGCGATTACATAATGTTACTAGGTTAGTAACATTATCATACCTTATTGACAGGATAAGACATTTATAATTTGCAAATCGGACTTGCCAATTTTTTGTGGAATAGATTATGTTTGGTTTGAAAAAAGAAATACCTATGGATAGCAGTATGAAAAAAATATTGCTAATTGAAGACGACCGTATGGTATCGAATTTAATTAAATCGTTTTTAGAAAAGTCCAATTTTATCGTTCATCAAGTATTTCGAGGCGACTTAGCTCGCGAAGCTATTAGTCAATATAAGCCGGATCTGGTTATTTTAGATATTGGTTTGCCAAAACTCGACGGCTTTCATGTTTGCCACGAGCTTCGCGAAGTTTATGACGATCCTATTATTGTCTTAACCGCACGTGAAACCGACGAAGAGCAAATTAGTGCTTTTAAATTGGGTGCTGATGACTTTATTACTAAGCCGGTATCTCCTAATGTTTTAAAGGTTAGGCTTGATGCTATGTTACGTCGCAAACCTGCTAAAGAAGAGCGTCCATTACATGCATTTAGAGTAGGAAACATTGCTTTGTACCCACAGGCTAACAAGTGTGAAATTGATGAAAAAACCATACGTTTAAGTTCTTTTGAATTTCAGCTACTAGCCTTACTTTTACGTAATGTTGGTCGTGTGATGACACGTGATGCTATTTATAATGTGTTATTAAATCGCGAATACAATGGTGTTGAGCGTACTGTTGATGTGCGTATTTCCAAGCTACGCGATAAGCTTATTAACGAAGGTATGAAGTGTGCGCGTATTGAAACGGTATGGGGCAAGGGTTATATTTTAAATGAAACTGCAGGATAACAATTAGCTTTCAGTTCTAAAGTTAAAACTCATAAAAAAGACCAACTTATTTGGTCTTTTTTTGTTTTAGTAGGTACGTAAACAAAAATTAAAATGAATAGGTTGTACCTATGATTGCCATTTTTTGCTCGTTATCTTCCGATGATACTGTATTCGCTTTAGTACCTGCCGAATAACTTGTGGTAATTGCGCCAATTAAACTCCAACGAGTTGATAAATCAATACTCCCCATGACACCTAAGGTGGTATTGGTTGACAATTGATGATCAGAATAATTTGGCAACAAAGGCAATGGTTCTAAGCGGTTGATATTTGTTGCAGTATCAAAGCTTTCGATACTTGCAGTTACTGAAAGCTCAAAGCGCCCATGATTTATTAAACTATAAGCACTATGGAGAAAGGCTTTGATACTTTTATCATTTTCATTTATCGATGTGCTGTAGCCAGTTTCAGTGCGAAAACGACCATATTGAAACAAGTTATGCTGCGCCAGGTTTGGCACTAAAAATTGCTTTGTTAGCTGGCGGTCTTTATTTCCAGATAATACATAGTTATTTTTTAAACTGTACAAACCTGTTTGAAAACTTTCGTTGATTTGAAGCTGTAAGTTTTTGGTTTTATCTAGCGTGAATAATTGCGCTAATTCTTGTGTTTCATCGAATTTAGCATTGCTTAAATTAGCATAATCAATGGCTGACAAAGTCCAACTGCTTTCTCGTTGAACTATGTCGTTTTCGTTTGTTATATCTAGAGTAACACTTGCGTTCACAGCTTTGTGAACCGTGAACGCTGTCGCGGTATCAGCATTTTCGTTTGCAAAACTATTAACGCTATATGACAGTATCAAAGAACAAATACTGCAATGTAGACTGTAGGCTGGAGCCGGTCTCATATAATCCCCTTTACACTCTAAGCTAAGTTATAAATGAGCTTGAAAACAGAGTAAAAACTGGTATTGATGCGCTTATTATTATTTTGCGCGATGACTTAACTATAGACAATGAAATTGTGACTGTATGAAAAAATAACTATTTTTATTTTTTAAAGGTAAGTTAGATACTTTTATTACGGTAGACGCTAGAATATTCATCATATTAAAAATAACTAAAATTCTTTTGATTTCATAGTCTATAGTCATTCAAATGCACTCTGGTCGAGGTAGGTGGTAATATTTATCGGAGCCTCGCGAGGCGCTTGAATATGGAACCTAAGGCAAGTGGATAGGCATTTGCTGGGAAAATAACAATATTAAGGAGAGATTAGTGCGCTATGTCATTTCTTTACTGCTAGTTTTAATAACGGCTTGTGCTAGCAATTTACAACCTGAGGTCGTGGCAGAAACCCCTGTTTGTGATCTACCTTACTCTCGTTATCAAGCAACGGTTACTGGATATTGCCAAGAACCGCGTGCGAATTTAGCAGCATCGGTTCCTGTCATTAACAAAAGCATTACCATTAAACCACTGGCAAAAATTCCAGAAGTGTTTTGGTTTCATAAGCGAATGAATTATTCGTTGCTGAAACAAGATGCTGAAGCGCCCGTTATTTTCGTTATTGCTGGCACTGGTGCCGGTTACGACAGTGCTAAAATGATTAACTTACAGAAGAATTTTTATCAGCAGGGTTATCATGTTATTTCTCTGTCCTCACCCACTTTCGCAAATTTTATAGTTAACTCTAATAACACTAAATATATGCCGGGTAACTTAGCACATGATGCCGAAGAACTTTATAACGTCATGAAGTTAGTTTGGCAGCAAGTACAAGATGAAGATCAAGTCGTCGCATCGTCGTTTGCAATTACAGGTTATAGCTTAGGCGGTGCGCATTCTGCGTTTGTTTCTCTACTAGATGAACAGCAACAAGCGTTTAATTTTGAAAAAGTTCTGCTGATTAATCCCCCTGTTAGCTTGTTTAATTCGGTGAGTATATTAGACCAGTATTTTGACTTACGAAATAATCGCCAAGCATCAATTGCAATGTTTGATCAAATATTTGAACGTTTTTCTGATGGCTATTCAGCACAAGCGTCTTCTAATTTTGATCAAGACTCGATATTTAATTTATTTAAAAATGCTCATTTAACAGAAGCAGAATTAAAGCTGTTAATCGGAGCGTCATTTAGAATGTCTTCATCCGATATGATTTTTGCTTTAGACGCTAGTTTTAATAGTGGTGCTATTACCTATAAAAACCATGAAATCGACAAATTTGAAAGCCTTACCCATTCCATGCAACGGGCTAGTGATATTACCTTTGTTAATTACTTTGAAGGTGCAATGTTGCCGAGAGCTCAACAAGAAGATGCCAATATCACTAAAGATGAACTTGTTCATCGTTACAGTTTATATGCCATTGAAGATTACTTAAAAAATGCGGAGAAAATATCTTTAGTAACCAATGCTGATGATATTATTTTAGCGCCAGGTGAAGTGGAATATTTACAGGATGTTTTTGACGAACGAGCTAAAATTTTTCCGCGTGGTGGCCACTGTGGCAATATGGATAGAGTAAGCTTTGTCACGCATCTAAATGCGACATTTAGCCAAGGAGTTAAGTAATGCCAATGTTTATCGAACAATATTACCGAAAAGCTGTTTGTATAGTCTTGTCGTGTGCATTGATAGCTTGCTCAGCAACGCCAAAGCTTGAAGAAGGTGCTATAGCACCTGAAGTTAAACTGCCTGATAATCATCAAGAGCTTGGATTGATGAGTGCATACGCAGATCCTTGGGAAGATTTTAATCGTCGCATGTACTACTTTAATGCTAAGGCCGATCAATACGTTTTACTACCGGTTGTTGATGGCTACAAAAAAATCACCCCTGACTTTGTTGAAGTGGGCGTTAATAATTTCTTCAGTAATTTAGGTGAAATCTCGACTTTTATTAATTCACTTTTACAATTGAAAATTGCTGTTGCAGGGGAAACTTTAGGGCGTTTTGCTTTAAACTCAACGGTTGGCTTAGCTGGCTTACTAGACGTTGCTACCCCAATAGGGCTTGTCGAACAAGATGAGGACTTTGGTCAAACATTAGGTTACTGGGGGGTTGGTGCCGGACCTTACCTTGTGTTGCCGCTGCTTGGCCCATCCTCATTACGAGACGCAACAGGTTTAGCATTTGATTCTATTGCTTATCAGCAGGCAGTAGATGAGTTAGGAATGAAAGCTGATGAAGAGCTGTTTCTATCTTTGCTACAAAGCATAGATGCTAGAGCAAGTTTACCGTTTCGTTATTATGCTTCTGGTTCTGCTTTTGAATATGAAAATTTGCGACTACTCTATTTAAAATACCGTGAGATTCTTATAGCTCGATGATTGCTTGCCAACACTTTCTAGAGTGCTGGTGATAAGTAGACT
This sequence comes from Colwellia meonggei, assembly GCF_057537295.1. NCBI lineage: Bacteria > Pseudomonadati > Pseudomonadota > Gammaproteobacteria > Alteromonadales > Colwelliaceae > Colwellia > Colwellia meonggei. The sequence continues at coordinate 631,951 of NZ_BAAJLZ010000001.1, forward strand.
TGTAACCATGAATAAGGAAGATATTTACAATGAAAAAATTTCTAATAGTTTTAGCTCTGTTATCAACACCTTCATTGGCAGCCACTCTCAATGATGTTAATCAGTTACCGGATAGCGCTGAGAAAGCTAAAAAAGGCTTGCATGGGCAAGTAGGTTTAGCTGTCATTAATCTACCTGAGTTTATGGGAAGCGATGATAATAAAACTACCGTCTTACCCGTTGTAAATGTTCACTACAATGATAGATTTTATTTTAAGTTTAATAGGTTGGGTGGCTGGCTGTATAAGAATAAAAATGGCTTTCGTTTCGGCGGAGTGGTTACAAGCCACAGTGGTTATGATAAGGAAGATATTCATAACCAAGAACTTACCCAGTCTTGGGGTGATCGTGATGCTTCTTTTATGGCGGGTGTAAATGCAGCGTACCAGTATAAAAAATTCAATTTGGAAGCTGGCTATGTAACTGATGTTTCTGATAATTCAGAGGGCGCAAAGTTTTACGGTATTGCTAGCTATACAGTGTTTGCTGATAGAGACAAGTCTTTGACCCTTAATGCCCGGTTTGAACATTTGGATAAAGACATGGTGAATTATTATTATGGTGTTAGTGACTCAACACTAAATGCAACAATAGGAGTTGTTGGTACATATAAGCTATCAAAAAACTGGACTGCTATAGGAGCATTTACTGTAACTTCATTAGGTGATGAAATATCTGATAGTGTTATTTCTACAGATGATAAAGGTAATGTTGCTTTACTTGGTGCGGTATACTCATTTTAAATACTTTATAATGTTGTTATTAGCGAGTTTTAATAACAGGAAAAGCAACTTATGTTTGCTTTTCACTGTTGTGTTGTAGCTAACACCTAAGTGTTGTTACAAATAGCTGAATGCTAGATTTAGCTATTTGTGATAATAAGGGTATAATCACGCCTCATAAATTTTCTAGGAATGTCTTTTGTTAGCTGTTATTCGTATTATTTTGATGACTATTGCTTTAGTTATCATCTCTATTTGTTCTTGTTTGTTCTGTCTTATTCGCCCTTTTCATCGAGATAATGTGCATCACACGGCGAAATATATGGGCAAAGTTTCTAAGCTTTTAGGCTTAGAGGTTGAAATACGAATTCCTGATTCCGTGAAAAATATTGGTCCTGTTGTTTATATTTGTAATCATCAAAATAGTTACGACATTTTTACTGTTAGCGGCGCAGTGCAACCAGGTACGGTTAGTGTCGGCAAAAAAAGTTTAAAATGGATCCCATTTTTTGGCCAAATGTATTGGCTAACCGGTAATATTTTAATTGATAGAAAAAATAAAAATAAAGCCATGAATACCATAGATATGACCGCAAAAAAAATTCGAGAGAAAAAGTTATCAGTATGGTTATTTCCTGAAGGAACCCGTAGTTATGGGCGTGGTTTATTACCGTTTAAAACAGGCGCGTTTCGCACTGCTGTGAAAGCAGAGGTTCCAATTGTGCCTATTTGTGCAAGTAACACACATAAAACCATCGATTTAAATCGTTGGAATAATGGCAAAATGATCATCGAGTTACTTGACCCTATTACTATTGCTGAAGATGAAAGAGATAAAATTAGAACTATCACTAATCAAACTCGAGCTGAGATGTTAGTGAAACTTACCGCTCTCAATAAAGAGACCGGACGCGAAATTGTCTTATCAAAAAGTGAGGCAACTGAGCAAGAACAACCGAGTGAGATAAAATAATGATTGATGAAGAATTGCAACAATGGCAAGAGCACACTGAACAATTAATCGAAGCATTAATTGAAGACGGCACTAATGAAGAAGTCCATCATACAATTGAACACCACTTTTCGAGTGTTGATTTTGATGTTCTAGAAAAAGCCGCGGTTAGTGCATTTAAAATGGGTTTCGAAATTGAAGAACCTGAGGAAGCTGAGTTAGAAAATGGTGAGAAAGTATTTGCCTTTGATATTGTCACTGAGCAGGCTTTAGACTTCGATATTATATTTGATGAAACAAAAACCATGTTCGAATTAGCAAAACAATGCAAAGTTGATTATGATGGTTGGGGAACATATTTCGAAGAATAATTATACAACCCATAAAAATAAAAGTAGGTTACCCCGATGGAATGGTTAGAAACAATATTAAGGCCTGAAACATTATCGTTATTGATCCCCATTGTTGCCATTGTTGGTGCTTTTGGGATTGCGGGATTGAAAGCGCATCACCGGCATCAAGAACGAATTGAAAAAATTAAGAACGGCTTTAATCCTGACTCATAAAAAAAACGCAAAGTGGCAACACTTTGCGTTTTTCTTTACTACGTATTCTCCTTAATAATCAACACCAACAACTGAAATCACATATTTATGATTAGGAGCTTGCTTAGCTGCTTTGTGCTGATATTGGTGTCGGTTTAGTTAGCTCAAACGCTTGACGGTTACTAAAAAGTGAAAAGGCTGCTGGTACGAAAATAAACGATAATATTGTTGTTAATACCGTCCCGCCTGCTACTGCGACAGCAAATGGTGGCCAGAAGCCGCCTCCAGCGAGAATTAATGGTAAGAAACCACCAACCGTTGTAATAGTGGTTGAACTAATATGGCGAGCACAACTTTGCACACAGCGTATAATCGCTTTATTGTCACCTTGTACGGCTTTCTCATCCATTTTCAACTCGGCGATAATGACAATAGCGGCATTTATTGCTAAGCCCATAAGCCCTAGCAAACCAATAATGACGGTAAAGCCAAATGGATAGTCAAAAATATAAATGCTCAGTAAACCTAAGCCAATTGACTGAAAAGCGGATAAAAAGATAATGGCACTTAAGCGGAATGAGTTAAACGACAACACCACAACCGTGAGTAGCAAGGTCATAATTAACCCAACACTTGCAAGTAGCTTTCCAACAGCTTTATTGCGTTCTGCTGATTCGCCACCAAGCTCTAGTTGATAGCCGGCAGGCAATTGATAATTTGCATCACTCATGTGCTCTTTAACGCGATTAAGTACTACAGAGGGCAGAACACCAGCGCGTATATAACCCTCAATAACATTAACCCTGACGCCATTTCTATGTGGAATTGCTCCACGGCTCGCTTTAACGTCTAAATCTGCAATGGCAGTTAATGGAATCGTTTGATTCTCACTTGGGGTGACAATATTGATATTTGCTAAAGCAGCTAAATCGTCACGCTTTTCATCACCAATTCGTACACGCACCGGAATAGATTCAGTAGATTCAATAATAGAGCCGTTACGCAGCCCAGATAATGTAGTATTAAGCTGTGTAGCTACCTCAACTAATGATAAACCGGCTAAATTCGCTTCTGCCTCATTGATATTGACCCAAACTTTTGGTGTGCCTGGTTGCAACGTTGAACGACTATGGGTGATGTCTTTTGTATTTGCCATAAAACCACGAATGTCGTCGCCAATTGTTTTTAATCGATCTAAATTGGGTCCATAAATGCGTAATTCTACCGGGGCATTAAATGGTGGGCCTTGCTCTAGCTTTCTCACTAAAATTTGAGCTTCAGGCATCATATCATCAAGTGAGCGCTGAATTTCAGGGATTAAACGGTTCGCCTCTTGAAAGCTAGTCGCTGTTACCATCGCTTGGCCATAATATTGTGCACCATCTTTAGATGGTACTAAGTTGTAGTAGAATGAAGGTGCATTTTTGCCAATAAACCAATGTACTGACTTTATGCCGTTTAACTCGGTTAAATACTGAGTTAGTTCAGCGCTGGCACGCTCAGTATTAACTATGCTGCTTTGCGCCGGTAAAAATAGTTCTATTTGAAACATATCGCGATCAGAGGCAGGAAAAAATTGCTCCGAAAGCTGCTTAGCAGCAATAAAGCCAAATAAGGGCAAACAAAAAACTAACGCAATAACAGTTTTTCTATTGTTCAGTGACCAAGATAATACATTAACAAACCAATGATTAAGTAACGTTAAGGTAATACCGCTTTGATACCATCTAGGATTTCCTTGGCGCTGTTTGCTAATAAAGCGCCCAGCTAACCCTGCAACTATGGTATGTGAGATGATATATGAACCAAGCAATGAGAATATTACGCTCAAAGCGATACCGCCAACAAACTCGCCAGCAGGCCCTGGCATTAACACTATTGGCATAAACGCCAATACCGTGGTTAATGTTGAGCCAAGCAGAGGTAGCCATAAGTGATTGACTGCATTGGAAACCGCATCCAACCGGCGTTGACCGTTTTCTCGATTAGTTTTGATGGTGTCGGCCATAACAATGGCGTTGTCTACCATAATGCCTAATGCAACAACTAAACCGGTTACTGACATTTGATGAATTGGCAAACCATAAAAATTCATTACAGAAAGGGTAAACAATACGGTCAAGGGCAGTGATAAGGCAACAATAACGGCTGCTTGCCAACCCAAGGTGATTAATAGTACCAAGGCAATTATGGCAAAGCCGACGGCAATATTACTGACTAAATCACTTAAGCGAGTTTGAGTGTAACTGCTTTGATCAAAAATGACCTCTAACGAAATATTGCTCGGTAAAGATTTTGAAAATGAACTTAGCTGTTGTTGAACTGACTCACTCCATTGGTCAATTCGCAAGTTGGGGAGCATACGTGTGGCGACAACAACTGCTTGCTGATTATCAACTATGGCAACTTCTGTTGGAGGGTAATTAACCGTCTTACGGATATTCGCAATATCACCTAAGCGCAGTAAATTACCTTGTTGATCTGCTTTGACAGAAATATTACTGATGCGCTCGGTGTTATTTAATGCGCCAGTTAACTCAATTTGCATCTGGTTGAATTGATTGGTTAATTGCCCCGCAGAAACTTTTGCATCTGCACTGCCTATTGCCGCAGATATTTGTTGTGTGGAAAGGTTTAATTGACTGGCAATTATCGGGTCAATTTCAACTAGTACTTCTTCATCTCCACGACCAAAAATATTAACGATATCGGTACCGTGCACCAGTTTTAGTTGATTTTGTAATTCATTAGCATATCGGCCAAGCATAGCAATGTTCGGTGAATCATCACCTTGCCAATTAAGTGAAATAATTTGGGTATACGCATACCCCCGATCATCTTCTAAAACGGGCGTTAGCACACCATCAGGAAGAGTTGGACTTAAATCATTTAGTAAATCGCGAACACGTGACCATATTGGTTTAGTGTCGGTGATTTCATCTTGCAGTTGTACTTTTACGATGGAGATTCCTGCTCGAGAATTTGACGTTAGCAAACTAATTTCTGGCAGTTTTCTTAATTTTTGTTCAATTTTTTCACTAACTAAAACTTCAACGCGTTCAGCACTAGCACCTGGGTATTGGGTAATAACGCTGGCAATTCTGTTAGTGATTCTTGGGTCTTCAGTTCGCGGTAAATTTGTTAACGCGCCTAAACCTGCGACGACGAGTAGCACGATAACGAGTGACATTAAACGGCCATTTTTTACAAATGAACGAATCATAACGCGTTTCCTACTTTAGCCGTTTGGTTTGGTATTTTTGGCGAGTTTCTTACAATTTGTCCAGGAACATAGCGGTGCACGCCAGCAACAATTATTTGCTGTTGCTCGGTTGGTAATCCGGTAATGTAAACAGCATCTAAGGTTGAGTGCTTTACCTCTACAGTGGTTGCGATTATTTTAAATAAGTTGTTCTTTTCACTTTGAACGCGGAAAATATTCCATTGGCCACGAATGCCATCAGTCAATGCCGATATTGGCAGCCAAAAGCCCGCTTGCGCTACTTTTTGATAAATTTTCACTTTAGCCAATTGGCCGTTATAGAAAGAGGATTTTCCGTTGATAGCCAAACGTAATTCAATAGTGCGACTGATTTGGTTTACTTGTTTACCAACAACCAGTATTTCTGCCGAAAGTTGCTCTTGTTCAAGTTCTACGGTTAGCTGTTCCCCGATGACTAAATCACGTGCAACCTTGACAGGTACGCCCACTGATATTTCATGATGCGATTGTTTGATAAGTTCAAATGCGGTTTGATTAGAACTAAATATCTCACCTTCAGCTACTGACCGACTACTAACAACAGCATCAAATGGAGCATGTAATTGTGCCTTTTCTATTTGATAGTCAATGGTTGCTTTGGCTGCTTGCTGGCGCGATAAATCAGCCTTGATAACTTTTTTCTCAGTTTCTAGCTCGTCTAAAGTTTGTTTGGAGCTATAACCTTTGGTATTTAGTTCGTTGATACGAGCAAGGTTTAGTTTATTCAATTCTGCTTGAGCCTGCAGTTGACGGATACTGGCACCAATTTCCTGCAGCTTAATTGTTAGTAATTCAGTATTAAATTCCGCTAGAAGCTGACCTTGTTTTACTATGTCGCCGCTATCTACATACACTTTTTCAACTTTTCCACTATATTCGAAACCTAATGACGAAAACTGCTTGCTGGAAACTCTGCCAATATATTCATGCGCAATTTGGTAAAAAGTATTAGGGGTAATTGTTTCTATATCAGCATTTTGATGATAAGTATTTGTTTGTTCTGTATTGCTTTTTGATTTGGAGCAGGCTGTTAGTCCTGACAATATAAGCAAGATGCTGGCAACTGAACCTAAAATTTTAGTGCGTTGAATATTAAACACGAGACTGACCTTAATATAGAATAGCTATTAACTAGACTGTTGAGTCTAGTTTAATCAAACTAGACTGTCCAGTTTAATTTAGGTATGTTATAGAGCGAACAGCTATTGATGTGTATAACTAGTGAAGATTAAAAGGAAATTAATGACAAAGTGCAAAATGTTGGGTTTTGAATCATAATAACCTGCTGGAAATACCGTGAAATGTTTGTTGTAATTTAATGAGAAGTGGTGGTTTGTTGTATGGTAAATGTTCGTAGCAAAAGTGAAAGTAAGAGAAAACAAATACTGGAAGCTGCCACGGTGCTTTTTACAGAGCAAGGTTATAGTTCTACGAGTATGGACTTGATTGCTAAAATTGCCGGTGTTTCGAAACAAACTGTATATAGCCACTTTGGTAATAAAGATGAACTGTTTGCTGCATCAATCAAGCAAAAATGTGACTCCTACCATATGACAGAAATTTCTGTTGCCGATGCCAGTGAACCTGATGAAATATTGTTTGTGCTCGCAAAACGCTTTTTAGCTATGCTGACATCTAAAGAAGCAATAGCTATACATAAAATTTGCGCTTATGAATCAAAATCATACCCACAATTGTCCGAACTATTCTATCAAGAAGGCCCTGAGCGTATTGCCAATGAAGTTGCGCAATTGATGGCTAATTTTCACACCAAAAAACAGCTTAATATCCCTGAGCCAAAGTTTGCAGCTTTGCAGTTCTTAAATATGGCGAAAGGTGAATGTTGGATGCGCGTTGAATTCAACACTAAAAAGCAAATATCTGAAGATGAAATTAATCTTTATTTAAAATCTAGCATCGCGATGTTTATTAATGGCTACAGTATTTAAAGTGTAGCCTTTGTACATGTTAGTTGGCTTGCCCCGTTGAATCTCTGACCACTAACTCTGGTGTATATAGTTGAGCCTCAGGACTAGTTTTCTGTTTACGTGCACGTGAAATAAGTAACGTTGCAGCATCTTCCGCTATTTTCTGATTCGGCTGGTCGGCTGTTGTTAGTGTTGGCCAGGTTTGGCGAGAAAAAGGACTGTTTTCAAAACCGGTTATTGATAATTGCTCTGGAATCGAAATTCCCATCAAGCGAGATGCAAATAAAGCTCCGGCTGCTATTTCATCGTTACAAGAAAAAATTGCTGTTGGTTTTTCACTTTTGTTGAGCAGTGTTTTCGCACCATTTACACCTGACTCGAATGAATATTCACCTTCAATAATAAGTGAAGGATCCAGATTTATTGAGTTGTTTAGCAACGCCTGCTTATAGCCTCTTAGGCGTTCTACCGTTGATCTATGTTCAGCTTCACCAGCGATAAAGCCAATATTTTTGTGCCCTAAGTCAATTAAGTGCTGGGTAATGCTTTGAGCGGCAGCGTTATCGTTAACCATGATACAAGGTGAAATATCATCAGGTGCAATATCACCAGAAACAATTCTAACCACTTCAATGTCTAAGTCTTTCATTTGCTGAACAAATTCAGGTTGTTCAGAAAATGGCGGCGTTAACACTAAGCCAGCGATACGAGAATGTTTTACCATCTTGGTAATTTCTTCCAGTAAGTTTTCTGCTTTAGCATCGCATGGGTGAATGAGCAATTCAAAGCCTTGTTTTTTACAAGCCGATAAAATGCCGTTTTGCATATCAATAACATAATAGGCATTTGGATTATCATAAATAAATGCAACACTGAACGATTTTGTTCCAGCTAAATTTCTTGCCGCTAAATTTGGCTGGTAATTCAATTCTTCGACGACTGCCATTACTTTTTCTCGTGTTGGCTGACGTACAGAAGGTTCATTGTTCATGACGCGAGAAACGGTTTTTATTGAAACTCCCGCTTGCTTTGCGACATCATTAATCGTTGCTTTCATTCGAAGTTAACGCCTTAATTATTATTTCTGAAAATCACTATTGTGCCTAAGGGTATTGTTTCTATTGGCAGTCAGCAACCTTAAATATTAAATTTTTCTTATCTCAATACAAAAATATAATTCTTTTAGGTTCATTTATTAATAATTGACAGCGCTGTCATTTATTAATAAAGTGCTGATATTAAATCACTGTATAACTGTTTGAGGAATGAAAATGTCGAGTCGTCAATTACTACCTAGCTGGAAAAAGCTAGTTAGTCATGCACAGGAAATGAAGTCGCAGCACATGAATGATTTATTTAGTACAGATAAGAATCGTTATGAAAAATTCTCTATTGAGTTGCCAAACATGTTGCTCGATTATTCAAAAAACCTAATCAACAGTGAAACCAAGCAAAGTTTGCTGCAGTTAGCAAAGGAGTGTGACTTAGAAGCTTGGCGTGAAAAAATGTTCAACGGTGAAAAAATTAACAAAACCGAAGATAGGGCTGTACTGCACTCAGCATTAAGAGGCTCTGTTGATGAACAGCTAACGGTAGATGGTGAAAACATTCATCAGCAGGTAAATCAGCAATTAGATAAAATGTCGGCTTTTGTCGACAAAGTCAGGCAAGGGCATTGGTTAGGGTATTCAGGAAAGCGTATTACCAATATTGTTAATATTGGTGTTGGCGGTTCAAATCTAGGGCCGCAAATGGTGACAGAAGCACTCAAGCAATATAGTGATGATTGCGTGAAAGTTCACTATGTCTCCAATGTGGACGGTGCGCAAATTGCCGATATTCTTAGGCCACTTGAACCTGAGAAAGTGTTGTTTATTGTTTCCAGTAAAACCTTTACCACCACTGAGACAATGACAAATGCTAAAACCGCGATAAATTGGTTAACGGCCGCATCATTTGATGATAAAGCTGTTGCGAAACACTTTGTTGCTGTTACCGCAAACCCAGTTAATGCCATGTCTTTTGGTATTCAGGAGGATAATATCTTCGATATGTGGGATTGGGTAGGCGGCCGTTTTTCTCTGTGGTCGGCAATAGGATTAGCGATTGCCTTAGATTTAGGCTTTGATAAGTTTAAGCAATTATTGGCTGGTGCAAAGGCGATGGATAAACACTTTCGTGACGCCCCTTTAGAAAATAATATGCCAGTAATAATGGCATTGGTCAGTGTTTGGAATACAACATTTTTGGGAGCGAAATCTCAGGCCATTTTACCATATGATCAAACGCTGCATATGCTCGCCGCTTACTTGCAGCAAGCCGAAATGGAAAGTAATGGTAAATCTGTTACGTGGGACGGCGAAGAGATTGATTACCCAACAGTGCCGTCTATTTGGGGGGAGTTGGGTATTAATGGTCAGCATGCTTTTTATCAATATTTACATCAAAGCAATAACATTGTACCAGCTGATTTTATCGGCTCCGTGGCAAGTGTTACACCGGTTAAAGGTCATCACGAAACCCTAATGGCAAATTTTTTTGCGCAAACTCAAGCGTTAATGACAGGGGTTGATGAACAACAAGTACGTGAAGACTTGAAGGCAAAAGGTCGGACGGCCGACTATATTAACAAAGTCGCACCACACAAGGTTCATAAAGGCAATCGACCTACTAATACTTTGCTGCTCAGACGTATTGACCCGCATAATTTAGGTCAATTAATTGCGTTGTATGAACAGAAAATATTTGTCCAAGGGATTATTCTACAAATATGCTCTTTTGATCAATGGGGGGTCGAATTGGGTAAAGGTTTAGCCGCAAATATTCAACAAGAATTGGAAAGCCATAAACTCTCAAATAACCATGATTGCTCTACCAGGCAGTTGATGAATTATTATTTAGCAGCCCAGTAATATAAAAATTGTTGTACAGAAGGAGACTTATGGTCTCCTTTTTTATTCAGTTTTATATATAGATTTAATGCTTTATTCGGAATAAATGAATAATAATTAAAGTTTAGTAAATTTATTGGCCCACAAATATAAGGTTCTTTAAACTTTAAATTTTATAAATTCAATGGCTTAGTTGAATTTAATAGATTAATTTGTAATCAAGTGTAGCCAAAATGATAATTATTGTGTAAGGTTTTAGTTAGCTAATGACAACGCTGTCATGAATTAAAGACAGCGCTGTCTTCAATAAGGTTATACAAAATAACTACTATATAAAACGTGTGTAAGGGAAAGTCGATGTCATCTAAAACATTTAAAAAAGGCGTATTAGCAAGCAGTATCGCTATGATCCTTGCAGGTGGTGCCTCACCATTTGCAATGGCTGCAGAAGAAAATGCTGCTAATGCCGAAAAAGAAGTAGAACGAATTCAAGTTACAGGTATTCGCGGTTCACTCAAAGAGGCGCTCAATCAAAAGCGTTTTGCTGATGCAGTTGTAGATTCTATTTCAGCTGAAGACATCGGTAAGTTCCCAGATCGCAATATTGCTGAATCTTTGCAACGTATTCCTGGTGTATCGATTGTAAGAAGCTTTGCTGGTGAAGGTGGTGATGTTTCAATTCGAGGCACAAACTCTGAGCTAACTCAGGTTAGTATGAATGGTAACTATGTCGCTTCTACAGGCTGGTTTTCACAACAAGCAGCAAAACGCTCATTTGATATGGATTTATTACCACCAGAATTAGTTGCCGGAGTTGATGTTTATAAATCACCAACAGCAACTTTAGATGAAGGTGGCGTTGGTGGTACTGTGATCGTACGCACACGAAAGCCTCTTAGTTTGGACGCCAATACATTATTCTTATCAGCTGAATATCAAGATAACAGTATTGCAGATGAGAATGGTCAAGGCTTTACTGGTATGTATAGCTGGAAAAACAATGATGAAAACTTTGGTATTTTAGCTGCTTTTTCAACATTAGAGACTATCGGCCGTGCTCATAAAGCTGAAAATTATATGGATGATGGTTGGGCTGGTGCAGGTATTGCAGAATTTGCACAAACACGTGAACGTGACGCAATTGACCTAACGTTAGAATATTCCCCGTCTGATCAATTATCCATGAACCTACATTACTTTCATGTTGATTTAGATGCCGCTAACAGTAACCAAAACTATTTGATAATAGCAGGTACAGATCCTGACGGTTTCAATGCAAACGTGACTGGTGCGACCCAGTTTTCTCCAACAAATGGTTTTGCTCTAAATGGTAATTATGCTGGCGCTCCGTTTGATGATCAAAACACTCGTAATGCAAAAATGGATACCGAAGTATTAGCCTATGAAATTGAATATAGTGCTGATGCTTATACAGTCAACGCCAAAATAGGTACTACTGAAGCAACAGGTGGTGATGGCGGAAACTATAATGCAGGCTGGGTATCAAGTAATAGTGATCTTTCAATTGATTTTGATATGACAGGAAGCGATGCAATGTTGTTGTCGCCAAATGGCACCGATGCTAGCGACCATTCGGAGTATATTCTGAATAACGGTGCTGTGACTGCTGGTTTCCGTAAAGATGAAGAAACCTTCGCTCAAGTTGACTTTGATTTTGAAGTTGATTGGGGCCCTGTTTCTAATTTAAAAACCGGTGTTAAATTACGCGATCATGAATTTACCAGCTACTCAAATACCTGGACATTTGATGATAGTTTAACCACGGGAATTACTAAAGCCACATTTGCTGACGGCCACTTTAACCACTCTGGTGTTGGCTTATTGGCTGGTTCTCCTACACAAATTGCGCGAGTTAGTGGCGAAAAATTACGTGCTCATTATAATGCACATAAAACGGGTGAAAGCTTAAATACATCAAGCTATGGTGTTATTAAAGAAGATATTTTTGCCATGTATGTACAGGGTGACTTTAGTGGTGATGATTATCGAGGTAATTTAGGTTTACGTTATGTTGCTACTGATACATCGGCTGATTATTATGGCTATATCGATACCTCAAAGATTGAAACAGAGAAAAGTGACTATAGCGACTGGTTACCTAGCTTTAATTTAGCTTTAAATTTATCGGAAAATGTCATTTTGCGTATGTCGGCAGCTAAGGTAATAAGTCGTCCTAATTACACTTTCTTAAACCCTGCAGCAAATATTCCATCTTCTAATTCAGGTGCAGCATCAATCAATATTACTCGTGGTAGTATTAAGCTTGACCCATACCGTGCAACGCAAGCTGATATTGGTTTAGAGTGGTACTTTAATGAAGAGTCTTTGCTATCGGCAACCTTGTTTAGCAAAGATATACGCTCATTTATCGTTCCTGGCGCCAATGAAAGCAGAATACAAGCGAATGGTACTACCTACATTGTAAGTGAACCAGGTCAAGGTCTTGGTGGTGAACTACAAGGCGTCGAAGCTCAATACCAACAACAAATGGGTGAGTTTGGTTGGTCTGCAAACGTAACTTACACTGAAGGTTTTGGTTTACAGGAAGAAAATGATGCTATCGTTGAGAAGCCACTATCAGGCCTGTCAAAACTTAGTTATAACTTAAGTGCTTACTTTGAAAATGACATGTTTTCAGCACGTGCAGCATATACCTATCGTGATAGCTTTATTTCACCTTCGACAGGTATTGGTGGTAACACTAACTGGGATTCTTACGGAATTTTCGATATGAATGCCACATGGCATGCCACTGAAAACTTAGATTTAAGCATTGAAGGTACAAACTTATTCAATGAAACAACAACGCAACGATTTGGTGAAGGTTACACCGCAATGCGTTTAGCGGCAGATAATGGCCGTAATGTATTCTTGAAAGTATCGTATCGTTTATAAGTCGTAATGTTAAACTTGAAAGGGTAGCTCTCCCTCCCTTTCAAGTTTATTTTTTATTTCCAATCTAATTCGTTCCACTGTTGAATTATCGCGTTATAGTAATCGCATGATTAACTGCTATATGGAAAATTATCATGACCTCAGAAAATAATCATATTCTCATTATTGGCGGAGGCACTGCGGGCTGGTTAAGTGCGGCTATTTTGGCAAAAAGTTTAAATAGCAAAACTAAAGATGGGGTTAAAATTACGTTAGTAGAGTCTCCTGATATTCCCATTCTAGGCGTTGGCGAAGGTACTTGGCCAAACTTGAGATCAACATTACGTAAAATCGGTGTTAGTGAAACTGATTTTATTCGCGAATGTGATGCCACCTTTAAGCAAGGTGCCGAATTTGTTAATTGGTCAAGTGCAGCAAGTGAAAATAAACAAGCGAGCTACTATCATCCGTTAAGTACCGTTAGCCATTCTTCCTACGATTTCAACCTTGCACCATACTGGCTAATGCAGGATAAAGATACACGAAAAACATATGATAGAGCAGTCGCTTCTCAAGCACGTTTATGTGATGCCGGTAAAGCACCTAAGCAAATTGTGATGGCAGAGTATAGTGCTGCTCAAGAATATGCTTATCATCTCAATGCCAATAAATTTGCTGATTTCTTAAAACGACACTGTATTAATAATTTAGGTGTGAACTTTGTTAGTGCTAACGTAACGAACGTTATTTTAGATGATGATGAATTTATATCCTTAGTAGAAACGGATCATAAAGAAGAACAAACAATAGCTGCCGACTTCTTTATTGATTGCTCGGGCGCTAGAGGCTTGATTATAAAGCAAACCTACCATATTGATTGGCAGGACATAAGCGACGTTATTTTTAATGATACGGCCTTGGCAGTGCAAGTACCTTATAAAAGTAATCAACAAGCTATTAATACGCATACCATTGCAACAGCACAAACGGCGGGTTGGATTTGGGATATTGGTTTGCAAGAACGCCGTGGAGTTGGTCATGTTTATAGCAGTAAATATATCGATGAAAGTCAGGCGAAGCAGCAGTTAATTGATTATATTGGCGACGACTATTCGGCTGATCTAACTATTAGAAAAATTAAACTTAACCATGGTTACCATAAAAAGTTTTGGCATAAAAATAGCGTTGCTATCGGCATGTCAGCGGGCTTTGTTGAGCCATTGGAAGCATCGGCAATATACTTATTTGATGCCGCAGCCAATATGATAGCCGCACAATTCCCACGAAAACGAAGCCAAATGTTATACGTGGAAGAAAAGTTTAACCAGCATTTCACCATGCGTATGGAGCGTACTGTTGAATTCATCAAATTACATTATTGTGTGTCTCAGCGTCGAGATAGTCAGTATTGGATCGATAATTGTGACAGTAAGAGCATACCGAAGCACTTAGCTGCACGATTAGATTTTTGGAAAACACAGCCACCGACAAAATATGACTTTGATAATGCTTGGGAGCCCTTTAATTTAGACAGCTATTTATATGTTTTATATGGTATGAATTTTAATACTGACATTGCTTACAACGCCTCATCATATCCTGATGTTGCTAAAGCTCAAGAAATGTTCAATCGCATTGATGGTGCGAGCAGTATGTTAATTGAAAAATTGCCAGAACAAAGACAGCTGATTGAGCAAGTTTTACAGTATGGATTTAATAAGGTTTAGAGGTATTAGATGAATAATAATATCGATCAAGTTGTTATTGTTGGTGGTGGAACCGCAGGTTGGTTAACTGCAGCAAAGCTGGCCAAAAAGCTTAATAGCGCTGCTGATAATGCCGTACAAGTGACTTTAATTGAATCTCCAGATATCCCAACCATAGGTGTCGGTGAAGGTACATGGCCAACTATGCGAAAAACACTAGCGGAGTTGGAAATTGATGAAAGCGAATTTATGCGCTTTTGTTTTGCGTCATTTAAACAAGCAACTAAGTTTGTTAATTGGAAAGAAACGCCGACCTCTAATAAGCAGAATCATTATTATCATTTATTTAGCGGCATTGTCAGCGCAGAAGAATTTAACCTGAGTCCGTACTGGTCAATGTCAGATAAAAGCCAAACTTATGCAGACTTTATAAGCCCTCAGGCTGCTATTTGTCAGCAAGGTCTAGCACCTAAGAGTATGACGAATCGAGCATATGAAGGCCTAGTAAATTACGCTTACCATCTTGATGCGGGTAAGTTTGCTGACTTTTTAAAAGAGCTTTCTTGTCGTAAGTTCGGTGTTAAATATATCAGCGCGAATGTCACTAAAGTAAATGTCAATGAACAAGGTGATATTCAAGCGGTTGAAACCGACAAAGCAGGAATTATTCCAGGTGATTTTTTTGTTGATTGTTCTGGTTTTAAATGCCTTTTGTTAGGTGAAACCTACGGTATTAAATTCAAATCGATAAAAGACACATTATTTACTGATAACGCGATTGCCATGCAAGTGCCTTATTTGTCTGAACAGCAAGATATAAACAGCGCGACCATCTCTACCGCACAAACGGCAGGTTGGACATGGGATATTGGATTATCAAATCGCCGTGGCACCGGCTATGTTTATTGCTCAGATTTTATTAGTCATGAAGAAGCTGAAGCGACACTAAGGGCATATGTAGGTCCGCAAGCTGAGCAATTATCTGCACGTCGAATTAAAATGAATTGCGGATATAGAGAAAAATTCTGGCACCGAAATTGTGTTGCTATTGGTTTATCAGCAGCCTTTGTTGAACCATTAGAAGCCTCGGCAATTTTTCTTATTGAGGCTTCTGCAAATATGCTGTGTGAACAATTTCCTCGCCATCGAAGTTTATTGCCGATAGTTGAGAAAAAGTTTAATGAATCATTTACCTATCGATGGGAAAAAACAATTGATTTCATTAAGCTGCATTACTTTTTGTCTAATCGAAGCGAAGATTTTTGGTTGGCAAATAAAGTATTATCATCCGTTCCTGAGCGTCTACAAGAACAAGTGCGAAACTGGCAATATCATCCTGTTAGTCAATATGATTTTACGCATGTTTATGAGCCATTCTTGCAAGACAGCTATCAATACGTATTACATGGTATGGGGTTTTCACAACAACTAGCATATAACACTAGCTCGTTTTCTCAACAGGCCATGGCTGATAGCATTAACCAAAAAAATCAAAAAATTACTCAACAATTATTGGCACAGTTACCAACTAATAGAGCATTAATGACTCAGCTGGTTGATCATAACTTTCAAGCCATTTAATAAATTTTAAGGATTAAATATGCCAAATTTCCAAGCGTTGAATAGTCATCAACATCAGAACCTGAAAATAAAAGCTGATGGTAAGTTCAGCCATGCTTCAAATTCCCATGTTGTACCGTTATCTGTTTTTGAATTAACACAAGCACAAGCCGATTACCCTATTGTTTTAATTAAAGACTCACAAACTGGACAGTTTCATTTAGTTGCTTTAGTAGGCTTGAAGCCAAATGAGAATTTATTTAACAGCGGTGAAAGTTGGCAAGCTGAGTATATTCCTATGCAGTTACAGGGCTATCCATTGGCATTAACACAAGCGACTGAAAATGATGATAAACAAGTTGTCGCTATCGATCTTGATGCTGATTCTATCAATGAATTGGAAGGTATCAAGCTATTTACTCATAATGGACAGCAGTCGTCTTTATTGACTGAAAAAATAGAGTTAATGTCGAAATTTAATGCGCAAATACCTGCTACTCAACACTTTATTAAAACGTTGGTTAGTAATGAGTTAGTGTCACCGCAAGCGTTGACAGTAAAAATCAATCAAGGTGAAGAGGTTAACTTAACTGGCCTTTATATCGTTGATGAAAAAAAATTGAATACCTTAGCCTCTGACGTATTTGAGGCACTAAAGAATGATAATTTTTTAGCGCCTATCTATGCTTGTGTTTTTTCACTGCAGCGCATTTCACGGTTAATTAATTTAACTTAACGCTTCAGCTAATATCAAAGTGCATAGTCGATTTGACGAACTATGCCATTTCATCATTTTCTATAAAACAACTGAAGAGTCACTATGTACAAAAAATCAATGGCACTACTTTTTTTGAGCGTCTTATCTTTAAGTGCTTGTGAGAAGAAAGACTTCGATGCACAAGAAAGTAAAAGTGAACAGGATTCAGAACTAAAGGTTGCAATAGCACTTAGCCCTTTAGCTGCAAAAGACATCATTGATATTGCTAATAATTTGCAAGTTAAACACCGTGTTATTACTAATATTCCTAGTGACAAATGTAATCAAGATATCGCAGAAGGTAAGTGTTTTGAAGTTGAATTGTTACTTACCGCTCAACAAGCGATAAACGTAAATAACTGGCA
The DNA here is from genome assembly GCF_057537295.1 of Colwellia meonggei. NCBI lineage: Bacteria > Pseudomonadati > Pseudomonadota > Gammaproteobacteria > Alteromonadales > Colwelliaceae > Colwellia > Colwellia meonggei. The sequence goes on from NZ_BAAJLZ010000001.1 coordinate 649,573, forward strand.
AATTCATTTTAGTCAAATCTCGCCAATTCAATCATTTGAAAGTGATGAGTTTAAGGTTACTCATATTAATGGCGACTTACATAAAATATCATTATCAGATAGTTTTTCTGGCTTTGCTAAAAATGAAACTAAGCGAATTTTATATCGTGCCATGTTTTGGTCGTTGTCAGAGACAGATGCCATACCTAATTATATCGTTAGCGCCATCAATAGTATTAATGGCCAGCAAACCATTCAACCGGCTGTTATTAAAAGTACCATGGCAGGAATAAATGCAGAAACCGGTTTAGAAACAATGCCCTTTGTTGTGCCTTTTACTGATGTTGAAAAACAATTTAAACGCAGTACAAATGACAAAACTCAATGGCTAAATAGCGCGCAGTTATATCAAAGGAATTTAAAGTTAGGAGAGGAGTTAATTGACGTTAGTAGCCTTATTATTCCCACACCTAAATATATTTTTGTTGATAGTAAGTCGAAGGCTGTTGACCTTTCTAATGGCATTAATATTGAATTTAATAATGTTGAACCGAATCTGGTTGTAACAGCAATAAAGCGATTAAATCGTCTAGGAATAAATCAGAATGTTGATGGTATTAAAACGTCGTTACGCATTGAGGAAAACGCGAATAAGTTAGTGGGCAGTTACCAACTGAGCATAAATAGTCAGGGCATTGAAGTTATCGGCGTTGATAACGCAGGGGTATTTAACGGTTTGCAATCTTTAGCCGGTCTCTTGATACCTAATAATAAGAAGGTAGCACAAGTGCGCATTGACGATGAGCCACATTACCAATTTAGAGGTTTGCTGGTTGATGTCGCACGTAATTTTCATTCGAAAGCTTTTATTTTGCGCTTACTTGAACAAATGTCCGCCTATAAGCTTAATAAGCTTCATCTGCATTTAGGGGATGACGAAGGCTGGCGCTTGGAAATTCCGTCATTGCCTGAACTTACACAAGTGAGTGCTCAGCGTTGCTTCGATCTTGAAGACGTGCATTGTTTGCAGCCACAACTCGGCGCAGGCATAGACTTAAATAATAAAGTTAATGGCTATTACAGTGTTGCTGACTATCAAGAAATATTAAAGGCAGCCACCGCTCGGCATATTCAGGTGATCCCTTCACTTGATATGCCAGGTCATTCACGTGCTGCTATTAAAGCAATGGCTGCTAGAACTAAAAAATACGCTATTGCTGAAGATGAAGGGAAAGCGCAGAAATTTAACCTATATGACCCACTCGACACGACAAAATATTCATCAGTGCAATTTTACAATGACAATACCATTAATGTTTGCTTAGAGTCGTCCTACGCTTTTGTCCATGAAGTGATGACACAGGTGAAAAATATCCATGCCGAAGCAGGCCAACCACTAACTCGATACCATATCGGCGCTGATGAAACGGCAGGAGCATGGGTTGATTCACCTGCATGTCAGGCATTTGTTGCCGATAATACTTATGGTGTCAAAAATATGAGTGAGCTTGGTGCTTACTTTATTGAGCGCGTTGCCAGCATTCTTTCCGATCTAGACATTGAAACTGCAGGGTGGAGTGATGGCCTATCTCATACACGCAAAGAAAATATGCCAGCTATTGTGCAATCAAACGCATGGGACGTTTTGTTTTGGGGTGGCCATGAAAAAGTACACGAGTTAACGAATAGAAATTGGCAGGTAGTGATATCAAGCCCAGATGCATTATATTTTGATTTTCCTTATGAGGCTGATCCGAAAGAGCATGGTTATTATTGGGCCTCACGACATACCAATACAGAAAAAGTATTTCAGTTTATGCCTGACAACTTGCCTGCCCATGCGGAAATATGGCTTGATCGAGAAGATAATCCATATGTTGCCGATGATAGGAAAACAACCTTGGCAGCAGGACAAAAATTCTATGGTATTCAAGGACAGCTATGGAGTGAAAATACTCGCAGCGATACTATGGCGGAGTATAAAATATTTCCAAGATTATTTGCCCTTGCAGAACGAGCTTGGCATAAAGCTGACTGGGCTGTGCCGTATAATTATCAAGGTACTCAATATAGTCAAAATACCAATAAATTTGATGATGTGAGAAAAGATAAACGTGACCAGCAGTGGCGAAAATTCGCTAACACCATAGGGCAAAAATCGTTAGCAAAATTAGAAATAGATAAGGTTTTTTATCGTTTACCAAATGTTGGTGCAACTGTCGTCGATGGCGTGCTTAAAGCCAATATTGCTTTTCCTGGACTAGGCATAGAATTTCAAGATAATGGTGGTCAATGGCAACGGTACCATAAGCCGGTCGAAGTAACCGGAAAAGTGAGAGTGAGAAGCCGCTCTATCAACGGTGAACGCCGCTCTAAAACCAGTGAAGTGAATTAAATAGTATTTAACTTCAACAGGTTAATATTCGAGTTATGACCTTAGTTACGGAAAGAATAAATAATTTAAAAAAAACAAATGACAACGCTGTCATTTGTCGTTAAGATGATTACAAATAGAGTTTTGCCTTTCATGATAATTAATTTTTAATCATGGAAAATAGGTAAAGACATGAGGTCGAAATGTTAAGCAGTGATGACAATAATATATTTTTGGGTATCGATGGCGGTGGCAGCAAATGCAAAGCTATTGTGATGTCAGCTGAGAATAAAATTCTTGGTACGGGAATTTCAGGGCCAGGTAATCCTCTGCACGGTTTTGAGCAGGCGACAAGCTCAATTGTTACCTCTGCAAAACTTGCTTTAGCTGACGCAGGCATTGCTGAATCATCGCTTCAAAATATTGTTGCTGGAGTAGGCCTTGCTGGGGTCAATTTACCTGTGTTATTTGATCAGATGAAAAATTGGCAGCACCCGTTTAAAGCTATGCACTTAGCAACAGATTTACTTATTGCGTGTTTAGGTGCCCATCAAGGTAAAGACGGTGCCGTTATAATTTCAGGTACCGGCTCCTGTGGTTTTTCCTATGTTGATGGTGAAGAGTTTACTGTAGGTGCTCATGGTTTTCCTCATGGTGATAAAGGTAGCGGTGCATGGTTTGGCTTACAAGCAGCAAAACAAGTTTTGCTATCACTAGATGGCTTGGTCGCTACAAGTTCACTAAACAACAAATTATTAACAATGCTTAATGTTAGTACTGGCGTTGAGTTGGTTGAGGCTATTGCAGGCAAGCCTGCGGCATTTTATGCCCGTATAGCTAATTTAGTTTTTGACGCTGCAGAGCAGGGCGATCAAATTGCATTTGCAATTATTCAGGAAGGGGCTAGCTACATTGATAATGTAGCAATGCAATTGACTAAACGTTGTCCTCCTCGCCTTTCTTTAATTGGAGGTTTAACTCCTAGGTTGTTGCCATGGCTTGCTGGCGATGTGCAAAAAAGTTTGTCGGCACCGCTTAACTCTCCCGAAGTTGGTGCCGTATTTTTTGCCAAGCAACAAAGCCAGAACGTTAATTTAACCTGCAGAGCAGGCAAATAAATTTAAAATTCTCAAGAGTAAAAAGCGCATATAAGGTAATACTATGACTCAAGTAAACGTCACAAATACAATTATGGAGCTAGAAGCGAAACAGGCACCCAGTGTCATCGCTAAGCAGCTTAAATCGAACCAAGCATTGGCGCACACTATTGGTGAAAATCTACGTAAATTGAATCCTAAAATGGTGATGATAATTGGCCGAGGTTCATCTGATCATGCTGGCGTTTTTGGGAAATATTTAATTGAAATTGAAGCTGGTGTACCTACCTTTGCTGCTGCTCCATCTGTTTCTAGTGTCTATGGTAAACAACTTAAACTTGAGCAAGCTCTGGTGATTGTTATTTCACAGTCAGGTCGCAGTCCTGACATTATCGCGCAGGCTGAAATGGCAAAAGCGGCTGGAGCGTATTGTGTTGCGCTAGTCAATGATGAAACCTCTCCGCTAACTGATATTGTTGATGATGTTTTGCCACTTAAAGCAGGTGAAGAAGTTTCAGTAGCAGCCACTAAGAGTTATCTGGCAACTTTATCTGCATTATTGCAACTGACCGCTTACTGGACCGAGAATACTGATCTTATTAAAGCACTTTCGTCTTTACCTACAGCAATGCAAGCCATAGTTAATACACCTGCGCAATTAACTCCCGAGTCAATCTCAGACGTAAAAAATATGGTGGTGCTGGGCAGAGGTTTGGGTTACGCCATTACCAAAGAAATGGCATTGAAATTAAAAGAAGTTAGCAGTATTCATGCAGAGGCTTTTTCTAGCGCAGAATTTTTGCATGGGCCGGCGACTCTAGTTGAGCAAGGGTTGGCTATTTTAGATTGTCAGGTAAAAGATGAAAGCGCGAATGTACATGAACAACAAATTAATGAAATGAAATCACGTGGAGCAGAAGTGGTTGCATTACAGCAACTTGATGTTGGCGTGCACCCAAGATTAGCTCCATTAGTGGTTTTACAGCGCTTTTATCTAGATGTCGCCTATGTCGCTGTAGCGAGAGGCTTCAACCCCGATGAGCCCAAGGGCCTTAAGAAAGTAACTCGGACAGTATAATGACTATGTTCAGAGTGCGCATAGATCGCTTATTTGATGGTACAAGCTATCAAGATAATAAGGTCATGATAATTACTGATGGCCTCATCACAGGTTTTGATGATGACACCAGTGATTATCATGAGTATTTGCAAGGACTCATTGTACCGGGTTATATCGATTTACAGGTTAATGGTGGTGGTGGCGTATTGTTTAACGCTGCACCAACAGTTGCTGGTTTGAAATCAATAATGGCTGCACACGCACAGTTCGGCACAACAGCAATGTTGCCAACACTTATTACTGACTCAATTGATGTTATGACACAAGCCGCAGATGCCATTGCTGCCGCAATAGCAGAAAAGTTACCTGGTATTATCGGTATTCACTTTGAAGGTCCGCATTTATCTGTGGCTAAAAAGGGCGCTCATAGCGCTGGCTTTATTCGCGCCATTAGTGACGAGGAATGGCGAATATTAGAGCGAAAAGATATTGGTAACGTATTGGTAACTTTGGCGCCAGAAACGGTAAGTTTACAAGATATAGAGCGCATGAAAGCGGCAGGTATCAGCATTTGCCTTGGTCACACTAATGCTAACTTTATGCAGGCACAGCAGGCTCTTGATGCTGGTGCTATAGGTTTTACTCACTTATTTAATGCCATGTCACCTCTACAAGGGCGAGAGCCGGGAGTTACTGGCTGCGCATTAATGAATGATGATGCAGCGTGTGGCTTAATAGTTGATGGTCATCATGTTGATTACGTTAGTTGTAAACTTGCGTTGAAAGCGAAACCTGCCGGCAAAGTGTTTTTGGTAACAGATGCAATGCCACCAGTTGGTACTGACGCACAGGACTTTGCTTTTTTTGATCGTCATGTCCATCTAGAAAACGGTAAACTGACTTCGAGTACAGGTGAATTGGCAGGCTCCGTGCTTGATATGGCGACAGCAGTTAAAAATGCCCATAAGCATTTAAATTTACCACTTGATGAAGCCTTGCGTATGGCTTCAAACTACCCTGCGACATTTATTAATGCTGAGCTACACGGAAGCTTACTGTCTGGAATGCGTGCTGATTTTGTTGAGCTTAATGATGAGCTCGGTGTTAAATCAACTTGGCTTGCTGGTGAATGCATTTATAAAATGTGAACATATTATTGAAAAATAAAGTATAAATATCTACATACCTTAGCAATTATAACAAAGATAATGAGGGAATTATGGAAATGACGATCACAGAGCAACGGCGCAGCAGCGTATTACCTATGGCCATAATTGGCATATTGTTTTTTATTTTTGGTTTTGTTACTTGGTTAAATGGTTCTTTGATCCCTTTTTTGCAAGTGATCTGTGAGCTAAATGAATTCCAAGCATTATTTGTAACTTTTGCGTTTTATATTGCCTACACGGTAATGGCATTACCCATGTCGTTTGTTTTACGAAAAACCGGTTATAAAAACGGTATGGCGCTAGGTTTACTTATAATGGCTGTTGGTGCTTTATTACATATTCCAGCAGCGTTAAGTGCCAACTTCTTGTTTTTCCTCGTTGGCTTATTCGTTTTAGCAACGGGGTTAACAATTCTTCAAACGGCTTCAAACCCTTATATTGTTCATATCGGCCCTAAAGAAAGTGCCGCCATGCGTATTAGTATTATGGGCTTAATTAATAAAAGTGCTGGTGTTATTGTCCCTATTGTTTTTACTGTACTTATATTGTCAGGCATGGGGGATTTTTCAGAAAGCTACTTAGCAACTCTAGACGAAGTGACTAAATCAGAAAAGCTAGCGGAATTATCAGGGCGCTTGGTTCAGCCTTATATTATTATGGCTGTTATTTTAATCGCGCTGATCGCCTTAGTTAAATATTCTGCGCTACCTGAATTAAATTTTGAAAATGAAGATGATGCAACAGATAGCGATAAAACTAGCATAATTCAGTACCCACAAATAATTTTAGGTGCTATTGCTTTATTTGCTTATGTTGGTGTTGAAGTCATTGCTGGTGACACCATTGGTTTATATGGTGCATCACTTTCGGTTCCTAACTTCTCAGGATTAACCTCATATACCATGGTATTTATGGTACTTGGCTATATCATCGGTGTAACCTGTATTCCAAAGTATATCTCGCAAGAAAAGGCACTTATTGGCTCTGCAATTGCAGGCTCAATTTGTATTGTTGGCATTATGTTTTCGTCAACAGAGTCGACATTAATTGCTGATATTCTATGGGGGTGGAGCGGCATTCAGGTGCTACCTGATACGGTGACATTTGTGGCTTTAATGGGCTTAGCGCATGCTTTAGTTTGGCCGTCAATTTGGCCACTAGCGCTTGATGGACTTGGCAAGCACACAGCACAAGGTTCAGCATTATTGATTATGGGCATCTCAGGTGGCGCAATTTTACCTTTAATATTTGGTAAGTTGTCTTTGTGGCTTGATAGTACGCAGTTAGCTTATGTTGTTGGTTTACCCTGTTACTTGTTTATTTTGTACTATGCATTAAAGGGGCATAAATTAAGATCATGGTAGTTACTTGCCTTTAGTTAACAATACAAGTTTAAGAGTATCTTTGCCCTGAAATTTCTCAGGGCTTTTTTTTACTTAGACTTTACCGCTGACAAATCTTTATTGGCGACAACCTAGCTGTTTATTGAGCTTTTAGTTTCTTGTTTTACTAAGTTAATTTGAAGGGTTTTAGAAGAAAACACAAAAAACGAGCCTATAATAGCTCGTTTTTGTTAACTCTTATTAAAGTTTGACTTACTAAATCGCTATTAGTTATTTGGATCTAATTGCGCTTTACTGTAATCAGGTTTTACATGCTTTTCGCCTTTTTCATCGGCTAACTCTTTTGGCATATAATTCTCGTCATGTTTAGCTAGTACTTCACTTGCTTCAATGGTATTGCCATGAACCAGTGTGCCATTAGCCACAATGCCTTGTCCTTCACGGAATAAGTCAGGCAAAATCCCTTCATAAGTAACAGTAACCATAGGATCTGATTCTGAAAAGCTAATCGGCATTCTCATATCCGCCAATTTGAAACTAACGTTTAAACTCTCTGGATCACGGTGCACGCTGCCGGGTACTACAAGTCCACCAATACGTAGTCGTTGGCCATTAATAGCTTTGATACCTGTATCTTCTTTGCCATTATAAATCTCAGAAGGCTTGTAAAATAAATCGATATTTTGACTTAATGCATACAACACAAAACCTGCGACAACTGCTAAGCCTATGATGATGGAAGAGACGATGGTTAATCGTTTTTTACGACGGGGATTCATATTTTTACCTCTTAAATTTTATAACTGTTCAGCATTGGGCTGGTTTTGTGCTTTTTGTTGCTCAGCTGCTTGGCGTAATTTCGCCTCACGCTTTTGTCGCTGAACAATTTGCTGTTTAACTTTTTTGTGACTACTGATGCTGGAAATAACTAGCAAAGCCAATGCTGAAATACTAACACCGTACGATAACCAAACATAGAAGCCATAGCCTCCCATATCTAAAAAGGCACTGAAACTATCAAACTGCATGAGTATTCTCCTCTTTTGCAACTAGTTCACGTACCCAAGGGCGCATGCTATTTCGGTTTAATACCTCGGTACGAAATCGAACACAAATTAAGGCTGTAACCAAAAATGCAAAGCCTAAGAAGCAAATTAAAAACGGCCAAAACATATCAGCTGTCATTGCTGGCTTACCTAACTTGCTGACTGTTGCACCTTGGTGAAGTGTATTCCACCATTCAACCGAGTATTTAATAATTGGCAAATTGATAACACCAACAAGTGCTAAAATACCTGCGGCTTTTCCTGCTAAACTTTTGTCTTCAAAAGCATTATGTAAGGCAATAACCCCTAAGTATAAAAATAGTAATATTAGTTCTGACGTTAAGCGAGCATCCCATATCCACCAGGTGCCCCACATAGGTTTACCCCAGGCAGCGCCAGTAACGAGTGCTATAAAGGTGAATGTTGCACCTATTGGTGCCATAGCGGCAGCTGACGCATCAGCAAGTTTTAGTTGCCAAACTAAACTTGATAAAGCAGCTATTGCCATACCTAAATAAATGCCCATCGACAACATGGCTGCGGGTACATGCAAATAAAATATTCTAAAGGTATCACCTTGCTGATAATCAGCAGGGGCAAACAATAATGCCCAAACTAAGCCAACCGATAAGAAAGTTACTGCTAAACGTGTACACCAAGGTAAAATTTTACCGGCAAAGTGATAGCTAATTTCTGGGTTTGCGTAAGGGTGTAGCCATTTCCACATCATATTAATTTGTACTCACTTTCAGTGCTGCACTTACAGCAAAAGGGGCTAAGGTTAACGAACCAAAAAATATTGCCGCGATTATAGCAAGTTGGCCGTTATAAGGTAAGTTCATTGCTGCGGTATCAATTGCGCTGGTAGCAAAAATAAGTACCGGAATGTAAAGCGGCAGCACCAGTAAGCTTAATAATACGCCACCTTTTTTAATGCCGACAGTTAAAGCAACGCCAATGGCACCTAATAAACTTAATACTGGTGTTCCCAATAGTAACGTTAGCATTAGGGCGCCATAACTACTCTCGTGTAAATGTAGTAACACAGCAAGTAAAGGCGCGATTAAAATCAGCGGTAAGCCGGTTAATAACCAATGAGCAAAAATTTTGGCAATAACTAAGATAAATACTGGGTGCGGGCTTAAAAGCATTTGTTCTAATGAACCATCAGCATGGTCAGATTTAAATAACCTATCGAGTGAAAGTAGGGTGGATAATAATGCTGCTACCCAAATAATGCCGGGTGCTATACGTGATAATGTTGTGCTTTCAGGTCCAATACCTAGCGGAAATAAAGAGACAACAATGATGAAAAACAATAACGGGTTAATGATATCGTCACGATGACGAAAAGCGATCATCAAGTCTCTTTTTACAATTAACGAAAAGGCGGCGCGATAAGAAAGTTGTGTCATAAATGATTACCCTAATAAAAACGATAAGCTAATTTGACTTTCTTTACTCGCTCAGCGGGTAATGATAAATCTTGATGCGTGGTAAGAATAACGCAGCCGCCATTGTTGGCATGCTGCACAAATAATTGTTCTAACTTTTCTACCCCTAGTTTGTCGATAGCGGTAAACGGTTCATCTAAAATCCAAATCTTATGCTGGCTTTGCCATAAACGGGCTAAAGAAATACGGCGGTGCTGACCGGCACTTAAATGTGACGCGAGAGCATCTTCGAAACCTAACAAGTTGACTTCTGCCAGTGTTTCTTCAGCGCAATCAGCATTTAACCCATGCAATGCCAAATTAAACTCTAAATTTTCTTGGGCGGTCATTTCACCTTTAACGCCTGGTAGATGCCCTAAATAAAGTAAGTTCTGGTGAAAATTTTCTCGTTGCTGCGCAACTGCTTGGTCTTGAAAGTAAATGGTGCCGTCGTATGGTCGCGACAAACCGGCAAGAATGCGAAGTAAGCTAGTTTTGCCAGCGCCGTTAGGGCCTTCAATTTGAACGATATCGCCAGCAAGAATATTAATGTCGAGCGCTTCAAATAATACTCGTTCTTCACGAATACAAGTTAAATCACGAGCACTTAATAACGTTTCTGTAGCCTGTGTTGTTGTTTCAACTTTTACGTTTAAATTCGACAAACCTATCCACTTAACTGATGTATTGCGATATGGGGTGATAATAGCGTAATAAATGCGATTAGGATTTGACTTATGTCACTATATTTTGACTTTGATCGCACTAAACACTCGCTATGATACTATATCATTCTATAAAGGCTAGTTTTTCCGGCCCGATTAACAGCTATACGATTAAATTTCGGCATAAAGTAACATGATGATATTTAATCAAATAATAGCTAAGTATTAATATTTATAGAGTGAAAGTATTAATTGCAAGTACGGGAAATTCCTTTGCTTTGATATTTACGATAATATAGCGCGAGAAACCGTTTAATAAGGAAATTCATGAAAACCTTGATGCTGATCGCATTTATTGCGCTAATTTCATTTAATAGTTATGCAAAAGATCAAGCAAACACGCCACAATGCTTGTCGTTTATGCAGCACAGCGAGAAAAAGTTGCATGCTAAGGAAATGCTTGATCTTTGTGCGTTAACCGCTGGTAAGCCAATGTTAATTGTGAATACTGCCAGCCATTGTGGTTTTACGCCGCAATTTACTGCACTTGAAGCATTACATAAAAAATATAAAGACCAAGGGTTGGTGGTTATTGGTTTTCCTTCAGATGACTTTTTTCAGGAAGAAGATGATGAGAAAGATACTGCCGATATTTGCTTTGTAAATTATGGTGTTACTTTTAATATGCTTTCTCCTGTACATGTCTGGGGTAGCAATGCACACCCTATTTTTCAAGAGTTAGCCGATAAAACGACGGCACCTAAGTGGAATTTTTATAAATATTTAGTTAGCGCTGATGGCAAGACCATTAAGCACTTTAACAGCCGAGTAACACCGGATTCAGAAGTTTTTGTTAACGCCGTTAACACTATTTTGTAGAGAAACGTTATGTCAAGGTATGCAGGAAAAAGCAAAAAAATTCATGATTGCACAGCAAAAACAGGGGTGCTATTAACAAATCTTGGTACGCCAGATAGCCCAACAGCGGGTGCATTGCGTCGATATTTACGTGAATTTTTGTCTGATCCTCGTGTGGTTGAAATACCTCGGCTGATTTGGTTAGTCATTTTACATGGCATTATTTTGCGTGTTCGACCAAAAAAATCAGCGAAATTATACGAAAGCATATGGACCGAACAAGGTTCGCCGTTGTTAGTTATTAGCCGACAACAAAAAGTGAAAGTTGAACAAATGCTAACTGAAAAATATGGTGATAAAGTTATGGTGGATATTGCTATGCGTTATGGCAATCCATCAATCAGTAGTGTCCTAGAAAATTTTCAAGAGCAAGGGGTAAACAACATTGTTGTGCTGCCTTTGTATCCGCAATATGGTGGCCCAACAACTGGCTCTACATTTGACGCGGTGTTTAACAAAATTAAAACTTGGCGTTGGATCCCAAGCATTCACTTTCAAAGTGGCTATCATGACCAACCATTATATATAAAAGCATTGGCGCAGAGCATCAGCAAGCATATTGAAGTTCATGGTAAACCAGACAAACTAGTATTTTCTTATCATGGCATGCCTAAGTACTTTCTAGAGCAAGGTGACCCGTATTATTGCTTTAGTCATAAAACCACGCGTTTGGTGGCAGCTGAGTTAGGTTTGGGTGATGATGATTACGTTATGACCTTCCAATCACGCTTTGGAAAGGCTGAATGGCTTAAGCCTTATACTGATGAAACCTTAGCTAGCTTAGCGGAAAACAATAAACACGTGGCAATAATTAGCCCTGCATTTAGTGCTGATTGTTTAGAAACGTTGGAAGAGCTGGTACATGAAAACCGCGAAATATTTATGTGTGCTGGTGGTGAGCAATACCATTATATTCCAGCGTTAAATGACGACGATATGCATATTGCCGCTATGGTGGAATTAATAGAGCCCCATATCAACAAGTAATGTGAAATATAAATATTATGCTGATAAAAACAAAAAAACGAAACCATAGGTTTCGTTTTTTTATGTTACCTTTAACAAACGCTAAAGGTAAATATGCACTCTTAAATTAAGATGCAACTACGTTTTCAGCTTCAGGACCTTTTTGGCCTTGTTTTACGCTGAAAGTTACCGCTTGACCGTCAGTCAAAGTGCGGAAACCGTCACCAGAGATTGCGCTGAAGTGAACAAACACGTCAGGACCATTCTCTTGCTCGATGAAACCAAATCCTTTTGATTCGTTAAAAAATTTTACTTTACCAGTTACTGTATCAGACATACCAACATTTCTCGCAGGTCAAAAATTAAAGTTTAGCCAAAATGGCCATATACGGAGTAAATGCCCTCTACCTAAAGTACAGACAGAGAAAGGTTTCCAGTAACACATATTAAAGCGTCTAGGCTGACCTATAAGTCTAAAGACTTGAAGATCTCTCCTTCTCCCGAAACGCAAAAACTCAACGCGAAAACATGTTACCACAATAAAAATCAGGAATCTCTAAAAAAAATGAAGATTACTTTACTTTTTTATGACAAAAAAAAGCCAGCTAAGATGCTGGCTTTTAAGGTGTTTTTTTAACAAAGTACTTACATTTCTGCTATTTGCGCTTTCTGGTCAACCATTTTAGCTAAGGTTGACTCAGCTTCAGCTAGCTTCGCTTTTTCTTTGTTGATAACTGCTTCAGGTGCTTTACCAACAAAATTTTCATTGTTCAGTTTACCACGAACGCGGTCAGCATCTTTTGTAAGCTTATCAATGGCTTTGTCTAAGCGTGCTAATTCTGCATCTTTGTCAATTAAGCCTGCCATAGGGATTAATAATGATAAATCTCCAACTACGGCGGTGGCAGAAGCTGGGCCATTATCATTGTCAGCTAAAACAGTAATGCTTTCCAATTTAGCCAACGCACTAATAAATTGCTCATTGTCTGATAAGCGACGCTGATCTTCTGCGCTAACATTTTTTAATAGTACAGGTAACGGCTTGCTTGGGGCAATATCCATTTCTCCACGAATATTACGAACAGCAACAATAAACTGTTTTACCCATTCTAAGTCGTCAATAGCGGTTTGATCACATAAGCTTTGGTCAAACTGAGGGAAGCTTTGCACCATAATACTATCGCCCGTTTTCTCAAAGCGAGTAAGCGGTGTAACACGTTGCCAAATCGTTTCCGTGATAAATGGCATAATAGGGTGCATTAAGCGTAGCAAACTTTCTAATACATTAACTAGTGTATGGCGAGTACCACGTTGTTGTGCTTCAGTTCCTTTGAATAATACCGGCTTAGTTAGCTCTAAGTACCAGTCACAGAATTGATTCCACGTAAACTCATAAAGCGCTTGTGACGCTATATCAAATCGGAAAGTATCAAACGCTTCATGTACGGTTTTAACTGTTTGTTGAAATTGTCCTTGAATCCAACGATCTGCTAATGAAAACTCCATCTCAGAATTTTCTGCTTTACCGCAATCATACTCTTCAGTATTCATCATGACATAGCGGCTGGCATTCCATAGCTTATTGGTAAAGTTACGGTAACCCTCTAGGCGTTTCATATCCCAACTAATATCGCGGCCAGTCGATGCCACAGACGTTAACGTAAAGCGTAACGCGTCAGTACCGTGGGCCTCAATACCATCAGGGTATTCTTTTTTAGTCAGCTTGGTAATTTTCTTGGCCAATTGTGGCTGCATCATATTACCAGTGCGTTTTTCGAGTAAGTCTTCTAAAGAAATACCGTCAATCATATCTAATGGATCAACAACATTTCCTTTTGACTTACTCATTTTATCGCCATTTTCATCGCGAATAAGACCAGTAACGTAAACCTTTTTAAATGGCACTTGTGGTTTACCGTTTTCATCTTTAATGAAGTGCATGGTCATCATGATCATACGGGCAACCCAGAAGAAAATAATATCAAAGCCGGTTACTAGTACATCAGTTGAATGGAATTTCTTTAAATCTTCCATACTGTTTGGCCAGCCCAGTGTTGAGAATGTCCATAAAGCTGAGGAGAACCAAGTATCTAAAACGTCGTTGTCTTGGTTTAAGGTGATGTCGCTAGCAATATTGTGCTTTTCACGCACCTCAGCTTCGCTGCGGCCAACATAAACTTTGCCTGAATCGTCATACCATGCTGGAATTCTGTGCCCCCACCAAAGTTGGCGAGATATACACCAGTCTTGAATATCACGCATCCAAGCGTTGTACATGTTTTCATATTGTTTAGGAACAAATTCAATGTCACCATTTTCAACAGCTTCAACGGCTGGTTTTGCCAGTGGTGCAGCGCGTACATACCATTGGTCGGTTAATAATGGTTCAATAATGACACCAGAACGATCACCGTATGGTGCAACTAAGTCATGTTCTTTAACTTCAACTAATAGACCTAGTGCATCAAACGCAGCAACAATAGCTTTACGAGCGACAAAACGGTCCATGCCAGCAAATTCACTTGGCAAGTCAGTGTTGTAAACATCTGATTCTTCACCATTGGTATTGTAAACTTCAGCAGTCGCTAAAATAGCTGCATTTTTATCAAGAATATTAATTAAAGGTAAATCGTGGCGCTTACCAACCTCATTGTCATTAAAGTCATGGGCTGGAGTGATTTTTACACAACCTGTGCCTTTTTCCATGTCGGCATGTTCATCGCCAACAATTGGAATTAAGCGATTTACTAATGGTAGTAAAACATGTTGACCAATTAAGTTTTTATAGCGTGGGTCTTCTGGGTTTACGGCAACGCCGGTATCACCTAGCATGGTTTCTGGACGAGTTGTTGCAACAACTAAGTAGTCGTTACCCTCTGCTGTTTTTGCGCCGTTAGCAAGTGGGTAGCGTAAATGCCACATGTGGCCTTTTTTGTCTTTGTTTTCTACTTCTAAATCAGAGATGGCGGTATGGAATTTAGGATCCCAGTTAACTAAGCGCTTACCTCGGTAAATTAGATCGTCTTCAAATAAGCGTACAAATACTTCTTGTACAGCTTCTGACATGCCGTCATCCATAGTAAAACGTTCGCGCGACCAATCAATTGAGTTACCTAGTCGACGCATTTGCTTGCCAATAGTGCCACCAGACTCTTCTTTCCATTGCCAAATTTTGTCAATGAAAGCGTCACGACCATAATCATGACGGGTTTTTTCTTCTTCCGCTGCTATTTTGCGTTCAACAACCATTTGCGTGGCAATACCCGCGTGATCACAACCGGTTTGCCACAAGGTGTTTTTGCCTTGCATGCGTTGATAACGCGTTAAAGTGTCCATGATGGTTTGTTGAAACGCATGCCCCATGTGCAAACTACCAGTGACATTTGGTGGTGGAATCGCGATACAGTAACCGTCACCTTCGCCTGTTGGGCTAAAGTAACCTTGCTCTTCCCAGCTTTTATAGAGGGATTGTTCAATGTCAGAAGGGGTAAATGTTTTTTCCATCAGATTTTCCGTCAGAAGATTTTTAACTTGTAGTATCGATAGTTTGTTGGGCGTTAGCTACTTGATGAGCTATATTAAAACCCCATTGACGACAAGTACGAAAACGATTGCGTGCTTGCTCTTTCAGGGTTTCGTCGGCTGGAACAAAATCTATCAGATGTGAAAATTGGTTAGCGAAGTTAGGCACATCGCTAGTTAAATTGATTATAACCGCGCGGCGGTTTGTTGGTGACTGCCAACTTATTTCAACAGCAGCACCTTGTTTTGGCCCCTCTCCGATAAGGTTATGGGGTACAAAGCTATCAGGATCAAATGCCCATAACATTTCATCGATGTTATGAGCATTTTCTTGATTTTGAGTATATATAAATACTCGCTGATTTTGGCGATAAAAGTAAGCCGCTTGCAAACACGCATAGTGCAGGTGTAATTGCTGTTCAGCTACACCTGTTATTTTACTTTGCGCTTCAATGCTATAGAACATTGCTTGGGTTTGCATGACGTTATTCCACGTATCAGTTTAGTAAATTATTCGCCTTGCTCAGCACCAGAACGATTTAATAAAAATTGCGTAAGCATACTAACAGGGCGACCGGTAGAACCCTTGTTCTTACCCCCGCGCCATGCAGTGCCAGCAACATCTAAATGTGCCCAATGATATTTCTTAGTAAAACGAGCTAAGAAACATGCCGCAGTAATGGTGCCAGCTTCTTTACCACCTAAATTGGTAAAATCAGCAAACGGGCTTTCAAGCTGTTCTTGATAATCATCCCATAATGGTAGTCGCCATGCGCGATCGCCACTTTGATCTGAAGCATTTAATAATTCGTGAGCCAGCGGATTATGGCTACTTAGTAAGCCCGTAGCGTGTGCGCCTAAAGCAACAACACATGCACCAGTTAAGGTAGCTACATCAATTACAAGTTCAGGGTCATAGCGCTCTACATAGGTAAGTGCGTCACACAAAACTAGACGACCTTCAGCGTCAGTATTTAATACTTCAACTGTTTGACCTGACATAGTTGTGAGTATATCGCCAGGGCGATATGCGTTGCTGCTAGGCATATTTTCACAGCCAGCCAAAACGCCAATAACATTAATTGGTAAATTAAGCTCCGCCAGTGAGTGCATTGCTCCTAAAACGCCGGCAGCGCCACCCATGTCATACTTCATTTCATCCATGCCAGCACCGGGTTTCAAGGAAATTCCGCCACTGTCAAAGGTTAGCCCTTTACCCACCAATACAACTGGTTTTGAATCATCACCAGCACCATTGTATTTAATAATGCTCATGAGTGACTCATTAGCAGAGCCTCGGCCTACGGCTAGGTACGAACCCATATCAAGCTCTTCCATTTCTTGCTCACCAATAATTTGTGTACTGACATTGTCGTAGTCATTTTCAAGTATTTGCGCTTGTTCAGCTAAATATGCCGGGTTACAAATATTTGGCGGCATATTGGCAACATTCTTACATGTAGTGATACCTTCAGAAACTGCTAAACCGTGGTTGATTGCACGTTCGCCGATCGGTAGCTCACGTCGTGTCGGTACATTAAATACAATTTTGCGTAATGGGCGACGAGGTTCTTCTTTTACCGTTTTTAAGCTATTAAAACTGTATAAGCAATCTTGGGTAGCTTCTATTGCTTGACGTACTTTCCAATAAGTATCACGGCCTTTTACATGTAATTCAGATAAGAAACATACTGCTTCCATCGAACCTGTTTCATTTAAGGTGTTAATGGTTTTGCTGATGATTTGACGGTATTGGCGTTCATCAAGTTCACGCTCTTTACCACAGCCAACTAAAAGTACGCGTTCACTAAGAATGTTAGGTACATGGTGCAATAAAAGCATTTGCCCTGATTTACCTTCTAAGTCTCCACGACGTAGCAAATTGCTGATATAGCCTTCACTAATTTCATCGAGTTGCTCAGCGATAGCCGACAAACGACGTGGTTCGAAAACACCGACAACAATACAGGCGCTACGTTGTTTTTCCGGACTGCCACTTTTTACACTGAACTCCATGAGGTCTCCTAATTTGACTCAAATGCGTATATTTTATTGAAAATATACTATTTAGCTTGCTAAAAACAGTAAATAATCGCTAAGCTTACTTTTAAATGTATTCGGCTAAAGGCTATAATTATAGCTGGATTGCACAGCATTACCCGTTAAGCTTACATTTAATTTATTGCTAAAAATGACAAGTTTACTGAAAAAATGCCGGTATGTCAGAAAAAAACCATGTTTTAAAGAAAGTTTTTATAGGATCACTGTGTGATTATATTTCGTTATTTGCTTAAAGAAGTTGCTAAAACCCAAATTGCGGTATTTCTCGTTATTATGACGATATTTATCAGTAATAAATTTGTTCGTGTACTAGATGATGCCTCAGAAGGTGGTATTCCAGGGCATTTAGTAATGACATTTATTGCGCTAAAAGTACCTGATCTTGCTGGTATGATTTTACCGCTAAGTTTTTTCCTTGGTGTATTACTTGCGTACGGACGAATTTACGCTGAAAATGAAATGACTGTTTTGCATGCTTGTGGTGTCAGCGAATGGTATGTGGTGAGAGTAACGCTGATTTTAGGTGTAGTTACAGCACTGATCACTGGCATGTTTACTTTGTATTTATCACCAATGGCTAATGAATATGAGTATCAAATTAAAGAGCAAATAGCGGCAGACTCAGGCTTAAGTTCATTAATTGCAGGTCGCTTTCAAACCACAGGTAATAAGAAAGCTGTAGTATTTATTCATGATAAAAACCGTGAAGATAATACCTTTGAAAAAGTTTTTGTGGCGCAATTACCTGATAAAGATAAATCAACTAGAAGTGTTATCGACTCAAGCTTAGTGTACGCACAAAACGGGCAAGTTGTAGAAGATGAATCAGGAACACAACGATTGATTTTGTCTGAAGGGACACGTTACCAAAATGATATTGAGAATAAGCTATTTCGCCAAGTAGCGTTTGATAAATACTATATTCAAATTCAAGACCAAAAAGTTGCTCATAAACGACGTAAGTTAAGTGCTATCCCCAGTGCTGAGCTGTTTCAAGAAGATACACCCGAAGCTAGCGCAGAGAGCCAGTGGCGCATTGCATTTCCATTGGCCTGTATAATTATGACCTTAGTGGCAGTGCCGTTAAGTGTGGTGAATCCACGTCAAGGTAAGTTTGGTAAAATGTTACCGGCAATATTATTATTTTTGAGTTATTTCTTATTGTTAACCGCAATTCGATCGGGTATTGAAAAGGGCACGGTTCCGCAATTAATTGGGCTATGGCCAGTACATTTAATTGTTTTGATATTAGGTTCTAGTTTGCTGGTGAAAAGTAGGAAAAGTGGTCGGAAATTAAAATCACTACTCCCAAAAAAAGCTAACAAGGCGGCCGTATAATGCGTATTTTAGATCTTTATATTGGCCGTATTATTGCTTCAACCACCTTTATTACTTTAGCTGTTTTTGTCAGCTTAAGTGGCATTATAAAATTTGTTGAACAAATGAAATCTGTCGGCAAGGGTAATTATGATCTTGCGCATGCAGCGCTTTACGTGCTTTATGCTATTCCACAAGATGTTTCGTTATTTTTCCCAATGTCGGCATTGATTGGTGGCTTAATAGGTATGGGTATGATGGCAACTAACAGCGAGTTGGTTGTTATGCAAGCCGCTGGCTTGTCACGTCTTGATATTATTAAATCTGTTATGAAATCAGCATTATTACTCATTATTGTTAGTATGGCGGTAGGTGAATGGCTAGCACCACAAGGTGAAGCGGCTGCTAGGCAAGTACGTGCACAAGCTATTTCTGGTGGTAGTTTAATTTCTTCTACCGGAGGAACTTGGGCTAAAGATGGTGATTTCTTTGTTCATATTGGTGAAGTACAAGATCAGGGCTCGTTAAAAGAAATTCAAATTTATCGTTTTGATGAGCAATTGAAGTTATCCAGCTGGGTATCCGCAAACAGTGCTGTTTATCAAAAAGATGCATGGCAATTGCGTGATGTTGTAGAAACAACAATAACTGAGAAAAAAGTAATCAAACAAAGTCAGCCATTAATGTCGTGGACCTCAACATTAACACCTGACAAGTTAGGTGTGGTAACGGTAAAACCTGAATCGCTTTCATTACGTGGATTAAATGATTACTTGGACTACCTTGAAGCCAATAAACAAGATCCCAGCCGATACTTATTAGCATTTTGGCGTAAAATAGCCCAGCCAATTACCCTTGCCGTGATGTTATTGGTAGCACTATCATTCATCTTTGGTCCATTGCGCTCTGTATCAATGGGCGCAAGAATTATGATGGGGGTCGCAACTGGTATATTGTTTTTCATTGTCAATGAAGTATTAGGTTCATTAAGCTTAGTTTATCAATTACCTGCTATTTTGGGCGCCTTTATGCCAAGTGTTATATTTGTTTCCGTTGCGTTATATTTTTTGAAAAAACGCGCCAGCTAATTACGCTGTAAGCTCCCAAGTAGCCTAATACTATTTGGGAGATAAAGTTCTACAATCTGCCTCGATTTGCTTCTAAAGTGAGCAGTACCACCTCGGTATTTGTTAAACGGTCTTGTAAGCTCAGTTTATTTTTACGATCAAACAGAACTGCAAAATTTCCTAAGCCCAATAAAGTGGGTAGTAAACGCTTTGCACCCGTTTTTTTACTAATGCGAGTACCGTCTTGATTTTGCACACGTAAACGCCAAGCTTTCATACCTAACGTTTGACCACTTTTTGACCAAAACCAAACAAAGAATAAGCCGACCCAGGCAAGCTTCCAAAATTCATTAGGCCAAAGTAACCAAGGAGTATTGGTAATGGTGTCGCTTAAATGCTGATAACCTTGAAGATCAAAAACACCAAAATGCACGAATAAAGAAATCAGTAGAAATGAAGCGGCACCTGCGGTCATATAAACAGCAATGGCAATTAAACCATCGTAGAGCCATGAGGCTATGCGGCGGCGAAATCCTGCACGAGGAAATGTTTCATGAGTAGTAGATGACATAAGTATTTCACTGAAAAAATTTGCGCTAGTGTAGCAAAACACATATAAAAGTATATGTGGGATGTGATATTTCATAGATTATAACGATGCTCAATCACAGCTAGGCTTATAGTTTAATCACAAATAAGGCTGATAGATTAATAAACAGGGAGGTTTAATAATGACCATTTTTTCCCGACACGGTACGTTGGATATAGTCATAGAAGACAACTTAATTCTGATTGAGGCACAAGGCCCATGGAATATTGAGTATTTGGATTATTTACATGAGCAATTACGGATCGCCGTATCAAAAGTTGATATCAATAACTATGCAATACTGATTACGCCTAAAGGCGAGGCTATTAGTGTTGAAGCTGGTCTTGAATATCATTTAAACTTTATTCGCCAAGGCAATACAAAAGCTGTGGCATTGAATCTTGCGCATTGCACGACAGCACTATTGACAGAAAGTCTATTTACGAAATTATATCGTGCTGCTGGTATTAAACACGCCTTCTTTGATAACAACTTCGATGCTCGCCAGTGGCTAGAAGCAGAGCTAAAGCCAGTAAGTTCATTAGTAATGTGAATAAATAAACATCAGTTGCACTATTATCAAGGAAAAACTATTGCTTAGCCTGAGTTTTTTCGTATAATGCCTGCCTCTTCAATGATGTTTCACATTAGCGAAGTCACTGTGTCGCCGGAGTGGTGGAATTGGTAGACACGACGGATTCAAAATCCGTTGCTTTCGAGCGTGACGGTTCAAGTCCGTCCTCCGGTACCATTTCAATATATTATTAAAAATATTGAAATACTAAACCAGCTTAGCGCTGGTTTTTTTGTGCCTGAAATTTAATTAGATATTAGTTATCAGCTTCAATTTCTTCATCTCTTATCGACAGTGACCATTAAGTGAATATAAAGCTAATTAGTTTAATAGGTATCTAAACCTTAATGACGTTAACTGCGACTTATTGTAGGGTGCTGCTTATGATTTGGTTAGTTTTAAAGTGAACCGCTTGTAATTAATCATATATCTTAGTTGTAATGTTATGTGCTAGTTGTCGGCTTAGAAGGGCTTTAACTAGCGTTTTGTATTATCAATAGAGTAGAGCTAACTGATTAATATTAATAATTTGTTAATTTTTAACACTTTTATTAACAGCTTAATTTTGTATACTTAAGGTGAATTACAAATAAATGAGTTGCGAACTTAACGTTATTAGTAACTTTGGTGTTTTATAATGCTTAATATCAAGGAAGGGCATTGGAAGAGTTTTTAGCGCAATTAAAGCAGCGACAAGTATTTAAAGTCGCGACAATATATGCTGTTTCTGCTTGGCCTTTAATTCAAATTGCCGACCTCGCTGTACCTGCGCTTGGCCTACCCGATAGTGTTATGACTTTATTACTGAAAATTTTTATTTTTGGTTTCCCTGTTAGCTTAATTTTTGCGTGGTTATTTAACTTTACTAGTCGCGGCATAGTGCGAGCAGAAGAGTCTGAATCGCCAGTAGATGAAAGCCGTAAACAAGTTAATTTAAGAACTACGCTGACTGTAGCTGGGAGTTTAGCCTTAGCGCTGGCGGTGACACTGCTTAGCCAAGTATTTTTTTCGACACCAGACGTTGTACTTGAAGCATCGTCTAAGCCTGCACCTCCTAGCAATAAATTATTATCAAAAACAGTAGATGAAAATGGTAAAGAGTCCATCGCCATTTTGCCTTTTGTTGCCTTAAGTTCCGACCCTGAGGATGAATATTTTGCTGATGGCATGGTTGAAGAGTTATTGAATTTATTAGCAAAAAATTCTGAACTACAAGTCGCGGCACGTACTTCGTCATTCGCTTATAAAAATGTTACCAAGAAAACGATTCCAGAAATTGGCCGAGAATTAGGTGTTAAAACAATTTTAGAAGGGAGCATAAGAAAAAATGATACAACTAATAAAATTAGAGTCACGGCGCAGTTAATTAATGTTGAGTCGGGTGAGCATATTTGGTCTGAAACTTATGACCGCGAATATCGCGATGTTTTTCAAATCCAAGATGAAATAGCTAATGCCGTGGTTGATAAATTAAAGCTCACACTATTAGGTCAAAAAACAAATAAAAATCATGAGAAAGGCACACATAGTATTGACGCTATGGTTGCTTACGGTAAAGGCCAAAACGAACTTTCACATCGTACAGCAGCATCATTAACCAAAGCTTTAATCCATTTTAAGACAGCTATTGAAGCTGATGCTGAATATGCACGAGCTTATGTTGGTGTTGCTAATGCAAATATTTTATTAGCACTTTATGGCACATTGGCTGAAGACGAGGCGACTAGAAGTGCTGAGGCAGCAATAGAAAAAGCTTTAGCGTTAGCACCAGAGCTTGCTGATGCCCATGCTTCAAAAGGCTTATTACTAAGTGGTATTGATGATGCAAAAGCGGAGCTGTCGTTTAAAAAAGCGATTGCTTTAAACCCTAATTATGCCATGACCTATATGTGGTACGGATCTTTGTTTCGAAATCGTGGTGATATCTCTTCTGCTCACCAACTTTTTGAACAAGCTTTTGAGTTAGATCCTCAGTCTCCGGTGGCCGCGTATAATGTTGCTTGGTGTTATTACCAAGAGGGGAGCGAAGGTAAAGCAATGGCTTTATTTTCACAAATTATAGCCAATGATCCGTATTATCCTGGTGCATATAATTTAGCTGGCGATATTCTAAAAACTCGCGGTAGGCTCGACGAGTCGTTGGAAATGTATGAGAGAGCATTACAAGTCGATGCTGGCAATAAAAGTGCGATTAAAGGCTTATTATGGGCTAATATGGACTTGAACAACCAGAGTGATACAGAGCAATGGTTTGCTTATTTGAGTACGCATGCAAACCTATTTTCTGAGGCTGAAATCATTTTTCTGCAAGCGCGATTTTCTGCCAGTAAAGGCGATACTGAACAGGCAATGTCATTGCTTGAACAAGTCAATTTTGATGACTCAAGACCTGCAATGAACTTTTATATTACTGGCGAAGTAGCGTATTACAAGGAAAATTATGCACAGGCAGTGACTGCGTATGAGAAATTACAAAGCACCCAAGTAGAGCATAACAATTTCTTTTACCACATGCTTGATGGTCAAGCCGTATTACATTTATCGTTCGCATACCAGCAAATTGAGCAACTTGAAAAAGCTAAGGTATTAATTGCTGATTATGAAGAATATTTACTGCAACTAATTTCAAATAGTAATAATAATCCAGAAGTTTTTTATAATATGACGTTAGTAAAGGCGTTGCAAAATGATGAAAATGAAGCGTTTAGTTTTTTTCAAAGTGCTATAGATGCTGGTTGGGTTCAAGCTTGGAAAGTAGGCGTTGAACCGATATTAGCAGACATTGCAACAACGCAGCGTTTCAGTCAAATGTTAGGTGGCGTTGATGCTCGCCTTGAAAATATGAAATCTCGAGTAAAAGAGCAAGGTAGCTTTTTGCTGGTTGAAAATTAGAATTGTTAATCCTCTATTTAAATATATGGCTAGTTACATTTTTATACTTTAAAACTCAAAATAGCCCTTTCTTTATTTAATTAACTACTCAAAAACAAATAATTTTTTGCTCATATGCTAATTAATTCTTACTTAGCTAACTTTGTTATTACATTTGCATATATGCTCCATTCATTCGATTACTTCCTTATTTAACAATAGATTAACGAAAATTTAATATTTTTCAATTGACGAAACTTAAGTGGTTGGTGGTTTTAGGTCGTTAAGAAAACTTGACTGGATATATTGTATACAATATAAAATGATTGTGTTTAAAAAATACACGCTGATTTTTTCTTAATTTTTAAATGGTTATAGCACACCACTTGATTATTAATTAGAGCCCTCGGCGTAATAAATCTAATAAATAATAAAACGCACAATAAATTTGAAGGGAAGTAAAATGAAACTAACGAGTCTATTCTTAGCGGTATCAGCAACTTTTGCTGCTGAAGCAACAATAGTTAATAATGAAATCCGAATGGCACATGATCATAAGCCTAGTACTTTAACTGAGGTTGAAGTTGATATTCGCGAGCAAGACGTGAGTGCACGCGACTTAAGTAAACCTGTTATGTCAATTGATCAAACATTGGAAGAAAGCTTTTCGTTTAGTCCGAGTATGAATCAAGCTGCGGTAAATGCATGTATTACTACAACTGATCTCGCAGCGGTATCTGGGATGGAACGCGCTAACCTAATGAAGTCAGAAACTCAATATCAGTGTTATGAAGATAACATTTGGTCTACTGAGTCAGTGAATATGCAGGCACTTTTTAAAGAAAGTGCCATGATTGATATTGCCAACGAAGCAGCGATACTTGCTAAGGCTTACGATGGCAGCTCTTCAAATAATCTACGTTATTTCTTAACTTATTTACGAGCTGGTCGTTGGACACAAGAGCAGTCTGCAAATACGGCAATTATTGGTAATTACAGTTCGGCGGTTAATGCAGCAATTGCTAATTTTTTGAACGAATTAGCTGCGAATCAGCATTATTATAACACTGATGAAACCCATGCTTTTTTAGCGAAAGAAGCTATGATTTTGATGTATACCACTGATGTCACAGATCGTTATCGTTATTTGCCGCAAGTAATTGGTTTATTGGAGCGTTATCAAAAGGAATGGGGAGCAAATGCTCAAAACTGGTTTACTAAATCATTAATTTATATATATCGTGCAAAAGACGATGCCGAGTTTATTAATGCCGTTCAAGCTGACCAGAAACTAATTAATGCTATGGATCAGTTTCTGAAAAACAATACTTCAATGGTTGGTCATGCACAGGAAGCACAATTCAACGACGTTGCTTCAGAGTTTGGTCGAATGCTTAAATATACAGGTCTAACTCGTACGCAAGCACAAAATGATATCAGAGATTTTTTAACGCGGACAAGCATGACAGATATGGCGTCAAAGTCTTGGTTTAAAGTAATTAATCAAGTTAATTATTATGAGCCGAATAATTGCAGCTTTTACAATACATGTAATTACAAAGCAGAATTAGAAGCTACAATTTTGCCTATTACACACTCTTGTAGTGCTACGTTAAGAATTCGCGCGCAAGAGTTAAGCAATGCGCAACTTGCGGAAGTTTGTAATGAACTCGCAGTGCGAGAAAGTTACTTTCATGAAAAATTAAACACGAATAACACGCCTGTTGCAGATGATAATAACTCAACATTAGAACTCGTTATTTATAACAATACCGATCAATATAAGCGTTTTTCTTACAATATATTCGGTAATAGTGTTGATAACGGTGGCCAATATTTAGAAGGTGACCCATCGGTTGTTGGCAATATTCCACGTTTTTTTGCACATGAAGCGGCATGGTTGTTACCCGAATTTAAAGTATGGAATTTAAACCACGAGTATGTGCATTATTTAGATGGCAGGTTCAATACTTATGGCAGCTTTAGAGATTTTAATGCCCATGACTCTGTGTGGTGGGGTGAAGGTATAGCAGAGTATATTGCAAAGAAAAAATTTGATGATGAAGCTATTGCTGAAGCTCGTAAGAATACTTATAAATTAAGCGAATTATTTCGCACTAATTACGATGACCATGATTCCACGCGTATTTATAAATGGGGTTATCTAGCCGTACGTTTTATGTTTGAAGAGCAATCGGGATATGTTGACAACATTTTGTCAGAGCTTAGAGTCGGCGACTTTACGGGTTACAACACCATTTTGGATAATATAGGTATAAGTTTAGATACTCAATTTGCTACTTGGTTACAAACGGTAGAAAGTACAGAGGATGCTACTTTTGAACCTGATGACAATGTACTAACTAATGGTCAAACGATAACGATTAACTCCGATGGCGCAGAGAAACCAACTTACAGCTTTGATATTCCTGTGAATGCCAGCGATCTGGTTATTCAATCATCTGGCGGTACTGGGGATGTTGATCTTTATGTGAAAGCTGGTAGTGAAGCAACATTAAACAACTGGGATTATCGACCTTATAAAGGCGGGAATAATGAAACCGTTAATGTTGCAACTCCTCAGCAGGGCATTTGGTACGTAATGGGCAATCCTTACGGAAATCGAGTATTTGATAATGTAAGTTTAACAGCGAGTTGGACACTTGATGACGGGACAGGCGGCGGTGGAGCAGGCAATACTAATGCATGTGAAACTCAATCAGCAATTACCCGAGGTAATTTAGAAGATAATCAAGCTGTGTGTTTAGGTAGCCAAACTGTTTATATGGCTATTTACGTTGCTAGTGGGCAAAATTCATTAACAATCTCTACACAAGGTGGTGTTGGCGATGCCAGTATTTACCAATCAGCGGCAGGCTGGCCTAGTAGCAATAATTATCAAAACAGTGCAGTTACCACTGGCGTTAGCGAGGAAAATTTAATCATTAACAACCCTAGTTCTGGTTGGCACTACTTGATGGTAACAGGACAAGGAATCGGCACACAGCTAATTGCTGATTATGAATAATGACCTAGATAAGCTTTATCAAATTTTAAAAGGCATATGGTAAAAGTTAAAGACTCAAGATATTTGTTTTGAGTCTTTTCTAATTTATCTATTCTAGCGTTTAAAATTGCTATGCATAAAAAACCTACTAACCTCTAGGTAGAAAGCCACATGGAGGTTGGAAAACGCGGGTGATAGGCAATTACGAAAGTGACGGCAGAATTTCTCAACAAAAACGTCAAAATTTGAGTTGTTGTCAATATTGCAAATCAAATCTTCTCTCACCTCTCTCATCAAAATCAATAGCTAAAGTTATTAGTATGCTATGTCTAATATGTTGTTCTGACGGTTTGCTAACTCACTATTAGCATTTGTACCTCGCGTAGTTGAGGTAATCAAAATGAAGTGTGGTTTAAGGAAATTTGTTGGTTTAGCAATTTAAGGATATTGATTATGACACCAGAATATATTGTAGTTCATACTGCGGCTTTTAATGGTAATAATTGTGACCGAGATATGATTGACCGATGGCACAAAGATCGAAATTGGTCAGGCATTGGTTATCATTTTGTCATTATAAATAATAAACACAATAGTAAAGCTGATGGCACGGTTGAAAATGGTCGGCCAATTAATAAGTCTGGCGCTCATGCTCTTGGTTTAAATAGTCGTTCGCTGGGAATTTGCTGTATCGGTCATGGCGATATTAATGACTTTACACCCGCGCAGTATGAAAGCTTATATCGACTCGTTGGAAAATTAATGTCGGAGTTTTTTATTCCTGTGAGCAAGGTTATTGGGCATAGGGAATTAAACATACTCGCCGACAACGAGATCATATCTTCTCGTTATCGTACAAGTAAGTCATGTCCGGGCAAAAGAATTGATATGGATTTTATTCGTGAGCAGATTTCTAGCTCTGTGAGTCATACCGATGTTGAAAGTTCGCAAGTTACTGATGAAACTCGATTGGCAATGACAAACGCCATTGCCGTATTGCAGCAATATCGAGCACAGTTTCCAAATGCTCAAGACGAACTGGATGAGTTTATTCATCATCCTGAAGTTATCGCGATGACCCAGTAATCAGACTCTAGGTTAACTCGAAACTAATTTTTGCAATGCCTTGACGGCTGTAATAGGTTGCTCAGCCTCTGTTATTGCTGTTACCACGGCAATACTGCTGACGCCTGTTTGCCATACTTGCGGTAGCCGTGCTTCGTTAATTCCGCCAATTGCGACAACGGGAATATCGCTTGATAACGCCAATATATGTTGTAAATTTTCTATTCCTTGAATTTGCCCTGTCATATCTTTAGTTTTGGTAGGAAATATTGCCCCAATAGCAAGGTAAGAAGGCTGTAGCTGCTTTGCCAATAAGAATTCATAACAGCCGTGGGTGCTGATCCCCAATCGTAACCCCGCGTTTGCAATCGCTTGCAAATTAGCGTCGGCTAAATCTTCTTGGCCAATATGAACACCGTACGCGTGATACTTGATTGCTAACTGCCAGTGATCATTAATAAATAATCGACAATTATAATCGCGAGCTAATGCTACTGCTTTTTCAATAATGGGCTCTAGCTCTGTATCTGACATGTTCTTGATACGTAACTGAATAATCTTAAAATTTAGTGGTAGTAGGCGCTCTAGCCATTCGAGTGAATCAATAACTGGATATAATCCGAGTCTTTCTTTCGCGGTTAGACCTAAAGTAGGGAAGTTACTGCTGCTAAGTAAGTTATGACTGTGTGAACTTACAACTAATGGAAAATGGCTTGGTTCATTGGGCCAGCGTCCTTGTTCGAAAGCGCCATAATACTCAGCTGAAGTGTCAGTACTATTTGAAACGGTGTTATTAACATTTGTTGATAAACCTTGGTTGATAAATGCTTTTGTTAGCGTGAAGGCATCACGAAGTAAATAACCGTGTGCTAGAAAACTTGCTAAAGCCGTTGCGAAGCTACAGCCTCCACCATGGCTATCATTAGTTGCTATTTTCGCTGATTGTAATTGATACTTTTGAACTGCACCCGTTGCTGTTTTTTGCCAGCATACATCAATGCAGTTTGAGCTAGCTAGGTTATGTCCACCTTTAATAATTACCGCGTTACAGCCTAATGCTAGTATGTTGTCAGCAGCGCTTTGGTCAGTCTTTATATCTCGCAACTCACTCAATTTTTCGGCTTCGTTAAGGTTAGGTGTAATCACATCAATTAATGGTAATAAAGGCTTGAGATCGGATTGTGATAAAGTGGATAACTTACCACCAACACTGGCTTGACCAACAGGGTCATAAACTGTCACTAAGTTAGTTAATTGCTGTTTAAGTTCTGATAGTAGTGCTGTTAGCCATATAATCTGTTCGTTATTAGCTAGTAAACCTATTTTTATGACTGTTGGCGGCTTATCAAAGCGCAACGCATGTGCTTGTTCAGTTAATATTTTTATTGGTGTTGAGTTAATTGAAAAAAGCTTGGTGGAATTTTGTACCGTATTAGCGGTAATTAAATGGCATACCTCGACATTTAGATTATGACCCGTTTTAATATCCGCTGCTATGCCGGCACCACCCGAGCAATCAGCACCCGAAATCGTCCAAAGAATAGGTTTCTGTTTTTTAGATGGGCTTTTAGCTTTAAATCTTGTCATTAGCTGTTCTCTGGATGATGCCAAAAGGGAGAGTCTAAAGTTGGAGTACTAGGATGTGCAGTTTGACGTTCAGACATAGTGCCAGCTATGTATGCTGACTCACCTGCACTAATTGCTTGCGCAAAAGCTTTTGCCATCAATACAGGGTTATCTGCAAGGGCAATGGCACTGTTAAGAAGCACAGCATCAAAACCCATTTCCATGGCAAGGCAAGCATCTGACGGTTTACCAATACCGGCATCGAGTATCAACGTGGCATCAGGTAAGCGCAAGCGTATGCTGGCTAAATTATATGGATTCATTAACCCCTTACCAGTGCCTATTGGCGATGCCCACGGCATGATCACTTGGCAGCCTAAATCATATAGACGTTGGCAAATAACGAGATCGTCCGTGCAGTAAGGTAATACTTTAAAGCCATCAGCTAATAGTTGCTCTGCGGCCGTAAGTAATTCAATTGGATCGGGCTGTAAATTATAGTCATCGCCAATAACTTCCAGCTTTATCCAGTCGGTTTGAAAGAGTTCTCGGCTCATTTTCGCTAGTGTCACGGCCTCTTTAGCATATTTACATCCAGCTGTGTTGGGCAGGAGAAACCCTTGATTCTGTTTAACAACCTCTCGAATGTAAGCCCAGATTTTTTCGCCTGATTGTTCATGTGGATTTTGGCGTTTAAGTGATAACGTGACTACTTGTGATCCGCTTGTCAGTATTGCTTGCTTCATTACCTCTGGAGAAGGATAAAGTGCCGAGCCAATCAGTAATCGACTATCAAGGTGCTGGCCGTAAAGGTTCAGTGCCATAATTTAACCTCCAACAATTGGAAATAGTATGTCAATGCTATCGCTCTCTTTAACCTCAGTAGAGGTGTAATCGCCTTTGCCGATAAACTCGCCGTTGAGTGCTAGTGCATAACTTTGTTGCTGTTTCTTTTCTGCTAATGCATGTGAGAGCACTTGCTTAATACAAACGGGTTGAGTCAAATGACTTATCTCAAGCTCAGTGCCGTTAAGGTAAATTTTCATGTTATGTCTCTTTTGATTAAACCATGACAAATCATTAATTAGTTGCCACATTGGTAATTGGTAGTAAATGCGAGTATTGGTAAGTACTTCTCACTTGGTTTGTTGGTCGCAGCAAGTGGTCTACATGCTCTTGAACTTGAGATAGCACCACCGGAGCAATTAAAAAGCCATGACGATATAAGCCATTCACCTGTATTAAATTGCCATTCGAGATTATTTTTGGCTGATTATCATTAAAAGCAGGGCGAAGTTGACTGACATGCTGGCGAATATTAGCTTCGGCAAACCCTGGGTGAATGCTATATGCGGCACTTAATAGTTCCATGGCCGAGCGCACTGTCATCGGGTTAGTATCGGCACTTTCAATTTCAGTAGCACCAACAACAAAATGACCTTTGCCTTTTGGTGCAATATAAAGCTGGTAGCGCGGATGCATAAGCCTGACAGGTCTAGAAATATTTACATCTGGTGCAAATAGTTGAAAAAGCTCACCACGTACCGCCCGTAAATCTTTAAACGCAGCATTTTCATATTGATTGATGTCTAACGATGACATTGCACCAGTGCCTCGACAGTCAATCATTAAGTCAAATATCTGTGTTGATTCAATAGCACTATCAATAGCACTTTCAATAGAACTTTCTGACTTGAAGGTTAGCTTTCCCTTCTTTGGAAGATGATCATGCTCAATACCAATCACTGTGGTTTTACAATGCCAGTTCACACCTTCTGCTAATAACTGCTGCTTTAATGCTAGTAGCAGTTTACGGTTTCCAATTTGTCCTTCTTCAGGTAAAAATAGCGCTTGTGAGAAGCGGCGTGCAAGCTCAGGTTCAAGGGCTGATAGTTGTTGACGGTTTAACTGTTGTTGTTGATGTTGCCGATAATTGTTGGCCAAAAAGCGTTTTAGACGTTGGTAATCGCCAATGTCTTGCTCATGACTAACAACTAACGCACCCGTTTGCTGAAAAAAGTTATAACCAGATAAGCTCGTCAGTAACTCTGGCCATAGCTGTAACGAAGCAAAGCCCATAGCAACTATGTTACTTGGGCAATGCATTGCTTCGCCGAGAGGCGTTAATAAGCCTGCAGCAGCATAAGCAGCACTTTGCTGACCGTTTTTATCGTCTTTATCAAATAATGTTACTTGATAGCCTTGTCTGTTTAACGACAAAGCTACCAAGCGTCCCATTATTCCTGCGCCGATTATTGCGATGGAAGGCATTGAGTAAGTTACCCGTCGCTATTTCACAGTCGCTTTTTCAACACTATGATAAATTTCACTGCCGCTGGCTTTAAATTCTTGTGATTTCTTCGCCATACCTTGCGCTGAAATGGTAACTGTTTCATCTAGCAGTTTGATTTCAATTGCTTGCTCGTTATTCACGTTGTCTAGCCCAGCGGCATAGTCGCGAACTTCTTGAGATATTTTCATTGAACAAAATTTCGGACCGCACATCGAGCAAAAGTGGGCTACTTTACCCGACTCTTGTGGCAACGTTTCATCATGATATGCACGTGCGCGTTCAGGATCTAAACCAATATTAAATTGATCATACCAACGAAATTCAAAGCGGGCCTTTGACATGGCATTATCTCGTATTTGTGCGCCAGGGTGTCCCTTGGCTAAATCTCCAGCATGAGCCGCAATTTTGTAGGTCATCAAGCCTTCTTTTACGTCTTCTTTGTTTGGCAAGCCTAAGTGCTCTTTAGGTGTGACATAACAAAGCATTGCACAGCCATACCAACCAATATTTGCCGCACCAATACCTGAGGTAATATGATCATAGCCAGGAGCAATATCAGTGGTTAATGGCCCTAAAGTATAAAATGGTGCTTCGCCACAATGTTTAAGCTGCTCAGTCATATTCTTTTGTACCATATGCAATGGTACATGCCCTGGGCCTTCAATAATTGTTTGAACATCATGCTGCCATGCAATTTTAGTTAATTCACCCAATGTTCTTAACTCTGAGAATTGAGCTTCGTCGTTAGCATCAGCAACAGAACCAGGGCGTAAGCCATCACCTAATGAAAACGAAACATCGTAAGCTTTGAGGATTTCACAAATATCTTCAAAGTGGGTATATAAAAAGTTTTCTTTGTGATGCGCTAAACACCACTTTGCCATAATTGAACCGCCGCGCGAAACTATGCCTGTAACACGGTTTGCGGTCATAGGGACATATCGCAGCAATACGCCTGCGTGAATGGTGAAGTAGTCAACACCTTGTTCTGCCTGCTCGATTAAGGTATCGCGGAAAATTTCCCATGTAAGGTTTTCGGCAATGCCGTTTACTTTTTCTAATGCTTGGTAAATTGGCACAGTGCCAATAGGTACTGGTGAATTGCGAATGATCCACTCACGTGTTTCATGAATATAGCGGCCGGTTGATAAGTCCATTACCGTATCGGCTCCCCACTTTGTTGACCAAACAAGCTTTTCTACCTCTTCTTCAATGGAGGACGTAACCGCAGAGTTTCCTATATTCGCGTTTACCTTAATTAGAAAATTGCGACCTATGATCATCGGCTCAGATTCTGGATGATTAATGTTGGCAGGAATAATTGCTCGGCCACGGGCAACTTCGTCACGGACAAATTCAGCCGTTATTTGCTCTGGAATATTGGCGCCAAATGATTGTCCTTGGTGCTGTTGTAGCAATATTTCATCTTTTACTTCTTGGCGTTTTAAGTTTTCACGAATCGCGATATATTCCATTTCTGGCGTGATAATGCCTTGGCGAGCATAGTGCATTTGGGTAACATTTTTCCCAGATTTTGCTTTGCGAACTTTAGGTAAGTACTCAAAACGGATATGATCTAAGCCTTCATCAGCTAAACGTTGTTGGCTATAGCTAGAGGTTTTTTCCGCTAAAAATTCGACATCAGCGCGGGCTTCAATCCAGTTATCGCGCAAACGTGGAATACCTTTGTGAACGTCTATTTCAATGTTGTCGTCAGTATAGAAACCTGAAGTATCGTATACACATAACGGGGCATTTTTTTCGTAAACTGCATTATCTTTACTGCCGCTGACTAAGGTGTCAGATAAAGATATTTCTCGCATGCCCACACGAATGTTGTGAATTTGTCCGGATACATAAACTTTTTTTGAATTTGGAAATGATTGATCAGCAACATTTTTTAAAAAATCTGCTGCTTGGTCGCGACGTTCGCGTCTAGAAATTGAACTCATGGTCTCTCACCTGTTTTTATAAATAAAAGTTAGGCGGAGCTATATTGGGGTAGTAACGAGGAGCAAAACTATTAACAATGATGATATTGCTTAAGCGTTGCCCACTTGTTCCCTTCGCAGATGTTAATCTAATCAGGTTCTACGGATCCCGCTTTCGCGATCTCAGCCCTATGGCACTCCGACAAGTCAATACGTTTAGTTATGCTAAACGAGGCTAGATTCTAGCGTCAATGTTATTAACTAGGCAACTACTAATTGCCAATTATTCGAGGTTTAGTAAGGCAAAGCTATAAAGTAATTACGACCACTTTTGCATTTTTCGGTAAATTGTTGAAGGGTTAACCTCTAATAAAGCTGCGGCTTTGGTGATGTTTCCATTACATTGGTCGATAGCATTTTCGATGGCATTTTTCTCTACTTGCTCAAGTGGAATAATTGTTGAGTTAGTTTCTTGGGCAGTTGCGTCTAATTCAGGTGTAATTGTGATATTTCCAAGGCTATTATTACCCGAGGCTTCTTTTATATGAAGCTGCTCAGCAAGTAATGATTGCAGCATAGGCAAGGTTATTTCCTTGCCGCGGTTCATAATACATGCGCTATGAATAGTATTTTCTAGCTGCCTAACATTGCCTGGCCAAGGATATGAAATAATAAAATCACGGGCGCTTTCGCTAAAAGCTGCAAACTGCTTTTGTTGTTGTTGATTATATTTTTCTAAAAAGTGCTTAGCTAAGATAAAAGCGTCTTGCTCGCGTTCACGTAGTGGTGGCAAATTTAATGGAATAACATTCAAACGATAATAAAGATCTTCTCTGAACTCACCACTATTAACAGCTTCGCTCAATTTAATAGATGATGCGGCAACGATTTGCGCATCAAATTTTATTAATTTTGTATCGCCTAAAGCGGTAAATTCACGTTCTTGGATAACACGCAATAACTTTGCCTGTAGCGGCATAGGTAAAGTTGTGACTTCATCGAGGAATATAGTGCCACCATGACTTTGAGCAAAAAGACCTTCTTGATCGCTAACAGCCCCGGTAAAAGCGCCTTTTTTATGACCATAAAGTTGTGACTCAATTAATGTTTCTGAAAAATTGGCACAATTAACTGCGACAAAGTTGCCTTCTCGTTTACAGCCAGATTGATGACAAGCTTTAGCAACTAGCTCTTTACCTGTACCTGTTTCCCCATGGATGTAAATCGGCACATTTGCGCCTGCGGCAATACTAATATTATCAATTAACTGTTTTATTTTTGTACTTTCACCGACAATTGATTTATTAACTAAGCTCTTATTTGGCGATTTGCTATTATTATCGATACTGTCTTGTATCAGCATAACCAATTCTGAATTCTTCCAAGGCTTTGACATAAACTTATCAATAATAGCTTGATTAAATCCCGCCGATACTGAGTCGAAATCTTCATAAGCACTCAACATAATACGTTTAGTCTCAGGCCATAACTGTTTGATTTCGGATAAAAGTTTATCACCCGTAATATCAGGCATGCGTTGATCTGATATGACTAATGCGGGTTGGTTCTCACAAATAAACTCTAATGCCAATCTAGGTGAAGTAAAAGCTTCAATGCGCACATCAACACGCATTAAGGTCCGTTTTATTGCCGAGAGTATTTCTTGCTCGTCATCTACAATAACGACTAAAGGGCGAATATCTACAATTTCCATTAGTTAGTTGCTCCTTCACTTTTTTGAGTATCATTTTCTTGCTCACCCTTATGCAATATATAGGCAATAAGTACTTTCTCTGTATGCTCTTGGTGCTTGGTTAAACTATCAATATGTCCTTGTGATAATACTGTTTTTTCATTTAACAGCTTATGTTGTTCATGGTTTACTATATCTTGTGCGAGGATCATTCCTGGCTCAAGTTCTGTTATGCCTTTCGCTATTTCTAGGTTTTCAGTGGTTAATGGCGCTGAAAGCATCGCAATAAAGTGACTAAAAACATGATTGTCGAATAAGCTACCCAGGCTTTTTTTCATAACGATAATAGCTTCTTGTGGGCTAATGTTTCGCTCGGTAATTTTTCCAGATATTAACAAGTCAAAATGAGTAACGATTGATAAAATTCGTGACGTCATTGGAATATCTTCATGACTAAGGTGCATGGGAATCCCTGAGCCATCAACATGTTCATAAATATGTCGTACCACTTTAGCACAAGGTGCTAAGGATGCTACAGAGGCTAAAATATCTGCACTAACTTGTGGGAACTTCATCCAACTAAGCTTTTCTTGAGCTGACATTTTGTGCAAAGGTAAAGCCGCTAGCGAGGGTGGTAAACTACTTATACCTATACGATAAAATAAGCCAGCCAAATATACGTGTACACGATGTGGTTCCTTTAACTTGAGCCTATTAGCTAGCATTTTGCCCTGTTGGGCAATTCGGAATGTATGACCTGATGTGTCGTGGGTTTGCATGGCGACTAAATTCGCACTTAACTGGAGGAGTTCATTGTTAAGTGAAGACAGCTTTTGACTTTGGTTAACAATATCGTCATGGCTACTTTGGATAAAGCGGCTGACTTTTGTCATTGATGCTTGGTTTGCTGATAGTCTTTGATTATCAAGCTTTAAGCTTTTAACCACAGCAAGCTTTTTATTTTCATCTTTCAGCTCATTAATAAGGTTCGCTAATGTTTTTTTTAGCTCATCGTTATTCCAAGGCTTATTTAAGTAGGCTGAAATTTTTCCATCGTTTATTGCTTGTTTCGCTAACTCTGTATCCGCATAACCGGTCAGCACTACGCGTCTACTGCGGCTATTTATTTTAACAATATGGCTTAAGAATTCTGCCCCGTTAATTTGTGGCATTTTCATATCAGAAATGACAATTTGTGTAGGTGTACGTTGAAAAAACTCTAATGCCTCGTTAGCGTCTGTGAAGGCATGCACTTGATAATCAATACGCAGCACACGCTTTAACGCGTTAAGTACTTCTTGTTCATCATCTAGCAGTAAAACTGACGGTAACATTTCTTAATCCTAAAAAAATATAGTTAAAGATGAATTAGTTGCATAAACTCATGCTAGCATTATAGTTAACACTATGTGAAGTTTTTAAGGACTATTAACTAATGAAAGGTGCTATTTTTACCGGCTTTGCAGAATATACCGAACAGGAGTTTGGTTTAACTGCGTGGCTTAAAGCGCTCGATAATTGCGAGCTTTCATCTAATGGTGAATATTTAGCGACTGAGCTATACGATGATAGTGAATTTAATATTATTATTGATGCTTTATCAGCCATAGTTGACTCAGACCGAGAGCATCTTCTTCGAGGTTACGGTGAGCATTTTTTTCCAGTATTAATGTCACTGGGTATTTCTTTGGTCAAAGACATAGACAATTTATTCGACTTTATGCGGGCGGTTGATAATGTTATTCATATTGAAGTGCAAAAAAGTGACCCATTAGCATATACACCTACATTACTTTATGACCAACCACAGGATAACTTACTTGTGGTGCGTTATATGTCTCATCGAAAAATGTGCCATTTTGCTGAAGGTTTGATTCTAGGAGCGGCAACGCACTTTAATCAAAAAGCATCAATAAGCCAAAGCAAATGTATGTGCAAGGGAGATGATCATTGTCTGATCCGAGTAGAAGTTTAAATATTGCTGTCGAAGAAAAGGTCGCATTACTTGAAAAAGCTCTGATTAGAGAACGTAATGCCAAGAAGAAGTTGGAGGCAAAACTAGATCAAAAAGCACAGGTAACCCTAGCTGAAAATAAAGAGTTTTTTGACTCATATGAAAAAGCTACCAGCCGACAAGTTCAGTTGCAATTTTTAGCGAGCCTGACACAAGAACTATTGTTAGACAAAAGTATTGATGAGTCTTTTCAGCAGTTTTCGGAAAATGTAGCTAGATTGCTAGATAATTGTTCTGTGGTTGTTATGCGTATCAATCATGATTCAAACCATGCAATTTGGTCATTACGTGAGATTGGTGAATCTTGGCAAAGCTTAACTTGGCAAAAAGAATATGAAGCGCCAATTAAACCCATGCTGGCAACAAATGAGTCGATATGGCACCGTTTTGAGTATAAGGATTCCGATAAACGTCCCACCTATTCCAATTTATTTGTTAATGACACTGTGTTGTATCTATTGGTTAAAGTTAGTGAAAAAGAACGTCGATTAATCTTGTTTGATATTAGTCATTTTTGCTATAGCGATGATTTTAAACAAACTTTAGATATCGCCGCGCAACAATTTACGTCAGCAATTAAGCGGCGTATGACTAAAATAGAGCTTGCCTATAATTACCGAGACTTACGTAATACTGTTGATGAACTAAAAAGCACACAGCAACAATTAGCACACAGTGAAAAAATGAGTTCGCTTGGCCAACTTGCCGCTGGAGTTGCTCATGAGATCAACAATCCAATTGGTTATATTTCGAGTAATTTACATGTCTTACAGGACTACTTAAATATTTACGAAAACACCTTTGCACAATTACCTGAAAAACTTGTAACACAGCTTGAAAATAACCGTGAGTTGTCATTTGCTCGTGAAGACATTAATGAATTACTAAATGCTTGTATTACGGGAGTTGAGCGTGTTACTGAAATTGTTGCAAGTTTGAAAACCTTTTCCCGTAAAGAGCAAGATGAGTTTTCTGATGTTGTTATTAATGATGTTATCGATAGTGCATTAAAAATTGTATGGAATAAGCTCAAGTATGACCATGAAATAATTAGAAATTTGTCGGATAATTTACCAATAATCCAAGGGAATTATGGTCAATTACAGCAGGTATTTGTTAATTTATTCGTTAATGCTGCCCAAGCGATGAATGAAAGTGGAGAGTTGAGAATTGACAGTGCTGTCGTAAGTAATTATATCGAGGTTAATGTTCATGATACAGGTTGCGGTATGGATGCTTCAGTCATGCGCCATTTGTTTGAGCCTTTCTATACCACTAAAAATGAAAGTGAAGGTACAGGATTAGGGTTATCGGTTTCCTATGCTATCGTAGAGAAACATGATGCGATGATAAGCGTAAACTCACAACCAGAGCAAGGGTGTACGTTTACGCTTAAATTTCCTATAGCTAATTTGTGACTGAGTGTTTAACCACCGGTTCTACTAAAGTTTTGCGACAATATTTTTCGGACTATAAATATGAAAAATATCATAGCGGCTTGTACTTAAGTTATGTTGTTGAGGTGTTCTAAACGAAATTGAAACCTCAATATCACTGCCATTTATTTCTGATTTTCTATCACAGTAAAGTATCGCGCTAATTGGAAATAAGCCTTTATTTAACTCTAATGAACCGGTCAAAACTTGCTCTGATTCAAAGCGAGTCATTAAATGAATTTTTCTATCAATTACCCGTTTGTTATTCATGTCAATGCGTGCATAACAAGAACTAATTTTTGACATAGTGTCTGATTTAGCCGTCATTGCTTGATTTTTAACATAAAACTCAACGCCAACTTGTAAACGTCCTTTAGTACGATTAGGGAATAAGCCATTTAGGCGATACATGCTTTTACTTGGTTGAGCAATGCCGTAGCTTTTATGGCTTGCTAGTGAAAAGCGTGTTTCATTCATAACAAATGAGCCTACATCATTGCTATAAGCTGCCTGTTCAACACTTGAAGGTAACGGGTAAACACGAGTTATCCAACCTGGAAATAGATCAGCCTTATTGACGGCTTGTGCTAACACTTCATTACTGCCGACATGATAAGGGTTAAGTGTTCTTAGTATTTCTAGCTCATTTTCTGCTTTCGCTAGTAATAAGCTTTTGTCATCTAGTCTAGCACTGAAAGAACTGGCTTTTTTCCATTGTAATGCCGCAATTCCACCTAATGACAGTGTAAAAATAACTAATATAGTCACTTTTATTAAAGACTCGGTAAATGAACTAGTTCGGCGACTATATCTTTCCTTTCTATAATAACCACTCATAACGTTCTCCTCACACTTTTCTTGCATTTGAACTTTGTCTATCAAACATTGCAAATGCTCTGCCATATATTTATTCGTTAAATTTCAGATAGATAGGTTTTTTAGTGAGGTTTTTAATGGATAACGCTTTGCAAATTGCAATGGTGATAACCGCATTATGCAAGCTCTAAATACACAGTGCTGTTAACTTGTTGATAAAAAACAATAAAATTTTAGGCAAGGAAACTGCAATAGTTTTCGTGAATGAAATTTTATTAATATTTTTGTCAATACAAAGACAAGAAAGCGTGAGGAGTAATGTATGCGAATTAATTATTTGAAGGTAGCAACTGCTGCTATCTTGTTGTCAACGAGTAGCGCTGCATACAGTGTCACTCAAGTTGATATTGAATTGCAGCTGCTGGTCGATATATCAGGTAGTATCAATACGCAAGAATATGATTTACAACTTCAAGGTTATCAAGCCGCTTTTGAAAGCGATAATGTGCAAAATGCCATTATTAATGGCTCTGAAGGGCAAATTGCGGTTCAACTTATTATGTGGTCTGGACCTAATCAACAAAGTGTAATGATTGATTGGACGTTAGTAGATAGCGAAGGAAGTGCTGATACCTTAGCTGCTAGTATTGGTGCGATTGCCCGACCGTTCTCTGGCTGGA
Organism: Colwellia meonggei; assembly: GCF_057537295.1. Classification (NCBI taxonomy): domain Bacteria; kingdom Pseudomonadati; phylum Pseudomonadota; class Gammaproteobacteria; order Alteromonadales; family Colwelliaceae; genus Colwellia; species Colwellia meonggei. The sequence continues at coordinate 690,125 of NZ_BAAJLZ010000001.1, forward strand.
CGGCCATTGGTGAAGCTGTTGAATATGCCTACCCATTATTTGAAAACAACGGCTTTGAGGGCTTTGAGCAAATTATTGATATATCAGGAGATGGTACTAATAACTCTGGTGTTTCACCTAGTGTAGCGACAGATAATGCCATTGATGCGGGTGTTGATACCATAAATGGTATCGTTATTACCACTAACCAAAATGTTGTTGATCAATACTTAGATGATGTAATTGCAGGTGAAAGCCCATTTTTACTTGCACCAGGAAATTTTGATGATTTTCAAACCGCGATAGAAAATAAAATTGTCGCTGAAATAGAAGGTTCTCAACCTACTGGTGCTGTTTCTGTACCTGAACCAGGAACAATAGGCTTATTTGCGATTCCTGCATTATTTCTTTGTTTTAGAAAGCGCGCTACTGAGGAGAATATATCATGAGAGTAACTAATCTAATGACCCTGTGTTTTGCTCTATTTTTTGGTGCAGCAGAAGCTGCGACGACAAGCAACTTTTCTTTCGATTTTGGCGTTATTCGTCATAACGATGTTGGCGAGCCAATTGCATTTGAAAAAACAACCCAAATCCCAATCGTTAATGGTGTTGAAACCACATTATATGGGTTAGTTGTTACCAGTGCTGACGATGAACAATTTAATTTAAGCTCAGTGCATATAGTACCAATACAAAGTGAGCGTGGTAGTTTGAAGAAAGTTATGGGCAAGGCAATGATTATTAAGAAACGTGGCGCGATATTTATGCGTACAGATTTTGATGACTTACCTGGCGATTATCAAATGGAAATTTACATTGATAATGAATTACACCATACGATTAGTTATCAGCTTGCAGATATAACTTTAGCTAAACGCTAATAACATTTTCCTCACTGAGCCGGACATGGACGTCCAACTCATTTCGCAAATTCCTACGTTAAATTTATTCACCAAATAACATCAATATTATTGTTAATTTTGTCTTTAATTCCTTAATATCACTATCAAGATAACTAAAACACAAAATGGAATTAATTTATGGCTGAATCTAACAGTGAAAATACCACCGAACAAGCTGCAAAAACTTTGGACCCGGCTAACCTACTAAAAGACGAGCTTGATCAAGTTAGTCATTTTTATAATGTGATTGTTGAATTTTTTACTAACTATAGTTTTCAACTTGTTGGTGCATTCATTATTTTCATTATTGGTTATATTTTTGCCGGAAAAATTGCAAAACTTGTTTTACGCCTTTGTGAGCGACATAAACTAGATGTTACTTTAAGTCGATTTTTGGCGAATACCAGCAAAATGCTGATTGTGGTAATGATTACAATTATCGCGTTGGGTAAATTAGGTATTAGCGTTACACCATTTATTGCGGCTATTGGTGCTATTTCTTTAGGTGCTGGCTTAGCGCTACAAGGTTTATTAGCCAACTATGCTGCTGGCTTTAATATTATTATTATTCGACCTTTTGTTGTTGGTGATACCATCACAGTGCAAGGAGTTACTGGACAAGTAAAAGAAGTGTTATTGGCTTATACAATATTGTCAGACGAAGACAATGTTGAAATTACCATACCTAATAAACACATCGTCGGTGAAGTACTACATAATTCAAAAAATGATTCGCTACTTGAGTTAAGTGTCGGTATAGATTATGCGGAAAACCCGTTAGAAGTGGTTGCTATGTTAGAAGAGACATTAGGTAACTTAGACATAGTTAGTGATGTTCGAAAACCGCAAATTGGTATAGATGAATTTGCTGATAGTGCTATCACTATAGCTATACGCTTATGGACGCCGACGGCTAGTTTATATAGTGCAAAATATAAAGCTTACAAAGAAATATATTTAGCACTTGAGCAAGCTAAAATTAAAATACCGTTTCCACAACGTGATGTGCATCTTATTAAAGAAGCAAGTTAATTTAGTGTTTAGATAAATAAGCATATGTCGTTAGGTAAATCGCGCTTAGATCGCTTTATTGCTATGCATTGTCAAATAAGCCGTCGTGATGTGCGGCTTATGCTGGCGCAAGGTAAGGTCTTAGTAGATGGTGTTATTGCTCGTGATATAGATGAAATTATCACGAGTTTTTCTAATATTGTTATTGATGGTCAAATCGTCCAAGCCAATACACCGCACTATATTATGTTGCATAAACCTATTGGTGTTGTTAGCGCGACAAAAGATGAACAACATAAAACAGTTATAGATTTACTAGATTATACATTTAAAGCGCAATTGCATATTGTAGGGCGTCTTGATCTGAACACCTCCGGGTTGCTGTTACTAACCAATGACAGCCGTTGGTCTGAGCAACTTACCCAGCCAATGAATAAAGTCACTAAGCGCTATGTAGTCACTTTGGAGAATAAACTGACTGATGACTATATTGATGCTTTTGCTAATGGTATGTACTTTGAGTATGAAGATATCACCACTAAACCAGCCAAGCTTACTATCATTTCTGAATACCAAGCTGAAGTAGAACTCATTGAAGGGCGTTATCATCAAATAAAACGCATGTTTGGGCGCTTTCGTAATCCTGTTATGGCTTTACATCGTAGTGCGATTGGGAAATTGCAGCTTGATAATGAATTGCCTGTTGGCTTGAGTCGACAGCTAACAGATAATGAAGTTAGTAATATTAATAACTAAGAATTTATTTGTAGCTCTGTGCTGAGCTAATAGGTAATTACTTAAAGATAATCGTAAGGAATGAATGTGACTAAATACATAATATTAATCATTGTACTTGGCTTAATTGTTAGCTTTTTTGTCCGCAATAATGCTAATCGTGAAGCTGCCAAAGTTAATGCGATAAAAGCGGCTGAATTTTTACAGGCCAATAAGCAAGTTGAAGGGGTTATTGAAACAGCTTCAGGTTTGCAGTTACAGGTATTAACCGCTGGTGAAGGTGATGTACATCCAAGTGCAAGTTCGAAAGTGAAAGTGCATTATCATGGTACTTTGCTTGACGGAACGGTCTTTGATAGCTCTGTAGAAAGAAACGACCCCATTAGTTTTGGCTTAAAGCAAGTGATTAAAGGCTGGACCGAAGGGTTACAGTTGATGGTTGTAGGTGAAAAGACACGTTTGTTTATTCCGGCAGAGCTTGGTTATGGTAATAACGCTGCAGGAAAAATTCCACCAGGATCATTGCTTATTTTTGACGTTGAATTACTAGCAATTAACTAAAGAGTTATTTTCTAGCAAGGTAATTCATTTTGTAAAAAAGACTTAGTTCATTGTGAGGTGCGCTAAGTCTTTTTTAATTTTTCCGAAATTATTATTCATCTCTAAATGCTTCTGCGCTCAAATGATGTCGATTCAATAGTTTATAAAATTCAGTGCGATTACGTTGTGCAATTTTAGCTGCTTGAGATACATTGCCTGCTGTTAACTTTAAAAGTTTCGCCAAATAGTCTCGTTCAAATTTATCTCTAGCTTGCACAAATGACGGTAAAATTGTGGTTTTGTCGCGCAGGGCATTTTTAACTAACATTTCACTGATCAAGGGCTCTGTAGAAAGTGCCACCGTTTGCTCGACAACATTTTGCAATTGTCTGATATTTCCTGGCCAAGCGGCACTGATTAAAATCTCCATGGCCTCTTGTGAGAATCCGGATATATTAATGTGTGATTGTTCGGTTGAACGTGATAAAAAATGCTGAGCTAATAACGGAATATCTTCGCGACGTTCTGTAAGAGGTGGTAATTCTAATTCGACAACATTTAATCGGTAATATAAATCTTCACGGAAGGTTTTATCAATAATAGCCTGCTGTAAATTTTTGTGAGTTGCTGAAATGATTCTAACGTCTACTTTAACTGACTGTGTACTACCTACAGGCCTAACTTCTCGCTCTTGCAAAGCTCTTAATAGTTTTACTTGAAAGCTCATTGGCATATCGCCTATTTCATCTAAAAATAGCGTGCCGCCGTCTGTGGCTTGAAACAAACCTATGTGATTTTTCTCAGCACCGGTAAATGCACCTTTGCTATGGCCAAATAACTCTGACTCCAATAGTTGTTCTGGAATAGCAGCGCAATTAATAGCGGTGAATTGCTGATCATGACGAGGACTAGCTAAATGAATTGCTTTAGCGAGTAGCTCTTTACCTGTGCCACTTTGACTATGAATCAGTAAACTGAAATCGCTTTTTGCAACTTGTTTACTTTGCTGAAGCAGTGACTCCATAACCGTACTACGACTTATAATTTGATCACGCCATTGGTTGTCAGCTTGGCTATGATTTAGCTCGGCTGGTTGTAATCGTATCGCTTGTTGAACAATTTCTAGCAGCTCTTTACTTTCAAACGGTTTAGTTAAAAAACTAAATACACCTTGCTTAGTGGCATTGATCGCATCTGGGATGGTGCCATGTGCCGTCATAATAATAACTGGAATATGTGGGTGCTTAGAACGAATTTGTTCAAACAACGCCATACCGTCCATGCCTTCCATTTTTAAATCACTGATCACTAAATGCGGATGAAAACTTTCTAACCTGCCTAAGGCAATTTTGGCATTTTTAGCTGACTCTACCTGGTAACCAGCGGCAGAAAGGCGAATGCCAAGTAAACGCAGTAAGCTTGGATCGTCATCAACAATGAGGATTTTACTGGTGTTTTCTGTTGATAAGTCGTTATTTGATATCATTAATTAATCTCAATTATTTTCGGAAATATACAGCTATTAAGGTGTTATTGGCGCTTATCTATGGCTTGGTCAATCTTTTTTAACTGGATGATTGTTTGTTCTAAAATAGCTATTTTTTCAATTAGCAACTGATGCTTTTTCAATGTTAATTTTGCTTGTTCTTGTTGTTGTAGTAGCAATCGATTACGCATTAGTAAGCGTTGGTTTAATTGGTCTCGCAATAAGGTGATAAATGCCTGTTCACTTGGATTTATATTGGCAAAAGCGAGGTTTTTTCCTTCTTGTTGCATCTGGTTAAGTAAAGCTTTAGCGTTGAAGCTATTGTAAATAGGCGACTTAGGTAAGCTGTATAGCAGTAATAATTTTATTTGGCTGTCGTAATCTTGTCTGGTTTGTTCCGTTACCGTTACAGCCATTTTGCTTTGCAGTACATTAACTTCCTCCATCAGCTGAGTTTCTGTGAGTTGTTGTAATGCAAGATAGTATTCGCCGTAACTTTTAACTGAGTCGGGCGAGTTGCTGGTAAGTTGGCAACCTGACAGCAATAACGTTGCAACCAAACAGAAAGCTGATATTGAAATATAATGGAATTGAAACATTAGCCAGGCTCCGTTTGTTGGAATGCGCGCGGTATGTTAATAGTAATTTTAGTGCCACTTGGCTGATTTTGTTGGCTGTTTAACCATATATCGCCATTGAGTCTAAGGATAAGTTCTTTAACAATTGTTAAACCTAAGCCACTGCCTTTAATTAAACTATCGCTAGGTGGAGGACCTTGAAAAAAAGCATCGAATACGTGTTTTTGGTTTTCTTCGTTAATACCAACACCGTAATCGGTAATTGATAATTCTAAATGGCCGTCAGTAAGCAAGGTATCAATATCAATAACACCTTCACTTGGTGAGTACTTAATCGCGTTAGATAACAAGTTGTCTATGATGACATTAATTTGTTTGCGGTTGCTAATTATACCTAGGCTATTTTCCTTTATATTTAGTTGAATTTTCTTACGCTTTATATCTAATGCTCTCGCGGAGACTACCTGTTTTATCTCTTGAACAATCAGTATTTTTTCACTGTCTTGTAAGCTTGTAGAGTCGAGTACGATATTAAAGTCGAGTAAATCTTCAATGTGTTTTTGTAAACGGAAAACACTATTTTTAATAATATGAGATATTTCTTGTTGCTCTGCATTTAGCTCACCAACACTATTGTCATAAAGCAGTTCAGTTCCTTCTCTAATGGCAGCAAGTGGAGTTTTTAATTCATGTGAAATATGCCGAATAAAGCTAGATTTTTGTAGCTCAAGCGCATGTAGTCTAGTTCTCATATGCTCTAATGCATGCGCTATTTCTTGAATTTCAGGCGAGCCTGTTGCAGTAATTTTTTGGTCGAATTTACCTTGCTGTAAACGGTAGATACTTTGTGCCAATGTTTTTAACGGGCTGGTGATTAGAAAAATAAACAATGCAGCAATTACCACACTAACCGGAATGATGAGCAAACTTTGTATCATTATATCGCGTGTTGACTGAGCAGCTTGCTTTATGTGGTCAATATGCTGGCTGTTTAACGCATTACTTCGTTGATTTATCTTTTCCGAAATAGTGGTAAGCATGCCAAATTTTTTCTGTATTGGTTGCAAGATATCTTGATTAGTAGTGGGCTGTGCTTCAGCTTGCGGTATGGTACTTTCTACTAGTTCAGTAATTGTATCCATATAATTTTTTGATAATTTTTGAATCTCATCGTCATTGCTAGTAGCGCTTAATTGCTGAACGATTGATAAAATCTGTTGGCTTTGTGCTAAGTAAACTTCTGATAAAGCAGCATCTCTTAATACTATGTATTGAGCGGCACTTCGTTCCATTTTTATTTGATTGCTTTTCAATAGCTGCTGGCTATCAAGTAGCTTTTTAACGTCATTAATAGCACCTTCACTGGCACTCGATAGAGAATTTACTTGTGAAGCACCGAATAGCAGTGCAATAACGAGCGGAATTGCCACTAAACTGAACCCTAATAATGTCAGCGACTTTATCGACAGATTTAGCACAGACAGCTGAGTTGCTTGATTTGTGGAAAGATGTTGTTTTGTTTTATTCACAAGGGCAATTTCATTATTTATTAACTCATAAGTACAGCCTTAGTGTCAGCCAATTTTGACTAAAAAACAATGCTGTCTCAATATGGAGACATCTAATTTGCTTGTGGTTTTTTATTGTTACTTATTGATTTTTAATAATAAAAAATATTTTTTTTATTATGGTTATGTAAATGTAAAAAATGAATTAATTATACTGTTGCTAATAGGTGACAGTTTAGATGAGAGTTTTTTTAGTTAATCCTTATATTTCAATTGCTTATATTTTTGGTACAGGATGTGCAATATCCGTATGTAAATGGCGATTGCCATAGTAAGCATATTGATTGATGTGCTGTTAACCTAAGAGAAGGATGTAAACATGAGTACTATTAGCTTAAAAAAATTATCGATAACTGTAGTTGTTGCTTCATTGGTATCAAATGTTGTTTTTGCAAATAGCGATATCAATAAGGTACTGCCAGAAGCCAAGCAACCTGCAATGTCTTTTTCTCAACTTATTGCCAGCTATGATGCTGATAAAAACAACGCCTTAAGTGCAAAGGAATTGTCTGCCAACAAGGTACTAAGTAAAAATTTTAAGAAAGTTGATACAAACGGTGATCAACAAATTAGTGAGCAAGAATTTAATATTTATCTTGAGAACATGAAAAAATCATTGTCATAGTTTTTTAGCAAACGCTGTTTAACAGCTCCCTTTTTTGCCGACTGCAAGCATTCATTCCCAGCCAAACAGTCGGCCTTTTTATACTGAAATTTAAGGCCCCCAATATGAATAATCAGTCTTCTGAGCAAACACTATCTCGTTATGTTCAAATTGATAAGTGGATATTTGAAGTGAAATCGGTTCGCGCAATACGAGTTGATGATTTTGGTAAACCCTACTCAGCCATTGCTAATTTTACACTAAACGGTAATAGCGCATATATTGACGGATTGTTGACTCGAGAAGATGATGATTTCACCCGTGAAGACTATCAAACATTTGTTAAAATGACTCAGCAGCTAGAAGTAAAAAATGTTAATTTTGATCGTTTTAAACAACGTCGACGTGTATCTGACACGGTAAAAATAACGCCGATGAATAATGAAAAGCCAGCATTGAAATTAGTAAAAGCCTAGTCAAGTATCCGTATGAGTCGATATAATAGTAAATGATGTTAAGTATTTGAAAGGGCTGTCAAATGAAATCAATTAAAGTCGACAATGGTTATATTACTCCGTCTAAAATTATTTGTGTTGGACGTAATTATATTGACCATATCAGTGAGCTAGGGAATGAGGTCGCTGATAATATGGTGCTATTTTTCAAACCCAACGCTGCTATTGGCTCGCAGCTATCCGCCTTTCACGAAGAAACGCTACACTATGAAGCAGAACTTTGTTTTATGTATCAACAAGGTAAATTTACCGCTATCGGTGTAGGGCTCGATTTAACAAAAAGAGAGCTACAATCCGATCTTAAAAAGAAAGGCTTGCCTTGGGAGCGTGCAAAGGCATTTACCCAGTCTGCACTGTTTAGTGACTTTGTTACTATCGACTCAATAACAGAAAATTTTGAACTGCAACTTGATATTAATGGTCAACGTAAGCAAACAGGCAGTATTGCTATGATGTTGTATTCACCCGAAAAAATTCTCAAAGAGATTTTGTCGTTTATTGATTTAGAGGATGGCGATATTGTTATGACGGGTACACCCGCTGGTGTAGGTGAAGTTGAAATTGGTGATGTGTTTGATGCGCGAGTGTTAAATGGGCAAGCCGTTATTGCCGCCCAGCGATGGCAGGCGCAATAGCACCGACAGCTGCACTGATGTTTTATTATGAGTATTTTCGCTACTCGCATTAATGTGAGATAATTTGAGGGAATTTATTGTATAAGTGAAACTAGCAAAAATGAAACGCGTAACCCTTTATACCATGAAAAATTGTCCTCATTGTGAAAGTGCTAAACGATATCTTGAGCAAGAAAAAATTCCTTTTCGTTTATGTAATATTAAAACCCCAGCAGGTCAAAAAGAGTTTTCTAAATTAAATAGACGTGGGGTTCCGGTAGTTAAAATTGCTGATCAAATTCTCAATGGTTTTAGTGTCAAAGATTTTAACCGTATCTATAAAGCTTAATTATTTTTCCTCCGCTTTTTCAGATCATTAACTGAAGGTTTAACCCGAACACTTGGTAAAACTACCTTGAAATAAGCTGCTTGGTTTTCAGTCGTTTAATTGTTTTATTTGTGTTAGCTTAATGTTAAGGGTTTGATGGATGTAATGCGTGGTAACGAAATGGGGAAGGTTATAGCTGCATATTGTGTTAGTTGCATTTTGTTTTTCTTGAGCCTACTTATTGATGCTAGAGCAAATGATAAAATTGACTTTAGCCAAATGGATAACGAAATAAATCTACAACCTTGGCTTTCTTATCAAAAACTTATAGGGTTGCAAGATGCGGCAGAAAGTTATGATGAGGTTCAATATCTTTGGTGGTTAGTACGAAAAGCGCAAGCTGAAAATCTAGTTTATTTTTATGATGATTTTAATCAGACAATTAAGCTAGCGGTAAGCCTTGTTAATAATGAAACACCTTTAGCTATTCAAGCCAAAATAAATGTGTATCAAGGTATTATTCATCAACGTCAGGGTAATTATTCCCTGTCTGAAGAAGTTTTAGCTAAAGCTTTACTACAAGCTAATGAAGCAAAGTTAAGCCATTTATATGTTTACGGTAAGCAAGAGCTTGCTTATACCAAAACCTTAACTGAGTTATTTGAAACATCGTTGGTTGATATTCAAGAAGCCTATGTAGAAGCTTTTGCATTAAAAGATCAATTTTTAATAGCGTCAATCAATGAAACTTATGGTGCTATTTACGGCTACTTAAACGATTACGAAAAGTCGATTGAATATTATCAACGAGCCTTAGAAGTTTATACTTATTTAGATTACCCCGCGCATATTGCAGAAGCCATTTACGGCTTAGCGTCAACCTATCGTTATTGGAAAAAATTTGATTTAGCGATTGAATATTTTCAGTTATACCAAGAAAAAATTTCTTATACACCAAATTCAAATATTAGCTTTTTTTCAGCCTATGGTTTAGGCATGACCTATGCCGAAAAAGGTGATTGTGAACTCGCTATTGTAACTATTGATAAGGCGCTTGCTTTGGATGGTTTAGTAGATTACAACGCTGAGTTGTATAAAAGAAAAGCGAATTGTTTTATTGCTTTAGGTCAGTTAGATAATGCTGAACAGGCGTTGTTTAATGCTGCAGCGGAGTTTTCTAAAGTGCCTGAAATTATGGGGACAGCTTGGCAGTTGGAAGTCATAAAAATTTCAGGTGAGTTGGCGCATGCCCGTGGTGACTATAATTTAGGTTATAAAATGCTTGAGCAATATTATCGAAAATATACTCAATTATTGTTAAAGAATTCTTCAGAACGATTGATAAAAGTAAGAGCTGGCTTAGAGGTTGAGCGACAGCAGATCACGCAGGCGTTAGAGAAAAAACGCTCTCAAGTAGAGTTATTAGAATTGGAGAAACGCAAGAGTATTAGCACGCAACAAATTTATTTTAATATTTTTATTATTTGTATGGTGTTAGTTGTATTGGCTGTCATTGTTGTTCAATACCGAAATAACAAAAAAATGCATCGACTAACTATTAGAGATCCATTATCGGGTTTATTTAATCGTCGTTATATTTTTGAAAATTTAAATAAAATTATCAGCAGTAGTAACTTAGCAAAAGTTGAGTTGGCCGTGGTCTTGATTGATATCGATAACTTTAAAAGGGTGAATGATAAATTTGGTCATCCGGTCGGTGATGAAGTTATTTGCCAGGTCGCTAACATTGGCAAGCAAGTATTTCGCGAAGGAGATGCGTTTGCCCGTATTGGAGGCGAAGAGTTCTTATGTATTTTGCCACGGACAAATATTGCTGAAGCAGAAAAAGTAGCACAACGCTTTTTAACGATAATTAATAATACAAAAATGATCTCAGGCAGCGATGATACCGTAACGGTAAGTATTGGTATTGCTGAATTAACCGAACGGTGCCAAGACGCTAAACAGTTATACATTGATGCTGACTCGGCGTTGTATCAAGCTAAGCATCTGGGGAAAAACCAAATTAGTGTTTTTACTGAGAGTGATTAGATATTAAATTTTTAATGCGATTTTTGTTGATATGTAAGTAAGAGAGTAGTGAGTACCTGAACGTATTGAATGATTATGACCAATCTGAATAAACTTGCTGAGAGCATAATTATAAGCTTGCAGCAATATATTAATACCTTAGGTTACCGTCCAGTAGTTCATTTTGAACTAGAGGGCTGTTATCAGAAGCGAAACAACATTAGTGTTGACTATAACAATGTTAACCAGAGTTTAGCAAAATTGGGTATTGATGGTGAAGTTGTCGCTGAATACTGGAGTAATCAATGGGAATATGTTTCTCTGTTTAATGGCCAAAGCCCGTTAAAAGAAGCTCAAAATTTACATAACGCTATTCATATTTTACCAAAATTATTTGCTAGGCAAGGGGTCGATAACACGTTAATTAAGCCGGTTGTTTGGGCAGGTGATACAGGCAAGCTAGCATCAGGCTGCAATAATATTTTCAGCCTTGATAAGCGCGCGGTGCACATTCCGAATGCGGTGCAAATCAATGTAAGTTTACAAGATAAAAATAACAGCAATGTACTTACTTCAGGTGATTTTGCTGAACGCTTACAAGAAAATTTTATGGCGACCAGTTTACCTTGTTGCTTATTGTACTTACCTGAAGAAGATGCATTTGAGCGATTGGCGTTAAAAACAAAGTATGGTTTAGCAGCAGAGTTATGTTCACCTGTTGATATTTCTGGTGGTCACCAAGGTAGCGTCGCCCTTTATCGTGATATTGGTAAACATAACCAAAAAATGGGTGTCGAACCTATATTATACGATGATAAAAATAATGTTTTACTAAGTCGTGACAATTGGCATAAGACCGCGCGTATCGAACATAGGCTTGGTGCGTCAAGTGAGCAGTATAATCCGTTCCTTAATGTTATTTATGCGCTGTTAAATATTATTGATACCCTTGATGATGTTAAGCCTCAACTAAGTGCCAATAGTACGCAATTGCCGGCGTCATTATATGATAAGAGTGATTGCTTTGGTGCTATCGCGTTATTTGCAGGTGATTCGTGGTTTAGTCAGACAATAGATCGAACGTTAGCGAAACAAAAGGGCTTCCCTTCGACTCAACAAGTAAACGAAATCAGTGATGGTCAGCTGTTAAAACAATATTATTTAAAGCAATTTCAGCAGGCCGATATTATTATTTAGCCTAACTGCAATAAATTCATGTTTAAATGAAATTAGATGAATAGAAATAAAAATATAAGTTAATGAACAATATGATTACTCAACTTACTACGCCGACACTTGATGGAAGCTCTGTTGCTGAAAAGCGAATGGAGTTGGCAGCATACTTTAAAAATACTTGGTCGACTTATGAGTCGTTATTTTCATTAATTAATCACGACGATGCCTACTTCCTTAGACCTGAGCCGTTACGACATCCGCTGGTTTTTTATTACGGTCATACGGCAACATTTTATATTAATAAACTCATCCTTGGTAAATATATTAGTCAACGAGTAAATAGCAGGTTAGAAGCTATTTGTGCGGTGGGTGTTGATGAAATGAGCTGGGATGATCTCAATAGTGAGCATTATGACTGGCCCAGTATTGATGAATTACGGGATTATCGTAAAACTGTGTATCAGTTGGTTTTAACATTAATTGAAACCATGGATTTGTCGTTGCCTATTAAGCAAAATTCCCTTGCTTGGATTATTTTGATGGGCTGTGAACATGAGCGTATTCATCTTGAAACATCGTCAGTGATTATGCGTATGCTACCGCTAAAGTGGTTAACGCAAAATGATACTTGGTTGCCTTGCACTGTTTCTGCAGCAAGTGAAGAAAATAGTCTAATTAGTGTGACGGTACAAACAGTTACACTAGGGAAAAAAGATAATGATAAAACCTTTGGATGGGACAACGAATATGGCAGTGCTAGCATTGAAGTGGGTAAATTTAAAGCCAGTAAATATTTAGTTTCTAATCAAGAGTTTTTAAAATTTGTGCAAGCAGGCGGCTATCAAAACAGCCAATTTTGGTGTCAAGAAGGACAAGCCTGGTTAACCTTTACTCAAGCTAAAATGCCTAAGTTTTGGCTTAATATTGACAGGCAGTACTTTCAACGTAATTTACTGAACGAAGTACCATTACCTCTTAGTTGGCCGGTTGAGGTTAATTGCTTAGAAGCTAAAGCATTTTGTCAATGGCGAGAAAGTTTTAGTGACAGCTATATTCGTTTACCAACCGAAGCTGAATGGTATTGCTTAACCGATAATGTTGCGAGCGAACAAAAGCAATGGAGTGATACGCCAGGAAATATTAACTTAGCTTATTATGCATCTTCTTGCCCTGTTAACTATTATCAACATGGCGAATTTTTTGATGTTATTGGCAATGTTTGGCAATGGACAGAGTCCGCTATTGACGGCTTTTCAGGATTTACAGTACACCCTCTTTATGACGATTTTTCGACACCAACCTTTGATGGCAAGCATAATTTAATCAAAGGTGGCTCTTGGATTTCGACTGGCAATGAAACCTTATTATCTTCTAGGTATGCTTTTCGTCGGCACTTTTTTCAGCATGCAGGCTTCCGTTATATTGAAAGCGAAAACAGCAAAGTACCAAATGAAAAGGTTAATGAATTTGAAACCGATAAAAATATTTGTCAGCAATTAGAGTGTTACTTTGGTGATAGCTTTTTAGAGTATGGTGATTATGGTCAAAAGATTGCCGACCATATTCTATTTTTGCTTACGGAGCATGGAGTAGGGACAAACCGGTTGTTAAATTTAGGTTGCAGCGTAGGGCGTATTGCGTTTGAGTTAAGTAATACCTTTGAGCATATTGATGCAGTTGATTTTTCAGCGCGAACTATTCAACACGGTGTAAGGCTGCAATCAGGGGAAAGTGTTCGTTATACCAAAACCATTGAAGGTGATATTTGCCAGTATAAGGAATTTACGCTTGAACAGGTCGTAAAGCACGCTAATTGCCAGCGAATATTATTTAGCCAAGGAGATGGTTGCAATTTAAAAGCGCATTTTCAAAACTATGATGTTATTTTTATTCAGCACAGTTTAGAGAATGGTTATGATCCGGCAAGTTTACTGCGTCATGTCGCAACTCGGTTAAATCCCCGAGGGATAATGATTATACTTTCAGATCATCAATATATTACAGAGCATACACCGCGAGAAAAATGGTTAAGTGGGCTTAAGGTTAATGGTGAGAATTTATTTTCAAATGATGCGCTAGCTATACATTTGAGTGAGAAGTTTACCCCAGTTGATCGACAAGAGTTTCACCGCGTTGTGGCGAGCAGTGCTAGAAATTTTAATGTAGATTTGTGCCAAATGAGCACATGGCAGTTAAAATAGCCTAAAAACGTCATACTAGTTTAAATGGCATATGCAATGATGGTTAATTATGCCGTTGGGGAACATTGGCATTCAACTATTTAAGACTACTTTGAATACTCTTTATCTTATACTTATAAAATTTTGATAATGTTAAGTGTTTATTAATTAGGTGGAATGCTAGGTTATTACAAAACGTAAAACAGCATCATAAAGAAGTGACAAACGGCTGCCACTAATACAAAGATATGCCATATCGCATGACTATAAATGGCATTTTTTCTGACATAAAAAATAGTACCTAAGCCGTAAATTAACCCACCTAAAGCAAGTAATACAAGCCCTTCTGTTGCTAGTTTTTCATTTAGTTTATGCACTATGGTTAGAGAAATTAAACCCATACCTAAATAAGTACTAAGTGATAGCTTTTTATATTTATTACCAAACTTAATTTTAAAAAGTATGCCTAGCAGTGCTATTCCCCAGATGATCGTCAGCATTATCATGCCAATATCACCTGACAGTGTGATTAACATCAACGGTGTATAAGTACCGGCAATTAAAATGTAAATGGCACAATGATCAAACAATTTAAATAGTTTTTTTGCTTTTGGGTTTAGCAGTGCGTGATATAAGGTTGAGGCACTAAAAAGCAGTATTAAACTCGTACCATAAATACTAAAGCTTGCAATTTTTACGACATCATTTTGTAGCCAAGCAAGAGTTACTAATAGTGTTAATCCCGCAACACTTAGTAAAGCCGCTAAGCCGTGGCTAATTGCGTTAACGATTTCTTCAGATAGAGCGTAGCTTTGAGTTTGCACTTATAAACACCTTAGTAAATTTCAGCGTACACGTGTACACGAAATGATAATAACAAATTCATGCATGCAACGCTAGTGGTCTGACCTTCTAGATGGGTGAATAGGTTTGAGCAAAGCACGAATCTTATTTATCCGATATAGAGTATAGGAAGGCTATATAGAGGTTTTATATAGTTATCTAGCTTTGTTAACAGGCATATTTAGGTGAAGTAAACACCTTAATTATCGAGCAAAAATAGCTATAAGCGAAAGCAGAAATTTACAAGAAGTAGAGAGGGAAAGTGTTATATGCGCTTATATAAGTGATTCAACTCAATAAGCGCGAAGAAGATGTGTAGCAAATATGACTATTTAAAGTGCTAAGTCTATAACCATTTCACGCAACTCATCTTTAGAGATAGAATTATCATGATTTTTGTCGAAGCGATTAAAAATGGTTTCACACATACGAATGCCTTTGTCTTGAAGTAGGCAGTCAATTAATTCAACAAACTCACTTCTATTAATAACGCCATCTTTGTCTTCATCAAATACTTCAAATAGCTCATCAACCCACTGATTTAATTCCATCAGTTATCCTCTTTTTGGCGAAATATATCTACTACTGACTTTATCGTTATTTTGGTGATATGTGAATGATTAATTATGTTATTTCACATGATTGCCTGTTTTTACCGCAATGGCTAAAGCAATTTTAGTTATCTTGTCTTTATGTTATTGAACAAGTCCCACCTGTTTCGGTATGTTTGATTATGCAAAAAAGTACTAATTATTCACTTAAAATGTCTATTTTATTCGCTATTAATCAGTGAAAAGTACAATAAAAGATACTTCGCTAGATATTTTTTATTGCGCTAGCCCTTACAAAATAAGCCTTATTCCAACTTGTTACTTCTGTTAAGCATTTGTTACTTGAATGTGCTCATTGGTTATTATATATTCAATGCCAATATATTGTATACAATATATTGGCATATAAATGAGATTAATAATAAATAACGATGAGTGTATTTCAATACACCAAAAAGGGATCAACAATGTCAAAAATAATAAGTTGCTTTGCTACAAAGCGCACACTTGCTGCTGTGGCGGTTAGCAGTGCTTTGCTATTTTCGGTACCGAATGCTTTAGCTGCCGACAACTTTAGCGGCACATTAAAAGGAAATGTCACCGCAAGTAGTGATGCGGTTGCAAATGCAACGGTAAAAGTAGTGCATAAAGAAAAAGGTATTAGCCGTTCTGTTACCGCAGACTCGCAGGGTAACTATGTTTTACGGAAGCTACCCATTGGCGAATATACAGTATCTATTGAAAAACAAGGCTTTCAAGTCGACTCATTTGATATTTTAGTTAAAATTGGCTCTACCTCAGTTGTTGATCGAGAATTATTTACTTCTAATCAAGATATAGAGCGAATAGAGGTCACAGGTCGTAATGTTAGCTTTATTGAACTCGACTCTTCTGATGGTGGTATTGTTGTTACAGCCGATGAATTAAGTTTACTTCCTGTTGATACTGGCTTCAATAATATGGCCTTGTTAGCGCCAGGTGCTGCTGCTACAAATGGTAGTAACTTTAGAAGTTCACCATCTATTGGTGGTAGCTCCTCTGCTGAGAACGGTTATTATCTCAATGGTATGAATGTTACCAAAATTAAAACTGGCCTTGGTTCAATTGATTTACCATGGGAAGCGATTGCGCAAACTGAAATTAAGACTGGCGGCGTAGCACCTGAATTTGGAAACGCATTAGGTGGAATTGTTAACGCAGTATCTAAATCTGGTAGTAACGAATTTAAATTTGGTGTGCAAGCACGAGTTGATCCTGAAGCACTGCGCGAACATCATGATGATTTGTTTTATAGCAATGATGAATTGTATTCAAATACCCAAGATGACGAATCGACATTTACACGTTATTCCGTATGGGGTAGCGGTGCGATTATTCAAGACGAGTTATTCTTCTATGCGTTAATAGCGCCACAAAAAGATGATTATGATGATGCAGGTTCTAATACAATCTCATTAGGTGAATCTAAATCTGATCGTTGGTTTGTTAAGTTAGACTGGTTTATAACCGAAAATCACTCGTTAGAATTTACCAGTATTAATTATGAAAATGATAATAAATGGAAAACTTACGAGTATGATTGGCAAACCAATGACCGCACAGGTGATGGTACGGCTGCAAAATCAAAAACTGGTGGTGATGTATTAGGACTCAAGTACACGGGAATATTAAGCGATGATGTTTCCCTTGAAGTGGTTGCTGGTCGTGTAACTGACCAAACTTACAATACCGTTGCAGATGCGCTACCTTGGGTTGGTTCATACCTTTTTGATGGCTACCGTCAATTGAGTCAACATACCTCTTCAAGAATCACCGAAAGTGAATTCACCCGTGATCAGTTCCGTGCTGATTTAATGTGGGATTTGGATGACCATTCATTAAAGTTTGGTGTTGATTACTACGATACACATATTGATCACCAGTCTACACAAAATGGTGAAGGTCCTGCGCAAGGTTGGTGGTATATTGAAACAGCAACCGGAACTGATAGGACAGGCCTACCAGCGGGTACTGGTTATGTTGACCAACGTATCCGTACAGACTTCTCTGATTCTCATGTTAAATCTTTGTCATTATATGCCCAAGATTCTTGGCAAGTTAACGATAACCTAGTACTTAACTTAGGTGTACGTTATAGCGATTTCGTAAATGAAATGTCTGATGGGCAAAAGTATGTCGACGTTTCTGGACAAATAGCGCCACGTTTACAAGCTATCTATGACCTAAATGGAGATGGTACAAGTAAAGTTTATGCAACGTTTGGACGCTACTTTCAGCCTGTATCTGCCAATATGAATATTGTGCAAGGTGGCTCTCGTCGTGATGAACACTGGTACTATGAACTCGATCAAGTTGATGCTGATGGTCACCCAGTGATTACGGGTGATGGTTCACCAAGCCGTGGTGCTCAAGTGGGAACTTTTCTTGCTCAATCAGGTGAGGGTGCTCCAGGCTCTAAAGCCACAAAAGATTTGAAACCTATGTATTCAGACGAGTTCACATTAGGATATCAAACAGAAGTATTTGATGGTGATATGACCTTTGGTGTTCGCGGTATCTTTAGAGAGTTAAAGCGCTCAATTGAAGATGCGGACTTACAAACGGTATTACAAAACTGGTATAAAAAAGAAGGAATTGAATCTAATGGTTGGATTGATGGCTGGATTCTATTTAACCCTGGTGACGGTTTAGATGTTAATTATGACTTTAATGGTGATGGTACGGTAAACAATATTAAACTATCAGCTGAAGAAATGGGCATGCCTAAGTCTGAACGTAAATATACTGCACTTGAATTCACACTTGATGGCCAAGTAACAGAAAAAATGAATATTAGTGCTTCATATACTTGGTCGCATCTGTGGGGTAATACGGCTGGCTTAGTTAATGATGATGATAACCAAGCTGATCCAGGTTGGACAGTATCTTATGATTATGCGGGTCTTCAGGATCATGCTAGCGGTAATCTACCTAGCGATCGCCGTCATGCATTTAAATTGTTTGGTTCATATTCAGTAACTGATGATTTTGTTTTAGGCTTAAATACGACGATCTCTGATGGTAAACCAGTTAATAAAATGGGTATTCATCCGCTGGGTGTTGATTCATGTGCACCAGGTATGCCGTGGGAAAGTTGTGAAAGTAACGCGCAACGCGGACATGGTGCGTCTTTTTATGATGAAAACGGTAATCCGTCACCTCGTGGCAGTGCTGGTACAACCGATTGGGTTTTCAAGCTAGATTTATCAGCAAGCTATCGTCATGAATTGTTCGGCAATGATTTATTGCTTAAAGCAACAGTTTATAACTTGCTTAATGCAGATACTCAAACAACGGTTTATCAGCAAGGCACAATAACTGATGGCGATGGTAATACTGTTGCTGATCCTAACTGGGGAATCACAACTGGCCGACAAGGTGCTCGTTATGTTTCCTTAGTTGCACGTTATGAGTTTTAACTTTTAAGTTAACGTTCTTATTTTAATCTGTCGAACTTAAAGCCGCTAACTCTCCCTAGCGGCTTTTTTTGATCAAGAAGTACGAAGGTGGTTTTTAAAGTCAGCCGCTTCTTTACAGAACAGGGCAAAATTCTACCGGCTCAACAATACCATTCTGTTCCGTGTTATAGCATTCATCTAGCAGTGAGCAATAACATACTTTTAAGGTTAAATTGAAGCGCTCGTCATTTAACTTTTTCCAGAATATTTGATTACCTTCTGTTAATGCGAAGGTTAGAAAAGGCGTCTCTTCTTGGCCGGGAATAATACTATTTATGAGTGGAGTCGTTATATATAAACCATCAGTGTTGGCTTTACCCATTTTTGCATTTTGTTTGACTCTGGAAAAATATTCAGTTGCTTCCTCGCTACAACAAGCTTTATAAAACGCGTTTAAACTAGAGTAGCTTTGCTGCTGATATTTATAATCAACTCGCTTAATTATTGCAGGACCAACACCAGCATTTTTCAGTGTTAACGTTAGCTCTTGTTTCCTTGCTTCATTGTCCCAATTACCGCTGGAAAATTGCACTAAGGGTAAGGTCATTGCTTTTACTTGTCGTTCTGCGGCATCTGCTTGCAGATACGTTGCATAAAATGATGCAGCAGAAATTAGAATTGCGCATAAGGCAATTATTAGGTTCAACTTTTCGCTACTAATACCTGCTTTTTTATCTTCGTTTTCTTGAATCAATTTTGCCTGTTCTTCGTTTTTATCACTCATGATGAGCCTTTTTATTATTAATTATCAGTGCGTTATTGATTATTTTTATTTTATTTAAAAATAACTGTAATAAATTTGCAACTGCTCAGACTATACAAGCAACATTATCATTAGGAAGGATAAAATGAAAATAACGTGGAAGAAGATGTTCGTTGCTGGTTTATTGGGCTTTGCACAACAATCACTAGCAAATGATATAAAAAACGAAAACCTGACATTAGAAAATTGCCATTTAGGTGAAATTCGCTCACAAGTTAAATGTGGTAAGTTGCAAGTTCCAGAGAATTATCAGCAGCCTAATGGTGATAAAATTTCTGTAAACTTTGCTGTTTTACCTGCTATAGACAACAGCGAATATAAAGCTCCGTTAATGTTTTTAGCGGGTGGGCCAGGGCAAGCTGCTGTTGAATTAGCAACCGGCTTAAATCGAATTTTTCGTGAAGTGAGAAAAACACGCGATATTATTTTGGTTGACCAACGCGGTACCGGTGAAAGTAGCGCACTAGCATGCGAACTTGAAGCGGTTGAAAACGTCTACTCGTCTTTAGCTAGTGAGTTTAATGCGCAGGAAGTTAAAGACTGTATCGCTCAGTTTAAAGGCGATGTTACCCAGTACAATTCAGAAAATGCTATCCGTGATTTTGACGGTATTCGTGCCGCATTAGGGCATGAAAAAATTAATATTTACGGTGGTTCATATGGTACACGTGCTGGTTTAGTGTATATGCGTATGTTCCCTGACTCTCTGGAAAGTGCTGTACTTGACAGCGTTGGGCCAATTGAAGTGCCAATTGGTTTATTTGGCCGAAGTGGTGCGAGATCGTTTAATTTACTAATCGAAAACTGTAAAAATAATGTTTCTTGCCATCAAGCATTTCCGAACCTAGCTGAAGAGTTCCAAGCGGTGAAAAAGCGTTTAGCTGAAAAAAATGTCACGCTTGATATTCTACACCCTCGTTTAGGTGAGCCAACTAAGTTTGTTCTCGATGAAGTTAAGTTTACCGGTAACCTGCGTTTTCAACTTTATGGTATGGAAGGACGCTCTATGGTGCCGTTAGTTATTCATCAAGCTTTCCTTGGAAATTACAAGCCACTTATTGGTTTGATGGCAAGAACTGAAGACGAACAATTAGTCTATACCGGTTTATTGTTTAATATTGTCTGTAATGAAGATATGCCACGAGTGAGTCAAGCGGATAAAAAGCTTGATGCTAATAATAATTTCGACGGCATGGATAGTCAAAAAGCTTGGGAGATGATTTGTCCATTCTTCCCTGAATACCGCCCAGGTGAAGCCTTTTATCAAAGCGTTACCGCAGATGTGCCAACACTGATTTTGTCAGGTAATTTAGACCCTGTTACGCCGCCGAGCAATGGTGAATACTCAGCAAAAACTTTACCTAATAGTCATCATATTATTGTTGAAAATGCTTCACATACTGTTGCTATGAGCACTTGTGCCAATGTAATTATCAATGAGTTCTTAAGTAAGAAAGATCCCAAAGCGCTTGATGAATCTTGCCTTAAAGATGTACCGGCAGAAACATTTATGACCAGCGTCAATGGCATTCAATAAAGCACGTAAAGTGATAAGAAAAAGGAAATTAAAATGATTGAAGTAAATAACTTACATAAAAGCTTTATTGACAAAAAAAACTCTGTAAAGGCATTAGACGGCTTATCGTTTACCGCTAAAGACGGTGAAATAACCGGTATTTTAGGGCCGAATGGTGCAGGCAAAACAACTTGTTTGCGCACTCTCTATGGCTTACTTTCTGCTGATGAAGGCTTTGCGACAATTGACGGCATTAAAGTGACTGAAGATCCCTTATCGGCACGTGCAAACCTAGGTATTTTCCCTGATAAATTTGGTTTGTATGAGCGCTTAACTGCTTACGAACAAATTGATTATTTTGCCAGCATTCATGGTATGACTGGGCAAGCAAAAAAGCAGGCCATTGAGCAAGTAATTAAAGACTTAGAGCTAGAAGATTTAGCACACCGGAAAACGGTTGGCTTTTCACAAGGTCAGCGTATGAAAGTAACATTAGCGCAGTCTTTGGTACATCAGCCGAAAAATTTTGTGCTTGATGAACCAACTCGTGGTTTAGATGTTATGAGCACCCGAATTTTACGCAACCATTTGGCAAAGTTTAAAGCTAAAGGGCATTGCATCTTATTTTCTTCACATGTGATGCAAGAAGTTGCTGCGTTATGTGACCGTGTGATTATTGTTGCAAATGGCAAACTTGCCGCACAAGGAACACCGCAAGAGTTATGTGACTTAGCGGGTGAAACGCATTTAGAAGAAGCGTTTGTTAAATTAATTGGTTCAGATGAAGGAGTAGCAGCATGATACAGTTTAAAGCTCTGCTATTAAAAGAATACAAAGAAGCATTTCGTGATAAACGGGCGTTAATGGTTGCATTGATGATGGCATTTATGGCACCAATAATGATCACTGTTATGTCAAAAATCATTATTGAAAAAGCGATAGATGAACCGCCAGTCTACATTAAATTTACTGGTGCTGAATATGCTCCTAAATTAATCAAACATTTCGAAGAACAAAACTTATTGAGCTTTGCTGATATTCCTGAAGAAGATAAAGCGATTTGGGACGAGCGCAATATTATCATTGATATCCCTGAAGACTATGCGAAAAACATGGCTGAGGGTAAAACCATAAAAGTGCACTTAAAAGCAGACTTCAATGATAAGGCTGTAGGGCCACCAACACGACGTATTAATAATGCTGTACGTGAATTCTCTTTATCGATTGGCTATAAGCGACTGTTATTACGTGGTGTTGATATTCGTTTATTAAATGCTGTGAAAGTCGTTGAGCAAGATACGGCAAAACCTGATGCAACTTTTATTATGATTTCAATGATGATGGGGCTGTATATGATGATGGCTGCATTTATGTCGGGGCTTTCAGTGGCTATTGACTCTAGTGCGGGAGAGCGTGAGCGTAATGTATTAGAAATGTTACTTTGCCAACCTGTAAGCACTCTGAAAATAGTATTAGCAAAACTGTGTAGTGCTTCAACTATTTCAGTTATTGGTGTAGTTATGGTGTTGGTACTCACTTCTATTTCTATAGGTTTTGTCGATTTAACTAAAATAGGTGCAACTTTTAGTTTAGGCGTACCAAAGGCATTAACCTTGTTATTTTTATTACTGCCTATTTGTTTCTTTGCTACCGCGTGTCAGTTATTTTTGGCATTCCAAACTAAAAGTTTTAAAGAAGCACAATCTACCGTCAATATGATTATTGCAATACCTGCATTTGTACCTGTGGCATTAATGTTAATGGATGATCGCCCGCAATGGTTAGATTGGCTGCCAATTGCCGGTCAGTCACTAATTATGGAAGACATTTTTAAAGGCGTTGAAGTAAATTGGTTGGCGATGTTAACCACAAGTGGCGTAACTATAGGTATTACGGTGGCGTTAGTTGTTATGCTGGCGAATAAGTTAAAGTCAGAGAAAGTGGTTATGGCATTAAGCTAAATAGCGAGAAAACTTAATGATCACCAAACTACTATCATGTTAAATTCTATGCCAATAAAAATATCAGCGCCTTATAAAGCAGTGAATATTTATAAGCAAGTTGAAAACAAGGATAGTAGTTTGGATCATCAAGCAGTTTTTCAACAGTGGCTAGAAGAATATGAAAGTCTTCTGCGCCATATTATTAATGGTTTTGAAGCCAAAGCGGCAATTCAAGATGAGCTATTTCAAGAAATTGCATTAAATATATGGCGGGCTTTACCTAAATTTAGGCAGGAGTCTAGCCCAAAAACCTTTGTTGCACGTATTGCGCACAACGTCTTAGCAACCCATGTTGCTAAGTCAGTTAAAACCATTAAGGCTGAGCAAGATATTAACGATCTTGATAATGAGTCAGCCGCAGACCACCACCAAGCAACCCCTTACCAAGAACTCGATCAACAGCAAAGACAGCAACGTCTAGCGCAAGCCATTCGTTTATTAAAACTTGAGCAACAGCAAGTTATTACGTTAGCGCTTGAAGGAATGAGCTACCAAGAAATTGCTGATGTTTTGGCCATTACTACCAATTTAGTTGGTGTGCGGTTACAGCGAGCAAAAGCGGCTTTAATGCAAGTATTGGAGGCATTATGAGCGAAGAAAACAGTAAAGCTAAAATAGCTAGTGAAACAGAAAAAAGCAAAGAGCTGCCAACACAAGCTAGGGCAGAAAAGCAGAAAGATGAGCAAACCGAGTCTACAGAAATCTTTGACGAAACCTGGGCGAAGTTAAGTGATGATTGGCAAAGCCAAGCTACACCTAAAACTGATATTCAGGCGTTAATGAAGCGCACTCGTCGACGTACTCGCGGTGCAAAGCTTTGTTTTGCATTAAATATTATTGCAACTTTTGGCTTGTTGGTGGTATTTCTGTATGGCATTTACGATGGTCAATGGGGAGAGCCAGTTAATATATATATTGGGTTTGGTGGTTTATTCTCACTCGTTTTCATTTATTTTGAGGCAAAAATCCGTTTCGCCATATGGTCACAACTTTGTGATAGCCCTGAAAAGGCGATTGATCATGCCATTGCCGGCAGTGAATCATCTATGCGTTATATGTGGATCACTAAGTTATCATTTTTGCCCTTTATACCTTTGGTCAATTGGTTTGTTTACACCGTCAGCCAAACCAGTGATAAAGCGGCACTTCCTGCGTACTTAATGGCTAATGGCTTTATGCTCGTTATTTATCTTTTTGTTGATTACTTATATAGAAAACGCAAAAAAGAGTATCAACAGCTTTTACAGATGAAATAGCTATAAAAAATGAATAATCCTTTATGTCTCGAATTAAATTTTGATTTTCATTTGATTGTCTGTTTTTAATTTGTTGTTTTTATCTTTTTTAAGCAGTATATTAGTTCGGATGATTATTTGAAGGTTTCGTTAAAAACTTTTATCGCTAACCTCAAAGCATAATTGATTGCAAAATGAACTAAAGCAGCGTTGTTTTATCGTATACAACCCAGCTAAGTTCAGGCAGAATATGCCGCAATTATATTGACCTTGCTAATGTTAACCACATTAAGCCAACTAATGCCGCTGGCAGACTATTTGAGGAAATTACATGTTTACACGTGATATGAATATTGCTGATTTTGATCCAGAACTTTATCAAGCAATGAGTAATGAAGTTGTTCGCCAAGAAGAACACATTGAACTTATTGCTTCAGAAAATTACTGTAGTCCACGTGTACTTGAAGCCCAAGGATCACAACTAACTAATAAATACGCTGAAGGTTACCCAGGTAAGCGTTATTACGGTGGTTGTGAGTATGTTGACGTTGCAGAACAGTTAGCTATTGATCGTGCTAAAGAATTATTTGGTGCTACTTATGCTAATGTTCAACCACATGCTGGTTCTCAAGCAAATGCTGCCGTTTTTCAAGCCTTAGTTTCTCCCGGTGGTAAAGTGTTAGGTATGAGCTTAGCGCATGGTGGACATTTAACTCATGGTTCGCATGTTAACTTCTCTGGTAAGTCTTACGAAGCTATTCAATACGGATTACATCCAGAAACGGGCGATATTGATTACGCTGAATTAGAGCGCTTAGCCATTGAACACAAACCTGAAATGATCATCGGTGGCTTTTCTGCATTCTCTGGTATTGTTGATTGGGCGCGTATGCGTGAAATCGCCGATAAAGTAGGTGCATACTTTTTCGTTGATATGGCTCACGTTGCCGGTTTAGTTGCGGCAGGTTTATACCCTAACCCAGTACCACACGCACATGTTGTAACCACAACCACGCATAAAACCTTAGCTGGTCCACGTGGCGGCTTAATTGTTTCTGGTTGTGACGATGAAGCAATTTACAAAAAGTTAAACAGTGCTGTATTCCCGGGTGGTCAAGGTGGCCCATTAATGCATATTATCGCTGCTAAAGCGGTAGCGTTTAAAGAAGCATTATCTCCTGAGTTTAAAACTTATCAGCAAAACGTTTTAGATAACGCTAAAGCTATGGTTGCGGTATTACAGGAACGTGGTTATAAAGTCGTTTCGAACGGTACTGAGAATCACTTGTTACTTCTTGATTTGATTGATAAAGATATTACTGGTAAAGATGCTGATGCAGCGCTTGGCCGTGCACATATCACAGTAAATAAAAACTCAGTACCAAACGATCCTCGTTCTCCATTTGTAACGTCTGGCTTACGTTTAGGTACACCAGCTATTACTCGTCGTGGTTTTGGTGTTGAAGAAACTAAAGCAATCACAACATTCGTATGTGATATTTTAGATGATATTAACAATGAAGAAACGATTAAAAATGTACAAGCGGGTATTAAAGAGTTATGTACACGTTTCCCTGTTTACAAGTAATTACCTATAGATAAGCGGAGAACAAAAGCTCTGCTTATCTAAAACGGAATTATCTAAAAATGGTCACAATTTGTGGCCATTTTTTGTTTCTTGAAGAAAATAAACAGCACTTTCATATCACGTTATTGAGATTTTTATAATTCCGAATAAGATTTTTAGCTTAATGAACTGTTTTCAATTAAAATGGCGACTTACTTTAATCATCACTCGTTACTACGGAACTCATTAATGTATTGTCCTTTTTGTTCAGCCACCGATACAAAAGTTATCGACTCTCGCTTAGTTTCTGACGGCCATCAGGTTCGTCGCCGTCGTGAGTGCTTAGTGTGCCATGAACGTTATACTACTTTTGAGAGTGCAGAACTCGTTATGCCACGCATTATTAAGCGTGACGGCTCACGTGAACCATTTAATGAAGATAAAATGCGTAATGGTCTAGTGCGAGCACTGGAAAAAAGGCCTGTGAGTACGGAAGAGATGGAGTTATCCATTAATAAACTGAAATCTAAACTTCGTGCCACTGGCGAGCGCGAGGTTTCTAGCGAAATGCTAGGAACTATTATTATGGAGCAGCTTAAGAGTTTAGATAAAGTGGCTTATATTCGTTTCGCCTCAGTGTATCGCTCGTTTGAAGATATTAAAGAGTTTGGTGAAGAAATTGCTCGCTTGGGTGATAGCGAATAAGAACAATTTTAACAAACAAATTTAAATCATTATTTAAGTTATCCAGAGAGCCATAATGACAAGCTTTTCAACTGAAGATCATCAATTTATGCAGCGTGCTATACAATTAGCAAGGCATGGACATTATACAACGTCGCCCAACCCTAGGGTGGGTTGTGTATTGGTAAAAAATGGTGAAATAGTTGGAGAAGGCTTTCATAAAAAAGCAGGAGAGGGCCATGCTGAGGTACATGCATTAGCACAGGCAGGTGAGAAAGCAAAAGGCGCAACAGCTTATGTCACATTAGAGCCGTGCAGTCATTACGGATTAACGCCACCCTGCGCCGAAGCTCTCGTTAAAGCACAAGTTAAGCATGTTATTGCCGCTATGGTTGACCCTAACCCTAAAGTTTCTGGCCGAGGGTTAAAAATATTAGAAGCCGAAGGCATAAGTACGCAATTTGGCTTACTCGAACAAGATGCCCGAGAGCTTAACCCTGGCTTTATTCATTTAATGACTACCCAAAAACCTTATGTACGTTGCAAACTGGCCGCCAGTTTAGATGGTAAAACAGCGATGGCAAGTGGCGAAAGCCAGTGGATAACGGGTAGCCAAGCACGCACTGATGTACAAAGATTACGAGCGCAAAGTTGCGGTGTTATTTGCGGCGCTGACTCGGTACTTTTTGACCAAGCTAAAATGAATGTACGCTGGCAAGCACTAGGTGAATTGAAAAAAAGTTACGCAGAAGATGATGTAAGGCAACCGGTTCGTATTATTATTGATGGCAAAAATCGCTTAACTCCCGATCTGCCAATTTTTCAGCAAGCAGGTAAAATATTATTAATTCGCCATACCATTGAAAACAGCCATACTTGGCCTCATTCTGTAGAACAAGTTTGTATTCCAAAAGTTGCTGGCAGTGATTACATTGATCTTGAGCTGTTATTGTCATTCTTAGCCAAACAAGGCTTAAATGATGTTTTGGTTGAGTCAGGTGCTCAGCTAGCCGGGGCTTTTATTGGTGAAAATTTAGTTGATGAGTTAGTGTTATTTCAAGCACCGAAATTACTTGGTAGCGATGGCAAAAGTTTAGTGAATATGCCAAATATTTTGCAATTGTCTGATGCGAAAAACATTGAAATAACAGATACACGTATGGTCGGTAAAGATATTCGCATAACGGCAAAATTTACTCATTAATAGTAAGTGTGTGGTGGCTAGAAGTAGCTGTCGCTTTTAACAAGAGAATTAAATAGGCATAAATAGTCAATGTTTACAGGAATTATAGAGGCCGTTGGCCAGTTAAAAGCAATTAATACCTCAGGTGATGGCGCACGAGTCACCATAGCCACCGGGGGACTTGACTTATCAGATGTTAAATTAGGCGATTCTATCGCGACGAATGGTATTTGTTTAACAGTTGTTGCGTTTGATAATGCCAGTTTTAGTGCTGATGTTTCGAGTGAAACATTAACTAGAACTGGTTTAGCGCATTATCAAATAGGTGATAGCGTAAATCTTGAAAAAGCTATGCTGCCAACGACTCGTTTCGGTGGTCATATGGTTTCAGGGCATGTTGATGCGGTAAGCGAAATTACTGCTATTGAACATAAAGGCAACAGCATTGATTATTGGTTAACTATGCCAGCCGATTTATCGGCATATATTGCCGAAAAGGGCTCTATTACCATTGACGGAACGAGTTTAACTGTGAATAGTTTAACGGAAGATAAATTTCGTTTAACGATAGTTCCGCATACCACAGAGCAAACAATTATCAATAAATACCAAGTTGGCAGTAAAGTTAACCTCGAAGTTGATTTGATTGCCCGCTACATAGAAAGATTACTTACCAAGCAAACGGCTGACAAGCCAACAGAGTCAGGTGTTACGCATGCGCTATTAGCGCGTAGTGGTTTTATTAAATAAAGAGGTTGTCATGAATTTACACACGCCACAAGAGATTATCGACGATATAGCTCAAGGTAAAATGGTCATCTTAATGGATGATGAAGATCGCGAAAATGAAGGTGACTTCATTATGGCGGCAGAAAAGGTTACACCAGAAGCAATTAACTTTATGGCAACACATGGTCGTGGTCTTATTTGTATGCCGATGTCGGCTGATCGTTGTGAGGCGTTAAAACTGCCACTGATGGTTGATAAAAATGACGCACAATTTACTACTAACTTTACCGTGTCAATTGAGGCGGCTGAAGGCGTAACAACTGGTATTTCTGCGGCAGATCGTGCGACAACAGTTTTAGCGGCTGTCGCTAAAGACGCAGATCATAACTCGATAGTGCAACCTGGTCATATTTTTCCACTTATTGCCAAAGATGGCGGCGTATTAAATCGTGCTGGCCATACGGAAGCTGGTGTTGATTTAGCACGGTTAGCTGGGCTAGAAGCTGCTGCTGTTATTGTTGAAATTTTGAATGAAGACGGCACTATGGCGCGTCGCCCAGATTTAGAGATTATCGCTGAAAAACATGGCGTAAAAATGGGCACTATTGCCGATTTAATTGAATACCGAAATGCCAATGAAACAACTATTGAGCGTATTTCTCAATGCAAGCTACCAACGGCATTTGGTGATTTTGATTTAACAGTATTTAAAGATACTATTGATGGACAAGCTCATTTTGCTTTAACGAAAGGCGAAATTAAAGCTGAAGAGCCAACGTTAGTGCGTGTTCATTTAGAGAATACCTTTAGAGATTTACTATTTAGTCAGCGTGAAAGTGTTGCTAAATGGCCGATGGCTGATGCGTTAGAAAAAATTGGTAAAGAAGGCGGTGTCTTGGTGTTACTAGGTAAACATGAGTCGCCGATGGAACTAATTTCCCAAGTTGAAAAATATGCCAAGCTAGATGCTGGTGAAAGTGTAAAAGAAGTTAAGCGTCATGTTGGCTCACGGAATGTTGGTGTTGGCTCGCAAATTCTTGCTAACTTAGGTGTTAGTAAAATGCGCTTATTGAGCTCGCAAACTAAATATCATTCACTATCAGGCTTTGGCTTAGAAGTGGTTGAATATATTGCTGACTAAGCATGTATTGTGTTTAACACTGTATGTTGCTTTTACTTGGTTTATATAACAACATGCAGTAACTAATATTAAAAAAGCGATTTGAAGTTATTCAAATCGCTTTTTTTTAGTCGCTTTCGGCTTTTAGGAGTTTTATTGAAGCGTATTGCCTAAGCAATAAATTGCTTTATTTTTTCAATGACACCTTGGCTATCGAGCCCCAATTCTTGATGAATTTCTGCCTGTGTACCGTGCTTAATAAAGTTATCAGGTAAGCCAATATTAAGTACTTTTTTCATCATTCCTTGATTCAGAATAAATTCGTTAACTGCAGAGCCTGCACCGCCTGCAATGGCATTATCTTCTACAGTAACTATTACATCATGGGTAGCACATAATTCGTTGATAATTGCAGTATCTAGCGGCTTAACAAAGCGCATATCGATTAGCGTCGTATCTAGTGAATCTGCCGCTAATTTCGCTTCCGCTAAAGTGGTACCAAAGTTGAGGATGGCAATTTTAGTTTCTAGCTCATTTTCTGTTATTGCGCGAATTTGCTTACTTTTACCTACTTCGATGGTTTCATTAATTGTTGGCAAAGTCGCGCCATTGCCACTGCCACGTGGGTAACGAACCGCAGCCGGGGAATTTAACTGGTAACCGGTATTTAACATCAATTGACATTCGCGTTCATCTGACGGCGTCATTATGGTGATATTTGGAATACAACGCATAAAGCTTAAATCAAATGAGCCTTGATGGGTTGGACCATCAGCACCAACAATACCAGCACGGTCAATAGCAAAAAGCACAGGTAAGTTTTGAATGGCAACATCATGAATTAATTGATCATAGCCTCGTTGTAAGAAGCTTGAATAAATAGCAACCACAGGTTTACGACCACCTATGGCTAAGCCTGCAGCAAAGGTTACTGCGTGCTGCTCGGCAATCGCAACATCATAATATTGTTGTGGGAAGCGTTGGCTAAATTCAACCATGCCTGAGCCTTCGCGCATCGCTGGCGTAATTGCTGCCAGGTTTGCATCTTGTTCGGCGGTTTTACATAACCAGTCACCGAAGATTGCAGAGTAAGTCGGTAAACTCGGTGCACTTTTTGGCAAGCTCGTTTCTGTATGGTCAAACTTAGGTACTGCGTGATATTTAATTGGGTCTTGCTCGGCCTGCTGATAGCCTTTACCTTTTTTCGTGGCAATGTGCAGTATTTGTGGCCCTTTAAGGTTACGCATATTCGAAATGGTATCAACTAAGCCATCGACATCATGGCCGTCAATTGGGCCGATATAATTAAAACCTAACTCTTCAAAAAATGTACTTGGTACCACCATGCCTTTCAAGTGCTCTTCAGCACGACTTGCTAATTCTTTAATAGGTGGAATGTTATTAAGTATGCGCTTACTACCTTCACGAATGCCAGTGTATAAGCTTCCCGATAACATTTTTGCTAAGTGATTATTTAATGCGCCAACGTTTTCTGAAATTGACATTTCATTGTCGTTTAAAATCACCAACATATCTTTGTTGATATCACCGGCGTGATTTAATGCTTCAAATGCCATTCCAGCGGTCATAGCGCCATCACCTATAACAGCAACTACTTTACGATTTTTCGCTTCTTTTTCAGCCGCAACAGCCATACCGAGTGCTGCGGAAATTGAAGTACTTGAATGACCAACACTCAATACATCGTATTCACTTTCTTCACGCCATGGAAATGGGTGTAAACCATCTTTTTGGCGTATGGTATGTAATTGGTCACGTCGACCAGTTAATATTTTATGTGGGTATGCTTGATGTCCCACATCCCAAATTAAATGATCAAAAGGAGTGTTATAAACATAATGTAAGGCAACGGTTAGTTCGATAGTCCCTAAACCTGAGGCAAAATGGCCACTACTTTTACTGACTGAATTTAATAGGTAACGTCTTAATTCTTCGCTGGTTTGTGCCAATTGATTTTGATCTAATTTACGTAAATCATCAGGAGTATTGATGTTAGCCAGTAAAGGGTATTCAGTTAGGTTCGTAGTCATATTATTCTATTTAATTTAAAATATTAATGTTTGCGATTAATGATGAAGGTCGCAAAATCGGATAAATTCTGTGTATTGTAGGGCAAAGTCGCTAAAGCTTGAAGCGCTTGTTGATATAAGTTGTCAGCTTTTTCTTGCGCACCCGCTAAACCAAGTAATGCTGGGTAGGTGCTTTTATTAGCTTCAAGATCAGAACCTGCAGGTTTTCCTAGCTCTTCTTCTGTTGACGTTATGTCAATAATGTCGTCACGAACTTGGTATGCAAGACCAATAAGCTTGGCAAAGTGAGCCAATTGTTTTTTATCGTTGTCTGAAGCTATTGTGCTGCATTGTGCAGCCATCATCACTGACGCTTCGAGTAATGCGCCAGTTTTTAATGAATGTAAGGTTTCTAATTCTTGTAATGAAATTGCTTTACCAGTAGCGGCTAAATCAAGGGCTTGTCCGCCGCACATACCTTGGTAGCCACTGGCATTTACCAAGAGTCGCAATAGTTCGATACGTTTTGCCGCAATGTCAGCTGAAAATGGGTGATTAGCAATAATATCAAACGCTAAAGTTTGTAGACTGTCGCCAGCAAGAATAGCTGTCGCTTCGTCAAATGCTTTATGGCAAGTTGGTTGCCCACGACGTAAGTCATCATCGTCCATCGCGGGTAAATCGTCATGTAGTAGTGAGTAAGCATGAATACATTCTAATGCTGCGGCAACACCATCAATATCACTTTGTTTCGCATTCAGTGCTTCGCCTGTGATATATGCAAGATAAGGGCGCATGCGCTTACCACCAATGAGCAAACCATAACGCATGGCGGCGTGTAGTTTTTCATCATTAATCGGCAAGTTGTCGAGTTTACTGATTAAGTAATCATCAATGCGTGCTTGTACTCGCTCAATATTGGTAAGTTTAGTCACTGGTATTATTCTCATCAACAACAAATGATTCCAGTTGTGCTTTGCCATTTTTTTCAAGCAGAATATTAATTTGCTGCTCGGCACCTTGTAGCTTCTCTTGATTGTGCTGACTTAATGTTAAGCCGCGTTCAAATAAAGTCATAGAATCTTCAAGACTAAGCTCGCCTTGTTCTAAATTTTGTACAATATTTTCTAATTCAGCTAAGGACTCTTCGAAGCTTAAATTCTCGATTTTCTTTCTTGCCATGGACTTTTTTCAGCCTGATATGAACTCTAGGCGCAAACTTACCTTAGCTTAGGCGCTGGGTCAATTAATGATGAAATTAAGCTGGTTGGAAATATAATAAAAATTGCTGGTTAAGTTATTGACAATATGGGCGATAATACGAGTATACGGAAAAATATAAGTATTCGCCTAACACCTATTCATCAGGTATTATCAACTTAGCGAGTATATCTAAAGAATTTATTGGAGGCATTTGTGGATTTAGCAACGCTATTGGGAATGGTTGGCGCTATTGGCTTTATTGTAATGGCAATGATCTTAGGTGGCGACATTAATATGTTCGTTGATACTCAATCGATATTGATTGTTTTTTGTGGATCAATATTTGTCGTGCTTTCTAATTATAATATGGGACAGTTTTTCACTATCGGAAAAATTGCCGGAAAGGCGTTCTTATTTAAAATTGAACAACCTGATGAGCTTATTGAAAAGTCAGTTGAAATGGCTGATGCAGCACGTAAAGGTGGCTTTTTAGCATTAGAAGAAGCTGAAATTTCGAATGCCTTTATGCAGAAAGGTGTTGATATGCTTGTTGATGGCCACGATGCTGATGTAGTGCGAGGTACCTTACAAAAAGATATCACCTTGACCAGTGAGCGTCATGAAACGGGTATCGGTATGATGATGGGATTAGCAGATGTTGCGCCAGCGATGGGAATGATAGGTACCTTAATCGGTCTAGTTGCTATGTTATCAAACATGGATGATCCAAAAGCTATTGGTCCTGCGATGGCGGTAGCCTTACTTACAACGCTTTATGGTGCCTTTCTAGCTAACGTTATTGCCATTCCTATCGCCAATAAACTTAAATTGCGTTTAAATGAAGAAAAAATGAACCAACAGCTGATTCTTGATGCCGTGCTAGGTATTCAAGATGGCCAAAACCCTCGTGTTATTGAAGGTTTATTGAAGAATTATCTTGCTGAAAGCAAACGTACAATTAGTACCACTGAAGAGTAGGGGGAAAAGGTATGGAAGAAGAATGTAAATGTCCGCCCCCCGGGCTACCGGCTTGGATGGGAACATTCGCTGACTTAATGTCACTGCTAATGTGCTTTTTCGTTTTGCTATTGTCTTTTTCCGAAATGGATGTTTTAAAGTTTAAGCAAATAGCTGGCTCGATGAAATTTGCCTTTGGTGTACAAAATAAAATTGAAGTAAAGGATATTCCTAAAGGGACGAGTATTATTGCCCAAGAGTTTCGTCCCGGTAAGCCTGAGCCGACGCCAATAGAAGTTATTCAGCAACAAACTATGGAAATGACCCAACAAATGTTGGAGTTCCAAGCTGGTGATGAAACCTCAGCCGGTGGCCGACAAGAGCAGCGAGGTACTGAACGTGGTGGTCAATCACAAAGTACCGCAGACGAAATGTCGGCACAAGCTATGCAAAAAGCTAAAGATGAGCTAGAGCAAGCATCTCAAGAGCAAGTGAATGACTTAGTTAAAAAAATAGCAGACCAACTTGAACAACAAATTCAAGATGGTGCGATTGAGCTTGAGTCCTTAGGACAGCAAGTGATCATTCGCATTCGTGAGAATGGTTCATTTCCATCGGGTTCAGCATTTTTACAACCGCAGTTTAAACCGATTATGCGAGAAATAGGTTTATTGTTAAATACCGTACCAGGTGAAATTATGATTTCAGGCAATACCGATAACCAAGGTATTAATTCGGAATTATTTACCTCAAATTGGGATTTATCCAGTAAACGTGCGGTTGCTATAGCCCATGAAATTATTAAAGTGCCAGGCTTTGACCAATCACGTTTATTAGTGGTTGGCCATGCGGATACTCGTCCATTAGTACCGAATACTAATCGCTTGAATCGTCGCTTAAATCGTCGTGTTGAAATTGCCATTAACCAAGGTAAGGCGAAAGAAACAGAGCCGGTGTCAATAAAGCAAGAGTAACTTTGTTAAGCACTAAAGCTTGTTGATGATACAAAACCAAATAAAAGGAGTACAGCGATGTACTCCTTTTTTATGTACAGGCCTTTCTCAGACATCCTATCTTTCAAGGCATTAGTGCATCCATGCACGTCGATGTACGGTCAGTTTTTTGTTCCTGACTAAAGCAAAGTATCTATATCCATATGGGCAATAACGCAAGTACATGTTCGTTCTTTGTAAGTCATGAAATTACAGTGTTAATGTGTATTTGTGGGTCGATGCACAGGAGCGTTAATAGTTACCTAATATTGCTTAAAATTGGGCCATTAGCTGACTTGGGTATATATTGAATTTTAGTGTATAATGCGCGCCATTCTACATGTGGGTGTTATTATTGATGAAATTTATTGTTAAATTGCAGGCTGAAATTACCATTAAAAGCCGTCCGGTGCGTAAACGTTTTACTAAGATTTTAGAGTCAAGTATAAAAAATGTTTTGCGTCGTGTTGATGAGCAAGTTACTACACGAATGAACTGGGACAATATAGAAGTTAATACTGCTAATAACTCACCTGAAAACCGATTAAAGTTAATTGAAACCTTAAAGTGTATTCCTGGCATTCCTCTTTTCATTGAAGTTCAACAGACAAGCTTTACCGATGTGCACGATATTTATGAAAAAACTTTGGCAGTACATGCGAAAAATATCGAAAATAAGAGCTTCTGTGTACGGGTAAAGCGAACTGGCAATCATGATTTTAACTCATTGAAAGTTGAACAATATGTTGGCGGTGGTTTAAATCAACAAGTTGAATCGGCACGTGTAAAGTTAAAGAACCCTGATGTTACCGTACATTTAGAAGTTAAAAACGAAAACTTATTTATTGTTACTGAGCGCCATCAAGGGCTGGGTGGATTCCCTATTGCTACCCAAGAAGACGTGTTGTCATTAATGTCGGGTGGTTTTGACTCAGGTGTTGCCAGTTATCAAATGATCAAAAAAGGTGCGCGAACACATTATTGTTTCTTCAATTTAGGTGGTGCAGCGCATGAAGTCGGTGTTAAACAAGTTAGCCACTATTTATGGAATAAGTATGGCGCTTCGCATCGAGTGAAATTTATTGCCGTTGATTTTGAGCCAGTTGTTGCTGAAATATTAGAAAATATTGAAAACGGCCAAATGGGTGTCGTGTTAAAACGTATGATGATGCGTGCTGCTGCCAAAGTCGCTGAGAAAATGGGCATTCAAGCTTTGATTACAGGTGAAGCGCTAGGGCAGGTATCAAGCCAAACATTAACAAACCTAAATGTAATTGACCGAGTAACTGACACCCTTATTTTACGACCGCTAGCAGCTTATGATAAGCAAGATATTATTGATATTGCGCGTAAAATAGGTACGGAAGATTTTGCTAAAACCATTCCTGAATACTGTGGTGTTATTTCGAAAAAACCAACAGTAAAAGCTGTGCTATCAAAAGTTGAAGCAGAAGAAGCAAATTTTGACTTATCTATTTTAGACAATGTTGTTGAACAAGCACGTGTTTTTGATATTCGCGATATTGGTAAAGAAAGTGAAGAAGAAATTCACGCTGTAGATACCTTAGATAACATTCCAGAAAATTCAGTGGTACTCGATATCCGTAGCCCAGAAGAAGAAGATGAAAACCCGTTGGAAATTGATGGTGTTGAAGTTAAGCATTTACCTTTCTATAAATTAGCCACTCAGTTTGGTGATTTAGATAAATCAAAAGACTATTTATTGTATTGTGACCAAGGGATAATGAGCAAACTACAAGCTTTGTACTTATTAGGCGCTGGTTTTACTAACGTTAAGGTTTATCGGCCGTAGATTTAACTTCTGTAAGAGTAGCAGTCAATAAATTAAATTTAAATATAAAAAAGGCCATGAGCATTGATTGCTTAATGGCCTTTTTAACATTTAATATTCAGCATTAATTAGGTTTGGCTTTTACTTATTATGATATTCAAGCACTTTTATTTCACGCACTAAGCGTTCGTTTTCCACTAGCGTTATATTTAAACGCTTCGCTAAATTAACGACATAACCATTAATATCATCTATTTCTGTACGTCGCTGTTGTAGAATATCACTACGCATTGACGAGCAGTTATCGGCCGTGTCTTTAGCGACAGTCAGTACTCGTGCTATTAATTGCTGATGATCAAATAACACACCGTTATGTTCTGCAATCAAGACGACTTCTTTTAATATCATCGCTATTTGCTGTTGAAATTGAGTATGTACTATTGCGCCATTAGCAATATTATTAATAGCCGTTATTGGATTAATAACGCAGTTAATCGCTAGCTTTAGCCACTGCTTGGTATTAATGTTTTCACTGAAGGATACTGTTGGTAGCGCCTCAGCTAAGCATTGAATGACTTTTTCTTGCTGAGTTCTTTCAGCGTCGCCACAAATTAAGCCAATATCGTTATGACCAAGTCCGGTATGTTTAGCATGAAATGGTTCGATAATTTTACTGGCGTGTGTGGTTAGTAGTGTATAACAAGGTTGGTTGAGTACTAAAAATTGCTGTGGGTTAATCATGCCGTTATGGCAAAAAATAACACTAGTGCTTGCACTTACTGTTTTTGCTAAAGAAGGAAGTAATGGCGCGATATTATAAGACTTTAGGCATACCAAAATCATATCTGCAGTCTGCAAGTCACTTGCGGTTGCCAAGGTTAACGGCTGAGAAGTTGTGTGGTTTTCTCTATCTGTAAATAGCGAATGTTTGGGGGCTTGAGTTATTCGTGCTGAACATTGCAAACTGACTTGGTTGCTAGCCTGTTTTGATAATTTATGATACCAAAGTAAGCCAATAGCCCCTTGGCCAATAATGACAATATTCAAGGCTATAACCTATTGCCACTACGATTACGGTACATAAGAATAGACCAGCGGACTAGCCCAAAGAGGGCTATGCCAACCAGATCTGAGAAGAAGTCATTAAACTCACCGCTACGAAAGCCCAAGTAATACTGCCCTAGTTCAGTTAACGCGCCGTAAAAAGCTACTGTAAGCATGGTATTTAGTAGTGGTAATTTTAAAATGCTATGCAGTACCCAAGTTAATGCGAAGAAGCTAATGATATGACCAATTGAGTCTATTTGAGTACTGCGAAAAACTAATCTTCTAAATTCTTCTGAACTAAAATACAGTGCAAAAAATAGTGTAATAAGAACGGTCAGAATAGATAGGTGGTAGCGACTTTTCATTAAGGTGTGGCAAAAGTAATATTGAATCTAGGTGCTTGATATCATATCAGGGCTCTGGTGGTAAAACTATCTCTCTTCAATGCCTTTAATAGTGAAGTGCTGATATTTTATTGCTAGTGAATGTCAAGCTTAGTGATGATATTGCAAGCTGTTATTGATAATATAGCGATAATTTTTCAAAATTGAGATTTATTATGCCTTCAATGGATATTGTTTCCGAAATTAATTTGGAAGAAGTTAGAAATGCGACCGATAACGCAACTCGCGAATTATCAACTCGGTTTGATTTCCGTGGTGTTGATGCCAGCTTTACTTGGAAAAGCCCAGCGGTAACCATGAAAGGTGATGCTGACGCACGTTTAAAGCAAATGGCAGATATGTTACGAGCGCAGTTAGCAAAACGCCATATTGATGCCAAAGCCTTAACATTAGGCGCTGTAGAGAGTTCAGGAAGAAATTTTAGCCAAATAGTAACTTTTAAAGAAGGTATTGAGCAGCCAGTAGCTAAGAAAGTTGTGAAGTTGATTAAAGATAGTAAGTTAAAAGTGCAAGCGTCTATTCAAGGCGAACAAGTACGCGTAACGGGTAAAAAACGTGATGACTTACAAGCAGTAATGAAGTTAGTGAGAGAAGCTGAATTAGAGCAATCTTTTCAGTTTAATAATTTCAGAGATTAATATTAAATCTTAATCACCATTCGCAAGGTTTGTTTTGGTGATAAACGTTTTATATTTTAAGAAGAGGCTAATTGCCTCTTTTTTATTTTTTGTATATCTATTTTGCCTGTAATTTAAACAGTAAGTAAAAGTTTACGCATAGAATTTCCCTTAAAGTTACTTTCAATAGGCTTTTTCGTAATAAACGCTGTTTTTTTGTTATGAGTTTAAGTAGATTAAGCTACATCCGAATAATAATAAGATGGTTTTAAATGGCTGCTTCTAGAGGTGCGTTTAGTTCACGCATAGGTTTTATTATGGCTGCTGCAGGTTCTGCAGTGGGTTTAGGCAATATTTGGGGTTTTCCCACCCAAACAGCAAGTAATGGTGGTGCTGCCTTCGTTCTAGTTTATCTGGTACTTGCTTTTTCTTTGGCATATCCCGCTTTTATGGCTGAATTACTGATTGGTCGATATGGTCAGGCAAATGCGGTAACGTCTTTACAGAAAGTATCACGTAATTTATTTCACAAACGTTTTGCCTTTGTTGTTGGTTTTGGTGGCATCATTTGTGCTGCACTTATTTTAAGTTTCTACGGTATTTTAGCTGGCTGGATGATGTCGTATGCAGTTGAACCTTTTACCCGTTTACTTGGTATGGGGTCAGCAGCCGACTGGGTGATTACCCAATCACTACAGCGTAACTTGTTGTTTTGCGCATTGTTTATGTTTTTGACTATTTTTATTATTCGCCGTGGTGTTGA
Organism: Colwellia meonggei; assembly: GCF_057537295.1. NCBI lineage: Bacteria > Pseudomonadati > Pseudomonadota > Gammaproteobacteria > Alteromonadales > Colwelliaceae > Colwellia > Colwellia meonggei. The sequence continues at coordinate 729,870 of NZ_BAAJLZ010000001.1, forward strand.
AGAAGGTATTGAGAAATGGTCAAAACGTTTGATGCCCCTGTTGATTTTCTTACTGCTCGGCTTAATTTCATATGTGATGACCTTAAAAGGTGCAAGAGAGGGGGTTAATGCTTACTTAAATCCAGACATTAGCCGAGTTTTCGAACCTGACTTGTTAATTAGTGCTTTAGGGCAAGCATTCTTTTCATTGTCATTGGGTACCAGCGTTATGGTTATTTACGGCTCGTACATTTCGAAAAAAGAGAATTTAGTTACATTAGGTGCGCAAGTTACTCTAATTGATGTCTCGATTGCCTTTTTAGCTGGCTTACTTATTATTCCTGCTATGTATGTTGCTCAAGCGCAAGGTGTGGCAATTTTTGCTGAAGATGGCAGTTTAATTTCAGGCTCAAGTTTAGTGTTTACTGTATTGCCTAGTTTGTTTAATAGCATGGGTAGTATTGGTTTATATGTAGCATTGGCATTCTTTATTTTAATGTCGGTGGCAGCATTAACATCGTCAATATCTATGTTAGAAGGGCCGGTTTCATACGCGGTTGAACGCCATAAAATAGAGCGCAAAAAAGTAACCACTTATATTGGTATCGGTATTTTTATTCTTAGCGCTATTATTATCACTAATATTAGCTTTATGCTTGATTTTGTTGCCGTACTTGCCACCCAATACGGACAGCCGATTATTGCCATGCTTTGTTGTGTTTTTGTTGGTTGGATTTGGTATCGCAATGACATTTTAACTGAACTTAAAGAGGGCAATGATATGGTAGAGCACTCTTTATTTTGGAAAATCTGGCCTTGGTACACTAAGTTTGTTTGCCCAACAGCAATTGCTATTGTATTTTGGCACTCGCTATAACAATAAATTAGTGTAATTAAAAACAGGGAGCGAAAGCTCCCTTTTTTAATTTTAAAGTAGAGATACTCAGTTTAGGGGGAAGAAAATATAGAAAGGATGATTTTTTCGATTACAGTAATTGCTTGTAGCTTCTTAATCTATATTTTGGGCCAAGGTTGTTGCCATGGAGGGGTTAGCTTTTCAATTTCTGCGATCGTTGCTGAGGTACTATATTCATCACCAGAAGTTGGCATTTGGCAATACTGATAGCTTTTATTTTCTAAGGTAAATTTGATTGCAAAAGCGTGTAGGTACCCACGATCAGTCTCGGTGTTATTACCATATAAAGGATCACCTAAAATAGGCACACCTAAGCTATTTAATGCAACGCGAATTTGGTGTGTTTTACCCGAATGAGGTTTGATTAAATATATTCGTCTTTTAACGGCAATACTACTGGAGATAAACTGGCTGATTGCAGGATTTTCCGTGGTTCGCATTAACTTCCACATACCACGACGGCTTTTCTCCATGTCGCCTTTGATCAGGCCTTGCTTCTTTTTGGGTTTACCGTCAGCGATAGCTAAGTAATATTTTTCGACTTCATGCTGTTCAAACATTAACTGGAATGCTCGGGCGGTATTAATATTTTTTGCAAATATAATTAAGCCCGAAGTCATTTTATCTAAACGATGGACAGGATAAAGTTCTTCAACACCAAGCTGCGCTGCTGCGAACTTTTTTACTTGTGAGTAAAAACCAAAACCTGTGTTTTCTTCATCATGAAAATTAACGTCATTGGGCTTATCAACAACTAAAAAATCAACTTCTTCATCAACTAGTTTAATCGTATTCATTTTTGTCATGACGGTTTATTAAAAGCTCAAGCCAATGGCAATATAAGTAATTATAGTTAATGCTGCGCCAACTAAGGCATATGGCAACTGAGTTTTCACATGCTCGAAGTGATCGCAACCACTGGCAATAGAGGCAACAACAGTTGTGTCAGAGATAGGAGATGCGTGGTCACCAAAAATACCACCACCGAGTACCGCAGCAACTAAAAATTCAACAGGTAGGCCGCTTTGCTGGGCAATAGGTACCGCAATTGGGATTAATATCGCAAACGTACCCCATGAAGTGCCAGTAGCAAATGCCATAATAGCGGCTGCAACAAATAGAATTGGCGCGATTAAAAATAGTGGTACGTCAACATTAATTAATTGGCTAACGTAAACCCCTGTACCAAGTGCTTTTATAGCGTCACCAAAAGCAAAGGATAAAACTAATATCGCTACCACTGGTGACATGTGTTTAATGCCCTGAACTGCTGCCGACATTATTTGCTTGAATGCCATTAGCTGATGGCCAAGTACCAGAATGATTAAGAATACTAGTGCTGCAATCACCGACCAAAAAACGGAAAATGCGCCTGAGCCGCGACGTATATCACCATCGCCAGTAAACCAAAGCAATACAAATGTGCCAACGAGTAATGAGAGCATGGGCAGCCACATTATTCGAGCTGGCGCAATATTATCAACCGTTGCTTGCTTGTTTTCCTCGACAAGTGATTCTGCGTACTTCATCGGGCCATACACTTTGCCACTAAAGGCTGTGTAATAGGCAAGAGCGACTGCGATGATAGCGTAAATGTTATAGCCAATTGTGCCGATAAGTATGCCAACGGGGTCATCAAAAGAGTATCCGTCTAGCAAGCCGAGTACATAAGCTCCCCAACCATTAACTAAAAACAAAATGCTAACTGGTGCACAGGTGGAATCAACCAGATATGCCAAGCGAGCGCGGCTTAGTTTATGGTGATCAAATAACTTTTGGCTAGCCATGCCGGCAGTGAACATACTTAGGTTGGTATCGGTAAAAATAGTAGTACCGATTACTGTCGGTAATACACTAGCTTGGCGACTATTTTTAACTAAATTCAATGATGCTAAGTGGTTAATAAAACCATTTACTGCCCCCGACTGATTCATGATAGTAACAAGAGCACCAATCATTAAGCTGAAACTAATAATGTAAACATTGCCTAGGGATAAAAAGACGTCACTAATACCAAGGAATGTACCGCTGAAACCATCGATAGGATTACCGTTACTAATTAATAAGTGGCATAGTAATACGCCACATAGTAGTGCGAAAAGAGCGTTTTTTCGCCAAATAGCAATTACAATGGCAACAAGGGGAGGAAGTAAACTAAAAATGCTGTCTTGCATGGCAAACCTTTCTTATTATTTTTCGCTAACTTTACCGTATGCCAGACTAATAAGGAACCTAATTTACCATTGCAATTCTTGGCAGTTAAGTTAAAGAAATATTTATTGATTTACTCGGGTCAATATTCTCTCGTAGGGTTTTATAATGCACACTGAAAATGTAAAAGTTGCCTGTGAGTAGCGGTTTTATCATGTAATTAATGTATTTAGAAATGTTTGCTTATACTTTATTTATTTGACCTAGCGCATAAATACATAATAATAAATGCCTGTGGGCATTGAAAATTTAGGTTTCACCCTTAAATAGCTCTTACTTACTGGCGTATCGCATCAGGAATTATTTTGACACTATCATTAAATGAATATATCACCGCTTTTAGCAATGAAAGTCATAACGCATCTTTAAGCAAAATTGGCCGTGGTATAGAGCGTGAAGCACTTAGGGTACTGCCTAAAGGACGATTATCTGAACAAGCGCACAGTGAAAAATTAGGTTCGGCGCTGACTCATCCTAATATTACCACCGACTATTCAGAAACCTTATTGGAGTTTATTACTCCAGTAAGTTATGCACCTGAAGTTGCAATTTCACAATTAGAAGACGTACAAAAGTTTACTTTAAGTCAACTTGATGGTGAGGTTTTATGGCCAATGAGTATGCCGTGTTTTGTTGAAGATGACGATAAAATTCCGCTGGCACAATACGGTAAGTCAAATATAGGCAAAATGAAAACTGTTTACCGTCAAGGTTTGAAAAACCGCTACGGTAGTATGATGCAAGTAATCTCCGGGATTCACTTCAATTTCTCTTTTCCAAAGAGCTTTTGGCAATCCATGCAGGCAATTGAAAAAAGCAGTATTCCAATTGATGATTATATCTCAGAGAAGTACTTTGCTTTATTAAGAAATTACAAGCGTTTTTGTTGGTTGATTCCATATCTATACGGTAGCTCGCCAGCTATATGCAGTTCATTTTTACAGAATAAAAATACTAATTTGCCATTTAAGAAAACTGACAAAGGTTATATGTATTTAGAGCATGCCACTTCGCTAAGAATGAGCGATTTAGGTTATACCAACAGTGAACAATCATCTTTACAAATTTGTTATAACAATTTGTCTGGTTATTTAGATGGCGTTAAAAACGCTATTAACTTGCCATCCGACAAATTCGCTGAAATTGGCATTAAGGTGAACGGTGAATATCAGCAATTAAATGCTAATGTCTTGCAAATTGAGAACGAATTATATGCCCCTGTTAGGCCAAAATGCGTTGCTAAACCTAATGAAAAACCCTCAGAAGCGCTAAAAAATCGCGGTGTTGAATATATAGAGGTTAGAGCTTTAGATGTAAACCCATTTTCAGCGACCGGTATTAGTGTTGAACAAATTCGATTTTTAGATATTTTTCTAACATATTGTTTATTTGAAGCAAGCCCAGAACTTAGCTGTGCGGAACAAGCCGTTTGTGAAGAAAATATGGACCAGGTAGTCGTGCGAGGTCGCGATCCAGAACTATTGCTTAAAGATCATGATAAAGATAAATCAATACCTCAATGGGGTAATGAAATTTTTACTAAATTAGCAAATGTTGCCACTTTGCTTGATCAAGCCAATGGCAATAACTTGTATCAAACAGCGTTAGCAACAGAAGCAGAAAAAATTAACAACGCTAATTTAACGCCATCAGCACAAATCTTATCAAAAGTTGTTACTGAGCAGCAATCGTTAACTCAAATTGCATTGGCTAATGCAAGTACCTATAAAGAGCAGTTGTTAGCACAAGATTATCAAGCTTATAGTGCACAGTATTTTGCTGATACAGCGGCTGAGTCATTAGCAGCACAATCTGCAATTGAAAAGGCGGATACAGTCGACTTTGATACGTTTATAAGTGATTACTTTGCCTAGCTAATTTAAACCGTTATTTGATAACTGTATTCAGTAGCTTTTGAGAAGTATGGATAATTTCTGCACAAAAAAAAGCGCGTTAGGGCAACGCGCTGCAAATAATAAGAAAGCAGTCCAGGGAGGTTTTGCTTTCAAGTTATTTGACCACAGCTTATTTTTATAGTTCATTTTTTGTTCGATTTATTTTTGTTTTATTTTTAATGTGAAAATGCCCTAATTAAACAATGGCTTACGATTTGGTTAATAGACTTGCTTGTCTTAAATTTTGGCATGTTGCAATCATTCACATAATTTCAGCTAAAAAAAAGCACATTTATCGTAAAATAAATGTGCGCTAAAACATAAAACACTTCAGGGGAATAACTCTCTCATTAACTATGAGTAGATAAAATAGATTTAGTTCCGAAAATTTAATTTTATTTTCTAGCCTTTTTACAGTACTTTAATTGTCAGTGCTTTCTGCCTGATATCTTAATTGTCGACTAATGAAAAATGTTGGTTAATGAAAAAGTTTAGTGAAAGTGTAAAAAATTGCGACATTTCCCTGAAAATGAAAAAATATTCTGGCATGATGTTGTTATTAAAAACCAACTCCATGTATTAATGACATTTTTTAAAACGCTTATCATCTCAGTGCTCGCTTGCTTAACCCTTTCAAGCTGTGCAACAAGTCCACCAAAAAATCCTGAAAATTTATGTGAAATATTTAGAGAACATAGAGATTGGTATTTCGCTGCTAAAGATGCCCGAGAGCGCTGGGGTGTGCCAATTCATGTGCCTATGAGTATGATGTATCAAGAAAGCTCATTTAAAGCTGACGCATTACCGCCTCGAGATTATCTATTAGGTTTTATCCCGTGGGGACGTGTTAGTAGTGCTTATGGTTATTCTCAGGCAAAGACCATGACATGGGATGATTATGTACGTGAAACTGATAACTCAGGCGCTGACCGTGATGATTTTGATGATGCAATCGATTTTATGGGTTGGTTTATTTTCAAAACGCAAAAAATTAATAAAATTTCTAAATGGGATGCTTATAACCAGTATCTTAATTACCACGAAGGTTGGGGCGGGTTTAAACGTAAAAGTTATAAAAAGAAGGCGTGGCTAGTGAAAGTTGCTCGTAAGGTAGATAACCGAGCAAAACGTTACGGTAGTCAATTAAAGAGTTGTGAGAAAGACCTTAATCATGGTTGGTTGTGGCGCTTATTTTTCGGTTAATAACTCGCTAAAAATTGTTTTAGCTTAGTTGCTTTTATACCTCAGTTTTTAATTATTTAAGGCTTACTATGAAAATAGTAAGCCTTATTTTTTAATCACGTTTGTTATCCTTTTACAATCTTATTTTAGGTTATTTCTGATTCGGAAAACCTACCGCCAGAACTTCTTGAGTCTTGCATACTTCTTGCCAACTGAATGCAAAATTGTATTATTTTTCAACATTTCTAGGGCGAATACGGGCTAGAAAATAGCCAAAAAAAAATTATAAAAAAACTTCATATTTTTATTAAAAATTGTTTGCAAAACACAAAGCCTAATAGGAATAGGGCTTGCATTTGTTATCCACAGAAATTGTGGAAACTTGATCCTTAGATCTAAACCTGTGTATAACTTTGTTATTAACTTTCAATGATTAAAGTTCTATCCACAAAATCAAAGAAATTAATCATTTTTAAGCGCTAAATACTAGAAAGTGACTTTAATCTTCGTTTAAAGACGATCTTTAGCACTAGTTCTAGCGTGAATTAATGTCCGGAAGTTGAAGTTTATCAATATGTGAACACTAGTTTTGAGCAAGATCTGATACAAATGATCATGCCAAGTAGATAAATTGGCTTTAATTGGCAAAAATCTAAAATTCTAATGACAAATAAAAAGCACTGCGATTAGATGCAGTGCTTCGTTGTTTGGTGGGAGATATACTTGCTAAATTAGCTCTCAGTAACTTCACCGTCATAGAGCTCAGGTAAGATCCTAACGGTTTTGATCATGTTATCTTTTACTTCAATGATCTCTAGCGGATAGCCGGCGATCCTAACACTTAAGTTCGCTTCCGGAATATCTTCTAAGTATTCTAAAATCATCCCATTAATAGTTTTAGGACCATCGGTTGGAAAACTCCAGGTCATTTCTTTATTAATGTCGCGCACGGTTGCGCTGCCATCGACTAAATAGCTACCGTCTGGTTGCACATTAACTTCATCGCTGGTGGTTGGTGTCATTGTTGTGGTGAAATCACCAACAATTTCTTCAAGAATATCTTCTAGGGTAACTAAGCCTTGAATGTCTCCGTATTCATCGACTACAAGCCCTAAACGCTCTTTTGCACGTTGAAATTTTAACAGTTGAACATTCAGTGGTGTTCCTTCTGGAATAAAATATAACTCGCGTACTGCGCGTAATAACGTTGCTTTAGTAAATTGGCCTTTTGATACTAACCTTAAAGCATCACGCATATGAACATAACCAACCACGTCATCAATATTGTCACGATAAAGCAATACGCGGGTGTGTGTTGATTGAGTTAGTTGTTTTTGAATACGCTTCCAATCTTCGTTGATATCAATACCGACTAATTCATTGCGCGGTATCATAATATCTTCAACTGTAACTTTTTCTAAATCTAAGATACTTACTAACATATCTTGATCTTGCGATTTCAGCATCGCACCAGATTCATTTACCACTGTTCGTAGTTCTTCTGAACTCAAACTGTGCTGTTCACGTTGCTCTGAACTAATGCCTATCATGGCTAATATGCCATTGGTGATCCAATTAACAGCAATAACAAGCGGGAATAGAACCTTAAGTAATAAAGATAAAATTATTGAGCTTGGAAAAGCAACTTTTTCTGGGTATAACGCCGCTAACGTTTTAGGTGTAACTTCGGCAAAAATTAAAATAACTAAAGTTAAGATAATTGTCGCTGCTAAAACACCATAAACATCACCTAGAAAACGAATGCCAATAATTGTAGCTATTGCTGATGCAGCAATGTTAACAAGGTTATTGCCGATTAAAATTAAACCGATTAACCGATCTGGGCGTTTTAGTAACTGGCCGACTCGTTTAGCAGAGCGGTGATTCTGTTTTTCCAAGTGCTTTAATCGATAACGGTTAATCGACATCATGCCGGTTTCAGAGCCAGAAAAGTACGCAGATATGAATATTAGTATGCCGAGAATGACAAAAAGCATATCTGTTGAGATGTTATCCAAAAATGGGATCCTATTTTAATTGATCAAAGCCGTCGGTTAATCTTGATATTGTATCGCGACGGGTAATAAAACTAACTTATACCTTAAAACTTATAATAAGAGAAATTCTTTCACAAATCGGCTGCCGAAATAGGCTAAGGTTAAGATAAATGTGGCAATAACGGTAAGCGATAAAACACGTTGACCACGCCAGCCTTGCTTGAAGTGTCCCCACAATGTTATGAAATATAAGCTACAGGCTATAAGCGATAAAATAGTTTTATGGGCATTTTCCTTGGAGATCATGCCTTCTAAAAAAACAAAACCTAGAATTTGACTGGCCAATAAACAAACACTACCAATTAATAGAATGCTAAACAGTTGTCGTTCAACTTGCATTAATGGCGGCAGTTGATTCACCGCCTGTAAGTTTTTGCTTTTTAATTTCATATTAATGTAGGCAACCTGAAAGGCGTATAGTGTCGCAATTACTAGAATACAATAAGCAACTAAAGCTAATGTTATATGGCTTAGCATCGCAAGTTTATCGGCAACAATTTCCATATTTCCCATTGGCGAAATAAAAATCATACTAAGTTGCCAAAGGCCGGCAAAGCCATAAATAACTGGCAGTAATAAGTTTACTTTAAAGCGTAAGGCTACGGTTGAAATGACTAAGGTGATTACTAAGCTGACTAGCGAGACCACATTAGGTAAAGAAAAGTTTAGGTTATTATCGCTAAAAAGAAATTGAGAATTACTCAAGGCGTGAAAAATAATCGCTAAACAAGCAAAAATTAGTGTGATAACTAAGTTAGGCCCTTTGGGGTGGAATAAACGAGACAAAATTGAGAGTGTTGCCAGGCTATAACAGACAAAGGCAGTAAATGAACTGATACTTGAAAATTCCACAAAGAGCTCCGAAAAAATTAAAAACTGTCCATAAGTTAACTAAATAAGCTTAGCTAGTGACGCGATTCTAGCAGATTAAAGGCCAGAGACCATCACTATGCTTGTATTTATATCAATAGTTTACGTATTGGTTTAATGCCTAAGAAAACTAATATAGCTGCACATGTTAAACCAAACCAATAAGGTAATATTTCATGGCTGTGCTGCATTTGCTGGCTAATATCTATCATAAAATAGTTTAAGCCCCAGTCTAAGAGTAGACCGAAAGCAATAGCTGAAATGCCAATACCGAGTAAGTATTTCACTAATACTGAGCTACCCATTTCATTTTTAATGACACCTAGTGTTGAAATATTGGTTGCTGGTCCTGCCATCATAAAGACTAAAGCGGTACCTGGTGATATACCCGCTAAAATAAAACCGGCGGCGATAGGTGTTGAAGCCGTTGCACAAATATACATAGGGATTGACATGGCAATCATAACTAACATTGCGCCAAGGCCACTACCGTAACTTAATAAAAATGATTCTGGGACAAAAGTGCGAACAATAGTGGCGAATAACAAACCCACTAATAACCACTTAATTAAATCGTCGACTAATTGCGTTGCACTGTAACGAACACCTGCCAGTGTTTTTACCAGGATAGTGTCGTTTTTTTGTTGTACTTTACTGGCACAACAAGAACTCGCTTTTTGCTCTTGTTCTATTGCCTTAGCTTTAGCTTCGGCTGATTTCTTGGCGCAACAACTGCTTGCTTGGCTTTGGTTACTATGCGTTGAAGTTGTAACTGCAGTTTTCGAACTTGCGACGAGAATCCCCGTGAAAATTGCCGATAAAATTGCCGTTATAGGACGATATATGGCCAAAATTGGACCTAATAATGCGTAAGATACCGAAACTGAGTCAACACCTGTTTCTGGCGTTGCTACTAAGAATGCTGATGTTGCTGGAGCTGATGCACCTGAACGTCTTAACTCTGTAGCCACTGGAATAACGCCGCAAGAACATAATGGCAATGGGGCACCAATTAAAGCAGCTTTAACAATTGCTTTGTTACCGTGCCCTAGGTGGCGGCTTAAAATTTTACTAGGCACCCAAGCTTTCATTAAGCCGGCAATTAACAACCCCAGTATTAACCAAGGACTAGCCTCTGCACTTAATTGCAGTAAATTGTCAAAAAATAAAATGAAAGTACTCACACTTATTCCAAAAGTGATGTAATTAACAGCAGTTTACCATAGTTTTTTTTGCGAATATTGATCTGTATGCCAGCTTTTTTCTTTCTTATCTATTGCTTTATCAAATTGCGTCATTATTCTAAAAGCACAACTTCTACTTTCGCTAATTATTTGTACGGGTATAATAGAGGCAATTTTTTGCGTATAGCTATTACTAGAGTCATCCATGTTTGAAAATCTTTCCGATCGTTTAACGAAAACGTTAAAAAATATCAGTGGCCGTGGTCGCCTTACCGAAGACAATATTAAAGATACGTTGCGTGAAGTACGTATGGCATTATTAGAAGCAGATGTTGCTTTGCCTGTCATTCGTGAGTTTATTGCCAAAGTTAAAGAAAGTGCTGTTGGCCAGGATGTTTCAAAAAGCTTAACGCCTGGGCAAGTTTTCGTAAAAATAGTACAAACAGAACTTGAAGCTGCTATGGGTGAAGTCAATGAAGCACTTGACTTAAAAGCCACGCCTCCTGCGGTAGTTTTAATGGCCGGTTTACAAGGTGCCGGTAAAACTACCTCTGTTGCAAAGTTAGCTAAATTTTTAACAGAACGTGAAAAGAAAAAGGTGCTAGTGGTCAGTGCTGATGTTTACCGTCCGGCCGCTATCAAACAACTTGAAACTTTAGCTAATGAAATTAATGTTGGCTTTTTCCCAAGTGATATAAAGCAAAAACCAATTGATATTGCTAATGCTGCAATTGATCACGCTAAGAAAAACTTCTTTGATGTGCTAATTGTTGATACTGCTGGTCGTTTGCATATTGACGGCGACATGATGGCTGAAATTCAAGAGCTACATTCGGCAATCAATCCAATTGAAACGCTGTTTACTGTCGATGCAATGACAGGTCAAGATGCGGCTAATACTGCTAAAGCATTTAACGATGCTTTGCCTCTCACTGGGGTTATCTTAACTAAAACTGATGGTGACGCTCGTGGTGGTGCTGCCTTATCTATCCGTCATATTACCGGCAAGCCAATTAAGTTTATGGGTGTTGGTGAGAAAATTGAAGCATTAGAGCCTTTTCACCCTGATCGTATTGCTTCACGTATTTTGGGCATGGGCGACGTTCTTTCTTTAATCGAAGAAGTAGAGCAAAAGGTTGATCGTAAGCAAGCAGAGAAACTTGCTAAAAAAGTTAAAACAGGTAAAGGCTTTGACTTAGAAGACTTCCGTGATCAGTTAGTACAAATGAAAAGCATGGGTGGCATGATGGGCTTGATGGACAAATTGCCTGGTATGGGCAATATGTCAGAACAAATGAAAGGTCAAATGGATGATAAAGTGACTATTCGAATGGAAGCCATGATCAATTCAATGACCCCAGCTGAACGCCAGCGCCCAGAAATTATTAAAGGCTCTCGTAAGCGTCGCATAGCTGCGGGTTCAGGTACTCAAATTCAAGACGTGAACAAATTATTGAAACAGTTTACCCAAATGCAAAAAATGATGAAGAAAATGTCAGGCAAAGGTGGCATGAAGAAAATGATGCGCTCAATGAAAGGTATGATGCCTCCTGGTGGCGGCGGAATGGGTGGCATGGGCGGCGGTATGTTTGGTCGTTAATCAATTATCATAACGATAAAAAAAAAGCAGCTTAAGCTGCTTTTTTTATGTTTTGAAAATATCACTTAAGTAATGCGAAATTATTTAGATAATAACAAATAACGTTTAATGGCTTGGATATTTTTTTTACTTAATATTTTATCACCAAGTGCTGTTAACATTGAGCCCAGTACAACAAAGCCAGCGCCAATATACGCTAACATATTTAAATGTTGAGCTTGAAAGTGCTGTGGCCAGCAATATTCAGCTATCGTAGCAAATATTACGGTGAGCAAGGGGGTTATTGCTAATGTCGCACTGACCTTGGCCGTTGGTAAATACTCAAGTGATTTAGCAAAAGTACCGTAAGCAATTAAAGTATTCGCACAACAAAAAAGCAGTAGTAACAACGCACTAATATTTAACGATGTTATTTGGCTTGGAGTTGCTAAAGGCAAAAAGAATAAAGTGCTTGATAAATATATACACCACATCACCTGATTTGAGCTGTAATAGCGCAACATCTTTTTTTGGATAATAGCATATGCTGCCCAGGTTGTTGCTGCTGCTAACATAATGAAAAAGCCAGTAATAAATGCATCGTTACCTAAACCGACATTAGCAATAAATTGCTGATTAAAGAATAATATCAGCCCGCTGATTAATACTACTGAACCGACCATTTGCCCACGACTAAAGTGTTCTTTAATAAAAATCACACCGCCAACAATCATTAAAAATGGTGCCATTTGTATTAGCATTTGCGCTGTTTCTGCTGGTACAAAGTGTAAAGCGCTAAGGTAGAAAATATAATTTAAACTTAAAAATACTGCTGCGAAAAACAAACGTTTTAATCTTTTAGGGTGTGACACTATTGATAATGGAATGCGTCTTTTCGTCAATAATAATAAGCCAACAAAAAATGCAGCAAAAATAAAACGGTACCAAGTAATGGTATAGGCATCCATTAAGGTTAATACTGATTTTAGCGCCAAGGGTAATAATCCCCACATAATGGCAGTGGTCAGTGCCAGCATTAATCCTTTTACGCTGCTGTTGGCAACTTGTGTCATTGATATTCCTGCTTATATAAAGCGAAGTTAGATAAAGAGTACTGTGCTGCATCTTTTGAAAGCGCGGGATTATATAGCCGAATAGGCAATTAGCATACGAAAATATTGTGGTAATTTGTTTTGTGTAGAAACCTAAACATTTACTGAATGAAAAACGCTGAATATTGAACAATTTATGATAACAACAACTAATAAGGTTGATTTGTTGGTCAAAAAGCGTAGAATACGCGAGCTTTTCTGTCGCTTGGTCGACAGGAAATGTCTGGAAAATTCGTTTTAACACTTAAATTATATAGAGGACGATATGGTTACCATTCGTTTAGCTCGTGGCGGCGCTAAGAAGCGTCCATTCTATCAGGTTGTTGTTGCAGATAGCCGTAACTCTCGCGATGGTCGTTTCATCGAGAAAGTTGGTTTCTTCAACCCTACAGCACAAGGTCAAGCGGAAAAATTACGTTTAGACCTAGACCGTGTCAACCATTGGGTTGGTCAAGGTGCAACTGTATCTGATCGTGTGGCCAAGTTAGTTAAAGATGCTCAAAAAGCAGCTTAATTAATCTGGTAGGTCAAAGGAGTTATTTGTGGAAGTTATTGGTAAAGAAGTCACCTTAGGTAAAGTAGGCGCAGTCTACGGCATCAAAGGTTGGTTGAAAATACATTCATTTACAGATGATTCTGAAGCCATACTTGACTATTTTCCTTGGTCATTAAAATTAGGAAATAATAAGCAATCAGTAGAAATTACCGATTGGCGCAAACATAACAATGGTCTTGTGGTCAAAGTTGCAGGTATAGATGATCGTGATATTGCTCAAAAGCTTGTCGGTTCAGAAATATTTGTTAACGAAGAGGCGTTAGTGGAATTACCAGAAGGTGACTTCTATTGGCGAGATCTTATGGGCATGACTGTTATTACTGATAAAGGTTACGACCTAGGTCAGGTTTCCGATATCATGGAAACAGGCGCTAACGATGTATTGGTTGTTAAGGCTAATCTTAAAGATGGCTTTGGTAAAAAAGAAAGGTTAATTCCTTACTTAATGGACCAAGTTATTCTTTCGGTTAGTAAAGAAAATAAACAAATTTGTGTTGACTGGGACCCAGGCTTCTAACTTGAGTAGTAGTGAGTTAACAAACATTCTTAGCGATAAGAAAATGTGGATTGGGGTGATAAGCCTTTTTCCTGAAATGTTTGACGCGATTACCGAGTATGGGGTGACAGGCCGAGCGATTCGTAATGGGTTAATTGAGTTTCACAAGTGGAACCCAAGAGATTTTACTCATGATAAACATCGCACTGTGGACGACCGACCTTATGGCGGCGGCCCAGGCATGCTTATGATGGTGCAACCGTTACGAGATGCCATTCATGCTGCAAGAAAAGCTGCGGAAGTTGATGGTAAAAAAGCTAAGGTTATTTATTTGTCGCCGCAAGGACGAAAATTGGACCAAGCTGGTGTACGCGAATTAGCACAGCATGACCGACTGATATTTATTGCAGGACGTTATGAAGGTATTGACGAACGGCTTATTGCATCGGATATCGATGAAGAATGGTCGGTCGGTGATTATGTTTTAAGTGGTGGGGAACTACCAGCGATGAACGTAATTGATGCCGTAGCACGTTTTGTGCCCGGAGTATTGGGACATCAACAATCAGCTGAGCAGGATTCATTTTCTGACGGTTTATTGGATTGTCCTCACTACACTAGGCCTGAGGTAATGGAAGTTTCTGAAAATGAAACTGCTTCTGTTCCAAAAGTGCTATTAAGTGGTAATCACGAACATATTAGGCAATGGCGCCAATATCAGTCTTTAGAAAGAACTTGGACTAGAAGACCGGAATTATTAACTAACCTAGCTCTGACAGCAGAGCAGCAAAAAATGTTAACAGCTATAAAGGCTGATAGTGAAAATGCTGCTGATGACTGTGAACCCTAGGAAGAAGGTATTATGAGTAATATTATTAAGCAGCTTGAAGCTGAACAAATGAAGCAAGATGTACCAGCATATGCACCAGGTGATACTGTTGTGGTACAAGTAAAAGTTACAGAAGGTGATAAATCACGTCTTCAAGCATTTGAAGGTGTTGTAATCGCTGTTAAAAACCGCGGCATCAATTCTGCATTCACTGTTCGTAAAATTTCAAACGGTGTTGGTGTAGAGCGTGTATTCCAGACACATAGCCCAATCGTTGACTCAATTGAAGTCAAACGTCGCGGTGATGTACGTCAAGCTAAGCTTTACTATCTTCGTGAGCGTTCAGGTCGTTCTGCACGTATCAAAGAGAAGTTGGCAAAAAAATAATCTTTCTTTAATTAGAAGATTATTTCCAAGCTTGAGAAAACCTGTGTGGGCAACCGCACAGGTTTTTTTGTTTTCGGTAATAAACTTTTTATCAAGTTACTAGCTAAAATAATTGAACTAATATATCTTTACAAGCAAATGACAGCGTTGTCATTTGCTTGCTTTAATGCTACTGTAATCTAACGCTTAAATTAGATTGATATAAATAATTCATTAATATTCGACTTTAGTGGTGTATTACAGCGCAAAAACTTAGGCTATGATGTTGCTAACTTAAAAATAGAATAATAGTTGAACGGAGCTTAATTTTCACCGTATCAACAAGCCATCAGATATTAGGAAATCAAGGATTTTAACATGCAAGAATTAAAAAGCCGTTATCCCGTATTAGAGCAGGCTAAAGCTCATACACACATTGATGCTGCAACTTATGATGCTATGTACAAGCAATCAATCGAAGCGCCTGAAACATTCTGGGCTGAGCAAGCTGATAAGTTTCTTGATTGGTATAAGCCTTGGAACAGCGTTACCGATGTTGACCTTAAATCTGCAGATATTAAATGGTTTTCAGGCGGGAAATTAAATGTAAGCTATAACTGTATTGATCGTCATTTGGTGACTAAAGCAAATGATACTGCGATTATCTGGGAAGGTGACGATCCAAGTGAAGATAAAAATATAACCTACCAAGAGTTACATGATCATGTATGCCGATTTGCAAACTTATTAAAAGCTCGTGGTGTGAAAAAAGGTGATCGTGTGTGTATTTATATGCCAATGATCCCTGAAGTTGGCTATGCAATGCTAGCTTGTGCTCGTATAGGTGCGGTTCACTCTGTAGTTTTTGGTGGTTTTTCGACAGAATCAATTCGTGCTCGCGTTGCCGATGCTGATTGCCAAGTGGTAATTACTGCGGATGAAAGTTTACGTGGTGGTCGTGTAATCCCATTAAAAGCCAATGTTGATGCAGCAATTACAGAGTGCCCAAATGTTCATTCAGTGATTGTTGTGGAACGTACTGGTGGTGATGTGGCTTGGAATGACAAAATTGATGTGAATTACCAGCAAGAGGTTGCTAAATTCCCTGCTGCCTGTGAACCAGAAGTTATGGATGCTGAAGATCCACTCTTTATTCTTTATACATCTGGCTCAACAGGTACGCCGAAAGGGGTTCTTCATACCTGTGGTGGTTATTCATTGTATGCCGCGATGACGCATAAATATGTTTTTGATTATAAAGACGATGAAGTTTATTGGTGTACTGCTGATGCTGGTTGGATCACTGGACATTCTTATATTTTCTACGGCCCATTAGCTAATGGTGCTACAACGTTAGTTTTTGAAGGCGTGCCTACTTATCCAGATGCTGGTCGATTTTGGCAAGTGTGTGATAAGCATCAAGTTAATGTGTTTTATACCGCTCCTACTGCTATTCGAGCATTAATGAGTGTTGGCGACAGCTTTGTTGAAAGTGCTGATTTATCATCATTGCGTATTCTTGGTACGGTTGGCGAGCCTATTAATCCAGAAGCATGGCATTGGTATTACGAGGTTATTGGTAAAAGTAAATGTCCAATTGTTGATACTTGGTGGCAAACTGAAACTGGTGGCATTTTGATAACATCATTACCGGGTGCCGTAGATATGAAGCCAGGCGCGGCAGGTAAGCCATTTTTTGGTGTTAAACCGGCATTATTCGATAAAGACGGCAATACACTTGAAGGTGAAAACCAGGGGCTATTGATGATGACGGGAAGCTGGCCGGGTCAGTTACGCTCCGTTTATGGCGACCACGATCGTTTCTATCAAACTTATTTAAGCCAATACCCTGGTAACTACTTTACCGGTGATGGTGCAAAACGTGATGAAGATGGCTTTTATTGGATCACAGGTCGTGTTGATGATGTGCTAAATGTTTCTGGTCACCGCTTAGGTACCGCTGAAATTGAAAGTGCCTTAGTGCTGCATCCAGCAGTTGCCGAAGCTGCTGTGGTAGGTTACCCGCATGAAATTAAGGGGCAAGGGGTTTATGCTTACGTAACATTAATGAGTAGTGCCACCGAATCTGAAGAGTTACTTACTGAATTAACTGAATTTGTTGCCAAAGAGCTAGGCCGTTTTGCCAAGCCTGATTATATTCAATATGCACCAGGGCTACCAAAAACTCGCTCAGGTAAAATAATGCGTCGCATACTGCGTAAAATTGCCGAGAATGATTTAGATACTTTAGGTGATACCTCAACTTTGGCAGAGCCTGCAGTTGTTGATCATTTAGTGAATAATCGTATTGTTCACAGCTAACAGCTAGTTACATAGTAAGAAAGTTATTAAGCGCCTTTTGGCGCTTTTTTTATACAAAAATTTTATCTCAGGGGCTATACCTTAGATAATTATCAGTGTAAGATATTTAGTACAAATTGAGTAAATTAAAGTTTACAGTAAGAAGTTTTAAGAAATGTTCTATCAACGATATCGATATTATTACCTCCCATACTTTAGCTAGTCACTTGCCTAGCCCCGTTATTTACAGTTAGAAATAACGGTTACGTTACACATTCAATTTTCAAGTTAGTATTCAACATTCAGGAAAGTACCATGTCATCCCAAAAATCAGTTACAGGCACGCTTGTAAAAAGTCGGCTTAACGATATTCATGTTAATGCGGAAGAGGTTTTAATTACCCCAGACGCCTTAAGAGACGAATTGCCGCTACCAGAAGCTGGTAGAGTATTTGTTAAAGATGCACGTAATATCATTGCCAATATCATTCACAAAAAAGATCACCGTTTACTCGTTATTACTGGGCCTTGCTCGGTACACGATGTAGATGCAGCAAAAGCTTATGCACGACAATTAAAAGTGTTACATGACAAGTATCAAGATAGTTTATACATAGTGATGCGAGTTTATTTTGAAAAACCACGAACTACCGTAGGTTGGAAAGGCCTAATCAATGATCCTGATATGAATGGCTCATTTGATGTTGAAAGTGGCTTGCGTAAAGCTCGTGAATTATTAATTTACCTAACAGAACTTGGCTTACCATTGGCAACCGAAGCACTTGACCCTATTAGTCCGCAGTACTTAGCAGAACTTTTTAGTTGGTCTGCTATAGGCGCTCGTACCACAGAGTCACAAACCCATCGTGAAATGGCAAGTGGCTTATCAATGCCAATTGGCTTTAAAAATGGCACCAATGGCGGCCTTGACGTGGCTATCAATGCTCTTCAGTCTGCGGCGTCATCGCATCGTTTTATGGGGATTAATCGCCAAGGGCAAGTGGCACTCATCAAAACCTCAGGCAACCCTGATGGCCATGTTATTTTACGTGGCGGCAAGCAGCCAAACTATGATTCGGTTAATGTTGCCGTGTGTGAACAAGAGTTGGCAAAGCAAAATTTAGAGCCGGGTATTGTTATTGATTGTTCACATGGAAACTCTAATAAAGACTACCGCCGCCAACCTTTAGTAGCAGATAATGTTTTCAATCAAATTTGTGAGGGTAATAAATCTATCATTGGTATTATGTTAGAGAGTAATATTAATGCTGGTAATCAAAGTGCAAACTTACCCTTTGAACAACTTGAATATGGGGTTTCTGTAACAGACGCCTGTATTGATTTTGCCGCTACTGAGCAATTAATTTCAGCGGCAAGTACTAAACTTGAAGTAACACTAAAGAACCGTATTAAATAAGGCGATATAAACGTAATGAAAGATAAGTCTACATTTGATCAACAATTAGGCCAATTACGTGATGAAATTGATGAGCTCGATAGCCAGTTAGTTGCACTACTTAAAAAGCGTCGCGCTGTTACGACTAAAGTTGGCCAGTTAAAAAGTGAAGTAGGCATGCCGATTTTCGCGCCAGAGCGAGAAGCAAGTTTATTGAAAGTTCGACGGAAGCAAGCCATTGATGCAGGGCTTTCGCCTGAGCTAATCGAAGATATTCTTCGCCGTTTAATGCAAGACTCATACGTTAGTCAAGACGCTAGTGGCTATCGTTCCGTTAATGAAAAATGTAAGCAAGTGGTAATAATTGGCGGGCAAGGGCAGTTAGGGCAAATATTTGTCGATCTATTTAACCGTTCTAACTATCAAGTGCAGGTTTTAGAAAAAGCTGATTGGCCGAATAGTGAACAGCTGTTAAAAGATGCAAGCTTAGTGATAGTAGCCGTGCCTATTCGTTTAACTGCAATGGTTATTCAAAAGTTAAGTAATTTACCTGATGATTGTATTTTAGCGGATGTGACGAGTATTAAAGAAGCGCCACTGTATGAAATGATGAAAGTGCATGCCGGTCCGGTTGTAGGTTTGCATCCGATGTTTGGTCCTGATGTTACTGGCTTAGTGAAACAAACTATTATTGCTTGTGAGGGAAGATTCCCAGAAAAGTACCATTGGCTACTAGAGCAGTTTCAAGTATGGGGAGCAAAAATTTATCCGGTCGAAGCGCATGCGCATGATCAAGCGATGTCGATGGTTCAAGTGATGCGTCACTTTTCAACTATCGCCTATGGTTATCACTTAATGACAGAAGGGGCTGATATTTCCCAGCTAGTGGAAATGAGCTCACCGATTTATCGTTTAGAGCTAATTATGGTTGGTCGCTTATTTGCACAAGATCCTGTGCTTTACACTGATATAATTTTTGCCAATCAAGACAATATTGCTATGATGAAACGCTTCGCATATCGATTTTTAGAATTATTAGAAGACGTACAGCTAAATGATAAAGATGCTTTTACTACTATGTTTTCGCAAGTTGCTGACTGGTTTGGCGATTACGCTGATATTTTCTTGCAAGAAAGTAAGGCAATGTTGATAAAAGCGGATCAACTTAAAAAGCATTAATAGCTAAAATAATAACAAGGAATGAAATGAGAACATTTGCGGTAATTTTATTGAGTATGATTATTCTTGCAACCGTGTCGGCTTGCGCTAATAGCCATGTTGAAAAAGCATCTATGCTGTCTGGTGAAGTGAACCAACAGCAAGTATTAACTAAGCATAAATCATTTAAAAATAGTTATCAGGCGTTTAACGTATCTGAAGGTGATATGGCTGCCGTCAATGCTTGGCCGGATGATTTACATATTGATGTTTATTTTGGCACTTGGTGCCACGATAGCCAGCGAGAAGTACCACGATTTTTGAAACTTATTGCTGAAAATACCCAACTTTCAACTCGATTAATTGCTCTTGATTATGAAAAGTCAGAGCCAAATGGCTCAGCAAAAAGTCATGCTATTAAATACACGCCAACATTTGTTGTTTACCTAAATAACAAGGAAATTGGTCGCATAGTAGAAAGGCCAAAAGTTTCAATCGCGGCTGACATTTCTGCAATGCTTTAACGTTTTAATACGGCAATAAATTAAAAAATCGCACATTGTTTCACTTTGTGCGATTTTTTGTTTTTATCAACTGTAATTTAGGTGGTTATTAACCACATTTAGAGTCACCGCAATTAAGGCACGTTGAACAACCATCTAATAGCACTACCGATTTTTGATGACACTTTTTACAACTACTTGCGATGGCGGGAAAGTTAAGATGATGATTTTCTTCTTCTGTTGCCGCTGCTTGTTGTTTCTGCTTTAGATAAGCTTGCTGATGGGTATCAATTTCACTTTTAGGTAGCATATCTAGTGTTTTTAAGTGTGTTTCTATCACGTGGCCTATATCGGCAACAACTGAAGGCATAAATATTCCGGTCCCACGTTGGTAATAACCACCTTTTGGGTCAAATACGGCTTTTAGTTCTTCAACCAGAAATGTACAGTCGCCACCTTTGCGAAATACTGCGGAAATAACACGAGTTAGCGCTACTATCCATGAGTAAAACTCCATATTCTTCGAATTTACGAAAACTTCAAAAGGGCGCCTAACTTCCTCTGCGGTACCTTGATTCAATAAAATGTCATTGACGGTAATATATAAGGCGTGATCTGATACTGGCGGTTTGATTTTATAAGTTGAGCCAACAAGCATTTCCGGACGTTGAGTTTTCTCGGTTAAATTGACTGTTGCCTTTACTTCATTGTCAGCATTATTTAAAACTTCAGGGCTCTCAATTTTTACTTTGGCTGCGGTAATATTTTGGTTAATTTCTTTCATGTTTTTTCCAATATTGTTATTGCTTTGCTATTTGCATTACTAGAATGTTCTCTACTAAAGTTTGCCGTAGTAGCCCTCTTTTAGTGCGTCATGTAAGTTGGCGGCGGTATGTACTTCACCGTCGTATTGAATTTCTTCATTTCCTTTGGCGGTGATGATTGTGCCATCCGCAAGCGTGAACTCGTATTCCACCTTTTCTAAATCGGTTTCTTTTACTAACACACCTTGGTGAACTTCAGGGTTAAAACGAAATGTTGTACAACCTTTTAAGCCTTTGTCGTAAGCATAAAGGTAAATGTTTTTGAAATTCTCATAGTCAAAGTCTGTTGGAATATTGATGGTTTTTGATATGGATGAATCTATCCAGTATTGAGCTGCTGCCTGAATATCAACATGCTCTTCAGGACTAATGGTATCGCTTACCGTAAAGTAGGTTGGAAGCTTATTTTCACCTTCAATTGCATAGGCCTCAGCTTCGGGGTTAATTGCTTGGCGAAACGCTAATAATTCATAGCTCGAAACCGCAACCGATTCTTTGGATTTTTTACCTTCTCGAATAATATTGCGATGATATTCATGGGCAAAACTTGGCTCAATACCATTAGAAACATTGTTGCCTAAACTTAAGGCTAGTGTGCCAGTTGGCGCAATTGAAGTGTGATGGGTAAACCTTGCACCTACTTTAGCTAATTGCTCAACTAATTCTGGTTGCTCTTGGGCAACTCTTTGCATATAGCGGCTATATTTAGCGTGTAATACTGAGCCTTTAATGCTGTCGCCAACCTTAATGCCATCATTTATCATTTCCGGACGTTTGTTTAGCATAGCTTGGTCAACAATAAAGCTTTGTTGTAAAATTGGCGCAGGGCCTTTTTCTTTCGCTAAATTTAACGCTTCTTGCCAACCAGTAATTGCCAGTACTTTTGATACTTCTTCAGTAAATGCGACAGCTTCAGGGCTATTGTAAGGCATTTTTAACATGGTAAGTGCAGAGCCTAGGCCTAGATAGCCCATGCCGTGTCGGCGTTTGTTTTGAATTTCTAATCGTTGTTCTTCAAGTGGTAGGCCGTTAATTTCAACCACGTTATCTAACATGCGTGTAAAGACTTTTGTGACTTCTCTAAATTTCTCCCAATCAAAGCTTGCTTGCTGAGAAAATGGTTGCTGCACGAATTTAACTAAGTTGATCGAGCCTAAAAGACAGGCGCCGTGAGGTGGTAATATTTGCTCGCCGCAAGGGTTACTAGCGCGTAGCTGCTCACAAAACCAGTTGTTATTCATGTCATTGGCATGATCAATCAATAAAAATCCAGGCTCGGCATAATCAAAAGTATTACTCATGATCATATCCCAGAGCCTTTGCGCCGGAATTGTGCTGTAAATTTTGCAGGCAATTTGACCTTGTTTATTTAAAATATAATCATGGCTTTTAATAAATTCATCCGAATAGTGATTACTTTTAAATAGCACTATATTGCTATCGTTTAGGTCTATGCTGTCTGACTTGACCTCTTTTTGCGTCAATGGGAAATTTAATGGCCATTCCTGATCATTTTTCACTGCGTTAATAAAGTCATCACTGATCAATAACGATAAGTTGAATTGACGTAATCGCCCGTCTTCACGCTTTGCTAAAATAAATTCTTTAACATCAGGGTGGGAAATATCAAACACCCCCATTTGTGCACCACGTCGACCACCAGCAGAGCTAACGGTAAAGCACATTTTGTCGTAGATATCCATAAACGACATAGGACCTGAAGTCGTTGCCCCTGCGCCAGCAACGTAAGCGCCACTGGGTCTTAGTGTTGAAAACTCATAACCGATACCACAGCCGGCTTTTAGTGTTAATCCCGCTTGATGGACACGGCTTAAAATACCTGTCATAGAGTCTTCAATTGTGCCTGATACGGTACAATTAATGGTTGATGTTGCAGGTTTGAACTTTTCAGCACCCGCATTTGAAATAATACGCCCTGCGGGATACGCACCAGATTCCATCGCCCAAATAAATTTCTTTTGCCACTGTTTTTGATCTTTGCTTTCTATCGCCGCTAAGGCTTTTGCAACGCGAGCAAAGGTGTCGGTAACATTCTTTTCTTGGTTGTTGCCATGCTTGTCTTTAAGGCGATATTTTTTATCCCAAATGTCGAAAGATGCAGCTTGCAGCGGAAGGTGGTCAGTAGTTGGATTCTGATTATTATATACGGTAGTGCTTTTTAATTTTATTGTTGACTCGGTCATGACAGTTTTTTAGTTATCGTTAGTAAAGAAGTGTAACGATGATATAAAAATTGCTGAACCTTACAATAGTGTAACGCCTATATTGTGACTCAGGTCAAAATTAAACACAATATGTTGTGTTTTTGTGTTTTCTCTATTGAAAGTGATATTAATCAATTATGTGCCAAATTCAATAGCTGGTTACGTATTTGGTAGCAGTACAAGGTTACTTTTATCGTTTTTTGGTTGGAACTAGTGCTTAAATATTGTTGTTATGATGTAGATTATTGCACTGGTTAGATTCTTTTTCGGGTGAAAAATTAATATTTAGCGGTGGAAAGAAAAGGCTGACTTTTATTGCTATGATGAAAAACCAGCCATTTTCGCTATTATTTTTTCGGTGGTACAAAAGTACTGGCAACATTACTAATGTCGTTGACACTAGCAGATAAATTGCTCATTTCTTCTGTGACTAAGTCAGTTTGTGCCCAGGTTTTTTCAATTGCTTGATGCACTTCTTCAACGTGTTCATTAATCGTAACCGACGTAACGCTTTGTTGCTCTGTAGCCGTTGCGATTTGATTGGCAACATCAGTGACTTTTTGCACTCGGTCAACAACATCGGCAATTTTACCATTGGAGCTTTCAGCTATATCAACGCAAAGCTGTGCTTCGTCTTTGTTTTTTAGCATCAGCGCAACCCATTGCTCTATGGTTTCTAGCATCACAGATAAGCGTTGATGAATTTTTTCTGCAGAATCTTGTGTTCGAGATGATAAATTACGAACTTCGTCAGCAACTACAGCAAAGCCTCGGCCATGCTCTCCGGCACGGGCGGCTTCAATCGCCGCGTTTAAAGCTAATAAGTTAGTTTGGTCGGCAATTGACTGTATTTCTTCCATTAGGCCACTGACGTTATTAGCAGACTGTGTCAGGCTATCGGCAGAAGACGATGCTTGATCAATATCATTTGCCAGTGCTTTAATTTTATCTGTGGTTGAAAATATTCCTTGTTGCGCTTGTTCACACTGAGAAAATGTTTCATCTAAGTCGCCAGCAGCAGTCACGACATTAGCAGAAATCTCAGTCGTAGTGGTTTGCATTTCGCGCATTGCATGACTGAGCTGCTCAACAGCGCTTTGCTGACTGGTTAGGTTTTCTCGTGTATTGCTGATTCCTTCATTAACGTTTGCCATTACGGCATTGATAGGTTTTGCGGTATCTAATGTCCGTTCGATAATGGCACGTAATTTTGCTTTTAACATGGCGAAATTAAAATCAAATATACTGGCTGTGCCGCCACCAAAGTATACTTTGCGGGACTGTGAATCAAACATAGATTGCATGCGTTGTGCACGCATGGCTGTAGGTATGATGTCTTGCCAAAATACTAGCACTGGCGTTGCAGCACATATGGCTGCAAAAATAGAATGATAGAGGCCAAAGCGAGTAAAAATAAAGTACTGGGCAATTGCACTTATTGTTAACAAAAAGGCAAATTTTTGGTTTTTTGAAATTTCTATATTTGCCCAAGTTTTGTTTTCGCGAATAGCGCCATAAATATTACTTGCTCGAGCAACAAGATCAGGTTTAGCTATGGTGGCAATTGATTGGAAGCCGATAATTTTTTCATTTTGGTACTGAGGAGTTATAAAGGCATCAAGCCATACCGCTTGGTTATTACTATTTTTAAATTGAATTAGCCCTTGCCATGAGAAGCCTTTTGCAAGCGTTTGATTAATTTCCTCAATAATATTTTTTGGCATATCTTGATGGAAGTAATGTTGCTGACGGCAATTATTGATATCAGTTTGCTCAATTCCTATAGCGTCGGCATAAGCGTCATTAATATAACTAAAATTTCCTTGGGTATCGGTAATACTAATAAGTTGTTGAATGGACGAAGCCATGTTTTTCCTCGACTTTACTAAAAGGGCTTAGAGAAACCTGCCAAGTTTGCCCGTAACTAACACTGGCAGGAAAGTTTTGTATAGTTTTACCTAGAACTTTACGGCAATTCCCACAGATATCGCACTGTCTATCCAGAGTGAGTCTTCAAATTTGGCACTACAAATTTCTTGCTGACAAAATATAGCATCATCTTCATCAATTAAACTGGCGTAAGCACGCAGTTCAGTTACTAGCGCTATATTATCGGAAAATTCATAACGAGTGCCAAAAGAAATACTCGCGGATGGATATAATTCTTCTCCACCATGCTCAGCATCAAAGTAGCCACCACCAAGTCCCAGGCTCATAGTGGTGACGTAATTTTCTTGACGAAACAGCGCAACACCGTTGAAGTGTGCATAAGTAATATCTAAAGATGACTTGAGCGCGTTCTCGCCGGTAAAATCATGACTAACTCGGTTGAGTAAAACTTGCCCTTGGCCATTAATATCGGCTTGCCATGCCAGCCCTATGGCAATATTGCTACCAGAGTCCACGCTAATATCAGTATTGTCAGAGGCAATAAGATCTGAGCCATACATTTGACCCGCCATAACACTAATTTCAAACTCACTTGCGGTGACAGCATTAGCAACAAACAAACCACAAACGAGCGTAACAGGTTTTAATAAAGTATTTGAATTCATTACAGGGGCCTTAAGTTTATTATTTTTTTATAGCCTCAGCTTAACCAAAAAAGGTCTCAGCTGAGGACAATAAAGCGAACCTTGGCTATTAACCGAATAATTCAGTTAATTTTTTCTTCGCTTTTTCTTTTAACTTGTCTTTTGCATCGTCAGTTAGCTTTTTCTTTTGAGTTGCTTTTGCTTGCTTCCAAATATTTGATAATGCTTGTTTTACTATTTCACTACCTAATTGACTAGCAGGTAAACCGGCTTCACCGCCAACATTACTCAAAGTAATGTCTGGTAGTGTCGCACTATGTTCTTTATTGCCAAAAGCGCTTAAGTCTAATGATAAAGACGTGCCAGCTAAAACAATTTTGCTCACTTTAATTTTTGGTTCTTCGGTACTTGATGCTGGCGCTGATTCTTTATCGACGGTTTGTGCTTCACCTTTAGGGGTATTGCGTTCTATCGCGTCTAATATCTCTTGAATATTTGAACCACCAGTTTGGGTCATCTGTACAAAAGCTTGTGGTGATTTAATGACAATCGCGTCAATTACAATTGGCGATGAGGTTAAGCTTTCAAGGTTGATATCTAAAGTCACTTCACCTAATGAAAAGGCGTTAGGTTGGCTGTATGTTTTTGGATTTGCTAGATTGATACCTAAAATACTACCAGCACCGCTAGTAAGTTTAATATCAACCGCTTTAACTGTAACAGCTTGTTCAGTTACTTGAGTACCAACTGTTTCAATTTGATTTTTAATAAAATCATTCAGTGAGCCGCCAGCTAGAAACCAAAGGGCACCACCACTTAGCAGCAATAAAACAACAATAATTGAGGCAATAATTTTCACGAGTTCCGTCCTTAAAATGTAAAAAATGATGCAATACCGAATTGAAGGTATTTGTCATTTGGTATGTGTATATCTAAATTATATCTTATTAATCACAAAGTTAATTATTTTTCTAATTTGCGACCAAAGCGGCAAATCCTAAGCTAAGCTGTATCGAGCTGTTTCACTATCTAAGATATAGTAATAGCATTGAAATTTTTCGCAAATTTAGAGAGTTTTTATTTATGTCTTCTGCTTTTAGTCGCCGTTTACCTTTATTGTTATTGGTTAGTGTTTTGCTTGCACTTGTTGTGTATTTGCAGTGGCCTGAATCGGTAACTGCTAAAGCAAAGCACCAACGCGTTGTGTCAGTAAAAACAGCGGTTATTGCCCAAGCAGCATTTAAAGATTCTGTTGAAGCGATTGGTACGGCACGAGCAAATGAGCAGGTATTAATCACGAGTAAATATTCTGACTTGGTTGATGATATTTCTTTCCAAGATGGCGATATTGTCAAAAAAGGCGATATTTTAGTGCGGTTAAACAGCCGAGAGGAAGCAGCGAAAGTTAAGGAGTTAGAAGCAAATTTGGCAGAATCAGTCGCGCAGCTAAATCGTTTTCAAGACCTTTTCACAAAAAAAGCGACGTCAAAATCAATTGTTGACCAGCAAGAAGCAAAAACAAAAGCTATTTCAGCACAGTTACTTAGCGCAAAAATTAAATTAAATGATTTAACCATTAAAGCGCCTTTCTCAGGCATGTTAGGTTTTCGTGAAATTAGCATAGGTGCGTTAATTGATGTTGGGGATGTTATTACCAGCTTAGATGATTTAAATACCATTAAAGTAGATTTTTCTATTCCTGAACGCTACTTAACAACTGTCTCGGTTGGCCAGCCAATCGAAGCAACTAATATCGCTTATAACGAGCAAGTATTTCTTGGCAAAGTAACCTCAATAGATTCTCGCATTGATAGTGTTACCCGTACGTTAAAAGTACGAGCAGAAATCCCAAATAGTGACCATAAATTACGTGCTGGTATGTTATTAAATATTCAAATAATTCGTAATGTTGAGCAAATATTGCAAGTGCCGGAAAGTGCTGTGATACCGATTGAAGATGATCACTTTGTTTTTGTTGTTGAAGCAGGAAAAGCTCTGAAAAAGCAACTTACTATTGGTCGCCGCCATCACGGTTTTGTTGAAGTGCTTGGCGGGCTTGGCTCAGGGACAGAAGTGGTTATTGAAGGTGCTTTGAAATTACGTGATGGTAGCTCTGTAAATGTGTTGGAGAAGTAAGCGTGATTCTATCTGATATTTCTGTCAAACGTCCGGTATTTGCTACCGTTATAAATTTACTGTTGATCACTTTCGGTATAGTTGCTTTTATGACTTTGCCACTGCGGGAATACCCTGATATTGACCCGCCTGTAGTTAGTATTAATACCTCTTATCCTGGCGCTTCCGCAGCTATTGTCGAAAGTAAAATTACTCAATTATTAGAAGATCGTATCAGTGGTATTGAAGGTGTTAAGTCAATCAATTCGAATAGCCGAGTGGGACGTTCTAATATTTCTATTGAGTTTGAGCTCGATCGTGATATTGACTCCGCAACTAATGATGTTCGTGACCGTATTTCACGGGCGTTAAATAATTTACCAGAACAAGCTGATCCGCCAGAAGTATTTAAAGCCAATGATGATGAAAGTGCCATTGTTTGGTTTGTTCTGCAAAGCGATACCATGTCAACTTTGCAGTTAACCGATTATGCCGAACGTTATATTGTTGATCGCTTTTCGGTAGTAGATGGGGTTGCTCGTGTTCGTGTTGGCGGTGGTAGAACATATGCCATGAAAGTTTTACTTAACCGTAAAGCGATGGCTGCTCGTGGAGTTACAGTAAGCGATATTGAACAAACCTTGCGCGCAGAAAATGTCGAATTACCTGCCGGTAAAGTTGAGTCAATAGATCGTGATTTTTCTATCCGTGTTGAGCGTAGTTATTTAACCGAAGATGACTTTGCCACTATGGTGATTGCGCGTAACGATGATAAATCACTCGTATATCTAGGTGATGTTGCTAAAGTCGCCATGACCGCAGAAGATGAAGAAAACATGTTCCGAGGTAATGGTAAGAATATGGTTGGCTTGGGGATTATTAAACAATCCAAAGCCAATACCCTTGAGGTGGTAAAAGCTGCGCGTAAGGAAATGATGTCAATACGTGGTGGTTTACCGCTTGGTACCACAATAACAAATAGTTATGACTCCTCCGTTTTCATTCAAGGTTCAATTGACGAAGTATATAACACGCTGGGTATTGCCATGATCATGGTGGTGTTGGTGATCTTTTTATTTTTAGGCAATGTCAGCGCGACATTAATTCCAGCTGTTACCGTGCCTGTAGCACTTGTCGGTTCTATGATGGTGTTATCATGGCTAGGTTTTTCAATTAATTTATTAACCTTGTTAGCTTTAGTGCTGGCAATTGGTTTAGTAGTCGATGACGCCATCGTGGTTTTAGAAAATATTTATCGACGGATAGAGAATGGCCAAACGCCACTTATGGCAGCGTATGAAGGTGGCCGAGAAGTGGCCTTTGCGGTTATTGCAACCACTTTAGTTTTAGTGGCGGTATTTGTACCATTAATTTTCTTATCGGGTAATGTTGGCCGATTGTTTACTGAGTTTGCTATCGCGATAGCTGCAGCAGTGGTTTTCTCAAGTATCACCGCATTGTCACTGACGCCAATGATGTGTTCAAAAATGTTAAAGCACCGTGAGCGGAGCTCTTCTTTTGGCCAAATGTTGGATAAAGGTTTTGCTAAACTAGAAGCGGCTTATGCACGGTCGCTGAAAACTAGTATTCATCAACCACTGATGATCTTTGCGGTGGTTATTTTATCTTTATTTGCTGTTTATAGTTTGTTTACGCAGTTGCCGTCTGAGTACACACCTAAAGAAGATCGTGGGAATTTCTTTGTGATGATGCGAGGTGCTGAAGGTGCAAGTTATGAAAATAATGTTAAAAACATGCAGCAAATTGAAGAGAAATTGCTAACACATCAACGCAGCGGTGAGCTTGATAGAGTAATCGTCAGGGTGCCCGGTTTTGGTGGTTCAGGTGGAATTGCCATTGTTGGCATGCCGGCGTGGGATGAACGCGTTACAAATACCTTTGATTTTATTAGAAAAATGAATGGGGAATTATCACAAGTTACTGATGTTCGTGCATTTGCCATGATGCGACGAGGTTTAAGTGGCGGCGGCTCTGTCTCGCCAGTTGCCTTTGTTTTACAGGGGAATACTTATGAAGAATTAGCGAAGTGGCGTGATATTATTATTGCTAAAGCGCAAGAAAACCCTAACTTACATAGTATTGATAGCGACTATAAAGAAACCTACCCACAGTTATTAGTAAAAATTGATCATGACCGAGCTTTTGATTTAGGTGTTACTGTCGGTGATATCGGTAGGACATTAGAAACAATGTTAGGCCAACGTCGGGTAACCAACTTTGTTGAACGCGGTGAAGAATATTATGTTGTTGTACGGGGTGAAAAAGCTGACTTTTCTAATCCGACCGACATTGATAATATTTTTGTGCGCTCAGATATTAGTGACGATTTAGTGCCGTTATCAAATTTGATCACTATTGAAGAGAATGCTACTTCTTCACAGCTTAACCGTTTTAATCGTCTACGAAGCGTTACTATTAGCGCTAATCTTGCGGCTGGTTACCCACTTGGTGATGCGCTTGATTACCTTAATAAAGCCGTTGCGGAACACTTACCGCAGGAAGCTCAAGTGGCGTATAAAGGGCAGTCTCAGTTGTTACAAGAGTCTGGTAATTCAATAGCCTTTATTTTTGCGCTAGCGTTAGTGATCACCTATCTTGTGTTGTCGGCGCAATTTGAAAGCTTTATTCACCCGTTTGTTATTATGTTAACAGTACCTTTAGCCCTGGTTGGTGCTTTGGCTGGGCTGCAGCTAATGGGTATGAGTTTAAATATTTACAGCCAAATTGGTATTGTTATGCTGATTGGCTTAGCGGCTAAAAATGGTATTTTAATTGTGGAGTTTGCTAATCAATTGCGTGATAAAGGAATCGCATTTGAGGAAGCATTAGTATCGGCAGCAACTCAGCGTTTAAGGCCGATTGTTATGACAACATTTACCACGGTCACTAGTGCTATACCGCTTGTTTTAGCTGTTGGCCCAGGTGCTGAAAGCCGTATGGTAATCGGTGTAGTAATTTTTGCAGGGGTTTCCCTCGCAAGTATATTCACCTTATTTGTTGTACCTGGTGCCTATTACTGGCTATGTCGTAATACCGGTTCGCCACAGGCAATCGCTCAAGAAATAGAGCAACAACAAGCAATTGTCAGTAAGGAAGAATAGCTGAGAGAGTACGATACATAATTCATAAAGTTATACTCTATTTGAAGATTAAACCCATACAAGCGTTAGTTTATATGGGTTTTTATCTATTTAAATATAATTAAATTGTTTTTTACTAAAACCACAAGGTGTTTACTTGTAAGTCATTGTTTATAAATTACAGTTTATTTTTAATTTACGTAAGCAATAATCCTATTTAACCCGTAATGACATCACTAGTATTATTATTAATTCACTTTTAGCTCAAAAAAAGAACGTATTGATTAAAAAGTGAGCTTGATATATAAAGGAGAAAAATAATAATAATAAAATTGGAGAATGGGTGTGTTTGAGGTTAACAAGAAGTTATGGTCTTTTAATTTTGGTTGCTTGATTGCGGGTTCCTTGGTTTGGTTAGTTCATTTAGGGAATATTGCTCCTGTTCCAAGTATGCTTCATCCTCATACAGATTTTATTCTTGATTACTATCCTGGTTCTATCACCGCAATTAGTGCTTTTTTAGTTAGCTTATTTTTACTGATATTCATGCATAAAGCCTTTAAGTTGTGCGCTAGTGATCATACTTTTTGGCTATTGTTGCCAACATTATGCTTTATTACGCTAACACTATTGATTGCTCAGTTTATGTTATCGTCAATTATGTTTGCAGCCATTCCAAGTTTATTTGTTTTGACGTTTAGTGCCGCTATTTTCCGTGCCAAACGTCGCAAGCAGTTAACTCTTTAATATCAGCCACTCAATTATTAAGAAAAATTAGAGAATAAATCAGAATAATGATCTGAAATAAGGTGCTTTGCGGTGTAATTTGTTCTACTTGTGACATAAAGCATTTTTATTTTAATCGGGCTTGAAATTATATGAATAAGTACGCAAAAATTTTATTACTAGCATTAGCATGCTTCTTTCTATTTGTTGGTGTTAAAAGCTCAATAGAAACTAAACCTTATGCTGAGTTAACTGACTTACAAGCTTTTAATGGTGTTATCCATCAACTGCATTGCCCTTATAAAGGTGCGGCGGCATTATCGTTAAAAGAATCAAAGTTAACCTTCAATCTGAGTGTTAGTTTTCGCGCAGACTATTGCACTGAAAGCACATCTCAGCCTTTACTAGGTAAAAACGTACAATTGATCGCACGTCAAGCTAACGGTGATTTTTATCAAGTGTATGAACTTAAAACCGCTAGCGAAGTCATTTTATCCCCAGAAGATATTGAGGCGGAACAAGGTAGCTCAACCTTAGGGATGTTTTTCCTAGCGTTACTAATAGTAGCCTTTGTTGTTTATAAAAGCCGTAAGAAGAAGGTAAGTTAATTGCTTTAGGTTTTGTCGATAATAGAGAAAAGGGCTGTTAATCAGCCCTTTTTATAGCCACTAACTATATTTGATTTATTCTAATCTAAGGCGCTACTAGGAACATTTGTTGGGCTAATATGCTCAATAGGGTAGCAGCCTAAAACTTTAATGAAGTTAGTTTGTTCTGTAATTTGGCTAATAGCTTCTTGTAATGCTAAATGCTTTAAATTTGCTTCAACATCAATATAAAACATTTCTTCCCACGGACGTCCTTGAATCGGTCGAGATTCAAGCTTACACATGTTAATACCTTTATTTTTCAATACCACCAAGCACTCAACCAATGCGCCAGGTTTTTGTCCTGTCGCAATAACTAAAGTTGTTTTAGCGGGAATTTGTTCAGCAACATCAACAGGTTTACGAGCAACTAGAATAAAACGACTGTGGTTCTCACTTTGATTGGCAATAGATTTTTCTAAAGCGTGCAATTGATATAAGTTGCCACCTTCTTCACTACCTATTACTGCAACGCTGTCGTCTTGTAATTCATATACTTTTGCCATGGCATCAGCAGTGCTTTCACAATATTCAATACGAATATCATTTTGTTTATCAAGGAAGTTACTGCATTGTGCAAAAGGTTGGCCGTGAGCATAAATGGTTTTAATTTTATTAAGTTGGGTATTAACCGCTGTTAATAAACAGTGCTCTATAGGCTGGGTAATTTCACCAACAATGGATAAGTTGGTGTGCTGTAATACGTCATACACTTCGTTGATACTACCAGAGCTGGTATTCTCAATAGGCAGCATTCCATAGTCAACACTGCCTGATTCCACTTGCTGCATAATTTCCGCAAAACTTTGACAGCCATTTTCGATGATTTTTTCCGCTCGGCGAGAAAAGTAACGATGGCTTGCTAAATAGCTATACGAACCTTTGTCACCAAGGAATGCAACGCTGACAGCTGGTTCTTGCATGTTAGGATTTGCTAATGTTTGTAAGTAGGCTTGCTGGTTTAATACTGAGTCTTCAATAATGGTTTGAAAAACACTAGTAACATAATGCGCATCTAAACCTAGCTCTTTTCCTTGGGTGATCAAGCGAATGAGTAGTTCTTGCTCGCGTTGCTGGTCACGTACAGGGCGTATTTGATGTGCTTTGCTTTTGGCAACATTTAAGGTTAGGGCACGGCGCTGCGCAAATAAGCTTAATAGTTGCTGATCGAGCTGGGTAATTTTTTCACGTATTTGATTTAAGTCTAATGCTTCGTTCACCGCGTTTTCCTACTATATTGTTATGAGTTGAATCATTGCAAAAATTGCATTTTCGTCTAGTGCTTATTTATTTTATTTATTGCTAGTACTAGAACTAAAAAAACCTCCCAAGGGAGGTTTTTATTAAATGCCAAAACCTAAAACGCACTCAGAGTACTGAGAGAAAAAATGCGAAAAAGAAAGAAGTAGGTTTTATATTTTGCATAGCTTTACTTTAGCCATCCTCAAGCAAGACTTCAACCGTTTCTTTATAGCTATTTTGTTAAAGGCATTAAAACTTGCTATTAGGGCTGCTAAGCGAATATTCACTCGTGGTTCAATGGTTTTTAGATACACTGGTAAATAATCGTAAATGAGCTGATAGTACCAACTGCCCAAATAAGTGAACGCACGGTACTAATATTCAGCAAATAAGTAATATTATAAAGAACACGTGCAACAACGTGAGTAATGGCTAACTGTTCAATGAAAGTACCTGTGTTGTGAGTTGCAATGGCCAACAAAATCGCGGGTGCAAATACGGCTAATGACTCAAAAGCATTTTGATGAGCAGCTAAAGCTCGAGCACCAAAACCTGTTAATTCAGCTTGTTGAGCACGAGGGTGATTGTTGTTATAACCATTCAATTTATGCATCGCGATAGCGACTGGTATTTTTGCTATGAAAGGTAAAAGTGCCGCAATAAATAGGCAAATAATCAAAGTTGTCATTGTTGTTCCTGTGTTTTAATTTACGCAGTTAATAACTGAGTAATGTTAGTTTGTATTTTACTGGACCAGGCAAAAAGCTTGAAGCTTCGCCTTTAACCCAGTTTTCGTGACCTGCACCATAATAAGGGCTCCAAGGATGGCCAGATTGACTCGTTGGCATATGAAATATGCCGCGCTCTTCATGCCCAGGTGATACCACCATACGTTCCGATGCGCCAAAAGACTTTCCTTGTACTCTTGGCATATAACTATCGCCAGCTAATTCTACTTCCGGCATATCCAACCAGTGACCAATAAAAGGCACTGCGCGGCTTAGCGGGTGTTGAATTTTACTGATATTTTGCTTACCCCAAGTTGCATCGGCAAGTGAGGTCGATTCGGTCATTTCATTAAGTGTTAATTCAAGTGTTTCTTCAAATAGTGCAGACCAAGAGTCATGGCCACGCCACAGAAAGTTTTCTGGTTGCTGGTTAACTAATTGCCACAACGGTGTTTCTATTTGGTGACGTATGGTGTGGAAGCTGTAGTTTTCATCTAAATTGGTCATGTTTTCATTAAAAATATCGAACAATTGATCTCGTAGATTTAATCGAAAATTGCGTACCAAGCGATAAGCAACAGAGTCAGTGCTTGCGTACAGGTGCTCTGTAGTTAATATATTTCTTGCCTCTTGCCAATCGTTGCGTTCGGCAATAACGTCTTGAGTTAAGACTTTAGTTAGCAAAAAGTCTTGCCAACGCAGCAAAAAATTTGCTTTGTCGTCTAATGCAATATCGAGCAAGGCTTGTTCATCAAATGAGCCTCTAGCGTTTAGGTTTGTTTTGATTTGTGAAGACCGAGCCCCTAGCGCATAACCACCATTGCCAACTTTTGCTAACATTTCACCGCCAATAACTCGTGAGTTTGCGGTCCATAAACGTGAATTTTCTGGGTTTATGACTTTAGGATATTCATTTGCAGGTAATAATCCTTGCCATTTGTGCTCACCATTTGCCCATGATGTTGGAATTTCCCCGAATGCTTTACTGCGCTTAGGTATTGGCCCCATGATGGTCCAACCAATATTGCCTTGCTTGTCACCAACCATTAAATTTTGCGCAGGCATTCCAGCACGTGCTGCAATAGTAAAAGCTTGTTGAACGCTGTCGGCTGTTTCGAGCTCAGTCATCGCCATATTAACGGCTTGCTTGTCGTGAGCGATCCATCGATAAACGAGTAATTGCCCTTGGGCATTTTCACCTATTACTGGGCCCCAAATTGTGTCTGTTACTGTGATATCGACTGAATCTTGTCCTTTTACCGCAATCACTTGTTTATGCTTGATAAAAGGCTGATATCCATTAGGGGTTAAATATTGGCTGTTATCCCCATTGGTTTCTAAGACGATAACGTCACTCCAGTCACCGTAGCTATTAGTGAACCCCCACGCAATATGGCCATTACTACCAACAATAATATTTGGCGTTCCTGGCAATGTTGCACCAGTAACTTTGACGGCTTTATTTTGTTTTGACAGATATTCAAAAGAAGCGCGAAACCACGTATTAGGTACACGAATGCCTAGATGCATATCGTTTGCGACAATAGCACTACCAGTGGCACTAATCGCACCGCCAACGGCCCAATTATTTGAACCTGGAAACTCTTCACTTTGTGCTGATTTTTCTCGGTGTAAAATATCAGGCAGTACATTGATACTATTTGTCATCAGCTGCTTGGTCTTTGCTAATGCAGCTAGTTTTTCACCGGCTGCGGCTGGCCAAGGTGCTTGAGGTAATGGTGATGCTGAATACTGGCTGCCGTCAATAGCGGCATCCCATTGGCTTCCTTTAGGGTTTAAAAAGTTAAATACTTCTGGGCTAAGTACAGAATGTAATAATCCTAATGTTCTTTCTCGCTTACCGTCTTGATACTGTAAATCGATATACATACTTAACACGGTTAAAATCGTATCTTCTTCTTTCCATTCAACAGGGGCTTGCTGAAGTAATAAATACTCAAATGGTGGTGCTTTTAAATATTTTAAACCTTGATTAACGCCACGAGTGTAGGCTTTAAGTAGGGCAAAATCCGATTTAGGTAATTGCTTAATAATAGCGGTGGCACGCTCACGAAAGCGATGGCGACGAATATCACTGTCGTAGTCTATAGCCGCTTCACCAAATAAACTTGCTAGTTCACCGGCAGAATTTCGACGTAGTAAATCCATTTGAAAAAAACGCTCTTGGGCATGTATAAAGCCCGTCGCAACTGCAGTATCTAAACGGTTTTTCGCTTTTATTGTGACGATACCGTTTTTATCACGTTCGACAATTGCACTAGCGGATAAGCCAAATATTGTTTGCTTACCCTCTAACTTAGGTAAGGCACTGTCGACTTGGCTATAGATCCATGTCGCTACGGTTGCAATAATAAAAATTAAAACAAAAATAAGGCCAACGATAATATTTTTAGAATGTTTCATTTGGAGTTAGTAAGCGACAATATGGATAAACTAGAGTACCTGAAAATTCTCTTACTTTGAATGGAGAATTTATATTAAGTGACTTACTTAGCTATTAATTTTTATTTACATTTCAATCGTTGCGGTTTTATTTTCTGCTTGCTAATTTTGCTTAATAGTCTGCTGAATTTGTTGCATATTGATGTCTATGATCAGTCCGTGGAAACATGATTTTCCAATATTTTCGATAAATGCCCATCCAAACTTATGCTACTTAGATAGCGCTGCGACATGTTTAACACCTAAACATGTCGCTGAAGCTATTTATTATTATCAATGTTTTTCCCATGCTAATAGTCATAAAAGCCTTTATCAGCTTAGTGCTAATGCAACTGAGCTTGTTGAGCAAGCAAGAGAAAAGGTTGCCAATTTTGTTGGTGCAGGTATTGATGAAAGTGTAGTTTTTACTGCCAGTAGCACCGAGTCGATAAACTTAGTCGCTGCAAGTTTTGTACAAGCTAGGTTAAACAAGCACAGTAATATTATTATTGGTGCGGCAGAGCACCATGCCAACTTATTGCCTTGGCAAGCTTTGTGTCAACGTGTTGGTGCAAATTTACGCGTTGCCCCTATTACCTCTCAAGGGCAGATAGATGTTACAGCTCTAGCAAAGCTGATTGATAGTGATACGGTTTTAATTGCAGTAAACCATGTTTCTAATGTGTTAGGTGTTGTGAATCCAATAAAAAGCATTAGCGCCATTGCTCATCAAAAAAATGTGCCAGTACTCGTTGATGGCGCACAGGGGGTTCGTTATGGGCCAGTGAATTTTACCGACTTAGATTGTGATTTTTATTTATTTTCTGCACACAAAATTTATGGTGCTACTGGCTGTGGAGTGTTGGTTGGCAAGAATAAATACCTTGAACAAATGTCACCATTTCAATTAGGGGCAGGAATTGTTAAGTCGGTTAATTACGCCGAAACCATATACACTAATGGTGCTTTAAAGTTTGAACCTGGTTCACATAATGTCGCCGGTATTGTTGGTTTAGTTGAAGCGATTGACTATTTAAATGACATTACTTGGTCGGAAGTAACCGCACATATTGATGCCTTAAGTGCTTATTTATTTGATCAGCTGCATGACTTGCCTTATATCAAACCATTGATATTTTTGCCGAGTAATGACTTTGTTAGTAATAATGTATCTGATGTTGTGCAATGCCCGTCAATATTTAGCTTTACCATGTCAGATATTTCTTGTCATGACATTGCCAGCTTTTTAGATGATAGTGAAATAGCCGTGCGTGCTGGTCGGCAGTGTGCAGAGCCGCTGCACCAAAAGTTAAATATTCCCGCCAGTTTAAGAGTATCATTAGGCTTGTATAATGGTTTTGAGGATATTGACCGTTTCATTGCGGGTATTAAAAGTTTGCAGCAATTATTTCGAGAACCACAAATATTTGATGGTGATAGCGAACAAAACATAGATTAATAATATGACCTTAGCTGATAATTTGGCAATTATAGTCCTAGCGGCAGGGCA
Source organism: Colwellia meonggei (assembly GCF_057537295.1). Lineage (NCBI taxonomy): Bacteria > Pseudomonadati > Pseudomonadota > Gammaproteobacteria > Alteromonadales > Colwelliaceae > Colwellia > Colwellia meonggei. The sequence goes on from NZ_BAAJLZ010000001.1 coordinate 768,553, forward strand.
GTCGTCACGCCTTGGGCAAATGAAACAATTATTGCCTATTAACAACAAAAGTTTGGTGGCTACCCAGCTAGAGAAGGCATTAGCCGTATCAAATAATGTGTATTGTGTTTTGGGGTATCAGGCTGAGCAGCTGCAACGATGTATTGACCATTTACCAATCACGACTATTATTAATAGCGATTGGGAAAGTGGTATGGCATCGTCAATCGCTGCAGGTGTAAAAGAACTAAATACTGATATTAACGCGGTAATGATCGTCTTAGTTGATCAGTGGCAAATAGCGTCAACGGACTTTACTAAGCTCAAAACTAATTGGTTAAATAACCCTGACGCGATTATTGTTTCACAAAACAATAGCGGCCAATTAAAAGCGAGTATTGGTCCACCAGTGATTTTTCCTGCTCGTTATTTTTCAGAATTATGTCAATTAACTGGGCAACAAGGGGCGAAACCGCTATTAAAGAAATATAAGGGGTATTTGTTACCGGTGACAATGGCCCATGCTTTTGCGGATATTGATACACCTGAGCAATTATCAGCAATGAACAAAGTTATTAATAATCAAAAATAAAATAATAAGATAAAGCGAGTAGGTCAAAATAATTAGTGAAGACCCATCAGCAAATTCAAAAGGAAACAACAGTATGATCACGTTAAACATAAACGGTAAAAGTCATCAGTTTAATGATGATGGTGATATGCCATTATTGTGGGCACTGCGAGATGTTTTAAAATATACCGGTACTAAGTATGGCTGCGGTAAAGGTTTATGTGGTGCATGTACTGTTCACGTTGATGGCCAGCCTATTCGTTCATGTGTCACACCTGTTTCCGCCATTGGCAAACAAAAGGTGACGACAATTGAAGGGTTATCAGAGCATGCAGACCACCCTGTTCAGCAGGCGTGGCAAAGTTTGAATGTTCCGCAATGTGGTTATTGTCAATCGGGTCAAATTATGTCGGCTGTGGCACTACTTGAGCGAAATTCAGCGCCTAACGATAAAGATATAGAGCTGGCGATGAGTGGTAATATTTGTCGTTGTGGAACCTACCAGCGTATTAAACAAGCAATACATCTAGCTGCTGATCTAGCAACAGAAGTGAAAGGGAGCTAAGCATGAAACATATTAAAAATGTTAGCCGTCGCAGCTTTTTAAAAAAGCTTGGCATTAGCTCAACGGCATTAGTTTTAGGTGTACAGCTACCGTCGATGTTAACTATTCCTAAAGCTTTGGCCGGTGTTACTGGCTCTGATAAATTCTCACCTAATGTTTATGTGCAAATAGGTGCCGACAATATTGTTAGTATTGTTGTTCATCGCTCGGAAATGGGCCAAGGAATTCGGACCAGTATTCCAATGATAGTTGCTGATGAACTAGGTGCAGATTGGCAGCAAATTGACATTGTTCAGGGCTTAGGGGATAAAAAGTACGGTAGTCAAAACACTGACGGCTCACGCTCGGTACGACGTTTTTACCAACCCTTACGAGAAGCGGGCGCCTCTGCACGCATGATGTTGCAACAAGCTGCGGCTGAAAAATGGCAAGTCGATGTAAGTGAAACCAGAGCCGATAATAATTTTATTATTCATGATAAGTCAGGGCAAAAATTGTCATTTGGCAGTTTGGTGAAAGCAGCTAGTGCTTTGACGGTTCCAGAAGCTTCAACGTTAATATTAAAGCCTAGTAAAGATTTCAAGTTTATCGGCAAGTCAGACGTTGCTTTAGTTGACGGTAAAAAAATAGCAACGGGCGCAACCACATTTGGCTTTGATGTTGAGCTTGATAATATGCGTTATGCCGTTATTGCTCGTCCGCCAGTTTTGGCTGCAAAGGTAAAATCATTTGATGAAAAGGCTGCCAAAGCTATCGGCGGTGTTATTGATGTGGTGCAAATGCCTGAATTAGAAGAGCCTGCTGTATTTAAACCATTAGGCGGTGTTGCCGTTATTGCCACTAATACTTGGGCGGCCATTAAAGGTCGTGAAGCATTGAATATTCAATGGCATGAAAGTGAGCATCAGAACTACACGAGTGAAACTTACAAACAAGCATTAGCAAAAAGTTGTGATAATCCGGCTAAAGTCCTTCGAAGTAAAGGTGATACCAGTCAAGCTTTAGCTGAGGCTAAAAAAGTGATTAAAGCCTCTTACTATGTGCCTGAGCTTATTCATGTACCGATGGAACCACCAGCTGCTACAGCTCATTATCACGATGGTATTTTTGACATATGGGCTTGTACACAAACACCTCAATCTTCTCAGGGTACGGTGGCACAAATTACCGGTGTTACCGCTGAAAACATAAATATAAATGTTACTTTATTAGGTGGCGGTTTTGGTCGTAAATCTAAGCCTGACTTTGTTGCCGAAGCGGCAATTTTGGCGAAACAGTTAAATATACCTGTTAAAGTTCTGTGGACTCGTGAAGATGAAATCCAAAATGGTTATTATCATGCAGTAAGTTATCAAAAGCTTACTGCGGGTATTGATAATAACGGGCGCATTAGTGCGTGGCAGCATCATGTCGCAGAGCCTCCTATTGGTGCTACCTTTAGTAAAGGTGCAGATTTGATAGGCTCTGAAGCAGATCTTGGTTTAATTGATATGCCGTTTGAAATTGCTAATGTAAGTTGTGCAGCCGGCAAAGCACCTGCGCATACTCGTATTGGCTGGATGCGTTCAGTAACGAATATTAACCATGCGTTTGCGACAGGGTCATTTGTTGATGAATTAGCGCGTGCCAAGGGTGTCGACAGTAAAGAGCATTTAATATCGTTAATTGGCGCGGATAGAAAAATAGATTTTGCGGAAGAAAATGCAAAATATGGTAACTATGGTGAAACTTTAGAGAAGTTTCCGGTTGATACCGCACGTATGAAAGCTGTCATTAATAAAGCCAGTAATATGGCTGATTGGGGCAGAAAATTACCGAAAGGTCATGGCTTAGGTATCGCTATGCATCGTAGTTTTGTTAGTTATGTTGCTTGTGTGGTTGAAGTTTCTGAAGACAGTGACGGTAAAATAAAAGTGCATGATGTTTGGATGGCGGTTGACTGTGGTTTAGCGGTTAACCCTGAAAGGATTCGTTCCCAAATGGAAGGAGCGGCAATTTTCGCCTTGTCGTTAACATTTTATAGTGAGCTAACAGCGAAAAATGGTGTTATTGAGCAAAATAATTTTGATGGCTATCAAGTTGCGCGCTTTGCCGATGCACCAATGACTCATGTCGAAATCATTAAGAGTGATGCCGCTCCAGGCGGCGTTGGCGAGCCAGGAGTGCCACCAATAGCGCCAGCTATTTGTAATGCAATATTTGATGCCACAGGTAAGCGATATAGAGAATTACCGTTGAAGCAATACAATATAGTATAAATACTTACGTAAATTTAATTTAAAAAGCAGCTATTTATACTGCTTTTTTATTGAAGATAAATAAGCAGTTATTGTCTTTTAAAGCCAAGATACGATGAAGGCTGTAATATTTTCATCGAACTGATAAAATACGCTCATTATCGATAGCATGACCATAGGAAAATAAATGGCCTCGTTACAAGATCAATTGTTAAAAGCGGGTTTAACAACTAAGCAAAAAACTCGACAAGCTAATAGTGATAAACGCAAAAAAAACAAACAAAAGCGCAGCGGCGTTGCCGTTGATGCAAGTATGCAAGAGCAAGTGAAAACTGAGCTTGAACTGGCTAAGCAAGAAAAGCTTGCCCGTGATACAGCGTTAAACAATGAGAAGAAAGCAGCCTTAGCAGCAAAAGAACAGCAATTGCGAATTAGTCAAATATTGCAACATCATCAAATTACGGGTGTTAATGGTGAAGCTGAATATAACTATACGTTTAATAATAAAATTAAAAAATTATTTGTTGATGATATTACTCATAAAGCGTTAGTAAATGGCCGTTTAGCTTTGTGTGGTATTGAAGATAAAAGTTATATCGTTACCGCGGAAACCGCTGAAAAAGTTGCTAGTTTAGATGCCGAGGTTATTTTAGTACAGAATACTAAAGTAGAGGAAGCAAGCGATGAAGATGACCCATATGCAGAGTTCCAAATTCCAGATGATCTAATGTGGTAATTGCACCGTATTTTAACCTATTGATAAGTGAGTAGACCGTTATATGTTTTTAATCCGTTGGCCAATAGGCCGTTTAATTTTATTGCTAAATTTCGTATTTTCACCGCGTTCACCTAAGCGTGATATACAGCTACAAAAAGAAGTTGATGCTAGTACCGCTCATTTAAGTTTGTATCAATTGCCTGCGTGCCCATTTTGCGTAAAAACACGCCGTGCGATGAAACGTTTTGGTTTGAATATTGAACTACGTAATATCAATCAAAATGAAACTTACCGTGATGAACTTATTCGCGAGGGCGGTAAAAGAACAGTACCATGCCTAAAAATTGTAAATGAAGATCAATCAGTTACTTGGATGTATGAATCTAGTGATATCATAAACTACTTAGAAAAATTCGCTCGCTGAACCTAACCCCTTTTAAATTTTTATATTTAATTAAGAATTTTTTTAGCGCTAATTAGGTCTATTTATCGGTAGGTATTTAGGCCAATTAGAGGTAAATATGTTAATTAAAACAATAAAAAGCTCCGATATATCAGAACAACAAGTTACAGACGAAAACCTTTATCACTCTCGTCGTAGTGTTCTAAAGCAACTTGGTTTCCTTGGTGCGGGTAGCTTATTGGTCCAATCTGCGAACGCAGCTCCATTAGATTTCTTTAGTAGTAAAAAAGATGTTGTATTTCAACAACGAGCATTAAACTTTCAAAAGGCCAGTGAATCTAGCGAAATTTTAACGCCAGAAGCTAAAGTCACTTCTCATAACAACTTTTACGAATTTGGCACAGCTAAAGGCGATCCAGTTGAGAATGCACAAGAATTCAAAGTTAACCCTTGGCAATTAAAGATTTCTGGTGAAGTAGATAAACCTTATACACTAGATTATGACGACTTATTTAGTAGTTTTCCGCTTGAAGAAAGAATTTATCGTTTACGTTGTGTAGAAGCTTGGTCGATGGTTATACCTTGGATTGGTTTTCCATTAGCAGAGTTAATTAAGAAAGCTGCGCCAAATTCTAGAGCAAAATATGTAGCCTTTGAAACCTTATATGATCCCGAGCAAATGCCAGGACAGAAAAGCCGCCGTATTGGAGGTGGTATCAAATATCCGTATGTTGAAGGCTTACGAATTGATGAAGCTATGAATCCGTTAACATTGATGAGCGTAGGTTTATACGGAAAAACACTACCAGCACAAAATGGTGCGCCGATTCGCTTAGTCGTTCCATGGAAATATGGTTTTAAAAGTATTAAATCTATTGTTGGTATTAAGTTAGTCGAGAAACAACCACCAACAACTTGGAACATACTTGCTGCACGTGAATATGGCTTTTATGCCAATGTAAATCCAGCTGTTGACCATCCGCGGTGGAGTCAAGCAAGTGAAAGGCGCTTAACCACAGGCGGGTTGTTAGCTCGTAATCGTATTGCTACTTTACCATTTAATGGCTATGGCGAAGAAGTTGCTGAAATGTATAAAGGTATGGACTTGAGGAAATACTATTAATGAGTGCAACCGTTGTGAACAATATCACGTTTAAACAGGTATTTTTAAGCAATAGGGTACTTTTGCTAAAAATAGTAATTCACTTGATGTCGTTTTTGCCGTTATTTGCACTCTATTTTTTGGCCTTTAGTGACCAACTTGGCGCAGATCCAGTAAAAGAAGTGATTCACTTTACCGGTATTGGTGCATTTAACTTGTTGTTAATTTCACTGCTCTTAACACCTATAGCAAAAAACTATCGACAAGGTTATTTGCTGCAAACTCGACGATTACTTGGTTTATATAGTTTTACTTATGCATTAATGCATTTATTGAGTTTTCTAGCTTTTGAAGTGCAATTTGATTTCGCTTTATTTTTAGGTGAAATTATTGAGCGACCTTATATCACCGTTGGTATGGCAGCGTTGATTATTTTATTGTCATTGGCTGTAACATCATTAAATACTATAAAACGTAAAATGGGTAAAAGCTGGCAGAAATTACATAATTGGGTGTATGTGGCAAGTTTATTAATAGCTTTACACTTTTTATGGTCAGTAAAGTCGGAAATTATTGAACCGGGAATTTATATTATTATAACTGTATTTTTATTGAATTTACGTCGCGATAAGATTAAACGTTGGTTTAAAAATAAATAGTTAGTTTGATAAAATGAAAAAGCGAAAGTAGATTACTTTCGCTTTTTTATATTTAATTTATCTGTAAGTTTATAGTTGCGTTTAATGTTGGTGATTATTCGCTGCGTGCAGTTACTTCAACTAAGTGAAAACCAAATTGGGTTTTTACAGGGCCTTGCACTTTATTTAATTCTGCACTAAAAACCACTTCATCAAACTCTTGCACCATTTGGCCACGACCAAATGAACCCAATGCGCCACCTTGCATTTTTGACGGGCAATTTGAGTGTTCTTTAGCAATCGAAGTAAACTCTTCTCCTGCCTCTATTTTTTGTTTTAATGTTAGACATTGCTCTTCAGTATCTACCAATATATGACGTGCTGACGCTCTTAACATTTTAATTCCTATTTTAATTATTGTTATTGGTGCACTCGGACTGTAACTTATTTGTTATGAAAAATAAAATAGTTAACATGTTAAAAGCTTTCTAATTGAATAATAAGGCTTTTAATGAATTTAAGGCGATATACTGTAGTGATTGTTATCTAAATAATTAGATGGAAAATAATTTAATTATTTTCAAACTATTTTAAAACTAATAGCTACCTTACTTATAAGAAAGCGAGTTAATTCAATAAAAACAGGGACAATACGTGTTTGAACGAAGCGATGAAACGCTAGTAAAGCAGGCGCTAAAAGGAAAAAAGTCAGCCTGGGTAACGCTAGTGAAGCGCTACGAAAAGAACTTGTATAACTATACCTTGCGCATGGTCAGTAACCCTGACGATGCTATGGACTTAATGCAGGATGTTTTTGTCGCGGTATTTCGTAACTTACCATCATTTAGAGGTGATAGCCCATTTAAGGGCTGGATGTTTAAAATTGCCCATTATCGCTGTATTGAGTTTTATCGTAGGAAAAAGCCAACACAGTCGTTAGATGACATACCTGAGCAAGAGGAGCAAGCGGATGATATATGCCCTGAAGCTAATATGTACAATGGGCAACAAGCCAATATGTTGCACGGCGCTATGCAATTATTGCCTGTTAACCAAAAGTTAGTTGTTGAATTAAAATTTTTCCAGCATTGCACTTTTGATGATATAGCTGAGCAATTAGGGATTTCGGTAAATACCGCAAAGTCACGCCTGTACAGCGCCTTAGATAAATTAAAAGGACACTTGGAGATAGAGTATGTCAAATAAAGAAGAGTTAGAGCAAGAATTTGCTAACTGGCTTGACGGCAAGCCAGGTGATCACAATGTCGATGAAAACACTTTATGGCAACAACGACAAAACACCGCACACTTTATAAATCATCAAGTAGAGGTGACGCCGGATGTAGAAGTGCCAAACTGGGATCGAACTAGCAGTTTTCATAGCAATAAAGTGTCTTTTTGGCAATGGCGAGGTTTACCAGCGCTGTCGATGGCATTTTCGGTAATGGCTATTGCCTTAGTGTTATTTAGAGTTGAGTTAGTTTTGCAGGATGGTGGTGTTTTACTGAGTTTTGCAGGTAATAATTCCCAACTAGAGCAGCGAAAAGTCGCAGCTCTAGTTGATGAGAAGTTGCAAGGTTTTGCACAAGAACAGCAAGTGGTATTAGCCAACTATGCTGCAGACATTAAGGTACAGCAGCAAGATAATAACTTACAACTTGCCAGTTATATTATGGGGGCATCGCGACAAGAGCGAAAAGAAGATATAAGTGATTTTATTCAATATATTAACGCTCAGCGCAAAGACGAATTACTGGATCAAAAAATTAAATATCAGCAACTTGAGCAAGCGATTAATTACAACAACGCGTCTCAACGTAAAAATATCAACGGTTTTGGTATGAATCAAAAAGATCACAATACCACACCAGCTAATTGGATTTCTGAGGAGTAAGGCATGAAAAATTTAAGTAAGTTATCGACAGCATTGGTTTTACCGTGTTTATTTATGAATGGCGTGTGCTTTGCAGCGGATAATGACGCTGATGAGTACCAACGTATGTATAAGCAACTTTCGATCATGAGTGACATTATCAAGTCATCAGTGTCGGATAAGTCATCACGTCAAGGCACAAAAATTAATAGTATTCAAAGTACATATTTACGGGGCCAAGGGGTTATTTTTACTATTAGTGCAGCAGCTAATAATCGCCAATGGGGCAACTATAATTTCAATTTTTCTATGCCTGAAATGCCGATTATGCCCGTTGCGCCGATTGCGCCATCAGTGAATGAAGACTTTGAAGAAAATTATGATATCAATATTAATGAAACAGTGACACAAGCTTTGGAAACTGCTGCCGTGGGGTATGAAAGAGTCGTAGAAGTGTTTGAAAGAAATCGAGAACAAACGCGAGAGTTGCGCGAAGAACAGCGTGATTTAGCGTACAAGCTACGTGATTTAGAGCGTGAAAAAAGAGACTTAAATTACCAGCTTGCTCGTGCCAATGAGCAACATACAAAAGAACTAAAGCAGGATTTAGCTAAGCTGGCACAAAAAGAAGAAAAGTTACGTGCTAGCAAACGTAAGCTAGCACAACGTAGTGATAAAGTGGCTGCAGAACAAAAGGCTCAGCAAGCAACAAGAGCAAAAGAGCGTGTTGATTACTATCAGCAATTAACTGCTAGCTTAACTGAAACTCTATGCTTATATGGTAATGGTTTAAGAGCACTGCCAAACAGTGAACATGTTAGCGTTATTTTAAAGTCAGCTGGAGATAAGTCTGGTCGTCGATATAAAGATAGTATTTTAGTGTTTAGCAAAAAGGATATTACAAGTTGCTCGGCAGATAAAATTAACGCAGCAAGTTTAATGAAGAAAGGACAAGCCTATCAGTTCTAATTTCGATAAGTTATGAAGACATAGATTTATTAACACAAAAAAAGCCGCAATAGCGGCTTTTTTTGTAAGCTAACTAATTAGCTACTTTTTACTGGCAATGCAGTTTCCGATATTACTGCTTAAGTTTATTTTTCTTTTTTGACTTTTCTGGCTCGAGTTTTCTTTGCTAGCCATAGCTTCAGTAGAGGAAAAATCAAAAATAGCGAGAATTTGCTGTAATTTATCGTTGAATTTAGCAGCGAATTCAAAAATTACATTCTTTTTTTCAAATCGATCAGGTGTTACATGAGCAAAGTCAGCTACTTGAATGCCTCGCATTGGCTTACGCGAATTTTTTGATAATGATGGTAATGCGAAACTATTACTTTCGGCAAAAACTTCACTAGTAATGCTTGGGTAAGTGTAGCTGTAGCTAATCGTATTCGCTATTGATTGCTGGCTAAGTGAATTTGTAGCGCTAGCATATTGCTGTGCGTTATTTTTCACTTCCGGCGCAGCTTGTGACAGTGAACCACATAGTCCTGTGATAACAAAAATAGAGCTAACTAAGCCGATTTTAGTTGGTCTGTTCATTTTGCATTCCTCATCAAATATCTATCCTAGATCTTTCCTTGATGTGATCATTGTACCATTGTGTTACAAATCAATATAGATTGGAATTTATCTTTACGCGACTGTAATAAGGTAAAACGTCTAATTTTTCCGATAAACAACAAGAATATAGTTTTTATCCTACGCTAATTGTTGAGATTACTCCTTGTTTATAAATCACTCTGGTTGTTTTATAATTGTACAGCTCTCATTAATATGAGTTCGATAATCGATAATAAATTTCATTTTTTAAATATATTTTTACAAACTAACTATTCTGAAAATGTTAATTTGTTCTTCAACAAGAAAAGATCAGCATGCTAACGGCTGATCTTTGTTGATAACACATTGCAAAGTTAAGGCTGTGAGGCTTTAAATAATAACCGATTTTTATGAAGTAAAGGTTCGGTATAGCCATTAGGCTGCTGATGACCTTGAAAAACTAACGATAGAGCGGTTTGAAAAGCAATGTTGTTTTCAAAATTATCTGCCATAGCGTGATAATTAGGATCTAATTGGTTTTGTTGATCAACTACTTTAGCCATTTTTTTCAAACTTGCTAGCACTTGTTCTTGAGTGCATATATTGTGTTGTAGCCAGTTAGCCATATGTTGACTAGAAATTCGCAACGTTGCTCTGTCTTCCATTAAGCCGACATTATTAATATCCGGTACTTTTGAACAGCCAACCCCCTGATCAATCCAACGTACAACATAACCTAGAATACCTTGAGCATTGTTATCTAGCTCTGCTGTTATTTCGCTTTCACTCCATTGGCTGTTCTCTGCAAGCGGAATAGTGAGAATATCATCAACATTGGCAGGAGTACGGTTTATTAACTCCTGCTGTAAAGTAAACACATCAACATTATGATAATGCAATGCATGTAAAGTTGCCGCTGTTGGTGATGGCACCCAAGCAGTATTTGCACCAGCTTCTACATGATTAATTTTAGTTGCTAACATATTAGCCATTTGATCTGGTACTGGCCACATGCCTTTGCCTATTTGTGCTTTGCCACTAAAACCACAAGCCAAACCTACATCAACATTGTTGTCTTCGTAGGCTGATATCCATTTGGTTAATTTAATATCGGCCTTTCTCGCCATTGCTCCGGCTGCCATCGATGTGTGAATTTCATCACCAGTTCTATCTAAAAAGCCTGTATTAATAAACACCACACGTTCTTTTGCCGCATGTACGCACGCTTTTAAGTTAATACTAGTGCGACGTTCTTCGTCCATTATTCCCATTTTTAATGTGTTTCTAGGTAATAACAATAAGTCTTCAACTGCATTGAACAGCTCATTGGCAAATGCAACCTCTTCAGGCCCATGCATTTTAGGCTTTACAATGTAAACTGAGCCAGTTTCACTATTTTTGAGCGGCGAATTTGACGAACCGTTTTGACGAATATCATGTAACGCGATTAACGAGGTAATAACTGCGTCCATGATCCCCTCTGGAATTTCTTGGCCGTTACTATCGAGAATAGCGTTGTTAGTCATTAAATGTCCGACGTTGCGAACAAACATTACACTTCGACTTTTTACCGTCATACTTTCGCCGTTAAGCGCTTTAAAATCTTTGTCTTGTTGCATCTTACGAGTGACCGTTTTACCAGACTTTTCAAATGTTTCTGACAAAGTTCCAGTGTTTAGTCCCAGCCAATTCTGATAAGCGAGTAATTTGTCATCAGCATCAACAGCAGCAATTGAATCTTCACAATCCATTATGGTAGTTAGTGCCGATTCCAGCTTAATGTCACTAATTCCGGCATTGTCTGTTTTGGCAATTGAGCTATCGCGGTTAAACTCAATAGTAAACAATAAGCCATGGTGCTTGAACAGCAGCTCAATTGGCGACTCTGCTGCACCGTTATAACCTTGCAGTAGAGCAGGAGTAGTTAATTGACTTTGCTGACCACCGTTTAAGGTAACAAGTAAAGTATTGTTAATAATTTGATAGTTTGTTGCATCGCGGTGCGAGCCATTAGCAAGTGGCAATGTTTGATCTAAAAATTCTCTGCCAAAGCTGACAACTTTTGCGCCTCGTGCGGGATTATAATGAGCGGATCTTTCTGCTCCACCATCTTCACTAATAACGTCTGAACCGTATAAGGCATCATACAAACTACCCCAGCGGGCATTTACAGCATTTAAGGCAAAGCGTGCGTTCATTACCGGTACTACAAGTTGAGGTCCAGCCATCGTAGCTAATTCACCATCTACTTGTGATGTTGAAATGGTAAAGTCAGCTACGTCAGGTACTAAATAACCAATATTTTTGAGAAAGCTCTTATAGTCTGCAAAGTTAAAGCTTTCGCCTTGATGTGTTTGATGATATTCACTAATTTTTTCTTGCAGGTTTTGACGCTTTACTAATAAAGCTTTGTTTTTCGGAGTTAAGTCAGTGACGAGTTTTGCAAAACCTTGCCAGAAGTTTTCAGAAACTATGTTAGTGCCTGGTAATACACGAGTTTCAATAAAGTCATATAAGTTTTTAGCAACCTGCATATTGGCAGTTGAGATTCTTGTCGTCATAAAGCACCTGTTTGAAAGTATTAAAGAAAGTTTTCTTGCCTTTAATCGAATTGAATACTAATAGCTGCAATGTAAAAAGATTGTCGTCTCGATGCAATAGCGAGGCAGGCGAGTTATGCGCGATTATTTTTTAAACTCAATGCATATAAATTATTGTTTATTTTAAGTTGTTGATAATTAATGTTTTATATTGCAGTGTTAACAGTGATTAATAGTTTTATTCATCATATTGTTTATTGTTATGCTTGGTATTCATAAGGTGAATTTTAAGAAGGGGTTACAAAGTGAAGTAAAAAGTGAAACATGACGAGTAGTACTATTAAATTAATAAAAAACTGTACTGCTTTTGAATGATAAAAGAGCTACTTAAGTAAATAATCTAAACTAATAGCGCCAAAAATGAAATGATGAATGGACTGATAATCGCGGTGATCACTGCTGAAACAATCAATGCCAATGAGCTAAATGCGGCGTGTTCATAACTTATATTGCTGATAGTTGTGGTGCCTATGGCGTGGCTTGCCGAACCAATGGCCAATCCTTGCGCTTTTGGTGAGGTTACTTTGATAAAAATTAACCATTTAGGGCCAATGATAGCGCCAAAAAAGCCGGCTAGAATAATCGCAAAAGCCGTAATAGCGACGTTGCCATTTAGTTGCTCAACAATTGCAATAGCAATAGGTGTCGTAACTGACTTTAGTGACAGTGCAACAGCAATGGAGTAGTCCGCAACAAGCAACATAGTGATTAAAAAGCTGCTAACAATGGCGAATAACGTACCAAGAAATAATACTAAAACGATACTTTTCCACTGCTTTTTTACTTTTTCTAAATGTTGATATAGCGGAAAACCAAGGGCAACAACAGCAGGTTCGAGTAGGGCATTGAGTCCCCATGTGCTGTTAAAATACTGATTAAAAGCAATGCCTTGCCAAATTAATATAGCAATGGTTGCTACAATGGTTACCAGCATAGGCTGTAACCAAATGGCGTCCAACTTATTTTGTAGCACAGCAGCTAATTGATAGACACTGATCGTTGCTGAAATTGCTAGTACGGAGTAAAGTAGTTGGCTAAGTGAAACGTCCATGAAAATACTAATTGCTACTCCTTAGAGTTTTCATATTGCTGGTATAAAAAGCCTACCGCACTAAGCAGTAGAAAAGTGGTTGAAAATGTGATGAGTATAATCGCAATGCCGTGTTGTTTTACTAAATCTAAATGGTTGATTATGCCAACTCCAGCAGGTACAAAACATATTCCCATATGTTTGATAGACCAAACAACACTACTTTTGATCCTTTCCGCATTAAACACCCTAAAATGCAGTGCAAGCGTAAAAATAATTAAGCCATAAAGGCTACTCGGTAGCAATGGGAGAAGATAAGCTGTAGCACGCCCGAGCAGAACACAAATAAGTAGTGCTAAAGCGCTATATAATGCATTAATAATATTGTTTTTTAGCAGTGTCATTGCCGATAATATCTAGTTGCTATTGACCAGCATTCGCTGCTTCAATTACTAACTGACGGAACCAAATATGACTAGCATCATGATGTAGCAATGGGCTCCAAATCATTTTAAGTTCAATGTCTGGAATATCAAATGGTGGTTTCAATATGGTGAAGTTACTATCTGTTTTATGAATTAGCGCGGCACGAGTTGGCAAAGTAGCAACAAGTTCATCTTCAAAAGCTAATTGCATTGCTACGTGGTAATTACGGGTAAATACTTTTATGTCACGTTTTTTCCCTAGCCTTGCGAGAGCTTCATCAACCCAGCCAAGCTTTTGAACATCTTTTGGGTCCATACCAACACCAACACCAAAGCCAGTTTTAGATACCCAAACATGCTTAGCTGATAAGTAAGTGTTGAGATTAAACTTTGATACCACAGGGTTGTCTGCACTTAATAAACAGGAAAATGAATCACGCCAAATGGTTTTTTGATGGAAGGATTGTGGCAGTTCATCAAAACGGTTGATCGCCATATCAATTTTACCCGCTTCAACATCATGGAAGGTAACATCACTAGGGGTCATGATATCAATAGTCACATTTGGTGCTATTTGATTAATGCGCTTTAGCAATTTAGGTAACAGTGTTGAGGCTGCGTAATCACTGGCCATAATACGAAAAACACGTTGGCTATGTTGCTCATTAAATTCTTCTTCACCTTGCAAGGCTTCTTCTAATTCTAAAAGAATTTTTCTAATGGCAGGCGCTAAGGCTCTGGCTCGTTCTGTTGGCACCATACCGTCAGAAGTACGCACTAATATTGGGTCGTTAAATAGTGTTCTTAATCGCTTTAAGCCATTACTCATTGCCGGCTGTGTGATGTTTAACTGGCTTGCTGCACGAGTAACATTTTTTTCTCGAAGTAAAACATCGAGGTAAATAAGTAAATTCAAATCGATTTTTGAGATATTCATATCATTAATAATTTAAAACAAAAACATAACCTAAATATATGTCATGACTTATCTTGATAAGCAAGTAAATTTCGCAAAACCAGCAAAAAAATCACTGGCTTGATTTCGTGAGATATAAAAGTAGGAGGCTTCTATCTGTTTGAGTTTATTGTATTAATTGGTTTATTGATATAGAGCTAATACACCAATATTTTTCGTGTGAATGATGGTGATAATTAATATATATTTCATAAATGTTTTTGCCTCGGAGTAGTATTTATGTAGTTCGATGTGACAGCTTACAGTGCTCGTTACATTACCAACTTAAAACAAGAGTCAGTGAAGACTACGGAGAAGGTGTTATGTCTAATTATCAAAGTGCAATTGAAGCAGTTAAAGCAATAAAAGAACAAGCTGGTAGCTCTTGGGATGCCATTAATCCTGAGTCAGTTGCTCGAATGAGAGCCCAAAATAAATTTAAAACGGGCTTAGATATCGCTCAATATACTGCTGATATTATGCGTTCAGATATGGAGGCTTATGATGCCGATAACACTAAATATACGCAGTCGTTGGGTTGCTGGCATGGTTTTGTTGGACAACAAAAACTGATCTCTATTAAGAAGCATTTTGGCAGCACAAAACGTAGGTATTTATATTTATCAGGGTGGATGGTAGCGGCACTTCGTAGTGAATTTGGACCATTACCTGATCAGTCGATGCATGAAAAAACTAGCGTTGCTTCATTAGTAGAAGAGTTGTATACCTTCCTTCGTCAAGCCGATGCTCGTGAATTAGGTGGTTTATTCAGAGCGTTAGATAAGGCCAATGAATTAGGAGATTCAGCAGCCGTTGCTGATATTCAATCGCAAATTGATAATTATGAAACACATGTCGTGCCAATCATTGCCGATATCGATGCCGGGTTTGGTAACGCAGAAGCAACATATTTAATGGCTAAGCAGATGATTGAAGCAGGTGCTTGTGCGTTGCAAATTGAAAACCAAGTTGCAGATGAAAAACAATGTGGACACCAAGACGGCAAGGTAACAGTACCTCATGCAGACTTTCATGCAAAAATTCGAGCATTACGCCATGCCTTTTTAGAATTAGGCATTGATAACGGTATTATTGTCGCGCGTACTGATTCAGAGGGAGCGGGTCTAACCAAAGAAATTGCAGTAGTAAAAGAACCAGGTGATCAAGGTGACCAATATAATTCTTTCTTAGATGTTGAAGAAATTGATGTTGCCGATATGGCTGAAGGTGATGTTTGTTTAAACCGTAATGGTAAACTTGTTCGTCCTAAGCGCTTACCTTCTGGCTTGTATCAATTCCGCACTGGTACAGGCGAAGAGCGTTGTGTTTTTGATAGTATTGAAGCGATTAAAGCGGGTGCAGATTTACTGTGGATTGAAACCGCGACACCAAATGTTGCTGATATTACAGCAATGATGAATGACGTACGAAAAGTAATACCAAATGCTAAGCTTGTTTATAACAACAGTCCTTCTTTTAACTGGACCCTTAATTTCCGTCAACAAGCCTATGACGCAATGGTTACAGCTGGTGAAGATGTTTCTGGTTATGTTCGTGAAGACCTAATGAATGTTGATTATGATGACTCTGAATTATCAGCTCGTGCAGATGATAAAATCCGTAGCTTCCAAGTTGACACATCACGCGAAGCGGGCATTTTCCACCATTTAATTACATTGCCAACTTACCATACAACGGCATTATCTGTTGATAATTTAGCGAAAGAATATTTTGGTGATGCTGCAATGTTAGGTTATGTAGAAGGTGTACAACGTAAAGAAATTCGTCAAGGTATTGCCTGTGTTAAGCATCAAAATATGTCGGGCTCAGATATTGGTGATGACCATAAGGAATATTTTGCCGGCGAAAATGCTTTAAAGGCCGGTGGAGCTAAAAATACTTCTAACCAATTTAGTTAATAACAAATGTTAGCGAGTACTTTAATCTATGTCAGTATTCACCATGAATGTTAAGTATATGGTTAGCAAGCACAATGAGCTAACGTAACGAGAAAACCCAACCGAAGCAAAAGCGCTGTTTTACACAGCGCTTTTTTATGACTATTAATACTGTGAATTAACTTTAGTTTATAATTTTTCTCTGTTCATTCTTCAATTGACGGCTGTGTAATATCATTAACGCAACGTAAAGTAATAGGCAGATATTGATGGTAGTAATTGCAGGAATTAATATTAGCTTACCGTAATTAATACCATAAACGACTAGCGTAATTAGCAATACTCCTACAGTGCAAATAACTAAACTGTAGCGAATTTTACTGACATTTTTTAGCAGCCCTGCAACCAACAGGCTAGCAACTAAAACGAACCAAAAACTTTGGTGTGCTGAAACATCAAATAATATACTAGTCATTAAAGATGCAGAAAGGGCGAACGGTGTTCCGTAAACAAAGCTGCTCCAAAGGTAATTAATATTATCAACTTTTCCTCGTTTATTTAGCCAAATATTAATACCAGAGACACTGATATAAGTTAACGCTAGACCCAGTACCAAATAAACAATTTTGACTGCTAAATTACCGAAATGGCCGAAGTGTAAACGATAAACAGAATAAACAGCTTGTCGACCGGTAGGGCCATTAGCCATACCTTGCTGGCCAATGTATTCACCATCAGCATGAAATTGATATATTTCTGAATAAATAAGTCGTTGTGGCAGTGTCGCCGCTATTTCAACAAATTGCTTGCTTGTTGTGATATTTTGCACAACGACATAAATAGGTGTTGCTTGGCTGTCAGCAATGGCTAAATTAGCAAAGCTGCGTTCAATATCTAGCGCTGGAGCATCAGTTATGACTGGCTCTGCTCCGTAAATATCGGCAATTAACGCATCTCTATCATTGTCATAAAAGGCACTCGCTGCAATCAGTATAAGAATTGATACTAAACCAAAAAACGCACCGGTAATTGCTATCATGGCATGAAAAGGTAAGCCCCAAACAGACAGTCTATTGTGTAGATCAATTTGCTGCTTTTGACCTGTGCCGCCCCAATTTAAGGTGAATGCGTCTTTAAATATTCTACTATGGGTAAGCACCCCGGAAATGACTAAATGGGCAAGTAAAATACCAAAGAAACTCACAACAATTAAACCAAAAGTTTCTGGTAAGTGCAGCTGTATATGTAGCTCTTGTAGCATTTCTGTCCATGGCTTTTTAATGACACTACCTAAGCTACCGTCTTGATTTAACCACCATTCTTGTTTACCGTCAGATAAGTGTGCACGTGGCACTTCTGTTGTAGGCAGAACAACATATACAGACTTTTCTGGTGTTATAACTTGTGTTAAGTATTCTTGGTAGGCCTGTGTGATGCTTGCGGGTGATAAATTATTATATTCGGCGGCATCAGGTTGTTCCCAGCGTTCAAATTCGGGATAAAACACAGCTAAGCTACCTGTTAAACAAATTAGGTACATTATGGCACCAACAGCTAAGCCCACAGCTGAGTGGGCATCGAACATTTTCTTAACAATAATTTTTTTTATATTTAATTTTTTCATGATCATCAATTCACTGCTAAAGCGTGAATATGCCTCCCGCCATTAGCACACATGCAATTGACATAAATATTGAAGTTCGCAGTAGTTTAGTCGTGGTAGATAACCAAATACTTGCTAGTGCCCAAAAAACAGGAAATGCTAATGCTGAAACTGCAAGCTGTGTGGCGAGCGAATCAATAAAAAATCGGGCTAAGGTCATGGTTGCCAGTACGCCGGTCAAACCACAGAGAAAAAATAACGCTAAGCTGTAGTAAAGTAGTTTTACTTTTTTCTTGCGGCTCCATGGCAAGCTAGGAGCATTGTTGCGAAGTGGTAGTAATTGCTTTGGTGTTGATTTTCTTGTTAGTAATATTAATAACCAAGCATGAAAACTTAACATACAAAGAAAGTATATACTGCCAAATTCAGCACCAGATAATTTAATGCAAAGTGTCCAAGAGCCCATAAGTATCAATAAAGAAGCACACAACTGCCACTTGTTTGACTTTGGTTGGCGCCAGTTTCGCCATAGCAAAAAAAAGCCGGCACTGCATAGAAGCAGTGCCGCAAATTCGCCAATAAAAGGAAGGAGCGATAAATCGGTCATTAACTTGTTAGAAGTTATAGCTTACGCGACCAACAATTGTACGCTCTTCACCTGGGAAACAATCACCACGGCCAAGACAAGTTGCATAGTATGTTTTGTCGGTTAAATTACGAATGTTAACAGCGAAGTCCCACTGGTTAATTTCGTAGCCAATCATTAAATCGGTTAATGTATAAGATGGTGTACGGTATGTATCTGTACCGTCGTAACTTTCACCTGAATAACGCAGGCCTACGCCTGACTTAAAGCCTTCGAAATTACCGCTTGGTTCATAGCTTAACCAAGCTGATGCCTGTTTTTCTGGCACACTATCAAGCTTGTAACCGTCGGCACTTTCGGTATCGAGTTTTGAGGCGTTTAATTCAAGTCTGAAATCTCCAAAAGCTGTTAAACTTTCAAATTCAATGCCGCTAATTTTGGCTTTACCACTTTGTTGTTGAAACTCTTGCGGATTACTATTGGGATCAGATAAGTTCGTTTGTTCGATATCAAACCAGGCTAAGGTGTAGAAGCCTTCAAATGCTGTTGGTACATACTTGATACCAAGCTCTATTTGTTCGCCGCGTTGCGGTTTAAGTAATTTACCTTGGCCATTATCACCAATCACGGGCTCAAACGACTCAGCATAGTTGATGTAAGGTGATACACCATTTTCAAATTTATAAATTACACCAGCACTTAAACTAACTTCAGAATCGGACTGGCTATCTCCTGAGGTTTCACTTTCACTGTCGTCGAAACGTGCTCCTAAGGTGATCGACCATAAGTCGATATCTATTTGGTCACTAATATAAAAACCAAGGTCCTTTGAATTAGTTTCAGGATTCTCTGTGTAATACGGTGCTAAAAGTGCGTCTACGTCAACATCAACATATTGAGGGTTGAAAACATTTACCCATAATGAATCACCAAACGTATTATCAGGTAAGCCTGTAGTAAAATCTAAACCAGGTGCATATGCATAATAACCAGCGCTATCAGTTGTTACATCTTGATATTGTGCGCCAAACAACACCTTGTGCTCTAAATCACCAGTATTAAACTCACCTAATAAGCGTATATCTATAACTTTTTGCTCAGACGTCGCGTCGTTTCGGTAAAATGTACGAGGCACAGTGCCGTCTTTATATAAACTTCCATCGGGGTTATAAATGTAGCGATTGCCGCCTGGTAAGAATGTACTCCAAGCTTGCTGATAATCAGCGCTTGCATCGGTATAGCGGGCATTAGCAGAAAGTTGCCAATAATCATTAATATCATGGCTCGCCATTAATGTAACAGCAAGCGTTTCGGCGTCATACTTGTTGAACCCCGGAAAACCTAAATAACTATCACTGGCTATTTTTTTGCCATTTGGAGCTGGTAATAAAGTACCTTGAAGTGGCAAAAATTGCGCGCCAGTGTCACTTTCCGTATCGGTGTAATTTACGAGCATTGTTACTTCTGTTTCATCACTTGCTAACCAAGTAATAGAAGGGGCAAGTACGCGACTTTTGTCTTCAACATGGTTTACTTGGGTATCACTATCTCGCACAACCGATACTAAACGATAGAGCCAGTTTTCATTACTCCCTATGGTGCCAGTAGAGTCAATTGCTAATTGCTTTCTGTTGAAGTTCCCTGCTTCTACCACAACTTGGTGAGCCGCTTCTGATTTTGGTGTTTTACTTACTACGTTAACTAAACCTCCTGGTGATCCTTTACCGTAAAGTACAGATGCTGGGCCCTTTAATATCTCGACTTGTTCCAAAGTAAAAATATCTGGTCGAGTATTGTTGTAGTTACCAAATAATGACTGCAAACTATCCTGATACTGAGGAACATTTAAACCACGTACTTTAATCCAATCGCCACGGGTTGCGAAACCGTATGTTTGTCCTGCTACGCCAGCAGAATAGGTAAAAGTGTCATCAAGTGTTAGCGCACCCTTATCAATAATTTGCGAAAGATCTTCAATACTAACCGAACGTGCAACATCCATTATCGGTGTATCAGACTTTGTCGCAGAGTAATGACTCAGCTTGCCATAAACTTCTATTCTTTCAATATTATCTTCACTCGTTGGTTCATTGGCAAAGGTCGATGCGGTACTAAGAGTAGATAAAATAGCTAGCGCAAGCGGAGTACGATAAAAGTTAAACACTGTGGGGTCCTTTAATGCTTTATTTTTTACAAATGATAATAGTTATCATTATTGATCGCATTATTGGTTCATGCAACCATTTTGTAACTTTTTGTATAGATAACAGCAACAAAGGTTTAGAAGTGAAGTAAACGAGCAAATTTATGGTGTGAGAACCTGTTTTAAGCACTGATGTTTAGAGGTGTTAAGATGAATTTGGGGAATTTAAAATAAGAAAAAGCCAGCACTAGAATAGTGCTGGCTTTTGGCAGAGTGTAAGCTGAATGACGATTATATTTAGAAGCTATAAACTAAAGTCATGGCTGTTTCTGTGTTGGTATTCTCTTTATCGTCTTCAACTTCAGTGTTGTAATCAACAACGAAGCTAAACTTAAGCTGTAACGTTTCAATTAACTTAGTGGTAATTGATGATTCTGCTTTATAAGTGCTGTTTTCACCGCTTTTAGGTGAATATTTTGCAACTAATGATTGCTTAAATTCCACATGCTCATTGATTTGACGCTTATACAAAGCTTGTGCTTGAATAATAAAAGCATTTTTAGTTTCGCCGCCTGGGCGTAATACATCACGCTTATAACCCGGACCAATATCTGCGTCTAATGTTGCATTTGCATCTTCAAACCATCGGCGACCCCAACCAGCAGAGATTGAACTTTGATTTTCAAAACCACCAAAACGATTATCTTCATATGAAGCGTTACCATAAATATAGTTAGGGCTCTTATCATCTAAGGTGTAATTCGTTTGACCAACAATAGTCCATTTCTGATCACTAGTTTCTAAGTTGTCAGTCTCTTCATCTTCAGTTTTCTTAACTAACATATCAAACTGAAGTGTCGACTTCCAAGCATCTAACTCATGGCCTAAATCAAAACCAGCTTTAATATCAGTACTTTTAGTGTCGCCAGTTTTAAAAAGCATGCCTAATTCAGCCGAAGCAGTATAAGGAGATTTTTCTTCCGCTGGTTTGGCATCTTCAGCAACTGTTGCGAATGAAACGCAACATAATACGGCTGATATTAACTTATGACTCATTGTTTTCCTCTTTATTCATATGAACAGATAATTGTGGGAATGGGATTTCGATTCCTTCGTTGTCCAATTCAGTTTTAATTTTTTCTAATAAATCGAAGTAGGTTGGCCAGTAATCTGCTGACTTCACCCAAGGTCTTACGACGAAATTAACGCTGCAGTCAGCAAGTTCTGACACGCCAACAGTCACGGCTTGATCTTTTAAAACGCGCTCATCAGCACTTACCAGGTCAAGTAAAATCGCTTTCGTTTTTGCAAGGTCGGCATCATAACCCACCCCAATAACCAAATCTATTCTTCTTGTTGGTTTCGTTGAATAATTTGTGATGGTACCACTAGTGATAGAGCCATTTGGAATAATAACGGTTTTATTATCGCCAGTTCTAAGTTGGGTTGAGAATATTAAAATTTCTTCAACAATACCCGCGACACCAGATACTTCAATAAAATCGCCTGATTTAAATGGTTTAAATACGATTAACAACACACCTGACGCAAAGTTAGATAATGAACCTTGCAGAGCTAAACCAATGGCTAAGCCGGCAGCACCAACAATGGCAACAAGAGATGATGTGTTAAAGCCTAAGTGAGATACGGCTGCAACAATAACAATAAAGAACAGCATGCCGTAAAGTAGGCTGCTAATAAACGAAATAATGGCGTCGTCCATACCTTTATGGCGCATTACTTTTACAACGCCGCCACGAATCAAGTTCGCAACAAACTTACCAATAAATATAATGGCTAAGGCCACTAGTAAGTTTACCGCAAAATCTAAAAGCATTGTTTGGTTATCTACAAACCAGTTTTGAATAGTTTCCATTGTTTTCCCTAGGCAATGATATAAAGGGCAAATTATAAAGAAGAGCTATGGAAATATCATTAAATTGTTAATTAATTAACCGAATTATTAACAAATGTGTCCAAAATTAATATTAGGGAAATAAAAAAGGCAGCCTTAGCTGCCTTTTTAGTGTCTATCTAATGCTTACTTGATAAGTGCGTCAAGTTTGCCAGTTGAGTACTGCATGAACATATTATCTAATGAAATAGGCTTAATATGAGATGCTTGTCCAACTGTACCAAATGCTTCATAGCGAGCTTTACAAATATCATACATTGCTTGCGTTGATGCCTTAAGGAATTTACGTGGGTCAAACTCACTTGGATTTTCCGCTAAGAAACGACGAACAGCACCTGTTGACGCTAAGCGTAAATCAGTGTCTATATTAACTTTACGAACACCATTTTTAATACCTTCTTGAATTTGTTCTACAGGTACACCGTAAGTTTCAGGAATTTTTCCGCCAAATTCATTAATTACTGCTAACCAATCTTGAGGTACAGAAGATGAGCCGTGCATAACTAAATGCGTGTTCGGAATACGGTTATGAATCGCTTTGATGCGATCTATCGCTAAAATATCGCCAGTAGGTGGGCGTGTAAACTTATATGCGCCATGTGAAGTACCACAAGCAATGGCTAAGGCATCTACTTGTGTTTTTTGAACAAAGTCAGCTGCTTCTTCTGGATCTGTTAGCATTTGCTCCATCGTAAGCTTGCCTTCAGCGCCAATACCGTCTTCTTCACCTGCTTCACCAGTTTCAAGTGAACCTAAACAACCTAGTTCACCTTCTACCGATACACCACATGCGTGCGCCATATCAACAGTGCGACGAGTAACATCAACATTGTATTCGTAACTTGAAGGTGTTTTGCCGTCATCCATTAATGAGCCGTCCATCATCACAGAAGAAAATCCAAGCTGAATCGACCGCTGACAAACACTCGGTGAAGTGCCGTGATCTTGGTGCATAACTACTGGAATGTGTGGAAATTCTTCAATTGCAGCTAAAATTAGGTGGCGTAAAAAAGGTGCGCCAGCGTATGCTCTAGCACCGGCAGAGCCTTGTAAAATTACTGGACTGTTAGTGTCGTTAGCGGCAAGCATGATAGCTCTAACTTGTTCTAAATTGTTAACGTTAAAGGCTGGAATACCGTAACCATTTTCCGCGGCATGATCTAACATTTGGCGCATAGAAACTAAAGCCATGAACTAACTCCTGTGATTGTAAATAGTAAGCAAATAGGGTTTTAATAAGTTTCATTGTGAAACTTAGCACTTTCGTATCGTAATTATATCAGATGGTTTTAACTATTTGCACTAGAAAAAGAACTTCAATCTTACTGAAAAATATAAAATTTTAGCTAGTTACTTTGTTTGTTTTTAAATTACGGAATTTTCAGTTCTTTTGTCGGTTTTTAATTGGCTTGAACTTGCTTTTTTTTGTAATTTTACTACGAAACTTTCCAATTGGTTGGGAATATTTTTCTCAAATGCTTGTTGAGTTTTTCGCGAGCCTTTCTATTTCACAATAAAAAAACGCCGACAATACTAAAAAGTTTTGTCAGCGTTAATATTAAGAGTTTGTTAGCAACTTAGCGGCAATACCTGTTGCTGTTAATTTTAAAAGCTAGGCTTTAGCGCGTGCTTCTAAAATTTCTACTGCCGGCAATTTTTTGCCTTCTAAAAATTCAAGGAATGCCCCACCACCAGTTGAAATATAAGAAACTTTATCGGCAATGTTATATTTATCAACAGCTGCCAATGTATCTCCGCCACCAGCTATAGAGAAAGCACTGCTGTTGGCAATAGCATTGGCAATGACTTCCGTACCTTTACCAAATTGGTCGAACTCAAATACGCCAACAGGGCCATTCCAAACAATGGTACCTGCATTGGCAATTATATCAGCAAGTGCTGCCGCGCTATCAGGACCAATATCGAAGATCATATCAGCGTCTGCTACGTCGTTAACATTTTTCAATGTTGCTACAGCAGTTTCTGAAAATTCTTGACCAACAATAACATCGCTCGGTACTGGGATTGAACCGTTGTTGTCAGCAGCTTGCTGTGTTAAGCGCTTTGCTTCTGCAACTAAGTCCGCTTCATATAATGATTTGCCAACATTGTGGTCATCAGCCGCAATAAACGTATTGGCAATGCCACCGCCAACAACAAGTTGGTCAACAATGCCTGCGAGTGAATCAAGTACGGTTAGCTTTGTTGATACTTTTGAACCGCCAACAATTGCAACTAATGGACGAGCTGGGTTATCAAGTGCTTTTGAAAGTGCCGCTAATTCGCCTGCTAACAACGGGCCTGCACAGGCTGTTGCAGCGTATTTTGCTACACCGTGAGTACTTGCTTGTGCACGGTGAGCTGTGCCAAATGCATCCATAACAAAAACATCACATAAGGCAGCTAGCTTTTGTGAAAGGGCGTCATCATTTTTCTTTTCGCCAACGTTAAAACGAATGTTTTCGAAAATAACCAGTTCACCAGCTTTAGCATCAACGCCATCAAGATAATCTTTTACTAATCGAACTGGAGCATTTAATGCGGCAGCTAAATAGTCGGCAACGGGTTGCAATGAAAACTCTTCATTATATTCACCTTCAGTCGGACGGCCTAAATGTGACATGACCATAACTTTAGCGCCAGCTTCTAGAGCAAGTTTTAGTGTAGGTAATGCTGCTCGTAAGCGAGCATCTGATGTGATTTTGCCATCTTTAACGGGGACATTTAAATCTTCACGAATTAATACACGTTGGTTTGCTAGTGTTAAATCGGTCATTTTAATTACAGACATGCTTAGTTCCTGTGGGTAAAAGTTTAACTGTTAGGTAAATTTTTCAATTTTATTGCTTAATAACTATAAATTAATTTCGTTAGTTTGCTTGAGACATGGCAAAAGCAGTATCTAGCATACGGTTTGCGAAGCCCCATTCGTTGTCACACCAAATCAGTAGTTTGACTAAACGTTTATGGCTAACACGAGTTTGGTTGCCGTCAACAATACAAGAGTGTGGATCATGATTAAAGTCAATCGAAACTAAAGGCTCGGTGGTGTAGCCTAGAATGCCTGCTAAACCATTATTCTGTGCGGCTAAAATAGCTTGATTTATATCACTGATATTGACATCACTAGATAATGTTAGACTCAAATCCATTGCTGTTACGTTGATAGTGGGCACTCGCACCGCTATAGCTTCAAAACGTCCAGCAAACTTTGGTAAAATGCGCTCAATACCCGCCGCGAGCTTTGTATCAACTGGAATTATTGATTGGCTTGCTGCCCGTGTACGGCGTAAATCAGGGTGGTAGGCATCAATAACTTGTTGATCATGCATGGAAGAATGTATGGTGGTAATCGCACCACTTTCTACACCAAATGCTTTATCTAATACTTGAATAACCGGCACTACACAGTTTGTTGTGCATGAGCCATTCGAGACCACTTTTTCAGCCGCTGTTAATTGCTGATGGTTAATACCGTAAATAATAGTCGCGTCTAAGTCGTGGCCACCTGGGTGAGAGAATAAGACTTTTTTTGCTCCTTGCTTAAGGTGCAATTGGCCATCGGCTTGGCTACCAAATTTGCCGGTACAATCAAGTACTAGGTCAATGTTTAATGCTTGCCAAGGTAGGTTATTAATATCAGTTTCATGACTAAGTGCTATTTCATCACCGGCAATAAATAATTTATTGCCGGTTTGTTCGACTGCAAACGAAAAGCGGCCATGGGTTGAGTCATATTTTAATAAATGGGCAATGCCTTCAGGCTCTGCAAGTTCATTAATAGCGACTAACGTAAAGTCTTGAGTTCTGGCGTTTTCGTATAGCGCCCTAACGACATTTCGTCCTATTCTGCCGAAGCCATTTATTGCTATCTTAATTGACATTATTATTTAATCTTATAGAAGGTATTTAGGCTATTTCATTGATAACAAATTTCATTTTGAAAATTGGTTGTCAATGAAATAGCCAGTTAAGTATTTCTTAACTGGCTATTAATAAGGCTTACATCAACGTTATTAACTTAAACTGTTAACAGTATTAACTACGTTTTCAACAGTAAAACCAAAATGTTCAAACAATGCATTGCCTGGTGCTGATTCACCAAATGTTGTCATACCAACGACTTTACCGCCAAAACCAACATACTTATACCAGAAGTCAGTATGAGCTGCTTCAATGGCAACACGTTTAGTTACAGCGCTTGGTAATACTGACTCTTTATATTGTGCATCTTGGCTATCAAAAATATTGGTAGATGGCATCGAAACCACACGAACATTATCACCTAGTGTTTCTGCAGCTTTTAATGCCAATGAAACTTCAGAGCCTGTAGCAATTAGAATAACCTCAGGTGTGCCTACGCTATCTTTAAGTACATAACCACCTTTAGCAATATCGGCAACTTGCTCAGCGTTACGCGCTAGTGCTGGTAATCCTTGGCGAGAGAAGATTAATGATGTTGGCGCATTTTGGCGTTCAACAGCATTTTTCCAAGCTACTGCTGATTCAGTGCCATCAGCCGGACGCCAAGTCACCATATTTGGTGTGGTACGCAAGTTTGTTAATTGCTCAATTGGTTGGTGAGTTGGCCCATCTTCACCCTGGCCAATAGAGTCATGGGTGTAAACAAAAATGTTTTGAATACCCATTAAAGCAGACATACGTACAGCATTACGTGCGTATTCCATAAACATCATAAATGTTGCACCGTAGTTAATAAAACCACCGTGTAATGAAATACCGTTCATAATGCCGCTCATACCAAATTCACGTACACCGTAGAAGATGTAGTTACCGGCTGCGTCGTCTTGAATACCTTTTGAACCTGACCAAAGTGTTAAGTTTGAACCTGCTAAGTCAGCTGAACCACCCATTAGCTCAGGTAATACTTTACCGAAAACTTCAATGGTGTTTTGTGATGCTTTACGAGAAGCAACATTTTCAGCTTTTTCTTGGCATTCTAAAATGTAAGCGTTTGCCTTTTCTTCGAATTCTGCTGGTAAGTCACCGTTAATTACACGACGTTCGTATTCTGCAGCTAGTGCTGGATGTGCTGCTTGGTATGCGGCAAATTTTTCATTCCAACTTACTTGCGCTGAGTTACCTTTATCTTTTTGATCCCAATCTGCATATACGTCAGCTGGAATATCAAATGCCGGGTGTGGCCAGTTTAAGAATTCACGTGCTGCTGCAATTTCTTCATCACCTAATGGTGCACCGTGACAATCATGGGTACCTGATTTGTTCGGAGAGCCAAAACCAATAACGGTTTTACAACAAATCATAGTTGGTTTATCAGTAACTGCTTTTGCCGCTTCAATAGCTGCGGCAACCGCTGCACTGTCGTGGCCATCAACATCGCTTATCACGTGCCAACCATAGGCCTCGAAGCGAGCAGGGGTGTTGTCAGTAAACCAACCTTCAACTTCACCATCAATTGAAATGCCATTGTCATCCCAAAAGGCGATTAATTTACCTAAACCTAAAGTACCAGCTAATGAACAAGCCTCATGTGAGATGCCTTCCATTAAACAACCGTCACCTAAAAATACATAAGTGTTGTGATCAACAATGTTGTGACCTTCGCGGTTGAATTGCGCAGCTAAGGTTTTTTCAGCAATAGCCATACCTACAGCATTAGAAACACCAGCACCTAATGGGCCTGTTGTTGTTTCTACACCTGGAGTATAACCATATTCTGGATGCCCTGGTGTTTTTGAATGTAACTGACGGAAGTTTTGTAATTCATTAATCGGTAAATCATAACCGGTTAAATGCAAAAGTGAGTATATTAGCATTGAACCATGACCGTTTGATAAAATAAAACGATCGCGATCTGCCCAGTTAGGATCTGTTGGGTTGTGCTTTAAGAAATCACGCCATAAAACTTCAGCGATATCTGCCATGCCCATTGGGGCTCCAGGGTGTCCTGATTTGGCTTTTTGCACGGCATCCATGCTTAAAACTCGAATTGCATTGGCCAATTGTTGACGCGACGGCATAATTACTCCAGTAAGTGTAAAATTTGAAAGGATGAAATTTGCGCTTATTTTCGCCTAGAGTGCCCCTTGACTGCAAATCTTATTAGCCTTTTTCTATGATTTTTTTTCTCTTAGTTATATTTGTTGGTAGCGGTAAACCTTGTGTTGATCGTATCTTAATGTCCGTTTTGAACATTACCTTTAGTTTATGACTAGTAATGCTTTGAAAATTATAAACTAAGTTGTTGATCTAAAGATTAAGATCCTATAGTGTAGCTTGGTTGTATGTACAAATAAGAATAAAAAGATATAACCTGAAACAGGATTGAAAAATGAACAGGTCGTCGTCAAGAGGAGTTAAGCTGACTACGGTAATATTTGCAGTAGTAATATTAGCTGTATCGGCTGTGTTGAGTAGTAGCTCAGCTGCAGATGACAAGGACGTTGTATTAGAACAAAAGAAAGGCGAGTTAGTAAACTAATTTGTCTGTTAAATATAAACCTCGCAATTGCGGGGTTTTTTTATGTCTTTGAAAGTTATAAATAGGCAAATGATCTTTGTTAACGATCTTATGGCGTCCCCACCAGGACTCGAACCTGGAGCAGCGGCTTAGGAGGCCGCAGTTTTATCCAGTTAAACTATGAGGACATAAGTTTGAGTAATCCCAATATATCAGCAACTTAATTCAAGTTATATAAATGGCTAATATATGTAATTACAATAATTTTACAGATTTTCTTTTACTAGTAGCGGACAGCTAAATCATTGATTTGTATATTGTCGATAATGTGCTGCTCAGTTGTTGTTGCGCGAGCACTATCGTTAGACACTTCATTTACGGTCACTTTATACGGGCTTACATTAAAGCCTGGGTATGATTTTTTATCATCGCTGATAAAGTTTTGAAAATGTAGCAGTGAAAACTCATCACCTACTTGCACACCATGCCTTTTCCCTAAGTTAAAGGTAATATTGTTGCCGACAACGTTTACTATCCTTCCTTGTGTCGGTTGGCACATCATATTTTCATCAATATCTGTCACCATATCTTCAAGAGTTTGGCTAATTCGCATGCCATATTCACTTTGCCAAAAGTTCTGACTGGAAACATCAATTTGCTGGCGCTTGTTAAATTGCCAAGGCGCTGAGCTTTGGTATTGCTTATCTAAAACTCGTTCGCCAGTGGTACCGTCATGAATATAAATCGCAATATTAAATTGGCGCTGATACACATCGTCTTGCCAAAATTGCCATGAATTATCTTCATCGTTTGCCATGGAAATATCTTGAATTTCAGAAAATAAAATATATTGGCTATTGGTCATACTGGCTAATGACATCGACAGATTTTTTAATTGTTCCATCGCTAAACTTTGATTAAGGCGGGAAAACTCTGTTTTTGTGTTTAACGCAAGTTTTGTATCGAGATAAATGCCATTTTTTTTAATTTTATTAGCAAGCTGGTTCACTATCGTTTTATCTAATTGATAAATATTGCCAATATTGGCTTGTTCTCTATGTAGTAAGTTACTGCGTGTTAGTAGCATAGATTTTTTATAGTCAGCAGCAAAACACTTCTTTTCTTGAGGGAAAATATCTGCGCGAATTTTTACCGTAACGAGATCATCCGTATAGTTTTCACTGATCAATTCAAAAGAGTTAACACTGCCACTGGCACGAATGCTAATTTCGTCTTGAGTAAGTAGACCATTTACTACCTGTTGAACACTAGAGACTGAAGCCCCAGCAACCAATAATGCTTTCTTTAGGGCGTTTTGCATCGCTCTATTTTTCGCCGACTTACTATCGTCATTTTTTATTGTGGCGACACCTTGTGATTCATACCACTGCGCAGCACTCGTATTACTATATAAAGTAAGGCTCATTACTATTACACTAAGTTTTAACAAGCTAAGTTTACATATTCTCTGGCAAATGGCATTTAACTGCATAGTTGTCTCATTTCAACAAGGGTCGGTAATTAGGCTTAAATATGCATGTTTTGTGCCTAATTAAAATGTTATAAAAATTGGCGCGATTTGTGCTTTAGTATTAATACGAATATTAATATGAATTTATGCATTAATTGAGGATAGCTCAATGAAGAATTGGCTGCTAGCAATACTAATACCCGCACTTGCGTCCTGCTCTATGGTGAGTGAAAAAGACGACTTTTATCGCTCTTCGTATCATGACAAACAAGAAATTGACAGTTTTGAACTGCCACGTCATGCCATAAATGATGTTGTTAAAGGTCTTGCTTATCAAATGCTTGAAAGCAGTTCTTTTGTTAATCCGAAAACGCCAATTGCTATTGCTTCGTTTGTTGATTTGAAAAACTTAGAGTCAACGAATTGGTTAGGTAATCAGCTTTCAGAAAGCTTTGTCCATGAAATGCAGCGCCATGGCTTAGTGGTTATCGATTTTAAAACAACAGGCCATATTCGAGTAACAGCTGATGGTGATTATGTATTTAGCCGCGATTGGAAAGAGTTGCCTGAACGCCAGATAATTGACTATGTTGTGACAGGCACCATGATGCAACAAGAAGAAGGTATTTTGGTGAATGCTCGAATGATAGGTATGCAATCACGCGTTGTGGTGGCTACCGCGCAATCGTTTATTCCTTCTTGGGTGGTAGGTGATGACTTTAATCGAAATGAAAATGTCAAAATGAAAGACGGTATGATCATTCGAGACAGTGCAATGTTAGTTGAAGATGCCCGCGCTGTGGCGATTCAGCAATAGTTTTAGCTAATAGAATCAAGGCATAATATGAATACTTTATTGAAACGCAGTGTTATTTTATTTGGCTTATTTGTACTAACTGCCTGTACATCTTTTTATGATAAACATGTTGAGTGGCAAACAGTAAAACCAGAAAGTTTCCCTGTATTAACGGCGATAGGGCAGGCACCAATTAGTCTACAAAAGTCAAAACATAAAACTCAGAAAATGCTAATGGCAATTAATGCTTCAAAAATTGCTGCTTATGCTGAGTTGGCTGAACAAGTTTATG
Organism: Colwellia meonggei; assembly: GCF_057537295.1. Classification (NCBI taxonomy): domain Bacteria; kingdom Pseudomonadati; phylum Pseudomonadota; class Gammaproteobacteria; order Alteromonadales; family Colwelliaceae; genus Colwellia; species Colwellia meonggei. The sequence goes on from NZ_BAAJLZ010000001.1 coordinate 800,337, forward strand.
GGCAAACAGTTGATGGTAAAACAACCATGTCGAACTTGATTGTTGATAATCAAAAATTAAGAACATCGGTACAAGGTATCATTCGCGGTGCAAAAGTTGTTAAAAGCTACCCAGTTGGTGATACGTATACCACAGAACTAAGCTTAGACTTTAAAGATGTTTATGAAATATATGCGGCATCGTCTAATAGAAAAGAAATTAAAGATATTTCATATTACTAAGGCTAAATTTAGTTTAGCAATAAAGGAAACCAGCAGTGGCTGGTTTTTTTGTGCTTAATAATAGGTGAAAGTTAAGCAGAAATGCTTGAAGCAGAAGGCGCCTTTAATTTATTTACGCTTTGATACCTAGACTGCTTAAACCGCCAGAGGTTTTGCCTTTGTTATCATAGGTCATAGATGACTTATTATGATTTTCTAGTAATGAGGTTCTCATGCGTTCAACCGATAATTGTGATTGATGAATGATCAAACCATTGACTTGGTTTTGTTTTTTACAACGCAGCAAAGTGTTTTCTATTTCAGCAAGTTCTTGACTAAAGTTACCGGCTAACTTCTCTTGTTTAAACTCAAAACTTTGACCAATGGCATTGTCAATTTCTTGAATGGCAACAAGTAAGTTATTTTTTTCTGAAGTAATTGCGATTAAAGCGTCTGGATTCTGTTGCTGTAAAATATCTTTTTCTGTCGTTAATAACGCCTCTAATTGCGTCAATTGCGATAATTGTTGAGAAACCAATTGTTGCGGCGTTATTTTATCAGACACTTTCTACTCCGGTGAGGTTAGCCGTTAGCCTAGATCGAACTCAAAGTTGGCAATACTTGCGGCAAGCTTTTCAGGATTAACTTTATAATCCCCTGACGCTATCGCACTTTTTAATTCGTCGATTTTCTTTTGATTTACAACAGGTGAGTCACCTGCTTTTTTCTGTAATTCACTCAACTGCTTTGCCTGCGGTGTAATGGATACTGAATCACGTGGCGCTAATTTAGCTTGTTGTGATGCATTTGCGCTTTCGGTGACTTGTTGTTTAGTCTGAACTTGCTGATCAAGTTTTTGCTTTACTTGATTAGCATTGTTCAAGTTATTGATATTTATCGCCATTATTAAATCCTACTTACAACAGTAATTGGTTTCTAACTTTTTATCGGCAAAGCAATGGAAAACTTAAGCATTATTATAAATTAATTACCACTTGGTTAATAGCGTTAACTTGCCCACGCACCGTGCGACCAGACTTAGTATTTTTTACTGAAATAATGTCGCCTAAACTGCCATCTCGTAAGGCGGTTCCTGAAGACTTTATTTCAAAGCCTGCTGATTTCGCAATAATATTCACCGGTTGCCCTTTACAAACAAAACAAGTGTTTTTACTGGTGATAGCGCTGCCTTTGGATAGGTTTCTTTTGGTGCGAGCGCCGATCACAACTTTAGTATCATCAAGTACTACACCTCTTATTTTTGCACTGTCTTTAAGAATAACTTCAATGTTTGAATTATCAAGTAAAGTGCCTTTAGTAACTCGTACTTTGGTTACTAAAACAGGGACTATAGTTTGAATTTTAACTGGAACGTATAAATGCCATGGCTTCTCATCAGCGCAAACAATTTTAACATTTACATTCCTACCATTATGTTTTTCAGGTATATTTGCCGTTAATGGCGATAGACAAGCTTGTAAATTAATTCTCGGATCTATTGGTGATACATCGATAAGCAGTTTTCCTTGGGCAGGAGCCTTTATTTGCTCTTGTACTTGCGATTTAATGAAGTTGTTTAAATAATCACGATCAAAGACCATGGCATTACTGCTAGTCAGTAACGTGAAGTAAATAACGGTAATTTTTACTAATATCTTTAATTTACTCATAATTTTTTTGATCTGGCTGCTAGGGAATTAACAATACTCGTCTATGCTTTACTAAATAGAACTTAGTTCGATTAGCGTCAATAAATTTACGCAATCGTTTAAAAGGTATTTAAACGTTAATACTATCAAGAATTATGCCTTTGTTATATTTTCAATGGCACTTCCTAAGAGGTTTTTATGGCAGGTATATTAGACTCGGTAAATCAGCGCACACAATTGGTAGGTCAAAACCGACTGGAGTTGTTGCTATTTAAGCTAATTGGTAGACAACGATTTGGTATTAACGTATTTAAAGTGCGAGAAGTTATGCCTTGTCCTAGGCTGACATTATTACCCAAGCAAGATAAGTTTATTAAGGGGGTTGCTCATATTCGTGGCCAGACGATTTCAGTTATCGATTTAAGTAAAGCAACCGGTGGTCCTGAAATTGTTCAAACTGATGATAGTTTTGTCATTATTGCTGAGTATAACCGCAGTGTGCAGGGCTTTTTGGTAAGCGGTGTTGAGCGAATTGTTACCTTAAGTTGGAAAGATATTATGCCACCGCCAGAAGGTACAGGTAAATCGAGTTATCTAACGGCAGTAACTGAAATTGATAAAGAGATGGTTTCAATTTTAGATGTTGAAAAAATCTTAAATGAAATAAGCCCGATTTCTACTGAGCTTAGCGAAGGTGTTGCTGATGAAACTGTCGGTGAAGAAGTGGGTGACAGAGTGATTATGATTGCTGATGACTCAACCGTTGCTCGTAACCAAGTAAAAAGAGCATTAGAGCCTTTGGGTTTGAATATGTTGTTAGCCAAAAACGGCCAAGATGCCTTAACACAGTTAGAAGCAATTGCCGAAGAATGTAATACCACAATTACTGAAAAGGTAGCTTTGTTAATCTCAGATATTGAAATGCCTGAAATGGATGGCTATACCTTGACGGCAGAAATTAAACAAAATGAACGTATGAGAGATGTACCTGTTATTCTTCATACTTCATTAAGTGGTGTTTTTAATAATGCCATGGTTGAGAAAGTCGGCGCGGAAGATTTTATTCCCAAGTTTCACCCAGATGAGTTAGCAACGGCTGTGAAAAAATGGTTAAAACATGACGAAATTTCTTCGTAATTTTTTTGTACTAAATAATATAAGTGGATAATAGCTAGTGCCAACTAAGCAACTCGATGATAAAAGTTATCAACAGTTTAGAACATTTCTAGAACAGCAATGCGGTATTGTCTTGGGCGCGAGTAAGCAATACCTTGTGAAAAGTCGGTTAGCCCCATTAATGGCAAAGTTTGAAGTTGAATCTTTGTCAGATCTGGTTGCGCAAACGTTGAATCCGGTTAAGCGGCAATTAAGGGCCGCAGTTATAGATGCAATGACCACCAATGAAACCTTGTGGTTTCGTGATGAATATCCGTTTGAATTACTAAAGAAAAAGTTATTGCCTGAATTTAAGGGACAGCGTACGCCACTAAAAATTTGGTCAGCAGCTAGTTCTTCAGGGCAAGAGCCATATTCGATTGCAATGGCTATATATGAATATCAACAGAGTAACCCGGGGGCATTCCCTGGTGGCGTTCAAATAATTGGCACTGATATTTCAAACACTATGTTAGAGCACTGTAAATATGCCCATTACGATGGTTTAGCGCTTTCAAGAGGTCTATCGCCTGAGCGCAAGCGTCAATTTTTTGAAAATGGCGACAATGGCATGCTTAAAGTGAAAAGTGTGATTAAAAATATGGTGAGTTTTCGTCAATTGAACTTACTAAATAGTTATAGCTTAATGGGGCGTTTTGACTTAGTTTTTTGCCGCAATGTCTTGATTTACTTCTCTCCTGAGTTGAAAACACAAATTATTTCTCAAATTCACGGCACGTTAAATAATAACGGTTACTTATTTTTAGGTGCTTCTGAGTCTTTATCTGGTATTAGCCAGAGCTTCAACATGAATCGATGCAATCCCGGCATTGTTTATCAGAAAAGATAATCTTATTTAACACTGGCATAAATATTGTATAGATACCTTCATTAATTTGGAGGTATTTTTATGGCTATTAGTTTTGAAAAAGCGTTCGGTATTCATCCGCAAGGTTTACAGGTTCGTGCGCAGCGCGCTGAACTTATTGCGAGTAATATTGCTAATGCTGACACACCTGGTTATAAAGCCAAAGGCATGGATTTCAAAGCCGCGTTAGCCCAAGCCTCCTCAAAACAACAAACCGGTATGACTCGTACCAACGAAAAACATTTTGATGTTCGCATGGAACTCAACAATGGCGTTGGTTACCGAGTACCTGACCAACCTGATACTGGAGATGGTAATACCGTTGATGTGCAAGTGGAACGAAACTTGTATCTAGAAAACTCTATGGAATATCAAGCAAGCCTGCAATTTCTTAATGGCAAGATAAAAGGCCTGAGAAAAGCAATCACTGGAGGGCAGTAATTATGAGCCTATTTAATGTATTTTCTATTTCTGGCACAGGTATGAGCGCACAGTCTGTGCGTTTAAATACCACTGCCAGTAATATTGCTAACGCCGACAGTGTTAGTAGTAGTGTCGATGAAACTTATCGTGCACGCCACCCAGTTTTTGCCGCTGAGATGCAAAAAGCTGCCGCCGGTCAAAATGAGTCGGTTGGTGTGCAGGTACTAGGTGTTGTTGAAAGTAATAAACCTTTGAATGTTGAATATGCACCAGATCATCCAATGGCAGATGGTGAAGGCTATATTTATAAGCCTAATGTTAATGTTATTGAAGAAATGACTAACATGATTTCAGCCTCTCGTTCATATCAAACCAATGTGCAATTAGCTGAATCAGCAAAAAACATGCTGAATAAAACACTAACACTTGGTCAACGCTAAGTTTATATAGGAATTTAAAATGGAAACTGTATCTGGTTCTAGCCCATTAGACAATATTCGTTGGCAACAAGAAAATTCTACGCCAGAGGCGGATGAAAATCGCGGCATGTTAACGCAAGAAGACTTTTTTGCATTATTAACACAAGAGCTATCTCATCAAGATCCGACAAAGCCAGTGGAGAATAACGAAATGATCTCGCAGATGACAGCATTCTCCACAACTGATGGTGTGTCTAATCTAAATGATCAATTTACTAACTTTGCTGCATCAATGTCGTCAAGCCAAGCATTGCAGGCTTCATCTTTAGTCGGTCGCAGTGTATTGGTTGACGATAATGTTTTTGGTATGGAAGAAGGTGAAGAAGTTAAAGGCAAATTAATTACCGATAAGCCAGCAACTAATGTCAATATTTATGTTGAAAATGTTGCTGGTGAAATTATTCAAACCGTGCCGGTTGGCAGTGTTAAAGCTGGAGAATCTAACTTTACTTGGGACGGTATGGGTTCTGATGGTGAACCTGCGCCGGAAGGTGCATATCGCTTCCGTGTTGCTGGTTTGGTTGACGGTGAAGCAAATGAATTACAAGCCATGACTTATCGAAAAGTCGATAGCGTTACTTTAGCAGGTGCAGGTGGCAATATATTACTAAATCTAAATGGTGGCAGTTCGATGAAGCTATCGGATGTTGTAGAAGTAACACAAGGTTAAATTAACAGAATTTTTTACGAGGTGAATTTATGTCATTCAATATCGCATTAAGCGGATTAAACGCTGCTCAGAAAGACTTGGATGTTACATCCAATAACATTGCAAACGTAAACACTACGGGCTTTAAGGAGTCTCGCGCTGAGTTTGTCGATGTTTACGCCGCTTCTCTTTTGTCATCGGGCAAAACTAAAGTAGGCGATGGTGTGTTAACCGCCGATGTCGCTCAACAGTTTTCACAAGGTAGTATTCAGTTTACTAACAACGCATTAGACTTAGCTATTACGGGTAACGGATTTTTTGCCACAGTACCAGAACTCGGCAGCTTAGAGACCTCATATACGCGTGCTGGTCAGTTTAAACTTAATGATAGTAACTTTGTGGTTAATTCTGCTGGTGAACACCTTTTAGGCTATGATGTAAATGCGGATGGTAGTTCTAGAGGGGTGACTCTCTCTACAGCGAGCCCGATTCGAATACCAACAGCTTCAGGCGCACCGCAGCAAACTTCAGAAGTTGATATGCGTATGAATTTACCTGCTGGTGCCACTTATATTTCTGACTCTCCAGGTAATTTTGATCCTGAAAATGATACAACTTATGAACAATCCACAGCAGTGACAATATTTGATTCACTCGGTGATAGCCATGTTATGACCTATTACTTTGTCAAAGATAACCCGGAAACAGCACCAAATCAGTGGATGATCTTTGCTTCTATCGACGGAAAGATGATTGATTTGGACGATGACCCCGTTGTTCAAGCTGCCGCTGATGCTCTAGTGGTTACCGAAACAGCAGCAGCAACAGCGGCTCAAGCAGCCTATGATGCTATAGCATCACCAACAGCTGCTGATTTAGCGACATTGAATGCGGCAAAAACAGCACTTTCAAATGCTATCGCAGCAACAACGCCTCAAGGGGGAACTGTATCAGGACCATTATCACCAGGAGGAGCCAAAGGAGCTCGACTAGTTTTTAATTCCTCTGGCGATTTTATTAGTCAATCACCTTCATTGGCCAATGGCGGTATACGTACTGTTGCATTTACAGATCATTTACCAAATGGTGCCGATCCGACGCAAAATGTTGCCATAGACTTTAACTTGGATTCATTAGCACCGAACCCAAATGAACCAACACAATTTGCGTCCAATTTCGAAACAACCTCATTACAGCAAAATGGTTTAGCTGTTGGTCGACTAACGGGCATCGATATTGGAGTGGATGGTTTAGTGCGAGCAACATACAGTAATGGTACATCAGAACCTCTTTCTCGTATCGTCATGGTCAACTTTGCTAATGAACAAGGGTTAACACAAGTCGGTAATACTGGCTGGAAAGAGAGTATAAGTTCAGGTGAAGCTTTGGCTGGTGAAGGCGGCTCTGGTACTTTTGGTACTATTAACTCATCTGCACTAGAGCAATCAAATGTTAACTTAACATCAGAGCTTATTGATTTGATTTCAGCGCAACGAAATTTCCAAGCAAACTCACGAGCATTGGAAGTTGATAATCAGCTAAACCAAACGATACTGCAAATTCGATAATCTATTATTCTCTAATCAAAATATTAAAAGCCAGGTTGTGTAATGTTACCTGGCTTTTCTTTTTTCGTCACAATCCTTTCGTTAACTACTTCCCTTTTCATAGCTTGGCATTTTAATTGCATTATCCTGAATAATTGAAATTAGTTTGAGTGGAATTCATTATGGATAAGATGCTGTACATTGCCATGAGTGGCGCGAAGCAAAACATGCATGCCTTATCGGTAACTGCCAATAATCTCGCTAACGCCAAAACAACTGGCTTCAAGGCTGATTTAGCCAATGCCCGAGCAATGCAAGCTTTTGGTGAAGGCATGCCGACTCGTGTGTTTTCTATGACTGAACGTTCAGGCCAAAACTTTGACAGTGGTGCCTTCCTTACAACTGGTCGTGATCTTGACCTTGCTATTCAAGGCCAAGGTTGGATGGCGGTGCAAACTAAAGATGGTAGTGAGGCGTATACTCGTAATGGTCAACTAAAACTAAATGAGAATGGTGCCTTAGAAACATCAGGTGGAGATTTAGTCATTGGTGAAAATGGCCCTATTTTCTTGCCGTTACCAGTAAATAACATAGATATTTCCAGTGACGGAACCATTATGGTTCAGCCAGAAGGTGCTCCTAGTTCGGTGCAAGAAGAAGTTGGCCGTATTAAGTTTGTTAATCCTGATAACCGTTTTATTGAAAAAGGTAATGACGGTTTGTTTCGTCGTAAAGATGGCAATAATGAGCCGGCTGATGTCACAGTAAAAGTCGCAAGTGGCGCTATCGAATCTAGTAACGTAAATCCTATTGGTGAAATGACCGATATGATCGCACTGCAACGTCAATTTGAAATGCAGTTAAAAATGATGAAAACCGCAGAGGAAGTCGATAACAGTGCTTCTTCATTATTACGGGCATTCTAATTAAATTTTCTCGAGGTGATGTATGAACCCAGCATTATGGATCAGTAAAACAGGCTTAGATGCTCAAACAAAAGAAATTGCGGTTATTTCAAATAACTTGGCTAATGCCAGTACCGTAGGCTTTAAAAAAAGTAGAGCTGTTTTTGAAGATTTACTTTACCAAAATATCAACCAACCAGGTGGTCGCTCAGCACAAGATACAGAAATGCCATCAGGCTTAATGTTAGGTGCCGGTACTAAGGTTGTTGCCACACAAAAAATTCATACCCAAGGGGATATGCTTAATACTGACAATGCCCTTGATTTGATGATTCAAGGCGAAGGCATGTTCGAGATTCTGATGCCAGATGGCTCTTCAGCTTATTCTCGTAACGGTCAATTCACTATGGATGAAGAAGGCAGCATAGTAACTCCGGGCGCGGGCTATTTATTACAACCACAAATTACCGTTCCAGAAGATGCCTTGAGCATTATTGTCTCGCAAGATGGTGAAGTATCCGTAACCTTGCAAGGTCAAGCTGAACCTGCTGTTGTGGGGCAAATCAATACTGTCAACTTTGTAAACCCAACGGGCTTAGAGCCAATTGGGCAAAACTTATATGTAGAAACTGCGGTAAGTGGCGCGCCACAAGAGGGAGTTCCGGGATTAGCGGGTTTTGGCATGATAGTACAAGGAGCCTTAGAAACATCCAATGTAAATACCACCGAGGAACTCGTTAACTTGATTGAGAGCCAACGTGTATATGAAATGAATTCAAAAGTAATTTCAGCTGTTGACCAAATGCTTAGCTACATTAATCAGCAGTTATAAGGTTTAGGGAGCGGATGATGAAAAAACAAAATGCTTCGTTAAAAACAAGATGCCTAAGTGCAGGTGTTATTGCTTTGTTGATGAGTGCTTGTGCCAGTGTTGAGCAAGCAAAAACATTACCTGATGATCCTAATTTTGCGCCAATTCTGCCGGAAATGAATGATGAACCATTAGTACCTACGGGGTCATTATTTAAAGTTAATTACGTTAATAATATTTATTCTGATTCAAAAGCGCATCGAGTTGGCGATATTATTTCCGTTATTTTAAGCGAAAGTACGCAAGCGCAAAAAAATGCCAAAACTGAACTTTCCAAAGAAAATAGTGCCACGTTAAATCCAATTACTGGCTTTGGTGGAACTCCGGTCAATATCAAAAATAAATCAATACAGTTTGGTTACGCTCAAGGATCTGATTTTACAGGCGATTCAAAAGCAGATCAGGGTAATAGTTTATCTGGTAATATTTCTGTTCATGTATTAAGAGTACTTCCTAACGGTAATTTAATGATCCGTGGTGAAAAATGGATGACCTTAAATAATGGTGATGAATATATTCGCCTAACTGGCATTATTCGCTCACAAGACATCAGTTCAAGCAATACCATTACCTCGAGCAAGGTCGCGAATGCGCGTATTCAATATGCTGGTACTGGCGCGTTTGCTGACGCTCAAGAACAGGGTTGGTTATCAAAATTTTTCAGTAGTTCATGGTGGCCTTTATAAAGGAAAGTATGATGAAAAAATTAATATTTAGCCTATGTTGTTTGACATTATTAGCAATAAGTCCTGAGTCAAACGCACAACGAATTAAAGATTTAGCTGATGTTGCGGGTGTTCGAAGTAACCAGCTAATTGGTTATGGTTTAGTGGTTGGTTTACCCGGTACAGGTGAGCAAAGCCCGTTTACGGAGCAGAGCTTTAAAACCATGCTGAGTAATTTTGGTATTACTATGCCAACTAACTTAAAGCCAAAAATTAAAAACGTTGCCGCAGTGGCTGTACATGCGGAATTACCCGCTTTTTCTAAACCTGGGCAAAAAATTGATATTACGGTTTCTTCTATGGGCAGTGCGCAAAGTTTACGTGGTGGTACATTGTTACAAACTATATTAATGGGCTTAGATGGCAATGCCTATGCCGTTGCACAAGGTAGCCTAGTGGTCAGCGGTTTAGGTGCTGAAGGTTTAGATGGCTCAAAAGTTATTGCAAATACACCTACAGTAGGCCGAATTGCCAACGGTGCTATGGTTGAACGGGAAGTAATATCGCCATTTACATCTGGCGACCATATTACTTTTAATTTACACCGAGCAGACTTCACTACTGCTAAACGTTTATCAGATACCATCAATAATTTAATTGCTGGCTCTGCACGTGCGGTTGATGCTACGTCGGTAAAAGTTACTGCGCCTAGAGATGCCGCTGACAGGGTTAGTTTTTTAGCGACTTTAGAAAACCTTGAGTTTGAACCAGGCTCGCCATCGGCAAAAATTATTGTTAACTCACGCACTGGTACTATTGTTATTGGCGCCGATGTACGTTTATTGCCGGCGGCAATTACTCATGGCGGCATAACAGTGACGATTAATGAAATTGAAAATGTTTCTCAACCGAATGCTTTTGCTGAAGGTGAAACTGTTGCAACCACACAGTCAATTATCGATGTAAACCAAGACGATTCTCGGATGTTTGTTTTTGATCCAGGTGTTACGCTTGATGCATTAGTTCGTGCTATTAACCAAGTGGGAGCAGGTCCAGGTGATGTTATGGCAATTTTAGAAGCTTTAGATCAAGCAGGTGCACTGCGAGGAGACTTAGTCATCATTTGATATTGATTGAATAATGACTGGTATTAAAAATGACAACACGTATTGCTGACGCACAAAACTTCTTAGACATTAATGGCCTAAACTCGATTCGACAAGATGCGAAAACTGGTGATAAGGCGAGTAAAGAAGCTGCACTAGAGCAGGCTGCTAAACAGTTCGAAGCGATTTTTATGCAAATGCTAATGAAAAGCATGCGTAAAGCGCAAGAAGTTCTGGAGTCAGACAGCCCATTTAACTCTGAGTCAACTAAGTTTTATCGTGATATGCACGATCAGCAAATGTCATTGGAAATGTCGAATAACGGTTCATTAGGGCTATCTGAACTTATTGTTCGTCAACTCGGTGGAGACAGTGAAAATTACAAGCCTCATACCATTTTACGTTCAGACGGAAACTTAGATAGTCGCGGCAGTGTCCGGGTAACCCAAGGTTCTTTATTAACTAATAGAAATACTGTCAACGATCCGGCAACGGCTCAAGATCAAAGAGAGGATCGTCAAACAAATGGCTCTGATCTGGTAAAAATGGTTAGTCAACTACAAAGTCCAACATTTGAAAAGCCACAAGACTTTGTTAGTGCATTAACGGCAGATGCAAAACGTGTACAAAATAAAATTAATGTACCTTTTGAAGTTGTTATTGCTCAAGCCGCATTAGAAACCGGATGGGGTCAGAAGATTATTAAAACTGAAACTGGTAAAAGTTCTAATAACTTATTCAACATTAAGGCTGATAGTCGTTGGGCTGGCGAGAAAACACATAAAGAAACTTTAGAGTTTGAAAATGGCGCTATGGTGAAAAAGCGTGAGCCATTTAGGGTGTATGAGTCGATTGGGCAAAGTGTTAATGATTACTTAAATTTACTTACTGGCAGTGAGCGCTATCAAGGAGCATTAGAAAAATCTGAAAATGTGGAACAATTTCTGCATAACCTACAAAGTGCTGGTTATGCTACCGACCCAAATTACGCGAAAAAGATAATGGGAACACTTCGGACAGTAACTGGCTTATTAAATAAATAAGTTTAACCCAAAGTTTCACTACTGAAACCAAGGTTACTGTAGGAGTTTAGGTCATGTCGATTAATCTGTATCAAACTGGTGTTAGTGGTTTACTGTCCGCGCAACAACAGTTAGCTACGACAGGGCACAATATTGCTAATGTAAATACAGAAGGATATACCCGCCAACGCGCTGAACAAAATGCCGCTATTGGCAACGTAAACGGTGGTAACTACATTGGCTCGGGTACTTATGTGCAAGACATTACCCGTATCTATGATCAATTCTCCTACAAAGAACAACTATTAAATAAAAGTAATTTAGGTAATGCCAGCTCGATTAGTTTAGATCTTAATCAACTTAACCAGATTATGTCATTTTCTGGTGAAGCAATCGGTGGCTCTATAGATAGGCTATATCAAGCGGTAAATGGTATTGCTGATAATCCTAATGATATTGGTTTACGTAACATTGCCTTGAGTCAGGCAAGCGTTTTGGCAAACGATTTTAATAGTGTTAACGACAATTTAGATCAGCTGGAAAAATCGACAAATGGTGAAATCGAACAAATTGCCAGTAAGATTTCACAAATTTCAGTTGAATTGGCAAAAATGAATGATCAAATTCTACACAATAAAGACTTAACTTTAAGTGGTCAGCCTAACGATCTACTTGATAAGCGTGATCAACTGATCACTGAATTAGGGCAGTATACTTCAGTTAATACACTTCAAGATAGTAACGGTGTTATGACTGTCATGATTGGTAGCGGCACGACTTTAGTAGCCGGTATAACACCACTCACGGTTGGTGTGGAGGCAGGTAACCCTGATCCAATGCAAACGCAATTAAAGTTGGTTGGTCCAAATAGCACCGTTACATTAAACGGGGAAAAATTAGGCGGGGAAATTGCGGCTAAGTTCGAATATCGTGACGAACATCTCACAAAAGCCCGCAGTGAAATAAATCGTTTAGCGATGGCAGTATCGGAAACTTTAAATCAAGCGCAGTCGCAAGGATTAGATTTAAACGGTAAACAAGGCGCTAACATGTTTACTGATATTAATAGCACGCAACTGCAAAACTCACGAGTACTACCTTCGTCAAAAAACGCTGGCACAGTGCAGGCAGGTGTTGCAATCACTGATGTTTCATTAGTGCCAAGTAATGAGTTTACTGTTAAATATGATGGCACAGATTATATCATGACCAATGAGCTTGATGGTAGTGAGACAACCTTGGTGGAGTCTCCTGTTGGCTCAGGTGTATTCCCAACTACATTTGGTTTTGACTTTACCGTTAATACAGGCACTCCAAGTGCTGACGATACATTCAAAATTCGCCCAACTGAAAACAGCGCAGCATTAATGAGCGTGACCCTCTCTGACCCTAAAGGTATAGCAGCAAGTTCGGCAATTGAAGTCGCTACCGATGACAATAATGTCAGTACTGGTACAGTAAATATTACTAATATATTAGATCCCGAACTTGCTAGATCATTTACCAACGGCACCAATGCAAATTTAACGGTTGATGTTTATGAAAGTGCGCCGGGTACTTTTGACTATCGTATTTATGATGCGGCTAATCCGCCACCGGCACCAACTTTAGCTACTGGCAGTTTTGCCGCTGGCGCAACAGCCCTTATTGATATGCCACCAGCATCGACGCCACCGGCTTTTCAAATTGAAATTGGTGGAACTCCTACCGGTCAAGGAGCACTTGCTCGTGAGAAGTTTGCCATTTCTGATGCTTTCGGTTCAGGTAACGGTAGTAATGCTGCATTTATGGCTTCAACACAAGAGCAAAAAATTCTTGGTGGGGGTAAACAAACCTTTAGCCAAGCACTGGCCAATACAACTGCTGAAGTTGGCTCAAATGCGAATTCAGCGGAAGTTGTCGCTGATACTGCGCAGTCATTGTTTACGCAGGCATTTAACCGTAATCAATCTAAATCAGGAGTTAACCTCGATGAAGAAGCGGCTAATATGCTGAAGTATCAACAAGCTTACCAAGCATCATCACAAATCATTTCAGTGGCAAATACCATATTTGATACGCTGTTATCAGTGGCTAGATAGGATTTATTATGCGCATTTCTACAGCACAGTTTTATATTCAGAATGGTTTGCAGATGTCTAATCAGCAGGCTGGTGTTAATGAACAAGTTAATTATATATCAAGTGGTAAGCGGGTAATAACGGCTAAAGATGATGCCGTAGCTTATGGCACATTAGCGGGTTATAAGAATGACCTCGCTAATATTGAAAAATACCAACGTAATATTACCCAAGCGGAAAACCACAACAGTTTAATTGATACCTCATTAGCTAATGCTGAAGGTATTATGAATGAATTGAAAGATTTAATGCTACAAGCTAATAATGGTGTTTATTCAGATGATGACTTGAAGTCTATTGCGCAGCAAGCCAGACACAGTTTAGAGCAAGTGTTAGATATTGCTAATGGTCAAAATGAAACAGGAGGTTATGTATTTTCCGGTTATCAGGTTGATGACGCACCGTTTGTTTTACAGGCGGATAACTCGGTAAATTATCGTGGAGATAATGGCGTACGAGAGCTGCAAATAGGTAAGAATGTTACAATTGCTACCAATCAAAGTGGTGAAGAAGTTTTTCAGAAAGTTCCAAATGCCATTGGTGACTTCTCGCCAACATATAATACCAACACTTCAGGTATTGCCGTTGAAAGCGCCGTAATAGCAGACCCGAGTGTATACAACAGTGCGGTAAACCCACCGGACTTTACTTTTAACTTTACTACTGCGACAGATCTTAGTATTACCGATGGTGCTGGAAATGTAACTAACATTACCGGTTATGTGCCAGGGCAAACCATTGCCTTCAATGGTATTGAGGTAAAATTGAGCGGCAACCCATTGCCGGGCGATAACTTTTCTTTGACGCCTGATCAGGAAGTCAGTGTGTTTGAAACCATGAAGTCGGCAATTGATTGGATTGAAAATAAATCCAGTGCAGGAGAAGATCCGCAAGTACAGGTTGATTTTAACCAAACACTTGAACAGTTAAGTGATGCCATGAATCACCTAACTTCACGTCGCGCGCAATCGGGCATTAATCTGCAAGTTATTGAGCGTCAAAAAAGTAACCATTTGGACTCTGAGTTGCATTTAGAGTCGTCTCGTTCGTCAATTGAAGATTTAGACTTTGCCAAAGCGATCTCAACCTATGAGCAATCAAAGGTCGCGTTACAGGCTGCCCAGCAAACATTTACCCAAGTTCAGGGGTTAAATTTATTTAATTATATTCGTTGATGTTTTTGGCGCACATTTTGCTTTGCTCTAGATGCGTTAAAAAAGTACCACCAGAGGAGACCCTTAAAATTTATGAGGGCTGGTGAAAATAAAGCTCCATTTTAATCGAGCTACTTTAAACAGAACAGAGGCTTCAGTTAGCTATCTTTAATGGAAAGAAAGTCACTTAAAGTAATTAACTAATAGCGAGCTTCTAATAACAAAGCGTTAACGTCCGGTTTATGGACAACGCTACAACAACACATAAACAGGCGTTAACACCAGTTAACACATTAGGAGTTTTATTATGGCTTTGTCAGTAAATACCAATATATCTTCGTTAAATGCTCAACGTAATTTAACTAAATCAGGCGATGGGCTTGCGACATCAATGCAACGTTTATCATCCGGTATGCGTATCAATAGTGCAAAAGATGATGCTGCGGGTTTGCAAATATCTAATCGATTAACTTCGCAAATATCGGGTTTAGGTGTTGCTCAACGTAATGCTAATGATGGTATTTCAATGGCGCAAACCGCTGAAGGTGCGATGCAAGAATCAACGAATATTTTACAACGTATGCGTGAATTGTCGTTGCAATCTGCTAATGGTTCAAACTCTTCAGAAGACCGCGCAGCACTGCAAAAAGAAGTTGCGGCATTGCAAACTGAATTAACTCGTATAGCTGAAACAACATCATTTGGTGGTCAAAACCTTCTTGACGGTACTTTTGGCACTAAGGCCTTCCAGGTAGGGGCTAATTCAGGTGAAACGATTTCGGTTGGCTTAAAGGACATTAGTGCCGATGAGCTAGGAACTACATCTCGAAATGCAATATCTGCAGGTGAGGTTACGGCGGCTCAACTTTCTACTGCTGAAATTGGCAATGGTGGCACCATGTCGATTTCATACGTTACCAGTACAGGAGCGAACCCGAAAACGATTGAAGTAGATATGAGTGCAGTTACTGCAACAGGTGCCACAACTGATATGGATTCAATGGACTCTGCATTAAATGCCGCGCTAAATGGTATCGGTGTTTCAGCTCACGGTGGTGTGCTTTCAGGCTCAATGGTAACTTCAACGGCAGCCCTGACAATAAACTTAACTGATACTTCAGGCACTGCAACAACGGGTACAGCGGGTGCTTCTGTTACAGCTGCAGCTATAACACATGTCGAAGACATAAATATTGCGGATCAAATTGGTTCTGGTGTTGCTGTCGAAATTATAGATAATGCATTAGCCGAAATTAGTGATAGCCGAGCAAACTTAGGTGCTATTCAAAATAGATTTAGCCACACAATAAATAACCTAGCAAATGTTGAAGAGAACGTATCTGCCTCGCGTAGCCGTATTCAAGATACCGACTTTGCTAATGAAACTGCAATGATGACGAAAAATCAGATATTGCAACAAGCAGGCACTTCAATCTTGTCTCAAGCTAACCAAGTCCCTCAAGCTGCATTAAGCTTGTTAGGTTAACGTTTAAAGAGAAGTTCATTAAAGGTTAATTACAAGTATCAAAAAGCTGAATAATTTATTATTCGGCTTTTTTGTTATCCTCACATTGCATTTATTCTAGGAAATGATTAAGTCGTTTAGATATTTCTATCACAGAGCGTTAGGTCTGCTTTCCTCGATGAAAAATGCCTGCCTGGCCATTGGTTAATGGTCTAAGTTTACTCTCCATTTTCAAAGCATAGTTCACCTTGTTTTATTTATTATTAATAAATATTCAAAAAAAGATTAAAGTTAATTTTTATGCTGCCGTTAATGTGTGTAGAACGGGGACTTGATGCATTACTGATAGTTCCAAATTTAATAACTAATTAGCGCTTCATATATTTGTAAGCAGGAGTTTTATTATGGCTTTATCAGTAAATACCAATATCTCATCATTAAATGCTCAACGTAACTTAACGAAATCAGGTGATGGACTTGCTACATCAATGCAACGTTTATCGTCTGGTATGCGTATCAATAGTGCAAAAGATGATGCGGCAGGCTTACAAATTTCAGACCGTTTAACTTCACAAATAAATGGTTTAGGTGTTGCTCAACGTAATGCTAATGATGGTATTTCAATGGCACAAACTGCTGAAGGTGCAATGCAAGAGTCTACTAATATTTTGCAGCGTATGCGTGAATTATCATTACAATCAGCTAACGGCTCAAACTCTTCAGAAGACCGTGAAGCACTGCAAAAAGAAGTATCTCAACTTCAAACTGAATTAACTCGAATTGCTGAAACAACGTCATTCGGTGGTCAGAACTTATTAGATGGTAGTTTCGGAACTAAAGCCTTCCAAGTAGGTTCAGATTCAGGTGAAACTATTTCTGTAGGTTTAAAAGATATCAGCGCTGACAAAATTGGTGATACTGATACACATGCAATTAGTGCTGGTGAAGTTACAGCTGCACAGCTTTCAACTGCAGAGATTGGTAATGGCGGAACAATGTCTATTTCTTATTTATCTAGTACCGGTGCTACAGCACAAGTCATTGAAGTTGATTTGAGTGCTGTGACTGCAACTGGTGCTACAACAGACATGGATACTATGGACTCTGCATTAAATGCAGCGCTTAATGGTTTAGGCGTTTCATCACACGGTGGCGTACTTTCGGGTTCTATGGTTAGCTCAACAGCGGCCTTGACAATTAACTTGACTGATACTGCTGGTGCAGCAACAACCGGTACAGCTGGTGCTTCAGTAACTGCTGCTGCAACTAACCAGGTTGATGATATTGATATTAGTTCTTCAATCGGCTCAAGCGCAGCGGTAAGAACAATTGATAACGCTTTAGCTGAAATTAACGAAAGTCGAGCTAACTTAGGTGCGATTCAAAATAGATTTGGTCATACAATTAATAACTTAGCGAACGTTGAAGAGAATGTATCAGCGTCACGAAGCCGAATTCAAGATACAGATTTTGCTGCTGAAACGGCCATGATGACTAAGAACCAAATCTTACAACAAGCAGGTACTTCAATTCTTGCTCAGTCTAATCAATTACCTCAAGCAGCTTTAAGCTTAATTTAGTCAAAATTAGGTAATCGATTAATATCGATAAGCAATAAAGGGAGGGGTGGTAGCACGCTTTCCTTTTTTGCGTTTAAATTAGACTTAAATTTTTATTTAATTTTAAATTAATTAAGGGGTCGATCATGAGTGTTGAATTAACAACAGTAGCAATAGATACCTTGCCTGCAAAACAGTTAAACAGTCAGGCGAATAATGATCAACAAACGATAAATAAGTCTGCGCAAGTCAATGCAGATAATAAGTTAGTTGAAGCTAAAGAAAGTGTAGATATTGAAGGTCTCAATAATCTAAGAAAAAATGAAACTCAAGACGAAAGTAGAGAAATGTCGAGGCCTCAGCTTGAAAAAGTGGCTGAACAATTGCATGAGTTTATCGGGCAAATGAATCGCGGATTAGAGTTTTCTGTTGATAAGGACTCTGGGCGTGATGTGATTAAGGTATTAGACAAAACTTCTGGAGAGCTGATTAAGCAATATCCTACAGAAGAAGTACTATCTTTAGTGGCAAAACTTTCTGAAGCGACAGGAAATTTTGTTGACTCTAAGGTCTAGTTGCACTTAAATCAAAGTTAGAGAAGCATCGATTCTTATTTCAAAGTAACTGAGTATTATTATGATAACATTTCAAGGGCTAGGCTCTGGTGTACAAGTGGGCGAAATTGTTGACGCGATAGTTAACGCGGAAAAAGTGCCATTTGAATCACGTATGAATCAGCAAGCTGCATTGATTAATGCCGATATCTCGGCAGTAGGCTCGCTCAAGTCTGCTCTAGAAAAAGTACAAGAATCTATTTCCGATTTAGCTGATATTGATAAATACCAGCAACGCTCGACGAGTGAAGACGATGAGTTTATATCCTTAGAATCAAGTAAAGATGCAAGTGTCGGCTCTTACTCCGTTAAAGTTGACGCTCTCGCTGCTTCGCACAAATTGCTTTCTACAGGCATAGACAGTGAAGAAGCTGTTGGCGAAGGTACTCTCAGCATAAGCTCAGGAACCAACAGTTTCGATGTAGCTGTTTCAGATTCCGCGACATTAAGTAATATTCGCGATGCTATAAATGATGCAGAAGATAATGACTCAGTAGTCGCAACTATTATTACTGACGACAATGGTCAACACTTAGTATTGAGTAGCAAAGAAACGGGTACAGACAACGAAATAAAAATAGTTGTAGATGATGCTGACACAAATGACTTAGACACTTCAGGATTATCTCGATTAGCTTATGATCCTGATATTGCCTCACCTACTTACGCCGTAAATTTGACTGAAGTTAACGCTGCGGCCGACGCGCAAATCACGATAGATGGCACTTTAGTGGTAACAAATAGTACAAATGAATTTAAAAATGTCATTGATGGGATAGATATCACTGCGAAGAAAGCGCAAGGTGTAGATGATGACCAGAGTCAAGTGAAAGTCAGTGAAGATAATAGCAGTATTAAAGAGATGCTTGATACATTTGTTACTGCTTACAACGAACTTGTCGACTTAAACGAGAACTATAGTAAGGTTGGTGACGGTAATAGTGGTATTTTATCAGGGGATTCTTTATTACGAGGTGTAATGTCCAAATTACGTAATGAATTGAGTTCAAACTTTACATATGGCACTGATGGTGAGGCTTCGTTAGCAACACTTGGGATAGAGACAGATCGTTACGGTAAATTGAGTCTTGATAGTGATAAATTAAATGATGAAATTACAGACAACGTTAATAATGTACAGCAATTTTTTGTTGGCACTGACAGTGACTCTGGCTTTGCTGGTCAGGTTGATGACTTGCTAAATTTTTACACAGAATCTGATGGTATAATTCAAGGACGCCTAGATAGTAAAGATACTCAGTTAAGCCGAATTGACGATGATAGAGCTAATTTTTCCAGAAAAATGGATGCACTTGAAGCTAGATTATCTGCTCAATACAATAGCATGGACTTGTTAGTTAACAATTTAAATGCAACAAGCAGTTATCTTAGCGCGCAATTAAACAATATGCCTGGAGTGGTTAGGCAGTCATAATTTTATCTCTGGCGCATTTATTGCTTTATACTTAGTGTATGTTTTATTATTTTGATAAAGGCGCCAAAAATATACCGTAACTAAGTCAATGTTATAGCCTCTAGAAAACTCTTCTAAACAGCGCTTTTCTTATTTTCTTTTATTCCTTGGAGCAATAATGTCTGATACCGCACCTTTTAGCCTAGAAAAAATGATTTTATCGGCGACCCTTCAAGCTAATCTAGATACCTTAAAGGTATATGTTCCAGCGCTTTATCAGCAATTTAAAAATTATATTCCCCAAAATACTTGGGTTGTTATCGATGATAATGGTAACCCCAATTTATTTAACAATGATAAATGTGTATATGAAAAAGGTGCGCGAGAATTTTGCCGTGAACAAGTAGCGCAGTTTATTCAAAAGCCAGAGGTTTATGGCGTTGATATACCTATTGAAGCGGAGCATGTTGGCCGTTGGGAACACACTCGGGTATTAAGTGCTATCAGTGAAAGAAGGAAAGCAGAGAACCCTATAAGATACCGACATTACATGAACGAAGAGCGACTAGATTTATTATTTATGTTAGGTGCTGGTTTAGGCTTTCAAATCGAGGAACTCTTTAATCAAAAAAAAATTCAAAACTTATTGTTATGTGAACCTTCTAACGATGTATTTTATGCGATGCTACATTGTTTAGAATTAAAGCCCATTATTGAAAGTTGTAAGGCTTTGGGGGGGACTGTTTCCTTTACTGTAGGCGGCGGAGCTCTAGATCCTGTTAGCGCAATAAGTCAGTTTTTTCAAAGTCATGGTCACTGCCATATAGCACGCTTTTATACTTTTAAACATTATAACAGTGTGACAAATGACGAAACAATAACGCACTTGAAACAGCTCGGTTATCGTTTGCTATTTGGTTGGGGGTTTATGGAGGATGAAGTAGTTGGGTTAAAGCACACTTTACTCAACCTTCAATCTGGCTACAAAGTATGTAAGGTCAAAACAGAGTTTATTAATAATAGCCCTAATAGACCTGTGTTTATTGCTGCCAATGGCCCCTCTCTCGATTATTCAATGGATTTTTTACGGGAAAATCAAGATAAAATAATTATTATCAGCTGTGGTACAACGTTAAAGGCATTGTTGAAAAACAACGTAACGCCAGATATTCATGTTGAAATGGAGCGCACAAAATATCTAATTGAATATGTGGAAGCTATTGAAAAGCAGCAGGAGCGCTCTTCAGTCAAGCTAAAAGATATTCAGTTAGTGGCTTTGAACACGGTCCATCCTGGAATATTGGCTAAGTTTAAATCACCATTGCTGCTTGTTAAAAATGCTGATGTTGGCGGTGTTTTTCTCCAGTCACTTGATAAGCAGGGTTTATATTCAATAACTCAGTACCCTAACCCGACTTGTGTTAACGCGGCGATGGAATTGGTTACATTGTTAGACTTTAAAGAAGTATTTTTAGTAGGCACAGACTTTGGCTATGTATCAAAAGATAAGCATCATTCTAAAGATAGTGTTTATTATGATAATGACTTTGATGCTAAAGAAAGCGTAGATGCGCAAATGACTGACGAATTATCGCGTAAAGGTAACTTTAGAGACTCTGTAAATACAAACGCTATATTTGATTCGACAAGAATTAACTTGGAGTTTTTATTATCAAAAAATCCAGGTGTGAATGTATACAATACCGCCGACGGTATTGAGATACAGTTGACGGAGCCTAGAAAAATTGAAGATATTAACCTCTCAGAAGAGCAGAATAGTAAGCAAGATTTTTTAAACGATTTACTTTCTAATGCATTTGATAACCAGCAGTTAGGGTCGGGTAATATTGTTCAGGCGATGAAAGAAAATTCTCATGTACTTAAAGTAACGTTAGAACAATTTATTTTAAAAATGGACAAAAAAGTAAATTCTAGAGAAGAACTTGCCGATATATTCTCAGAACAATATAAGTTATTAAGAGAACTTTATAAGCGCAATGAATATAAATTTAACTACTGGCTCATTCAAGGAACGTTTAGATATTATCAATCAATGATTATGAGTCATAGTTACCTTTATGGTGATTTAAATACCAGAAATGATTTTATGAATTATTGCTTAAAGGAGTTTAAAGATCATTTGAATTTTTTATATCAAAACTTTATAACAACCTATAATAGCGACTTAAAAAGTACAATTTGATCGTTACTATAAAGCTAGCGAGTTAGATTGGTTACGCTATAAGTAAGTTATTACGATTAGCGTAACTTCAACAGCCGTATAACCTCATTATTGATCGTGTTGAGAACGCTTTTCAGCTGTTAGGAGACAATAATTTTTGGCAGCATCTGTAATTGTTGCTCAAAAAAGCATACTTTAACAAGATCACAGGGCTTGTCATTTATTAAGTGATGATCAGTTAGTACGCAGTCTTCAACGTAACCTGAATTAATAAACGCAAAAGTACTGCCTTTGTTAGGCTTGTATGCGCCGGCAGATAACTTCCTTAACTTTAGTTTTTCAATGCTATAACGGGTAATTAACTGTATAGCTTGTTTTGCTATACCTTTGCCCCACGAGTTTTTATCACCAATAAATAAACTCACTTCACCAATATTATGTCTGTTGTTAATTGCTCCCACTTTAATATTACCAATATGCTGATTATTACCTGTTAATCGTATGGTGAATAAGTGTTCATTTGGGTTAGTGATTACATCACGAATAAAACTCGCTATTGTTGATAAGGTTTGCTGTTGAAATCGAGTTTCCAAATATTGATTAACAAGTGGGTCGTTAAGCCAACTTACATATTCTTCATTAGCATCTTGCTCACTAATACTCTGTAAATATATTGTTGATAGCTTTGGGCTAATTATTTTCATCTAATTCGTTTCTTATCTTATAGCTAGGCTAGCTTTCTAGCATTCGTTCAACATGAAAAGCTTCTGCTTTTTTAAAGCCATAATTAGCTCCTCGAAGAACGGCTTGTGCTTCAATACATGCAAGACTGCGACTATGAGGGAAAGGGCGAAGTTCTTCATGATAACATTGTAACGCTTGAAGTTTTTTATCCCAAAAATCATCTATGTTTACTATGTATTGTGGAACAAAAGCTGGTTGTGATGACGAATTCCATTCGGTACTGGAAAGTACTTCGAAAGCGAAAATATTTTTTACACTTGACCCTACTTGTGGCCTACATGCCGTTATAACGGCATTATGGGTAAGGCGATGATCTACGTTTAAATCATGAGCAAAATGAGTATAAATGGTCTTAGGTTTTACTTTTTCAACGATGGATTCAACGGCCTTAACAATATCTATTAACGGGACCGTATCCATGGCGTTATCTGGAAAATTAAAAGAATATATGTCTGTAATACCTAATATTTTCATTGCATGATTTGTGGAAGAGTTTCGTTGATCAATGTTATTACTTGATACTTGTTTTCTCGACGAAACTCCGTCAGTCATAAAAATAACACTCACCTGATCGCCGTTTGAAATATGCTTGGCTATGGTACCGCCACAGCCTAACGTTTCATCGTCTGCGTGTGCAGAAACCACTAGAATATCATTATTCATTAGTAAACAACTCCCAAGAAACTGCCGTTCCGCGCTTTACGGCTTGAGTAGCTTTTTGCCCTAAGACTTTTGATAAGTATTTTGGAGCTAAACCATAGCCAGGTCTAATACGTTTTATATGCTGCTCGGTGATAGTTTCACCTTGGTTGATATCTTGAACAAAATATAATGAACGTCTAAATTTTATATTTTCCTCTTCAACAGGTTTTCTATCGTAGCTGGCGTTGCCAATCGCTTGATATGCGATATTTGTTTCTTTGATTAAAGTGTCTAATTCATTAGGCTCAATAGAAAACTCACTATCGGGACCTTTTTTACTACGATCAAGCGTAAAGTGCTTCTCAATTAATGAAGCTCCCAGGGCTACAGACGTGACAGAAACTGCAGTACCTAGGGTATGATCAGATAAACCAGAAATTACATCAAACCGTTTAGCTAAATCATTTATGGTTGCTAAATTTGACTGCTCTGCTGGTGCTGGGTAAGCGCTGATACAATGTAAGACTACTAATTCCTTACAGCCGTTTTCTCTTGCTATTTTTATTGCTTCTTCTATTTCTTCTATATTGGCCATACCTGTCGACATTATCATAGGCTTACCCGTTTTAGCGATGTACTTTATTAAAGGCAAGTCAGTTAATTCGAATGAAGCGACTTTGTATGCTGGAGCACCCAACGACTCTAGAAGGTCAACGGCACTTTCATCGAATGGTGTCGAAAATAACGTTACACCAAGTTCTTTCGCTCTGGCGAATAAAGGCTTATGCCATTCAAAGGGAGTTTGCGCCCATTTATATAAGTCATATAAATTATAACCATGCCATAAACCGCCCGATATTTGAAAGTCTTCGTTGTTGCAATCAATAGTCATAGTGTCTGGGGTATAACTCTGCATTTTAATTGCGTCAACACCTAACTTAGCAGCTACCTCTAGGGTTTTAAGTGCAGTGTCTATATTGCCGTTATGGTTAGCCGATATTTCAGCAATGATATAGGGCTTAAAGTCGGCACCAATTTTTCGCCCCGCAATTTCTATATACTTGTTTTTCATTTTTGGTTTGCATCTCTGGTTATTATTTTGGCTTGAGTTATTAGCTCATTATCAGCTGTTAGTGTTGCATCACTAAATGTTATTGAAACATCACCATGATTAATAAATGCCTTTGGGTAGGTATCGGCATCTAACATGCGAATGAAATCATAGGTGTCTCGTATAGACAAATTATTTGGGAGTTTGCTTTGAGCGGGTAGTCTACGCTTGAATTCTATAATTGCCCCATTCTGAGGTATTGGGCATGGCTCTATATCGACGATCAAGCGAATCATGTCAAAAATTTTCTTTGAGCAATTAGCAAATATACTTTGAGCACTTCCACTTAGAGAAAGTGGAACCTTTAGATAAATAGGGCCTGTATCTAAGGTCTCCTCCATTCTAAGAGCTGAAATTTTTGTTTCGGTATTTCCTCTTAAAATTAAGTTTTGTAAAGGGCTCCCACCTCTGCCATAGGGCAAATCTGTCATATGAAAACATACACAATCAAACGCTGTCAGCACTGGTTCTGGAACCAACCATGACCAGTGAGGGAAAAATATATATCGTGGATTCAGGGCGGTTAAGGTGTCAATTGTGAGTGACTCTGGTGTCGTGAATAAATGCCAATTTCCAGGCAGATCTTTGATATAAAGATTAAAGTTCTCTATATTCCAATCTTTTATTGTTGCTACGACATAGTTGTTTTCATTGGTGCTCATTAACTCAATTTCCCAATTACTTTAGGCCGAAGGCAATATTCTTCTGAATTCACTTTAGTAAATTTAGCTTGCGTAAATAGTCGATGTGACGACTTGTTGTCAATATTAACAAACGCATTAAATACCTGTTGAGGGTACATTTCAATTATTTTTGCTAAAGCGGTTGCAGCAACTTTTTGTCCTTGAAATTCGGGATCAACTAATATTGATATTTCAAATTCGTTATTATTAACTTTATCTAACCGCACCATACCAACAGGGTGGTTACATTTATGTATGATAAAAATATGTCGGTTACTATCAGTGATTACCTTATTAAACCAGGAACAGTGCTCGTTATATTCAACAGGCTTTGGGCTTCTAAAGTATTGCCTTATTTTAGTATCTGATTGCCATTTAAATATAGTATCAACATCTTTCTTTGTTGCTTGTGCTAGGCTAATTTTATGTACAGAGAATAATTCTGAAAAAGCCTGCTGATACAACCGCTCAGGCCCTTTTCCATCGCAACAGTTAAAGCACTGTTGCACCATAGATTGATAAGTATTAATAATACCATTTGTTTCTTGCTCAATCGTTTTAGGTAAAAGGTTGATAAAGGCATCATGAATGACAGTTTCATTAACGCTACCGCTTTCACCTAAGTTAATAATAGCGCCTTGTTGTTGTAAAGACTGGCTAACCAGCTTTTGATTGTCAGCGGTTTCTATGGACAAAGTTGGCAGCCCTAAACAACAGCGTTCCCAAGCGGTACCGCCGCTAGCGCCAATGGCAATATCAGCTTTTAGCATTAGCTCAGACATATTTTGACTATCGAGCTCTAATGTTAACCAAGGGTGCTTGCAAATTAAGTTTGTAATGCTTTGAATGTGGCTTGATTGACTCGCAAGAACGATAGTCGCGGAAAATGAATTATTCGTTGAATATAGCGTGATGAGCGCTTTAATGGCTATTTCACTGATATTATTTGGATCAAAGCCACCAAGGCTGATAAGTACATGAAAATTAGTAGGTAGTGATATTAGTTGCAGGCGTTTATCTTTTGCACTTCCTCTTCGAGAAATAAACTCATCGCGTAATAAAGTATAATTTACCCCCGTTAGTATTTGGCAGCTTTTTGGAGTTAAATTTTGGTAATCAATATTCCCTCTTAATAATGTTTGATCTAAAAGAATATCACAATCATATTCTCTGTTTGCGAGATCGTCTATTACCATGAGTTTTTTGCATGCTGATCGCATTAATCGTTGCCAGTCTTTATCAATAGCGTAGTGATCAACAATTATCAGATCAAAATATGTAGGAATATTATCAATGCAAAGTTGAGCATCTTGCTCTTGAGTTCTTCCTAGCCACGAGTTTGTATCAGCAGGCTTTATTGGCAATGGACCGACGGGCAAAGTAATTACTTGATAGCCATGTTCTTTTATAAACGTATTCAAATTCCCGTTGTGGGAAACGGAAATGAAAGTTATCTCTGTTTCAATATTTTTTGATCTGTGAATAGAAGATACGTAATGGGCTAAGGTCAAACAACGCATTACATGTCCTTTACCCATGATAATGGATGCATCAGCTCTGAAAGCGATCTTAAACATTATCGTACCTTAAAAACGGGCGTTAATAATTCGCCTTTAAATTGGGTGGTAAAATCTTCTTTAATGACTGTTTCAGCCAATATAGCTAATACTTGCCGGTAAGCAGTAAGTAAGGCATCTATATCGCTATTTTTATGGGCATAATTTAAATTATGTCCACCGCCTAATAAAAAGCCACGTTGCGCCATTTCTTGTAAAAATAACGATTTCAACTCTATCGCACTATAGACGCCATATTCTCCGATATTTAAAAATGACCACACAGGATGACCTGTTACGTTAAGCCATTGTTGTGCTTGCATATCATTAATAATTTCATGTAAGCCAGATTGCAGCTTTTCTCCCATTAGTTCTATATGTTCAACTACATTGTTTTCTAACATGAAGTTTAATGTGGCGTTGGTTGCCGCAAGTGATAATGTTTCGCCTGCAAACGTGCCTGAGAAAAAAATATCCTCCATCAATGCCATAATAGCTTTCCGGCCAACGACGGCTGAAATAGGGTAACCATTTGCCATACCTTTACCGAAAGTAGCTAAATCAGGTGTTACGTTAAACAGTTGTTGTGCGCCGCCCATGCTATAACGAAAGCCTGTAATGGTTTCGTCAAAAATAAGAATGGCACCATGTTTCTCGCATAATACTTTTACTTTCTGAAGAAAGTCACTCTCAGGGAAGTGAGTATTCATTGGTTCTAAAATTACTGCGGCAATATGGTCAGTATTTTGTGAGAATATTTTCTCCAATGAGGAAATATCATTGTATTTAAAAGTGTGGGTGAGCTCTTTCGTCGCTTTTGGTACTCCTAAATCTCGACTAGTCGAGCCAATGTACCAGTCTTGCCAACCATGGTACCCACATACAGCTACATGTTCTTTTTGTGTATAGGCTCGTGCTAAACGAATTGCAGCCGACGTTGCGTCGCTGCCATTTTTGCCAAAGCGCACCATTTCTGCGCAAGGAATAAGCTCAACTAATTTTTCGGCGACAATCATTTCCAGCTGATGAGGCAAAGAAAACGTCACGCCTGATTTTATTTGTTCAATAACGGCATCATCGACCGCTTTATTACAATAACCAAGAGATACTGATAATAGTCCACTGACAAAGTCAGTATATTGGTTGTTGTCAGCATCCCACACTTGGCAGCCTTGCCCGCGTTTAATAAATAAAGGGGACACTTTGTTAGGATAGGCAATGCGACTTTTGCTAAAGGTTTGTGAACCTAACGGTATAGTTTTTTCTGCACGCTCAAGGCATGCATTAGAGAGAGAGAATTTTTTAGACATAACCTTGCTCTTTATCGATTCTTTGTGATTTTAATAGGCCTTCATTTCGACTAAATGCTTGATTAATTTTACGCAGTTCAGGGTGCATTGCTAAATACTCTATAATGTCGTTCAAATTAAATGATTCATTTGAGGGGTATAAACCTTGATATATTTTTTCTACAAAATCAAAGTCTTCTTGCTCATCAACCGTCCATCTCTGTGAGGAAAGATCACATGTATGTAAATAAGAACCACAGTTAAACTGCTTTGGGTTGTTTCTAATAAATGGTGTTACATGTTCAAGCTCTGACGGTTTAACTGCTTGTGACCATGCTGACGCTAATGCTTTGGATTTGATTACTTCAACATCTAAACCATCGGGGAAGGTAGCAGGCTCACAATTACTGGTATAATCAAAACCCTCAGCTTGGTGTAAAGCTATTACCTCATCGACAATATTGGCATCAATTAAAGGGCAGTCACCTGTAAGCCTTACAATACTTTCACATGGGTAGCGCTGACTTGCTTGGTAAAACCGCTCTAAAACGTTGTCTAAGTCACCTCTAAAGCATTCCACTTTCATGGTATTACATAATTTAGCTATAGCGTCATCAGTTGCATGGTTACTTGTGAGAACAATGATGAGATCGACATTAATTACCTGCTGCAAACGGGCTACTTGATGGGCTAGCATCGGGACACCCAAAATTGGTTTAAGCACTTTATTGGGTAAACGATTTGAGCTCATTCTTGCTTGTAGCATTATATTTGTTGTCATACTTGTTGCCATATTTATAGATCGCTTAAGCGTTTTTTAAGAGCCTATCTTTGTATCGGCCAATTGCTTGGGTTAATTAGTGCTTCATCGTTACAAGCAAGTTGAGCTAACAGCTCTTTATGTCCAACCGCTAGCTTTTTTGCTAAATGGTAATGTGTGATTATTTGTTCTAGTTGTTGGACAGAACAACATCCTACCACCGCTTTATTGATAAATGATGTAGCGTGGATTATCGATAACGCTAGGGTTAGCGGTTGGCAATTAAGTTGTTCACATAAAGTAGAAAAGTTAGTTAAAAAATGCTTAAAAGGTTGAAAGTACTCAGTTAACTTATCAATCGGCATTAATAGTAAACCTTGCAAAAATATCGACCGTACATGCACTTCAATATTCTTGCTTATTAATTGTTGTTGCAATTTTGGTTGGATAAAGCGTTGATCTAAACAGTTTAATGGCAGCTGCACTATATCGATTGAGTACGATGAAATTATATCGACAAGCTGTTGTGGTGAATAAACAGATACACCAATTTGGTTGATTTTTTTTTGTAGTTTTAATGCATTTACAGAACTATAATGCTGTTGACCTAATACTCCATATAAATCACTTGCGTCATGAAACATTAATGCCTGTAAATCTTTAGTTTTCAAGCGAGATAAACTATTTGCGAGAATACTTTTAATACTTAATGACTCGTTCGCTAAAGAAGGTATTTTGGTTACTAAAGCAAAGTTGTTTCCAGCTTTTAATTGCCCTAGCACATCTTCACTATCACCGTATGCTGCAGCTGTGTCTAGTGTTGTTATGCCGTGACGCATTGCAGTTTCTAAAATAGCATTAACTTCAGAAGCGGCAACTTTTCCTTGTTGATTACTTATGCCGTAATTCAACCCAAATTGCACAGTACCTAAGGCAAGCTTCATCTCACGCTCACTCAATTAAGCGTTTGAGAGTGCTTATTACTTTTTGTTGTTCTTTTGCTGTTAACCCTGGATGTAAGGGCAGAGATATTGCCCGCTGATAATAATTTTCCGCGACTGGAAAATCTCCAGCATTAAAGCCCAAAGCTTTGTAATAAGGCTGTATATGAATAGGAATGTAATGTAAATGACCGCAAATACCATTTTCTCTAAGTTGGCAAATGACAGTTTTATGATTTTGCATAGCATCAGCTGGCAATAGTACAATATATAAATGATACGAAGATGAGCTTTCCTTAGCTGGAATGAGTGGTGTTATTTGTGTATTTTCAAATGCATCATTATATACTTTGGCTAATGTATTTCTTTTTAGCACAAATTCATCAAGTCTATTTAATTGACTTAGGCCAAGCGCAGCTTGCAAGTCAGTCATGCGATAGTTAAATCCTAATGAAATTTGTTGGTAATACCAAGGGCCATGACTTTCCTCTGTCATCATGGCTGGATCTGAGGTGATACCGTGGCTGCGAAGTAACTTCATTTTTTCAGCCAAGTCATCGCGATTAGTCAAAGCTAACCCACCTTCAGCTGTTGTAATTATTTTTACAGGGTGAAAGCTAAATATTGTGATGTCAGAGTATTTACCACTGCCGACAGGCTGCTCTAGGTATTTTGCGCCAACAGCATGAGAAGCATCTTCAATTAGAGCGACACCATATATATCAGCAAGCTTTTTTATTTCAGCCATAGGGCAAGATTGCCCGGCAAGATGAACAACAATAATGACCTTAGGTAACGTATTTTCCCGTTTTGCATTCTCCAGTTTCGTTGATAATGCTTTTACAGAAATATTTGCACTATTGGTATCAATATCGACAAAATCGATATTAGCACCGCAATATAATGCGCAGTTGGCTGATGCAACAAAAGATATGGGAGATGTCCATACGCTATCGTCTTTAGTAACCCCTAATGCTAAACAAGCAATATGAAGTGCCGATGTTGCACTATTTGTCGCTATGGCGTGTGCGGAACCGCAGTAATTGGCCATTGCTTGTTCAAACTCAGGAACCTTTGCTCCTTGTGTAATAAAATCAGACCGAAGTACTTCTATTACGGCTGTTATATCTTCTTCAGAAATACTTTGTTTTCCATATGGGATCATTCCATAGCCTCAAAATTAAAGACTTTAATTTGTTCTATGGACATGTAGTTGGAATTACTGAACGAGTTATATTCATGGCCATCTTCAACTGCTTTACCTTGTTCGTTCAAAGCGTTTTGGGTGAAATCATTACTACGGCTACTAAACTGTATCGCAGGTGCAATGACAAAGTGATCAGAATACTCATAAGTACTATAACAAATTTCGCCAGGGCACATAACTTCGTGTAATTTCTCTCCAGGGCGAATACCAACAATCTTTTGTTCTAATTCGGGGGCCATTGCGCTGGCCAAATCGGTGATTTTGATGGATGGTATTTTAGGAACAAAAATTTCACCACCTAACATGCGTTGAAAATTCTTTAATACAAAGTCAACACCAGCTTGAAGTGATATCCAAAAGCGAGTCATTTCGCTGTGAGTGATAGGTAAGTGGTCAGCGCCATCATTTATTAGTTGTTGAAAAAATGGTACTACTGAACCACGAGAACCGACAACATTACCATAACGTACAACTGAAAATAACGTTTTATAACCGCCACTCATATTATTGGCAGCAACAAAAAGTTTATCAGAAACTAGTTTTGTTGCCCCGTACAGGTTTATTGGATTTGCTGCTTTATCTGTTGATAGTGCGATGACTTTCTCAACATTGTTAGCTAGCGCTGCATTAATAACATTTTCAGCACCATTGATATTAGTTTTTATGCATTCCATAGGGTTATATTCAGCTGCGGGAACTTGCTTTAAGGCAGCTGCATGAATAACAAAATCGACCCCATTCATAGCTTGAATTAATCGTTCTTTATCTCTTACATCACCTATAAAATAACGCATACAAGGTGCATTATAGACTTGTTGCATTTCAAATTGTTTTAGCTCATCTCGAGAATAAATAATAAGGCGTTTAGGTGAGTAACGTTCTAGCAATGTTTTTACATATAATTTTCCAAATGAACCTGTACCGCCAGTAATTAATATGCTTTTATTGTCAAACATAACCAATAAATTCCTTCAAGTATTTAATGCGATAAAGATAACAATAAATCATACGCTTTTATATGCTTTGGAGACTTTATTCTTATTTCTAAAGCCTAAAAGTTCTTTTTTTACCAGATTCTTTCGTTCTTCAACGTGGCTGGTTAATTGTTGATCTAATATTTTGATTTTATTTAGTAATTCGTCTTCATTGACTAGCTCAACTCTATCAACCGATTCAAAAAGTACTTTTATCTGCTCGTATCTATCAGCTTCAAGTTGATTTAACAGCTCTACGTCAAGATCATCAGCTTTTAATAAGGCTAATTCGCTATGAGACAATTGAATTATATTGTTTAATCTTTGCTTTACGGTCATAAGCTTTTGTTAAAAACTAACTTTTACTTGTTCTTCCAAAGGAATAGCATCCCAGCCGGATTTTATTGGAATTAAGATTTGAGCCACTTCATTGAGTTTTTCAATATCATTATTTGTACTAGCCTCAAGTAATTGCTCTGAGCAAAAAAGATAAAGAGATGCTAGGTTAGATGATATTTCACCGCCTTGTTCAAAATCAAGAGAGCCTTCTAAGACGTTAATTATAGCGATGGCATTTGATAACTCCGTTCCTTTCTTCGCATAGTCTTTTTGAGATATTGCGCCTTTAGCCGTGGCAATGTTGTCTAACAGCTTTTGAAATAGCATTGCTACTAGTTGATACGGTGAGGCTTCTTGTGCGGTACTTTTATTAACCTGTTGGTATTTCTTTAATGACGCATGTGTCATAAATATCTCCAAATTCAAGACAGTAATTTAATTATACTTAATTTATAAAAATGAGCGCAATAAATTACACTAATGGTTGATTATTGATCGTGACAGCAAAGCCTTCACTTTTTGCTTTTTCATAAGCTGACACCAATACCGCATGTTGAATATTACTTGGATCTTCAACAATACCATTATTAGTTACTTCAATATTATCCCAGCCTCGGGTTACTAAGTACTCTTCAATTTGAGAAAGTTGATCTTCCAGTGGCATATCACGTGAGAACATATTGAACTCGTGTCTGTCGCCTTTTTTAAAGCTAGCATTTTCTTTCATCAGTTCGGCACTGCCGTTAATAATTAACATCGAGGTTGTCCTATTTAAATCAATTTCGATAGATAATCCTGACAAGCTTAATTCATGCCAATTATTAAGTAAAAGTGGTATTTAAATTTATTTGATTTAAATACAGTAGGTTAAGTGGCTATTTTGATAGCATTAATTAAACGTACTATTAGTGGAATATGATCCTGCTACTTTTTTGACGTACGAAAATTCAGAGATAATTTTACTTATTTGTATAGGAAAATATCTGCCTTATCTTCTATTATTTATACTGACAAAAAAATGACAAAGGCGTCAATTTTTTGTTGATTAATCATCTCAGCAAGTTAATATGGCTGCACTTAAAGAAATTAATGATTTATTAGGGAATTATGCAAGGGCAAAAACATATTCTAGTGGTCGATAATGATGCCGCAAGACGTCATCAAATAGAGACGGTTTTAGCGTTTGTTGGTGAACATTTTTTCGTTTTCTCTGAAGATGAAGTTGATAAGCATTTAGCTGAAATTCCAAATATTCTTACGATTATTCTAAGTGGCAATGTTTCTGCTAAGCTGCAAGACATTATTCGAGCACATCCAGCTTGCCCTTTTATTTACCATGATCTTGTCGACAAAGGTGCTGTTAAAGGTTTTGCTAATATTATTGGTGAGTTATCGATCCCGCTAAATTATGCGCAATTGACAGAACTTGTTCATAACAGCCACCAATATCACAATAAACTACCTTCTAAGCATAAAGTTAGTGGCCCTAACCCATTATTTCGTTCTTTAGTTGGCACCAGTGAACCAATGCAACAAGTTCGATTTTTAATTGAACAGGTAGCCAGTACCGCTGCTAATGTTTTAATTTTAGGTGAGTCAGGCACAGGTAAAGAAGTAGTGGCTCGTAATATTCATAATTTATCCGATCGTAATAAATCCCCTTTTGTGCCGGTAAATTGTGGCGCTATTCCACCTGACTTACTGGAAAGTGAATTGTTTGGTCATGAGAAAGGTGCGTTTACTGGGGCTATTTCAACTCGTAAAGGTCGTTTTGAAATGGCTGAGGGCGGCACACTGTTTCTTGATGAAATTGGTGATATGCCACAACCTATGCAGGTTAAATTGTTACGTGTATTACAAGAGCGCACATTTGAGCGCGTCGGTGGTGCTAAAAGTATCAAAGCCAATGTGCGTATTGTGGCAGCAACACATCAACACTTAGAGGAAATGATCAAAACAAATCAATTCCGTGAAGATTTGTATTATCGATTAAATGTGTTTCCCATTGAAACGCCTGCTTTAAGAGAGCGTAAAGAAGATATTCCATTACTATTGCAGGAATTAATTTCGCGCTTTTCAGCAGAGCAAGGGCAGTCGGTTCGCTTTACCGATAAAGCGATTGAGTCACTACAAGAGCACCCTTGGGCTGGTAATGTGCGAGAGTTGTCTAACTTAATTGAACGTATGATCATCATGTATGGCGAACAAGTGGTTAATGTTGGTCAGCTTCCGCTCAAGTATCGCCATTTAGATGTTGATGAGTTTCAGCCTGAATACCCAGAAGAATTGCAAGAGCGGGAAGCAATTAATGAATTATTTGCTGGCTTCGATTATGAAGACGAAGATGATGAAATTAATGAAACAAGCGAGCAAGCAATCTCTTCAGGTAATACCGTTGATATTCTTCCTGCTGACGGGTTAAATTTAAAAGAATATTTGGCAGATCTTGAAGTTAATTTAATTAACCAAGCGTTAGATAAGAATGATTGGGTAGTTGCACGCTCGGCAGAGTTATTAGGTATGCGTCGTACTACCTTGGTTGAGAAAATGCGTAAGTATAGTTTACAAAGAGAAAGTTAACTCATTAGCACAACGTTAAAGCAACCGTTGTGCTAATCATTTATTTATCACAAAAAACACATAGTTTTATTCTCTTATTTTTGTTTTTAGCCATTTTATTGACGAGCTGTTTTTCGATAAAACTCTTAGTTTAATTACTGTATTTACAGGGTTTTATTGTTTGGCATAATTAATGCTTTATTTGAGTGTTACTCTTTACTCAGGTGAAATATTATGGCGCTAGGCTTTTCGACATCACATAACTCTTCTACAGCCAACTCTGTGCTGAATAGAGCCTTCACATCTTTGAATGATGTTGATGTGCATAAAGAAAAAAAGCAGCGTTTAGAACACGAGAGCTTCCCGGGTGAACTAGCCTATTTACGCCAGCAAAACCAACAAACACAACAAGTTATCGATGTTATGCCAACAGGGATGATAATTCTCGACGGTAACGGCGTAGTGGTCAAACTAAATAATATGGCGCAACAGCTGCTTGATGAACCTATATTAGGGCAAGCGTGGTTTGATGTGATTAAGCGCTCATTTAAACCACGAGCTGATGATTGGCATGAAGTTTCTCTAAATGATGGCCGCCGAGTTAAATTAGAAATTACTGCGCTGGGGGATCAACCCGGCCAATTAATCATGATAACCGATTTAACAGAAACGCGATTATTACAAGATAAATTAGGCCAGCTACAGCGCTTGTCATCATTGGGTCGTATGGTTTCTAAACTTGCCCATCAAATTCGAACACCACTGTCTGCGGCCATGCTTTATGGTGCGAACTTAAGTAATAAAAAGCTAACGGATACAGCTCGTGAAAACTTTCAAAACAAATTGGTATCGCGCTTACAAGATTTAGAACAACAGGTGAACGACATGCTTTTGTTCGCCAAAAGTGGTCAACAGGCCGTTGTTGAACCTGTGAATGTTAATCATTTAATTGAGCAAGCTTCGCAAGCTATTGAGCCTCAAACCCTAAAAGCTGGCGCAACAGTAAATTTATATCCGTGCAAACAAGGCTGTGAAGTACTCGGTAATGTCAGTGCGCTATCTGGGGCCATTCAAAATTTAATTCATAACAGTATTGAAGTTATTAAGTCGAATGCGGTTATCGATATTAGTGCATATTGCCAAGATGAATATGTCTATATTAGTGTTCGTGACAATGGCCAAGGTATTAGTGCTGAACTTGCCGATAAAATATTTGAACCTTTTTATACCTCAAGAAGTCAAGGCACAGGCCTAGGGTTAGCTGTTGTTAAATCAGTTGCTAATGCTCACCAGGGGGAAGTGCGATTACTGAGTCAGCCCGGAGAGGGAGCCCATTTTTGCCTGAAAATCCCTAAACTGACCAGTAGTCAATCTGAGCTGGATTCTGGTACAGCAGAACAATCATCAACTCGTGTCGAAGGAGTAAAGTAATGAGTTCAAGTAAAATTATGGTCGTTGAAGACGATGCTGGCTTACGTGAAGCACTTGTTGATACCTTGTTACTTGCCGGTTATCAATGTGTTCCGGTAGAGTCAGGCGAAGCCGCATTAATTACCCTTAAATCTCAAGCCGTAGACTTAGTGGTAAGTGATGTGCAAATGGGTGGTATGTCAGGCTTGTCGTTGTTAAAAAGTATCCGTAATAATTATCCAAAATTACCCGTTTTGATTATGACTGCTTATGGCACTATTGATGATGCAGTGCAGGCGATTAAAGACGGTGCCTGCAATTATATGGCAAAACCATTTGCACCTGAAGTACTGCTGAATATGGTCAATCAATATGTACCGCTGCAACTTCAAGATGAATGTGAGCCAGTCGCAGCTGATAAAGCCAGCGTCGAATTGCTGACATTAGCTAAAAAAGTCGCTAATACAGAAGCATCAGTGATGGTACTTGGTCCAAGTGGCTCAGGTAAAGAAGTGCTAGCGCAGCATATCCATAAGAATTCTCCACGAAGTCAGTCGCCATTTGTTGCTATTAATTGTGCGGCCATTCCTGAGAATATGTTGGAAGCAACATTATTTGGCTATGAAAAAGGTGCATTTACCGGCGCAATTCAGGCTTGTCCAGGTAAGTTTGAACAAGCTCAAGGCGGCACTATTTTGCTTGATGAAATAACCGAGATGGATTTAGGTCTACAAGCTAAAATTCTGCGGGTATTGCAAGAGCGTGAAGTAGAGCGTCTTGGTGGACGTAAAACCATCAATTTAGATGTACGCGTAATCGCGACGAGTAATAGAGATTTAAAAGAAGCGGTTAGCGAAGGCGTATTTCGAGAAGATTTATATTATCGCTTGAATGTGTTCCCGTTAACTTGGTTACCATTAAATCAACGACGGGACGATATTATCCCATTGGCGCAACATTTAATCGCCCGTATATGCCAAAAAGATGGCAATGTAATACCTGAATTAACCACTGCAGCCCGAAGTAAATTATTCGCTTATGACTGGCCAGGTAATGTTCGAGAGCTAGATAACGTAGTACAAAGGGCGCTTATTTTACAAAGCGACAAATGTATCGATGCTGGTGATCTACTTATTGATAATTTTGAGCCGCCAACTGCTCAAGATATATCAATGCCAAGTGCCAAAGATGACAAACTAGGCAGTGAGTTAAAATTACAAGAACACCAAATTATTCTTGATACCTTACATGCCTGCCAAGGTAGTCGAAAAGATGTTGCCGAGCGTTTAGGAATAAGCCCTCGTACATTACGCTATAAAATTGCGCGTATGCGAGATAGTGGTATTCAAATACCAGCGTAAGCTGCGTTTTTTATAAAAAGGGTTTTATTAAAGGGCTTTATTAAAGGGGTATTAAGTTAACGACTTTGCTGCTGTTATCTAATAAAACTGAAATATTGTAAAAACAACTGCTACTGCAGTTGTTTTATGATCTTTATTGAAAGTGAATTCAATTAGACTGCTTCTAAAGGTAAATGTTTTTCGAGCACTCTTACTATAAATATAGAGTTAAGCATCATTAAAAATCTACCTGCCAATTTCCTCCTATAACACCACGCTAAACTGGTTGATTAAATAACAAATTCATTTGTTTTTACATTGGTTTTTCATGTAACTTGCTGATATGTCAGGTGAATAAAATAACGGTTGTGCTTGGCATTATGCTTGCTTTATCTATAACTAACATTAAGTAACAAGAAATTGACGCAAGCGAGTTAATCATGGATATCAAAACCAATTCTTTATATGCGCAAATGCAAAGTATGTCGATGGAAGCTATGGGTAATCGCTTACCTATCGGCGAAAATGCCATGGGTACGCCACCGGTAAGTAAAGCCGGGAGTGATTTCGGTAGCATGTTAAAAGACGCAGTAAATACTGTTAATGATATACAAAAAGATGCAGGCGAAAAAAAGAT
Source organism: Colwellia meonggei (assembly GCF_057537295.1). Lineage (NCBI taxonomy): Bacteria > Pseudomonadati > Pseudomonadota > Gammaproteobacteria > Alteromonadales > Colwelliaceae > Colwellia > Colwellia meonggei. The sequence continues at coordinate 838,576 of NZ_BAAJLZ010000001.1, forward strand.
GGCCTTTGAACTCGGTGATCGCAATGTTACACTTGCCGACACTATGATTGCCTCGTCTAAAGCAGGCATCGCCTTTGATGCAACAGTTCAAGTTCGTAATAAGTTTGTTGAAGCTTACAAAGAAATTATGAGTATGCCGGTATAGCAGCTCAGTTGTTAATTGAAAATATAAAAAACAGACGTAATGCGGAGAAAATAAGTGGCAGATTCAACAGACAACACAGGGTTAATGGTGTCAGATGGCGGCAGTGATTTAGTTGCAAATGACAGCGCCGACGGTGTCGTAGGTGAACAAAAGTCAGGACTAGCTGGCGCTATGGGGAATGTTGACTTCTTACGTCAAATTACTATAGTGATGGCATTAGCGATTTGTCTTGCCATTGCCATATTTGTCATTATGTGGGCGAACCAACCTGAATACCGAATTCTCGCAAAGCTTCCAACCGAACAATTAATTAAAACCATGGATACCCTTGATGCCAATGGTTATAAAGATGCCTATCGCCAAGAAAACAATACTATTTCTGTGCAAAGTGAAGACTACCAAGCAATTAAATTGATGCTAGCACGTGAAGGTTTAGGTGATGCTCCTTCTGAAGGCTCTGAAATCATTATGCAAGATATGGGCTTTGGTGTGAGCCAACGTCTTGAAACAGAAAGGTTAAAACATTCACGTGAGCAGCAATTAGCTCGTACCATTGAAGAGCTACAATCAATTTCTCGTGCTCGTGTTTTGCTAGCCATTCCACGTGAAAACGTTTTTGCGAAACGCGCGAAAAATCCTTCAGCAACTGCTGTACTTACCATGCGAAGAGGCCGACTATTATCGGAAGAAGAAGTTGATTCTGTAGTTGATATTATTGCCTCAGCAGTGCAAGGCTTAGATCCAAACCGAGTGACAGTAACTGACCAAAATGGCCGCTTATTAAATTCAGGCTCGCAAGATTCAGTATCATCTCGTTCACGTAAAGAGTTTGAAATTGAACAAAAACGCGAAAAAGAATATATGGATAAAATCGACTCGATTTTAATCCCTGTGGTAGGGCTAGGTAATTATACCGCGCAAGTTGATGTCGCGATGGACTTTACCAATACCGAAGAAACACAGCGTCGTTACAACCCTGATTTACCTGCACTGCGCAGTGAAATGAAAGTTGAAGATAATACCATTGGTGGTTTATTAGGGGGCATTCCAGGTGCACTAACCAATCAACCACCACTTGAAAGTAATATCCCTGAAAATGCAACAGGTGGCGCACAGCAACAAGCTATGCCTGGTCGTAAGCATACTGAATCAACACGTAATTATGAATTAGATGAAGCAATTAGCTATACCAAGCAGCAAACCGGTGTTATTCATCGTATAAGTGTCTCAGTTGCGCTTGATTATTTACCATCAACAACGGCTGAAGGTGAGCCAGCATCGACACCACGCACCGTGCAAGAAATGGCAAATATTCGTCGTTTATTACAAGGCAGTATTGGTTTTGATTTACAACGTGGCGATACGCTTGAAGTTGTAACCTTACCGTTTTCTCGCGCTGAAGTAGAGGCGGTTGAAGAAGTGCCATTATGGCGCGATCCTGTAATGTTCAAGTACGCGAAATTACTAGGGGCGTTAATCCTTATCGCTATCTTGTTATTCGCCGTTGTTCGCCCAATGCTGAAACGTTTAATTTACCCAGATCAAACACCAAATGACTATGGTGAAAAATCATTAGATAGCCATATTGATTTAGGTGATGAAACCATGGATATGCTAACGTCTGAGTTTGACGCAGGTGCCGTAGGTTTTGCCCCAGATGGTAGCCTACAATTACCTGATTTACATCGTGATGAAGATGTTCTAAAAGCGGTACGTGCCTTAGTGGCTAATGAGCCTGAATTATCCTCGCAAGCAGTTAAAAGTTGGTTAAACGAAGATGAGTGATGAAACACAAGAAATTGCAGAAATTCCATCAACTGGCGCGTTTGACGTCAATAAACTTGATGGTGGCGAAAAGGCGGCAATATTACTGTTAAGTCTTTCGGAAGAAGATGCTGCGCAAATATTAAAACACTTAGAGCCAAAACAGGTGCAAAAAGTGGGCACCATCATGGCGGGTATGGAAGATTTTACCCAGCAAAAAATTACTGCTGTTCATAAGCTTTTTATCGAAGAAATTCAAAACTTCTCGACAATTGGTTTCCAAAGTGAAGAATTCGTTCGTAAAGCATTAACTGCCGCACTAGGTGAAGATAAAGCCGGTAATTTAATTGATCAAATTGTCATGGGTGGTGGTGCGAAAGGTTTAGATTCATTGAAATGGATGGACTCTAAACAAGTAGCGAACATTATCCGTAATGAACATCCTCAAATCCAAACTATTGTTTTATCTTATTTAGAGCCCGAGCAGTCTGCTGAAATTATGACGCAATTTGCCGATAAAGTTCGTCTTGATTTAATGATGCGTATTGCCAACTTAGAAGAAGTACAACCGGCAGCATTGCAAGAATTAAACGAGATTATGGAGAAACAGTTTGCTGGTCAAGCAGGCGCGCAAGCTGCGAAAATGGGCGGTTTAAAAGCAGCTGCAGACATCATGAATTATTTAGATACCAATGTTGAAGGTATGCTAATGGACTCTATTCGTGAGCATGATGAAGAGATGAGCCAGCAAATTCAAGATCTGATGTTTGTTTTTGAAAACCTTGCCGATGTTGACGATAGAGGTATCCAAGCGATCTTGCGAGAAGTACAACAAGATGCATTAATGAAAGCCATTAAAGGTACCGATGAAGCGTTAAAAGAAAAAATTATGGCGAATATGTCAAAACGTGCGGCTGAAATGTTGGCGGACGACCTTGAAGCCATGGGACCTGTGCGTATTAGTGAAGTAGAAGCTGCACAAAAAGAAATTTTATCTGTTGCTCGTCGACTGTCTGATTCCGGCGAAATCATGCTTGGTGGCGCTGGAGGCGGCGATGAATTCTTATAAACTGCTATTAGCAAATAATCGCTTGTTAAGTTGATACGATGAAGCCAACTGACTCAAAAAACCAATCGGATGTTATCTCAGAAGAAGTGAATGCTTGGGCGATACCTGATGTTAAGCCAAGTGTTGATGAAGACGATAGCAAAACTAACGCTATGGGTAAGTCACGCCGCTGGCGTTATGAGCCACCTGAAGAAAGTGAAATCGCTGAGCCAGTACCACTAACGGCTGAGGAAATCGAAGAAATTCGTCAAGCAGCATTTGACGAAGGTTTCAATCAAGGTAAAGAAGACGGTTTTGCTAAAGGTTTCGATGAAGGTAAAGCTGCTGGACATCAAGAAGGTTTATTAACTGGCCATGAAGAGGGCCTTAATACTGGTTTAGCTGAAGGTAAAGAAACTAGCGATCAACAAATTGCTGCAATGCAGTCATTAATCGAGCAATTTCATCATCCACTTGCTAATGTTGAAAAAAATGTTGAAGCGCAATTACTGCAGCTTGTTGTACAGTTAACGCAAGCCGTTACCACACACGAAGCAAAAACAAACCCTGATATTTTATTATCCGCCATTAGCGCTGGTATTAAAGCTTTGCCGGGGCAAGATGCACAAACCCAAATCTTACTTAATCCGCAAGATATAAAGTTAGTGGAACAGCAATTTGGTGTTGGTTATATCGAGCAACAAGGTTGGCGATTATTAGCTGCACCACAATTACCTGTTGGCAGTTGTCAAATCGAAAACAGCACATCAAATATCGATCTTAATATTAAATCTCGCCTAAATGAGGTCTTGGAATCGTTTTTGCAAGAAGCCTTACATCAGTAAACTTTTACTAAAAGTGTCAAAAACTTTTTATGGTTGATATAACCCGCATTACCGAACGCTTAAAAAATTGTGAGCAACTTATTCATCCGCACCGTATTTCGGTGGCTGGTCGTTTAGTGCGTGTTGTGGGTTTAACACTAGAAGCGGTTGGTGTTAAAGCACATGTAGGTAGCCAATGTCTAGTAGAAACCGCACATGGTGACCTAATTGCAGAAGTGGTTGGCTTCTCTCAAGATATTACTTTCCTAATGCCAGAGCAAAGCTTGCAAGGCGTGTCACCTGGTGCCCGCGTGGTGCCATTATCAACGAAAGCACGCCTACCGTTATCAATGGATTTATTAGGTCGTGTTGTTGACGGTGTTGGTAAGCCTCTTGATGGTAAAGGGCCAATAAAAGCGTCAGAAAGTTATCAACGTGATAGCAAGCCTATTAATCCATTATCTCGCCGAGCGATTTCAGAGCCACTTGATGTTGGTGTTCGCTCAATTAATAGTTTCTTAACGGTTGGCATCGGTCAACGTATGGGACTTTTTGCCGGTTCGGGTGTCGGTAAAAGTGTTTTACTTGGCATGATGACCCGTGGTACCTCAGCTGATGTGATTGTTGTTGGTTTAATAGGTGAGCGTGGCCGAGAAGTAAAAGAGTTTATTGAAGAAATTTTAGGGGAAGAAGGGCGAAAACGCTCTGTAGTTGTTGCTGCTCCTGCCGATAACTCGCCATTAATGCGGTTAAAGGGCTGTGAAACAGCAGTACAAATTAGTGAGTACTTTCGCGATCAAGGTTTAAATGTATTACTGTTAATTGATTCCGTTACCCGATATGCCCAAGCGCAGCGTGAAATAGCTTTAGCGGTAGGTGAGCCACCTGCCACTAAAGGATATCCGCCGTCGGTATTTTCTAAATTACCACAGCTGGTTGAGCGCGCGGGTAATGGTGGCGACGGCCAAGGCTCTATTACCGCATTTTTTACCGTTTTAACTGAAGGAGACGACCTACAGGACCCAATAGCTGATGCTGCACGTGCTATTTTAGATGGCCATATTGTCCTGTCGCGAAGCTTAGCTGATTCTGGGCACTATCCTGCAGTTGATATTGAGGGCTCAATTAGTCGTGTTATGCCAATGGTAACCAGTGATGAACATCAACAACTGTCACGACAATTACGACAAGTGTATTCTTTATATCAAGAAAACAAAGATCTCATTTCTATTGGTGCTTATAGTCGTGGTACCGACCCACGTATTGACCAAGCAATTGATTTACAACCTGTTATACAGTTTTTCTTACAGCAAAAAACGCTAGAAGTTATCCCATATGATCAAAGTTTAGCGCAACTGCAAGAAATTCTAGCTGCCGCGCAAGCGCACGCACAAAATAATCAACAAGCTCAGTAACTAGCATATGCAAAAGCAAATGAAACAGTTAAATACCTTATATAAGTTTGAGCTTGATAAAGAGCAAAAAGCAGCACAAGCATTACAAAGTGCTGAGCTAGATTATCAACAAAACCAAGAGCGTTTAAAAAGTGTTAGCGATTATCGTTTAGAGTATATGCGCCGACTTAATCAACGTTCTTTAGAAGGTATCGATAGTGCGACTTATAGTCATTTTCATGCCTTTATCGCTAAGTTAGACAATGCAGCGCAACAAGTTAAAGTTGCTGCTCATCAAGCGAAAGCACTAGTAGAAACTCGAAAGAAACAGTGGTTTGAACAGCGAAAAAAAATACAGGCAGTGGAGTTATTACGGGATAAAAAGCTAGCGGCCTTAAAGCTTGTTGCTGATAAACAAGAGCAAAAAATGTTTGATGAAATAGCTACGCAGCAATTTGTTCGTCGTACGCGCTAATACTCCAGAGTATTGTTGTCAGCATTAACTTTATTATCGATTTTAATAGTGTGGAATAAATTTTGCTTATGTATTACGTAAGTTTTTAAAGTTGTTGCAAGTTAAGTTGCTTGTAAAAGATAAAGTTGCTAAAGGGTTATTATGTCTCAATTAAGTTTACTCTCTGTTGAAGTTACTAAAGCTACTGATATTCAAGGGAATAAAGGTAGTGAGCAGAGTAATAAATCAGTAAAAGATACTGAGTTTTCTGATGTTATTGAAAAACACTACAAGGCCCAACAAGATAAGCCGACAGAAAAAGGCAATGCGTCAAACGGCAATCAACCACCTCAAGCGGCAAGTGATGTAAAAGAACGTCGTGAATCTTTCAATGATGTTGATAAAAAAGGTGATAATAGTAAAAAAATACCAGGTGATGAACATACATTACCTGTCCCTATTTCGCCTGAAAGTGAAGCAAGTGTAACTCCATCTAAAGAGTATCCTAAAGACGCTCATATTTTACCTATCGTTGATAATCCTAATAATGATCCGAATATCATTGCAACTGAAAAAAGTAATAAATACGCGCATATATTACCTATTGAGGAATCACCTTTGTCGGCTGCGACTGTTACTGACAGTGCTAGAGATAATAAAACGCAAGGACAAGTTACTGATGCATCAATAAAAAATATTGTTAGTTCAGCCGCTGAAAACACCTCAAGAAATACAAATGCTGAAAGCTCGGCAACGAGTGATGATGAGGCAATCGACTTATTAAAAATGTTAAACGGTGCGCAAAAATTTATTGTTAAAACAGAGTCAGACAATGTAAAAGCGCCACATGCGGAAGTGCTACATAAAGTTAAAAGTAATTCAGGCGCTAATATTCCTGTTAAGCCAACACCTATAGTTTCTGGGCTGACCAGTGATAATGGTAAAGGCGAGCAAGCACAGAATGCAGCCGATGCTGAGCAGAGCCATAGTTCGGCTAAATTATCTGAGCTTGCTGGCGCTACCAGCAAGCCTAGTGATTCAGCGGAGGTAAAAAATAATCAAGCTATACAAGGCCAGCAAATCAGTAAAGATATAGTTGAAGCGAAGCAAGGTAGCGAAAAAGCAACATTTGAGCAAAACCAACAGCAGCCTATTTTGTCTACACAGCAAAAGCCAAATACCCAGGCCACAACGCCGTTAAATACGCAGCAATCAGTAGTAGAGCAAATCACCAAGCAAAGTGACGCGATACAGCAAGTCATAATGCAAACTAACAATGATGAACTTGCAGTAAGCAATGCGCGAGCAGCGGGTGATGAACAAGCTGTAAATGATGAGATGCTTGCTAAAGCAAGTACTGAAACGCCCCAGGTAGCAAACAAAAAATTAGTCAGTGAAAGCGAGGTTGGTTCAGGAGATAAAGAGCAAAAAAGTGTCACAACTAGTGAGCAAGTTTTAAGAGCCGCGCCGATAGGAATGAATGATGCAGCACCAGTTGTAAAAGCTGATGCTACTACCGAGACAACACAAAGCCGTACTATTAATCAAAGCACGGCAAGTGTTATGGCGGCGATAACAAAAGAGCAAGGTACATCAACAGCAGCAAATGCTAATCATAATCAAGCTGCTGATGACGAGGCAACGAAGAATCCCGAGAATGTTATAGAAGAAGTTGCACTCGCTAAAGCGGCAAATGATAAGAACGCTGTTGTTTCAGAAAGAAGCGCATCTATGGTTAACCAAACATTAGATGCTCAAGCTAGTCGGCCTACGCTGAGTGCTACTGAGTTGTCTATGCAACAAGAGCAAAGTTTTGAAAATACAATAAACAAATTGTCGGGTAATGCGGTGCAAAGCCAAAAATCAATTACAGTACTAAATACTGAAACTATCGCCATTTACCGCAAAGATTTTGCTAATGCGGTCAAAGACAAAGTGATGGTCATGATTAATCAGAAGATTCAACAGGTAGAAATACAGTTAGATCCACCTGAAATGGGTAATGTTCATATTCGTGTTAACCTGCAAAATGAACAAGCGGCGGTGCAGTTTATTGTTCAAAACCAGCAAGCTAAAGATGCTTTAGAACAAAATATGGGTAAATTGCGTGATATGTTGGCAGAAAGTGGTGTAGATGTTGATGATGCTAATATCGAACAGCGCCAACCGGGGGAGCAATCAGAAACGGCTTTTGAGGATGGCGAAAGCCGTGGAAAAAACGGTTTGTCGTCAGAACAAGCAGCAGATGAAAACCTAGCGCAAACTCAGAATGTGGTCAAAGCTTCGTCAACTGGCGTTGATTACTATGCATAAATGACAAAACTCGTTGGATTCAATGCTATTCAAGGATATAGTTTAGCTATAAATATTAAAATTTTTCAGGGTAGACCAGATGGCAGATGAAAATGAACTTGAATTAGATAATTCAGGTAAGAAAAAGAAGCTAATTATTATTATCGCAATTGTTGCGGTTTTAGCCATTGCTGGTGGTGCTGCAGCATTTTTTATGATGGGCGGAGAAGACCAAGAGGTTACGCAAGCAGAGCTAGATGCTGCGCTTGATACTGGCTCTACCGAAGCTGTCGAAGCGGAGTCAGGTGGTAGTGCTGAGATAGGCTCTGCCTTATATGTCCCTATGCCGAGACCGTTTCGCTTTAATGTTCCTGGTGCAGCCCGTGATCGTTTTGTAGAAATTCGTGTGCAATTATTAGTGCGCGGCGCTGACAATGAGGAAGCAGCGAAGAAACATGTGCCATTAATAGAAAGCACCTTGTTAGCAGTGTTTTCACAATCTAATGCCGATGACTTAGCAACGAGTGCAGGAAAAACCTCATTAAAACAAAAGTCGTTGTCTGAAGTGCACAAAATTATGAAAGAAGTGGAAGGCAATAAAATCGTTGAGAAAGTGTTATTTACCGGCTTTGTAATGCAGTAAATAAGTGCCTAGATTAACTAAGATAAAGAGACTATCGAGTGAGTGACTTATTATCTCAAGACGAAATTGATGCGCTATTACACGGTGTTGATGATGTTGAAGAAGAAGAAATAGTAGAAGACGTTTCCCATGCTGAGGGTACGTCTGATTATGATTTCTCTTCTCAAGATCGTATTGTTCGTGGGCGAATGCCAACGCTTGAAATGGTGAATGAACGCTTTGCTCGTCATATGCGAATTAGCCTTTTCAATATGATGCGACGTACTGCGGAAGTGTCAATTAATGGCATCCAAATGATTAAGTTTGGTGAGTACGTACATACCCTATTTGTACCGACCAGCTTAAATATGGTGCGTTTTCGTCCGTTAAAAGGTACAGCGTTAATCACAATGGAAGCGCGCTTAGTTTTCATTTTAGTAGATAACTTTTTTGGCGGTGATGGTCGTTATCATGCCAAAATTGAAGGTCGTGAATTTACGCCAACTGAACGCCGCATTGTGCAAATGTTGCTGAAAATAATTTTTGAAGATTATAAAGAAGCTTGGTCACCGGTTATGGATGTGTCATTTGAATATCTTGATTCAGAAGTTAACCCCTCTATGGCAAACATTGTTAGCCCAACTGAAGTTGTAGTGATTAGTTCTTTCCATATTGAACTTGACGGTGGCGGCGGTGATTTTCATGTTGCCTTACCTTATTCGATGTTAGAGCCAATTCGCGAATTGCTTGATGCTGGTGTGCAAAGTGATAAAGAAGACACCGACATGCGTTGGTCGAAAGCACTGCGTGATGAAATTATGGATGTTCCGGTTGAACTATCAACGAAATTTTTAGAAGTTGAATTGTCCCTACAAAAAATTATGGACTTTAAAGCTGGCGATATTATTCCAATTGAAATGCCAGACCATATTACGGTGTTAATTGAAAATTTACCGTCGTTTAGAGCTAAGCTTGGTCGTAGTCGCGATAATTTGGCCTTGAAAATAGAATCGAAAATTAAGCGTCCTGAATCGGTTAAGTCTGAACTTACTATTCTGACTAAAGGCGGTAAACGCCTAGATAGTGATGCGGAGCTTCATCTTTTAGAAGATGATTTATAGCAGAAAAAATATTTCAATGTGGTGTAGAAATCGCATAATAATAGAAGTTAGCGCAGAATAACTCTTGGTAATGTGGTTAATTTGACGTTACTGGTTGAACTTTGAGGCAGGAAAAATGAGTACAGAAAACGAAGATGATTTAGGCATGTGGGATGAGGCAATGGATGAACAAGCTGCCGCTGAAGCTGCTGAAACCGTTGAGTTAGAAGATTTACAAGAAGATGGCGAACCAATTACGGGTGAAGAAAAACGTAAATTAGACGCTATTTTAGATATTCCTGTGACCATTTCAATGGAAGTTGGTCGTAGTCATATTAGCATTCGTAATTTATTACAGTTGAATCAGGGTTCAGTTGTAGAGCTTGATCGCGTGGCTGGTGAAGCATTAGATGTTTTAGTTAATGGCACCTTGATTGCTCATGGTGAGGTAGTTGTGGTTAACGATAAGTTTGGTATTCGTTTGACTGATGTTATCAGCCAAGTGGAACGTATTAAGAAATTGAAATAAGCATTAAATGAAAAAAACGCTATTAGTTGCACTATTGCCCTGGTTCTTGTCTGTTTTTGTTAACGCAGCGGAAGTGGCTGACAAATCGGAATCTGTTGAAGTAGGCAAACATGTTGCAGCCAATATGGATGCCATGAGCATGATACTGTCATTATTGATGGTATTGGCTGTTATTGTTGTTAGTGCGATTATTCTGAAGCGTTTTCAAGGTGTTCAACAAAGCTTTAATGGCCTGAAAATTGTCACGAGTTTACATCTCGGTGCGAAAGAAAAATTGGTGGTCGTGCAAAGTGGTGATAAACAATTGCTGTTAGGTGTTACAGCGCAGCAAATAACCTTGTTAGAAACACTCGAGCAGCCGTTAGCTGCTGGGCAAGAAAAGTCTTTTGATTTTAGTCAATCAATAGCAAAATTTCTCAAACAAAAAACGTTGAAAGGCTATGAGCAACAGAATGATAAATAACAATAAAAAATCATTATTATCACCGCGCAAAATCGTAGTTGTAGTCACTACGATTTTGTCTTTTTTACTGTTCAGTAATTATAGTATGGCGGCTGATGATCTTTCTTTATCAGCCTTGAAATTAACAACCAACCCAGATGGTTCACAAGAATACTCAGTAACGCTACAAATCTTGATATTTATGACCGCGCTAAGCTTTATTCCTGCGGCGGTAATCATGATGACTTCCTTTACTCGTATTGTTGTGGTGATGGCAATACTACGACAAGCATTTGGCCTTCAACAAACGCCGTCAAATCAGGTTATTATTGGTATAACCTTATTTATGACATTATTCATTATGACGCCAGTTTATAATGAAATTAATGACCGAGCTATTCAACCATATCTTGCTGAACAGCTAACTTCAGTTGAAGCGATTGATAAAGCAAAAGTACCGTTACGTGCGTTTATGTTAGAGCAAACGCGAATTAAAGATTTAGATACCTTGGCCAGTATGGCGGGTATTGAACAAGTTGATCAACCCACTGACTTACCAATGACCGTCATTATTCCAGCATTTGTGATCAGTGAACTGAAAACGGCCTTTCAAATTGGTTTTATGTTATTTATTCCATTTTTAATTATCGATTTGGTTGTTGCCAGTATCTTAATGGCAATGGGGATGATGATGCTCTCGCCGATGATAGTATCATTACCCTTTAAATTAATGCTCTTTGTTTTAATTGATGGTTGGAATTTAGTGATAGGCACTATAGCAACTAGTTATGGTATGGGAGCCACGTAATGGGTCCTGAAGTATTTGTTGATATATTAAGAGATGCTTTATTTTTAGTTATCGTGTTGGTGAGTGCGGTTATTGTTCCTAGCCTTATCGTTGGCTTAATTGTTGCTGTGTTTCAGGCTGCAACATCTATTAACGAACAAACCTTAAGCTTTTTACCTCGTTTAATCGTAACCTTAATGGCACTCATACTTGGTGGTCATTGGTTAGTGCAAAAGCTAATGGATTACGCAATTCGTTTAATTGGCAGTATCCCAAGTGTGGTAAGTTAACATGGAGTTTACCGAGTCTGTTATTAATCAGACTATGGCTGACTTTTTACTGCCGCTAGCGCGCATTTCAGCCATGGTGATGGCGATGATAGGGCTTGGCGCAAAATCAATTCCTGGTCGGGTAAAATTATTCTTCTGTTTAGCGGTTACTGTCGCCGTTATGCCAGCATTGCCGCCAACAAAAGTAGGCGATATGTTCTCCTTAGCAACAGCATTGCTTATTGGTGAGCAAATTGTCATTGGCGTGATGTTAGGTTTTGTCACTGTGATGGTTGTTAATACTTTTACTTTGGCAGGGCAAATTATTGCAATGCAAACCGGTTTAGGTTTTGCTTCTTTAGTTGATCCCGCCAGTGGTACTAGTGTGCCAGCGGTAGGCCAATTCTTTTTGATTTTGTCTACGCTATTGTTTTGGGCAATGGACGGTCACCTTGCATATTTGCAATTTGTCGTTGCAAGTTTTGACACTATCCCTATTCCAGCTAGCGACTTTTCTAGCATAAAATTTAAAGAAATTGCTGAGTGGGGCAGTTGGATGTTTGCTACGGCTTTATCACTTGCAATTGCACCGTTAACAGCGATGTTGTTGATAAATTTTTCATTCGGAATCATGACCCGTGCCGCACCACAATTGAATATTTTTGCCATAGGTTTTCCAATTACTATGTGTGCGGGTTTATTGATCATGTGGCTGACGATGGGTAATTTTTATACACATTTTGTATTGCAGTGGCAGCGAGCGCTAGATTTTAGCTGTTACTTAATTGACTGCGGGGCTGCTCCCTAATGGCTGAGTCAGACAGTGGTGAAAAAACCGAAGAACCGACGGCGAAAAAACTCTCTGATGCGAGAAAGAAAGGGCAAATAGCACGCTCGAAAGATCTAGGTACTATGTTTGTGCTAGTCGGTAGTGCGGTGGCTATGCTAATCATGGGCAATTCTTTAGTCGCTGAGTTATCAAAAATGATGAAACGTCTATTTAGTTTGAATCGACGAGAAACTATGGATGTGCACGCTTTATTTCAAGTAGTGAGTGATAGTGTAAGTGCGATTATGGTGCCGTTTCTGTGGATTCATATAATTATTGTTTTCGCTGCATTTGTTGGTAATAGTTTACTTGGCGGTATGAGCTTTTCTTGGCAAGCAATGGCACCGAAGGCCAGTAAATTATCACCATTAGCAGGCTTTAAACGTATGTTTGGTGTGCAAGCATACGTTGAGTTAATTAAATCAATTTTAAAATTCTTTGTAGTATTTATTTCTGCTTATTTATTATTAAGTGGCTTATTTGATCAAATTATTAATTTAAGTACCGAGAATATTCCGCATAATTTTGAGCATGCAGTGTCATTGCTAATGTGGATGTTTCTAGCCTTGGCATTGTCACTCGCCATTATTGTTGTCATTGATGCGCCCTATCAGGTATGGAATCATAATCGTCAATTGAAAATGACCAAGCAAGAAATTAAAGACGAAATGAAAAATTCAGATGGTAGCCCAGAAACTAAAGGGCGCATTCGACGCGCACAATATGAAATGTCGCAGCGAAGAATGATGCAAGATATTCCTGACTCAGATGTGGTGATTACTAACCCTACACATTACTCTGTAGCGCTTAAATATGATCCTGATGGTGGAGGGGCGCCAATATTAGTGGCGAAAGGTATTGATGAAATGGCGCTTCATATCCGCACCATTGCCAAGGAGCACAACATTGAGGTTATTGCTTCGCCTGCACTTGCTCGTTCTTTGTATTATACCGCCGAGCCGAATGAAGAAATTCCAGAACAACTCTTTGCTGCCGTGGCACAAATACTAGCCTTTATTTTCCAGTTAAATGCTCATAAAAAAGGCAAGGCGAAACGCCCTAAACCTGTCGCTAAAAACTTACCTATTCCTGATGATTTTCGTTACTAATTGAGCGTGTTTGCTTAAATAATATCCATTTAAAACTTTATTGCCTAAACCTGATTTAAGCTGGTCTGATTATTGCTATTTCAAGTGATACGTCAAAATACTATCACAAGAGCTCATGCAGTTAGCGGCAACATTTAATAATTTAAAAAAGAAAAAATTTAATGTCCTCTCAGGTTTAGGTACACCATTTTTAGTGATGGCAGCCCTTGGCATGGTTATTTTACCTATGCCGGCATTCTTGCTTGATATCCTCTTTTCTTTCAATATTGCCCTATCGTTAGTGGTGTTATTAATTACGGTTTATACCTTAAAGCCTTTAGAGTTTGGCTCTTTCCCTGCAGTTTTGCTTATCGCAACCATTTTGCGATTAGCACTAAATGTTGCTAGTACTCGAGTGGTGTTACTTGAAGGTCATCAAGGGCCTGAAGCGGCAGGTAAAGTGATTGAAGCATTTGGCTCAGTTGTTATTGGCGGTAACTATGCGGTTGGTTTAGTCGTATTTGCAATTTTGATTATCATTAACTTTGTTGTGGTAACTAAAGGTGCTGGTCGTATATCAGAAGTTACAGCCCGTTTTACCCTTGATGCAATGCCAGGTAAACAAATGGCGATTGATGCGGACTTAAATGCCGGATTTATTACTGCAGATCAGGCACGCGAACGTCGTACTGAAGTCACTAGTGAAGCTGACTTTTATGGTTCGATGGATGGTGCCAGTAAGTTCGTAAAAGGTGATGCTATTGCAGGTATATTAATTCTGTTTATCAATATTGTTGGTGGCTTAGTAATTGGTATGGTGCAGCATGATTTGTCTTTTGACAGTGCTGTTGAAATTTATACGCTACTAACCATAGGTGACGGCCTAGTTGCGCAAATTCCTGGTTTGTTATTATCAGTTGGTACTGCGATTGTCGTTACTCGCCAAAATACTGCTCAAGATATGGGAGAGCAAGTAAGTAGCCAGCTAGGCCAAGAACGTTCGCTGTATATTGCGGCTGGTGTGATGTTTGTGATGGGCATTGTACCGGGTATGCCACATGTAGCGTTTCTTATTTTTGCGGTATTAATTGCTGGTATAGCTTTTTTCGGTGCTAAATATAAAGCGGCCAAAGCTATTCAAGAGGCTGAACAGTCGCAGGCGGCTGAAGTGGAAACACAGCAACAAGAAGCAGAAGTAAAAGATTTAGGTTGGGACGATGTTAATCATGTTGATATTATCGGCCTTGAAATTGGTTATCGCTTGATCCCACTAGTTGATAAAGCACAAGGTGGTGAGTTACTTAATCGTATTAAAGGAGTCCGTAAAAAGCTATCTCAAGAGTTTGGTTTTTTAGTCCCAGCAGTACATATTCGCGATAACCTCGATTTAGACCCTAATACCTACCAGATTTCATTGATGGGAGTAACCATAGGTGAAGCAGAAATTCGTCATGATCATGAATTGGCGATTAACCCAGGGCAAGTATTTGGCAAGCTTGACGGTATAGCAACTCAAGATCCTGCATTTGGCTTAGATGCCGTTTGGATAAAACAAGAACAACGCGAGCATGCTCAATCGCTTGGCTACACTGTGGTTGATGCCGCAACTGTGCTTGCTACCCATTTAAGTCAAATATTAACGAACAATGCCTCACAGTTACTTGGTCATGAAGAAGTACAAAACTTATTGGATATGCTTGCTAAGAGCTATCCTAAATTAATTGAAGGTTTAATTCCCGATGTACTGACATTGGGTACCATAGTTAAAGTGCTACAAAATTTGATGAACGAAGGCGTGCCAGTACGCGATATGCGCAGCATAATTCAAACCTTGGTTGAATATGGCCCTAAGAGCCAAGATCCTGAAGTTTTAACTGCCGCAGTGCGAATTACACTACGTAAATTTATTGTGCAAGAACTGGTTGGCCCAGCGGCAGAAGTCCCCGTCATAACTTTGTCACCAGAGTTGGAACAGATGTTGCACCAGTCTATGCAAATGGCTGGAGACGATGGCGCGGGTATAGAGCCAGGTTTAGCAGAAAGGTTACAGAAGTCTTTGACAGACGGGGCACAGCAGCAAGAAATGGCTGGTGATAGTCCAATATTATTAACGTCAGGAATTCTACGTTCAGTACTTGCTAAATTTGTAAAATATACCATTCCTGGCTTAAGAGTTATCTCTTATCAGGAAATTCCAGATGACAAACAGATAAAAATTGTTAGCGCTATCGGCCAGTAAAAAATACTTCAAAGTAAGCAGTAGTGAATTATAAGGGGTTGGCGGTGAAAATTAGACGTTATGTAGCAAGAGACATGAGAAGCGCACTAGCACAGATCAAAGAAGAGCTAGGAGCTGATGCAGTCATTATGTCAAATAAGAAAATTGCTGAGGGTGTCGAATTAATGGCAGCGGTTGATTACAACCAAAGTGTTAAGCCTTCTGAAACTCATTCACAACCTGAAACTCATTCACAACCTGAAACATCTTCACAGTCAGCGCATCGCGTTGATATTGCTGAGGATACTGTTGCATTTAATAGTGCGCCACAAACTGAAACTAAAAACGATGAAGTACCTGCAGATAGTTTAGCTGCATTGTTAAACCGCCAAGTGCAACAAAATGGCTATGATAAAGCGCCAGCAACCCGTGCCTTTGATAGCCAAATAGCAAACTCTGCTGTTACTAACAACCCACCAGTACAGAAAAGTAATAATGCTGAACCCGAAGATATCGAGCAGCAATTTAAAGACTTTACCAACCGTTTAGAGCAATCTAATGCTGGTGATATTAATCGCGAAGGTTCTGTTGCCCTGAGCCAAACTGCTACGCCAACATCTACTATGAAACAAGAATTTAGCACGCCAACCGCTGAAGATTTTTCAAGTAGTCCTGTTTCCAGCCGTCAAATTCAGACGCAAACACAGGTTAGCAGTGCTGAATTTGAAAATATGCAAAAGGAAATGTCGTCAATTCGCCAATTACTTGAACATCAAATGTCTGGTTTGATGTGGCAAGATATGGCACAAAAAGACCCTATGCGTGCAGTATTGGTTAATCGTCTAATGGCAATGGGCTTAACAGAGCAAATTGCTGATCAAGTAGCGGGTTACATTCCTGCTAATACTCATGAAGATGATGCGTGGCAGCAAGCAAAGCAAGTTATCTCACAGCAATTAAACACGACGAACAATGATATTATTCAACGTGGGGGCGTCGTATCTTTAGTGGGGCCTACCGGTGTAGGTAAAACAACCACTATCGCTAAACTGGCTGCCCGTTTTGCGCAAGTTCATGGCGCTGACCAAGTAGTGTTGATATCTACAGATAGTTATCGAATTGCTGGTTTTGAGCAGCTAGCAACTTATGGTCGTATTATTGGTTGTCAGGTTAAGCTAGCAAAAGATGGTAATGAACTAGATAGTTTATTACAGCAATTTTCCCAGAAGAAACTAATCTTAATTGATACCGCAGGTATGGGACAAAGAGATATGCGTTTGACTGAGCATTTAACTACCTTAATTGCTAATGCTCGTGTTAGAATTCGTAACTACTTAGTGCTATCTGCAAATACCCAACCGCGCGTAATGCAAGAAAATGTTGAACGTTTTAAGCGAATTCCATTAGCGGGTTGTATTTATACTAAACTCGACGAAAGCTTGAGTGCTGGTGAAATAATCAGCACATCGTTACAGAACGGTTTAGCAATTGGCTATCTTACTGACGGACAAAGGGTTCCTGAAGATATTAAGGTTGCAAATGCTGAGAAATTAGTTACGCTTGCAGATAGAATGGCGATTAAGTCTCAACAGTCGTCAGCAGTTTCATGGCGAACGCCCGCAGCAACGGTTGCAGTATAGCTGTTTTGATAACGGCAGCGATGTTTTAAAGAGAAGTTACATAGATGATAGATCAAGCGAGTGGCTTAAGAAAAATGCAAGATTCTCAACAAATTAAAGTCATAGCAGTTTCCGGTGGTAAAGGTGGTGTTGGTAAAACCAACGTTTCGTTAAATACCTCTATTTCTTTAGCTAAATTAGGCAAACGAGTGTTAGTGCTTGATGCTGATTTAGGTCTTGCTAACGTTGACGTGATGTTAGGCTTACGCGTACAACGTAATTTATCTCATGTATTATCTGGTGAATGTGAACTTGATGATATTATTATCCAAGGCCCAGGTGGCATAAATATAATTCCAGCGACATCAGGCACGCAATCTATGGTGGATTTAACACCTTCTGAACATGCTGGGCTGATTCGTGCATTTAGTGATATGCATACGAAGTTTGACGTTTTGATTGTTGATACCGCTGCAGGTATCTCTGATATGGTGTTGAGTTTTTGCCGAGCATCACAAGACGTATTATTGGTGGTATGTGATGAACCTACCTCAATTACCGATTGTTACGCACTCATGAAGTTACTGAGTCGTGATCATGGTGTATTTAAATTTAAAGTTGTTGCCAATATGGTACGAAGCCCGAAAGAAGGGCAGCAGCTATTTGCAAAACTTTCAAAAGTTACGGATCGATTTTTAGATGTAGCGTTAGAGCTTGTCGCGGTAATACCGTTTGATGAAAATATTCGTAAATCTGTTAGGAAACAACAAGCAATTGTTGAAGCCTTTCCTGAATCGCCAGCTTCAATGGGCTTTAAAGCACTAGCTAACAACTTAATGAGTTGGCCAGTACCGCAACAACCTTCGGGTCACCTAGAGTTCTTTATCGAGCAATTGTTAGAACACTAACCAACAAAGCGAGCGAGTTAGAGTGGTTAAATTACATGCTTACAGTGTTGATAAATCTGCTTTATTAGAACAGCATACTGTCTTAGTAAAACGTATTGCTTACCATTTACTTGCTCGTTTACCTGCCAGTGTTATCGTTGACGATCTTATTCAATCGGGAATGATCGGGCTTTTAGAAGCAGCAAATAATTTTGATAACAGCAAAGGGGCAAGTTTTGAAACCTTCGCTGGTATTCGAATTCGTGGCGCTATGCTAGACGAAATCCGCCGTGGCGACTGGGTGCCGCGCTCAGTTCACAAAAATAGCCGTATGATCAGTGAAGCTATAAAAAGCTTAGAAGCAGAATATGGTCGTGATGTTACGGATGCTGAAGTCTCTGAAAAACTTGAAATTTCATTAAATGACTACCATCATATGCTTAATGAAGTTAGTTCAGGTAAAATATTAGGCATAGAAGATCTTGGGGTTAGTGAAGATGCGCTTGATTTAGCTGAAAGCCATCATCAAGATGACCCATACGCTAGTATTGAACAAAGCGTCTTTAAAAAGTCTTTAGCTGAATGTATTTCTACTTTACCCGAGCGAGAAGCTTTAGTACTGTCTCTGTATTACGATGAAGAATTAAACCTTAGGGAAATAGGCCAAGTGCTTGATGTTAGTGAATCAAGGGTAAGCCAAATACATAGCCAGGCGATGCATCGTTTAAAAGCACGTATGCAATCATGGCAAAGTTAAGTAGAATAACGTTATTGTTAGAATTTTAAATGTTCTCACCGGAGGGTGCCTTGGATAAAAATATGAAAGTACTTGTTGTTGATGATTTCTCAACAATGAGACGTATAATCAAAAATTTGTTACGCGATATTGGCTTCACTAACATTTCAGAGGCTGATGATGGTAGTACCGCATTGCCTATGTTGAAAGAAGGTGATTACGATTTTGTTGTTACTGACTGGAACATGCCAGGTATGCAAGGGATTGATTTACTAAAAGCAATTAGAGCTGACGCGAAATTGTCTCATATTCCAGTGTTAATGGTGACAGCCGAAGCGAAAAAAGAGCAAATTGTCATGGCGGCACAAGCGGGTGTTAATGGTTACATTGTTAAGCCATTCACTGCAGCAACACTAAATACTAAGCTCGACAAAATTTTTGAGCGCCTTGGTTAATCAATAATTTTGCTACGCAAGGACTTCACATGACTACAAATGCAAATGTCGATGTTTCGTTGGAACAAGCTAAATTACTGGTTGAATACCTAGAGACGGACCAGCAAGACAAAGCAAACGAATTGATTGCGGAAATTCAAAATCCAATCAACTCAGAGTTGTTTGCAGAAATAGGTAAGCTAACCCGTCAACTTCATGACTCATTAAACAACTTTCAAGTCGACAGTCGGTTGAATGATCTCGCTACGGCTGATATACCTGATGCTAAAGAGCGACTGAATTTTGTTATAAGTCGTACAGAAGAAGCCGCTAATAAAACCATGGATGCGGTGGAGTCTATTTTTCCTGTCGTAGACAATATTCAGCAACAAATTAGTACAGTCAATCCAATGTGGCAGAAGCTAATGCATAACGATCTCGATGTTGGTGAATTTAAAGCATTATGTCGTGATATTGACACTTTGCTTAAAACCACAGAGAAAGAAACTGGCCATATGCATAGTTTGATGACTGACGTGTTAATGGCACAAGACTTCCAAGATTTGACTGGGCAAGTTATACGCAAAGTTATTGATTTAGTGCATGAAGTTGAAGAAAGCTTAATTAATATGCTAACGGCTTTTGGTATCTCATCGGAAGAAGCAAAAGCAGCTAGCAGACCAAGCGTAGGTGAAAACTTAGTTGAAGGCCCAATTGTAAATACTGAAAATCGCACTGATGTTGTCTCAGATCAGGATGACGTTGATGACTTATTATCAAGTTTAGGTTTCTAATAGGAGTTATTGAATGTCATTTGAACAAGATGAAGAAATTCTTCAGGATTTTTTAATCGAAGCTGGAGAAATACTTGAGAGCTTGTCGGAGCAATTAGTCGAACTTGAAAATGATCCTGATAATGCTGATTTATTAAATGCTATTTTTAGAGGTTTTCACACTGTTAAAGGCGGTGCTGGTTTTTTATCATTAACTAATTTAGTTGATGCTTGTCATGGTGCTGAAAATGTATTCGATACCTTAAGAAATAATCAGCGTGCAGTAACATCAGAGTTAATGGACGTTATTTTACAGGCGCTTGATACGATCAATGAAATGTTTGCACAAGTGCAAAATCAAGAGCCACTTTCAACAGCAGATCCACAACTCCTAGCAGAATTACATCGTTTATCTGAGCCCGAAGGTAATGAAGCTGCGGCTCAAGAAATTGTAGCGGAACCTGAAGTTGAGCCTGAGCCTGCAGTTGCCGAACCGGCGGCAGGTTCAAGCGATGAAATGACAGAAGATGAGTTTGAACGCCTGTTAGATGAATTACATGGCGGTGGTGCACCTAGCGCATCATCACCTGAGCCAGTTGCACAGCCTGCAACTGCAACGAATAATGTTAACAGTGATGATATTTCAGATGACGAGTTTGAGTCATTACTAGATGAATTGCATGGCCAGGGCGCATTTTCTCCAGCGGTAGCAACTAATACCAATACCCCTAGCCCGCAAAGCTCATCTGATGAAATTAATGATGATGAATTTGAATCATTATTAGATGAATTACATGGCAAAGGGCAAGCGCCAAAAGCACCAGCTGCTGCTCCAGAAATAAAGCCTGCTGCGAAGCCAACACCTAAACCAAATCCTGCTGTTAAAAAAGCACCGGTTAAAGCACCAGCGGCAAGTAAACCTGCTGAAAATAAACCTGCGCCAGCTAAAGATAAAAAGGCTACACCTGCCGCATCTCAAGGTGAAACAACTGTTCGTGTTGATACCAAACGCCTAGATCAAATTATGAATATGGTTGGTGAACTTGTCTTGGTACGAAATCGCCTTACTAGCTTAGGTATGACCAAAGAAGATGAAGAACTAACCAAGGCTGTATCTAATTTAGATGCGGTAACAACTGATTTACAGGGTGCGGTAATGAAAACCCGCATGCAACCTATTAAAAAGGTCTTTGGTCGTTTTCCTCGTGTTGTTCGTGACTTGGCGCGTAGTTTAAATAAAGAAATTAAGTTAGTTTTAGAAGGTGAAGATACCGATTTAGATAAAAACTTGGTTGAGGCCTTAGCTGATCCACTGGTGCATTTAGTTCGTAACTCTGTTGATCATGGTATTGAAGAGCCAGCTAAACGTGAAGCATCAGGCAAGCCACGTGAAGGTGTGGTTGTTTTATCAGCTTCACAAGAAGGTGATCATATCTTATTAACCATTCGTGATGATGGTGCCGGTATGAATGCAGAAAAACTGAAGGAAATCGCGATTGAACGTGGCGTGCTAGACGCAGATGCAGCCGCGCGCATGCCAGATAAAGAAGCGTTTAGCCTAATTTTCGCACCTGGATTTTCTACCAAAACTGAAATATCAGAAGTCTCTGGTCGAGGCGTTGGTATGGATGTGGTTAAAACTAAGATCACACAATTAAATGGTACTGTTAACATCGACTCTGAAATGGGTGTTGGTACTATACTTGAAATTAAAGTCCCATTAACGTTAGCCATTTTGCCGACCTTAATGGTTGTTGTCGGTAAGCAAACATTTGCCTTGCCACTTGCGGCAGTCAATGAAATTTTCCATTTGGATTTAACTTCTACCAATATTGTTGACGGTCAGCTAACGATTATTGTTCGTGAAAAAGCGATTCCATTGTTCTATTTGGATCAATGGTTAGTACGTGATTATGTTGATAAACCACGTGATCGAGGTCATGTGGTAATCGTGCAATTAGGCAATCAACAAGTAGGCTTTGTTGTTGACAGTCTAATTGGCCAAGAAGAAGTGGTAATTAAGCCACTAGATAGATTGTTACATGGTACGCCAGGTATGGCAGGAGCAACAATTACCAGTGATGGCGGTATTGCTTTAATTATTGATGTGCCAAATATGCTTAAATATTACGCTAAAAAATCGATAGTAAATAAAAAGTTACGCTCATAAATAGGTAATACTTCATAATACGTAAAAATAGGAAAGAGATTGTAAATGTCCTTTAAAGTTTTGGTGGTTGATGACTCCAGTTTTTTTCGACGCCGAGTTACGGATATTCTCAATAAAGATCCTGATCTTGAAGTTGTTGATGTCGCGGTAAATGGTATTGATGCAGTAGAAAAGGCTATTGCCTTAAAACCTGATGTCATTACTATGGATATTGAAATGCCATTATTAAATGGCATTGATGCAGTGAAACAAATAATGGCTAAAGCACCTACAGCCATTATTATGTTTTCTTCGTTAACGCATTCTGGCGCTAAAGCAACGTTAGAAGCATTAGATGCAGGCGCATTAGATTTCTTACCGAAAAAATTTAATGAAATAGCTAAGAATACAGAAGATGCGGGTAGTTTACTCCGTCAACGCGTGGTGCAACTTGCCCGTAAGAAAGCGGGTAGGTTACCGAGAATATCCACCTTTCGCTCTCGTGCTCGAAGTGAAAAACAACCAAAAACAACGAGTGCCGCTACCTCATCTCTGAGCTCTACACAACGTGTTGAACGTCCTGTTCAAACAATTAAAAAAAGCTCTGGAAAATCTTACAAATTATTGGCGATCGGTACATCAACTGGCGGCCCTGTAGCATTACAAAAGTTACTTAGCCAACTTCCTGAAAATTTTCCATTACCCATTGTTATGGTGCAACACATGCCTGCAGCATTTACGCTAGCGTTTGCTAACCGTTTGAATGCTTTATGTAAAATCAATGTGAAACAGGCTGATTCCGGTGATATTCTTAAACCAGGTTGTGCTTATTTAGCACCTGGCGGTAAGCAAATGGTTATTGATGGTACAGAAAATGCACCAAAATTGAGAATATTAGAAGACGATTCAGAACGAATTGCTTTTAAGCCAAGTGTGGATATTAGTTTTGGCTCTGCCGCGAAAGTTTTTGGTGGTAATGTTTTAGGTATTATTCTTACCGGTATGGGCGCAGATGGTCGAGATGGTTCTCGACTATTAAAAAATAAAGGCGCAACAATTTGGGCGCAAGACGAGGAGTCTTGTGTAGTTTATGGTATGCCGCAAGCGGTTACCGTTGCAGGAATATCTGAATTATCGCTGGCAATTGAAAGCATTCCATCTGCAATTCTCAAGGAAATACAGCATGGATAAATTGAGTATATCAGGGCTAGTTATTGCCGTTTTGGCAATTTACTTAGGTTTTATGATTGATGGTGGCGCTGTTGTTTCGCTGCTTGAATTACCTGCATTTATTATTGTTTTTGGTGGAACTATGGGGGCTGTGATGTTGCAGTCGTCACAAAGCCAATTCTTTCATGCCATGAGCTTATTGAAATGGATAGTGATAGCACCTAAATATGATGTTGAACAGGGGATAGAGTCGGTTGTTACTTGGGCTGAAAAAGCTCGGGAATCAGGTTTTTTATCATTAGAGCATATTGCCGAAGAAGAAAATGATTTCTTTATTAATAAAGGGTTAAACCTGCTTGTTGACGGTGTTGAAGTTGACAATTTGAGAGTTTCATTAGAGCTGGATTTAGATTTATACCGCGAACATAACCTGCGCTCGGCCCATGTTTTTGAATCTATGGGAGGTTATAGTCCAACTATTGGTATTCTTGGCGCCGTTTTAGGTTTAATTCATGCCATGTCAAATCTTGCTGACCCACAATTACTTGGACAAGGTATTGCAACAGCATTCGTTGCAACCATATATGGCGTCGGCTTTGCTAACCTAATTTACTTACCTATTGCAAATAAAATAAAAGCAATTGTGCACCAGCAAACTATGTATCGAGAGATGATGACCGAAGGATTAGTTGCTATTGCTATAGCTGAGAATCCTCATGCTATTGAAAATAAACTGTCGGCGTTTCGGTTAGAGCAATGAACCGGCTGCGGGCAAGGCGTCACTCGGTAGAAAACGACAACGTTGAACGTTGGTTAGTATCATACGCCGATTATATGACTTTACTGTTTGCTCTTTTTGTCGTGCTGTATGCTATGGCTATGGTCAACGAAGAGCCTTTTGAAACAGCAACAGAATCTATTGGCCGTGTTTTCCAAGCCAATGAAGAACTTCCTAAAAATCGTGGTCATGGTGATGATATTCTGCCAGTAAATAGTTCTAAAACAAATAAGCGACTATTTGGTAATGGTATCCTAGATGTTGCAGGTCCTGAATTAGTTGAAGGCGAGGTTACCTTATCGAATGTATCTGACGCACAGGTAGGCACAACGCTGACGTCGTTAGAAAAAGAACTGCATGAAGCTTTATATGAATTGGTTGAATCTGGCTACGCGCAATTGCAGGTTGATGGTGACTGGCTAGAGATAGAACTAAATAGTGGATTATTGTTCCCCAGTGGCTCATCTTCACCTACTAATGCGGCACGCGATATTTTGGCTGTTATTTATCAGGTGATTGCCAGTACGACTAATTATATTCGTGTAAGAGGGTATACTGACAATCAGCCTATATCGACAGAAATATTTACTTCAAATTGGGAACTATCGGTATTTAGAGCAACAGCAATATTACGAGTTTTGGAAGAGCTTACTTTAAACCCTGCTCGTATGGCTATCGAAGGTTATGGTCAGTATTATCCGAATGCTGATAATGCAACAGCAACGGGAAGAGCGAAAAATAGAAGAGTGGTTATTGCAATTTCAAAGTACGGCTTAGAAAAAGCCAACTTATTAGCAACACCAACAATTTCTGTGAAAGATGTTGAAGCAATTAAACAAGTTGATACTGACGCAGGTGCTGAAGAAGAAATTCGCATTATTCGACTTGAAAATGGTGGGATTCGTATTACCACCCGAGTTGATGAAGATAGTGAAAACACTAGTGGTAACGAAACCGACAATAACTAATAGGACACTCAATTGGTAGTTTGGACAGTAGCAAATCAAAAAGGTGGAGTTGGTAAAACCACATCTACTATTTCGCTTGCCGGTTTATTAGCGGAAAAAGGTTATCGCGTGCTGTTGGTTGATACCGATCCGCATGCATCTCTAAGCTACTATTTTGGTATTGAATCTGAAGATTTAGACTTAAGTGTTTACGATTTGTTCCTGCAAGTATCAACTAAAGAGCAAATTATGCAAAGCCTGTGTCCAACGCATTATGAGAATATCGATATTTTGCCGGCAACGATGGGCTTAGCAACATTAGACCGTTCGCTGGGCAACAAAGGTGGAATGGGATTAGTACTGAAAAAGGCCATGCAGCAAATATCAGACGAATATGATTATGTGTTAATTGATTGTCCGCCAATTCTTGGTGTGCTGATGGTTAATGCTTTAGCTGCCTGTGAACGTATCGTTGTGCCAGTTCAAACAGAGTTTTTAGCGTTGAAAGGTTTAGATCGAATGATGAAAACACTCGATATTATGCAAGGTGAGCAAACCCAATCATTTCAATATACTATAGTGCCTACCATGTTTGATAAACGCACTAAGGCATCGTTACTAACGTATCGAAAACTGCAAGAATTATATGGCGAGGCAGTCTGGCCAGGTGTAGTTCCTATTGATACAAATTTTCGCAACGCCAGCGTTGCACAAAAAGTACCATCTGATTATGCACCAAATTCTCGTGGTATCATAGCGTATAGCAACCTACTAAAATATTTAGTACATTTAAAATCAGTGAGTAAGTAAATCAATGTCGAAGTCTTTAGCTGCCAGTAAACAATTAATGCAGACCTATTTGTCTGAGCTGCTTACCGAAGAAGCTGATGAGTCTATAACTGTGCCTGTAAAGGAAAAGCAAGCCCAGCCAATAGAACAATTACTAAATAAAGTTAGCCTACCAAGTGTTGCAAAAGAGCAAATTCCGGCAGAAAGTAGTAAAGCAAAAGTTGAACGTAAAGGCCCTCAAACTAACGCAGTTAATGTCGAGCATCAGCCAAAAGCATCGGAAAAACCTACTAATAAAGTTGCTGCTGATAAAGCTATAGAATCAAATAAGATTCAAAAAGCTAAAGCTGATGAAATTTCGACACGAAAAAGTGCGGGGGGCTTTGAAAAAACGCAGCAAAAAAATTATCGACAAGGTGACTTCCAAGCAATGTTTTTTGACGTTGCAGGCTTGATGATAGCCGTACCATTAATCGAACTTGGTGGTATTCATAATAGTGATAAAACTACAGCCTTAATGGGGAAGCCCGAATGGTTTCAAGGGGTCATGTTACGCCGCGATGAAAAGATAAATGTCGTTGACACCGCACGTTGGGTGATGCCTGAGAAGTGCAACGATAAATTATTAGCAGCGTTGAAGTATCAATACGTTATTATGCTTAATAACTCTTCCTGGGGATTATCAGCAGAACACTTAGTTGATACCGTTACTTTAAAACAAGAAGATGTAAAATGGTTAGACTCACCCAGTAAACGTCCCTGGTTAGCGGGTTTAGTGAAAGATCGCATGTGCGCATTACTTGATGTTGATGCACTCATTAAGTTATTGGAAAAAGGCGTTAATATTACACAAGAATAATTGATGAATTTGAACTTGTCAGTATACTTAAGAGATAATAGTTAAGTCACCGTAAAGAAAACAAAAATTTAAAGAGGCCTGTGGTATGTCTGATGAAAGACGCAATGAAAATGTAGATACGAACGATGAAGTCGTGCAAAGGGTGACGTTTAAGCTTGATAACGAAACCTACGGCATAAATGTAATGCAGGTACAGGAAATTCTGCGTTATACCGAGATTGCTCCTGTGCCAGGAGCGCCGTCGTATGTGATGGGTATCATTAATCTTCGTGGTAATGTTGTTACCGTTATTGATACTCGCGCACGTTTTGGCATGGAAAGCGCTGAATTAACCGATAATACCCGAATCGTTATTATTGAAGCGGAAACACAAGTTATCGGCATTTTGGTTGATAGTGTTGCGGAAGTAGTTTATTTGAAAACATCAGAAATTGATGTTGCACCCAATGTTGGTAATGATGAAAGTGCCAAATATATTCAAGGCGTTTCTAATCGCGAAGGCGAGTTATTGATTCTTGTTGATTTGAATAAGCTACTATCTGATGCTGAATGGGATGAGTTAAAACAGTTCTAAATTGAACATAAAAAGCCTGTAATTTACAGGCTTTTTAAATGAATTGTGCTCAATATCGTTATGGAAAATATCTCTGCAAATGTGATCAGTTTAGTCGCCTTCTTTTTAGTCATGCTGGTGGCATTACTTTTATTGGCACTAAAAAACAGATTGTCGGCACAAGTGACAGAGTTGACTAAAGTGACTCAGAGTCAAGCTGTTATGCTGCTAGAATTACAAACCTTATTGGCACAAATGCAGACCCAAGCGAATGAAAATCAACAATACTGTCAAGAGTCGCAACGGGAAAATGAGCAAGTCTCTAAGCAACTAGAGCATCGCATTAAATCCAGCCAAGAACAATTCGCTGTGCAGCTACAAACTGTTGAACAATTATTACACCAGCAACCCGAAGACAAGTTGTATTCTCGTGCTCAAAAGTTAGTAGAGCTTGGCGCTGATATTGAAGAGATAATGCGGGAATGTGATATTCCTCGACCGGAAGCTGAAATGCTAATGGCTGTGCATCGACAACAAACCTCTAAAAGCTAATTATTGCACATTCATTTGTACTTCAATGCGATCTTATCGCTAAACGTGCCTTAACGTTGTGTTAGTAAAGCATCGACAAAAGAAATTACTAAATACTAATGTCTGCCTGATAAAGGGCGTTAAGCATTTTCATCCTTTTTACGTTTTTTAAACAAATCTCTTAATGCTATCGCTATATTGTCCATGTTAAGCTGGCAATCTGAATATTGACTATGACTAAACTTGAATTTTGGCTGTACAAGTGTAGTGATAAGCAAGAGTTTAATCTTTATCGTTCAAGGACTTTGTAGTGAGCACAATAAGAAAAATACCGTTAAGTGGCAAAAGCATTCAAATATTAATAACGCTGATATTTACCTTATTATTAGGGGCTTGTTCTTCAACTCCTTCGTCAGATGAGTCAGCTTCCGATCCAAAAGATCCATTAGAGTCAATAAACCGACCATTTTGGACTTTTACTTGGGACTATGCAGATAAGTATGTGTTAAAACCAGCGTCTGAAGGCTATGTTGAGTATATGCCAACAGAATTACGTTCCGGTGTGCATAATATGGCGTTAAACTTAAATGAGCCATCAACTATTATCAATAACTTACTACAAGCTAAATTTACTGATGCGGCAAAATCTACCGGTCGTTTTGTATTAAATTCAACAGTAGGGTTACTTGGTTTTTTTGACCCTGCCAGTGACTTCGGTTGGGATAGAAGCCAAGAAGAGTTTGGCGAAGTGCTTGGTAGCTATGGTGTTGGTGACGGACCATATTTAGTTATTCCTGCTTTGGGCCCATCATCGGTTCGTGAAGAAGTTGGTGATTTTGTTGACCGTTATTACTGGCCGTTAGCAGTTATTGATTTTTGGCCGAATTTAGTTCGTGCTGGTATATTAGGATTAGAGGCGAGGGCTTCATTAGCAGACCAAGAGGCAATTTTAAATGAGTCAATTGATCCTTATGAGTTTGTTAAGAATGCGTATTTTCAGAATATGCAGTTCAAGGTTTATGATGGCAATCCACCGATTGAAGTCAATGAAGACGAAGAAGAAGATATTGACGCTTACTTAGAAGAGTTAGATGAAATAGAGCCTTAATATTATTAGATTTATCATTGTCTAATCTATTAAAGAAAAAAGCGAACCTAGTGTTCGCTTTTTTTGTATTGAGTAATTGCTGAATTTAAATGCTTTTGAGCAAAATACAGCATAATTGGCCTAAGTACTATAAAGTAGGTAATAAGCACTATCGCTATGGAAATGACTATGGCAAGGCCTTGCAAATTCGCGATAAAGAGAAATGGTGGAATAAGCAATAACAGTTTTATTATATTTAGGATTAACTTTTCCGGTGCCGACAGCTTTGCTTGTGCTAATGATAATATCGTTTGTCGCTGCTGTATGTTGTACGGCAAAAGCTCTGGTATTTTGTTAGAGGAAAAGTAAATTGTCATAAATATAATCATTAGGTGTTATTTGGTGGATATAATACAAAATTGTGCTGCTGAGCGCTATCCTGCAGCTAATGCTAAATGATTATATTTTTATCAGTGAAAAATGGTTATTTTATTTTTACTTATACAAAAAAGTCCATGCTAATAATTACTTTAAAATCAAGCTTGTAAACTTTATCTCAGATTGCTAATGCCAAAACATCACGACTAATATTAGAAAATTGTTAAAACGAGTTCCGCAGCTGCCTGCAATTTGTTAGAATTGCGGCAATTTTTAACAGTAGGTGATTTTTAAATGAATGTCGTAGAAGCTAACTTTGATGCAACCGGTAAGAAATTTGCTATCGTTGTATCACGTTTTAACAGTTATGTTGTTGAAAGTTTACTTGAAGGTGCAGTAGATGCCCTTAAACGTCATGGTAATGTTGCCGACAGTGATATTACAGTAATTCGAGTACCTGGTGCGTATGAATTACCTGTAGCAGCTAAGAAAATAGCGGCGAAAGGTGGCTACGACGGCATCATTGCCATTGGTGCGGTTATCCGAGGTGGCACACCTCATTTTGATTTTGTTGCTGGTGAATGTAATAAAGGTTTAGCGCAAGTAGCGATGGAATACACTATGCCAGTTGCATTTGGTGTTATTACCACTGATACCATTGAACAAGCTATTGACCGTGCAGGTCTTAAAGTAGGAAATAAAGGCGCAGAAGCTGCGTTAAGTGCGTTAGAAATGGTTAACGTATTAGATAAGTTATAACAGGAAATTTTTGTGAAACCATCTCCTAGAAGAAAAGCTAGAGAGTTAGCAGTACAAGCTGTTTACTCTTGGCAGTTAAGTCAAAATGATATTGCTGAAGTTGAAACTAATTTTTTAACTGACAACAGCTCTCGTCGTTTTGATATTGTCTATTTTCAACAATTGTTCCGTGGTGTTTCGGCGCAAATTGGCACAATTGATGAAAAAATCACCCCACATGTTGACCGTCCGCTTGATGATGTTGACCATGTTGAAAAAGCGATTTTGCGAGTTGCAGTATTTGAATTAACAGATTGTAACGATGTGCCATATAGAGTCATTATCAATGAAGCAATTGAATTGGCAAAATCGTTCGCTGCTGACGACAGTCATAAATTCGTTAATGGTGTTTTAGACAAGGTTGTTAAACTCGTTCGTCCTAACGAGTAACAAGTAAATTGGTTGTACTATGAAAGAGTTTGAACTAATCAAACGTTTCTTTACTGAGCAAGCGGTTAAGCGTAAAGATGTTCTACTTGGTATTGGTGATGATTGTGCCCTTGTAACACCGGTTGAACGTCAAAATATCGCGGTAACAACCGATACGCTTGTTGCGGGTGTGCATTTTCCTCATGAAACAAGTGCAAGAGCAATTGGCCATAAGTCGATAGCGGTTAATTTGTCAGATCTAGCCGCAATGGGCGCAGAGCCAACTTGGATTTCGTTGGCAGTTACAATACCGGATGTAGACCTAGAATGGATTGAAGAGTTTTGCACTGGTGTTTTTGAATTGTGTGAATTCTACAATGTTCAGCTTATTGGTGGTGACACGACACAAGGGCCACTCAGCATTACGGTTACTGCTCAAGGTATTACTCCAATTGACAAGCATATTACGCGTTCAGGCGCCAAAGCAGGCGACTGGCTTTATGTGACCGGGGAAATAGGTGACGCTGCGTTAGCGCTGAAAGGGATATTTAACGAAGTTGAGATAGCGCCAGAATATCAAGATTCTGTACGTCATAGCTTAGACTTTCCGCCACCAAGAATATTGGCAGGGCAAGCACTTCGTGAGTATGCAAGCGCAGCGATAGACTTATCTGATGGTTTGATTTCAGATTTAGAACATATTTGTCATGCCTCAAAAGTTGGTGCAAATATTGTGCTGGAAGACTTACCTATTTCAAATGCTTTACGTGATACTGTAGGCATGGAAAAGGCCATTGATATTGCATTAGTTGGCGGTGATGACTATGAGTTATTGTTTACCGTTTCTGAAGATAATCGCGTTGGTATGGAAACCGCATTAGCAAATAGTGGCAATACTATTACTTGTATTGGTCAGCTTAATGGTAGCGAGAAAATTACTACGACACTAGATAGTAAACCTGTTGCAATAAATGCAAAAAGCTTTGAGCACTTTTCTCAGGAAGTAGAATAGCCTGTGGCAAATTCAACAGAGAATTTTCAGCTATCTAACCCCATTCACTTTTTAGCCTTAGGCTTTGGCAGTGGGCTAGCACCGAAAGCTCCCGGCACGTTTGGGACATTAGCGGCAATTCCAGTCTTTTTGTTGGCTGCTTATTTATCAAACGTTTACTACATTTCTCTTGTTGTTATTATGAGTGTTGCTGGTGTTTATATTTGTGAAAAAGCCGCGAAAGATGCTGGTGTTCACGATCACGGTGCTATCGTTTGGGATGAAATTGTTGGCTTTATGATCACCATGTTTTTAATGCCAATTAATTGGCTAACAATATTGGTAGGATTTGCACTATTTCGCTTCTTCGATATTTTAAAACCATGGCCAATTTCGTATTTAGATAAAAACTGTCATGGTGGTTTAGGTATTATGCTCGATGATATTGCCGCTGGTATTGCTGCTTGGCTTTGTATGTGGATTATCTTTATTTAAACAGTCAGTTACTTTTAGGCAAAAAAAATGAAAAAGTCAAAGAATATTCTTTGGCTTTTTTATGTTCAGGACGAACTGTATATCGTGTTGCCGTGAACAACAGTAATGACGATGTTCACTTGTCATTACTGCGCCAACTATAATGCTAGTGTAAAAGTCGTGCTCTTATTGTCGCATCAATTTGCTTTAACTCTTTTAATGCTAGTTCACGATTTTCCGCTTCAATATCAATAACCACATAACCAATTTCATCTGCTGTTTGTAGGTACTGCGCCGCGATATTGATATTGTGTTGTGCAAACGCTTGGTTAATTTGCGTTAATACTCCTGGTTGATTGCGATGAATATGTAATAACCGACTAGTTCCCGTATGCTCAGGTAAAGACACTTCAGGGAAGTTAACGGCCGATAAAGTAGAGCCATTATCTGAATATTTCGCTAGTTTACTTGCGACTTCCAGACCAATGTTTTCCTGAGCTTCTTTTGTACTACCACCAATATGCGGTGTTAAAATTACATTATCAAATTCACGTAATGGACTGATAAACTCTTCGTCATTGCCTTTTGGCTCGACAGGGAAAACATCTATCGCCGCACCTGCAACTTTTTTATGCGCTAAGGCTTCAGCTAATGCGTCGATATCAACGACAGTGCCGCGTGAGGCATTAATAAAGATTACACCATCTTTCATCACTTCAAATTCAGCTGCACCCATCATATTCTTTGTTTGTGGGGTTTCTGGTACGTGTAAGCTGATCACATCAGCTTCTTTTAGTAACGCCGTTAATGTTGAAGCCTGGCTCGCGTTACCTAATGGTAATTTAGTTTCAATGTCATAAAAGCGTACTTTCATACCTAAAGTTTCCGCTAAAATGCCCAATTGTGTGCCTATGTGGCCATAGCCAATGATACCCAATGTTTTACCACGAGCTTCAACTGAGCCTAATGCTGACTTATTCCAAATGCCACGATGAGCTAAAGCACTTTTTTCAGGAATTCCGCGTAATAGCAGTAGAGTTTCACCTAAAACAAGTTCTGCAACCGAGCGAGTGTTTGAAAACGGCGCGTTAAATACCGGAATACCAAATGACTGCGCTGCGGCTTTATTAACTTGATTTGTGCCGATACAAAAACAGCCAATGGCGACAAGTTTTTTGGCGTGGCTGAGAACTTTTTTGTTTAAGTCGGTGCGAGAGCGAATGCCGATAAAGTGCACATCGGCAATCTTTTTAATTAAATCTTCTTCAGAAAGTGAGGTTTTAAGATACTCAATATTTGAATAACCCTTGGCTTTCAGCTCTTCTAGGGCGCTTTGGTGTACACCCTCTAGAAGTAATATCTTTATTTTTTCTTTTGCTAGTGAATTATTGCTCATGATAGTTTAATTTCTCTCGCTCAAACATTTATCAAATGAATTTTTAGATGGCTAGATTTCTAAACTATCATATAGTGTATAAACTCTAAAGGGTTATTTTACTATTTTTGCACCTTCTTTAGTGCCTATAATTAATACGTTTGCTGCTCGGTTTGCGAACAAACCATTAGTTACCACACCTACAATGGCATTGATGTCGGTTTCAAGCGCTATTGGGTCGAATATTTCTAAGTTGTGTACATCAATAATCACGTTGCCATTGTCGGTAACTACGCCCGTTCTATATGCAGGATCGCCACCAAGTTTCACTAACTCTCTAGCAACATAACTACGCGCCATAGGGATCACCTCAACAGGCAGTGGAAAGCGCCCTAGAACTGGAACTTGCTTACTGCTATCTGCAATACAAACAAAGGTTTTCGCAACGGCGGCAACAATTTTTTCACGTGTAAGCGCAGCGCCACCACCTTTGATCATATGCATATGGCTATTCACTTCATCAGCTCCATCGACATAAACATCTATGCCGTCGACATTGTTCAGATCAAAAACTTCGATACCATATGACTTTAGACGCTCAGTTGATGCTTCAGAACTCGAAACAGCACCAACAATTTTATCTTTAATGGTGGCTAGTGCGTCAATAAAATGATTAACTGTTGAGCCTGTGCCTACACCTACTATGGTATCTGCCTCTACATATTCTAAGGCTTTAATTGCGGCGGCTTTTTTCATTTCATCTTGAGTCATAATAACATTCTCTTAAAAGTAGTTTTTAGTAGTCGTTGAGAGCAGTAAAAGTTTAGTACTGATAATTACAGAGCTAATATAGCCAATTCTGCGATTGGCTATGGCGTATTATAGCAACAGCGCTTAAATGATGTCATAGCAAATTGATGCATTGTGTCAGTTGCTTGTGTGCCGCTAAATATTTTCTCTAAAGAATTGATAGTGTTTTTGGGGGGTAATTACTTCTGGTAGAGGAACGTCCCAGTTTTCCGATGGTAAATTAGTTACATGTTGGCAATTGTGAGCAAGACCAATAGGGTAAGGTTTTGCGCTTTTATCCAAACGAAAATTCCTTTGCCATATACTCAAAGTTCGGTCGTAAAACCCTCCGCCCATTCCTAAACGGTTTCCTGTGCTGTCAAAGGCGACTAATGGTGTACAGATTAGGTCGAGTTGTTCAGGGATAATAACGGATGACAGATTTAATTTGGGCTCAGCAATCCCGTATTTATTGGCAACTAAAGGCGTTTGTTTGGTGTAATGGAGGAATAGCAAATGACCTTTGCTAAAAGGATGTAGCACTGGCAGGTAAATATTCTTACCTTGTTGCCAACACCAGTTGATTAATGTTTGAGTATCGAGCTCACCGTCATTAGTTAAATATAGGGCGATATTCTTAGCTTGCTGTATTTTGGGGGCGTTAATAAAATGAGTTAATAATTGAGTCGCTGCTTGACTTTGTTGCGCTGATGACAAGTCGAGTCGTTGTTGACGAATTTCTTTACGTATTTCGCCTCTATTTAAAGATGTGATATCAAATGACATTTATATATTTCCGGTTAGGAGCGAAGAATTAACATATTAAGCATTAAGTTGCTGATAGCAAGTTATGAGTAAATTAAGTTATAGGTAACAATTATGTAGTTTGTAAGATAAAAAAACGGGTAATAACATTCGTTATTACCCGTTAGGTAGGCTTAAAATAGCTGCTAAGTTGATATTAACCTAATCGCTATTATTGTTTTTCAGAAATTGCTTCGTGAGTACCAGTAACAGCCATTTCTTCTTCAATTTTACCTTCAAGGTCATGAGAGTCATCACCTTCAGCACCGTGCATCCACTCAACTAGCTTGTTTGATGCTAGGAAAATAATTACTGCGGTAATTAATGCACCTAAGCCAACACCTAAAAAGATATTACCAGCGTTAGCTACTTGCTCTTCACCTTCACCAACAAACTGACCAATGAATGCTGCTAACTTGTTTGATAAAGCAGTAAAGAAGAACCAAACACCCATTAGTAATGAGGTGAATTTAACTGGTGCTAATTTTGATACTAAAGATAAACCAATTGGTGATAAACATAATTCACCTAAAGTGTGGAAAAGGTAAGCAAATACTAGGAATAACATGCTTACTTTAATAGTAACATCGCCACCTTGAACTATAGTTGCCCATAGCATTACAAAGAAACCCAACGCTAAAAATACCATCGCTAAGGCAAATTTTACAGGTGATGTTGGCTCTTTAGAGCCCATTTTTACCCAAACCGAAGCGATAACCGGCGCAAGCATAATGATGAACATAGCATTTAATGATTGGAACCAAGTTGCCGGTACTTCAAAGCCCATAATGTTACGGTCAGTAAATTGTGATGCGTAAATGTTGAATAGACCGCCTGCTTGCTCGAAGCCTGCCCAGAAGATAACTGAGAATACACTCATGATTAAGATAACTTTTGTACGATCTTTTTCTTCTTTTGTTAGTGCGCGTGCTTTCAGTTCTTCTTTCGCTTCACTAACTTTTTTCGCCGATGGTGTAACACCAATATCGCCTAAGTAGCTTTTTGCTAGCGTTAATTGTAGTGCTAAGCCGATTAACATACCGCAACCTGCTGCAATGAAACCGTAGTGCCAGTTAACTTCTTCGCCTAAGTAGCCAACAATTAATGGTGATAAAAATGCACCTAAGTTGATACCCATGTAGAATATAGTGAATGCTGCATCACGACGGTGATCGCCATCTTCATATAATTCACCAACAAGGCTAGATACGTTAGCTTTAAATAAGCCATTACCACAACAAATTAAAAACAAGCCGATATAGAAAACAGTTTCTTCCATTCCGACGATCATTGATTTAGGAATACCTAAGGTGAAATAACCTGCCGAGAATAAAATACCACCATAAATAATGGCTTTTCGTTGGCCGATAAAGTTATCTGCTAACCAACCACCAATCATAGGCGTTAAATAAACAGCCATGGTAAATGTACCATAAAGACCTAGTGCTTCGCCTGTTGTCCAGCCAAAACCACCGTCTTCAACTGCTGCTACCAAATAAAGTACTAGTAGGGCGCGCATGCCGTAGTAGCCGAATCGTTCCCACATTTCTGTACCGAAAAGGAGGAAGAGCCCTTTCGGATGTCCGAGTAATGTGCCTGCTGCTGGTTTAGTCATTTAAAATTCCTTAAATAGATGCTCGAAGTCATAATTATTATTATTGATTGCATACATTCATCACTAAATGCATAAATTTGTCGAGCAATATTGTATAAAGTTGCTTAGTCAGCCCGTTTTATACCTTTGCTAGCCTCGAAAGGCAAGTCCGAGCAGGTAATCTCTATTGAATGTGCGAGCAATTGCTTACTTTTTGTTATTTTCGCTCATGATTTTACAAATTAGTAAAAATTAAAATTGTAAATTAAAAGTTGCTTTAATCGCCACCAAGTTACTGATAAACTCCTTGCTGTTTAAGCTTTGCCATAATTTTATTTTAGATTTAGGCAGCAAGTAAGTATCGTATATATAGGAAGAAATACGCGCAAATGATTAACTTTATTCGTTCTCTAGCGACTATCCTCATTTTTGGTGCCTGTTCATTTTCAGCACTGTCAGCTCAAATAAGTCAGCAACAAATTGAGCAATTTAAAAATCTTCCACAATCCCAACAACAGGCATTAGCAAAAAGTATGGGCGTTGATTTGAATGAAGTTATGGGGGAGATTTCGAAATCCGAAAAGCAAGATAGGCTATTTAGTACGCCGATTGTATCAAGAGCAGAAGGTTCTAATATCGATTTATCTCAAGAGGATGAGCCTCCTTTGTTTGAAGAGGATGAACAACTTTTTAAACCACTTGAGAGGTTTGGTATTGATGTCTTCTCTAATTCACCTACAACCTTTGCTCCAACTATGGATATTGCTATTCCTGAACATTATATTTTAGGTGTCGGTGATCAACTATCCATACAAATATATGGAAAAGAAAATTCTGATTATATACTCCCGATTACACGTGAAGGAACAGTGCTAATACCAAACGTAGGACCAGTAAAAATAGCAGGCTTAGCTTTTGGTGAAATGAAAAAATTCCTTGCAGAGCGTATCCAACAGCGCATTATTGGCGTTAATGCTGTTGTGAGTTTAGCTGAATTACGTTCAATGCGAATATTTGTACTCGGTGATGCGTATAAGCCAGGGCCATATACCTTAAGCTCATTATCTTCTGTAACTCACGCCATTTTTGCAGCTGGTGGTATTAGCGATATTGGTTCGTTACGTAACATTGAAGTAAAACGTGCAGGTAAATTAATCCAAAAAGTTGATTTATATGAGTTACTAATAAATGGTGATTCATCAAATGATATCCTTTTAAAGTCTGGTGATGTAGTTTTTATTCCAACACAAGGTGAAACCGTTTCGATACTCGGCGAAGTAAGAAGGCCAGCGATATATGAATTGGTAGACGGGGACGATTATAGTCGTGTATTAGATATGGCGGGAGGCTTGTTACCTTCTGCTTTTCCGCAGTCTACGTTAGTTGAGCGCTATAATTCTCGTAACCTACGTAATGTCCTAAATATAGATTTATCATTAAAATATAATCGCAAGAAATTAGTGAAAAACGGCGATTATATAAGAATCTTGAAGAGCTCTGAACGTTACGAAGATGCTCTTACTATTGTCGGTGCTGTTAGTCGCCCAGGAAAGTATCAATGGCATGAAAATATTCGAATTTCTGATGTATTACCTAATGTCGATACTCACCTTTTACCACACGCAGATTTAAGCTATGGCTTGATTGTTCGTGAGCGTGGTAGAGCAAAAAACATTGAAATACTGCAATTTAGTTTGGCGGAAATTATTGAAAATCCAATGGGAAGCAATGATTTATTATTAGCTGCAAATGATACGCTACTTATTTTCTCTAATGTATTGAGGGGTGCTGATGAAAAGCTGACATTAGATGAATTGGCCTATACCCAAGAGCAGCTTTTTGCGAAGGAGCGAGAAGAGGCTAAGAAGTCGTATAATCAAAAGTCGTTTTGGGATAAGTACAACGCTAGCTCATCAACGCAAAATATTGATGGTGATCTAGAAGAAGCTGACGAAATAGCTAGCAAATCAATTACATCAATAATAAATGAGAAATTAGATGAAGAGCTGGATTATAGAGATACAGCATTATTCTCTAGGCAGAGGTTGTTGGCTCCAGTTATTCGATTATTACGCCAACAGGGAACATCAGGGAAGCCTATTAGTTTAGTTGAATTGGATGGGCAAGTTAAATTTCCGGGAGTTTATCCTCTACCTGTCAACGCGAAATTAAGAGATTTAATCATTGCAGCTGGTGGCGTGAATGAGTCAGCATATTTAGCAAGAGCTGAAATTACTAGAAATATTATAAACGCTGATGGTGCGCTAAAGGAGTCGCTTGCTGTTAATTTGGAGCTAGCGTTAACTGGTGATAAAAGTGAAAATATATCTTTACGGAGTAAGGATCGAATAAATGTCCATAAAATCCCTGCGTGGAGTGAGAATTATACCGTTGAACTGAAAGGGGAATTTGTATTTCCCGGAAAGTATACTATTCGCCGTGGAGAGTCACTTAAAGATTTAATATCTAAAGCCGGAGGTTTAACAAAGTATGCATATCCTGCAGGCTCTATTTTTACTCGTGAAAAATTACGTAAACTTGAGCGAAATAATATAATAAAACTGGCAAGTGATTTGCGTATAGAGATGGCATCTAAAGCTCTGACTGAACAGGACTCATCTATCTCATACGATGATGCAAATAAGCTATTAGAAGATATAACAAAATTGGATCCCGTTGGGCGTTTGGTGATTGAGCTGGAATCTATAATCTCCAAAACAGGGCAAGATGTGGTTTTGGAAAGTGGTGATGTTCTTTATGTTCCAACACAGAATGATTCAATTAACGTAATAGGGCAAGTTCAAGTTAGTTCTTCTCATATGTATGATTCATCAATGACTACTAGTGAATATATAATGAGAAGTGGTGGTGTAAAAAAACGAGCTGATGTTGAACGCATCTATGTTATTTCTGCAAATGGTGCAATTAAGATGCTTGAAGATAATAATTGGTTTGCAAGCTCAATTGGCGATTCTCTCAAGCCTGGTGATACAATTGTGGTACCACTTGACTCTGAATATATGAATGATTTAACACTTTGGTCGACCGCTACACAAATTATTTACAATGCTGCTGTAGCTGTGGCGGCGATTAATGGCATTTAGAGCTCATTATAAAATTTAAAATAAAAATAACGCGAGTAAATTAAAGGGATAAAACATGATACGTGATTTGAATGATGCAAATATCGCCATTATAGGTCTGGGATATGTTGGTTTACCTCTTGCAGTAGAGTTTGGCAAGAAGTATCAGACGTTAGGTTTTGATATTAGCCAAATACGTATTAATGAATTAAAAGCTGGAAGTGATAGCACGTTAGAGGTAAGTGATGAAGAGTTGGCTGCAACGACCAATTTGACATATTCTTGTGATATTGAAGAACTATCGAATTCGAATGTCTATATTGTTACAGTTCCGACTCCAATTGATAAACATAAGCAACCAGATTTAACACCTTTAATTAAAGCTAGTGAGATGTTAGGTAAAGTCGTTAATAAAGGTGACATTATAGTTTACGAATCTACTGTCTACCCAGGTGCAACAGAGGAAGCATGCATTCCTGTTGTAGAACATGTATCAGGCTTAGTGTTTAATGAAGATTTTTTTGCGGGATATTCGCCTGAGAGGATTAATCCAGGTGATAAAGAACATCGTGTAACTAATATCTTAAAAGTTACGTCAGGTTCTACTCCAGAAATTGCCAGTATTATCGATGAACTATACCTTTCAATCATTGTTGCTGGTACTTATAAAGCAAGCTCCATTAAAGTTGCAGAGGCGGCGAAAGTCATCGAAAACACGCAACGCGATGTTAATATTGCTTTAATTAATGAATTATCTATTATATTTAATAAACTTAATATTGATACGTTAGAAGTTCTAGAAGCTGCTGGTACTAAATGGAACTTTTTGCCATTTCGACCTGGGCTGGTTGGTGGTCATTGTATTGGAGTTGATCCATATTATTTAACGCATAAAGCCCAATCTGTTGGTTATCATCCAGAAATGATATTAGCGGGTCGCCGTTTGAATGATGGAATGGGCGCTTATGTTGTCTCGCAACTTGTGAAAAATATGCTACATCAGCGTATCCAAGTTGAAGGTGCGAATGTTTTAGTAATGGGATTGACTTTTAAAGAAAATTGTCCGGACTTACGAAACACCAAAATTATCGATGTAGTAAGTGAATTAAAAGAATACAATATGAATGTTGATATTACTGATCCTTGGTGTTCTAGTGAAGAGGCTGAGCACGAATATGGTTTGAGTTTAATATCTAAGCCTCAATTAGATAGTTATGATGCAATTATTTTAGCTGTTTCACATAAAGAATTTAAAGCATTAGGCGTTGAACAAATCCGAGCGTTAGGCAAAGCAAATCATGTTCTTTATGATTTGAAATATGTGCTGCCGAAAGACGCTGTAGATATGCGTTTATAGTCAAAATATTGTTAGTTATTTTTAAATTTAATTTAATGGATGAAAGATGTCTCGTTACGATGAAGTAAAAGAAGAGTTAGTTAAGTCACCTAAAACTTGGCTTGTTACAGGTGTCGCAGGTTTTATTGGTTCTAATTTGCTAGAGACACTACTTCAGCTCAACCAGAAAGTAGTAGGCTTAGACAACTTTGCTACGGGTCATCAGAGAAACCTGGACGAGGTGAAATCAGAAGTATCGATAGAACAATGGCAAAATTTTAGTTTTATTAAGGGGGATATTCGAAATTTTGATGATTGTCAACAAGCACTAAGTAAGAAGTGTAGTGGAAATATAGATTATGTGCTGCATCAAGCAGCGTTAGGGTCAGTCCCCCGCTCTATTGCCGATCCAATATTAACTAATTCGGCCAACATTACCGGTTTTGTTAATATGCTTACTGCCGCTAAAGATGCTGAGGTTAAGTCGTTTGTGTACGCTGCATCTAGCTCAACTTACGGTGATCACCCTGCTTTACCTAAAGTAGAAGCCAATATTGGTAAACCATTGTCACCTTATGCTGTTACTAAATATGTTAATGAGCTTTATGCAGATGTATTTCAAAAAACTTACGGATTAAATTCAACAGGTTTACGCTACTTTAACGTTTTTGGTAAGCGCCAAGATCCAAGTGGTGCATACGCTGCAGTTATTCCTAAATGGGTAGCAGCAATGATTGAAAACCAAGATTTGTTTATTAATGGCGACGGAGAAACTAGCCGAGATTTTTGTTTTGTAGAAAATGCTGTGCAAGCGAATATTTTAGCTGCAGTTGCAAGCGATAAAGGCAAAAACCAAGTTTACAATATTGCCCTTGGTGATAGGACGTCGCTTAATGATCTTTTTTCAATTTTAGTTGCTGCATTATCAAATAATGATGTTTTTTATGCTAAAGAGCCAGTTTACAGAGAGTTTAGGGCTGGGGATGTAGTGCATTCTCAAGCTGATATTTCAAAAGCACAAGGTTTGTTAGGGTACCAACCTGAATATCGTATTCGTGATGGCGTTGATTTAGCAATGCCCTGGTATGCAAGTAACGTTTCAAGCCTTAAGGAATAAGCTTTACAGGGGGGTTGTTAGTCATTTATAATTACGTGCTGTTTTAAATTTATTTTTTAATGTAATAAATTGAGGCAGGGCGGAGTTGTTGATTAATTGATTAATATAGAAGTGTAAAAGTGAAAAATAACATAAAAGAAGATCCAGTATCTCCTTCAGTGCCTAAGGAAAGGCCGCAGGGTAGCGTTAAGGAGCTTGTTACTCCGGATAGCATATTCGCAAAAGATAGATATAATTCTGAAATCCATTTAGCTGAATTGTTAAATGTAATATGGGCTAGAAAACTGTCTATCCTCATAGTTGTTTTTGTTTTTACTCTAATGTCCTTTGTTTACGCAGTCTCTCTTCCTAATACATATAAAGCGTCTTCTGTTCTTGTACCTGCAACTAATGAGAGTGCTCCCGGAGGCTTGGCTAATTTAGCAGGACAATTTGGTGGTCTAGCTAGCATTGCTGGTATTAATATTGGTGGAAATGGAATTGACAAAACTACTATAGCTTTGGAAGTCATTAAATCACGTTTTTTTATTGAAAACTTTATTTCTAAATACGAATTACTTGTACCTCTTCTAGCTGTTAATGGCTGGGATATGAAAACCAATACTTTGATGTATAACGAAGATATTTATTTAATAGATAGCAATAAATGGGTTCGCGAAAGTAATGGAGAGTCTAAACCATCAGCTTGGGATGCATATAGGGCGTTTTCAAAGCTATTAACGGTTTCACAGGAAAAAAGTACGTCAATTGTAACTATTGAGCTAACTTATTACTCCCCAATTATTGCAAGAGAGTGGCTAACTTTGTTGATCACTGAAATTAATAACTACACTCGAATGCAAGATGAGGTTGAAGCTAAGAACTCAATTAAATATCTAGAATCACAGTTAGCGAATATTAAGTTATCTAATATGGAAGCTGTTTTTTATCAGCTAATTGAAGAGCAAACAAAAAATATTATGCTTACTAAAGTTAATGCGCAATATGTACTTAAAACAATCGAACCACCACAAGTTCCTGGCGAGAAAGAAAGTCCTAAGAGAGCCTTACTTGTACTATTAGGAAGTATTTTAGGTGGAATGCTGTCAGTTTTATGGTTGTTAACACGATACATGCTAAATAGAAATAATACTTCAAAGAATAATTTCCTAGTGCCCGAAAGTGAATTATCTGACATTAATGTCAAATCACCTAACCAGAATTCACTATAGAGGTAGTCAAAAATGATTCTTGCCGTAATCTCTTCATTTTGTTTTGCATTAATATCTATCAAGTTATTTAAGCCCTTAGCTGTTGATGTTGGCTTAGTTGATAAGCCTAATGCACGAAAGCACCATGACGGCCAAATTCCTCTTATTGGAGGTATCTCTATTTTTGCAGCCGTACTTGCTGCAAGTTTATTATGGTTGCCCAATACGCTGGAGCTAAGAATGTATTTAATAGCATCGGCTATGATGGTATTTATTGGCGCTCTCGACGATAAATATGATCTCCGCGTTCGAATTCGTATAGTTGGACAAATTATAATTGCTAGCTTAATGATATATGGCGT
Organism: Colwellia meonggei; assembly: GCF_057537295.1. Classification (NCBI taxonomy): domain Bacteria; kingdom Pseudomonadati; phylum Pseudomonadota; class Gammaproteobacteria; order Alteromonadales; family Colwelliaceae; genus Colwellia; species Colwellia meonggei. The sequence continues at coordinate 882,353 of NZ_BAAJLZ010000001.1, forward strand.
TGGTGGTTATATTGCGAACCTCGGTAATCTATTCGGCTTTGGTGATGTTAATCTAGGGCCATTTGGGATTATTTTTACATATGTTGCCATAATTGTAGTAATTAATGCTTATAACATGGTTGATGGCATCGATGGCTTAGTTGGTAGTTTAAGCCTAAATACTTTTACTTCAGTTGCATTACTGTTTCTCATGAGTGGTAATAGCAATTATTTAAGTTACCCTTTAATATTGGCAACCGCGACGTTACCTTATCTCATTTTTAATTTGGGGTTCTTTAAAAAACATACAAAAAAAATATTCATGGGTGATGCTGGTAGTATGTTTATTGGTTTAAGTGTTATCTGGCTTTTGACCATGGGAACACAAGGGGAAAGTGCTTCATTTCGTCCTGTTACAGCACTTTGGATATGTGCTGTACCTTTAATGGATATGCTTGCAATTGTAATACGACGCCATAGGAAGGGAAAATCGCCATTTAAACCCGATAGGGATCACCTTCACCACATATTAATGCGTATTGGATTTAATGATAAGCAAGCATTAATTATCATTAGTTTATTAGCTGCTATTATGTCTTTTGTTGGATTGTTAGGTGAAGTATATTTAGTCCCAGAATCTATAATGTTACTACTTTTTATTGCTTCTTTTCTTTTATATTCTTATATAATTAAGTACATAAATTCAATATCAACCTTTATTAAATATTTGTTTAAAAAAGTTAGATAAACGAATAAAGAAAATTGTTAATGAATGCGGATAGTACTTAGTAACGTTCGCTTACTAAGTTTATCTTTTCTTGAACGTTATAATTGCTATCCTACCGTTTGCTAAGTGAAATAAATACTTTAACGTCCATAAAACATAATGATATCTAGTGTTCATAAAGCTAACTTGATGCTATTGTGTTTGAAATTTTTAACTGAATTTAGAGGTACCATGAAGCTAAATCAAAAAGCAACTGGCTTTACGCTTATCGAATTACTTATTGTGATTGTTATTTTAGGACTATTAATGTCTTTAGTTGCGCCGAAAATGTTCTCAAAAGTGGGGTCATCAAAACAAAAAACTGCAATTGCTCAAATGCAAATGTTACAAACATCCCTTGATACATATCGTTTAGACATAGGAGATTATCCAACTTCCCTTATAGAATTACGACAGTCTACTCTTGATAATTGGGATGGCCCATATATTTCTAAAAATGTACCAAATGACCCATGGGGTAATCCATATTTGTATCAGTCACCAGGCCCGAATGGGGAAGCTTTTCTTTTAAAGAGCTTCGGTAAAGATGGGCAAGCTGGTGGTAAAGATGAAAGCGAAGATTTGGTATATCAATAATGTTGCAAATAGAAGAGGTCCTTGCAAGATTTGATGTTACTAATGAAGACATTGAAAAGGCAAAGGCATATCAAAGTAAATTTGGTGGTTCGCTAGAAAGATTACTTGTCAATATGGGAAGTGTCTCCGAGGATAATCTCCCGCAGATATATAGTCAATTACTTAACGTTCCTGTATTAGAAGAACATGATATTGAACAATGGACTAAGCCAACCGACCTGTTTGATTTAAACTTTGATTTTCTCATATCTAGAGGGTGGATACCTTTCTCCTTTGAATCAGGACAATGGTGTTTTGCAACGCTTTCCCCCTTAAATTGGGAGGTGCTTCAATATTTGCAAAATACTGGAGTCCTTTACTATTATCGAATTGTTAATGACGCTGGCTATGAGCGACTATTGCTTGACACGACGAGTCATAGCGAGAACATGTCACAAGATTTAAATTTATTATCTGATGTCGAAGAAGATAAATTACGTGAATTAGCTAGCGAAGCACCAACAGTAAACTTATTAAATTCTTTAATATCGAGAGCTTTAAAACAAGGTGCTTCTGATATGCATTTAGAGCCTCATAAAGATCGATATAGGGTGCGTTTTAGAGTTGATGGCGTTTTGCATGAAGTTGAACAGTTACCTTCACGCTTACAGTTACCTGTTATTTCTCGGTTAAAAATCCTAGCTGACATGGATATAGCAGAAAAAAGGCGGCCGCAAGACGGTAAAATTGAAATGAAAATATCTAATACCGCGTTAGATATCCGAGTTTCAGCTTTGCCTTTGAATACCGGTGAAAGCATGGTGCTACGCTTTTTACGCAAAGATGCTGTTAGTTATGATATGAGTGTTTTAGGTGTTTCGCTAGATATAGAAAAGAAAATAAAAGAAGATTTAAAAAACACTGCTGGTGTTGTTTTGTTGACTGGCCCAACTGGAAGCGGAAAAACAACTACATTATATACGTTCTTAAATGAATTGAACGATGATGATGTAAAAATTATCACATTAGAAGACCCCGTCGAATATCAATTAGCAGGTGTGAATCAGGTACAGGTAAAACCAGACATCGGGTTTGATTTTAGCTCTGGACTACGGAGTATTGTCAGACAAGATCCGGATATTATAATGATTGGTGAAATTCGAGATCAAGAGACTGCTCGGATAGCGATGCAATCTGCTTTAACAGGTCACCTCGTATTTAGTACTGTACATACAAATGACGCTCCAAGTGCCTACACTCGACTTTTAGATTTAGGGGTTGAAGAGTTTTTATTAAATGCTGCACTAGTTGCAATAATTGCACAAAGGTTAGCTAGAAAGATATGCGAACATTGCGCCACACCAGTAATCAATAGCCAAGAACTAATTGAAAAATATGATTTAGATCGTATAGCAAGTCTTGGTGGTATTACGGAAATAAATTTACTTGACGCAAAAGGCTGTGAAGAATGCTCAGGTGCAGGATACAAAGGGCGAATGGCAGTTATCGAATATTTACGTTCCGATAGTAATATACGTTCAATACCAAAAAATGAAGAGTTTATTGAAAAGGCAAAAGAATATAATCACAGTATTGGGAATAGAACTTTATTAGAAGACGGCTTGGTAAAAGCTATGCAAGGCTTAACAACGATAGATGAAATTATAAGAGTTTGTGGGTAATGACAACTTTTAACTATCAAGCATATGATAATAATGGTGGTCAGGTTGACGGAAAAGTCGATGCTGACACGCGTGAGCAAGCAACAGCGCATTTGCAAAGTCAAGAACTCATGATTATTTCACTGCAAGAAGTAAATTTAAAATCAACAGGAACATTGTTTGAAAATAAGAATATTAGTCTAGAAGATTTAGAGTTTATTACGTCTGAGCTATCTATTTTATTAAAAAATGGAGTGAAAATTGATAGAAGTTTAGAGATTTTAAAACGCAATAAATCTAAAGGGGCGACTGCAACTCTGTTACATGACTTACACACATCGATCAAACAAGGGTATGTTCTTTCAGAGGCTATGGCAGAACATCCAAGTGTTTTTGACAAACTTTATTTAAACTTAGTTAAGTTAGGGGAGGCTAGCGGAAATTTATCAAACGTATTTGATAAATTATCGGCAGACCTTAAGTTTAAAAGTGAATTAAAACGCAAGATAATTCAATCACTAACTTATCCTCTTGTTATATTAACTGTATGTATATTATGTATTTTATTCATATTTAATTACATAGTGCCTCAAATGAGTGGACTATTTGATGGCTTACCAGAATTGCCTATTTATACAGAAGTTTTGCTTACGGTTAGTCGCTGGATGCAAAACTATCAGTGGTTTTTATTTATTGGCATCGCCATGTCAATTGTTGGTTTGATTACTGCTTTGAAAAACCCTCGAAGTAAAAGAGCACTAGATGAATATATGTTGAAGCTACCGCTTTTAAAAAAAGCGTTACTTGTTATCGAGCGAATTCGCTTTAATTCAGCTTTAACAATGATGCTCGATGCCGGGATATCAATAGATAAAGCTTTAGAGCTTTCCGCGGGGAGTGTTAAAAATCGCCACATTCGTCAGGGGTTATTGGCTGCAAAAGAGCAAATTAAGAAAGGGGCAGGATTAACCGAGTCATTAAGTAGAAGCCCTATATATCCAGATTTTTTTCTTTCGCTACTTGAAGTGGGAGAAGAGAGTGGTCAGTTATCATCTATTTTCGAAGAGATTTCGGTTCGCTCACGTAGTGAATTCGAAAGCTGGGCTGATAAGATGACCTCTATACTAGAGCCATTACTAATACTAACAATGGGCGGTATTGTAGGTAGTGTCGTTGTTACGATGCTTTTAAGTATTATCTCTGTAAATGACCTCGGGTTCTAGCGTGAATAGAGCAAAGATAAATGGTGTTACATTGATTGAGCTATTAGTCGTGATCACAATCATGATGACCATGCTTTCGATTGGAGCACCATTAGCTTTAAACATGGTAAACAAAGCTGAAGCGCAAAATGAATATTTAGCATTTTGTTCAGTTCTACGGCGGACGGGTATTAAAGCATTCGTTGAAGGAAGTGAATTTACGGTTTCTCTAAAAAATGGGAATTTAAAAGTAACTAAAGTATCGAGATCGATTTTTCTCAGAGATGTTAAAAGTCAGGTACAGTTCGAAGAAAATTATAAGTACTTAACCTTCAGTGACAGCGTTGTTAATTTTAATAGAACCGGGATTGTCGACAGAAAAAGCATTGAACTAAAGCAGGCAGGTAGGCCGCGAAAAGTTGAACTTGCTAAATTATTAGAGTCCTAATATGAATTGGCAATTTAAAACACAATTTACCATAAAAACGAGCAAGGGGTTTACGCTAATAGAAGTATTAGTTGCCTCATTTATATTGTTTTTGGTTATTGCCTCGATGACTTTAATTTATCGTGGTGCAATATTATCTAGTGCAAAAGCAGAGAACGTACTAAAAGTTTCAGCATTAGTCGAGACTATTACAGAACGAGTTCGACTTGACATTCGCAAGTCTAATGAAGTCGAAGATAAAAGTGGGGATGGAATTTTAGGGGGCGTAAGTTATTCATGGAATGCAATAATTTTAGATCAATCAACAGGGCCCGAACAAATTAATATTGGAGATGATAGCACTGATTTTAAACGTAAAAAATTCTTTCTTTGGCATATTACTTTAAACTTAAAGTTAGGAAGTACCAATCGAGAGTATCAATATAGAGAACTTAGTTGGTGAGAAACTCCCAAGGGTTCACTTTAGTAGAAATGTTAGTTTCTATGGTTTTATTGACTATGGTATTACTTATTGCATCCTCTGCTTATTCAATGTTCAGCGAACGATGGCATGGAAGATTAGGTCACTTCAATGATACGGTTGCAAATGCGAGAAGTTTGATATTGGTACAAGAATCATTGAATAGCATTGTACCTTACGTTGTTCTTAATGAAAATGAACAGCCTAAAATGTACTTTGAAGGTAATCGTAATGGCTTTGTTGCGGTTACAGTACGCTCAATATTCTCGCCACGCTTACCAGCAGTGATGCGTTTACAAGTAGTGCAAAATGAAGATTTCACTTACAGGCTTATTTATCAAGAAGCGGTAATGGAAAATCAGTTATTAACACAAGTAAGGCAAGCATTAATATTTAGTGAACCTGTCGTTTTATACGATAAAATCCCTCAAATTGAATTCCAATATTTTGGCTGGGAATCTGCAAATGATAAAGCACAGTTTCTGAGTGGAACATTGTTAGCAGATAAACAAAAGTCATGGTTTTCGAATTATAACAGCCTTGATAGAACCCTTCAGCCAGAGCAAATCCGCGTGAGTTTTACTAGTCAGCGACGTGATATTGAGCTTAACGTTAAACTAAGTGATCCAGTTCCCAATATTTTAGCTAGTTACTCCGTTAAAGAGTAGTTACTATGATTCGATGCTTTAAATTAAGATCCCCTAGAAAAACACAACAAGGAATTGCTTTAATTCAGGTTTTACTTATTAGCGCAATAATAAGTATATTAGCAATACGTTTTAGCTTAACCGCTCGAGAGCAAATTGAAACGGCCGAGGCATTTGAGGATCGAGTTAATGCTAAATTACTGGTCGAAAGTACATTAAGCCAATTATTATACAACTTAATCACGCTAAATTTAACAGATGAGAATGCTGCACCGAGTGGTAGCAGTGAAGGATGGAATTTCTATGGTAAACCGTTTCTTATTTCGAATAATGATAATATTTCTGTGGTAGCTGCGATACAAGCACATAATGGATTATTATCCCAATATCATGTTAATACACCTTTTTGGAAGCAAGCGTTATCTAAGATGGGTGAAGCTAAACCTGAAAGCCTGATTGGAAAAATGCAAGATTGGCAAGATATAGACAAAGATTCATGGGTAATCGGAAACCCTGAGCCAACAGAGCTAACGAATTCTCAACCGTATAGAAATATGCCAATCCAATTACATCAAGAAATTGATTGGCTGATGATAGATAATCCTGAGTACTTAAGTGCGATTAAAGAAGTGAGTACATCGCATGCTGTTGTTGGCTTAAATTTATTGTATTCACCTGACTCATTGTTTAGGTTAATATTTGACAATGAATTGGCTGATAATTTAATTCAGATGCGTAAGGCTAAACAACTTACAAATACAGATATTATGGCTCAGTTGAAAGGAAATTATGATACTGAATACGTATCTTTGGTTATAGGCACTAAATTCCGGCTGAAAGTAGAAGTCATTATAGGAGAAGTGCAATTGTCTAAAACTCTTGAAGTACAAGTAGAGCCGCGGAAAATTGAACCATTGCTGATTTTTGCGCGCTATTAGCTTTAGAAATCGGTATTCCTTTTAAAGATAGTCAGTGTGTGTATAATTCTACGCTGATATAACTCCTTATAACCAGACTAAAAGAATAGCTATCTTGGAATCTACAGATATTATTGAAAAAAATACACCGGATGAACTCGACATGCATGGGAATACAAATAAATTAAGCTACTTTCTAGAAAGGGCTATTGCATCGAAAGGGGGGTATTTATCTGATAGCTTATATGAGATCTATGCTGGTAACGGGCGCAACTTTCAACTTCAGTCTGCTAAAGCTAATGATCCAACCAAATTGATGTGGTTGATTTTGGGGCGGGAACATTACTTTGAGGCATCGAAAGAGTATCCAATATCTAACAAGCGAGATTTGAAAAAAGCGCTGACTTTTGAAAGAAATCGTGCACCATACGATGGAGTTATGCTTCAGCACATTGAGCGGTTAAATGAAAATAGCCACAGAGTTACAATTTGGGTTATTGATCCTAAAGTTTTTAATTTACTAACATTTCAACCAACGCTCATTCTTCCTGAGTCATTTGTTTTGTCAAATGCGCTGAATACCAATATTAAACAGGCTACTATTAGTTTTAAAAGTAAAGAGTTATTTATTGTTCCTACCGCGCTTGGCTTATTCTCAGGAATTAAATCATCATTCATACCAACAATTGATATGTTTTCGTTATCTGCAGGAGTTTCTGTTGATGTAGATGAGTCTGAAAAGTATATAGGTGCCTCAGAGCAATTTTCTGAACTGCTTTATAAAGGAATGAAAGCGCTTAAATTGAGTCAGCTGCAAGATTTTTTTGTGCCAAGAAAGAAAATAGAATGGAAGTTTTATCCATGGAAGTCGGCTGGTTTAGTCGCTGCCTTAGTTTTTAGCTTATATTGTTTATTAACTAGCTTTTGGCTGATTTTCCGGGAACATACCCTTGAGCAACAAATAGAAACTCAAGCACAAGACGTAAATTATGCTTTGCAAGTACAGAAAAACTTTAATAAACAAGTTGAATTGCAAAATCAGCTCTCATTAGCACTTCAAGATCAGATAGCGTACTGGGATGTTTGGCCAATACTTTTAGCGTGTATAAATGAAGGAGCAGTTATTTCTTCTGTCCAATACAAAAACCAGCAAATTACGTTACAAGGCACGGTAAATAAATCGGTAAAAGCAACTGATATTTTAGCTATGTTAAGTAAGAATATAAAAGTAGATTCACCTTTCTTCTCTAAGCCAGTTAGGCAGTCACGCGGCAAAGAGTTATTTGCAATTAGCTTTACCTTTGCCAAGTTCGAAGTCGCAAGAGAAATTAACTCTAATGACAATGTAAACGTAGATGCTAGGTAGGGATAAAATGCAAGTTCAAAATAATTATAAAAGATTTTATCCGATACTCATTCTTTTGCTAATAGCGCGTTTTATTATTGTGCCGTTATTTGAATGGCAAGCAGATAAAATAGAGAAGATATCTAATGCAGAAAAGCGGTGGATTAAAGCAGAGCAAGTAATTGCAAGGCAGCAGAGTATTGAAGAAAACCTATTAATGCTAACGGCTCAGAACCAAACCTTGGAGTCTCTCTATTTTCGTAATGACTCGATAAATAATTTCAAGTTACAACGCCAACAACAGATCGAAGAGCTGTTTAAGCAACAAAATATAAAAATAAAAAACTTTAACTGGGTAGCTGAAATTCCAGGGTATATAACTCAAGAAAGGGCAAGCATATCTTTTGAAGGGAACCTAAAAGATTTGGTGCTACTACAGTTGGCCATAGCACAATTACCTCAGCTGTTAACGGTAGGGCAATGGGCTTTTAATATAAAAAATATGAACAAGAACTCATTAGGTTTTGTGACCGGGAATATTTTATTAACATCATATAATATTTTGCCGGAAGTATCGCTGAAGAATAAAGGCGTTTAAATGTTTAAAAGTATTCGTGAATTTAATTCGTTACCTGCTAAACAAAGTATACCGTTTTGGGCAATCGCTATATTGTTAGTGATCTTTGATGTTGTTACTCGATTAAATGTAACTAATGATAGTCATGAACAATCATGGCAGAATAAACATATTGATAAGAAGGTTGAGGTTAAATTAACGGAAGAGCGAGCAAGTGATATTATTGCTGAAATTACCCGCTATGATGAATTGAAAACTGAAGTTGTAAAACTGGCTGATAAACTTATGAGCGATGCCGAGCAGAGAGCTCAAAGGGGCAATCTTTCACAGTTATATTCAGGAGATTTTCGATTTAGATTATTGGGGGTTTTTAAGCAAAATGCTGCATTCGCCGTAATTGAAAAAGAAAACCTTCTAACGCAAACTAAAAATACAATTAGAATGAAAAACCTTGGCTTTTTAAATAATTATCAAGTCATTGATATTAGTGCTAATCGTGTATTACTCACTAATGAAGAGAATATGCAGGTTACGCTTAATTTATATAAGACCAATAAATTAGAAATGAAGAAAGGTAAGTAGAATTCAATATGAAAATAGTCGCTAATAAAATTACCCCCGTACTATTATCACTGACAATGTTAGGTTGTTCGTCAACAGCAGATAATGACAGTGAAACGGCAAGTAAAGATAGCTACAAAGTATCTTCTTCTTATTTATCTGAAAATTCTGCTGAAGTTATTTCAAAAAGTGATGCTGTAACTATCGCTAATAGCGAGCAGAATACTAAAGCTGAAATGCTAGATTTACAGCCGTTGCAACGAGAAAATATCAATGTTAGGCAAGCTGAACAGTTGTCTGTTGCGTTTTCAGATACGCCATCATTAACACTTTCTGTCGACAAAATGCCGCTTCAAAGTTTTCTACACTATGCCTTTGGAGAGTTACTTAAAATTAATTATATTCTTGATAAAGGTGTTGCGGAGAATGAAAAAGATATTACGTTAAATATTCAAGAAGAAATAAGTGAGCGCCGTTTAATGCAGCTTACTATGGGGTTGCTGCAATCACATGGGTTGTCGTTACAATTTAACGATGACTTATACTTTATTCATAAAGTAGCAAAAAATAAAAAAGGCCAAAATGTTGTAACGGCAGTAGGTAGAGAACTTAACTCTGTGCCTAATACTTCCCAAGAAATATTACAAATAGTTCCTTTAAAGTTTGGTGTTAAAATTAGTATTGAAAGAGCGTTAAAGACACTTGTTGGAGTGAAAATAACTACTGACGCTGATCAAAGTGCATTATTTTTACAAGGAAAACGAGAGAACATATTAAGATCGCTAGAGTTTATCCAGTTACTTGATGCACCTGCAAATAGAGGCAAGAATATCGGCTTAATTTCACTAACCTATATTGGGAGTGATGAATTCACTAAGCAGATAAAAGCATTATTAGAGAATGAAGGTGTTCCTGTCGCTGTTAATCAGGCCGCAGGTAAAAACTTAGTATTGGTTCCAATTGAACAAGTTGGTGCTATTGCCGTTTTTGCTGCAGATAAAACAATGCTTAATCGTGTACGATATTGGGCGAAAATTATAGATAAACCGCTGCAAAGTCTGTCAAAGCAGTATTTTATGTATCATCCTCAATATGCTCGAGCATCGGATTTAGGTGAAAGTTTATCTGCTTTATTCGGTGGAAGAAACTCATTAACAAGCGATAAAAGTAATTCAAGCACTAAAAATAATACCACAGGAGCTGCCCCTTCTAGCAAGAGAACAACCGGTGTAACTAATGAAAATTTAACACTGGTTGTGGATGAAAGAGCTAACGCCATTATTTTTTATACCTCCGGAAATGAATATCAAGCATTACTACCACTTATTCATAAGCTTGACGTTTTACCAAGACAGGTTTTATTAGACATCACCATCGCCGAGGTTACTTTAACGGATGAATTTAAGCATGGCGTTGAATGGGCGCTAAACAGCGGTGATGTTGCACTCAGTACTAAAGATGCTTTTAATGTAACAGGTATCGGTGGTTTTAGTCTTGCTTTGAAAGGAACCGATGGCGAGTTAAACGCAAATTTTTTGAATGAAAATAGCTTAGTTAAAGTACTGTCTAACCCGACGTTATTGGTGCGTGATGGAGTTGCCGCTAATATTAATGTTGGCTCTGACATTTCAGTTGTGGGGCAAACAACTACTAACCCTCTTGACCCAACAGCGGGAAATACTACGGCAAACGAGTATCGTAAAACGGGTGTAGATATTAGTGTAACTCCATCAATTAACGCTCGCGGCATCGTAATAATGGAAGTTAGCCAAAGCATCTCTAATACCGTTACTGACTCATCAGGTGCTAGTGGAAATCCAGATATTTTTGAACGTTCACTTAAAACAGAAGTAGTCGCGCAAAGTGGGCAAACAATTATTCTCGGTGGCCTTATCAGTGAAAATATCAATCAAAACGACAAAAAAACACCTTGGATAGCCGATGTGCCTGTACTTGGGGAGTTATTTAAGTCTACCGGTGATAGTAATATTAGAACAGAGTTAGTCATGCTGATAACACCTAAAGTAATAGATAGAACTGATCAATGGCAAGAGCTAACTGATTCATTTAAACAAAAAATGGAATATATCAGCCTAGAGGAATAGTAAAATAGTGATTAACCATTAGCTTATAAATATAGATGTATGAGCTAACTATAATCACTATCTGTGATATTTAAGGAAGATATATTATTAGGTTTGATGCATATACTTTTCTTTTTTTGCAAGTTTAGTATGATTTTTACTCAAAGTTGTTGAAATAACGCTTTTTAATCAAGTTTTTTGTAAAAATAGTTGTTGACAGTATTATTTTTGTTGATTAAATTAGCTTTTGATTCAGTGTGGTTATTGCTGTATTAGTACTACTAGTTTGTCTTGCTAATCGGTGTTAGAATGCTGCAGTCTTTTAACGTTAAATAAAAAAATATATGATTTATTGTTTAACACATGAAAAAACAATAAATCATTTTCATGAAAATTAAGGATTTAAAATGTTTAAAAAAACGCTTCTTGCAGCAAGTATTGCCGCTTTATCGACTGGTGCTTTTGCTGTTGATGTAACTTCTACAGCTTTAGAACATTCAAACGAAGGTGTTCAAACTGCTACTACTATTGCTGCAGCTGCGGCAACAGCAACTTTAAAAGCAGAATATAAAGTTGATGATTTAATTACATTTACTTTTAGTCAAGATTTTGATGACGCATTTGTTGCAACTACGACTATCAATGCTGTACTTGTTGGTGCTGGTGCTGGCGATGAAATGGTTCTAGGTAAGTTAAGTCAAACTTCGAACACAGCTACATACCGTGTAACTAACTTAGTTCTAGGTAATGGCGCAACTACAACTGTAGATGCTACAGTTGCAATTGAAGCTGTAGACTTTGACGGTGCTGCATTACGTGCTGCTGGCTCTGCAAGCGTAACTTGGGCTGCTACACTTTCTAATGGTACTACTCCATTAGACGAAGCAACAGGTGGCGACAGTGCAACTGCTACTATCGTTGAATTAGTTGACCAATACGCTACATCTGTGACTACAGATTTTGACGGTGTTATTGATGTTGAAGACAACCGTGAAACTTTTGAAGGTGCAGTAACTGCTGATGTTGTAACTGTTGCTTTAGTTGATACGGCTCCAGCTGATATTGGCGCATCATTAAATACTGTAACTTACACTGTTAACGGTAGCTTCTCTTTCTTAGATACTGATGCAGATACAGATGGTATTCAATTAGGTACTAACACTGTAGCGGCTTCTGTAGGTTCTGTTGATTCAGTTGAAGCTGATAAAATTGTTGTTAGCCACAATGCTGCAGTGCCAGTAACTCTTACTATTACTAATGTTGAAGCTGGTGAATTACCAACTCAATCATTCTCTGTTGATTCTGTTGTAAATTACGATGATAACGATGCTGAAACTCATGATTCTGCATCAGTAAACAGCGCAGCTGGTTCTTGGACTATCAACGGTTCAGAAGTAACATTCCCATATGCTCCAGTTGGCTACTCTCACATTGTAACTCAATTTGAAATTGCTAACTCAGGCGCTCAAAACGGCGATGTTTTACTAACAGCTTTTGATACTGCTGGTAACACTTATTCAGCTACTCTTCCTTTCCAAGCTGAAGCTGGTAAGTTAACTAAGATTGGTTTTGATGATGTTACAACTGCATTTGGTTTAACTGCAGGTACTAAGCTTAGCCTTACAATCACAACTACAGCTCCAGCTGGCGACATTAAGATTACTGGTTACAGTAACTTAAACAACGCTGGTCGTATGGCGCTATTAAGTGATGCATACGAAGGTATGTAATTTATAATTACTTAACTGTAATTGTATAATGAAAAAACGGCCTTAGGGCCGTTTTTTTTTATCTGGACTATAAGAGAGTATATCTATTAAATACAATAGGCCTACTTTTTATAGGCAATGATTAATATTAATTAATGACGATTTCTACCGAGTTTTTATTGCTTAGATAAGTCGTTTACGGTTTAATACGTCTTTTTAATAATATGGAATGTTGTGAAAGTATCGTCAGCCGTAGGAAGCTCAGTTTGGCTAATTAGTGAGAAAATTGTTTCAATGTCGTTAACTTTATTAACAACATTGATATTAGCACGACAACTTGGTCCCGATTTATTTGGCCAGCTTAATTACCTTATTGCTATTGTCACCCTTATTGCTCCACTTTCTGCCATGGGCTTAAACGCCATTGTTACTCGAGAGTTAGTTAGATTCCCTGATGATAGCAATAAAATTTTAGGTACAGCATTAGGTATTCGAATAATTGTAGCTGTTTTAGTTTCCTCCATAACCTGGCTTTTATCTCCTTATTTCATCTCTGATGAAATGCAATTTGCTTTCTCAATTTTAATTATTGCTAATATCTTTACTGCTTTGCTTATATTTGACTATTGGTTACAAGCGCATGTAGCAAACCGCTACGCAGTAAAGGCTCGGTTAGGTTCCTTACTGGTATTGACTATCGCTCGTTTAGTTGCCGTTTATTATGATGCTTCCTTGTCTATATTTGTTTACTTGGCTGCGATAGAAATAGCTGTGACAGGTTTAGCTTTTTTATTGGTATATATTGTTCGCGGACATGGAATAAAACAGCTTAACTTTTGTTCAAAAAAGGCGTTGTTGTTAGTAAAGCAATCATGGTGGTTAATGCTATCAGGTATTGCCGCTATTATTTATTTAAAGATTGATCAAGTTATGCTCGGGCAGTTAAGTACGAACGAAGAGGTTGGTGTTTATGCCGTAGCATCTCGCTTATCCGAGGTCTGGTATTTCTTCCCTTTAGCAATTGTTAGCTCTTTTTTTCCTAAGCTTTTAAATACCAAAAAAGTTGGAAAACAGGAATACGTAAATAGTTTGCAAAAGCTAAATGACTTCTTATTTAGTGTTGCTTTTGCGATTGCAATAATCGTCTTTTTTATAGGTAAGCCTATTATCAGCATATTATTTGGGGATAGTTACCAAGCATCTTCAACTGTGCTAATCATACACATATGGGCTGGCATATTTATTTTTATGCGTGCGTTGTTAAGTAAGTGGTTATTGGCTGAAAATCTATTACGCTTTTCATTGGTTACGCAGTTAGTCGGGGCGCTATTGAATATTATTATTAATTATACACTAATTCCTTCTTACGGTGCGGTTGGTGCTGCTATCGCAACTGTGTTAAGCTACGCCGCTGCCTCCTATGTTGCATTATTTTTACATCCTAAAACATGGCCGATGGCAAAAATAATGAGTATTTCTCTCTTGTTACCTTTACGTATAGCGATTAAAGGTCGATCTCTTTATAAATAATTGGAGTAATAATGCGAGCATTATTAAAACGCTTTATTTCAGCTGAACAAGTTGAAAAAGTGAAAATGTTAATCGAAAGGATAAATCGAACCATTTTACCTTTCTTCGTTAAAAGTCGTTTTTTGTCTTCTGTCTATTATTGTTTTTTTAGCCGTCGTTTTTCTCGTGAACATCAGTCGGTATTATTAGGCCGAATAACATATTTCAAAAATTCTGCATCGCCGGAAAACTCCAGTGTATTATTAAGGCGTAATATTCATCGTTTAGAAAAGGGTCTTATAATGCGACCCCAGCGAGAGGTTTTTGCTGAGGGGTATATTAGTGAAACAGTTGCACAGTTTGTAAAATGCTATTTAGCAAAGGTTCTTAATACAGAAGAAGAAAAGTGGGCAAAAGAAGTTTTACAAAAGTACTTTACGCTTGTTGGCGAGTCAAAGGTAATTGATGCGGCCAAAGAAAAATTTCTTAAATCACTGACTGAAATGGATGGAAAAAAAGTCGAGTTTAATTCTGTGCCTTATGCTCATAAGGATATAGTAAACTCTGATATTAATTTTCAGCAATTTAAACAATTATGTGTGCAACGTAGATCAGTTCGTTGGTTCCAAGACAAACCAGTTCCTCGAGAGCTAATTGAAAATGCGCTGTCTGCAGCAACGCTTGCGCCAAGCGCTTGTAATCGCCAGCCTTTTGAGTTTTATTTGTTTAACGACCCTGTTGAAGCGAGAAAAATAGGCGCTATTCCAATGGGAACGGCCGGTTTTTCACAAAACTTTCAATCTGTCATGGTTTTAGTTGGCGATTTAGCCGCTTATCCGTATGAACGTGATCGTCACGTGATTTATATTGACGGTTCACTAGCAGCGATGCAGTTTATGTTGGCACTAGAAACGCAGGGCTTAAGTTCATGCGTTATTAATTGGCCTGATATTGAAATACTTGAGAAAAAAATGTCGAAAGCACTAGGTTTAAGTGCGAACCAACGACCATTGATGGTTATTTCATTAGGCTATGCTGATCCTGATGGTAAAATACCCTTCTCTCAAAAGAAAAGTCCGGCGGAACTAATTAAAGAGGTAAAATTGTGATAATTGAATTAAAAGGTGTTGAGTTTGAAAATAAAGGCGCCGAACTTATGCTGCAGGGAATATTACAGCGAATAGAGCAGTATTGGCCTGAAGCTGAAATAGCGTTAACTCCAGGTTCAAAGGCACCATACAAATTAAGAGCTTCGATAGGCGCTTGGCAAAAGCTATCTCTACGTAAATCATATTTAGATTTGAATTTTTTAGCAAAATATATTCCGAATGTTATCCGAGGTAAGTTGAAAGGCTGGGGAGTTGTCACGGAAGCAGATATTGATGTAATTGTAGATGCATCTGGTTTTTCATACTCTGATCAATGGGGATCTGATTTACGTGTTCGTCACGCAGCATCTGAAGCTAAACGATTAAAAAGTAAGGGTGGTGCGTACGTATTTATGCCGCAAGCAATGGGGCCGTTTGAACAGGAAAGCACTCAAAATTTGATTAAAAATGGTTTCCCAAACGCCTCTTTAGTTTGTGCGAGAGATGATGACACTTATCAGCACTTGAAGAATGCAAGTGGTGGTTTTCCCTCGCTACGACAATATAAAGACTTTACTAACGCTATAACTGGCATAGTACCTGATTACTTTAATAATGGTGATAAAAAGCTCTGTTTAATTCCTAATAAAAATATGGTTAACCCGCGAAATAAAAACAGTAAATGGTTAAACTCATATGTTAATACATTTGTAACGTACGCACGCTTAGCAGAAGAACGCGGTCTGACTCCATTTTTGCTCAATCATGAAGGTGATGAAGACGGGCAAGTGATTGCTGAAATCATTTCAAAGCTTGGCAAACCACTTGAGGTATTAAAAGAAGAAAATCCGTTAATGGTTAAGGGCATTATTCAATCTTCGCGTGTTTCTGTATGCTCGCGTTACCATGGATGTATAAGTGCGTTATCTTCAGGGAAATCCTGTATTGGAACGTCTTGGAGTCATAAATATGAGCGATTATATGAAGAATATAATGCCGAACAATTGCTTATTGCACCTGAGGCGACCGACGATCAATTAGCAAGCGTACTAGATATTGCGCTTGACGATGATTCGGATGTTTCAAAAAAAATAAAAACTAATGCGAAAGAGTTTAAGAATGAAACAGAGCAACTTTGGTTGGATGTAAAATCAATTATTGATCCGATCGCTAAGAAGTAACTTATAAAAATGCAAAAAAATATAATTTTGATAAGCAATGCATACTGGCCATCTATTGGTGGTGTTGAAAACTCATTGCGACACTTATCGATTGAAGCTAAAGCTCTAGGACATAATTCACGAATAATTGTCAGTGATATTGGTGTCCCTGAAAGCACTAAAGAGCGCTTTTCTACCGTCATAGATGATGTGCCGGTTGAGCGTTATCCTATTGCACCATTAACAAGCATTTTATTAAAACCATTAAATATCATTGTAAGTAATTATAATCTTTATAAGATATTGAAAAGATTGAAAAAAAAACGAGCTGATTCTATTGTTATTGCGCGTTTTCATCTCGGTGCTCTGATGGCTATATCTGCGGGTTTTAAGAATGTTCGCTATTTAGTACCTTCTATAGTTTCGAATCAATCTGGTGGTGAAGGAGCAGATAGTGAGAGTTTTGTTAAAAAATTGAAAAGATTTCTATTTATAGCCTTTCACTCAAAAGCCCAAAGACTTTCTTTAATTAAATGTGAAAATTTTGTTTTTAGTGAAACTATGCGTAAACAATGTATAGAATTAGCTAATAACCAACCAAGTGATTATTTTTTAACTAAGCCGGGAGTGGATAAGAATAGGTTCTTTGTCGCAAATCATGATACTAGGGCGCAGTTAAAGCAAAAATTAAACCTTCCATTAGATAAAAAGCTAATTTTATTTGTTGGGCGTTTTGTAAAAGCAAAAGGGGTTGACCTTTTAATAGAAGCAATAAGTGAGCTTGAAAATAATTGCCATTTAATTTTAGTTGGGGGAGGAGATGAAAAGCCCAACTATATAAAAAGAATTCAGGATCTTGGTTTAACGGAGCGTGTGACTATAGTTGAACCATTAAGAACAGTGGAAGACTATTACCGCTGTTGTGATTTATTTGTGATGAGTTCACGGTATGAACCTCTTGGGCAAACATTATTAGAAGCATTCTCTGCTGGGTTACCTGTTGCAGCATTTAGTCGATGTGCGGGCGTAAATACAGCTACTCAAGAGCTTTCAATGGATGAGTTTGTTACATATGCTGATAAATTAACATCTAAGTCGCTAGCGAGTGCAATTAATACGAGAATAGAAAAGTTAAGTGAAGATGATAGAACCTGTATTTCAAATGCGGCAAATAGAAAGTTTAGCTGGAGTAAACTTTATTTAGATCTTATAGGCTGAAATAGTGTACGTATACGAGAAAAAGCCAGCAATAAGGGCAGTATCCCTGTTTGAAAAGAAGGTTGTTTTTACATTCCTTTTTTTAGTTTTACCTATATTTGATATGCTTAATGGGTTTCTTGTTGTTGGTGGTTACCTTTCTGAAGGGGGACTTGCTTCTCCATCTCAATTAGGGCGTCTAATCGCGACATTTATGCTTTTTATTGTTGTTTATCTTCATCGGGTAAACATATTTTGGACATTGATACTATTTTATCCGTTAATTATTGAGGTTTGTATTGCTTTTCTTCATCAAGATCAATATGGCTTTTTATATGGAGTGATGTCGAGTTATAAATTAGTGTATTTATCGTTGATGTGTATCGTATTTTCTTTTTATATTCGAACCTCTTTAGATATTGAATTATTCTCTGATTTTTTAAAGAAAAATTTATTCATTATTTCATTTAGTCTTATTTTTTCTTTAATTACAGGGCTTGGAAATGATACATATGGCTATGGCTTCGGCACTAAAGGGTTTTTCGCATCGGGAAATGGAATTGGGGTTTACATGGGGGTATGTAGCTTAATAATGTTTGGCTTAAAGAAGCATAATTTGTATTCTAATATTCGAACATCTAGTCTTGTGATTTTTGCCCTTTCTACTGCGATTATAGGATCTAAAACGGCATTAATTTTTTCTCTGCTCTTGATTACTCTGCTTATACTTAATTCGAAATACAGGCTTTTGGCTGTAGGTATTGTAATTATCGTTTTTCTCTCGCTACTACCTAAATTAATTGATATTTTTTCTGTTGTATTTGACATCGTAGTAAAACGATATGAACTTGCAGAAAACTTTATTGCATTTATAGGAAGTGGTCGAATTGGTTTTGTAGAAAATGCATTTCAAGTATTTTTTTCTCAGCAAGAAATTCTTACCAGATTAATTTTTGGCAGTGGAGCATTTTTATCTTTTCAATCTCTTTTGCATGTAAGTGTATTTGATACTTTAGAAACGGACTTATTTGATGTCCTATTTATGTATGGAATAATCGGTGCTATAGCGTATTTAACAGGTTTTTTCTTCTTGATTGTATCCTTGTTTAAATATTATGTATTTTTACTCGCTATATTACTTTTGTTTTTGCACTCGTTGGCGGCTGGACATGTGCTTTTTAATGGGTTAAGTACGTTTGTTATTGCGATTCTATTTGCTATTGCTAATTACTTAAAAAAGAAGAATTTAGAAAATGCTTAAAAAAATTATAAATTATACGGTTACAAAGTTGAAAAAAAGAGACTTTGCACTTGATGAGTCAATTAACAGTTTAGATTTATTATTTATATTATTTAGATATTCTATTGGAATAATTAAAGGATTGTTTCGCCTTAGAAAATTGGTCAGCTTAGGTCGTGGTGTTCGTCTTTCTGGAAAAAGTAATCTATTTGTAAGCTCTGGTGTTTCTATAGGTGACTTTGTCACCTTAGAGGGGATAGGTAGAAAAGGTTTGAGTATAGGGTCCTCGTCTTCGGTGGGTTCGTTTTCAATATTAAAGGTTAGTGGTAGTTTAGTCTCTACAGGAAAAGAGATTGCTATAGGAAAAAATGTAGGTATTGGTGAATTTGCTCATATTGGTGGTGCTGGTGGTGTTGAAATAGGCTCAGATACAATTATTGGATCTTATTTTAGTGCCCATCCTGAAAATCACCTATTTGAAGATACTGAAAAACTGATCAGACTTCAAGGTGTTAGTCACAATGGGATTAGTATTGGTTGCGGGTGTTGGATAGGAGCTAAAGTTACTTTACTAGACGGTGCTGTTATTGGAAATGGGTGTGTTGTTGCTGCAGGTGCTGTTGTTAAGGGGGAGTTTCCTGATAATGTTGTAATCGGTGGTATTCCAGCACGAATTCTAAAGGCTAGATGATATGAGAAGCGTTACTGAAACTGATTTGTACTTTGTACATTTATTTAATGATTATAGTGGTAGCCCTCGAGTACTAAAGGATGCGATTGATAGTGAAGCCCATATAGCAAAGAATACTTATGTTTTTACTAGCAAGCATTTAGGCTTCTTAAGCGACGTCAAGGCTAAGCGAGTTAATTGCTTTTATGCTCGCAGTAACTCTAAATATTTACAGTTACTCTATTTTTTTTTAGCGCAAATAATTATTTTTGTAAAGCTTACTGCTTATCTTCTCATTGGCGGCTTACAAGGCAGAAAATCAACAGTCATTATTAATACTATGCTTCCTTTTGGTGCTGCTTTGGCCAGTAAATTTTTTGCAAAAAATATAGTTTATTATGTCCATGAAACCTACATCACTCCTAATATTTTTAAGCGCTTTTTACGTTTTTTTATTGAGCATTGTGCAAGTCATGTCATTTTCGTTTCAAAATATCTAAGTGAATGCGAAGCATTTAATAAACCTAAGCAAGATGTACTTTATAATGGTTTACGCAGTGATTTTTGTATAGATAATGTGATTAACTACGAAGATAAGTTTAATGGCAAACAATTGTTTTTCGCAGGCTCATTAAAAATTTATAAAGGCATTGATAAGTTAGTACTCATTGCAAAGGGTCTTCCTGAATTTAACGTTATAGCAGCCGTTAATTGTCAAAAAGATGAGCTTGAAGCGTTTAAGCGTGAGCACCTCCCACCAAGTAATATGACCTTTTTAATAAGGCCCCAAAATATCCAGGAACATTTCTTAAAAAGCTTTGCCGTTTTGAATCTTTCTTCAGTTGATAGCTGTGTTGAAACTTTTGGCTTGTCATTGCTTGAAGGGATGTCTTGCGGTACTCCTGTTGTCGCGCCAAATGTAGGAGGACCCATTGAGTTTGTAACTGAAAATAATGGTTTGTTGGTAAATGCTGAGCATGTACAAGAGATTGTTGAGTTTCTCGGTTACTTAAGTAGTAGTGAAAAGTTATGGAAAAACTACGCCAAGAATGCACTGGAAATGTCGGAACAGTTTAGTGCTAAACAGTTTAACCAATCGTTTAAAAATTATATTGCGCAATATAATTTAATTTAATTCGCATCTTGAGGGATGTTTGTGGATGTAAAAAGGTAAAATGGGTGTGATTAAATATAGACCTGAAATTGATGGTTTGAGAGCTATAGCGGTTCTCTCAGTATTAATCTTTCACGTTAATGCTACTTGGATGCCAGGTGGATTTGTTGGAGTTGATATTTTTTTTGTAATATCTGGCTTTTTAATAACAAAGATTATTTTTAATGAGATGTTGGCTAAGAACTTTAGCTTCTCGTTATTTTATCAGCGTAGAATTAAGCGCATTATTCCTGTTTTCGTGGCTGTTACGGCAGTGACTTTGCTGGCAGGATATTTTATTCAGTTACCATTTGATTATAAAGGACTAGGGAACTCTACATTAGCTGCCACCGTGTTTTTGGCGAACGTACGCTATGCACTTGTTGGAAATTATTTTCAAGCTGATAATGTTAAACCATTATTACATACTTGGTCTTTATCAGTTGAAGAGCAATATTACTTTATTTGGCCAATTTTACTAATCTTTGCGTTGCGATTTTTTTCATCTGAAAATAGATTGCGAATATTTGTTTTGATCCTAATGGTTAGTTCATTTCTATTGGCCACTTGGATGGCGTCTGAGCAAAAGTGGGCGACATACTCATATTTTTTATTGCCTTCTAGAGCGGGTGAACTTCTTTTAGGAAGTTATTTAGCTATGCTCCCTGAGAGTCGAAAACTGTCAGGTAAAGTCAGTGAATATATGTCTTCCTTTGGTTTACTTTTAATTATTTTGAGTTTTATATATATAGATAAGTCTGTGATGTTTCCTGGAGTTACAGCATTTATTCCTTGTTTAGGGGCTGCGTTAATTATCTACTCAGGGCATAGCACAAAAATAGGGATTCTTTTGTCGGGAAGAGTAATTGTCTTTCTTGGCCTTATTTCTTATTCATTGTATATGTGGCACTGGCCTATTTTAACTTTTGCTCGTTATCTAACCGAAAATAAAAATTTCGATTTTTTATTAGGGGCAGTACTAATTTCATTTATACTTTTAGTCTCATGGCTGTCATGGAAGTATATTGAGAAGCCGTTTAGACGTCTTAAAATGACACCTAGAAAAACTTTTATTGTTGTTTATGCTCTACCATCTACGTTAGTGATTATTGTTAGTTTATTAATATCTAAAAATGGAGGATATCCTGAGCGATTCGATATGCCTTTATCCTATAGCAGAGTAGAAACAATTGGCTGTCACAATTCTCTAAGCTCTGATACATGTTTTATCAGTAAATCTGAGCAAGGAGAGGTATCATTGTTGATTGGCGATTCTCATGCAGGACATTTTTCTCATTTTTTTAAAGAGGCGTCATTATCACTTGGTTGGTCGATTAAAGATGCCTCTGCAGGTAGTTGTAAATTTTATTCTACGAGTTTTGTTTCTAGCCAGTGTGAGACAGTCAAAGATAAAATTACGCGTGAGCTATTAGAAACAGATAACGTTTTTATTGCTAATCGTTTCGATACTTTAGTAAGAGATCAAAGTTTTAACGAAGAATACCGAACCTATATAGAATCTCTTGTTAAACAAGGAAAAAAAGTTTATGTGCTTTTGCAAGTTCCTAAATTTATGGAAAAATCTCCGCTTAAGCAAGTTGCTTATGCGCGCAGGTACGACATAACAAGTGAAATGACAAGTACTGTTGATGTGAAGTATAAATTGGCAAATGACATTGTGATTGAGCTATTAACGGGGATGCAAGGAGTTACGCTCATCGACTTTGATAGCATATTGTGTCCTGAAAGTAGCTGCTCTCAATATATAGATGGAGAGCCAATTTATTTTGATGATGACCATTTAAATGCATATGGGAGTAAATGGCTTGCCCAACAAGTATTCTCAAAAGGTGGTTTGTCAGGATATGAAATTAACCAACATTAAATTATAATTGAAACGTTTTGTTTTATTAAGGTATATAGATGTTAGCAATTATTGGAACCGTTGGTGTTCCTGCATGTTATGGTGGCTTTGAGACGCTTGTTGAGAACCTATTGAGTGAAGATGATAGTGATAGAAATATTACGGTTTATTGTTCTTCAAAAAGTTATCGGGATAAACCAAAAGTCTATAAGAATGCAAAGTTAGTTTACCTTCCTGTGGGGGCGAATGGTGCTCAAAGTGTTATTTATGACATTTTGTCATTATGCCATGCATTATTTTCTCGACCTAAAGCTATTCTTATATTAGGTGTCTCTGGGTGTATTTTCCTTCCATTGTTTAGGTTTTTTTCAAAGGCTAAAATAGTTACTAATATAGATGGTTTGGAGTGGCGTCGAGGAAAATGGAGTAAGTGGCCTAAAAAATTTCTAAAGTATTCTGAAAAATTAGCTGTAAAATATTCAGATGTCGTAATATCGGACAATCAAGCCATTGCAGATTATGTCAGTAATGAATATTCAATTGAAAGTACAGTTATTGCATATGGTGGCGATCATGCAATTATCGATACGTTGTCGGCATGTGATAATGACTATGCTCTCGCTTTGTGTCGTATTGAACCTGAAAATAATGTTGAAATGATATTAGAAGCTTTTAGCCAGTCTAAAAAGAATTTAATGTTTATTGGGAACTGGAACAATAGTGATTTTGGTTTAGCAATGAAAGCTAAATATAGTAGTTTTACTAATATAGATATTGTAGATCCTATTTATGATCTAAATACTTTATTTAATATTCGTCAAGCATGTAGCTTCTATGTTCACGGTCACTCTGCTGGTGGAACTAATCCTTCATTGGTTGAAATGATGCACTTTTCTAAACCTATTTTAGCTTTTGATTGTAATTACAATCGTGCTTCCACAGAAAATAAAGCTCAGTTTTTTTCAACGAGTAAAAGTTTAGAAATATTAATAAATCAGATGGCATCTTATTCCAATGCGAATGAGATGAAAGAAATCGCAAGCCGACGCTACACTTGGAAAATTGTCAAACAACAATATTTTGATTTGTTTAATTAGAGATTTAGGTAATTTATATGCGTAAAGGAATTGTATTGGCTGGTGGCAGCGGTACTCGTTTATACCCATTAACAAAAGTGGTGAGCAAGCAATTGATGCCAGTTTATGATAAACCAATGGTTTATTATCCACTTGCAACATTAATGCAAGCAGGTATCAAAGATATACTCATTATCTCTACTCCTGAAGAAATTCATCGCTTCGAAAACCTGTTAGGCAATGGAGATAATTTTGGTATTTCAATAGCTTATAAAGAGCAGCCTAGCCCAGATGGCTTAGCACAAGCCTTTATTCTAGCAGAAGAATTCCTTGCGGGGTCTGCTGCTGCTTTAGTCTTGGGCGACAACATGTTCTACGGACATGATTTAGTTAAATCGTTAAAAAATGCTAATGTTCAACAAGCTGGCGGCACGGTTTTTGGTTATCATGTATCTAATCCTGGTGCATATGGTGTTGTTGAGTTTGATGACGGTGGTACCGCAATCTCAGTTGAAGAGAAACCTCAAAAGCCGAAGTCAAACTATGCCGTTCCAGGTTTGTATTTTTTTGATTCACGGGTCGTTGAGTATGCTAAACAAGTTAAACCATCAGCACGTGGTGAGTTAGAAATTACTGATGTTATAGATCAATACCTGCAAGCAGGTGAGTTGAAAGTAGAGATAATGGGCCGTGGCACCGCTTGGCTAGATACTGGCACTCATGATGATTTACTCGCAGCAGCACAATTTATTTCTACTATTGATAAGCGACAAGGGTTAAAAGTTAATTGCCCAGAAGAAGTTGCATTTCGTAATGGCTGGTTAAGTGAAGAAAAATTACGTGAAATTGCTGAACCATTACGCAAAAGCGGCTATGGCGAATACCTATTAAAGTTAATTGAAGAGCGTGTTTTTTAATGAAGTATATTGAAACTGCAATTCCTGATGTCAAGATTATCGAACCGCAAGTTTTCGGTGATGAACGCGGGTTTTTTATGGAAACGTTTCGTGTTGATAAGTTTAGTGAAAAATGTGCTAAAAGGGAATTTGTACAAGATAACCATAGTAAATCAAGCCATGGTATTTTGCGAGGCTTGCATTATCAACTTGAAAATACCCAAGGTAAGCTTGTTAGGGTTACATCAGGTAAAGTTTACGATGTTGCTGTAGATATGCGGAGAACATCACCAACTTTTGGTCAACATGTTGGCGTTGTACTCTCTGAAGAAAATAAGCACCAGTTATGGGTACCTGAAGGTTTTGCACATGGCTTTTATGTGATGAGTGAGTCAGCAGAATTTGTTTACAAGTGCACTGATTACTACGCACCAAAACATGAAGTCTCGTTACTTTGGAATGATCCCGAGCTAAATATTCAATGGCCGCTTGTTGATGGTGAAAAACCATCGTTATCTGCCAAAGATGATGTCGGTTTGTTATTTAAAGATGCCCCTGCGTTTAAATAGGTATAGATAGAAATTCAATGAAAGTATTGGTTATTGGAAAGTCTGGTCAGCTAGCGTGGGAGTTGAGTCAACTTTCAACAGTTGAAGATGAAATTGTTTGTTTAGGTCGAGATGATGTTGATATTAATAGTATCGCTTCAATATCAGAGGCTTTAGCGAAATATAGTGCTAATGCGGTGATTAATGCCTCTGCCTATACCGCGGTAGATAATGCTGAATCAGATGTTGAAAATGCTTATGCGCTTAATGCAATCGCGGTCGGCAATCTTGCCCACGCCTGCAAAAATGCAAATATCCCGTTTGTGCACATATCGACGGATTTTGTTTTTCACGGCGATAAAGGCGCTCCGTATCTACCTAACGATGACATTAAACCGCTGGGTGTTTATGGCGCTAGCAAAGCTGAAGGTGAAAAACTAATTGCTGAAATATATCCAGAAAAGAGTGCAATAATCCGTACCTCTTGGGTTTATTCAACCCATGGTAATAATTTCGTCAAAACCATGCTGAAATTGATGTCAGTTAAATCAGAGCTTGGCATTATAAGTGATCAAATAGGTACGCCAACCTATGCCAAAGGCTTAGCGCAAGCCTGTTTATTAAGCGTAGAGATCCAGCTAGTAGGTACCCATCATTATACTGACACCGGTGTCGCCAGTTGGTTTGATTTTGCCGTTGCCATTCAAAACATTGCTATTGATTTAGGTTTATTGAAGAAGAAAATTTCGATTAACCCCATTACCACGGAGCAGTTTCCAACGCCTGCACAGCGACCACATTATAGTGTACTGGATAAGTCGAGTATGGCAGACGCCTTGCCAGAACTTTCCTTACTGCACTGGCAAGCACAATTAAAAGAAATGATGACAACATTAAGCCTTGAGCAGCTTTCGAGTTAACGACAAGAATATTAGAGATTATTATGAAAAAGTTATTAGTCACCGGCGGTGCAGGTTTTATCGGCGCAAATTTTGTACATTATTGGCTGGGAAAATATCCGGATGATCAAGTTGTGGTGTTAGATGCCTTAACCTATGCGGGTAATATTGCTAATTTAGCACAAGTTAAAGATCAGGGTAACTTTACTTTTATCCACGGTGATATTTGTGATCAAGCGCTGGTTGAAACATTACTTGTCAAGCACGGTATTGATACTTTGGTGCATTTCGCGGCTGAGTCACATGTTGACCGTTCTATCACGGGCCCTGATGCTTTTATTGAAACCAATATCATTGGCACTTATAGCTTACTCAAAGCGGCCAAAAAAGTATGGCTAGATGGTGAAACTATTCTTGAAAATCACCGTTTTCATCATGTATCAACCGATGAGGTTTATGGTACTTTATCGGCAACCGATCCTGCTTTTACTGAAGATACCGCTTACGCGCCTAATTCTCCTTATTCTGCTAGTAAAGCGGCTAGTGATCACTTAGTGCGTGCTTATCATCACACTTTTGGTTTAAATGTTACCACCAGTAACTGTTCAAATAACTATGGCCCGTTCCATTTTCCAGAAAAACTTATCCCTTTAGTGATCACCAATATCTTGCATGATAAAGCGCTCCCTATTTATGGTGATGGTCAACAAATACGAGATTGGCTATATGTTGAAGATCATGCCTATGGCATTGACTTAGTATTGCAAAAAGGTCGTGTTGGCGAAAATTATAATATCGGTGGTAATAATGAGTGGGCCAATATAGATATAGTGAAAACTATTTCAAAATTAGTTGAGCAAGAATTTACTAAAAATGCCGACTTGGCCAAGCGCTTTCCAAATGCCAAGGCGGCGATAGCGCAAAATACGGAATCATTGATCACTTATGTTAAAGACCGACCTGGCCATGATCGTCGTTATGCTATTGATGCGACAAAAACCAATAATGAGTTGGGTTATACGCCTAAAGAAAGCTTTGATAGCGGTATTGCGAAAACTGTTGCCTGGTATTTGAATAATGAAGCCTGGTGGCAAAGTGTTATGGATGGCTCATATCAAAATTGGATTGCTGAACAATATAAGTAATATTCGATTGTGAGTTCTTCATAATAAAAAGAACGTATTCCTAGAGTGAACACAGCTATATGGAATAAGGTCTTAGATGATAATCTTTATTTATTAAAAATCACGGTGTTTTGGCATTGGCCCGGTTGATTTATCTTCAATGCTAATAGTAGTTAATTTAAAGAGGCTGAAATGAAAATTGCCATAGCTGGTACAGGGTATGTTGGTTTATCTAATGCAATGTTGTTAGCACAACATAATGATGTAGTTGCAGTGGATATTGTAGAAGATCGTGTTGACCTTTTAAATAACAAGAAATCTCCAATAGTAGATATGGAAATTGAATCATTTTTAGTTAATGAGTCTATCAACTTCAAGGCAACGCTTAATAAAAATGAAGCCTACCTCGATGCTGACTTTGTGGTTATAGCTACGCCAACTGATTATGATGTAGCAACAAATTATTTTAATACGTCATCAGTTGAAGCAGTAATAAAGGATGTAATGAAAATAAATCCTAATGCGGTAATGATAATTAAGTCGACGGTTCCTGTAGGTTATACTGAACGAATTAAAAAAGAGTTTTCATGTGACAATATAATTTTCTCTCCGGAATTTTTAAGAGAAGGCAAAGCACTTTATGATAATTTGTATCCATCAAGAATTATTGTTGGTGAAATTAGTGATCGTGCAGAAATATTCGCAACTCTTCTCGTAAAAGGAGCACTTAAGGAAAATATCGATACCTTATTTATTAACTCTACAGAAGCTGAAGCGGTAAAACTGTTTTCAAATACATATCTTGCAATGCGTGTTTCTTATTTTAATGAACTTGACTCTTATGCCGAGATACATGGGCTTGACTCTAAGCATATAATTGATGGTGTAGGCTTAGACCCTAGAATTGGTACTCATTATAATAACCCATCATTCGGGTATGGTGGTTATTGTTTACCTAAAGATACGAAACAACTATTGGCAAATTACGAAGATGTGCCAAATAACTTAATTAAAGCTATTGTAGATGCAAATGAAACTCGAAAGGAATTTATAGCAGATTCAATATTAAAGAAGAAACCTAAAAAAGTAGGCTTTTTCCGATTAATTATGAAATCGGGGTCTGATAATTTTAGAGCATCTGCTATTCAAGGGGTTATAAAGAAAATAAAAGCAGAAGGGATTGAAGTTATTATTTATGAACCTGCTTTAAATGCAAGCGAGTTCTTTCATTCTAGAGTTGTTAAAAATCTTGATGAGTTTAAAGCTGAATCTGATGTAATTGTCACTAATAGAATGTCGAATGAACTTTTAGATGTTACAAATAAAGTATACACTCGAGATCTTTTTGGATCGGATTAAGAAAAGTAAATTAAAATATAATTTAAGGAAATAGTGTGGGTAATAAAATTAAAAAAGCGGTAATTCCAGTAGCTGGTTTAGGCACGAGAATGCTACCAGCAACGAAAGCAATACCAAAAGAGATGTTACCTATTGTTGATAAACCGTTGATTCAGTATATCGTAAATGAGTGTATTGATGCAGGAATTAAAGAGATAGTTCTTGTTACACATTCTTCAAAAAATGCTATTGAAAATCATTTTGATAAATCCTTTGAACTTGAAACCACGCTAGAAAAACGTGTAAAACGTCAACTTTTAGATGAAATTCAGGCTATATGCCCAAAAGATGTAACCATCTTACACGTACGTCAGGGTGAAGCCAAAGGTCTAGGCCATGCAGTGTTAAAAGCGCGCCCAATTATTGGCAATGAGCCATTTGTTGTTGTTTTGCCAGATGTTATTTTAGACGAAGCTTCAGCGGACTTAAAAACTGAAAATTTATCAGCCATGTTAACTCGTTATAATGAAGTTGGTGGTTATAGCCAAATTATGGTTGAGCCTGTACCTATGGAGCAAGTAAGTAGCTATGGTGTTGTTGATTGTGGTGGCACTGAACTTGCGCCAGGCGAATCAAAGGCAATGACGGCAATTGTTGAAAAACCACCCGTCGAAGAAGCACCGTCAAACCTAGCAGTTGTTGGGCGTTATGTGTTATCTCAAAAAATTTGGGAGTTATTAAAAATAACTCCTCCAGGGGCGGGCGATGAAATTCAACTAACAGATGCTATTGCTATGTTAATGGAAAAAGAAACCGTTGAAGCATTTCATATGTCAGGTAAATCGCACGATTGTGGTTCAAAGCTGGGCTATATGAAAGCTAATGTTGAATACGGTTTACGCCACCCAGAATTAGCTGAAGAGTTTTCTGTTTATTTAAAGCAGTTAACTTCTAATCATTAATTCAATTGTTATTATTAGAAAATAGTAGGGCATCGCGGTAGATATATGGATATTGAATATTTTGCAAAGCAAAGCGTTTTTGCAGCTAAGCGAAAGATCTTTTCGTTATTTGACGATACTAATCGTATTAAAAAATATTCAGTATCTGCTGCAGGGTTATACTTAGATTATGCTAAACAGAATATAACAGACAGTGAGCTCTCAAGCCTTTTCTCATTCGCTAAAGGCTTAGCGTTAAAAGAAAATATATCGGCACAATTTTCAGGTGAATTGATAAATAATACTGAAAATCGTGCGGTTTTACATACTGTGTTGCGTTCATCCAATTCAGCTAAATTTAAGTTTTTAGGGCAGCAAGCCCAAGAAGTTATTGATACCGAAGCGAGAATGGCAAGCATCGTCGATGATGTGCAATCAGGCAAGGTGCGTTCAATCAGTGGTGAAAAGTTTACTGATATTTTAGCCATTGGTATTGGTGGATCTTATTATGGTGTTAAAGTTGCCTTATCAGCGTTAGTTCCTTTTCATCAGCCAGGATTAAAAGCGCATGTGCTTGCTAACGTTGATGGTGATGCAGCACAAGAAAAATTTAATAAACTCAATCCTAAAACAACACTTGTGGTTGTTATATCAAAAACCTTTACGACTCAAGAAACCTTATTAAATGCCACTATCGTGAAAAAGTGGATGTTAAATGCAAAAATTGGTAATGATGAGTTATCGAAAGACATTATTGCCCAGCATTGGTACGCGGTAAGTTCAAACATTGCTGCGGCTACGAAATTTGGTATTAATGAGAGAAATATACTGCCAATGTGGGATTGGGTTGGTGGTCGTTTTTCACTGTGGTCTGCTGTAGGTTTGCCATTAGCTTTAATTATTGGCAATAAACATTTTAATGCCCTGAAAGCTGGCGCATATGAAATGGATGAACATTTTAAAAGTGCGCCATTTGAGCAAAATATGCCAATAATTATGGCTATGCTGGGCATATGGAACCGTAATACTTTAGGTTATCCAAGTTTAGCTATATTACCTTACAATCACGCGCTACGAGCTTTACCTGGCTATTTACAGCAAACCGATATGGAAAGTAATGGTAAGTCAGTAAATAAAAATGGTGAGACACTAAGTTATCTGACAGCACCTGTTGTTTTTGGTCAAGAAGGTACCAACGGGCAACATGCTTTTATGCAATTAATGCATCAAAGTGCTGATATTATTCCTACCGATTTTATTTTATCCCTCGCTCCTACCAGCCAATTTTTAGCGAATCATGATGCTCTAGTGGCAAATTGTTTCGCCCAAAGTGAAGCGCTTATGCAAGGGAAAACATTGGCGCAGGCTCATGCTGAGTTATTGGCAAATGGCGCAACAGAGCAAGAGGCAGAGCGCTTAGCAAGTCATAAAACTATGAAAGGCAATACGCCAAGTAATACCATACTAATGGAACAACTTGATCCTAAATCACTTGGTGCATTATTAGCCCTATATGAGCATAAAATATTTGTTCAAGGCGTTATTTGGCAAGTGAACTCTTATGATCAATGGGGGGTTGAACTAGGTAAGCAGCTTGGAAAAGAGGTGCTCAATGTTATGACAAAACCTATGGCTGATATTGAAAGTGAAACATTGTCATCCTCGTCTTTATCGTTAATTCGTCGCTATAAAAATAACTTAGAAAACCCTCCTTATTAGTACATTGATGGTAACTACTCTTCTTTTTATACCTTTTTGATATAAACAAGCTTTTACTTATATGGATAATGTGTTGTTGCTGTGGCATGATATTTGACAATATTATGCCACCACCTTTAGTGAACAGCGATGCATTTAACACATTTACAAAAGCTTGAAGCCGAGTCTATCCATATTATCCGTGAAGTAGCTGCAGAGTTTGATAACCCTGTAATGCTCTACTCCGTTGGTAAAGACTCTGCAGTATTATTACACCTAGCTCGCAAGGCTTTTGCTCCTGGAAAGATACCGTTCCCACTGCTTCACGTTGATACCAATTGGAAATTCAAGGAAATGATTGAGTTTCGCGATCAAATGGCGAAAGAGCATGGCTTTGATTTATTAGTTCATAAAAATCCTGAAGGTATTGAAATGGATATAAGTCCATTTGTTCATGGCAGTGCTAAGCACACCGATGTGATGAAAACCCAAGGTTTAAAACAAGCACTTGATAAGTATGGCTTTGATGCTGCATTTGGTGGTGCACGTCGTGATGAAGAAAAGTCTCGCGCCAAGGAACGTGTTTATTCATTTCGAGATAAAAATCATCGTTGGGACCCTAAAAGCCAGCGACCTGAGCTTTGGAATGTATACAATGGCAAGGTAAATAAAGGCGAAAGCATTCGCGTATTTCCTCTATCAAACTGGACTGAGTTAGATATTTGGCAATATATCTACCTAGAGAATATCCAAATTGTTCCTTTATATTTAGCCGAGAAAAGGCCTGTCGTTGAGCGTGACGGCACTTTAATTATGGTTGACGACGACCGTATGCCAATTGAAGAAGGCGAAGAAGTGCAGATGAAAAATGTTCGTTTTAGAACCTTAGGTTGTTACCCGTTAACTGGCGCGGTTGAATCAACAGCATCGACATTGCCTGAAATTATTCAAGAAATGCTACTAACAAAAACCTCTGAGCGACAGGGCCGTGTGATTGATCATGACTCTGCGGGCTCTATGGAGAAAAAGAAAATGGAAGGGTACTTTTAATTTAGTCCTTTATTCATTTAACTTTTGATTTTAGCTATTTAATGAATCGGCCATTGCCGGTAATAAATTCCAAGGAATAAACATGAGTCAGCAACAAACAGACTTACTTGAAACAGATATTGAAGCTTATTTAAAGCAACATGAAAATAAAGAAATGGTGCGCTTTTTCACTTGTGGCAGCGTTGATGATGGTAAAAGTACCTTAATAGGGCGACTACTGCATGACTCGAAAATGATCTTTGAAGATCAATTAGCGGCAATTGAAAATGATAGTAAAAAGTCTGGCACCACCGGTGATTCAGTTGACTTAGCCTTACTGGTTGATGGTTTACAATCGGAACGAGAACAAGGTATTACCATTGATGTTGCATATCGCTACTTCGCAACAGACAAGCGTAAATTTATTATTGCTGACACGCCGGGCCATGAGCAATATACACGTAATATGGCAACGGGTGCTTCAACTTGTGATTTAGCCATTATTTTAATTGATGCTCGCCATGGCGTACAAGTACAAACTCGCCGTCATTCCTTTATTTGTTCATTATTGGGTGTGAAGCACGTACTAGTAGCGGTGAATAAAATGGATTTGGTGGACTATAGCCAAGAACGTTACCAAGACATTAAGAAAGAGTATCGTCAATTTGCTGATGAACTTGCCTTTGACGATGTACGTTTTGTGCCTATTTCGGCGCTAAATGGTGATAACGTTGTTGAAGAAAGTGTCAATATGCCTTGGTATCCGGGCGCAACAATGATGAAGCTATTAAATACCATTAAAGTAGATGATAAAAAAGACTTCACGCAATTTCGCTTACAAGTGCAATATGTTAATCGTCCAAATCTAAACTTTAGGGGCTTTGCTGGTACCGTTGCTTCAGGTCATATTCGTGTTGGTGATGAAGTTGTTGCTTTACCTTCCGGTAAAACAAGTACTGTTAAATCTATAGTGACCTTTGAAGGTGAATTAGAAAGGGCCGATCAAGGCTTGGCAATTACCTTAACGCTTGATGATGAAATTGACATTAGCCGTGGCGAAATGATTGTTAAGAAAGGTAATGTGCCAACATCAGCAAAAGAAATTAGTGCAACAGTTGTTTGGATGCATGAAGATGAACTTGAGCCAGGCCGTGAGTATTATATTAAACATGGTAGTAAGCTAACCACGGGGCATGCTTTAAGTATTGCCCATAGAATTGATGTTAATACCCTAGAAGAAAGCGCTGTAGATCAACTCGCTTTAAATGAAATTGGTGTCATTAATATTGAAGTGGCAGAAGCATTGCATTTCGATGC
Organism: Colwellia meonggei; assembly: GCF_057537295.1. Taxonomy (NCBI): domain Bacteria; kingdom Pseudomonadati; phylum Pseudomonadota; class Gammaproteobacteria; order Alteromonadales; family Colwelliaceae; genus Colwellia; species Colwellia meonggei. The sequence goes on from NZ_BAAJLZ010000001.1 coordinate 916,032, forward strand.
ATATTCACAAAACAAGGCAACTGGCGCTTTTATTATTATTGACCGATTGAGCAATATCACTGTCGGTGCTGGTATGATTAACGGTGCATTAGAAGCTCAGCAGCAACATCAATATTCGGAGTTTGAAAAAGAGCTAAATATTCTTGTTCGTAAGCATTTTCCACATTGGGGTGCACGCGACTTACTGAAAAAATAATGCTCAATACGATATTTTCTCTTCCGCAGTTGACCAGGCCACTGACATGATATTATCTCAGTGGCTATTTGTTGTGATTTTTTTGATGACGCTGGTTGCGCTTATTCGCTTTCCTACTATTCCTGAACGTGTTTTTGGTAGTGTAACTTTAGTTTGCTTAGCAAGCTCATTTGTATCATCTAATGATATCTTAAATAATGCCGTTAACCCTGGTTTAGTAACTTTACTTTTATTAGTGTTATGTTCATTTGCCTATGAGCGTACAAGTATTTTACGGCGAATGTCAGCAGTAATGCTAAGTGGTAATGCTAAATCAGCAAGCGCTAAAACCTTAATTTTTACCGCGTTAAGTTCTGCATTGATCAGCAATACCGCGGTCGTTGCAACTTTGATTTCAACGGTTAAAAAGAACACCTTAGTTAACCCTGGTAAATTGCTTTTGCCTTTGTCATTTGCGGCGATAATCGGTGGCACTTTAACGCTGGTTGGTACTTCAACCAACTTAATTGTTAATTCTTTATGGATTGAACAGGGGCATTTAAGTTTAGGTTTTTTTGAGTTTAGTTTAATTGGCATTGTTGCATTAGTTCTATGTTTACTCGTTATTCTTGGCCGACAAAATACCTTAGCAGATATGAAAAATGACGCGTTAAAGGTAAAAGAGTATCTTGTAGAGGCGGAAGTAAAGGTACAGTCAAAGTTAATTGGTAAAAGTATTGAAGATAATGGTTTACGTAATTTGGATGCATTGTTTTTGGTGGAATTAGTACGAGAAGGCCGCTTAATTTCTCCAGTAGCTCCTGACGAAATTATACAATGTCAAGACCGACTTATTTTTAGTGGTGATATAAGCAAAGTACTTGTCTTGCAGCAATTTGATGGATTATCACTCTTTGCTGAGCAAAACGGCTTATTACGTGAAAACCTTACCGAGGTATTGATCAAACCTGACTCAGCTGTTATTGGTAAAACGCTTAAAACGGCAGGTTTTCGTGCTCGTTTTGATGCCGCTGTTGTTGCAATTCGTCGTGAGGGAACGTCATTATCCGGTAAACTTGGTGAGATTAAAATTCAAGCGGGTGACTTTCTCGTTCTTGCCGTTGGTAACGACTTTAGTGCCCGAACGAACCTAAGTAAAAACTTTTTTATTTTATCCGGTCATACACCTGACAGCATGCTAACCGGTTGGCGAGACTCACTCGCAATATTTGGTTTTATTATCGCAATAGGTGTGACGTTATTTACCAGCATAAGCTTGCTGTCGAGCTTAATGTTTTATATTGCAATCCTTATTCTTACTGGCTGTTTAACGGTAAATGAAATTAAACGTCGTTTTCCAATTGAAATTTGGTTAATCGTTTTAGGGGCGCTTACATTAGCGCAGGCATTTGAAAGTAGTGGCGTAGCGGGTATTTTTGCTGGACAAATTGAGCAATTACTCGCAGAACAAAGTGCCATTATTGCGCTCGTGGTTATTTTCTTTGTTACCTTATTTTTAACGGAAGTTATTACTAACAGTGCTGCGGCTGCGTTAATTTTTCCGGTTGCCTATAATGTTGCCATTGGCTTGGGCGTTAACCCATTACCATTAGTTATGGCAGTTGCCTTTGCTGCAAGTGGTAGTTTTATTAGTCCTTACGGCTATCAAACTAACATTATGGTGTTTAATGCTGGTAACTATAAGATATCTGACTTTATAAGGTATGGCTGGCCGGTAACAGCAGTGTATAGCATCGTTGTGTTAGTGATGTTACCGCAAGTTTATAAGTTTTAGAGTTAACTCATTGTTTGATGAATCAGTAGCGTGGCTATATCTTAGTTTATGTAATATGACGATGAGTACACTATCGAGTTAGCTAAGCTTAGTATCATGATATAAAAATGTATTTTGTGAATTAATTGGAATCGTATGAAAACTGAAAATACTGTTTGGCATCCTCAGCACATTGATAAAAAACAACGTGCTGAGCTTAAAAAGCAAAAACCGGCCCTACTTTGGTATACCGGCTTAAGTGGCTCAGGTAAATCGACAATAGCCAATGCGGTTGATGCACTGCTTTTTGAACGTCAATGTCATAGTTATTTGTTGGATGGTGATAATGTTCGCCATGGCCTAAATGGGGATTTAGGTTTTTCTGATCAAGACAGAGTCGAAAATATTCGTCGAATTAGTGAAGTGGCTAAGCTCTTTGTTGACGCTGGCTTAATTGTTTCTACGGCTTTTATATCGCCATTTCGAGCAGACAGAGCTCTTGCGGAAAGCAAATTAAATCAGGGAGAGTTTATTGAGGTTTTTATCGATACTCCCATTGAAGTTTGCGAGCAACGCGATCCAAAAGGGTTATATAAGCTAGCAAGAGCAGGTGAAATTAAAGACTTTACCGGTATCGGTTCGGCATATGAGGCTCCTGAGACCGCGCATATTCACATTGATACTGATAACAAAAGCGTACAGCAATGTGCGCAACAAGTTGTCAATTACCTTATTAAGCAACAAATCATTCAATAAAAAAGTTCTGATTATTTTAACAAGGAATATAGTGTGTATTATGATGTTTTTAACGGTGACGCAGATGGCATATTAGCGTTATTACAACTGCGTTTGACTGAGCCGAGGAAATCAACGCTAATTACTGGCGTAAAGCGAGATATCGAGTTATTGCAGCAAGTGCCAAGTACTATAGCAAGCTCTGTAACTGTGCTTGATATTTCAATGGAAAAGAACCTAGAGCCACTTAATACCTTGTTAACTAACAACATTGACGTATTTTATGTTGATCATCATCGCAGTGGTGATATACCAAATTCGGATAAATTAACTGCTATTATTAACACCGATGCTAATATTTGCACAAGCCTATTGGTTAACCAGTATTTAGGTGGAAAATTTGCGTTATGGGCTATTGTCGCGGCATTTGGTGATAATATGATGGCTGCTGCTGAAAAACTATCTACACAATGCGGGCTTTCGTTGAATCAACAAGAGCAATTAAAAGCGCTTGGAATTTATATAAACTATAATGGCTACGGTCGAACAGTTGTTGATTTACATATTCACCCACGACAGCTTTTTCAAACTTTACTCGCTTACCCAGATCCTTTTACTTTAATTGCTGAGCCAGGCTCGTTATATACCCAGCTTGAGCGAGCCTACCTTGCCGATATGAAGCTAGCTAATAATGCTAAAACACTTTTTGAGAGTAGTGAATTACAAGTCCTTGAGCTTGAAAATGCCGCTTGGTCAAGACGAGTGAGTGGTGTTTTCGGTAATGAACTCGCTAATAAGTCGCCGGAAAAAGCGCACGCAGTGTTAACGTTAAACTCAGATAATAGCTATTTAGTGAGTTTACGTGCGCCATTAAAAAATAAGCAAGGAGCTGGTGATATTTGCGCACAATTTGAAACTGGTGGCGGGCGCGCTGGGGCTGCGGGAATTAATCGACTACCGCAAGAAAAGCTTGGAAACTTTATCGACTTAGTGTCAAAATATTATCAATAGTCCATCAGTTCTTCTCTTTCGCTTATGAGCTGAGTTGGAAATAATTTTTAAAGGAAGGTTACATGAGCTTATTGATCACCGGCGGTACTGGGTATATTGGCAGTCATACCGTTGTCGAGTTATTAGCATTAGATAAAGATATTATTATAGTTGATAACCTTGCTAATTCGTCTACGCTAGTACTTGATCGGATTAAACAAATTACTAATAAATCTGTTACGTTCATAGAAGCAGATATCTGTGATCGTCAAGCAATGCAAGCGGTTTTTCAACAGCATAGCATCGAAGCTGTTGTTCACTTTGCTGGCTTGAAAGCTGTCGGCGAATCAAGCACGATACCTTTAAGCTATTATCATAATAATGTCTCGGGCTCTGTAACATTGTTGCAAGTTATGGCTGAATATGGTGTTAAAAACCTCGTCTTTAGTTCGTCAGCGACGGTTTATGGCGAAAATAACCCTTCACCATTAGATGAAAGTATGCCAACGTCAGCGACCAATCCGTATGGCCAAACTAAGTTGATGATTGAAAATATCCTTTTTGATCTTGCTGAAAGTGATGAAGAATGGTCTATTGCCTGTTTACGTTACTTTAATCCTATTGGCGCTCATGAATCTGGCTTAATTGGTGAAAACCCAAATGGAGTTCCAAATAATTTATTGCCTTACGTTTCACAAGTTGCAGTAGGGCGTTTAGCGCAATTACAAGTTTTTGGTGATGATTACGATACTGTTGATGGTACTGGAGTGCGTGACTATATTCATGTTGTTGATTTGGCACAAGGTCATGTTAAAGCATTAGAGAAATTAAGTGATATTAAAGGCTGTGTACCAATCAACTTAGGTACCGGCAACGGTACTTCAGTATTAGAAATTGTTAATACGTTTAAAGAGATTTCAGGGCAAGATATTCCTTATAAAGTCGCCCCTCGACGTGCAGGCGATATTGCTACTGTTTATGCCGATGCAAGAGTCGCAAATTCATTACTTGATTGGCAGGCAAAACGAGATTTGTCAGTAATGATCAAAGATACTTGGCGTTGGCAATCTGAAAACCCTAATGGTTTTGAATGATCGTAAGTACAGCGTTTTGATGTAATAGAGTTAAAAAACCTAATACGTAAGTATTAGGTTTTTCTTTTCATGCATAGTGCTATTTATTAGTAATTATTAGCGTTCGATTGTTCATCAGCCCAAGCAATAGCTTGGTTATAATTTCGCACTACTTTAGATTTTTCCACGCCAAGCTTTTCCATTACAATGCTGGTTTTATGCCAATCGGCTCGTTCAATTAACTCAACCAATTTAATCAGTGCGGCCATAGTGCCTTTGCGAGTTAATAGCGTATCTTTTATCTCTTGCGCTAACGGTAATTTAGCTAAAATACCCTCAAGCTCTTCATCAACAATGGCATCAATAAGCGATAATAAGCCAGTTAAAAAAGCAATAGAAGTGTCTAGCGATGTATTAACTTGCTCAGCAACTAACTCACAAAATTTAGCACGAGCCATTGCAGAGTTAATTAACTCTGAAGGTTTGTCGGGGTTAACATTTGCAGCAAACATTAAGCCAAGGAATCGCTTAAGTTCGCCTGAGCCCAGTATAACTAACGCTTGCTTGATTGTTGATATTTCATTTCTGCGCCTAAATATTGGCGAGTTAGCGTAGCGCAATAACTTATATGACAAGGTCACATCACGTTCAAACACAGATGTGATGCTGGTTAAGTCCAGATCTGGCTTAGAGGTTTCATATAAAAGCTCAGCCATTGCAATTTGCGAAGGTGATAAATTCTTGGTTTTCACCATTTCAGGTTTAGCAAAAAAGAAACCTTGAAACAGTTCAAAGCCTAATTCTAGAGCTTGATTATATTCTTCGTAGGTTTCTACTTTTTCTGCTAACAATTTTATGTGTGGGAAGTCGGCAATGGCCGTTTTTACTTCTTTAATGATATCAATTGAGGTGTCTTGCCAATCAATTTTTATGATTTTTATAAAAGGATAAAAATGGCGCCACACCGGTTGATGAATATAGTCATCTAATGCAATGGTGTAGCCTTTCTCGTTTAAGTCCTGACATATTTCTAGAAGTTTTTTGCCCGGCTTTACTGTTTCTAGAATTTCAATAACAACTTCGTCAGTGCTGAGCGTTTCTGGGTAGCCTTTAGATAAAGTTTCTAGGGTGAAATTGATAAATGCTGGTTTGCTACCTGTAAACTCACTCAAACCAACGTTGAAGTTACTGGCTTCAATCATTTTAGTTGTGGCTTCGTCAGCATCTATTTCCGGAAAAACATTATCTATGCTATCGCGAAATAATAGCTCATAGGCAAATAGCTTTTTATCTATATCTAATATCGGTTGCCTTGCAGCATAAAAATACATAAAAATTCCTGATAATCCGATTTTACGACTAATAATTTTATTATTTTAGTTAGTATTATTGTGCGATAAGCTCATTTAGCACATCTTTGTAAGGTATTTATAACACAATTAAATACTAATACTCACGAAAAAACATGGTAATCCTCTATTAACTCGGCATATTATCCGTTATCAGATGCAATTAAATCGCATATTGCCGATTAATTGCTCATTTATTATGGTTTGGAGGTTAAATTGGCTGTTGGAACAATGATTTCTTTGGCGCTATATTTTATTGTCATGTTGGGTATAGGTTTATATGCCTATCGAAAGTCTACAAGTGATGCTGCTGGTTTTATGTTGGGTGGTCGAAGCTTAAGCCCATCAGTAACTGCGTTATCTGCAGGTGCATCAGACATGAGTGGTTGGATGCTAATGGGTGTACCGGGTGCTATGTACTTAACGGGTGCAAGTAGCGCATGGATCTCTTTTGGTTTAGTCATAGGAGCCTATTTAAATTATCTTATTGTTGCGCCAAGACTGCGTACTTATACAGAGATTGCCAGCGACTCAATAACCTTACCTGATTTTTTTGAAAATCGTTTTGCTGATAACTCTCATACATTGCGTATTGCTTCCTCAATTGTCATTATTTTATTTTTTACCCTTTATACTTCTTCTGGCATTGTTGCTGGCGGTAAGTTATTTGAAAGTTCATTTGGCTTAACCTATGAAGCTGGTTTATACATAACTGCAGGTGTTGTGGTGCTATACACTTTGTTTGGCGGTTTTTTAGCGGTTAGCTTAACTGACTTTGTACAGGGCTGTATTATGTTTATTGCGCTAGTTTTAGTACCAATTGTGGTGATAAATGATGTTGGTGGCACAGAGGCGATGTTTACTAGCATAGAGCAAGTTAACCCTGAATTATTAAATTTATTTAGTGGTGTTAGCCTAGTGGCAATTATCTCAGCCATGGCATGGGGACTTGGGTACTTCGGTCAACCCCATATTATTGTACGTTTTATGGCGATTCGTTCAGTCTCTGACTTACCAACGGCGCGTAAAATTGGCATGAGTTGGATGATAGTCGCATTGTTTGGCGCTATGGCAACAGGTTTTGCTGGGGTAGCATACGTTGCTAAAACAGGTGTCGAGCTTAACGATGCTGAAACAATTTTTATTTTGTTATCACAAGTTTTATTCCACCCGCTAATTGCTGGATTCTTATTAGCTGCAATTCTTGCTGCAATTATGAGTACTATTTCTTCGCAATTATTAGTTACCTCTAGTTCGTTGACAGGAGATTTCTATCAGGCGTTTTTAAATAAAGATGCTTCAGATAAGCAGTTAGTATTTGTTGGTCGACTATCTGTTGCTGTTGTTGCACTTGTTGCTGTATTTTTAGCATATGACCGTAATAGCTCAATTTTAACTTTAGTTAGTAATGCTTGGGCTGGTTTTGGCGCAGCTTTTGGTCCGTTAGTTATCTTTAGCTTATATTGGAAGAAGATGACTCAGCAGGGCGCTCTTGCAGGTATGCTAACAGGAGCAGTTACTGTATTAGTATGGATATACGCACCGATTACGTTGAACGGACAATCATTAAGCTCAGTGATGTATGAAATAGTCCCTGGCTTTATTATGGCGAGTATCGCGATAGTTGTAGTGAGTCGTTTTACGGCAAAATCGCAGCCTGAGCTAGAAGCTATGTTTGATAAGGTTGCTGACCAGCATTAATAATCAATTTTTCAATAACTAGCAATTAGATTGCTAGTTATTAATTCCAAAAGCCGTTAATGAATCATTAGCGGCTTTTATGTATATGGATGTAAGGTATAAAGCGAGCTCATGGATAATAATAAGTATGTAATTACATGGAAGTAAGTGATGTTAAAGCTAATCTGGATGTATAGTGAATAGAATAATGTATCCCCAAAACCACCAGCAAAGTTAAATTATTGTTGAGTATTCTTGCTTTAGTATAAAAGGTAGCAAATAAAAATAAACGAAAACTTATTATTGTTTATTTGTCAGTGAATTACAGAATTGATAGTGAAGTATTAACAAGCATTAAAAGTGAACAATTAATGCTTGTTAATATGATTGGAAATTAAATTGACCAGGTAATATTGTTATTAATGCGCTCTTGCCATTGATTAAGAGGCTCAGATTTATCGCCGACAACTATCACATTTGAATGATTAAAGTTTAGCGAACGTCCCTCTAAAACGTCATTAGAAAATTTCGCATTAAATTCTATTTCTTCATCATTAGGTACAATAAAAACATTTACTGGGCTCGATTCACCTTGGAATACTAAATGTAAGCTTTTACTGCCATCAAAACGGCAATAGTCGGCAAAAATTAACGTACCAAACGTGCTATCGAAGCTGCCTTTAAAAGACGCCATTTTTTGGTTTAGCGATGCTAATGTAACATTTGCTTTATCGGTGTTAGAAAAATGTGATGCTTCATGGTCAACATGCGCAATCGCATAATCTCCCAAATTTTTGTAAGTGCTAGAAAACATCATAAAATTAACGGTTAACCCTAAAACAAAGGCAACTGATGCCGCCATCGCTAAACGAACACGCGTTTTGCTTTTTTGTTGCTGATGGCTTGCTAGTGTTTGACGAAGAATAAGTTTATTACACAAATCCTCAGGTACTGGCACATTCATCGCACTAAATATTTTTTCATCCAATGCGTCTATTTCATTTACGAACTTTTGTTTTGCTGGATCGCTTTTTATAGCTTCAGTCATTGCCTCATCACGGGCATTCGGATCTGCTAATATACTGCGTCTAATATGCAAATCATCCATTGTGTAGACCTCTTAATTTTGGCTCGTCGTCTACGGCCTCTTTCAATTGATTTCTCGCGCGAAATAGTCGTGTCATTACGGTATTTTTATTTAATGACAGCATTTTCGCAATTTCTTCGCCGCTAAAACCACCGATAACTTGTAAAACAAGTGGCTCTCGGTATTCTTCCGGCATTTGTGCTATTTTTTCTCGCAACCAGTGGTTTTCAATTTCTTGCTCGTTGCTGGTGGCTTTTACATCGGTAATTGTCGCTTCTTCGTATTCACTCATATCGAAGCGCTTTCGTTCGAATCGACGAGCATTTTCTCGACGTAAAATTGTAATTAACCATGACTTCGCGGCCTTTTCGTCTTTCAACGAATCGAGTGCGCGCCATGCACGTAAAAATGTTTCTTGCACTAAGTCTTCCGCTACATGCTTATCGTGGCATAACCAGTATGCATATCGATATAAATCAGCATGTAACGCCTTAACTAGCGCTTCGTATCTAACTTGTTTTGTCGCCATGTTGTAAGAGACCTGAGGCTTTGTCATTTTATTTCGAACTAATGCAAATATTTTAGATATGTTAACTATAGCGCGAATAACTTCCCGATAGTTAACAGAAACTTTACTTAATCATGAGAATAACTAGATTTAGTACAAAGAAGGGCTGGTTAGTGCTGTTGAGGTGGTTACGACAGACAATAGAAGTAGGGCAAGTTAACCTTGCCCTAGTATCACGGTTTTGTCTCAGCTCACGGGTTTAGCGATAAGCTCTGTGGCTCTGTCTTACTATTTTTATCTTTTTGGATAGCTTGAATAACCACAAGCAAGCTATCACCGCGCCACTGGCCAGGCATTTTGCCATAATAACTTTGCTGCAATTCAATAATAGCCTGTGAAAGTGCAGGACTATTGAAGTAATCATGCAAAGCGTCAAGGGTAGTTAACGAGCATGGTCGATTATTGTCTATGCTATACGACTTTGCCCAAGGTAATAATGAATTTAAGGCACGCTCGCCATTGTTTTGTTTACATGCCGCCATTAATGATAAATAGCCATTATTGATATCGGCATCATTTGCGTCTTGTTTTTTGTTTTGTAATGAAGAACGTTTTGCAGAAATATACCAAGCAAGTAAAGTCAATAACCAAAGTGGTAAAAATATCCAAGGCCACAATGAAGTTTTTTCTACAACAATGGTTTTAGTAGCTGCTGTTGGGGTTAAATCTTCTGCTTGCTTACTATCTACATTTGTTACTGGCACTTGTGCCAACTCAGGATTGGGAATAATAGTAACTTTTTGGCTAGGGATTTTTGCCATTTCTGCTTTATTTGTAACCGTATTCCACCATGGAATAGAAATTTCGGGTAATTGATATTCACCAGCTTGGCTAGCAACAATAGCAAAATTAATGACTTTTTGGCTTACTAAACGTTCGTTATTTAGGCCTGTGTGCAGCTCTGCTTGATCTGGATATACTTTTAAGCCTTGAGGCACTGTCATTTTTATTTCTGGTAATTGTTCTTCGGAAAGGCCAGCTGCAGTTAAGGTTATGGTGCGGGTAATTGGCTCACCAACCTTAAACTTGGCTGGCAGGGGTTGCCATTCTTGGTGTAAAGCTAGCAACTCACTAGGGAGCCAAGTACCAGTTACTTGATCGGGTATTGCTTTTATCGTCAAGGAAATGTCCTCACCAACGACACTAACAGGTTTAGTTTCAGCAAAACTTAAAAAGTTTGAACGTCGTGATGACGGCATGATAATTTCACCAGAAAATACTGGTGACTTCAAAAGCACATTGCCACTTTGTTGTGGACTAATAGCATATACACGCTCGATAATACGATAACGTTTGCCATTAATAATATTCTCAGACTCTTTGTCTTTACCTATTTGTAAAATATTGGCTGCCGCTAATGCTGGCTCAGTCAAGCTGCCACGTTTTAGCTCAGCAGAAAAGTGCAGTTTTACCGTTAGGGTAATCTGTTGTTGCACGTAAATATCAGTCGCTGATACCTTTGTCGTGATAAATAAATCTTGCTGACTATTGCCTGGCATATCACTAGCTTCAATTGCTTTAACTTTAATCGCTTGAGAGTTTTGGCCATCAATTGTTAGGGCTGGTATGAGCAATTCGCCTGCACGACGAGGAATTAATACCGTGGTCCATGTGGTGGCACGTGTGGTATTAAAGTTTACCATACTAGTTTGCGAGCTAACTGAAGTTCTACCAACAATAAAGTCTGCTAATAATGAGGAAGTATCAAGCGCGTTATTATCAATATTATCGTCTGCAACGACTGTTAATATTAATGACTCATTTACCACCACTGGGTTTTTATCAACGGAGGCTGTAACCTGCGTTAAGGCATAACTATTAAGTGATAATAAAATAAGCACTACTGAAAAAATAACCTTTACCACTTTTTCTTAACTCCTATATTTCTTCGATCTTGACGACGCTTTTGATACTCAAGCTGCATTTTATTTCTTAATAGCATGTATGGGTCGTCGGTAACTTTATTAAGTAGCTGCTGATGCTTTTGTTCAGTTTCTTTAGCTTGTTGTTCAGCTAAGCGTTGGGCCTGAGCATTTTGCTCAGGTTCGCCAGTTTCTTCTGTATCGCCTTGCTGCTGAGCTGACTCTTGCGTTTGTTTTTCGTTTTCATTCTCTGTTTCGTTATCAGAGCCATCTTGCTGGTTTTGTTCTTGCTGTTGTTGCTCATCATTCCTTTCTTCGTTGCTAGTTTGGTTTTGCTGATTTGATGGCTGCTGAGAAGAATCTTGCTCTGAATTTTGCTGATCTTGAGAATTTTGACCGTCTTGGTTTTCTTGGTTCTGACTGTCTTGGTTTTCACCTTGCTGCTCTTGACTGTCATCGTTTTGCTCGTCATTTTGCTGGCTATCATCACCAGATTGTTGATCTTGCTTTTGCTGTTCTTGCTGCTGCTTAAGTTGCTCAAGCAGATCTTTATTCACTTTCGCATCTGTAAGCTCTGGGTCTTTGGCTAACGCTTGTTCATAGCGCTTAATAGCTTCATCAAATTTTTGTAATTTAGCTAAAGCGTTACCCTGATTGAATAGGGCTTCAGCACTGTCAACTTGCTGAAACGCTGATAACGCTTGTTCGTAATCTCCAGCTTTGTAGTGTGAGCTACCTTGCCATAATGGATCTTTAAATTGCTCAGCCGCTTGTTGAAATTGCTCTTGTTTAAAATGTTCTTGCCCTTGCTGATCTTTGGTTTTCCAAAGGTCTTGCCAAATATCTGCATGTGCTTTTTGGTTTGGTATCAACATTAACGCAAATGGCAGAGTAACGAGTAAGGCGCCGCGTCTAAAGTAACTTAATACTAAGGGGAGAATTAGTAAGAGTAAGTACGGACCGAACTCTTGCCATTGATCTCCTGTGTTTTCACTTTTTGTTGTTTCGTCCGCATTAGTAACTATAGGTTTATAGGTGAGCTCGGTTATATCGCTGCTGTTGTGGGTTAGAGTGACATAATTTCCACCACCTCTTTTGGCAACGCCGCGCAAGGCATTTTCTGTTAATTTAGGGACTATAATCGCGCCATTGTCATCTTTCATTAACTCACCATTGCTGAGTTTAATTGGTGCGCCAGTAGTTGTACCTATACCTAAAATATTGAGTCGATAAGGATGTTCGCGCGACCACTGAGTAAGGTCTTGGATATCCTCATTGTCGATGCCGTCGGTAAACCAGTATATGTCGCCGTCGTTATGACCTGCGTTGACTAACATTTCATTTGCCAATGTGAGTGCTGCATATGGATTACTGCCGAGTTCTGGCATCAGTTCTGGGCTAAGCGATGGCAACAGCAGTTTGATATTGTTGATATCATCGGTCAACGGACTAATACTAAAAGCATCGCCAGCATAGGCTATTAAACCAATTTCCCCTTCATTAATACCATCGAGTAAATCTATAGCTTTATAACGTGCTCGAGTTAATCGATTTGGTGTAACATCGGTGGCATACATTGAGTATGACATATCCATTACCAGCACCGAGCCCTGAGCAACTTGGTAAACCGGTTGAGGGAGTTTTTTCCAGCTAGGGCCAGCCATCGCGATAATAGCAATTAAGCCGATAATAAATGGCAGCAGTAAAGATTTTGATTTAGCTTGCTGATCACCGTCAACGAGTACTTTAGCTAAATGTGCCGGTAGTAAATTTTGCCATCCTGACTGCTTTACTCTGTTTTTTCTTAACAGCCAAATGGCCAATAGCAAAATAGCAAGAGCTGCTAGCCATAATGGACGAATAAAATGAAAATCGGCCATTTTAGTTACGCTCCTGTTTGCTTAATGTTCTCGTTTGGAAAAGCTGGCTATTTGACAAGGTGCTAGCGAGCAGTGTGCCGAAACTTAACAGTAAAGCTAATCCCAATGGCCAATAAAAAAGTGCTGTTAATGGTCGCATTTGCTGTTGTTCTTGCTCTATGGGTTCTAAGTTATCAAGTAATTGATAAATTTGGCTCATATCTTCACTTGCGCGGGCGCGAAAGTATTGTCCGCCAGTTTTATCGGCAAGTTGTTGCAATGATTCTTCGTCTAGTTCGCTCGAAGGGTTAACCCTACGTGCACCGAATAGTGAGTTTTGTACCATGACGTCGGCGCCAATACCAATTGAATAAATTGTAATGTCTTTTGCTACAGCTAACTCTAAAGCTTGCTCGGGTGTAATTTTTCCTGCGGTGTTTTGACCATCGGTTAATAACAGCAACACTCTATTAGATTCTTTCTTTTCATCAAAGCGTTTTACTGCAAGAGCGATAGCATCACCAATAGCCGTTTGTTTACCCACTAGTCCGAGTACGGTTTCGTCTAACATTTGTTGCACTGTTTTTCGGTCAAAGGTCATAGGGGTTTGCATATAAGCGTCGTCGCCAAAAAGAATTAGCCCTAAACGGTCGCCACTGCGGCGTTCAATGAAATCTCCCAACAGTACCTTCAGCATATCGAGGCGATTAACACTTCTACCATTTAAATTCATATCTTCTACTTGCATACTACCCGACAAGTCAACCGCTATCATCATTTCACGGCCTTCTGTTGGCACGTTAACTGCCTCACCTAACCATTGTGGCTGGGTGCTGGCGGTAACAAGTAAAATCCACACTAGGCTTAATATCAGTAGTGGGGCTTTTTTCTTTTCCGGTGTAAATTCTGTCGCTTGAATTCCTTTATGTAAGGTTGGCATTTTAAGTGGTGCTGCTTCCACTTGTTTTTTACTTGGTAACCAATAAACCAACAAAGGTAAAGGAAGAGCTGCCAATGCCCAAATGAACTCAAAATGAATCATGATTGCGCCCCACCAATTTTGGTCGCTTCTGTTGTTAGCATTTCATTCGATGATTTTTCAATAAGCGGTTTCGGCACATTGATATCAGCGTTGTTGGTGATAATAGCGAGATCTTTTTTCGGTGGTAATGCTTGGTTTACCCACAATGTGGCTGCTTGTTTGAAGTTAGTGATATCTTGACTTACCTGCTTTTGATAAACATTACTAAAACTGTTTGCACTTAACTGCTCGAATATATCTCGTTGTTTTTCAGGTAAGGTTGAAACTAGAAATGCGCTTAAATTATCGCCGGATAATTGTGCTACATGTTGACGTGGGAAATATTGTAATAACGCCCACTTTAAGATGGTTACAACAGTACCACTATCATTTGCATTATTTAGTTGATTTAACGCTAGCTTTTTCGCTTTCCGCGTACGTAGAAATGACCTGAGTTTAATCACACTAAAAATAGTCAAAGCTAATAACAATAATGCGATTAACCACCAGCCAGGTGCAATAGGGTAATTGTGGACATCGCCAGGTAGATGAATATCTTTAAGTTGTGCTAACGGATCCATGAAGCGACTCCTCGATGCAACTGGGTTTCCAATGCTTCACTGGCACAAAAATGTAATAAGCGAGCGCCAGCTTTCGTTAACTTATGCTCTATAGCTTCACTTAACGCGATTGCTTGTTGGTGATAGTCTTTTGCCATTTTTCTATCGCCAAGTACCAATTGTTGTTTTTGTTGACCGTCGGTAATGGCAACACTTACTTTTTGTTTACTGTCGGGTAATTGCTGCTCTAGTGGATCACTGATTAAACAAACAACCAGTTCGCAGTGCCGAGAAACGTTGGCAAGATGCCGTACTGCTTCGTCCGTTAAGTGAAATGCATCGGTAATTAAATAAACTAAACTACCAGGTTTCGATACTTGGCGAATGCGAGCACAGTTTTGCTCAAAAGCTTGTTCTGCTTGCTCTTTTGAACTTATAGAATCTGTATGTATTAGAGTACTAGCGTGTGTTTTCACCAAAGCATGTAAGTAATGTAGTACACCTTGTTGGCGACTCCTAGGCTTTAGTTCACTGTGTTGCTGCTGGTTAAACACTATTCCGCCAATGCGATCACCTCGACCTTTAGCGTGCCATGCTACTAATGACGCTACGTGGGCCGCCTGAACTGATTTAAAAAGCAATTGGCTACCAAAATGCATATTGTCACTTAAATCAGTTGCAATAAGTACCGGACGTTCAATTTCTTCACGAAACAATTTAGTATGTGTTTTTCCCGTACGAGCGGTAACACGCCAATCGATTGCACGAATGTCGTCACCATTTTGATAATGACGAACTTCATCAAATTCCATGCCACGGCCTTTACTGCGGGCAAGGTAGTTGCCCGACATTTTACCATGCAGACTTTTGCCTGCGGCTAAATTGATGAGCGAACTTTTACTTTGGTAACGAATAAGCTCGTCGATTGTTAATTCGATGCCGTTACTGTGCAGCTCGTTGAGTGTTTCTTGTATGGAGCTATGCGAGGCTGTATTTTTCTGACTAAACCACATTTGATGAACGCTTTATGCTACAGCAACCAAGCTAAGTATATGATCGAGTAGTTGGTTACTACTGATCCCTTCAGCTTCTGCTTGATAGGTCATTAAAATTCGGTGGCGTAATACATTATGGAATACGGCTTGTACGTCTTCAGGGCTAACAAAGTCGCGGTTATTTAACCAAGCACGAGCACGTGCACATCGGTCAAGTGCAATGGTAGCACGTGGGCTGGCGCCATAAGCTAGCCATTGTTTTAATTTATCATCATATTTTTCTGGCGTACGAGTTGCCATAATTAAATCAACAATATAGCTTTCAACTGCTGGCGCCATATGAATTTTCATGACTTCATCGCGAGCAGCAAATATTTCGTTTTGGCTAATTTCCTGTACTGCCTTTTTTTCTACTTTTAATGCTTCACCGCGATTTAATTTTAAAATCTCTAACTCAGCTTGTGCGTCAGGGTAGTCGATTTCAAGGTGCATTAAAAAACGATCTAATTGAGCTTCAGGTAATGGATAAGTACCTTCCTGTTCAAGCGGGTTTTGTGTTGCCATCACTAAAAATAACTCAGGCAATGGGTAGGTTTTTCTACCAACAGTAATTTGCCCTTCAGCCATAGCTTCTAATAATGCTGATTGCACTTTTGCAGGTGCGCGGTTAATTTCGTCGGCGAGTACTAAGTTACGAAATAAAGGGCCAGACTGAAAAACAAAGCTGCCATCTTCCGGACGATAAATATCGGTGCCAGTTAAATCGGCTGGTAATAAGTCGGGGGTAAATTGAACACGATGAAAGTCAGCTTCTATACCTTCGGCTAATGCATTAACGGCACGAGTTTTTGCTAAACCTGGTGGCCCTTCAACAATTAAGTGTCCGTTTGCTAATAAGGCGATAAGTAAGTTTTCTACTAATGCTGGTTGTCCGATAATTTGAGAAGATAAATGTTCTTTCAAAGAGGAAAAGTGTTCAATAGCCATAATTCAATATTCTTATTGTTGGTAAGTTTAACGTCAGTAGGTCAGACCTTTTAATTGATATAAGGTTCATGCCAAAAAAAACAAGTTTAATTTTTTAATTCTAATTAATTTCCTTCAAGTTTTTAATGCCTTGGAAACAATTTGTTTAAATTTTGATAGCTAAACATTGTATTATTTTTATATCTGGTTAGAATTATTGTAAAACCAAAGAGGTCTGACCTCTTGTGTGTTGCAATAAAATGGAAACAAAAATGACAAAATCAAAACTAATTACAGGAAGTGGCGAACGTATTGCAGTTGTTGCAGGTTTACGTACACCTTTTGCAAAACAAGCTACAGCCTTTCATGGTGTCCCTGCCGTCGATTTAGGCAAAATTGTTGTTAATGAGCTACTTCAAAAGCACGATGTTGACCCGAAAATTATTGATCAGCTGGTTTTTGGTCAGGTGGTTCAAATGCCCGAAGCGCCAAATATTGCCCGTGAAATTGTTTTAGGCACTGGCATGAATGTACATACTGATGCCTACAGTGTTTCAAGAGCATGTGCTACTAGCTTCCAGTCGACAGTGAACGTTGCCGAGTCAATTATGTCAGGTTTTGTTGATGTAGGTATTGCCGGCGGCGCTGACTCATCTTCTGTTGCGCCTATTGGAGTTTCTAAGAAGTTTGCTCGTACCTTATTAGATTTAAGTAAAGCGCGTTCATTTGGCGCTAAAATGTCGTTAATCCGTCAGCTTAAATTTAAAGATATATTACCTGTTCCACCAGCCGTCGCTGAATATTCAACTGGCTTGTCAATGGGACAAACTGCAGAGCAAATGGCGAAAACCCATGGTATCACACGGGAAGAACAAGATGCATTAGCACATCGTTCACATACGCTGGCGACGAAAAACTGGCAAGCAGGTAATCTTGATGGCGAAGTGATGACGGCGCACAGTGAGCCTTACAAATCATTTATTGATAAAGATAACTGTATTCGCGAAAACTCTGAATTAGCCAGTTACGCAAAGTTACGCCCAGTTTTTGATCGTAAACACGGCACAGTAACTGCTGCAACGAGTACACCGCTAACCGATGGCGCGTCGGCAGTATTATTAATGCGAGAAGGGCGAGCGAAAGAGCTAGGTTATAAGCCGTTAGGCTATATTCGCAGTTATGGTTTTGCCGCTATTGATGTGTGGGAAGATATGCTAATGGGGCCAAGTTTTGCTTCACCAATTGCTTTGAAACGTGCTGGCATGAATTTAGCGGATTTAGATCTCATTGAAATGCATGAAGCGTTTGCGGCACAGGCTTTAGCGAATGTGAAAATGTTTGGCAGTAACAAGTTTGCACAGACTCATCTTGGTCAAGATAAGGCTATAGGTGAAATTGATATGGATAAATTTAATGTCATGGGTGGTTCACTAGCCTATGGGCATCCATTTGCGGCAACAGGTACACGTTTAATTGTGCAAACATTAAATGAGTTAAACCGCCGAGGTGGTGGTACCGGTTTAACCACGGCTTGTGCTGCTGGTGGTTTAGGTGCGGCTATGATAGTGGAGACAGACTAATGACGGATGTAACAATGCAAGATAATAATAGTACTTTTAGTTTGGCACGCCAAGAAAACGGCATCGCGCATTTGATTATGGATGTGAAAGGCGACTCCATGAACACTTTAAAAGCTGAGTTTGCGGAAGAAATCTCTGAAATATTAAAAGAGATTCGTGAAGATAAAGCGATAAAAGGCTTAGTGTTAGTCAGTGGTAAAGAAGATTCTTTTGTTGCTGGCGCTGATGTTCATATGTTGGCAAGTTGTACGTCAGCTGAAGAAGCTATGGCATTATCTCGCCAAGGGCAGATGATTTTTGATCAGCTAGAAAACTTGTCTATTCCTGTTGTTGCGGCAGTGAATGGGCCGTGTTTAGGTGGTGGCTTAGAATTAGCAATGGCGTGTCATGCTCGTGTTTGTAGTGACAGTGCTAAAACTGCGCTTGGTTTACCTGAAGTACAGCTTGGTCTATTACCAGGTGGTGGTGGTACACAAAGGCTTCCTAAGTTGGTTGGTATACAAAAGTCATTGGATATGATGCTTACTGGAAAGCAGTTGCGCGCAAAACAAGCTTTAAAAGCAGGTTTAATACATGATGTGGTGCCTAACAGTATTTTAGTTAAAACAGCAGAAAAATTGGCGCTTTCAGGTAACGTAAAACCGAAAGCACGTAAGTTGTCATTGATGGATAAGTTGCTTGAAGGCAACCGTATTGGCCGTGGTATTTTGTTTAATCAGGCAACCAAAATGGTGTTGGGAAAAACAAAAGGCAATTACCCGGCACCGCTGAAAATTATTGATTGTATTCGTACTGGTGCTGAGCAGGCGCCATCGAAAGGATATCAAGTTGAAGCAGAGCATTTTGGTCAACTGGTCATGACTGATGTTTCAGCGCAGCTTAGACAAATATTTTTTGCGACAACGGATATGAAAAAAGAGCAGGGTATTGAAGGTATTCAACCTGAAAATATAGAAAATGTTGCTGTATTAGGTGGTGGTTTGATGGGCGGTGGTATCGCTTTTGTAACCGCAACTAAGGCTAAATTACCGGTTCGTATTAAAGATATTTCACATCAAGGTATTAGCCATGCGCTTAAATATGGTTACGACTTGTTAAACAAAAAAGTGAAACGTCGCTTTATGCGTCATAGTGAGATGCAAAATCAACTTGCGAATATTACTGGCAGTACTGAGTTTACGGGATTTAATAATGTTGATATTGCTGTTGAAGCGGTTTTTGAAGATTTAACTTTGAAGCAAAATATGGTGGCAGATATAGAAAGTCACTGTAAAGAAAGCACTATTTTCGCCAGTAACACTTCTAGTTTACCGATTGGACAAATTGCGGCAAAAGCACAACGACCAGAAAATGTTATTGGATTACACTATTTTTCACCCGTAGATAAAATGCCTTTGGCAGAGATAATTGCCCATGAGAAAACTTCTGATCAAACTATTTCCACGACGGTAGCTTTCGCGAAGAAACAAGGTAAAACACCTATTGTTGTCAAAGATAAAGCCGGTTTTTACGTTAATCGAATTCTAGCGCCGTATATGAACGAAGCTGCAATGCTATTACTTGAAGGTTGTTCGATTGAAGCACTAGATAAAGCTATGGTTAAATTTGGCTTTCCGGTTGGCCCGATGCAGCTGCTTGATGAAGTTGGGATAGATGTTGGTTCGAAAATTGGCCCTATTTTACAAGCAGAGTTAGGTGAGCGTTTTGCGCCACCAGCAGCGTTTTCAAAACTTATTGATGATGGCCGTCTAGGTAAAAAAACGAAGAAAGGATTTTATCAATATAACACCAAAAGCAAAAAGAAACTGGTTGATGAAAGTGTTTATAGCTTACTTGGATTGCAAGCAAACAATAAGTCGGTTTCTCAAACGCAAGTTGAGCGTTGTGTGTATATGATGCTTAATGAGGCAGCACGCTGTCTAGATGAAGGTATAATACGAAATGCTCGTGATGGTGACATAGGTGCTATTTTTGGTATTGGCTTTCCACCATTTTTGGGTGGGCCGTTCCAGTACATAGATAAAATTGGTGCAGCGGCCTTAGTAAGTAAATTAAACCTATGGCAAGCTGAATTCGGTGAGCGTTTTACGCCATGTGACGCCTTAGTTAAAATGGCTGAGCAAGGCGAACGCTACTATGCGTAATTTGAGCTGTTAATTCATTAACATAGCGAAGTCATGAAATGGAATGATTTTGCCATACACTGGGCAAAAGTTGGCATATTAAAGAGGCAAGTTATTGCCTCTTTTTTTATGTCTATTTTAAGGTGATTGCCGATAGAGATGATAAAAGTTGTGATGTGTTTTTACACGATAATTGTTTTGAATATATACTCTAAAGTTGTTAATATGCGCTCGTTTTATTTAGTAAGCTTTTAAATCTTTTGAAGTGAGTTGAGCATGATGTTGTTAGTTTTAGTAGTATTAGCGATTGTTTTCTCTGTGTTTTTTTACTGTCAGGCAATTAGTAGTGGTTTAGGCGCTAAACGGTGGGCAACGGCTGGTTTAGTTTTTGGGCCGTTTGTATGGCCAATGTTTTGTATGAAGAAGCGAGTAAAAACCTATCAACGCTTTGGATTTGATTGTTTATTATTTTCTGCGTAGGCATTTGAGCTCTCCTTGCCATTATTCAAACTCAGAAGTTTGATAATATAAAAACGCTAACTTCCTTGTAGCGAAGTACCCTTTTCTTTGATTAAGCTCTTAAATTGCTTTAAGGGGCTTAATTCCACCATGTGCTCGCAGGCATCTCTTTAATTTCGATACTCGCTGCAATAGCGTTTTCTTTTGATTCATTAACAAATAAAGACTTAATTAATTTAATCATAACGGCTCCTAGATACGTACTTGATCGCGACGAGTACCAATACGTACTTGGTCTCTACGAGTACCTATTTCAGTTACGTCAAGCTTTTCTAAGTCGATTCTAACTTGATCGCGACGAGTACCGATACGAACTTGATCACGACGAGTTCCTACTTCGGTTACATCAGACTGTTCTAAGTCAATACGCACCTGATCACGTCGTGTGCCAATACGTACTTGATCTCGACGAGTGCCTGCTTGTTCTACATTCACTTCATTTACGTTTAGTTCAACAGGTGCTGCTGACATTGTTAAAGATAGAATTAATGAGCTAAGCATTTTTATTTCCTTATTAAGATTATTTTAAATTCAATAAGGTATAAGCGAGAAGTATGCCAGAAGTTTGAAGCCTTATTTTATATGGCTTCAAGCTCGTAATTTAACTTATAGGTAGTAGTGTCATAAAGTCGACACTTAATAACTAAATGGTATTTTTTCCAAATGAGGTTGATTTATTAGTGATCTGAAAGGAAAGCAGGTACTTTTGAAAGTCGTTTTCAGGTAAAGGCTTACTATATAGGTAGCCTTGTAATTGCTCACAGCGCAGCCCGGAAAGGAAGCTTAATTGTTGATTGGTCTCAACACCTTCAGCAACAACTTGCATACCTAAGTTATGGGCGATAGTTACTATTGTTGCTACCATATTTCGTCCTTGTTCTGAAGTCTCAATATCATCAACAAAGGCTTTATCTATTTTTAAGGTATTAAGTGGAAACTTCTTCAAGTAGGCTAATGATGAGTAGCCGGTACCAAAATCATCAAGTGAAAGGTGAATACCCATCGCACGAATTTGTAACATGGTATCAATTGCTTTTTGGGGTGAGTCCATTACGGTGCCTTCGGTAATTTCTAACTCTAAATATTTAGCAGGCAATTCGCTTTCTTTTAAAGCATTGGCGATCATCGATACTAAGTTTGGTTGGGTAAATTGCACAGCTGATAAGTTAACAGCAATACGGCCCTCAAAAAGTCCAGCGTCAACCCACTTCTTCGTGGCAAAACAAGCTTTACGCAATACTACTTCACCGATATCGATTATTTGCCCTGTTTCTTCCGATACTGGAATAAAGACGATAGGGCTAATAATACCTTTACTTGGCGTTTCAAAGCGAACTAGAGCCTCCATACCGGCGATTTTCCCTGTCGCAATTTCTATTTTCGGTTGATAAAAAACAGAGAAAAAGTCTTCTTTTAGGCCGTGTCGAATCAGGTTTTCAATTTGTAAACGTTTAACAGCTGTTTTATTCATTGAATCACTAAAGAATTGGTACTTATTACCGCCTGAGTTTTTAGCGTGATACATAGCTGTATCGGCATTTTTTAATAGCTCTTGTGGGCTAGCACCATCTTCAGGGTACAAAACAATGCCAATACTGCTATAAAGTACTATTTCTTGGCTTTTAAGTTTTAATGGCAATGCAATAGAGTCTAAAACCTGTTTTGCAATTGACGTTATGGTATGTATGTCGTTAGTGTTCTCAACAATTAAGCTAAATTCATCACCGCCTAATCGATAAACGCTATCTTGATTTCGGCCTAAGCCTCTAATGCGTTCTGCTACTTTGCAAAGTAAAATATCACCAACTTCATGGCCTAATGAATCATTAACTTTTTTAAAGTTATCTAAATCGAAAACGAGCAGTGCATGGGGAATTTTGTTTTTTACTAATCGTTGTTGATTTGCTTGAAAGTAAGAACGGTTAGGTAAGCCGGTCAATGTATCTGAATTTGCTAATTTTCGCAGTTCAGCTTCAGTTTGTTTGCGTTTAGTAATATCAGAAAAAACACCCACAAAATGCGAAATATTCCCAGTTTCATCTTTAATGATATCAACATTTAAGTCGGTTAAATAAAGCTCACCATTGTCACGAATACTTTCAATTTCACCATGCCAGCTGCCTTTAGTGATTAAATGTTTTTTAACATTTTGATTAAAGCTTTCAGGATATTGTTCAAACTTAAGTGATGTGCCTCGCATCTGAAGTTTTGTTCTACCAGTAATACGCTGAAATGCTTTGTTAACATCAACGACAGTAAATTGACGATCATAAATAACAATGGCGTCAGATATATTTTCAATACATTTGGCAAAAAGTTTTAAGCGTTCGTCTGCGCGCTTTATTTGACTTATATCTTTTAATGTCCCTGTCATTCGGGTCGGTTTTTTCTTTTCATCACGTTCAACAATTTTGCCGCGATCAAGTACCCAAATCCATTTATCATCTTTGTCTTTTACGCGATAGGTTGCTTCAAAATGCTGACTACTATCTTCAAAATGCTGGTTTAAAGCTTCTCTAACTCTTGGAATATCTTGTTGATGAATATTAGTTTGATCAGCTCCAACATTGCGTTTACCATCTTGCGGGAATTCTAAAATACCCCAGATATTAGAACGATAGATTTTCCCTTTCTTAATATTCCAATCCCACATTTCATCGCCACTGCCCCATAATGACAACTTAAGTCGTTCTTCACTGAGCTTGATTTGTAAGTGGTATAATCGTTTATGACGCATTTGCTGTAAAATATAACCAATGATCAATATAGTGACTAAGCTATAAAATAAAATAGCGGTTCTAGATAGCCACCAAGGTGGCATGATAGTGATATTGAGGTGTTTTATTTCACTTTCTTGCTGATTTTGAATGTCGTATGCCTGAATCTCAAATGAGTAGTCTCCAGGACTTAAATTTGTGTAGGTAGCTCTTTGGTTATTCTTACCAGCGTCAATCCATTTATCTTCCCAACCGAGTAATCGATAGCGATAACTTAGGCTGCTTGGCATTTTTACATTGGGGGAAGTAAACTCAATACTAAATTGTGATTGTTGGTGAGCTAAAGTTAATCTTTCTAATAGGTTCGGTGCTGTATTCAAATGAAATTGGTCATTACTCTGACCTAAAATAGGCACATTTTTATTCGCAACTAAAATATTAGAAAGGTAAGGTATTGGTAAACTCTGAGAAATATGCAGCATTTCTTGTGGTGAAAATGTATGAAATCCATTCAAACCACCAAAATATACAACTTGCTCGTTTGTTATTAGCGCACTATCACTTATAAATTCATTATCGTATAGCTGTAGATCTTGGTTGAAAGATCTAATTGTTTTAGAGTTTGGGTTTATTGTGTTTATACCTTTATTTGTTGAAATCCAAGCATTTTCTGAGTTGTCTATTTTTATGGCAGCAATAAAATTATTTGATAGACCACTTTTTTCACTAATATTAAATACTTTCAGGTTAGCTCTGTTAATTAACGATATCCCTTGACCTCCAGAACCTAACCAAATCCAGTTTTTTGATATTGCAATAGTTGTATATGCGTTTACATTTTCTGAAAGTGAGTTTAATGTGGATTCAGTGGTAAAAGATTTAGATACGGTATTAAACCTTACAATTTGATTTTGTGAGCTTATAAACCATAAGTTATCATTTTCATCTTTTGTGAATGCACTATAAGATTGTGTGGATGAGTCTTTATAAATATCAAATATTTGCTTATTAATATCGTAACTGGAAAGTTGCCCTATTTTATTTATAAACCATAAATGTTCGTTTAAATATACTAATTTACTGTTTTCGCGTTGCGTCGAATTATTTTTCCAACTTAAGTGCTCCGATAATTTTTCATTTTCTGTTTCAAAATAATACAGACTGCCAGGCGTTGAGGGGCCCTCAGGTTCGGTCTTTAACCATAAATTATTATTGTTGTCGGCAATCAGGTGGCTAATTGGCTTATTATCGGTAAAAGATTTTTGGATAATATTTCCATTTTCAGCTATTTCATTAAGTTGCCCATCATCGGTAGTAAACCATGTTGTATTGTTTGATGTCTCTGCGAAGGCGTAAACAGCTTTTTCAACTCCAGAATAATTAAATAACCCATGATTTATTTTCAATTGAATAGGGCTAAAGGTGCTGATACCACCACCGTTAGTTCCTAACCAAATCGTATTGGCGTGATCTTTGTAAATTTTCAATACTAGATCAAAAGAAAGGGCATTTTTGTGTGCTGCACTTTGATAAGCCCTCGTTTCGCCAGTTAAAACGTTAATACTGTTTAAGCCATTTAATGTTCCTAACCAAATTATTGAGTCGTTGAGTTGCTCAATTGAACGCACTTTATCTGATAATAGAATTAGGTTGGGATCTGTACTTTTTTCGGAATAATGTTTTACGATTTGGTAATCTTGCGAAATGATGAATAAGCCATTATTGGTACCTAACCAATATTGATTATCGATAAACTTTAAGTCATATAAAGCACTGGCATTAAGCTTAAGGTTCCATTTGTTTTGGTCGCTTAATGACACAACGAATGACATAGTGGCGTTGGTTAAATAAATGCCATTATCATATGTGCCCAACCAATAGTTGCCTTTTTTGTCCTGAAAGATAGTTTTGATTTCTTTTAATTCTTTTTCAAAACCGCGAAAACGTATACGGGTGAAATTGTTATTTTCTGAATCGAACTTCTGTAGACCTTCTTTCGTTGAAATAAATATATTACTTTCTTTATCTTGATATATATCCCAAATTTCGTTGTCTTTTAAAGAGTTACTGTCGTTTGTTTGGTGTAAGTAATTTTCAAAGTTATCGAGTGATTCGTTATAGCGACTTAAGCCCTCATTTGTACCAACCCAAAGCGTATCGTTACTGTCGATAAATAGCTTGCGAATAAAGTTATCGGCAATAGAGCTTTTGTTGGTGCTGTCGTGGCGATAGTAAACGAAGTTTTTACCATCGTATCGGTTTAACCCATCTTGTGTGGCGATCCAAATAAAGCCATTTTTATCTTGAATAATGTCATATACATAGCTTTGTGATAGGCCGTCTGCAATTGATATGCGTTCAAATTTTAAAGGCGTTTGATTTACATTATTGGCAATGGCAGAAGCGGGGATAGCAATAGATAATAATATTACAAAAAAGACACTATAAAAATAGTGCGTGAAAAATTTGCTATTGTTGAAAAAAGATAAAAGCACTAATACAACCTTATGGTAACGAAACCCACACCCGATAATATTTAACTATTGGATATGCCAGATATTATTATTATTTTTTTGGATTTAACATCCCATTAAAAATGATGCGGGTGTCTAAGTCAATCTTTGCCGATAGTTAAGTCGCAGTAGTGACGTGACGAATTTTCCAGCCTAATGTCTATATCGGCAGTATTAGTATTTTCTTTTGCATTTTTTTAGTAATAATTCAGTGTTGTCGTTTAATTTAATGTTCGCAGGCATTTTTGCAATTTGTTCACTATTTTCAAAGCTTAAAAGTGATAAACGATCATCAGTGCTTTTACCGTGAAAGTGTAGCTGAATAAATTCATTTAAATCTGAGATGGACAATGACTTTATGATGTCAATTAATTGTTGTTTTTGGTTGAAAGACGTTTCTTTATTACAAATGGCAGCCCAATAGCGCTGGCTTTTTATTCTTAGATTGGTATCTTTTTCTTGTAGTTGGCTAGCTAAACCAAATTGTAAATGTTGCCAATGTTCGTTAGGCAAAGTTAGCATGTATTCTTTTATTCGGCCGATAAAGTCGTTCATTGCTTTGGTTAATGTATTTGAATCAGTATGTGGAGATTGAATATAAAAAGCGACCCCAGGGTATCGGTTAATAGGAATAAAACCAACGCCCACTAAGTAACCGTATTGTTTTTCGGTGCGCATTTCTTGGAAAAAAATAGGAGATAGTAATTGATTGATAAGCATTGTTAAGGCGACTGTGCGTAAATCTTTATCTGGCATAGGATAATAAAGCACTGCAGCATGGTCATGATCAGGTAATTCCATTGGAATATTTGTTTGCTGCTGACCTTTAATATCTAAGCACGGTATTTCGACGATATTTTTATTTGAAAGCTTATCCCCAAATGTTTGTTCAATATGGCTAACCATATCTTGCGCCATATGTTTTGACCAGTTGCCATGGATTAAAACTTCTATAGCAACCTGATCAAAAATTTGTCGAGTAAATTGTTTAAAGTCTTGAAAGCTTATAGCTTCTAATGCTGAGATTAACACCTTACTGCTTGGGCTTTTCGGCTGCATTGTCGAGCTAAGTTTAGCGAAAAGCTGTGATATTGACTTACTATTTTCAGTATTTTGCCAATGATTGATAAGCTGTTGTTTAAATAGCTCAAACTTTTCTTGCTGATATTGACAACTTAATAGGCTCTCTAACAATAACGGTAATAACTGTGCTTGTTTACTGCTGATACCTGAGAGCTGAAGTGTCATGCCGCCTTGATGAGAATATAAATGATAGTGAATACCCGCTAACTCAGCATCGTAATGTTCTTCAACCACAGCGTCGCTATAAATATCAACAAACAAACGTGTCATTGCGATATTACTCGCACTTTCTATCACTTTAGGTGAGTCAATTGAAATGTATATATAGCCCTTTGGAGTATTAAAGCTAATATCATGCTTAAACCAAGCATTTAATCCATCTTGTTGGCAAATATGATCAGGTGGCGTTAATGGCTTGGTATTATCGTTTTGATAAGGCACAAGTTTTGGGTGAGCGACTATATATTGATTTACACTCGGTAGATACAGCTGTGCTACTTCATCTAACCGCTGCCACTCATCTATTGTTTTTTGACAAATACTTTTAACAGTATAAGGGACCTTATACCAACGACTTATCATCGGCTTTTCTTGTGGAACAAATTGTTTGCCGATAGAAACAATACGGACATTTGGCGCTACCATATATTCAATTAGGCTATTGAATGCTGAGGTATTTAACCCCTCCATAACATAATCACCGAAAATATAGTCGGCTTTCGGGTAGTGCTGCATATTAATAACAAGCTGGCTAACAGAATCTAATGGTGACAACTTTTCTTGATAAGCAAATGACAATTCAGCAAGTGCTTTTTTCTCTTGATAATACTTATCGATTAACGGAGCTTGTTTAAGTAAGTTAATATACGAAAATACAATACTAACAATCTCAGTAGTATTTTCTGCACCAAGCTCTGACAAGGTAATATTAATATTAAAGTCTTTAAAGTTAGAGCCATTGATACCTGAACCAGCGGTAAGTGCTAGTGCCCATTGCTTGCTTTTTAACAAAGATAAAATGCTGCCAGGCCCTTCATGTCCAATTAAGTAAGCGAGAATGGCTTCTGGTTTATGCCGGTAAAATTCGTCAATACTGGGCATAGCAAAGCTAATTATTAATTGTCGATCATTTTTAACTGGCTGTACTTGAATCCATTTTTGTTGGTGTTGTGGATGATATAATGGTTGTTCTATTTTAGCTTTTTCTAAACCATTAGATTTAATATTTGAAAAATGTTTTTGGGCTAGTTCTTCTAATTGTGAGAATGTTTGCGGACCTTCTAAAACCAAAGTCATATAATGGGCTTGATAATTTTTTTGAAAAAAATGACATACTTCTTCTCGTAAATTGTAGCCAGCTTTATCTGCTAGCGTTTCACTACTGCCAACAGAAAATTTCGCAAATGGGTGATCTTGGTTTATCGTTTCCTTATGAACATCGTAAAGTCGACGAATATCATCTTTAAGTTTAAGCTTAAATTCCGCGTCAATATTTTTACGCTCTTTGTTTACAAATTCTTCAGACAATAAAGGCGCGGTAAAAAATTCACCAAAGCGCTCTAATGCTGGTGCAAAGTGTTGTTGGCCAATATCGAAGAAAAAGCAGGTGTGCTCAGTGGCGGTCCAAGCATTATTACTACCACCATGCTCATTAATAAATTTTTGATATTCACTGCCGTCTGGATATTTTTCAGTACCAAGAAACAACATATGCTCTAAAAAATGCGCTAGCCCTTGGCGGTGGTCAGGGTCATCGAAATGGCCAACATTTACCGCTAAGGCTGCTGCTGATTTACTCGATTCAATATTATGAACCAACAATACCCTTAATCCATTAGTAAGCGTAATGGCATGGTATTGCTTTTTATCATTTGGACTTTGTATCACATTTGCTCCTGTAAAATTGAACTTAAAGCGCAATTTCACTGTGCTGATAGTGTTATTTTTATTATCTTTCTAAATTACCCTAAGGAATAAGACGAGTCCATTTTATTCTTAACGGATGTTATAAAAAGCACAATAATTCCTTTACTATAGCCGCAAATAATAAAGTTCGTTTAAATTAAGGTAGTTATGCAAATTTTTGTTATGCGTCATGGGCAAGCTCAAACTGTTGCTCCGTCTGATGCATTAAGGCCGTTAACTGAAAAAGGCATTAATGAAGCAAGGTTATCGGCTCAGTGGCTGGTAGAAAATCAGCACTCGTTTGATTGCGTTTTTGTTAGTCCTTATTTACGTGCTCAACAAACCGCCGATAATGTGATTAAAGTATTAGAAATTGTGGGTAAACGAAAAACCTTAAGTTTTATTACACCGGAAGATAACGCCAAAGACGTGCATGATTATTTAGATGCTGTTTGTAGCGTAGAGAAATATCAAAAAATATTGTTGGTTTCTCATATGCCATTAGTGAGTTACTTAGTAGCCGAATTAACACATGACAATACGATGCCGATCTTTCAAACTGCGTCAGTAGCACAAATTGATTACGATATTGATAAATTGCAAGGTGACTTCGTGACTTTAGTATCACCAAACGAAGCGCATGGGTAACTTTAATCGTATTAAAGTTTGTTAGTCACGAATGAATTTGTCTTTAAGTTCAACCAAAACCAATAAAGCGCCATTACCTCCCCATTCTAATGGTGCTTGGTGAAAGGCCATCACATCCGGGTGTTGAACTAGCCAATGTGGCACTTTATTTTTTAGAATACGACTGCCTAAGCCATGTACTATGCAAACACATTGCGCGTGTTCTTTCTCACATGCAGCAAGCAAGGCGGCAATTTCTCGTTTTGATTGTTGTTGATCAAGACCATGTAAATCTAATATAAGATCAGGTGTGTATTGTCCGCGTCGTAAGTTTTTAGCTTCAAAACTGTCGACATCTTCGCGCACATATTTTACTGGTCCTTGGCTATTTAAAGCGGGTTCAAATTCATCTGAAAAATGAAACTCTGCCAAAGATTTTAAATCTTTTTGTTTAACCAATGTGGTTTTCTGCTTGCTGGTTCTTTTGGCGGGGTGTACTCTGTCCTGCACCATAGGTTTTACTTTACCTACGGCGTTTTTAAACAACTTTTTTTCTTCCGCGTTTAAGGCGTCTTTAAATTTCATTAGCGAAGTCTAAAAACATCGACGAACAATAACAAGCGAAAGTATAATAAAGGCAATAAAATAAATTAATATGCATTTCATGCCAGAGGAAAATGTGGATACAGTCGATTTTTCAGATCTAAGCGAACAACTACACACCATAGGTGATTACGTACGTTTTGGTGCCAGCCAATTTAATCAAGCTGAGCTGTATTTTGGTCATGGTACAAATAACGCATGGGATGAAGCGGCTTTATTGACTATGTTTCAGTTATCACTACCGGGCGAGTTATCTGCAGATTTAATGCAATGTCGGTTAGTATTAGCTGAAAAGCAAGCTGTTCTGCAGCTATTTGAACGTCGAATTGTTGAAGGTGTGCCAGCGGCTTATTTAACTAATCAAGCAATGTTTTGTGGTTTACCATTTTATGTTGATGAACGTGTACTTGTACCTCGCTCGCCAATTGGCGAGTTGATTGAAAATCAATTTAGTGGCTTAATCGAAAATGAGCCTAACCGTATTTTAGATTTATGTACCGGCAGTGGCTGTATTGCAATTGCCTGTGCAATTTATTTCCCCAATTCGGAAGTTGACGCGGTTGATTTATCGGTTGATGCCTTGAATGTTGCGCAAATGAATATTGAAGGTCATGGGTTAACAGAACAAGTTATTCCAATTCAATCTGATGTTTTATCTGGGGTTGAAGGGCAAAGCTATGATTTAATAGTGACTAATCCCCCTTATGTTGACCAAGAGGATGTTGATTCGCTACCACAAGAATTTCTTCATGAACCAGAGATGGGGTTAGGTAGCGGTTTTGACGGTTTAGATATAACACGAAAGATTCTTGCTCAGGCGGCAGCTCATTTATCCGACAATGGTGTACTAATTTGTGAAGTTGGTAACTCACAAGTGCATTTAAGTGCTGCTTTTCCAAATGTTCCATTTCAATGGTTAACATTTGAACGTGGTGGGCATGGTGTTTTTCGGTTAACTAAGGCACAACTGGTACAACATCAGCAGGACTTTCTTGCAGCAACAATTTAATTTCTCAGTTATTTAATTGACGAGCTAACAACATCATTTTTACGGGTTATTATTCATTATGTCAGGCAATACATTTGGTAAATTATTCACAGTTACTTCATTTGGCGAGAGCCATGGCTTAGGCTTAGGCGCAATTATTGACGGTTGCCCGCCGGGCATCGAACTATCTGAAGCAGATTTGCAGCATGATTTAGATCGTCGTAGGCCCGGTACGTCTCGCTTTACTACTGCGCGTCGTGAAGCTGATGAAGTTAAAATTATGTCAGGTGTATTTGAAGGGAAAACAACCGGCACTCCCATTGGTCTTTTAATTGAAAATACTGATCAACGTTCACAAGATTATGGTGATATTGCGAAAACATTTCGCCCCGGGCATGCAGATTACACATATTGGCAAAAGTACGGTATTCGTGATTATCGTGGCGGCGGTCGTTCCTCAGCGCGTGAAACTGCCATGCGTGTTGCCGCTGGTGCCGTTGCTAAAAAGTATCTGCAACAAAAGTTTGGCATTACTATTCAAGCATGTGTAACTCAAATTGGTGAAGTGCGTGCAGAGAACGTTGATTGGAACATAGTTGAAGATAATCCATTCTTCTTTCCCGATGCCAATAAACTTGAACAATTAGATGAATTACTACGTTCGATTATGCGTGAAAAAGACTCTATCGGTGCTAAATTGATGGTTGTTGCCAATAATGTCCCTGTTGGTCTTGGTGAGCCCATTTTTGATCGTCTAGATGCGGATATTGCCCATGCATTAATGGGCATTAACGCCGTTAAAGCGGTTGAAGTTGGCGATGGTTTTGCGGTTGTTAATCAAAAAGGTTCTGAACATCGCGATGAGTTAACTCCTGAAGGATTCGCTTCAAATCATGCTGGTGGTGTTTTAGGCGGTATATCTTCAGGCCAGCCTATTGTTGCCTCAATTGCATTAAAGCCAACCTCAAGCATTGGCGTAAGTGGTAAAACTGTTGATTTGGCTGGCCAATCTGCTGATATTATTACTAAGGGGCGTCATGATCCATGTGTTGGTATTCGTGCAGTGCCAATTGCCGAAGCCATGTTGGCGTTAACCTTAATGGATCACTACTTAAGACATCGTGCGCAAAATGCCGATGTGCAATGTGAGACACCAGATATTGAACAGTAAGTTAGTGTTGGAAGTATAAAGGCGTGGCTTCAAAACAATTCGCTCGCTTATCATCAAACTATTTTTGGTACTTTGGCATAATGGGGCTAGTAGTCCCATTTTTATCTATGTTCTTAGACGCAAGAGGTTTCAATTCACTAGAAATAGGTGAAATTCTTGCCGTAATTACTGCCACTAAAATTGTCGCACCGACACTTTGGGCACAGCTTGCCGATAAGTCTGGTAAGCAGTTAACCATAGTTAAAATGGGTGCTTTTTTATCGTTATTGAGTTTTAGCTTTATTATTTGGACAGTTAACTACTGGCCGCTGATGTTTAGTTTGGCAATGTTTAGCTTGTTTTGGACGGCGATATTACCGCAATTAGAGGTTATGACATTAACCTCTATTCGCAAAAGCGCGAAAATATACGCACGTATTCGCTTATGGGGTAGCATTGGCTTTATTGTTGCGGCGATACTTGCAGGCGAATTAATCGAGCGCTATTCGCCTGAAGCATTCAGTTATATTGGCATTGTTATTTTAGCTGGCTTGTTTATTTCAACAATAAATAGTCAACAGCCACGCATTACAAATGCATCACTATGCAATAATATTTCTATCAAAAAGAAAGTTTTTAACGGTAATTTTTTGCTGTTCTTTTTTGCTGGCTTAATGCTACAAATGAGCTTCGGCCCTTATTATGTTTTTTTCGCATTATATCTACAGAATCTTGACTACAGTGGCTTTCTTATCGGTATTTTTATCGCCATTGGCGTGGTTGCAGAAGTGGGGATATTTATTTTTGCCGGACTATTTTTTAAGAGTTTCTCATTAAAAGCATTGATCAGTGCTAGCATTTTACTGACCGCGGTACGCTGGTATATGGTTGGTCACTTCCCTGACAGTGATATTGCTTTGGCAATGTCGCAACTCATTCATGCGTTGAGTTTTGGTTTGTATCATAGTGCGAGTATTGCCTTTATTCAGCAGCACTTTAACGCCAATCAGCAAAGTCGTGGTCAAGCCATTTATATTGGTGGTGTTTATGGTGTTGGTGGTGCTATAGGTGCTTATATTGCTGGTGTTTTATGGTTAAATGGCGAAGGTGCTATGACGACTTTTGATTTTGCCGCAATATCAGCCTTGATTGGTGGTGTTTTAGCATTAATGTTAAAAGGTCAGAATACTGATTCTGCAAAAAACTCTCACCTTTAAATTCATTGATAATTAGAGTGTTGAAATCTCTTTAGGTTAATGCATATGACTTTATATTCTAGTTAGTGATTAACTAAATAAGTCGAGTATGAATATTGGCTTTAGAGTGCAAAAAAAGCTAGAAGGTGATCTTCTAGCTTTTTATTTAGCTTGAGCAGTGTTGACAAGTATTACTTTACTTCTTCACCAGCGGCTTGCTTATCAGCATGGTAGCTTGAGCGCACCAATGGACCACATGCAGCATGATCAAAGCCCATTTTATCCGCTTCACGTTTAAACATGTCAAAATCGTCAGGGTGAACGTAACGTTCAACCGGTAAGTGATGCTTACTTGGTTGTAAGTACTGACCAATTGTTAACATAGTCACGCCATGGGCACGTAAG
Source organism: Colwellia meonggei (assembly GCF_057537295.1). Classification (NCBI taxonomy): domain Bacteria; kingdom Pseudomonadati; phylum Pseudomonadota; class Gammaproteobacteria; order Alteromonadales; family Colwelliaceae; genus Colwellia; species Colwellia meonggei. The sequence goes on from NZ_BAAJLZ010000001.1 coordinate 950,135, forward strand.
TCGCGCATCACTTGCAAAATTTCCTCGTTAGTTTCACCTAAACCTACCATAATGCCAGATTTCGTTGGCACGCCTGGGTTAGCTTCACCAAATTTCTTCAATAGATCTAAAGACCATTGGTAGTTAGCTCCAGGGCGAGCTTTGGTATATAAGCGAGGAGCAGTTTCAAGGTTGTGGTTAAAAACACCAGGAGGGTTTTTATTGAGAATCTCTAATGCTCGATCCATACGGCCGCGAAAATCTGGCACAAGGATTTCAACTTTGGTATGTGGTGAATGCTCAGCGATTTCTGTAATACAATCAGCAAACTGTTGAGCGCCGCCATCACGTAAATCGTCACGGTCTACCGAAGTAATAACTACATACTTAAGCTTCATGTCTTTTAGTGTTAATGCAAGCTTACGAGGCTCTTCTTGATCTGCCGCTAGTGGGCGACCATGACCAACATCACAGAATGGGCAACGACGAGTACATATGTCGCCTAAGATCATAAATGTTGCGGTACCGTGATTAAAACATTCTGATAAGTTAGGGCATGATGCTTCTTCACATACCGAGTGCAGATCATGCTTGCGTAATGCTGCCTTTATGCCATCAATACGTTCTGAGCTTTTTGGTAATTTAATGCGTAACCACTCTGGCTTTCTTAGCATTGTTTCTCGTTCAGAGGTGACAACCTTGATTGGAATATGCGCCATTTTTTCGGCGTCACGTAGTTTAGTACCTGGAGTAATGCGTGATGATTTAGTGGTCATGTATTGTTTCCAACCCCGTTTGATAAGATAAATTTTCGGTATGCAATAATTCACTTAAGTGCTTCACTAGTGAATTTCCTGCTTGTTCTACAGAATTTGGGCCCTGTAGATCGATAGTTTGTACCATTTCTAACCCTTGATATCCGCACGGGTTAATACGTTGAAATGGTGATAAATCCATATTGACATTCAATGCTAAGCCGTGAAACGAACAGCCTTTACGTACACGAAGCCCTAATGACGCTATTTTCTTGCCATCAACGTAAACGCCAGGTGCATCTGGTTTTGCATGGGCTTCAATGCCAAAATCAGCCATGGAAGCAACAATACTATTTTCAATGAGAGTAACTAATTCTCGTACGCCCATTTTTCGACGACGGAGGTTGATCATAAAATAAATCACCTGCTGACCTGGGCCGTGATAAGTTACTTGGCCGCCACGGTCAACTTTAACTACCGGAATATCGCCTGGCATTAATAAATGTTCGTCTTTACCTGCCTGTCCCTGGGTAAATACCGGAGGGTGTTCAACTAACCAAAGTTCGTCAGCGGTATTCTCGTCTCGATTATCGGTAAAGTTTTGCATAGCATGCCAAACATCTACATAGTCAGTATTGTTTAGTTGCCGAATAATCAATGTGTTTTTCAAAATATATCTCTATAAAATTTTGATTAAATCATTATATCCAAATAATAACTGGAATACACCCTGTTAAAAGTAGGGTTAAAGAACGTAGCGAACTTGTTCGATAGCATTTAAGGTTTTATATATTTTTTCGATGTGCTCTTTACTGGTTACGGTTACGGCAACTGATATAGAGTGGTAATTACCTTTTGAGCTTGGCTTAATTTTTGGTGCGTAATCACCAGGCGTATGTTTTTGCAACTCGCCAACAACTAGATCTGGCAATTCGTCACAGGCGATACCCATCACTTTAAAGTTTAATACGGTTGGAAATTCTAATAGTTCATCAAACTTAGTTTTCATTTGTTTTCTCTTACGCTGTACAACACCAGTGCGTTACCGGTTGTTTAATGGAATTAACAAGTTAAGTTAATATTCGTAACGACGGCTTGTTTAAGTTGGCGATATTTTAACACTATTTATCGTAAATGTGATCAATCGTCGTTAATTTGGAGCTTGCATGCGCTAATAAATGAGGGGTTATTATCTAAAATCAATGTTTAGTTGGCGTTTTATTTAGCTTTATTTTAACTAAATACTCATTTGAGAGAACTTGCCTTTAGCCATTAATATAAAAAACTCAGCCTAAGCTGAGTTTTTTATAACAATTAGCCGCTAATTTGAGGCTTTAATTTAAATTACTGAATTTGTTAATTAGCAAACTGCAACTTTACGTAATCTAGCAATTTGGTAAACATGCTACCTTCTTCAATCGCTTGTAGAGTAACAAGTGGGTATTGTGCAATATCTTCGCCGTCTAATTGTAGAAATAACTTACCGACAACGGCACCTTTTTGTAATGGTGCTGTTAGTTGTTGGTCTAACTCAAAATTAGCTTGTAAGTTTTTCCGTTGGCCGCGAGGAATGGTAATTGGGGTGTCTACCATAATACCTAAATCAACTTCTTTCTGGTTCCCCATCCATACTCGGTTGCTGACAAATTTTTCGCCCGCTTTGTACGGTGTGTAGGTTTCAAAAAAGCGGAAGCCATAGTTTAGTAGTTTTTTGCTTTCAACTTTACGAGCGCGTTCGCTGTCAGTCCCCATTACAACACTAACTAAGCGCATATCGCCTTTGGTTGCAGAAGTTACTAAGCTATAACCAGCTTGCGAAGTATGGCCTGTTTTTAAGCCATCAACTTTCATGCTTTTATCCCATAATAAACTATTACGGTTATATTGCTTAATGTTGTTGTAGGTAAATGATTTTTGGCTGTAAAGCTTATATTCATTTGGTACATCACGTATAAGAGCAATAGCTAGTGTTGCCATATCGCGTGCCGTTGTTTTGTGTTCTTGGCTGTCTAAACCATGGCTATTTTCGAAAAAGCTACTGTGCATGCCTAATTGTTCAGCGTGAGCATTCATTAATTGCGCAAAGGCATCTTCACTACCAGCAATATGCTCAGCCATTGCAACACAGGCGTCGTTACCTGAGGCAACAATAATACCTTGGTTTAGCAGGTCTACCGATACTTCAGTGCCAACTTCGATAAACATTTTTGATGAGTCAGGAAAGTTCTTAGCCCAAGCATTTTCACTAATTGTTACCGCATCATCGTTGCTAATATTACCGCTTTCAAGCTCTTTACCTATGATATAACTTGTCATCATTTTGGTTAAGCTTGCCGGAGCTAACAAAATGTCGGCATTACTTTCGGCAATCACTTTACCGGTATTGTAATCAATTAAAATATGACCTTTGGCATTAACTTCAGGTGCTGATGGGATAATGGTTTGTGCTTGAGTAAGGGAACAAACACTTAATAAAACTGAGCCTAAAAAAGTAAGTAATTTTGTTGGTTTTCTAGTGGCTCGATTAACCTGAATTTGGGGCATAATTGTCCTGCAGCGCGATTATTTAATGGAAATTATAAAATTTTAAGCAGTATAACAGTTTTCATTTTGATTTCTATTAGGCGAGAGCACCAATTTGTTACGGTTGATGAATTTCTCATACTGCGAACAATATCAATAATGTAAACATACCTGCAATGTCGTGTCAGTACTGACAGTCTACTCGTGAATAGCCTCAGGTTATTCACTTGTTCTACGAACAAATGCATTCGGATAACCATTGTCTTTAATGGCTAAGAGTAAACTTGCGAGTTCCTCACGCTGTTTAATCGGACCGACTAAAACGCGAAAAATTCCATTTATTTTCTCTAGTTGCGTTTCTTTTTGATGCAGTGTTGCAAGTGCGTTGGCTAAGTTCTGTGCTTGTGCTGCACTTTTACTCGCAAACACTTGAATATAATCAGCATTGTTCTTATTGGCTACTGCTATGTTTGAATTGGTAACTGCTTGCGGTGCAATTTGTGTCGGCTTGTTATTAGCGGTCGTTTCCGCTGAACTAATTTCACTGCTTGAGGTTGACATTGCAAGTGGAGGGGAGATTGCTTTTGGTACTGGAGTTACTTTTGCATTGGCAAAGTTTTCATTTTTAAGTGAACGTAAAGCACTCACTGAAAAGTCAGTAATAGCACTAATAGTCACGTTAGCCGTGCCCGTTTTTAACATGTCTAATTTATAGGCTGCACTGTAAGATAAATCGATAATGCGGCTTTGATGAAAAGGGCCCCGGTCATTTACTCGTACAATGACACTTAAGCCATTATCGTTATTAATGACTTTTAAATACGTTGGTAAAGGTAAGTTCTTGTGAGCGGCGCTCATCGCGTACATATCGTAAATTTCGCCATTAGAGGTGAGATGACCATGAAATTTCTTGCCATACCAAGAGGCAATGCCTGTTTCGGTGAAACCTTCAGCGGATTTTAATACCTGATAATGTTTTCCGCGGACTTGATAATGTTTATTACCGCCCCGGCTATGGGTCTCAGCGCGTGGCGTGGCGTCGTGTAGTTCACTACTACTTGGTAGCCTGCTCGGCGTACTATCATGTTTTTGCTGATATCGGCCGGTATTGCTACTACAAGCGGAAAGCAAAGCAAGAATTAATATATTGATGGCGCAGGTTTTTATTTTATTTTTCGCTATATCAAGCATGAATATTCACTACTGAATTGAGTTAGGCGTGAAATCGCCGATGCGTACTAATGGCCATTAGCATGCCAAATCCAGCCATTAATGTCACCATTGACGTTCCACCATAGCTTACTAGTGGTAGTGGTACACCAACAACGGGCAATAAACCTGAAACCATGCCGATATTTACAAAAACGTAAACAAAAAAAGTTAAGGTTAAACTGCCTGCAAGTAGTTTAGTAAAAGCATGCTGGGCGTTAACCGCAATCCATAAGCCACGCATGACAATTGCTAAATAAACAGTAAGTAATAAGCCAACACCGACTAAACCAAATTCTTCACTAAATACCGCAAAAATAAAGTCGGTATGACGCTCTGGTAAAAATTCTAATTGTGACTGTGTACCTTGTAGCCAGCCTTTACCTTGAATGCCGCCCGAGCCAATTGCGATTTTCGATTGAATAATATGGTAACCAGAGCCGAGCGGATCTTGCTCAGGGTTTAAAAAAGTTAATACCCGCTGTTTTTGATAAGGTTTCATCAAAAACATCCATAATATTGGCGCGAATGCAGATGCTAAAGCGGCACAAGTACCTATTAACTTCCAACTCGCACCAGCAAGAAATATAACAAATATACCAGAGCTTGCGATAAGTAACGACGTGCCCAAGTCAGGTTGTCTCGCTATTAATAGGGTAGGCAATAGCACTAAAATAAAGGCAATAATAATTTTTGAAATTTTGGTTGGTAAGTCATATTGACTAACATACCAAGCTATCATGATTGGCACGACAAGCTTCATAATTTCAGACGGTTGAAACTTGGTAAACCCTAAGTCTAACCACCGCTGTGCGCCTTTGCCAACATGGCCAAATAGTAATACCGCCGTTAGTAGTAGTAGCCCTAAGACAAATACTGGTACGGCCCATTTTCGATAAGAAAGAGGCGGGATTTGCGCAACAATAAACATGACAAAAAGTGCAACACCGACACGTTTAGCGTGACGAATTAACATTGCACTTTCTTGTCCACCGGCACTATAAACGACAAAAAGTCCCAAGGTCATTAACACTAAAATACCGGCTAATAGAGGCAGGTCAATGTGCAAACGCTGCCATAATGTGCGTTGCTTTTGTTGATCATGGCCTGTGCTGCGCATTATTGGTTCCCCGAGTTTTTATTGGCGCTTTGCGAAATATCTTGATGATAAACGTTATCGTGTAATGGGTGTTTATTCTTGTCTTGGCTGATAATCTCTCGGTCGCCAAAATATTGATCCATTATTTGACGAGCAACAGGGGCCGCGTTTGCACCACCACCGCCTTTTGCGACGTTTTCAATGGCGACAGCAACAACGATTTCTGGGCTCTCGTACGGTGCGAAAGCAATAAACATGGCATTATCACGTTTGTTTTCTTGTACTTTCGTTGCATCATACTTTTCGTCTTGCGCTAAATTTGCCGTTTGGGCTGAACCGGTTTTACCGGCTGCATCATATTTGCTGCCTTTAAAAGCACTGTAGCCAGTAGCACCAACTTTTTGTACAGTATTATGCAAACCGTCTAAAACTATGTCCCAGTTATTTTTATCTTTTAATACAATTGGCTGTTTTTCATCAACTTGATAGTCAGTCACTATGGTTGTTTGCTGATTATTATTAGCGGTGTCGGTAACGACTTCTGTGGTTGCTTTAAGTAAGTGTGGGACCTTAATTTCACCTTTATTCACTAAAATAGAAATCGCTTGCGAAAGCTGTAAAGGGGTTACTGTCCAAAAGCTTTGCCCAATGCCGACTGATAAAGTTTCTCCGGTATACCAGTTTTGGTTATAACGACCGCGCTTCCATTCTACGCTTGGCATTATGGCGCGACTTTCTTCATGAATATCTATGCCAGTGAGCTCTCCAAAACCAAACTTTTCCATCATTTTGCTAATACGAGTAATGCCAAGTTTATAGGCTAAATCATAATAATAAACATTACACGACTGCTCTAATGACTTAGTTAAATTAACTTTGCCATGGCCCCATTTTTTCCAATCTCGTCGCTTGGTTTCTATACCTGGTAGTTGGTAAAAACCTGGATCGTAGATTTCTGTTTCTGGGGTAATAATACCCTCATTTAACCCTGTTAGTGCTAACAAAGGTTTGATTGTTGAAGCGGGTGGATAACCCTGTACAGTACGATTGAGTAAAGGTTTATTACTTTTCGGATCTAATAGTTTTTTGTACTTTTTACTACTGATGCCATGAACAAAGAGGTTGCCGTCAAAACTTGGATTTGAATACATGGCTAAAACACCACCATCTCTTGGATCAATAGCAACCACAGCGCCACGCTTGCCTGAAAGCGCACGTTTAGCAATCATTTGTAATTCAATATCTAATGTTAAAGTTAAATCTTTACCTGGAACAGGTGGGGTAAAATCTAACGTACGTATCACTCGGCCTTGGCTATTAATTTCTACCTCTTGGTGACCAATAGTGCCGTGTAATATGTCTTGATAATAACGTTCTAAACCAAGCTTACCAATGTTACGTGTAGCAGCGTAGTTATCGGCAATACCTTGTTCTTCTAATTTAATCGAGTCTCGACGATTAATTCGTGCCACATAACCTAGTGAATGTGTAGTTAAATCGGCAAATGGGTAATAGCGTTTTAAGCGGGCATCAATAAAAAAACCAGGAAATTTATGCTGGTTGACTGAAAATAGTGATACCTGTTGGTCGCTCAAGCGCGAATGTAATTCAATCGGTTTAAAGCGTCGTTTACTTTTTAAGGCCTTAAGCAGCTTGTTTTGTTTTTCCTGACTAATGTCGAGTAGCTGGCTGAGTTCTTTTAAGCTAGCTTTGATATCGTCTACTTGTTCAGGGATCACTTCTAAACTATAAACTGGCTTATTATCAGCAAGTAGTACGCCGTTGCGATCGTAAATTAAGCCTCTATTTGGTGCGACTGGAAGTAACTTTATGCGATTTGAATTTGAGCGAGTTTGATACTTTTGATACGAGTTAACCTCTAAATCGTAAACATTACTAAAAAGTATTAACGACAGTACCAATACGCCAATAAAGGTAATAAATGTGCGACGTGCGAAAAGGTTGGCTTCTGCACTGTGATCTCTTATGGCAACACGTTTTTTAGCTGCCATGATTTACTCGCGATGATAGGGGTGATTATTATTAATTGACCAAGCTCGATATAGGCTTTCAGCGACAACAATACGCACCATAGGGTGTGGTAATGTTAAGGGTGACAATGACCATTTTTGCTCAGAAGCGCGAATACAAGCAGGCGCTAAACCTTCAGGGCCGCCAACTAGCAAGGCAACGTCTCGACTATCCACATGCCAGCGCTCTAGTTGTTTAGCCAAATCTGGCGTTGTCCACGGTTTTCCTTCTACTTCTAAAGTAACAATGCGATTACCTTTTGGTATTGCCGCTAGCATTTGCTCACCTTCTTTTTCAAGGATTCTTGCAATATCGGCATTTTTACCGCGTTTACCTGGCGTTATTTCAACAAGGTGAAAGCTCATGTCACGTGGAAAGCGTCGGCAGTATTCATTAAAACCTTGGCTAACCCAAGCCGGCATTTTATTGCCTACAGCATATAAGGTAATGCGCATTGTCGTTTATGCTATTCCCAAAGTTGTTCTAATTGGTAACGGTCGCGCACTTCATCGGTCATGATATGAACAATCACGTCGCCTAAATCTACTAATGACCACTCACCAACATCATTGCCTTCTACACCTAAGGCTTCAACACCTGCGGCACGACATTCGATCGTTAATGATTTAGCAATGGAAATTACATGGCGTTTTGAGTTACCAGAACATATGACCATACAGTCGGCGAAGCTCGACTTTTTAGATACGTCTAAATTGACAATATCACGGCCTTTCATATCTTCGATTTTTTCAGTAACAAACGGAATTAGATCTGAGCTTTGCAAGTGGGGTATCTCTATTAAGAACAATAATCGGCGATAATAGCATTAATTTGTTTATCAGTTAACCGTGTAATGTTGTCAAGGAGGAGTTTTTTAAGTAACAAAGCGTTTTTCGTACGAGGATAGGGCAATATTATTAATAAAAGTTTTAGCGGTAAAGTTGTTGTTGTTCTATATATTCAAATACTCGTGGGTGAACAAGCGCTTCATAATTAATATCTTGGTGAATGTAATGGCGAATTTGTGTTGATGAAATATCAACTGCGGTGCAGTCGTGCAAAATAATTTTGCCATGGGCATGCAGTTTTAATTGCGCAACATTATCAATAATATGAGGCAACAAGACCGGAGGAAGTTTGCTGGCAAGTTGCTGATGACAATATCCAGGTCGAATATTTACCACTAAGTTCGATAATTCCAAAATTTTTTGCCATTGGCGCCAACGTGTAAATGAAAGTAGCGAATCCATGCCCATGATAAAATGTAAATGTGCATTAGGCTTGGCTGCTTTTAATTCCATTAAGGTATCTATGGTATATGAATGGCTGTCTCGTTGTAATTCTCGCGTATCAAGCTGAAATAGCGGCTCCTCATAGCAGGCTAGCCGTGCCATTGCAACACGGTGACTGGCGGTTGCATGAGTACCATTTTTGTGTGGTGGAATATGCGCGGGTAGTAATGATACTTGTGTTGCTCCTAACCATAATGCGGTTTCTTTCGCGGGGTGGGTATGCCCATTATGTATTGGATCGAATGTACCACCGAGTAGTAAAATTAACTCGGGCTGAGGAGCGTTAATTGTATTCATAATCTAGGCTGAATTTTTCACTAAACTCGCCGTGATATAAGCAGATAAATATGTCACTAAGGAGAATGAACGGGTTAAAGTCACTGCTGGTTTTACTGAGTAAATCAACTTGCGCTAATCTCCCTAGTGCTTGCTCAGTATTTGCTAAACTAATATGGCTTAAAGCGTGCTGGTATAAAGGTTTCTTTTTATCCCAAATGCGGTACTGCTTAAAAATTTCATTTTGAGTAGCGCCTTGAGATAATTGAGAAAGCATCGCATATAGTTGATTAATTTCTTTGTGAACAAACCAGACTAATTGCCCAAATGCACTGCCGTCATGTTGTAGTTGATCTAACATAGTGAGGCATTTTTTTAGATCGCCAATCAGTAATGTATCAAGTAATTGAAATGGATTGAATTTCGCTTGTTTGATCAACAGTTGTTCAGCATCTTCTATGCTGACCATTTGCTGGCCAAATAATATTGATAGTTTTTCTAGCTCTTGAGCAAGAGCCGGTATATTACCTTCAAAAAGCTCTGCCATTAGTTCGAAAACGTCAGGTTGTAATGACAGTTGCAAAACACGGGCTTGGTTTGCTAACCACTGCTTAAGTTGTTTACCTTCAATATCATATAAAGGTAAAAAGCAGCCAGCAGCTTCTAGCGATTTAAACCACTTACGTTTTTGTGTTGCCGCATCAAGTTTCGGACCATGAAAAACAAGTTGCACATCTTGGTGTAAAACTGTGAGGAGCTGTGCAATTGCTTTTGCACCAACGTCGCCAATTTTGCCATTTACAAATTCAACTTCAATAATACGCAAAGAAGAAAACAAGCTCATTGATTGATATTCTTGAAACAAGTCATCCCAATTGAATTTGTCGTCAACACTAAAACGAATAAGTTCGTCAAACCCTTGCTGTTTTGCTGTGGTTTTGATGCTATTTAACGCATCATTTTTTTGCCATGGTTCATCACCAAAAATCAACCAAACAGGCTTGAAACCTTGTTTAAGTGTATTGCTGAGTTGGTTATGATAGATGCGCATATAAGGTGCTTAACGTACTCGACAAATTGCGAGTTTATAACTCGATACTGGCCATATCACGTAGAATTTTCGTTGCCGCTTCTTGACGCATTTCTCGTAACATGAGCGAAAGTTCACGGCTTTTTGCTAAAGCAATATCAGGATCGTCTTGATAGTCGCGGTTCAATTCAAAGTTAAAGTTTTGAACATCTTTACCTGGGATAAGTACTTGATAGCGTACCGTGTAAATCAATTCATACTCTGCAACTTGTCCATTAGGAAATACCGACAAGGTTCTGCGGTCTAAGTTATCTTGCAAAATACGCATTTGAGGGATAGCTTTATCGCTTGCTTTAACAAGTTTTACATCATTTATTGTTAAATGTTGTCTAACGAGTCGAGTTAACTCTCCAAATTTATCAACAGAGCTAAACTCTATGGTTTGTAATTCAGGCGCTAATAAATAATTACCACGTAGTTGAAAACCACAGCCGCTTAAAATGGCACTTAACAAGCTAATGGAAATAAATAAACTAATTTGGCGAATTATTAATTGAGTCATACATGCTTCACTATTTTCTTGTAAAAGTAGGCAAAATTTAATGATGGTTTAATGCCCAGTCCAATACCGTTAAAACTGGCGAGTAATAATGTTTATAAGGTATTACTCGCCTTATTTGCAACTAATATTGATTAATTAGCCACAATGTTCAACAGTTTACCTGGTACGTAAATAACTTTACGTACGGTTTTTCCGTCTGTGAATCGAGTCACGTTTTCATCGGCAAAACCAATAGCTTCAACCGTTTCTTTTGTTGCATCGGCGGCAACCGTTACCTTCGCACGAACTTTACCGTTGACTTGTAAAATGATCAGCTTTTCATCTTCGACTAAAGCGCTATCATCAACAACAGGCCATAGTGTGTCTTCAACAGACTGACCGTCACCAATCATGCTCCATAAATGGTGACTCATATGTGGCACAATTGGTGTTAACATTAAGACCACCGCGCGAATAGCTTCATGCATAACAACGCGATCTTCTGTTGTTTCCATGCTTGCTTTGCTTAAGTGGTTCATTAATTCCATGATGGCAGCAATTGCCGTGTTAAAAGTATTACGACGACCAATATCGTCACTTACTTTAGCAATTGTTTTATGTAATTCACGACGTAGCGATTTTTGCGCTGAGTTTAATGTTAAACCGCTAACATCTGGCGCAGCTGTTGATACTTCTGCGGCTTCGGTAAAGTCGAAAGCTAACTTCCATACACGTTTTAAGAAACGATGTGCACCTTCAACGCCTGAATCTGACCATTCTAACGTTTGCTCAGGTGGTGAAGTAAACATAATAAATAAACGTACAGTATCGGCGCCGTATTGTTCAATAACTTCTTGTGGATCAATGCCGTTATTTTTCGATTTAGACATTTTACTCATGCCCGCTGAAATAACCGCTTCACCATCAATTTTGCTTATAGCTGAAGTTACATGACCTTTTTCATTTCGCTCTACATCAACATCTGAAGGTGCAATCCACTCTTGTGCGCCGTTGTCGGCTTCACGGTAATAAGTATCGGCTAACACCATACCTTGACACAATAACTTCTTGAATGGCTCGTCTGATTCAACTAAACCTACGTCACGTAGAAGTTTATGGAAAAAGCGCGAGTAAAGTAAATGCAAAATAGCATGCTCAATACCACCTATGTACTGATCAACAGGTAACCAGTAGTTGGCTTTAGCTGGATCTAACATTTGTGTGTCATCGTTTGGTGAACAGTAACGCGCGTAATACCAAGATGATTCCATAAAGGTATCGAAAGTATCAGTTTCGCGGAAGGCTTCTTCGCCGTTATAGCTTGTTTTTGCCCACTCTGGGTTGTCTTTAATAGGAGAAGTAACACCATTCATTACGACATCTTCAGGTAACTCAACCGGTAGTTGGTCAGCAGGTACAGGTACAGATTCACCATTAGCTAAGTTGACCATTGGAATTGGTGTACCCCAGTAACGTTGACGAGAAACACCCCAATCACGTAAGCGGTAATTAACCGTTACTTTGCCTTTATTTTCGCTGGTTAATTTTTCTGAAATCGCTTTAAAAGCAGCATCGAATTCTAGACCGTCAAACTCACCTGAGTTTAATAATGCGCCTTTTTCAACAATGGCTGCTTTAGCAATATCGTCGTCTTCTTGCGCAACAATAACTTGCTTAATTTCTAAGCCATACTTTTGAGCAAATTCGAAATCACGTTGGTCGTGGCCAGGCACCGACATTACCGCACCTGAGCCGTAATCCATTAAGACAAAGTTTGCAGCCCATACAGGTACTAATTCACCACTAATTGGGTGAATTGCTTTAAGGCCAGTGTTGACACCTTTTTTCTCCATCGTTGCCATATCGGCTTCGGTGGCTTTGTTGGTTTTACACTCTTGAATAAACTCAGCAAGTGCTGGATTATTTTCTGCAGCAGCTAGCGCTAATGGGTGTTGTGCCGCTAATGCAACATACGTAACTCCCATTAATGTGTCTGGACGAGTGGTGTAAATATCGAAACTGTCTGATGAGCCAGCTACTTGGAAGGTCATCTCTACACCTTCAGAACGGCCAATCCAGTTACGTTGCATGGTTTTAACTTGTTCAGGCCACTCTTCAAGTTGGTCTAAGTCGTTAAGTAACTCTTCTGCATAATCAGTAATTTTGATAAACCATTGTGGAATTTCTTTACGTTCAACAATGGCACCAGAGCGCCAACCGCGACCATCAATAACTTGTTCGTTCGCTAATACGGTTTGATCAACCGGATCCCAGTTCACGGTAGCGTTCTTCTTGTACACTAAACCTTTTTCATAAAGTTGTGTGAAGAACCATTGCTCCCAACGGTAATAATCTTTTTTACAGGTTGCTAGTTCACGGCTCCAGTCATAACCAAAACCTAATGTCTTCAACTGATTACGCATATAATCAATATTTTGATAAGTCCATTTTGCTGGTGCTGAGTTGTTTTTAATTGCAGCATTTTCAGCAGGTAAGCCAAACGCATCCCAACCCATAGGTTGCATCACGTTTTTACCTTGCATACGCTGGTAACGCGAAATAACGTCACCTAAGCTGTAGTTACGAACATGACCCATATGGAGGCGACCACTTGGGTATGGAAACATTGCCAAACAATAAAATTTTTCTTTTCCAGGTTGCTCTTCAGCTTTGAAAGTGTTGTTGTCAGTCCAGAACTTTTGAACTTCGGCTTCAATTGATTGGGGGTTATAAATGGATTCCATTAAGATTTCTCAAACACGCTAAAAATAAGATATTCAACTCGCTTTTGTCAGTGAATTTTTATAAGAAAATTTTCTGTTTAGTCAGCTAAATTGAAGTGATAAAAATAATCTCGATAGGATACCTTATCTCAAGCGTTAGCGACAAGTTAAAGCGCGATAAAGCGTCAGTTTTTTATTAAATTACTAATAAATTCAGAAGAACGCTGAAAAGCACCGCTATGGTTAGCAAGTTACACTATAATTAACAGGTATATTATTAGCTATACTCGCATTAGTAAGGACGGTGATATGAAACAGCAACAATCTCGCTTTCAAGATGTTTATCGAAAATTACAAGTTTGGCTAGACGATACCAATCAACATGAAGTGCGCTCTATTGTTGACTTCATTACAAAGGCGAAAAGCATTTTAATTGCTGCCGAGCAAATTCCTGAGCAACAAGTGAAGCAGTTTATTGATAATTTAAGTTATGATTTGAATGAATTTTATCAGCAGTCTCAGTCTGACATTAAACATTCATTATATTTAGAGCTACTAAACGAAAGTCTTTGGTCAACTTTATCTAATATTACTGATAGATCACAGGTAGAGTGGAGTGAGCTAGTTGATGATTTTCAGCATCAAGGGCTATATCACTCGGGTGATTATGTTGGTTTTGGTCAGTTAGTTTGTCAGCAATGTCAACACAACATAACCTATAGTCATGCCAGTACAATTGTTGATTGTATAGAATGTGGTGGTAATAGTTTTCAACGTGTTAGCCTAACTCCGTAATTACTCAGCTTTTTTTGATATTGTTTTGCTCCAAGGGTTGAACTCACGGTACACTATATTCAATTATTCGGTATCAAAGCATCAGCTTGGTATTAACATCGCATTCCAAAGAGATCTTCTATGACGAAATTGTCGACAAATGTAAGCTTAACCCCACGCCAATTAACAGCAGAGTTAACGGTAGAACAGTTTGCAAGTGAGACGTCCTCCTCAGAAATAGAACAAGTATTTATTGGTCATGAACGTGCTAAAGAAGCACTGAATTTTGGCTTGTCAATGGATGCTCCCGGTTTTAATGTTTACGCTATGGGCGAGCATGGTACCGGCCGACAAACGCTGATCAAGCAAATGTTAGCTGCAACAGCTAGCCAAGAACCAACACCGCAAGAGTGGTGCTATATTAATAATTTTGACGACCCTAATACTCCTCATAAACTATACGTTAGTCCGGGCGATGGTAAGCAATTACTTACTCGCATGAACACTTTTATTGACGAGTTAATGGACTTATTTCCTGAAATATTTGATAACCCAGGTTATCAGCGACAAAAAGCCGCAATTGATCGAGAGTTTAACCAAACTTATGACGAAGCAATTGCTGATGTTGAGGAAACGGCATTAAAAAATGATGTTGTCTTATATGAAGATAATGGTGAAATTGGCTTTTCACCGTTAGTTGATGGTAAGCCGCTTAATGACAAAGAATTTGCTAATTTAAATGAACCTAAACGGGCTGAATTTTATATTTTATTAGCAAAATTAGAAGACGTATTGTCAGAGAAGTTAATTGAGTTGCCACAGTGGAAGCGAAAATCATCAGATAAATTGCGTAAGCTTAAGCACGAAACGGCGGAAAATAGTATTCGTCCGTTTTTAAAGGAACTTGAACATGAGTTTGCCAGTAATATTGGTGTCTTAAAGTACCTTTCAAAAGTTAAATCGCATGTGGTTGATGCGGTATTAGAAGTGTTAGTTGATGAAAGCAATGACGCTAATAATGATAAAGATAAGCGAAAGCTAATGGTTGAGCGTTTCTTGCCTAACTTATTAGTACCACGTAAAGCCGATGAAGGTGCACCGGTTATTTATGAACAAAACCCAACCTTTCAAAACTTATTTGGCCATGTTGATTTTGCCAGTTTTCAAGGCAGTAGCTATACCAGTTATCGTTTGATTCAAGCGGGGGCTTTACACAAAGCTAACGGTGGTTATTTATTACTAGAAGCCGATAAATTACTAACCCAACCTTTAGTGTGGGCACGCTTAAAGTTAGCGTTAAAATCTCAGAAAATTACTATTGAAAATCCGTATTCAGAATATAGCCAACCAGGTGCGTTTAGCTTGCAGCCAGAAAAAATACCACTAAAAGTAAAAGTGATTTTATTGGGCGATCCTGAAATTTATTATACTTTACAAGATTATGATCAGGAATTTACCGAGCTTTTTCGGGTGCTTGCTGACTTTGACCGTCATTTAGATAAAAGCCAAACCAACCTTAACGATTATGCCAACTTAATTCGTCAACGTGCCTACCGCAATGATTATCCAGAAGTAACCGATGAAGCTGTGTTAGAGCTGGTTAAATACGCGTTAAGACGTGCGGAACATCAACATAAAATTTCCGCTAATATAGTTCAGGTAAATGACTTATTGGATGAAGCGTATTACCTTTGGAAATTATCCGATAGCAGTAATGGTTTATGTGGTAAACATGTTGCCATGGCATTAGCGGCTAAGCAGCGACGCACGGGGCGCATGAGTGAGGCTTGGTTAGAAGAAATTAAAGAGCGACAACTGCTTATTGATACTGAAGGTGAAAAGGTCGGCAATATTAATGGCCTAACCGTGCTTGAAATAGGCGACAGTGTTTTTGGTACGCCAGCGAGAATAACGGCAACAGTCTATGCTGGTAGCCAAGGGGTTACCGATATTGAACGCGAGGTCGACTTAGGGAAATCTATCCATTCAAAAGGGGTTTTGATTTTAACAGGGTATTTAGGTCATAAATACGGGCAAAACTTTCCTGTAACTATTTCTGCCAATATTGCTATCGAGCAGTCTTATGGTCATATTGATGGGGACAGTGCATCAATGGCTGAGCTTTGTGCATTAATATCTGCCATTGCTAATTTACCTATTAATCAAGGTATTGCGATTACAGGTTCAATGAACCAACACGGTGAGGTGCAATCTATTGGCGGCGTTAACGAAAAAATAGAAGGCTTTTATCGTTTATGTAAAGACAAAGGCTTAACAGGCAAGCAAGGGGTTATCATCCCTAAAACTAATATGATTAACTTGATGTTAGCGCCTGACGTTATTGAAGCAGTAGAAAATAACATGTTTGCTATTTATGCCGTTGAAAATATTGACCAAGCAATTGAAGTCTTAATGGCGCAGCCTGCAGGAGAAATAAGCCGAACAGGACGTTACCCTCGAAAGTCTATTCATGGCTTAGTGTTAGATAAACTTTCTGCTTTTTCTGATTTGCTTAATGGTGCGGAAGAGTAGGGTTACATTATCTTTGTATAAAATATCTAATCATTAATAAATAAACACGGCAAGCGCCGTGTTTATTGCTTTCTTGTCCAGTAAAATTTAATTATTGTTAATGATCGCTTAAAAAATAAGCATTATTTAAATTCTTTTCTATACTCAAAATATCAGCAATATTTATCATCAAAACATTTTTGCAATACGTATTCGCAAAGGTTGTTGACAGTAGTATTGCTTTTATATCAGGTAAATTCATTTTTATGTGAGATATGAAAATAAAAATGAATACCTAATTATAGGTGCTATCTCAGTAAGGTTAATGAAGAGAGAAAGTTGGCGAAAGCGACATAACAATAATAAGTAAATGCAGTGAGCTGATATTACGCTAAGTAATGGTTGGCTCCCTATAAGGTAAGGTATTTAGCCTACCTAACATATATTTTACACTGTACTTCCCATGTACTTTTATTGCTATGTAGTGAGTAACTTCAGTAACCCTAAACATTTAGTACGCCATTAAATAACCCTCTTGCTAGTGGCTATGCCTGAGCTGGATGGTTTTAATATTCGATAAGTTCGCGGTCTGTCGGTTTGTAGTTATTTAACTATAAGTGGGGGCGTTGTGGAAACATCAGAGCAAATAGCGCAAGTTTGGCCAATAGCGGCATACTTTCTTATTTTGGCAGGTATGCTTATTGTAATGATGCTGTTGTCGTACTTTCTTGGTCCAAAAAGTAAACAACGCGCAAAAAATACGCCGTACGAGTCGGGTATTATTTCCGTTTCGAATAACAAAACTCGCTTTACCAATCACTTTTTTTTATACGCTATTTTCTTTGTCATTTTCGATTTAGAGACCATTTACCTATTTGCTTGGGTTATTGCTTTTGATGACGTTGGTTGGGCGGGGTTTATCGAGGCAAGTATATTTATTGTCATCTTATTGGCGGCGCTAATTTATTTAATACGTATTGGCGCCTTGGAGTTAAAAAAGCATCACCAGCCATTTCGTCAACGACAACTACAAAGACAACAATCAGAACACCTATCTGATCAGCAAGCACTTGGTGCTGATTTACTCGAACAAGATAAAGGACGTGTGTAATGGAGTGGTCACTTACTAAAGCCAAGCTTGATGATGCAATGAGCCAAGTAAAAGGTGTTTCTGAAGAAGAACTTAAACGCAATATCTTTATGGCTAAGCTTGATGACATGGTGAATTGGGGTCGTAAAAATTCAATTTGGCCGTTTAACTTTGGCTTAAGTTGTTGCTACGTAGAAATGGCGACCAGTTTCACTTCACGACATGATATTGCGCGTTTTGGTGCCGAAGTTATTCGTGCTACGCCAAGACAAGCAGACCTTATGGTGATTTCTGGTACATGCTTTCGAAAAATGGCACCGGTGATCCAGCACTTATATGAGCAGTTACTTGAACCACGTTGGATTATTTCTATGGGATCTTGTGCTAATTCTGGCGGTATGTATGACATTTACAGTGTTGTACAAGGGGTTGATAAATTCATTCCTGTTGATGTTTATGTGCCCGGTTGCCCACCTCGTCCTGAGGCTTTGTTGGAAGCTCTTTTATTATTACAAACTAATATTGAACATCAACCTAGACCCTTAAGTTGGGTTGTTGGCGAACAAAATACTAGCCAAATAGCCAAGCCGTCATTGCGAGATATAAAGCATGAAGAGCGTATTCAAGTACAAAATTTAGATTCCCCTGATCAGGTTTAAAGCATGTGCTTGTTAAACCGCTAAGTGGAAAAAAACTAAGCCAAATTTGTTGTGATTAAGGATGTGGAAGTGACAAAAGTCGATATTAAGGCGAGTAGAAATTGGCAAATGATTCAAGCAGTACCTTTGCATGATGAAATAATTGCTATCGCCCCTGAGCTTGATTTACAAGCTGTTACTGCTGCTGAAAATATTGTTGATGACATCCCATCATTTTGGCTCGAAAAAAAACAACTACTTAAACTAATGCAGCTATTAAGACATCAATTAGATAAGCCATTTGATATGTGTTTTGATATTACGGCAATTGATGAAACTGAAAAGCAACATAAAGCCAAACTCGCCCGTGCGATAACGATTAGTTATCACTTAAGATCATATCAGCGTAACCAAGATATACGTATTAAAGTTGCACTGAATGTAGGTGATACAACAATAGATAGTGTTTGTCACCTCTGGCCAAATGCCAATTGGTATGAGCGCGAAGTATGGGATATGTTTGGTGTTGTTTTTGATAGCCACCCGTATTTAACCCGTATTTTAATGCCTCATACTTGGCAGGGGCATCCGTTACTGAAAACACATCCTGCTCGTGCCACAGAAATGGATCCCTTCACCTTACCGCCTTACCAGCAATATATTGAACAAGCTGCACTGCAATTTG
Organism: Colwellia meonggei; assembly: GCF_057537295.1. NCBI lineage: Bacteria > Pseudomonadati > Pseudomonadota > Gammaproteobacteria > Alteromonadales > Colwelliaceae > Colwellia > Colwellia meonggei. The sequence goes on from NZ_BAAJLZ010000001.1 coordinate 969,291, forward strand.
ACCCTGAAGCTTGGGGCATGAAACGTCAAAGTAAGAATAGCGACTTTATGTTCTTAAATTTAGGACCTAACCATCCTAGTGTACATGGGGCATTTCGAATTGTTTTACAAATGGAAGGTGAGGAAATAGTCGATTGCGTCCCGGATATTGGTTACCACCATAGGGGGGCTGAGAAAATGGGGGAGCGACAGTCTTGGCATAGTTATATTCCATATACCGACCGTATTGACTATCTTGGTGGCGTAATGAATAACTTTCCTTACGTGATGGCAGTTGAAAAGCTTGCTGGCATTAACGTGCCAGATCGCGCAAAAGTAATTCGCATTATGACTGCTGAAATGTTTCGAATTCTCAGTCATTTATTATTTTATGGCACGTTTGCGCAAGATATAGGTGCTCTGTCGCCAATATTTTATATGTTTATCGACCGAGAAAAGCTGTTTGGCATTATTGAAGCATTCACTGGCGCTCGTATGCATCCAAGCTGGTTTCGCATTGGCGGGGTTGCACAAGACTTGCCCAAAGGCTGGGATACCCTAGTACGAGACTATGTTAACTACCTTCCTAAACGTCTAGATGAATACGAAAAAATGGTAATGCAAAACGCTATTTTAAAACAACGTACTGTTGGTATTGGCGCATATTCTAGTCAAGAAGCAATTGATTGGGGCATTACGGGCCCAGGCTTACGGGCTACTGGTTATGCTTGGGACCTGCGTAAACAACGGCCATATAGTGGATATGACCAGTTTGATTTTGATGTACCACTAGGTCACAACGGTGACTGCTATGACCGATGTCGTGTCCGTGTAGAGGAAATGCGACAAAGTATTCGTATTATCGAGCAATGTTTAAACAACATGCCAGAAGGGCCTTATAAAGCTGAACATCCTCAAACAACACCGCCAGTGAAAGATCGCACTATGCGTGACATAGATACCTTAATACCACATTTTCTGAATGTTTCTTGGGGTCCTGTTATCCCTGCTGGCGAAGTATCGATGAGTGTTGAAGCCACGAAGGGCATTATGGCATATCACTTGATCAGTGACGGTAGCACTATGAGTTATCGCACCCGAATTCGAACCCCAAGTTTCGCTCATTTACAAATGTTGCCTTTGATCAGCAAAGGGCAAATGGTGGCGGATCTTATCGCGACCTTAGGTAGCGTTGACTATGTCATGGCAGATGTTGACCGATAAATGTTGTTGGCGCTAATACTAAATAGGGTAAGAGTTTTAAATATGATGATTTTTATAAGTTATTAAAGAGAAGGTTATGGAAACAATCGACACCATCACTATTGATTATCAACACTATTTAACTGCCAGTGAAATTGCAGCGATAGAGCATGAAGCAAGCATTATGGAAACACGCGAAGCGGCAGGGATTGAAGCGTTGAAGGTTGTGCAAAATCATCGTGGCTGGGTAAGTGATGACAGTTTGTACGCTATTAGTGATTTATTGGCGATGCCTGTTGCACAACTAGAAGGTGTCGCCACATTTTATAACTTAATTTATCGACAGGCTGTTGGCGAGCATGTCATTCATCTTTGCGACAGTATTGCCTGCCACCTTACGGATATGAATGGTGTATTAGAGGCAATTAAGCAGCATTTACAAATTGATTATGGCCAAACCACCCAAGATGGCAAATTCACTTTACTTTCAAATGCCTGTTTAGGTGGCTGTGATAAAGCCCCCGTAATGATGATAGGAAGTATGCATTACGAACAATTGACCCCAGATCGAGCTGTTGAAATATTACAGCAACTTGCTAATCAGGAGCTACCATCATGAATGATGCTTTTGTCTCAAGTAGTATCTGCCCGTTAACTCAATGGGCAGACGTTCGTCAGCCCCTAGATTTTGACGGTTACTGCCAACATGGCGGTTATCAAGGTGCCAAAAGTGCTTTGTTAGAACATAGCCCTAATGACGTTTTAGAGTTAGTGAAAAATTCAGGCTTAAAAGGGCGGGGTGGCGCTGGTTTTCCTACTGGTATGAAATGGAGTTTTGTACCTATGTTTGACGCCAATGATGGCAATGCACCTGAAAACAAATATTTGGTTGCTAATGCCGATGAAATGGAACCAGGTACTTTCAAAGACCGATTATTGCTTGAAGGTATTCCACATCAGTTGGTTGAAGCTATGATTATTGCCGCATTTACCATTGGAGCGAATAAAGCATATATATTTCTTCGTGGCGAATACCATTTAGCAGCAAAGCGACTGCAACAAGCAATTAACGAAGCATACCAGCACAATTGGTTAGGAGATAAAATTCAGGGCAGTACATTTTCATTAGAATTATATGTCCATTCTAGTGCTGGCCGTTATATTTGCGGGGAAGAAACAGCGTTAATTAACGCGCTTGAAGGTAAGCGCGCCAACCCTAGAGCTAAACCGCCATTTCCGCAAGTTGCAGGCCTTTTTGGCAAACCGACCATAGTCAACAATGTCGAAACACTAAGTAATTTGCCTCATATTTTAAAAAATGGTGTTGATTGGTTTCAGGCTATTGCGCCAGAAAGTGATGCCGGTAGTAAAATTTATGGCGCATGTGGGCGAGTAAAAATTCCGGGTTTGTGGGAACTGCCAATGGGGGCGACATTACGTGAGGTTTTGTTCGATCACGCAGGTGGTATGCAAGATGGATTAACATTTCGTGGCTTATTGCCCGGCGGTGCCTCAACAGATTTTCTAGTGGCAGAGCACTTAGATACACCTATGGATTATGACTCGATAGCGAAGGTCGGTAGTCGATTAGGTACCGGGGGGTTAATTGTACTTGATAATAAAAACTGTCCAGTTGCTATGGTGCTTAATTTAATGCGTTTCTTTGCACAAGAGTCGTGTGGTTGGTGTACCCCTTGTCGAGATGGTACGCCGTGGGCTGTTGAAATACTAACTCGAATAGAAAATGGTCATGGAAAAGTTGAAGATTTAGATTCACTTAACAAACTGTGTGACTTTATGTGGATAGGAAAAACTCACTGTGCTTTAGCGCCAGGTGCCGTTGAGCCATTGCGAAGCGCGCTGAAATATTTTCATGATGATTTTCTAGAGCATATTGAACATGGTTGTTGTCATTATAATCCTACATCGGTGGCCAAGCGTACTCATGTCGCTACTGCTGCTTTAAAGAGCCAAAGCCGAGCAATGCAAGGAGGGCAATAATATGACTGAAAATACTGTTACTATTTTTATTGATGATGAGCCCTATCAGGTCAGTAATACCGATAATTTGTTAGCGGGTGTACTATCACAAAAATTGAACCTACCTTACTTTTGTTGGCATCCATCCATGGGCTCTGTGGGCGCTTGCCGTCAATGTGCCGTTACTCAATTTCAGGATGAAAATGATCAACGTGGGCGATTGGTGATGGCGTGTACTACACCCGTGACTGACGGGATGCGGATCAGTATTAAAAATGAAGATGCCAGTGAGTTTCGTGAACAAATTATTTCGGCAATGATGACAAATCACCCTCATGATTGTCCTGTTTGTGCCGAAGGTGGTGAATGTCACTTACAAGATATGACAGTAATGACGGGCCATAGCGCTAGAGAATATCAAGGGACAAAACGCACTTTCAGTAATCAATATTTAGGTGAACTGGTTGGTCATGAAATGAATCGATGTATAACCTGCTACCGTTGTACACGTTTCTATAATGATTACGCAGGCGGTAAAGATTTCGGTGTTTATGGCTCTAAAAATCAAGTGTATTTTGGTCGGCAAACTGACGGAGCCTTAGAAAGTGAATTCAGTGGTAATTTAGTAGAAGTTTGTCCTACAGGGGTTTTTACCAACAAAGTTTTTTCTGCACACTATACCCGTAAATGGGACTTACAATCCGCACCGTCGATATGTAGCCACTGTTCGGTGGGGTGTAATTTGAGCATTGGTGAACGTTACGGCTCAGTGCGACGGGTGATGAACCGATACAACAGTGAAATTAACGGTTATTTCCTTTGTGATCGTGGTCGTTTTGGCATTGGCTATGTGAATAGCGAACAACGTATAAAGCAAGTGAAGGGGATCGAGCAGCAATCGCCATTACAGCTTTCAGCGCTTGATGTTAGTAAAGCTTTTTCGCATTTCCGTAAGAAAAACTTTCTTGGTATAGGCTCTGCAAGAGCGTCATTGGAAAGTAATTTTTATTTAAAAAATATTGTTGGCAAAGAAAACTTTTCAGCGGGCTATCATAATGACGAAATGCAAGTTGCTGTGCAACACTCCAAGATTCTAAAGCATTGTAAGCCAGAAAATCTAGCTGATATTGAAACCAGTGACTTAGTTTTTATTGTTGGTGAAGATATTACACAAACCGCGCCACGCATGGCGTTATCGGTAAGGCAAGCTTTACGTAATGTGGCAATTAATAAAGCATCTGCAATGGGGATTCCATCTTGGCAAGATAGTGCAGTACGAACTATTGGCGGTACGAAACTTTCGCCGCTGTTTTCGCTACATAGCACCAGCACGAAATTAGATGACGTTGCTGAACAGGCATTACTTTCACCGGTAGCGCGTATTTCACTATGTGTTCAGTCTTTAACGAATCTTTTAACATCACTAAAAAATAGCCAGCTAAGTCATATCGAGGTAGAGCAAAAGCTTGCTGAGTATTGCCAACACCAAAACCACCAACGGCAGTTAAATACTGCAGAGCAAAATTTTGTAGCTTCTCTTTATCAAGGGATATGCAGAGCAAAGAAAACTACAATTATTACCGGTACTAGTTTAGTTAATGCTGAACTTCTGGCTGACTTAGCAGAGCTATTGCAATGCTTACAAGAGCGCAATGATATTAATACAGCTAACTTAATTGTAGTGCCAGCCAATTGTAATAGTGTTGGCGTTTTGTCTTTGCTGGATAAGCATTCGTTATCGGTTGAGCAAATGCTGGATAAATTGCCAGAAAAAAACAATCAACAACAGAATGTTTATCAAGGTGTAATTATTTTAGAGCAAGAGCTTGCACGCTGTTCTTACAATCAAATACAGCAATTAAGAGCAAGTGCAAAAACACTTATTGTGCTTGACCATACTAAGCAGCGGTTATCCGAAATTGCCGATATTGTATTACCAAGCACGCCGGTAAGTGAAGGTGATGGTCATTACATAAATTACCAAGGCCGTTTCCAAAAATTTCATCAAGTTCATCCGCCCGTTCTACCTGTACAAGAAAGTTGGCGTTGGCTTGATATGGTCGCTGATACATTAGGTATAAAGGTAGATAGTGAAGTTGCTGATAACGTTGATTTATCAACACCTACAAATCTAAACAAGCAAATAAAACATGTTAATAAGCAAGAGACTTGTCAGTCTTTAACGCAATTACATCATTTCTTTGCTGATAACTATGCGCTTTGGCCTCAGTTGATTGCAGCTAAAGCACAGCAAGAATCTAAGCCTGTTGCAAGAATGAGCCATAGAGCAAGTGGCAGAACCTCACAAATGGCGAACATTACGGTTCACGAAGCTAAAACCACGCAGAAATTTGATGATAGTTTTAGTTTTTCTATGGAAGGTGCCTCTATTAAGCAAACTTCAGACATGCCATTTACATGGGCGCCAGGCTGGAATTCAAATCAGTCAATAGGGCGATATCAGGAGCATATTAATGGCCCGTTGCAGCAACAACAAAAAGCGAGTTTTATAACATTTTCAACAAGCTTAGCAGAAAACGAAAACTGGCAAGAATCAAAAGATATCGCAGTTAACTCCAGTGCAAAACAAAATGAAAACTGTTTGAGTTATGTGCAACAAAAAAATATTTACTTAAGTGAGCAACAAGCGGCAATGACTCCTGAATTTCAGTTATTGAAACAAAGCAATTGTGTTTTTATCAATGCCAATACCGCATTAAAAGCCGGAGTAAAGAATCAGCAGTGGTGCAAGTTAGTATTTTCAGCAACAGGTGAAAATATGCAGTTGGTGAGCCAAAGTGTTATTAGCCAAATATCGATATTACCAAATTTGCCTGAAACTCTTGCTTTTGGAAATTTTAGTTTGTGTCAGTCGTTGAGCCAAGAAATTGAAATGAAAATTACTTTAGCGAATGATCAAGAAGTTACAGATTATTTAAGCTCATATAATGATGATATTTTAACCGCAAAAGCTAGCAAAGAGTCACTGTTAACAAGGCTAAAAGAAAACGATCAAACAATCCCGATTCGTTTAGTTTCAGGAGGGTTAACTGATGCCTGAAATGCTATGGAAGTTGCTTGAAATTACCATCATTATCGCGTTGTTAATTCCTATGGCAGCTATGCTGGTTTGGGTTGAGAGACGTTTGATTGGTATCTGGCAAGACCGTCATGGCCCGAATCGAGTTGGCCCTTTTGGTGTTTTGCAATCATTTGCTGATCTACTGAAAATTCTCGGCAAAGAAGACTGGGTACCGCCTTTTAGTGACCGACTTGTTTTTACTTTAGCTCCAATAATCGGCGCAATTTGCGTCTTAATGAGTTTTGCTGTCGTACCATTTTCTCCTGATATTGGTGTTTCAAATTTAAATATTGGTTTGTTATTTTTCCTAGCTATGGCATCGCTCGCGGTTTATAGCGTGGTACTGGCTGGCTGGGCATCAAATTCAAAATATGCATTGTTAGGTGGCATGCGAGCAGCAGCGCAAACAGTAAGTTATGAAGTTTTTATGGGTTTGTCGGTAATGGGGGTGGTACTACTTACCGGTACCTTTAATTTACGTGAAATCGTTTTAGCTCAAACAGATGGTTGGTTAATTCAATCCCAATTTGTTGGTTTTTTTATTTTTCTTATTGCCGGTATTGCTGAAAGTCATCGCTTACCTTTTGACTTACCTGAGGCTGAAACTGAACTTACTGCTGGCTTTCATACCGAATACTCCGGTTTAAAGTTTGCGTTATTTTTTCTCGGTGAATACTTAGGCGTAACGTTAATTTCAGCTATGTCAGTAGTGCTATTTTTTGGTGGTTGGTTAATGCCTGAGCCACTGGCGTCGTGGTTACCGCCGCTCCTTTGGTTTGTTATTAAAATAATGTGCTTTGTGATGTTTTTTATTTTGTTAAGAACATCATTACCAAGACCGAGATTTGACCAATTATTGAAGTTTGGCTGGATGGTTATGTTACCGCTTGCCTTATTAAATTTATTAGTAACTGCCTTGCTACGACTAACGGGAGTACTGTAATGAACAAAAATAGTTTTAAAAACTCGTTACTCATTAGTCAATTAAGAACCATGTGGTTAGTGATAAAACATACCTTCACAAAAGCAGATACAGTGCAATACCCTGAACAAAAGCCGTATTTAGCTCCTCGTTATCGTGGCCGAATAGTGCTAACCCGAGATCCTAGTGGTGAAGAGCGTTGTGTTGCTTGTAATTTGTGTGCGGTTGCTTGTCCTGTTGATTGTATTGCTCTCCAGCAAGTGGTTGATGATGATGGCAGAAAACGCGCAGACTTTTTCCGCATTAACTTTTCTCGCTGTATTTTATGTGGTTTTTGTGAAGAAGCCTGTCCTACATATGCTATTCAACTGACTCCTGATGTAGAGCTCGCTGAGTATGATCGGCAAAACCTTGTTTATGAGAAAGAGCATCTGCTGATTAATGGTCCAGGAAAATATCCCGATTATAGTTTTTATCAGCAATCAGGTATTGCCATTGCAGGTAAAGGTAAAGGTGAGGCTGAGCAAGAAAGGCCACCAATAGATGTGAAGGGGTTAATGCCATGAGTTATTTTGCATCCATTGAAAGCTTGTTTTACTTGGCGGCTACTGTTGCCGTTGTGGCGAGTTTAAAAGTGGTGACAGGTAATAATACAGTTCATGCATTGTTGTATTTAGTCGTATCTTTATTGGCCGTGGCCGTGTGTTTTTACTTAATGGGGGCGCCATTTGCCGCTGGTTTAGAAGTCATTGTTTATGCTGGTGCGATATTGGTGTTGTTTGTTTTTGCAGTATTAATGTTTGGTTTAGGGAAAGATGAAACGCAACATGCTCCGCAAAATCGTGGCGTTGCGAATATGTTTGGTGCCATGTTTCTCGCCTTTGCATTATTGATTGAGTTGGTAGTAATTATCAATAACGCCCAAATACAGCAATCCTTACAAGTTAAAGTTATTAGCTCTAAATCTGTCGGTATTATGCTATATGGCCCTTACTTGTTAGCCGTAGAAATTGCTTCATTTCTGCTCTTGGCGGGGTTGTTGGCGGGCTATCATTATGCGAAACCAGAAAGCCAAGGGAGCCAAAGATGACAGCTATCCCTTTGTTTCATGTACTCGTGCTATCGAGTTTATTATTTACTATTGGCTTTATCGGTGTTGTGGCTAGAAAAAACACTTTATTTATATTGATGAGCTTAGAAGTGATGTTGAATGCTGTTGGTGTCGCTTTCATTGGTGCCGGTAGTGCCTGGCAACAGGCTGATGGACAAGTGATGTTTATTCTTATTTTAACGCTTGCCGCTGCAGAGGTTGCGGTCGGTCTGGCATTATTAATTCGTATGCAAAAGAAATATCGTTCGTTAGATATTGATTTGCTCAATAAGATGAAGGGGTGAGCATTATGCTATTGGCCAGTTTACCTTTTTACCCTTTAATCAGTTTTATATTACTTATTGTTTTTGCCAAACGATTGTCGTGGCACGTGGCAAGTTTTATTAGTGTTGGTGCTATGGCTATTGCCGCATTAGTGAGTATGCTGCTGGTACTTGAGTTATCGGCAATGCCTGATTCTGTCATGACAGCAAATTTATGGCATTGGTTTAATTTAGTCACTAAACAGGGTAGTAGTGACGTTAATATGAGTTTCTACCTTGATGGTCTATCTGCCGTGATGATCTGTGTCGTAACAGGTATTGGTTTTCTTATTCATTTATTTGCTGCTGCCTATATGAAAGACGATGCTAACTTTACTCGTTTTATGGCTTATATGAATTTGTTTATTGTGGCCATGTTAGTTTTAGTACTAGCCGATAACTTAGTATTGCTTTATTTAGGCTGGGAAGGGGTTGGGTTATGTAGCTTCTTACTGATTGGTTTTTGGTATCACGAAAAAGCAAATGTATTGGCAGCACGAAAAGCTTTTATTGTTACTCGTATTGGTGATACTTCCATGGCTATAGGTCTACTGTTGTTATTTAATAGTTTTGGACAACTTAATATTGAAGCACTTAGTTCTTTATTACAGCAAATTGGCTCTTCTGGTACAGGCTTTAGCACTGAGCAACTTAATGATATTTATTGGATAGCGTTATTGCTACTAGGTGGTGCGGTTGGTAAATCTGCGCAGTTACCTCTGCAAACTTGGTTGCCTGATGCTATGGCTGGACCAACCCCTGTAAGTGCCTTAATTCACGCTGCAACTATGGTAACCGCTGGAGTATATTTAATTGCCCGCATGCATCATTTATTCATGTTTTCACCGGAAGTCATGACTTATGTCGCTTGGTTAGGAGCTATTACGTTATTGTTAGCGGGTTTTGCTGCTCTTGCACAAACCGACATTAAGCGAGTATTGGCATATTCAACCATGAGTCAAATTGGCTATATGATGCTAGCCTTAGGCGCTGGCGCATGGTCGGCGGGCGTCTTTCATTTAATGACGCACGCATTTTTTAAAGCATTGCTTTTTTTAACTGCAGGCGCGGTGATTTTAGCGTTACACCACCAGCAAGATCTTTTCAAAATGGGCGGCTTATTGAAGAAGTTGCCAGTTGAAAGCGCATTATTTGTTGTTGGTCTCATTTGTTTAATGGCTTTGCCGGGTACATCAGGCTTCTTTTCAAAAGAAGCAATAATTGCTCAATTATGGTCATCAAATACAGCTGGTCCAGCGTTATGGTGGTGCGCAATCATTGGTGCCTTCATAACTAGTATTTATAGTTGTCGTTTGTTCTTTTTAGCTTTCTTAGGTAACAAACGTTATCGCACAGGTTTAGTGGTTGAAAAAGCAAACTTGATGCGTTCAGCGCTTGTAGTATTGGCAATGTTGTCGTTATTTGGAGGGCTAATTTCACTCGATTTGAATCAGGTATTCCAGAGTGCTAGGGCGAGCATTTCATTCGAAAATGAACCTAGTTGGTTGCACTCTGTTGCTATTGCTACGCCGTTTGTTGGTATTTTATTCGCTTGGTATTACTTTAAAAATTACCGACTGACAAAAGGTCAAGATGATTATGTGCTATCGGCAAGTACACATAGTTTTGCGGTTTTTTGCCGCAATGGATTGGGGTTTGATAATTTATACAAACGGTTATTCATTTTACCTTATACGTGGTTAGCAAAATTAAATCGGAATGATATTGTTGATAAGACCTTAATGTCGAGTGCTTGGTATATAGGTCTATGGCATGACGTTATGACAATGATACAAAACGGTAGCTTGCGTTGGTATATAGCGGCGTTCGGGTTGTCGATTTTGGTACTGGTAGGAGTGACTATTCTATGACGTTAACTTTTATCATGGTCACTTTATTTATTGCTGGCATATTGTCATGGGGTTGTGAAAACCGATGGCGTGGTAGTGCTAAATGGTGTGCCTTGCTGGTACTTACTTTACTAGCAACAGTATTTTGTATTTTTGTTGTAACAGCAAATCATAACTTTGAAAGCTTAACCGTATTAAGCCGAGTAAGTTGGATTGACACCTTTAATATCGAGTACAGCATTGGGCTTGACCAACTCAGTATAGTATTAATCGCCCTTACTTGGTTGCTGGCGATTATTTGTGTACTAGTTTCTTGGCAGGAAATTAAGCACAAGGCCGGTTTCTATTATTTTAATTTATTGGCAACAATTGCAGGCATTATTGGTGTTTTTGTTGCCGTTGATATGTTTTTATTCTTCTTCTTTTGGGAAGTTATGCTGTTGCCAATGACTGCTATTATCGCTATCTGGGGTCATGAAAATCGACACTTTGCCGCTTTAAAGTTTTTTATCTTCACTCAGGTTAGTAGTTTATTAATGTTAGTGGCAATTATCGCCACCGGATATTTTCATTTACTACAAACTGGCGAGTTGAGTTTTTACTACCTCGATTGGTTAAGTTTAAATCTGCCGTTGTCATTAAGTCAGTATTTAATGATCGGTTTTTTTATTGCCTTTGCCGTTAAGTTACCCTCAGTGCCGGTACACAGTTGGTTACCTGATGCTCATACGCAAGCACCAACAGCGGGCAGCGTATTATTAGCAGGTGTGTTATTGAAAACGGGTGCATATGGTCTCATTCGTTTTGTTATTTTCTTATTTCCTGAAGCAAGTGCTCAGTTTGCACCTATTGCCGCAACACTCGCAGTAGTAAGTATTGTTTATGGCGCAAAAATGGCTTTTGCTCAGCATGATTTTAAACGTTTAGTGGCCTATAGCAGTATTAGCCATATGGGTTTTGTGATGTTGGCGTTATTTGCTTTTAATGATATTGCATTTCAAGGCGCTATTATCACTATGATCGCTCATGGTTTAAGTAGTGCAGCATTATTCTCCTTAGCTGGCATGATTTATCAGCGTATACATAGTCGCAGCTTAGCCGATATGGGTGGATTCTGGCAAAGTGCACCACGTATGGGGGGCTTTGCTTTAGCATTTGCTGGAGCGGCTTTTGGTTTACCTGGTTTAGCAAACTTTATTGGTGAATTTTTCAGTTTAATTGGCGCATTTCAAACATTGCCAATATTTGCTGTTATTGCCGCCTTTGGTCTAATTGGCTCGGTTATTTATGGCATGGTGCTATTTCAAACAAGCTTTCAAGGACTGGCGAAGCAAGAAATTATTGATCTCGCGCCACGTGAATTGATGATTTGTAGCACGTTATTTTTAATGTTGTTAGTAATAGGTTTATACCCAAGCTTATTACTTAAATTTTCATTTGGAGTCTAAGTGATGATGATAACAGCGGCTGATACCCATGCTTCGTTAAGTTTAGATATTATTCAAACCATTTTACCGCAACTTATTGTCGCTTTTGGTATCGCGTTAGCATTGATACTTGTTGCTTGGCGTCGTTCTCAGCACACGATAGCGCTGTTTACTGCTGCAGTGTTAATTACAGCATTAATCGCCAGTGTAAATTTACTTGCAATTCAACCAACTGCGGTAACCCAGTTATTAAAAGTCGATAGCAACAGCGCTTTTGCTTTTAGCCTAGTTCTGGTTGCGGCTTTAGCTTCTTTGCATATGAGCTATCAGTTCTTAAAGAATCATATAGAAGTACATGATGAATATTATTTATTGTTAATGCTACTGGTGTTAGGTGCTGGTGTGCTGGTAACAAGTCATCACTTTGCTAGTTTGTTTCTAGGTTTTGAGTTGTTGAGCATAAGCTTAGTAGGACTAGTGGGGTATCATCGAGAGAGCAATTATAGCGTCGAAAGTGGCTTTAAATATTTAGTACTTAGCGCCAGTGCTTCAAATTTTATGTTGCTTGGTATTGCCTTTATTTATAGTGTCACTGGCACTATGAGCTTTGATGCTAATCTACCAAATGATATGTATCACCAGCAGAATTTACGATTGTTTTTTGAATTAGGTATTTTATTGTTTATTTCGGGTATCGCATTCAAGCTTTCAATAGCACCGTTTCACTTTTGGACTCCCGACGTTTATCAAGGTGCGCCGACTCCAGTGACCTCATTGATGGCAACTGTCTCAAAAATTGCTATGTTTGTGGTGCTGGTGAAATGTGTGATTGCGCAACGATATATGTTGCATGGTAATTTGCAATTGCTGTTAATTGTTTTGGCTATCGCATCTATGTTAATAGGTAATGTATTGGCTTTAAAACAAAGCAACTTAAAGCGGCTCATCGCATATTCTTCTATTGCTCATATGGGGTACTTGTTAATTGTTGTCATTGTTATTTCAGGAGAAAGTTTAGCCTTTACTTGGCAAAGCGTTTTATTTTATTTAAGTGCCTATGTTGTTGCCAATATATCATTGTTTTTGGTTATTGCCTCACTGCAAACACAGTGTTTAACAGGAGATAGGGTCGTTAAACATTATCAAGAAGAACCGGTATTAAATGATTTACAAGGCTTGTTTTGGCGCACACCAAGTTACGGTTTATTGGTTATCCTTGCGATATTAAGTTTAGCAGGCATTCCTTTAACTATGGGCTTTATTGGTAAGTTTTATATTTTAAGTCAGGCGACAATAGCCCATGCTTGGTGGTTAATTATTACCTTAATTGTTGGCAGTGGTATTAGTTTAGCGTATTACTTACCCATTATTTTTAAGTTATTTGAAGTAGAGCCAGAGGGTGGCAATGAGGTTAAAAAACTTGAGCGAGCAGTGATTGAAAAAGTGCTGGTATATAGTTTTATTATTATCGGTTTAGTTTTTGGAATTTTCCCTGATGTTGTTAGCCAATTTATTGTTTCTTAAAAGTAATTATGAACTTGGTTAAAATACCAATTAATTGTGATTTTAACCAAAACTTGTATTTTTTATCTTGTTTTATAATTCACAATTTACATCAACTTATTGATTTTAATTGAGTTAACTAATTGGCGTGATTATTGATTATCTATTGAAAGATAATTAAAAAATATGTTTTAACAAGGGAATATACCAATGAAATTACTTTCATCATTACTATGTGTCACAAGTGCAACATTGCTAAGTGGCTGTATTGTCGTCGCCAATCCTTCTCATGCAAATCATCATGATCAAAAAGAATTAATTATAGATGCAGCAACGTTAACTGCTTTTGATGTTGAAGCTGGTGCGGGTTCATTGGTGATATCAGGCTCTGATAACGTTTCTGATATTACGGTTGTTGCTGATATTTACACCGATAAGCGTAATACGGATAACTACCAACTTGAATTAACTAATTCAGGGAAAACAGCATTTTTGGTGGCAAAAATTAATAGTAGTAGTGGCTTTTGGCAAGGAGACTCTCCTCATATTAACCTAAAGGTAACTGTACCTAGCCACTTAATGCTAGCTGTTGAAGATGGCTCAGGTGCGGCAAGTATAAGTAATATTAATGGCGCAGTTGAGGTTAAAGATGGCTCGGGTGAGCTTACTATTACTAATATTAAAAATAACTTGAGTGTGGATGATGGTTCAGGAAGCTTATATGTCAATAATGTTATAGGTAATGTCACGATTGTTGACGGATCTGGCTCAATGGAATTAAGTGAAATTGACGGCAATGTTGATATTGATGATGGCTCAGGCAGTATTTATGCAAAAGAAATATCAGGTAGCGCGCTATTTGAGGATGGCTCAGGTGACTTAACTGTGAGAAAAGTTGATGGCGTAATCACTATTGATGACGGCTCGGGTGATATTGATGTTGAACAAGCGGGCGGTTTAAAAATTCTAGATAGCGGCTCGGGTGGTCTACGTGTAAAAGAAGTTAAAGGTGGTTTTGAAATTGACAGTTAATGTTAACTATTAGCAGTGGTTTAAAATTCTAGCGGCAGAAATGGTTGTCATTTATGCTGCTACCTTTTAGCAACAAAATAACCTTATTTGAAGAAAATGAGGCTGTTTTGTTGCTAAATCGTATGTAAATGGCATTATTCCTTGTATAAAGAACAGACATCTGTATAATGCGCGCCTCTGTGATTGAGATGAGAATTTATCTTGTTAAACGTAATTACAGAGTATTTAAATGAGTGGGGTATATCCGCCCAATAGACTTGCCCAGTTAGCTATTCAAAGCTAACGTACCGAATGTGCCTTAAGTCTTCCTGGTGGTTTCCTCGTATATGTACGTAGGAATTTCGGCATTTAGCCAGTTTCTACCATGAGAAGACAAAATTTATATGACTGATCTTAACAATGCCTCTGTAGGCTTTGACGCCCTTGGTTTGCCTGAAAACTTAGTTTCTGCTGTTAAAGCACTAGGTTTCGAATCTTCAACTGCAATTCAAGCGCAAACTATTCCACCTTTATTGCAAGGCCGTGATGTCTTAGGTGAAGCCCAGACGGGTACGGGTAAAACCGCAGCCTTTGGTTTACCTGCATTAGCGAAAATTGACGTTTCAATTCGTAAACCACAATTGATGGTGTTAGCACCAACGCGTGAACTTGCTATTCAAGTCGCCGAGGCAATTGAAAGTTTTGCTAAAAACATGAAAGGTCTTCGTGTTGCTACTTTATATGGTGGTCAATCTTACCAACCACAATTTCAACAATTAGAGCGTGGTGCTCAAGTGGTTGTTGGTACGCCGGGCCGTTTAATGGACCATTTGCGTCGCAAAAGTTTAAAACTAAATAACTTATCATTTTGTGTGCTTGATGAAGCAGATGAAATGTTGAACATGGGCTTCTTGGAAGATATCGAGTGGATTCTTGAGCATTTACCAAAAGAAACTCAAATGGCATTATTTTCAGCAACTATGCCACCACAAATACGTAAAGTTGCTAATCGCTTCTTGAAAGAGCCTGAGCACATTAAAATTGCTGCAGTAAAGAAAGCGAAAGCTAACATTGCGCAATTTGCTTGGAAAGTTAGTGGCATTAATAAAATGACTGCGCTAGAGCGTATTGCTGAAACGGTTGATTACGATGCGATGATTATTTTCGTTCGTACCCGTAATGATACTATTGAAGTTGCAGAAAAATTAGAGCGTGCAGGCTACCCAGCAGTTGCGCTTAATGGTGATATGAACCAATCGCAACGTGAGCGTACGGTTGATCAAATCAAATCAGGCCAGTCTTCTGTATTAGTTGCAACTGATGTTGTTGCACGTGGTCTTGATATTCCACGTATTTCACACGTTATTAACTACGATTTACCAGGCGATAATGAAGCGTATGTTCACCGTATTGGCCGTACAGGTCGTGCGGGTCGTAGCGGAACGTCAATCTCTTTTGTTCGTCCACGTGAAATGTACTCATTACGTCATTATGAGCGTTTAACTTCGGGTAAGGTTGAAATGTATGACTTACCAAACATTCAAGAAATTGGTAAAGCACGTATTGAACGTACACGTAATGAACTAACTAGCGTTGTTGCTGATAAAGAATTGACAGCTATGCGCGAAATTATTGAAGCAATGGCGAATGAGTCAGAACTTTCAATGACAGATTTAGCTGCTGCTTTATTGTATCAAAAACAATTGAAGCAACCATTACAGCCAAAAGAAGACCCTAAACCTCGTCGTGAAGCACGTGACAGAAATGATCGCGATGGACGTGGTCGCAATGATAGCCGTGGTGGTCGTAATGATCGTGGTCGTAACGAGAACCGTGCTGAGCGTGCACCGCGTAAAGCAAAAGTAGCGCGTTCTGATGTTGATTGGCAAACTTACCGTCTTGAAGTTGGTAAAGAGCATGGTGCACGTCCTGGTGATATTGTTGGTGCAATTGCCAATGAGATCTCATTAGATAGCAGCTATATCGGTGCGATTAACTTGCATGATAAACACAGCTTTGTGCAGTTACCTAAAGGTATGCCAGACAAGTCATTTAAACAATTGAAGCGTGTACGTGTTCGTCGTCAAGTGTTAGATATTACAGTTTCTGATAGCCAAGCGGCTCCAGCGGAACGTTCACCACGTCCACGTAGAGAACAACGCACAAACTAGTCAAATATTTATAATATTTTGAAAAGCGCTGCCCCTTCATGAGGCAGCGCTTTTTTTATATCTATTTTAACTTAACGCTTTGTGTTTAAGATCACATTGTCACGTAGAACGATTATGTAATGAAACTGTAAGCTACCTTTTTTCGGAGCTTATATGAACGATTATTCAGGCCAGAAAATTACTGTAAATTTATTGTTACATCTCTGAGCTAAGCCAGCTATAGGCTGGATCAGAGTCGCTTAAAATTCATCTGAATTATACGTAACAATAGTTTTACGCCTTAAAAATTGTCGGTTTTTGTAATCTCTTCCTCTGCCATACAATCACAGTAATAATCGCTTTATTGCAAGCGTGAGAGAGTTAATTATGACAGAAGCAACAAACCCACTTAATTTACGTGGTATTGAATTTATTGAGTATGCATCACCAGATTCTGACTTTATGGAGAATGCATTCTATGGTTTCGGCTTTTCTAAAACAAAAAAATTCAAAGGCCGTGATATCGATTATTTTAATCAAAATGATATTCATTTTTTCTTAAACAACGAGCAAGCGGGTTTTTCGCGTGAATTTGCGAAAAGTCACGGTCCGGCAATTTGTTCAATGGGCTGGCGTGTTGAAGATGCCGAATTTGCATTTGAACAAGCTGTTGCTCGTGGTGCTAAATCAGCACAAGACGCAGATAACAAATTACCTTACCCAGCGATTTTTGGTATCGGTGATAGCTTAATTTATTTCATTGATAAGTTCGGTACTAAAGGCTCTATCTATGAAGATGACTGTGAAGACCTTGCTGAGCCAGTAATTGTTAAAGACAAAGGCTTTTTAGCGGTTGACCATTTAACCAATAATGTTTACCAAGGCACAATGGAGCACTGGGCAGACTTTTATAAAGGCGTATTTGGTTTTACTGATGTTCGTTACTTTGACATTAAAGGCGAAAAATCTGCTTTAATTTCTTATGCACTACAGTCTCCTTGTGGCACATTCTGTATCCCAATCAATGAAGGTAAAGGTAAGAAGAATAATCAAATTGATGAATATTTAGATGAGTACAATGGCCCAGGTGTTCAGCATTTAGCATTTATCTCTGATGATTTACTTGGCTCGTTAGACCAACTAGATAAAAACATTATTGATACTTTAAATATTGTTCCTGAGTATTACGATGATGTTTTTGACCGCATTCCTTGGGTAAAAGAAGATCCACAACGCATTCGAGATCACCAAGTATTAGTTGATAGCCAAAAAGAAAATTCGTACTTACTACAAATATTCACAAAAAATATCTTTGGTCCGATCTTTATTGAAATGATCCAACGTGTTGATGATAAAGGTTTTGGTGAAGGTAACTTTACTGCGCTATTTAAATCAATAGAGTTGAACCAAATGGAACGTGGCGTTTTATAAACGTTATTGATTTGGGAATATACTTATAAAGCCAGCTTATGCTGGCTTTTTTATTTTTAGGTCGTTCCTAGCCATCCATGGCTTCACGACATTAGTGCATTCATGCACGCCGATGAACGGTATATCGCGATCACATGGATGTGAAAGAGTGAATATGCTTAGGACGAACGGTTATTTTTCTGTTCCCGACATTATCTAAGCACCTGCATCCATCCAGGAAATGTCGCAATTACATGGATGTGAAAGAGTGAATATGTTTAGGGCGAACGGTTATTTTTCTGTTCCCGACATTATCTAAGTACCAGCATCCATGCAGGCACAGGTTATTAGTTCAAGACAATACCTAAGCACCTGCATCCATCCAGGAAATGTCGCAATTACGTTGATGTGAAGGTGCTTATATGTTCGGGTGAAACTAGGACTTTGCAGACACAAAAAAAGCGCCAACTGGCGCTTCTAAATTAATTGTGGCAAGAGTTATTACTTGCTTAAAGCATCGCCTAAATGTGGGCGAATATCTTTTAGAATTTCTTTTGCTAAACGTGGGCTACTTGCAACAATGTTGCCTGAGTTGCTGTGGTTATGACCACCAACAAAGTCAGTTACCAAGCCACCAGCTTCAATTACCATAAGCTCACCGGCAGCGGTATCCCATGGCTTTAAACCAATTTCAAAGTAACCATCAACGCGACCTGCTGCAACATATGCTAAATCAAGGGCAGCTGAGCCTGCACGACGCATATCTGATGTTTTACCGAATAAGGTTTTAAACATTTCCATGTAAGCATTAGTGTGTTGCTTATGCTTGAAAGGGAAGCCAGTTGCTAAAATAGCACCTTTGAGTTCTTTTGATTGTTTTACACGAATACGAAAGCCGTTTAATTGTGCGCCTTTACCACGACTCGCCGTGAATAACTCACCACGAATTGGATCGAAAATAACAGATTGATCTAATTTGCCTTTAACTTTTAAGGCGATAGAAACTGCAAAATGAGGAATACCTTTAACAAAGTTACTAGTGCCATCAAGAGGATCAATAATCCATTGGTAGTCACTGTCTTTGCCTTCGATTAAACCACATTCTTCACCGATAATGGTGTGATTAGGGTAAGATTTTTGTATCGTTTCAACGATAGCTTGTTCAGCACTTATATCAACATTAGTAACGAAGTCGTTAGTACCTTTAGATTCAATTTCAATCTTATCTACTTGTTCAAAAGCGCGCAAAATTACTTTGCCCGCAGCACGTGCAGAACGCACGGCAATATTTAGCATCGGATGCATTATCGACTACCCTATATGTTGTAAAATGTCATAAACAGCTATGTAAAAGAACGAAGTTAACTTCAGTGTAAGTAAGCCTGAAATTAAGCGCGCAGAGTATAGCAAAGTAATTATTCTTTTGCGAGACCGTTCATTCGTATATGTTAAATTTATTTCCCAATAATGATTTAGTTATAGCGCAACGAGTAAAACTTTCCTTATTTTCTTACTACTTATAAGCAAATGAACTAATCCATATTGATAAACACTAGAAAACAAATATAAAAGGCGTGATTTTTTCTCAGTACAAGGATAATGTTCTGTGTTAACATTATCGACAATTTTAGCCATCTAGATAGGTAGCAATAATATCGTAATTGTTGCCGTAAAATTAAGTAAGTGTAGATAATGTCAGATTCTTTGTTAAATAAAGTCCGTATCGTGCTCGTAAATACTTCAGACTGTCGTAATATCGGCTCTGCTGCTCGAGCGATGAAAACAATGGGGTTAAGCGAACTCGTTCTTGTTGATCCTATCGAAATGCCAAATGGTCAAGCGCAAGCATTGGCTGCTGGAGCAACCGATGTATTAAAGAATGCTAAAGTTGTTGATACGCTTGAAGAAGCGATTAGTGATTGTGGGCTTGTAGTTGGTACCAGCGCACGCTCACGAACCCTACCTTGGCCTATGCTAGAACCACGTGGTTGTGGTGAGAAAATGATCGCAGAAGCGCAGGAGTATCCAGTAGCGTTAGTGTTTGGCCGTGAAAGTAGTGGCTTAACGAATGATGAATTGCAGCTGTGTCATTTTCATGTACAAATTCCAGCGAACCCAGAATATAGCTCGTTGAATTTAGCTATGGCAGTACAAACATTAAGTTACGAAATTCGTACCAGCTTTTTAGCACACGAACAGCAAGCATTTACCTTAACTGAAGATGAAGAATATCCAGTGGTAGATGAAACAGAGCGTTTTTATCAACACTTTGAAAACGCTTTAAAAGCGACTGGTTTTATTGTGCCTAGTCACCCAGGTTTGGTACTTACCAAGTTGCGTCGATTATTTAACCGTGCGCGACCTGATGTGAAAGAATTGAAAATGATGCGTGGTATTTTGGCCTCTGTTGAGCGTGCCGCTAAAGCATCAAAGACTGAAGAAAAAACTGATTAATTTAGTCGTTAGTAAAACTGTTCGTAATACTGCGGCTAGAAAACCAAAATGAAGGAAAGTGGTATGTTTAGCCGCATGAAAGAAGATATAGCCAGTGTGTTTGACCGTGACCCTGCAGCCCGTAACGTTTTTGAAGTACTAACTAATTATCCTGGTTTACATGCAATATGGTTCCATCGTTTAAGCCATAAATTATGGAAAAATAACTGGAAGTGGCTTGCGCGTAGTTTATCAACATTCTCTCGTTGGTTGACGGGTATTGAGATTCACCCGGGAGCAACCGTTGGTCGTCGCTTTTTTATCGACCATGGTATGGGCGTTGTCATTGGTGGCACTGCTGAAATTGGCGATGACGTAACGCTTTATCAAGGTGTTACTTTGGGTGGTACAAGTTGGAATGCGGGTAAACGCCATCCAACGCTCAAAGATAATGTGGTTGTTGGTGCAGGCGCTAAAATTCTTGGCCCTATTACGATTGGTAATCATGGCAAAGTAGGCTCTAACTCTGTAGTTGTAAAAGATGTTCCTGATAATGCGACTGCTGTTGGTATTCCAGGTCGCATTGTTAATCCTAATAAAGACAATGGCGCCGCTGAAAATCGTGAAAAAGTCGCAAAAAAATATGGCTTTGACGCTTATGCTGTTGCTGAAGACAATCCAGACCCTGTCGCTAAGGCGATAGGGCGAGTGTTAGATCACATGCATCTAATGGATAATAAAGTGTCTGATTTATGCCGCGAAGTTAATCAACTTGGTGGTGAAGTTTGCCAAGAAGCGTTGCCGGAATTACGTGTTGGTGAATTTGTTGAAGATGAAAAAGCTGCAGCGAAACGAAGAGAAACAGCCGCAGAGTCATTTGACCCAACTATTTAAACTTATATATTTCGAAAAATAATATACGTTCTAAATACAATTATTGCCCTTTTCATTGACTAATTTTCTATCCCGAGTAAAATACTTGAGTAAATCACTCGGGTATTTAGTTGACTATTTTACAAGGATATGTAAAATGCGCAGCGAATTGATAGGGGTAATAAATGAAACTGACGTCTAAAGGACGATATGCTGTAACTGCAATGCTAGATGTAGCTATTCACGCTGCTACTGGCCCAGTTCCATTGGCCGATATTTCCGAGCGCCAAGGCATTTCATTATCATATTTAGAACAACTTTTCTCTCGCCTAAGAAAACACGGATTAGTTAATAGTATTCGCGGCCCTGGTGGCGGCTATCGCTTAGGAAAATGTTCAGCACAAATAGCTGTCTCAGATGTTATTAATGCTGTAGATGAAAGTATCAATGCCACTAAGTGCGGTGGTAAAGGTAACTGTCAAGATGGCCAACAATGTTTAACACATTATTTGTGGTCAGACTTAAGTGACAGAATTGAAGAATTTTTAAAAAGCATTTCACTTGCCGAGCTCGTCGAGCAACGAAATGTAAAATTGGTTGCTCAACGACAAGATCAAGCCTCTGCAAAAGCAAAGAAAGCGCCGTCGTTAGAAACACTAATTACCACCCGAAACATTATGAACGACTGGCATTAATTGCTTGTTCAATTGGAGATTATTAATCAATGAAGCTTCCTATTTATTTTGATTATTCGGCAACAACACCAGTAGATAAGCGTGTTGCTGAAAAAATGATGCAATACATGACCACTGATGGTTTTTACGGTAACCCAGCGTCACGCTCACACAAGTTCGGTTGGCAGGCTGAAGAAGCGGTTGATATCGCTCGTAATCAAGTTGCTGATTTGATTAATGCTGATCCACGTGAAATTGTTATTACTTCTGGTGCAACTGAATCAAACAACCTTGCTATTAAAGGCGCTGCTAATTTTTATGATAAAAAAGGTAAGCACATTATAACTTGTAAAACTGAACATAAAGCAGTTTTAGATACGTGTCGCGAGCTTGAACGTCAAGGTTTTGAAGTAACTTATCTTGATCCGGAAGCAAACGGCCTAATTGATTTGAATAAGCTTAATGATGCTATTCGTGAAGACACTATTTTAGTTAGCATTATGCATGTTAATAATGAAATTGGTGTTATTCAAGATATCGCTGAAATTGGCGAAATGTGTCGCGCTCGTAAAATTATTTTCCATGTTGATGCTGCACAAAGTGCCGGTAAAATTAAAATTGACTTACAGCACTTGAAAGTTGACTTAATGTCATTCTCCGCACATAAAATTTACGGCCCTAAAGGTATTGGTGCACTTTATGTTCGCCGTAAGCCTCGCATTCGTCTTGAAGCACAAATGCACGGTGGTGGCCATGAGCGTGGTATGCGCAGTGGTACATTAGCGACTCATCAAATTGTTGGTATGGGCGAAGCTTTTAGAATCGCTAAAGAAGAGTTAGAGCAAGATGAAGCACACGTAACTAAAATGCGTGATCGTTTATGGGCTGGCTTAAATGATATGGAGCAAGTATTCATTAATGGTGATGCTGATAAGCGCTACCCAGGTAATTTGAATGTTAGCTTCAATTTCGTTGAAGGTGAGTCATTAATTATGGCGTTAAAAGACCTAGCAGTATCGTCTGGCTCCGCTTGTACTTCTGCAAGTTTAGAACCTTCATATGTTTTACGTGCACTTGGTTTGAACGATGAAATGGCGCATAGCTCTATTCGTTTTAGTTTTGGTCGTTTCACCACAGAAGAAGAAATTGACTTCGCCATTGACCTAATTAAAAAGGCAATTGGCCATTTACGTGACATGTCACCGCTTTGGGAAATGTTCAAAGACGGTATTGATTTAGACTCAATTGAGTGGGCTGCTCACTAGAGTACTTAGGAGAATATTATGGCTTATAGCGAAAAAGTAATCGATCATTATGAAAACCCACGTAATGTTGGCTCATTAGATAAAGATGACCCACAAGTTGCAACTGGTATGGTTGGCGCGCCAGCATGTGGTGACGTGATGAAATTACAACTTAAAATTACTGATGAAGGCATTATTGAAGATGCTAAATTCAAAACTTACGGTTGTGGCTCTGCTATTGCGTCAAGTTCATTAGTGACTGAGTGGGTTAAAGGTAAATCTATCGACGAAGCAGCAGAAATTAAAAATACTGCTATTGCCGAAGAGCTTGCTTTACCACCAGTAAAAATTCACTGTTCTATATTGGCTGAAGATGCCATTAAAGCAGCAATTGAAGATTACCGTACTAAGAACAACGATTAGTCTGGAGACATACTATGAGCGTAACGATGACTGCTGCTGCTGCAGACAGGGTAAAATCGTTTATCGATAACCGAGGCAAGGGCCTTGGTTTACGATTAGGTATAAAAACAACGGGTTGTTCAGGACTCGCTTATGTACTTGAGTTTGTTGACGAACTAAATGAAGATGACGAAATGTTTGCTATTGAGGGTGTTAACATCATCATCGACGGCAAAAGCTTAGTTTACTTAGATGGTATTGAGCTCGATTTTGTCAAAGAAGGTTTAAACGAAGGTTTTAAATTCACCAACCCGAACGCTAAAGGCGAATGTGGTTGCGGTGAAAGCTTTAATGTTTAATGCACTTATTTATTCACTGGAGTTGGTGTGAATTATTTTCAATTGTTTGGCTTAGATAATCAGTTCAGCATTGACCTTGCAAACCTATCGACAATTTATCAATCACTGCAAAAACAAGTGCATCCAGACCGCTTTGCTCACGCTTCGAGCCAAGAGCAGTTGGTAGCGGTGCAACGTTCGACAGAAATTAATGACGCCTATCAAACGTTAAAAAGCCCACTATTACGCGCGCAATATATGTTAGAATTGCGCGGCGTTGATATGCCTGATGAACAAGCTACAGTCGGCGATGTTAGTTTTCTTATGCGTCAAATGGAGCTGAGAGAATTGCTAGCAGAAATTAAATTTGCTGATGACACTGACGCGGCTATTTTTGAGGCATCGCAAGTCTTTGAAAGTGAATTTGAACAACTGTTTAGTCAGCTTCAGGTTCAACTTAGCGAAAATACTGAACAATCAAATGGCTTAGCGTGTGACAACGTTAGAAAGTTAAAGTTTTATCAAAAATTACAAATTGAACTTGATAAGCTTGAAGATGAATTATTAGACGACTAGTTTTTGTTATAGAAATTAGACATAACTAGCATCGCATTATTTAATACTATTAATGATTTTAAACTGCACGACAATTTAATCAATAATGGTAAATCAGTAACACTATTATCCAATGAGCTTCCATCATGGCATTATTACAAATTGCTGAACCAGGACAAAGTACGGTTCCTCACGAGCATCGATTAGCAGCAGGTATTGACCTTGGTACCACCAATTCACTTATCTCAAGTGTTAAAAGTGGTTTGGCCGAAACCATTATTGATGAACATGGTAAAGATATTCTTCCTTCCGTTGTTAGCTATCAAACTGATGAAATCTTAGTTGGTGCAGAAGCTAAAGCCTTGTCAGTTAGCGACCCAGAAAATACTATCGTTTCAGCTAAACGCTTAATTGGCCGCTCAAAAGCTGATATAGCGAGCAAATACGCTTCTTTGCCATATAACTTTTGTGGGGATGAAAGCCACCCATCGATAGCGACACGTAAAGGCGATGTTAACCCAGTACAAGTGTCTGCTGAAATTCTAAAGACATTAGCAAAGCGTGCAGAACTTTCACTAGGCGGCGAGCTAACGGGTGTTGTAATTACGGTACCTGCGTATTTTGATGATGCGCAACGTCATAGTACTAAAGACGCCGCTAAGTTAGCGGGTGTTAATGTTCTTCGATTATTAAATGAACCAACTGCAGCTGCTGTTGCCTATGGCCTTGATAGCGGGCAAGAAGGCGTTATCGCCGTTTACGACTTAGGTGGCGGTACCTTTGATATATCGATATTACGCTTAAATAAAGGCGTTTTTGAAGTACTTGCTACTGGTGGTGATTCAGCCCTTGGCGGTGATGACTTTGATGAAGTCATCGTTGAAGATATTATTGAGAAAGCAGGTCTAACACGGCCATTATCTGCTTCAATGGAGCGACAACTCACTCAACAAGCGTGTTTTGCTAAAGAGCAGCTTTCAATAAACGATAGTGTCGAAATTTCATTGTTGTTAGAGTCAGGTAATCAATGGACAAACAGCTTAACTCGTGATGATTTTGAAACCTTAGCATTGCCATTAGTGAAGAAAACATTACGCGCTTGTCGTCGTGCGGTAAAAGATGCTGAACTCTCAATAGCTGAAGTTATTGAAGTGGTTATGGTTGGTGGCTCTACTCGTGTGCCATTAGTGCGCAATGAAGTGGAAAAGTTCTTTAATAAAAAGCCATTAACATCAATTGACCCAGATAAAGTGGTTGCCATTGGCGCTGCTATTCAAGCGGATATTCTAGCGGGTAATAAACCTGAGAGTGATATGTTGTTACTTGACGTTACGCCATTGTCACTAGGTTTAGAAACTATGGGGGGATTGGTCGAAAAGGTTATTCCACGCAATACGACTATTCCAACCGCTAAAGCTCAAGAGTTCACTACCTTTAAAGATGGCCAAACAGCGATGGCTGTACACGTATTACAAGGTGAACGTGAGTTAGTTGACGATTGCCGTTCATTGGCTCGTTTTGAACTACGCGGTATTCCAGCAATGACAGCTGGGGCTGCACATATTCGCGTAACCTTTAAAGTTGACGCCGACGGTTTGTTAGAAGTTTCTGCAATGGAAAAATCAACAGGTGTTGAATCGAGTATTACCGTTAAACCAAGCTTTGGTTTAGAAGAGCATGAGATTACCAGTATGCTGAAAGATTCAATGGAAAACGCTGAGCAAGATATGCAAGCTCGGATGTTAAAAGAACAGCAGGTAGAAGCTTCTCGTGTTATCGAGTCGATTCAAGCAGCACTAGCTGTTGATAGTCACCTATTAAACGAAGCAGAAATAACTGAAATAGAGAATAATATTTCAGCGCTTGCAAAAATAAGCCACACAGGAAATGCCGCTGATGTTGAAGCGTCATTAGAAGTATTAAATCATAGCACTGCCGCTTTTGCTGAGCGTAGAATGGACTCTTCTATTAAAACAGCATTATCAGGCCATTCAGTAGACGAGGTTTAGTTAAATGCCACAAATTATATTTTTACCAAATGAAGAATTGTGCCCAGAAGGGGCAGTAGTACAAGCTGAAAAAGGCGAAAGTGTACTTGATGTCGCCCTTAAGAATGACATTGGTGTAGAGCATGCGTGTGAAAAGGTTTGTGCTTGTACCACATGTCATATGATCATTCGTGAAGGTTTTGACTCAATTGAAGAAAGTGATGAACTTGAAGATGACATGCTTGATAAAGCATGGGGCTTAGAGCCAGAATCACGCCTTGGTTGTCAAGCTATTGTTCAAGATGAAGACTTAGTTGTAGAAATTCCTAAATATACTGTCAATATGGTTTCTGAGAATCACTAATTGGTTTTAGGTAAATATTTTTAAAGGGTAATAGCAGTAATGTTATTACCCTTTTTTACTTCATAATATTGTTAGCTTTTTCTGAAGTTAACTTGGGTTAGCCCACTTTAACTTTTTATTATTCATTGGAGAGTTAATTGCCTTTAAATGACCAGCCGCAATTAATTCTTCCGTTTTTTCAGTAACATTAGCTAATTGATTCCCTTTATTACAGTCGATATTTTCAAGGCCAACCCAGCAATTTCTTGATGACTTTTTGGCTGCATATAGACCATGATCTGCAATATCAATAACCTGTTCCCAGCTATAAGCTTCAGGGCGTTCGATAGCAAAAGGGAAACTAGCAAAACCTATAGAGCATGTTTTCTTGAGTATTCTTCCTTCTCCAATATCAAAATCAAATTTCTCTACTGATAGCCTTAATCTTTCCGCGATCTCTGGCGCGCTACTTCGATTGGAAAAACGGGCGACGACTAGAAACTCTTCTCCCCCCCATCTTATTAAATAATCTGATTCTCTAAAGACGCTTTCCAAAATCGGCTTTATGCTAACTAACACTGCATCTCCAGCAGCATGTCCATATAAATCATTAACTTGCTTAAAGTGATCTAAGTCGATCAAGAAGAAGGTTAAGTCTGCTTCATCTAATGGCTTATTCGATTTATTGTTGAAGTATTTTCGGAGTGTTAAGCCAATATCACTTTTCAAGTTCCTTGATAAAAAGCGCCTATTTTTCAGCTTAGTCAATTGATCTGTGAGGCTTAATTCTTCTAGCTTCTTATTGGCTTGCAGGAGGCTTTCGGTTCTTTCATCAACCATTTTTTCTAAGCGAATGCTTAACTCTCGAGCCGCCTTAACTTTTTGTCGTTGTGCTCTAATGAATCCATATATCGCATAAAGCAAGACTAAAACGTAAACAGTGTACGCCCACCATGTTTTCCACAGTGGAGGAAGGATGTTAACTTCTAGCGTTCGCGTATCTGAAGCCCAAGGCGTTAGAGTATTCTTAGTTTTGACTTTAAAAACATATCTTCCTGGAGAAAGGTTAGTATACGTTGCAATGCGATTATCCGCATCAGTAGTTACCCAATCTGAATTGAAGCCTTCAAGTTTATATTGATACTTCATGTTTTCGAAATCAGTAAAATTTAGGGCGGAAAACTTAAAGGAAAAAACATTCATGGAATAGTCTAGGGTAATTTTAGAAGCTTTCACTATTGATTTACTTAAAGCTCCATTCGATCCCTCTCTGCCAATTTCAACACTTTTATTTAATAGAAGGAAATCTGTTAGTGCTATTTGAGGCTTAATCTTTGGTAATTCAAATTCTTCTGGGTAAAAACTACATAATCCTTTGTCACCAAAATAAAATTTTCCATTGCGTGATTGGTAAAAGGCTTGAGTATTTTTCAAAACGCAATGGGTGTTATGGTCAATGTTATGGTAGATGATGTCCTTTGTTGAATCGAACTTGGAGATATGTCGGCCGATAATCCAAATATAACCTTGCTTATCAATCATTATGCCATTAGTTTCGTCATTTTCTAGTTCATTCTTAGAGCCATAGCGGGTAAATTTTTTGTCTTTAATGTTAAATTTATTTAACCCTTCTTCTGTTGCTAGCCATAACTCGCCTTCTTTTTCTTGGGCAATCGAATAAATACGATTGTGGCTGATGCTATTTTCGTCATTTGGGTTATATATAAAGCGAGTAAACGTTTGGCTTTCATAATTAAATTTGTTGAGGCCACCATTTATCGTACTAATCCATAAGTCGCCCTCAATAGAGAATAAAAGGGCCTCAACGGTATTTGCACCTAGGCTAGTTTTATCGTTCACATCATGAAGAAAGCGCACAAAAGTGTCGTTAGCTTCATTGTATTTATTTAATCCTGTATCGGTGCCCACCCATATGTTGCCGCTATTATCTTCTGTGATAGACATAATGTTGTTATCACTAATGCTGTTTTTGTTTTCTTCCTGATGTAGAAAGCGCTTGAAAGATTTACCATCAGCAGCCAATAAATTTAGTCCGCCACTTAAAGTTCCAAACCACATGTTATTCTTCGAATCTTGGAAAATTACTTTTACGAAGTTGCCGCTTAAACTGTTATTGTTTTCTTCATCATGAGTAAAATGCCTAAACCCCTTTGAATGACTTTTTCTAAAATTCAAACCGAATTGAGTGCCAACCCATAAGTTGTCTTCTCTATCTTCAAATATTGCGGTAATTAAGCCGCTAGTTAAACTATCTGAAATAGAATCAATATGCTGTATATAGTCAGACTGTTCACTCAATGGATTGAAAATGCTAACGCCTCCACCAAATGTTGATAACCAAATGAAGCCCTTATTATCTTGAGTAATTGACCAAATGTTATTACTAGAAAGGCTATTTTCTCGTTCAGTAGAATGTTGGAAGCGTTGAAAGTCTTGGGTGCCTTTTATGAATCTATTAAGGCCTCCTTCGTTCGTGCCAACCCAAATAGTATGTTTTTTATCTTCGAATACTGAGAGTACTTCATTGTTACCAAGACTAGTCTCGTTATCGGGATCATGCTGATACCTTTTAAATAAACCAGTCTTTGGGTCTAATCTATTGAGGCCACCTTTTCTGGTTCCGACCCAAAGTAGACCTGTTGAATCTTCAATAATCGAGCTTACTCTATTATGGCTTAAGCTATGCGGGTTATTTGGGTTATGTAGATAGCGAGTGAATGTTTTACTTTTCTTATTAAACTTGTTTAATCCTGCATTTCGTGTGCCTAACCACAAGTCGCCATGACTGTCTTCAATTAAACTGTATACAAAATTGCCGCTAATGCTGGTAGCATTTTCCGGGTTGTGGAGGTAGTGGCTCACAGTATTTAATTTAGGGTCAATACGGTTTAAGCCTCCGCCCCACGTTGCTACCCAGATGATGCCTTTAGAATCGACCAAGTTAGCCATTACTATATCGTTATTCAGCGAGTTTAGGTTCTCTGGCTGATGGCGATATGTAATAAATATTTCTCTGTCAGAATCAAACCTTGCTAAACCGCCATCCGTAGAAAACCATAACCTGTTTTTACTGTCTTTATTAATTGAATTAATGTAATTGTTAGGTAAAGAATCGAGATTTCTTTCATTATATTTAAACAGCTTAAAATCATTTCCATCATAACGATATAAGCCTCTTTGTGTTCCTACCCACATAAAACCATCAGGCCCTTGAAGTGAATCAATCACCCATTGGCTGCTTATGTCTTTTTTATTGATGATTGGCTGAAAAAAGTTAAATGCGGACTTTTGTTCAGAAGTATTTGATACCGCTTTGGAAAAAAAGCTGATAGAAATTAAAAAACTGAAAAAAAACACTAATTTCAATTATCTTCCTCCAAGTTATGGTTTAAATTTTTTGAAAAAGGTTTCAGTATTATATTAGCATTTTATCTTTTTAATGCGACTAAATAGATGCTTATTTTCAATGATTTAATGAATTGGGCTTTGTTATTATGAAAAAAATGAATGCGATATTCAGGCTTAAATAGTATGTGGATTTTTAAATGATGGTTTAAAAAATTAATAACTAGAGCATCTTATTTTGAAGTACATATGCATGAGAACATCAACATATTTTTGTCCTGAAGTAGACACATCGTCAATATGGTTGGCGAGAATCACTAGCTGATTGTTAACCTAGTATTTTAAAAAGGGTAATAACAGCGATGTTATTACCCTTTTTTGTTTATGGCCAATGTGGATAAAAGCCTGTTTTATGTTTTTTTTCGATAAATTACACTAAAATTAATGGGTAATAGTGTTTTTAAACTGGTTTCAATACTCAGTTTTTACCGTATATTCACTTTAGATAAAACCCTGTTAAACATACTCTCTTAAAAGAGAGGTAGTGATCAATATTATATTAATTTGACACAATACCCCCTCTAAATATAGCACATATACCATGTTTACTTTCAAGGTCACTCGATCTTAAACTACAAAATCGTGGCTAATTTTACTTGAGAACTTCAGGGGACGCGTTACATTACTTAATCAACTTTAAATGATTAAGAGCAATAGGTGAATTACCTTAATATTAAATATCCAAAGACATTTTTAATTTACCTATCTGTTTAGTGACTTCTCGACGATTAATTATCGACGTATGTAATTGTTGCCATTTACGCTTCCAGAAGTGCTTTTTTCTAAAAACTTTTTTGGCTGAAATAGTACTATCGAATGTCATGTCCTGAGCAATAGGGTAGGGCATAAGCGATAAAACACTAATTCTCTTTTCCCAGAAATGTTGAATATCAGTATCTACAGGCCGTCCAAATTTGTTAGTCGCAGCTAATAGTTGCTGAGCTGCTTTCTTACTTATTGCCGTAGCTGCACCGCCACTCATAGGTTTAAGGTGTACAACAATATTCATTTTGTTGGCAACGCTATGACTGAACTTAATTTTTCTTTCACGGCTTTGATAAGCGGATAGCTTGATAATGTCCCATGAAAAATCAAATGTTTGAATCGTATCTATCGCTAATTTCAACTCACTAAGTAGTAGAATATCGTCTTCCAAAACAATTCCAAACGGAGCATCACCATCAGCTATTTTTCGCCAAGCTTTACGATGGCTGTAATAGCAGCCTATTTGACCCGCTGTGAGTGGTGTGTAGTGTTTACTTCTGTTTAAATTTTCATCATAATGCTGCGTTATTTCATCCTTAGTTAAAGCTGAACCTAAAACTCCTGGAATGCGTTCAAAATCAATGTTTTGTGCAGTTAGTCGTTGACTACATTTAGCTAATCTATCTGGATTCGAGTCTAAGTTTATTATGTATATAGGAGGAGACATATGCTTAAGTACCTTGCTTATTGATGTATTCTGCTTCTTGTTCCTGTTCGAAAAGTTTAGCTTCCTTAGAGAAAGCGTAATATGCAGAGATAATTGACTTAATAAAGCCTCTGCGTCCATTGAATATTTGCCTTTGAAAAATAAGCTCTTTAAATACTGCAAAAGGGAATATATAAAGTAATTTTGCCGTTGATGATGCCTGATATTTTTGATGTTTCTCTAATGCTTTTAGTGTTGAATAGTGATTGTTTTTATCAGTTAACTTTGATATGTCGTTGTAACCGTAGTGGTCAAATGCTTCATTAATAAGCACTTCTTTACCTTTTATGGTTGCTGTCTCATGCACCAATACAGATGAATCGAAGTGTGCTTTTGATTTTTTATAAAGCCGGCGATTTTTAGGCAGTTTTGCTAATAAAGATGATTTTTTATTTATAAAAATATCATTTCGTCGAAACCTTATGGAATCTGCCGAACCATATTGGATGATATGACTTATTTTACGAATTATTTGTGTATTAAGTACTTCATCAGCATCTAAATTGAATACCCATTCATTCGAGCATAGTGACATCGCATATTGTTTTTGCTTAGCAAAACCAAGCCACTCTTGGTGGTATATTGTTGCACCGAATTGCTCAGCAATCATTAGGGTATTATCGCTGCTACCAGAGTCTACAATGACAACTTCATTAAAGTTGGTGACACTCGCGAGTAACCTTGCAAGGTGAACTTCTTCATTAAGAGTAATAATAAATACACTGATTGGTAGCTTACTATCGAGCGTGCTATTTATCATGATTGATTATCCAATACATGGAAAATTGCACTGTACCAAGCACCTTCTAAAAGCATTTTTTTACTTTGTCGCATTGTTTTCATTTTCTTTTAATTAGATAAGTTACATTCCAAATTTTCTTGACTTTAGTATTGAGCAAGTATCATTTAGGTTATATCTGGAACTGAATACAGCTGACTTTACCATGTGGCAAGAGAAGATTTTGTAAGCGTACGTAAGCTCACGTAACCCTATGTAATGAGAAGGTTTGGTCACAAATATATACTGTCTACAATTGATGTATCTGCAGGTGAACGATTAATTTTATTGTGGATAAATCGTAATGAAAATGGTGAGGCTCTAGTATATGAACTTTAATGCTTACATTGCTTAAAGTGCTCTTTGAACTTGGCCTGAAGTGGAGCTTTTCTATAACGTAGAATAATTGTCTAGGTTTTTAATTGAGAACGTGACAATTCAGGAGACGTTTAGATTGCTCATCAATAGAAACTAACTTTTATTAGAACAACACTCATTCGTTTGTTAAGTTGATGGAACTTTTATCACAATGCTTGATAATCTACCTTCATGTTATTACTAATTCTTAGGTGAGAGGTAGAGCATTCCTATATTACATTTCCAAGCTAACGGCATACTTACTTCAAACTAAGTTTTAATCGTATTTCTGTAGTAGTTAACCCTCTTTGTCTAGAAGCCCAGTGAATAATTGATGAAAAATATCGTTGATGAAGTTGGCTCTTAGCAGAGCTTGATTTCTAGCTTGCCAAATATACTGATGAATTTGAATATAGTGACGAGATAGACGATGAAGTTAAAGAACTCAATGAGTCAAAAGCTGAACAGGTATTCTAACAAGCAATAACCTCAGCTAAGAATGATACCCCATAGAGCAAAGGTAATAATATATAAGGTTTTGATTTTTGCTGGATACTAGTTGCTATGACGATCCAAGCCAGTGGAAGGTTATGAAGATTCATCTAAACCTAAAGTATCTAAAATACCGCCAATACACCTGATAGAATGTTTGAACTGTTGTCGAAATATCAGAGAGGTAATGTAAAGCCATACTCTGAATATAACTTAAAATCTGAAGTCATATTTGAGACTGAAAAGAGTCCGATGTTTTGTGCTCAAAAAAAATTAAAAGTTGGTTAAAAGTTCAATATTTGATTTTAGAGTTTCTTGCTGAAATTTTTATCGAGTATGATGTCAATTATTATGACATTACACAGCAATACCATAGATAAATCTTCCATCAAGATAGGTTATTTAAAATAGAATAGTTTTATTGGTATATTCAGCGAAAGTTTTAAATTGCTCTATAGTTGTCTCTGTTAGAAATGTAAGCTTTTGTTTTTGAAAACTTCAAAATAACAGCAATTTTGTACAAGACTAGCAGTGCGGCAAAAGGTATAAATTTCTAGATATGACTATTAATGCCAAAGAACAAGCCAGTTTTTCTATTGCAAATGCCTTTAATGGCGTTGAAATTGTTAATGCTGATTTTAAAGCACAAACGTTTTCTAAACATGTTCATGAAAGTTACACTATTGGTGTTATTGAGTATGGAGCACAACGCTTTTATCGTAGTGGCAATATCCATGTAGCGAATACTAATTCTATCATATTAGTGAATGCTGATGATGTACATACTGGAGAGTCTGCTACGCCAGATGGTTGGAAGTACCGTGCTATGTACCCCTTAGTAGAGCATTTTGAGAGGATTAGTTATGATCTTTATGACAGTAAGAGCTTTGCCCCATATTTTGATGCTGCGGTTATTAATGATCCTAAGTTAGCTGCACAATTAAGACTGCTATTTTACCAAGTTGACACTAATGCTTCTAAATTACTCACCGAAACTATTATCTATAGTGTTATGATGAGATTGGTGCTAGGACACTCGACGTTACGCAACACTCCTAACGACCTTTGCGGTAGTAAACGTAAACTTATGTTAGCTAAAGAGTACCTAGATAGTTACCCCGAAGACGACGTTTCATTAATTCAACTTGCATCAATTGCAGGGTTAAGTCAGTACCATTTTATTCGGCAGTTTAAAAAAGCGTTTGGCCTTGCTCCCCATAGTTATCAAATACAAGTGAAATTAAAAAAAGCAAAAGCTTTACTAAAAATAGGGGTCAAGCCTGCTATGATTGCCACAGATTGTGGGTTCCATGATCAAAGTCACTTTAATAGGCACTTTAAAAAAGCATTAGGAACAACGCCTAGTAAGTTCCAAAAGCAAGCAGTATTGTACAAGAGTTAACGAGGGTTAACCTTTAAGCTCCTTTAAAACTTGAAGGAGATAACGCTTTGTTCACAAAAAAAACTAGTGCAACCTCACATGATCTTCGCACCATTAAAAAGGCTATAATCGATATACTACCTCTCGCCATTGCAACGGTGCCTTGGGGAGTATTGTGTGGATCAATGGCAGTCAACGTTGGATTGACTGGTATACAAGCTCAACTTATGTCATTACTAGTTTTTGCAGGAGCTGCTCAATTAGCTGCTGTAGCAATCATAGGTACAGGTGGAACAATAATCACAATGCTTTCATCTACATTTGTGATCAGCTCGCGACATTTGCTTTATTCTGCTGTTTTTAGGGAACAAGTAAGAAAAAGCTCTAAAGGCCTTCGTTGTAGCATTGCCTTTTTTCTAACCGATGAGATGTTTGCTGTAACTTGTCGTCATATGGAAAAGTATAAGTTATTTAGCTCTGTTTATGCACTTGCTTCAGGAATCACATTCTATTTAATTTGGAATATTTCAACTTTTGTAGGAATTGTTGCAGGCCAATATATTCCTAATTTAGAACATTTAGGTCTTGAGTTTGCAATCGCAGCTACATTTATTGCGATAGTTATTCCTTCCGTTAAATCTAGATCTACTTTAATCGCTGTGCTGTGCAGTGGAGGAAGTGCCGTTGTTTTATCTATGTTTGCTAATGAATACGCCTTAGTTGCTTCAACTTTTATCGGTATGTCTTTAGGGTACTTAAGTCAAAATAAGGTGACAGACCATGGATAACTTTTGGCTAGCTCTAGCGGGAATGACGACGATAACATTTTCATGTAGGTACCTTTTCTTTGCAAAAATAATTTCTATCGAACTTAATAACAAAGTGAAAAAGTTACTTAGCTTTACTGCTCCTTCAGTGTTAACTGCAATGTGGGCACCTATCGTTTTTATGGGGCATCAAAATACCAAGTATGAAGTTTTGGAAAGCCCATTCTTGATTGCAGGTTTGGCGACTATTTTGCTGAGTTTGAAAATAAAGCACACATTAGCTGTTGTTACTTTAGGAATGACAATATTTGCAATATTAAAAATGCTTTAATCGTTTTCCTTTCTAGCATCTTCGGGTGCTTTTTTTATAGTTGGATGAAATGTAAGTATTGTGTTTTATAACTTTCTTAGAGTGTTAAGTACTATATCAAAATGAACATTCCATCAATATGGTTAGTGAAACCATTAACCAGTTTTTAATAAATTGTTTTTGAAAGGGTAATAACATGAATGTGTTATTACCCTTTTTCGTTTTGAGAAAAATAGTCAAAAAGAAGCAAGGTATTTTATTTATAGCTGGCGACAAGCTGCTTTCATACTACTTTTTAATAACTATTTTTAATGGCTACTTAGTTTTTTCTTAAGGCTTTGTTTGAAGAATATATACTCAACAATGCTTAAGTTAATTGCTATTCCCATAAGCCTGCCATAGTCATGCTGAAACTGGGTTACTATCGCGAAAGTGTTTTCTAAATGGCTAAATAATAAATACAAAATTGCTTCAACAAATAGCGGTGATACCGATGCCAATGTTATCGCCACTGCTCTAATCATCCATTTACGATGTGCTTGAATACTACTATTGATGATTTGCCATAGTGCTATTGAAAAAGCAGTACACATGGCAATGCTCAGAATAACCAGTGAAACATAACGCATGCCTAGCGAATCGGGAGAAAGGACATGATGCATCCAAATACCAGATAGCGCCATGGTGTAGCCTGATAGCAAGGCAATACGTCCGCCCATTTTATGCCAGTTTGGACTCTTTACTCGCAGCGCGGGTGAAAATTGAAATGGCATGGTTAAGAAAAACAAAACTCCAGCACCGCCGTGAACTAGAATTGCTGCAGGTGTATCAAAATACACTGTGTTTATTGCAGCAGATAGGGCTTCATTGCCAGGTGGGCCCATAATCACCAATGCCAATATAAAAATGGCAGGTAATCCTGGAATACCAGTCATAAAAAGTAGAAAGCCAACAATAGGCCAATTAAAAGCTGTTTTACTCATTTTAGTATTATTGTTTATCATTATTGCTTCAGACATCTTGTTTTTTCTTATCAACTAGCTAAGGATAAGTGAATTATGTAGAATGCCTTTGATAATGTCGTCCGAGCATGTTGACTCGAACCATTTATAGTCCTTATCCTGTAGGTTCGGACGTTTTTAAAGTACTATAAAGTAAAGTTTATTAATGGTTTATATATTATTTGAGAATTTTTTGTGATTGATAATCCCGCACTGTTTACAGTCAATTTATCTACCTTATTGGTTATTGTTTTTAGTGTACATTTACTGGTTTTACGATCTTTTTCGCGCCAAACTTATTTACCGTTAGCTATCTGTTTAGTCGCTATTGGTGTTGTGATTTGTCGACCAACATTGGCTGTTTTTTTCCCTCAGTTACAATCAACATTCCTGATCCTTTCTCTACCTGCCATTTTACTTATTAGCCCATGTTTCTGGTTTTATGTTCAAGGGATAACGTCTGAAACACCGTGGCGTTTTAGTCGTAAACTTCTATATCATTATGTTCCTGCGAGTGTCGGCGGTCTTATTGCGTTGCTAGCTTTTTTTATACCAAGCGATATTACCAGAGCCCTATTAGTTGAAGGGAATGAAGAGGTTATTAATGCCGCGCCAGTTTTATTACGTTATTTACTCTACGGAATGTTTATTAGCACCTTTATCCTGATTTTAGGCTGGGTGCTACAATCAGGATTTTACTTCTTTAAAATTACTCAAAGGCTTCATCAATATCGTCAACATTTAAAAGACTTGTTTGCGAGTACAGAATCAAGAGAAATTAAGTGGCTTAGTTGGCTACTTTTTACTGTCGGTATCGTTTGGCTGGCAACGGCTGTTTATATTGTTTTGGATAACCTATTTTATTCTGTTCCAGTTAACCCTGTTTTGACTAATTTAGTCCTATTAGTGATGTTGTGGAGTATCGCTATATGGGGACTTAGACAAAAACCTGGCCTAGAGGAATTGTATGAAAGCCAAGATGATATACAAGAAGTTCTAGTTCAGGAAGATAGTCAGCAACGTAAATATCAACGTTCAGCACTAGATGAGCAACAGTCTTCTCGTATTGCTGAAAAAATAGAAAAGTCTATGCGTGATGATGAACTCTTTTTAGATACCTCCTTGTCTTTGCAAAAATTAGCAAAGCACATTTTTACATCACCGAATTACATTTCACAAACATTAAACGAAACCTTGGGAATGAACTTTTTCGACTATGTTAATAGGTATCGTGTAGATGCTGCTAAACGCATGTTAGCGCAGAGTGATGATACCGTTTTAGACATTGCCATGAGCGTTGGTTTTAATTCAAAATCATCATTTTATACGGCATTTAAAAAAGAAGCTGAACAAACGCCAAGCCAGTACCGTAAAAACGCTAAGTTCAATAAAGTATAAAAAGAGCCTTTGCTTAGTAAGATAAATTCAATTTTATGATGAGTGAATTAAACTGACTCTGCTTGATGTAAAAGTAGTTGGTTTTTATTTGCTTATAGTTAGCATCATAATGCGGATTGTGTTTTGAGCAATTTGTAGTTTTGAATGCTCCTTCCTCTCTAATTAACAAAAAATATTTGGTAATAAATCAAATGATAATGCCTTTTTCATTGGTATTGATTGCCTTAAAATACCGCCCAATCGCACACCTTTAGTGCAAAGCTAAAATGAATACCTTGGAGATTATCATGACTCACCCAATTATCACCGATTTAGAACAACGTTATACTGCTAAGCGTTATGATCAATCAAAGCGTGTCCCACAAGCAGAGCTTGAGGTGATATATGAGGCAATGCGCTTATCAGCTTCATCAATAAACTCACAACCTTGGAAATTTATTGTCATTGAAAGTGATGAGGCGAAACAACGTATGCATGAAACCTTTGCCAACAAGCATCAATTTAACCAGCCTCATGTTAAAGCAGCGTCGCATATTATTTTATTTGCTTATAATCCCCAGTATACGCGAGATGATTACGCAAAAGTGGTTGATAAAGGCATTGTTGATGGTCGTACTGCGCCGGAGAACCGTGAGCAAGCATTTGCTGGTTTTGCTTTCGCTGAATTAAATACCGATGAAAATGGCGACACTTCGGCATGGACAAAGGCGCAAACCTATTTAGCGTTAGGCAATACGCTACATGTATTGGCTCGTTTAGGCATTGACTCGACAACTATGGAAGGGGTTGACAGTGAGTTAATTAGCCAAGTATTTGAGCAAGAACTGGAGGGGTATCGATGTGATGTTGCATTGGCTATTGGTTACCATCATACCGACGAAGATTACAATGCAAGTTTACCGAAATCTCGTCTTGCACGTGAAGCGGTGTTACAGGTTCTATAAATAACTTTTTAGTTTACGTTTGTGAGCATTTCTTTGATGTGAAACTAAACAGGTAACAGTTTTGCTGTTATCTGTTTTTGTTTAAGCTCGGTGTCTAGCTATGATATTTGTTTTATTCACTGTCTTAGTGCAAAGATAAATAACACGGTTTAGCTAGCTACTTTAACGACTTTCTTACCAGAAAAACCACCCGCTAATTGCATATTTAAAGCAACTGCCACATGGTTTGCTGAGAACTCAATAAGTTTAATTGCAGGTACTTGAATATTCTTACTAATCATACCAAGTGCTCAAATAAGGTATCTATTACTAAAGAACAGAGCTATAAATTAGCCACCGTTTTTATTTTTATACATGGCTTCGTCAGCCTCATCGATTAGTAGTTCAATATCAATGTGTTTTTGATGATCAAAAGCGACAATGCCGTGGGAAAAGGTAATATGGTAGGGTAAATCTAAATGTTTACTTACTGATATCAAATTATTGGCAAAACGTTTTACCGCTTGTTGAGCTGACTCATGTTCGCTACCCGTTAGCAGTACAACAAACTCGTCACCACCAAATCGTGCGCAAACATCAGAAGACCTAAAAGTGTTTTTCATTTGCTCGGCAAAAATTTTAAGTACTTGATCTCCAGCCGCATGACCATAATTATCATTAAATAATTTAAATTTATTTAGATCAAAGTAAACAAGATGGCACATGTTATTTCGTCTATCTGCCATATCTAGGCAGTGCTGCCCTAAACGTTTGAAGCCTCTTCTATTACTTATATTTGTTAGCTCATCCATTGTTGCTAATTGCAATGATATAAATTCACCCGTTACCAGTGCGGCTAAATCACTAAGTGCAACAAGATCATCTTCATTTAACGTTTTTGGCTTGGTATCGATAATACATAGAGTGCCAATATTCTCTCCTGATGGCGAAGAAATTGGGTGACCAGCATAAAAGCGAATATTGGGCTCGCTAATAACAAGCGGGTTGTCAGAAAAACGTTCATCAAGAAAAGTATCTTCAATAATAAAGGTGTGATTGTTATGAATAGTATGACCACAAAATGAAATATCTCTTGGGGTTTCTTTTACGCTTAAACCAATAGAAGATTTAAACCATTGTCGTTTTTCGTCAACTAAGCTTACTAAGGCAATGGGGACATTAAATAACTTCTTTGCTAAACGAGTGACACGATCAAATCTCTCTTCAGGATCTGTGTCTAAAATTCTGAGAGATTGTAACGATGCTAATCGGCTTTCTTCATTTTTTGTCGGTGCAGGAACAAGCATCAAAAATATAGCCAGTTTAAGTTATTGTATGAGTATAGTGCTAAATGTTGAAGAAAGAGTAATATCAAATATATTTTTACAAATTAGTAAATAAATTGTCGG
Source organism: Colwellia meonggei (assembly GCF_057537295.1). Lineage (NCBI taxonomy): Bacteria > Pseudomonadati > Pseudomonadota > Gammaproteobacteria > Alteromonadales > Colwelliaceae > Colwellia > Colwellia meonggei. The sequence goes on from NZ_BAAJLZ010000001.1 coordinate 1,009,783, forward strand.
AATTGTCTTTTCTTATTCGTTTATATAATAGCGAGTTAAAAATAATTCGCTGAATTTACACTTTGATAATTTATTAAGGAACTACAAATGCAATTTCTATGTTTAATTTATGAAGATGAAAGATTACAAGCAAGCCGCGAAGAACAAGAAAATAATAAAATATTTCAGCAGTATATGACGTTTACTGAACAAGTAAAAACTAATGGCAACTTTGTTGCTGGTGATGCGTTACTACCTACTGACACGGCAACGACAGTGCGTGTTAGAAATAATGATACCTTATTGACGGATGGCCCATTTGCAGAGACTAAAGAGCAATTAGGTGGATATTACTTGCTAGAATGTGATTCATTAGATGAAGCTATAAAGCTTGCTGAAAAGATACCGTCAGCAAAATTTGGCAGTATTGAAGTACGACCTATTATGGTTTTTGAATAATTTCGTGTAGTTATAAACGTGTTAGTACAAGCACTAACACGTTTACTTTAGTAAGGAATTTAAATAAATAGAAAGTTAGATAATGAATAGGCGAAGTAACGGTTATGGAAAACACAGCATTAGCTCATCACATTCAAGTATGTTATCCGCAAGCGCTAACTAAGCTGATTTATCGTTATAAAAATATTGTTGTAGCGGAAGATTTATTGCATGAAGCCGTTGTAAAAGCGTTAATAAATTGGCAAGAAAATATTCCTGAAAATAGTGTTGCTTGGTTGGTAACCGTCGCGTCCAATCACTTTATTGATCAAGCGCGCAGAGAAAAGCGTTTTGTTGGCAATGAAATTAATGATGAAAAGGTCCAAGAAATAGATTTAAGTGAACAGGCACTACTTGATAGCTATAAAGATGATTTACTGCGTTTAATTTTTACTTGTTGTCATCCTGCCCTTAATATACAAACTCAAATGTTACTGACGTTAAAGCACGTTTTAGGTATGTCGGTTGCTGAAATTGCCAATGCTTTGGTACAAAAAGATAAAACTATTGAACAACGATTAACGCGCGCTAAAAGTAAAATTACCCAAGCTAACATCCCTTATCAAATTCCCACATTGCAGGAGTGGCCAGAAAGAATCGACGCTGTTTTAAAGGTTATTTATTTATATTTTAATGAAGGTTACTTTACTAGTCGTGATCAAAAACTGGTTGATGGGCAGGTATGTCAAAGTGCGATAAAGCTAACTCGAATATTACACTCATGTATCCGGGATAATGCTGAAGTCATTGGTTTACTTGCCTTGTTACTACATCAAAATGCTCGCCTGCCAGCGCGAGTTGATGACAAAAACAATTTAGTTTTATTAGCCGAACAAAATCGAAAACTATGGCGACAGTCAGATATTCATGAAGCCAACATATTAGTTGAAAAGTCTTTGCTATTGGGTGGCGGTACTCCTTATGCAATTCAATCAGCGATTGCAGCACTGCACAATAATGCGAATAGCAGTGAACAGACCGACTGGCAACAAATTTATGCGTTATATCTAAAGTTACTTAACTGGCAAAATAACCCTGTAATTGAATTAAATGCAGAAATAGCTCGAGCACAATTTACGAGTACAAGCGAAGCGATCACGCGTATAGAAAAGTTAGCAGGTAAACTTATTACCTATCGCCATTTCTATAGCGCTTTAGCGGCGCTGTATCTACAAGGAAATAATTTCTCTAAAGCTAAATTGCATTATGTAAAAGCACTAAGGTTTACAAAAAATGATGTAGAAACACGCTTTATTTCACAACAAATTGAGCTTTGCCAAAAATAACCTGATTAGTTTAATTGCTCTATTTTTATACAAATAACTGTTTGAGGTTGGTTGATTATTGTGCAACTATTGCTGGTACGATCAGTTTGTTAGTTGTAAAAAAATAATAATTAATAACAAGGAGTTTGTTTTGAAATATTTACTACGTCAGCTACCTCTTTCCCTGTCTTTTGTTGCAATATCAAGTGTGCTTGTCGCATGTGGCGGAGGAGATTATACCTACATAGGTACACCCGAACCGGTAACACCAGAGCCTGTTCAACCACCGCCAACGCCACCAACTCCTGTACCTGCGTTTGATAGTGACGGTGTGTTAACAGCAAACATTCGATGGACTGATTATGGTGTGCCACATGTTACTGCTGACAACCTTGAAAGTATGTCGTACGGTGTTGGTTATGCGTTTGCGAAAGATAATATCTGTGTACTTGCCGACCAAATATTAAAATACAATTCTCAGCGGGCTAAATATTATGGACCGGATACGGTACCGGGATCGGGTGATTCAGCGCACCTAATTAATGATTTTGGTTTTTTAACTCTGGGGATTAAAGAACACGCCGAAAAAAACATAAACTCACTTTCTGCCAATAGTCAGGCACTGCTATCCGGCTATGCACAAGGTTACAATAAATATTTAGCTGAAACGGGTGTCGCAAATATTGATGGTGCTTGTGCGAATATGCCTTGGGTGCAGCCAATAACGGCTGTTGACATGTTGACGTACTCTTTAGGCATTGCCTTGCTACCAGGAGCAGCAAACTTCCTAGGGCCAATGTTTTTGGCTGCGCCTCCTGGTGAAAACTTTGCGCCTTATCCCGTGAATGCTGGTGTCAATAGTTACCAGGTTAATTCAAAGCCAGTTATTAGTTTGCCAGAGAAAAATCCAAGCGATTTAGGCTCAAATGGTTGGGGTTTGGGTAAAGATAAAACTGAAAATGGTAAAGGTATGGTATTGGCTAACCCACATTTTCCTCATACGGGTAACTTACGATTTTGGCAATTTCATATCACTATTCCCGAGCATTTAAATGTTATGGGGGGCTCTTTAACTGGAATGCCAGGTGTGGTTAATATTGGTTTCAATGAAAATGTTGCTTGGACACATACATTTTCAACCGCTGAACACTTTGTAGTTTATCAATTAACCCTTAACCCTAATGACCCCGCACAAATGTCACAAGTGATTGATGGTGCAAATCGTTTGATCACATCGGAAGAGCTCGTTATTGATGTTGCAGTAGCACCAGGGCAAACTATTAAATTAGCGAAGAAAAGTTATTCAACGCACCATGGTCCTATGATTGTTGTACCTGGAAACTTTGAATGGGGAGCAGGTGGCAGTGCTTTTGCCATAAAAGATGCAAACTTAGGAAACGTTGATATTGTTGACCATTGGCTAGCGATGAATTTAGCTGGCAATATGGATGAATTTAAGCAGGCATTCCAAGATTATGATGGTGTGATTTTTAACAATACTATGTCTGCAGATGCTGAGGGTAATGTCTTTTATATTGATGATTCGACAGTACCGCACTTAACTGATTCTGCAATTAATGAGATGACAACAAATCCATTATTAGTTGGCGCTAAGCAAGCCGCTGGCTTTACTGTTTTACCGGGGTTTTTATCAGTCTTTGATTTTGAGCGCCCAGTACCCTACGCAAACGCTCCGAAATACTCAGGTAGCGATTATGTACAAAATTCAAATGACAGCTTCTGGTTAACAAACGCCAATGCTCCTATTACAGGGGTTTCGCCGTTATATGGTCAAGTTGAAAACCAGCAAACGTTACGTTCTCGCTTAGCACATAAATTATTAGCAGATAGCGCAGGTAATGATGGCTTATTTAGCCCTGAAGAAGTTGAACAAACATTACTAAGTAATCGTAGTTATCTTGCTGAAGGTGTTTTAACTGAATTGCTGAGCGCATGCCAAGCTCAGGGAAGTACGCCAATAGTGTTGAGCTCGGGGAATATTGATATCAGTAATGGTTGTTCAGCACTATCACTGTGGGATGGCACAATGAATAAAAATAGTAGCGCTGCTCATTTATTTAGAGAGTTTGCCTTCTTGTTTGATAATAACCCACAATGGCAAGCAAATTTCTCGGTTGATAATCCAACAACAACACCAAGCGGTTTAGTTCATAACACCACAACACTTGAACAATTTGCACAGGCAATTGTGAATGTGGAGTCTGCCGGTTTGGCACTAGACGCAACATTAGGTAGTGTTCAGTTTGTTGAGCGTAGCTTACCTGATGGAACGGCTACAGGGGTGAAAATACCGTGGGCTGGCGCGCACAACATTGAAGGTGGCTTTAATGTATTTAACACCCGAACGGGTAATGATGGTACTTTGCTGCGTCGTCACGTGTATCCGGCACAAAACAGTGATTCGATTTTAAGTGCAGCAGGGCAGGGTTATCATATTAATTATGGTAGCAGTTGGATGACTGTTGTTAACTTTACTGACGAAGGGCCAGTTGCACGAGGTTTACTAAGTTATTCGCAATCTCACGAATATGGCAGCGATCACAATTTAGATCAAACCATGCTGTATTCGCAGCAGCCACAATTAAGGCCATTACGTTTTACTGAAGCAGATATTGAAGCAAATAAGATAGCAGAGATGACTATATCTTCAGCGCCTGAGTAATTTTAATTTATTGCAGTTACTAAAAAGCCAGCAATAATGCTGGCTTTTTATATACAAGATGTAAGGTATATCGCGGCCGCATGGATGTAATTCATGAAGCACTATTTATCGTTACTTAGCGATAGATGCTAACTCTAATGTTACTTGGTCGATACCTAAATCTGATATCTTTCTGTTAAACTCAGCCTGTTTACTGCTAACTAATGAAATACCCTCAACGATCATGTCGTAAGCTTTCCATTGCTGAGACTTCTTATCCTTACGCATTTGAAAAGTGATTTTAATATCAGGCTTGCCGTCATCAACAATTTTTACATCAACAGATGCAGATTTAGCCTTTGGCTTCAACTTAGTGCCCGGTTCAAATAATACTTTTTGGTTATGGTATTGCGTTAACGCGCTAGCATATGTTCGTACTAAATAAGAACGCATAGCTGCTACAAATTTAGCTCTTTGCTCTTTTGTCGATTTTCTTAAGTGTTTACCTAAAATTTTAAATGATGCGTAGCGATAATCGATTGCAGGCATAAGCTCAGCCTCTACAATATCACGCATCAATTCAGGGAATTTTTTTAACGCTTCTTGGTTATCAGCAATTTTTGTAAAAAGCTTATTACCCGTAACTTCTATTACTTGATATGGAGATGCAACATCGTTAGCTGCGAAGCTGTTTTGTATAAAACTGGTAAGTAATATAACAAGTAGAAGAAACTTTTTCATGGGGACCCTTGTCTGGCTAAAATTAAATTATAGTTGATATTTTCAATTGCTGTATTATACATACCGACCGCTCGGTATGTAAATTGCTTTTAATGCTATAATAGAAGATAAAGTGTTAAGAATTGTTACCCGGAAGGTCGAATGCGTGTAATTAAAGTTATTTTCTTAAATCGTGTAAATAGCGGCACAGTTCTTTAATGACTTTATCGAACAGCTCCTTGTTAAGTGAGCTCTTGCTTAAGCTTGACGAACCATGGAAAGTAGAAACAATAAAATAAGCGACTTGGCTAAAATCTAAATTAGCTTTTAAGGTGTCACTTACGCGCAGCAAGTTCGTGGCAATTAATAAATTTAATTGTTGTTGCATTGCTAGAATGCGAATGCGAAAGCCTTCATCAACGCCAGACATTTCCTGGCATAGGTTATTAAGTGGGCAGCCACAAACCACTTCATCACAGCTCATTTCTTTCGACATTGAGCTGAAAAAATCACATAAACCTTGAATCGGGTCTTCAGATTCTACTGGCGGCTGCCAAAGTGAAATAAACGCAGGTGCGTATACTTCTTCAAATACCGCATAGCCAAGCTCCATTTTATTTGAGAAGTGATGATACAAAGCACCTTTTGATATTTCACAACGTTTTAAAATACACGATAAGCTCGTTGCGGTGAAACCATGTTTATGAATTTCATCAGCACTAACTTCTAGTATTTTCTGCCGTGTTTGCTCTGCGTCTCTCATTTAAAATCTCAAAAACTGTGGCCTTTAATATCTAAAGTTTAACCGACCGTTAGGTCGGTTGCAAAGGCTAGGTGAGCATTTTTTGTTATTATTTGTGATCATTCCAGTATAGAGCTAGATCGTTTCTAATGAAGCTGGATCGGTTTTAGGTACATATTTTGAGCTGAAAGCCTTGCTTTGCAGTTGATACAATAATTAATTTCAACTAACTGTTTGCTTTAGTTAACTAAAGCAATAATTTTTGCGGTGTAAAGTAGTATGCTTACAATTTATACGGTAAAGGTTTAATCCAATGAGTGATCTGCATACGTTAGGCTAACTGGCCAAACTTAAAGGCCACTTTAAATTTTAAGCTATCTATTGACAAATTATTATAACAATCTATCATTTGTTTAATTAATGACGAATCGTCACAATGATATGACTCCAAGAATTTTAGATGAACAGAGCTTAAAAGCTCGTGAACAAGATATTATCGATGCAACTATTGCATTGATTGAAAAGCATGGTGTAGAAAATATTACCATAGATAAAGTTGTGGCTGCAGTTTCCTATTCAAAAGGAACCGTTTATAAGCACTTTCTTGGTAAAGAAGATCTGCTATTAGCCATAGGTAATCAAGCGATTACTATTATGCATGATTTATTTAACCGTGCAGCACTGTATCAAGGTAGTGCAAGAGCGCGGATGCTGCTATTAAATGTTTCAAATTTAATTTATGCCATTCTACACCCAGCGCTATTTAAGAGTGTGCAGTGTTCTAAAAGCCCAAATGTCTATGGAAAATGCAGTGCTAAGAGGTTGCAAGAACAAGAGCAGTTAGAAGCGAAAGTAATGGGAACAACATTTGGTATTATTGAAGATGCTATCGCCAATAAAGAATTTGTACTTCCAAAGCATATGACGCTTCAGCAAGTTTGCTTTGCAACTTGGTCACAAACATTTGGTGTTATCTCTATATTATCCTCAGAGGTTGAACAATGTTCTGGAAGTTCAGGTCTAGTTGTAGAAAGAGAGCTGTTTAATCAAACAAACTTATTATTAGACGGACTGCAGTGGGTGCCATATTCTGCTGAAAAAGACTATAAACAATCTTTAAAATCAGCACTCGCATTAGTATTTCCGAGTGAGCTAGCCTTATTGAAATCAATGGGGCGTGAATTTAATTTTAACTAAACAAATTAATAATTCTATTAAGCTTTAAGTTTTTGATTTAATTGAAATTTATTTGTTTTTATAAGCGGTAGTGCATACCGCTTTTTTATCCTTAGATAGTGACGAATCGTCATTATTGGAAGTGTTTTTTAACCGGTGCTTGCATCGTTTTTTTTACAGTAGTTGGTGACGATTCGTCACAATGGAGAAACCATGAAAGATAAACTGTTTGGCTTTTTCGAGAAACATCCTATTTGGGTTATTCTCGTCAGCCTATCTATTGCCTTTTTTGCCGCGTCAGGTGCGCAAAATTTGGTATTTAAAAGTGATTACCGAGTATTTTTTGGTGAAGATAATCCACAGCTTGTGGCTTACGAGTCAATGCAAAAAGTATATAGCAAGAGTGACAATGTTTCATTTGTCGTTGTTCCCGAAAATGGCAATGTTTTCACCGCTGAACATTTGGCTGCACTAAAAACGTTAACAAAGGCCAGTTGGCAAGTTCCTTACTCTACAAGAGTAGATTCAGTCACAAACTTTCAACATACCTATGCTGAAGAAGATGACATGATAGTTGAAGACTTAGTCATGGATACTACCAGTTTGACTGAGCAAGAGCTGCAGAAAATAAAGAACATTGCCATAAATGAACCCTTATTAGTTAATAAAATTATCTCACCAGAAGGGCATGTCTCTGTTGTTAATGTCAGTGTGCAATTTCCGGCTATCGACCCTACAGCGGAAGTGGATGAAGTCTCTTCTTTCGTTAAAAACATGGCAGCTGAATTCTTAAAAAATAATCCTGGCTCAGAAATTCATATGTCGGGAATGGTTATGATGAACGGTGCTTTTACTGAAGTCGCCATGAATGACAGCGCGACATTAGTTCCGTTGATGTTTCTCATTGTCATAATCTTTATCGGACTAATGCTACGCACTATTTCAGGCACGTTTGCTACGGTGTTAGTTATTATTTTAAGTATTGCGACCACAATGGGAATAGCAGGTTGGTTGGGGTTTTATCTAACGGGGCCATCTTCTTCTGCGCCCACGATGATTTTAACGCTGGCTGTCGCTGATTGTATTCATATTCTTTCGACCATGTTTTATGAAATGCGCCAAGGTAGCGATAAAAAGTCAGCAATCGCAAAAAGTATACGATTGAACTTTCAACCTATTTTTATTACCAGTATTACTACCGCCATTGGCTTTTTAAGCATGAATTTTTCTGATTCACCACCATTTCATGACTTAGGAAATTTAGTTGCCATGGGCGTTATGCTGGCATTTATTTTTGCTATTACTATTTTCCCTGCATTACTGGCGGTATTACCTATTAAAGTGAAGCCAGTAGCGGAAGGGCAAAGTGATAAAATGTCAAAATTAGCGGGCTTTGTGATTGCAAAAAGAAAGCTGCTACTGCCATTAACTAGCGTCATCATTATTGCATCTGCACTCTTTATTCCAAAAAACGAATTAAACGATGACTTCGTTAAATATTTTGATACGTCTATTCCTTATCGTGTTGCTACTGACTTTATGCAAGCTAACTTATCGGGTATGACTTTATTGGAAATCTCAGTAAAAACAGGGATATCTAGTGGCATAAACAACCCTGAATATTTACGTAATCTAGCTAAGTTTAGTGACTGGCTCCGCCAACAGCCTGAAACAGATCATGTGAATACTATCACTGACACACTGAAGCGCCTCAATAAGAATATGCATGCTGATGATCCTAGCTGGTACAAGCTGCCAACGGATCAAGAAATGGCAGCACAATATCTTCTGCTTTATGAAATGTCTTTACCTTATGGTCTTGACTTAAATAACCAACTTAATGTTGATAAATCATCTGCCAAGCTTGTTGCAACGTTTAAAAATTTAACAAGTAACGAATTAGTGGAATTAGAGCAGAGAATTAATACCTGGTTTGAAAGTAATGCAGCGCAATATCAAATTGATATTGCTAGTCCAAGTTTAATGTTCGCACATATTGGCCAACGAAGTATCAATAGTATGCTTATTGGTACAACGTTAGCATTATTGTTGATTTCAGTTATTTTAGGTTTCGCACTGAAAAGCTGGCGTTATGGAGCCATCAGTTTATTACCTAACCTCATTCCAGCAGGAGTTGCCTTCGGTATTTGGGGGCTTATTGAAGGACAAGTTGGTATGAGTATATCAGTCGTTATTGGTATGACACTTGGTATTGTTGTTGATGACACTGTGCATTTTCTAAGTAAATATCTACATGCTCGTCGTGAAAATAAAGCTGCACCTAAAGCTGCAGTTCAGTATGCCTTTAGCAATGTTGGTAGTGCCCTTTGGACGACAACTTTTGTATTAGCCGCTGGCTTTATCGTGTTAGCACAATCTTCATTTAGCTTAAATGCTGATATGGGACTCTTGACCGCAATTACTATCTTTATTGCCTTGGCCGTTGACTTCTTTTTCTTACCACCGTTGTTAATTGCTCTTGATAAAGACAAGTCTCTCAACAGTCAAAACACAGAACATGCACCTATTGCAACTGAGCTAACGCCGAATACAACGGCGAGTTAATTAAACTTTTGGAGAATATTTATGTTAAATAAAAAAATAGCAGTTGGTCTTTTTACTACCTTTGCACTAGTAATGACCTCACATAGTATATTGGCTAAAACACAGGAAGAGCTTAGTGCACAAGCTCGTGGTTTAGAAATATCAAAAGAAGCAAAGTCGCGAGACATTGGTTGGGTCGATAATACGTCAGATATGACCATGCGCCTGCGTAATAAACAAGGGCAAGAGAGTATTCGTGAAATTAAAACTAAAACCTTAGAACTACTTGATGATGGTGATAAAAGTTTAACTATTTTTAATAAGCCTAGGGATGTCAAAGGTACATCATTTTTAAGTTTCTCTCATGCTGTCGGTAATGACGACCAGTGGTTGTATTTGCCGTCTTTAAAACGAGTTAAGCGTATATCCTCTAGAAATAAATCAGGTCCATTTATGGGCTCTGAGTTTTCATTTGAAGATTTAAGTTCGTTTGAAATTGAAAAGTACAATTATAACTACTTGGGTGATGAAGTAGTAAATGACCTTGATAGCTTTATGGTTGAGCAATTTCCTGTTGATGAAAATTCGGGTTACACGCGCCGCATCGTGTGGTTAGATAAAGCAGAGTATCGCGTGCAAAAAATTGATTTTTACGATCGTAAAAATGCATTGTTGAAAACCCTGTCATACAGTAATTACAAGCAGTACCTAGATAAATACTGGCGCGCTGATTCAGCAGAAATGATCAATCATCAAAGTGGTAAAAGTACAGAATTACAGTGGCAAAACTACGCGTTTAAAACCGGTTTAGTTGATGGTGACTTCAACAAAAATACCTTAAAGCGCGCGCGATAATTCACAATGAGTATCGTTAAAAAAATAAAGCCATTGCTGGTTGCTCTTGCAATAAATAGCATAGTGCAAGAGCAAGTCAATGCAGATGAGTTTGAACTTTCGGGGAAAGTTGGTTATGAACAGCGTTATTTTGCTGAAGAAAGTCAATTTCCAAACCAATTATCTCGCAGCCAAGCCTCTATATTTGTTGAGCCAGAGCTCTACTGGGGATGGAATGAAGGCAATAGCAGCGTAACTTTCAAACCATATTATAGATACGATGAGTTTGATGGCGAACGAAGTCATGGTGATATTCGTGAATTGTCATATGTTTACGCAAGTCGCGACTGGGAGCTCAGAGCGGGTATTCGTAAAGAGTTTTGGGGGGTAACAGAATTCCAACATTTAGTTGATGTTATTAATCAAACTGATGGCGTTGAAGATACCGACGGTGAGGATAAGTTAGGACAATTAATGCTTAACTTATCATTTGTACGTGATTGGGGGATCGTTGATTTATATTTATTGCCCGGTTTTAGAGAACGGACTTTCGTTGGTAAAAAAGGTCGCTTACGTGGTCCATTAGTTGTTGATTCAAATAACGTAAGTTATCAATCGTCGGCTGAAGATAAGCATTTAGACTTTGCTGCACGTTGGAGTCACTCAATCGGAGTTTTTGATATAGGGAGTTATTGGTTCCACGGAACTAATCGTGATCCAATATTATCGTTATCAACCACAGAGCCTGACAGCTCGCCATCATTGCAGCAGCATTATAACCAAATGGATCAGTTAGGGCTCGATGTGCAAGCGACGATAGATGATTGGTTATGGAAGTTTGAAACTATTTATCGCACCACTGATGATGAAGACTTTTGGGCAGCACAAGCGGGTTTTGAATACACTTATGTTGGTGTTTTTGACACGAATGCTGATCTAGGTTTATTAGTTGAATATGGTTGGGACTCTCGCGGAGAAGGAGATGAAAACTCTTCCGGTGCCAGTATTCAAAATGATATTTTCTTTGGTAGTCGTTTAGCCTTCAATGATATGCAAAGTAGTGAAATGCTGGTTGGTTTTGGCGCTGATGTTGAGCACAGTGCTTTTAGTTTCATCATGGAAGCTAATCGACGTTTCGGTGAAAGTGTAAAAATTAGTTTAGATATTAGAGTGATGCAAAGCAGCGAACCAAGCGATGCATTGTACAGTTTGAAATCTGATGATCACGCACAATTAGCCATAGAATATTATTTCTAGTGGTAAGTAAAAAGAGTTGCGCCAGCAACTCTTTAACCTGTCATATTAAAATCGAAATTACTTAACACCGTGCATTAATTTATTTATTTGTGGGCCAATAATAAATAAAAATGCACCGCCTATGGTCAATAACCAAAAGCTAAATGAAAAGCCGCTTAATGCTGAGGCGACTGTCATTCCTGTTTCACCACTCATTGAACCTGCCAATATTCCTGAGAAGTTATTGCCAATAGCAGTACTTAGAAACCAGCCACCAAATGCAAAGCCAGCAAGAGAAGCTGGTACTAACTTACTTACCATAGATAAGCCAATAGGTGATAAACATAACTCGCCAATAGTGTGCAACACATAGCAAGCGGCTAACGGCCAAATTGGGATCATATTGTTAGCATCTAGTAAGTTTTCAAGCGCGTAAATTAACACTAAAAAACCTAAACCTGTGCCGAGCAAGCCTAAGGCAAATTTACGTGGAATACTCGGCTCAACTTTTTTCTTATGCATAAACACCCAAAGTGCTGAAACAATCGGGGCGAATATCAATATCGCAACTGAGTTAACTGACTGAAACCAAGCAATTTTAAATTCGACGGCTTCAGTGATATTTCTATCCACAATGTTTTGCGCTAAAAAGGTAAATGAACTGCCAGCCTGTTCGAAAAACATAAAAAATATAACATTGAACAGGAACATAATTAGGCAAGCAATAACTCGATCGAAAGCTATTTTACCATCACGCTTAGCTTGTTTTAAAAGTAGCATTGCTAAACCAACAAATAGCACAAATAATATCCACGCTAGCACTTGTGCGCCAGCATAGGTCATTAAAATATAAACAGGGACAATAGATGCGACTGAACCAAGAATAACGTAGACAAGGTTTTTTGTTCTTAAAGGTGTTTTAGCTACTGAACCAATACCTTTTAGTTGACGACGACCAATGTAAAACCAGACATAACTGATTAACATGCCTACTCCTGCCGCGCCGAATACCGCTTTGTAGTTATCCATCATTGGCGTATCGGTTAACGTACTAGCAAGCCATTGAGTAATAATAGGCGACACCATAGCGCCAGCATTGATACCCATGTAGAAAATACTAAAGCCACTGTCTCGACGGTGATCATCTACGGCATATATTTTGCCAACCAAGTTTGAAATATTAGGTTTGAATAAACCATTGCCAACAATAACTGTCGCTAAGCCGACCATAAAAAAAGTTTCATCGGGCAGCATGATGAGAAATAAACCGATTCCCATCATCACTGCACCAACAAGAATTGAATGTTGCGAGCCGATGATCTTATCAGCAATATAGCCACCGAAAATAGCGCTGGCATAAACCAGTGCTAAATATGCGCCATAGGTATTTGATGCAAATGACTGACCCGAAGTATCACCATTAAAAAACTGCGCAACAATGTACAGTGTTAAAGCCCAGCGAATACCATAAAAAGCAAAACGCTCCCAAAATTCTGCCATAAATAGCATCCATAATGGTTTAGGGTGCCCCCATAAATTATCAAATTCGGGTAAAGCTTGTGTTGAAGCCATCAGTCCTTCCTCATTTCTAATATTAATTTTTATTTAACCGCTATCAGCTTACGCTGATGATTTTTGGCTACTTGAAGTTAAGGTGAAAGTGGCTGAAAATTTTGGTGAAGATTTGGTGAAGCTTCACTGAAGAGTGAAGTAAAGCGGTGAATAGCGTATAAAAAGTGCAGAGAATCATTGCACTTTGGTGAAAAGGCGATAAATTAACGGATACAATTTTATGCTGAATAATTGCTTAGTGCCTGATAACTATAACAATACAACCCGTTACATAATTAGTGACTTAAATTTAGATGTTCTCCGAGGTGAATTAACACGTCATGATGAAGTGATTACCTTGCCTAAATTAAGTTACGATTTATTGGTGGCGTTAGCACAAGCTGCTCCTGCCCTATTAAGTCAAGAAGAGTTAATGGCAGCCGTTTGGCCTGATAGAGTTATTGGCGATGAAACCTTAAAACAGCGCGTTAAGTTATTAAGAAAATCTTTAGGCGACAATGCTTCAGCACCGACATATATTGAAGCCGTACGTGGACGCGGATATCGAATAATTCCTGTGGTAAAGTGCGAATGTGTTGTCCGTAAACCACCTTCGGTAATGCTAGATTTAAGTGCTAACGATCGCTTTCCAAGCCTTAGTGAAAATCAATTTGGTAAATTATGGCGACGAATTTCATTGTTGGGGTTAATCGTTTTTATTGTGGCATTAATTAGTATTACATCAACATCAATATTGATGAATGGTGTCGATAAAAATGACAAGGCGCTACTTGGTGAACAGTCACCTGATTCGGGTGAGAATACAGGCGCTAACAAAACCCGCAACAAAGTCACCGGCGATATGGATACAAGCATTTCAAAAGCGATGCGCTTTTATACCCGTGGCAGAGATTATTATCATAGATACCGCAAGCAAGATAATGAAATAGCTATCGACTTTTTTAACAAAGCAATTAATGAAGATAGTCATTTTTCATTAGCTTATTCGGCACTAAGTCAGGCCTATAGTCAGAAGTTTTTTCAATTTTCAGGACTAGAGCATGATAAGCAATTAGCAATCGATAATGCCTATCAAGCGTTAAGTTATGACAATAAATCTGCCGCAGCATACAAGGCATTAGGTACCGCTTATTACGTTTCTGGTTGGTTATCGAAAAGCATAAAAACTTTACACAGAGGACTCGAGATAGAGCCCAATGAAATTGAAATATTGATTAACCTCGCTTTTATTTACTCAGAGCAAGGTGAATTGGCGACAGCACTCACGTGGCACAAAAAAGTAATACAGCAAGCCCCTGAACATGCACTGGCAATGATGCATACCGGTTTAACATTAGCGCGTGCCAAGCAATATGAATTAGCTGAAGTTTGGTATCAAAAAGCGTTCAGTTTACAACCAGATTACTTATTAACGACCTATCATTTAGCGCAACTGGCTATTGCCAAAAAGAATTACCCGCAAGCATTAGCACTTGTTGAAAATGAAAAGGGCAATAGCAACCAGCAAGCACTTTTTTTACAAACACAGGCAGATATTGCTTATTTTCAAAACAATATTGATATGGCTAAAAACTTTTATCAACAAGCGGCAGATTTAACCCCCTCAGCTATTTATTCGAGATCTAAATTACTTTCGGTCTTATTAACTAAACAAATTAATCCTGTCGCTAAAACGAGTACGTTAGATAATAGTCAAGCAGCTTATGATGAACAGAGTATTGCCGGATTAAAAGCCAAGCAACAACAGGGCAATGAGCAAGCCGAAGTCAGTTTATTGCTGGCGGAGATTTATAGTGCCAAAGCTGAATATAATATTGCGATGCGCTATTTGATTCAGGCAATTGAGCAAGGTTATCAACTTGATTATCGTGTCTATCAATCGCCGTCATTTAAAGGCTTACGTGAACAAGATATTTTTCAGCGTTTAACCGCACAAATGAAAGAAGCTATCGAAATTGATAGCTTCTTTAAGCAATAATCATAATTATGTGCTTATTGCAAGTTTTGTTTTTTATATAAAAACAACTTAAACCGTGTCTAATTCAACTAATTTACCAATTGGCTCATCAAGTGAAGGTGGCGGTAGAGTAAACCACTGTGGGCCATTTTTAGTCATATAAATACAGTCCTCTAAGCGCACGCCAAATTCGCCTTGAATATAAATACCTGGTTCATTCGAAAAGCACATGCCTGGTTTAAGCATTTCTGTTTCACCATGCACAAAATTAACACTTTCATGACCTTCCATACCAATGCCATGACCAGTTCTATGCGAAAGCCCCGGTAATTTATAACCTGGGCCAAAACCTTTACTTTGATAATACTTACGCACTGCATCATCAACAGAGCCCGCCTGCTGGCCAAGTTGTGCTTGTTCAAAAGCAATTTGCTGACCTTTTCTAACCGTTTGCCAAACCTCACGTTGCCTTTTATTTGGCTCACCAAAAACAAAAGTACGGCTAATATCTGATTGATAACCATGCACATTACAGCCACAATCCATTAAAACAATAGAGCCTTGCGTTAAGGTTTGCTTTTGTTTGGTACCATGCGGGTAAGCACTGGCTTGGTTAAATAACGCCATATTCCAAGCGCCTTTACCGCCAAGCTGTGTTTGTGCGTTTTTCATTAACGATTTAACATCGCCTTGGCTCATACCCAGTTCCAGTTTTGACCATACATCTGCATACGCAAGTAAGGTAATCTCGTTAGCTTTGTGCATTAATTCAAGTTCATGCTGGCTTTTATACATACGACAGCCGCGAGTAACGGGCTCAGCACTGACATGCTGCATGTTAGAAAGCTCCGCCATTAAGCCGTTCATAACAAAATAACGTACTGAGTTTTCAAAGGCGATTTTACCTTTAGTAATGCCAGCATCGGCTAAAATTTGTTTGACCAGTACGAATGGACTTTCATGCTCTTGCCAAACGCGAATGTCATCACTTACTGCTAAGCTTTCTCGCACACTCGGCTCTTCAAAAAATGGGCAAACTACAGCAACATTACCGTCTCGGGGAATAACCACTGCGGTTAAACGCTCGCTGCGCCACCACTGAATACCAGAGAAATAATCCATGGCTGCACCAGGCTCAAGCACTAGTGCTGTAATATCAAGCTTTTGCATTAATTTCTGTGCGTTAGATATGCGTTGTAGCCTTTCGGTTTTGCTAATAGGTTTCACTGAACCGGTGATAGGCTTTAATTTATTGCTAGTGCCTTTTACATTACTTTCAGCAGCGCCGCGTGAACTTCCTGCAATGGCTGCTCCGGCAAGGCTAAGTGAAGCTAAACTTGCACCACTGGCTTTTAAAAAGGCTCTTTTTGTTATGTTCATTTTTTTGTCCTGCGATCACTGTTAAAAATTTTAAGTGCTTTAACGAGTTACATTTTATAGCTTCACGCTATCGCTTTTTAATTAGTCGAGCAAGCCATTACCGACAAATTGTGGGCAATTTACGGTGAAATATGAGAATTCGATTTATGGCTTAATGTGATACTGCGACTTAACGCAGAAACTTAGCGTATTAGCGAGTATTTTTTGTACATAAGTAGTGAGCGTGTTATCAATAATGTTCGGCACTAAGTTTAGGCGCTTAGATTAGGCATTAAGTGAGAATAATAAAATATGATAAAGCAAAATAGGTTTTCGCGTGTGAATCGCGTTGTTATAAAATTAAGCCTTGTTGTTACGGCAATTGTTGCTTCGGTTGCCACAGTGCAGGTGCATGCCAATGCAGACCGTGTTACTGGTAAAACTCATGCAACACGTTCAGAAGTTATTGCAGCTAATGGCATGGTGGCAACGAGTCAGCCACTCGCTACACAGATTGGCTTGCAAGTGCTAAAAGATGGCGGTAATGCCATTGACGCGGCCATTGCTGCTAATGCTGCACTTGGTTTAATGGAGCCAACCGGTAACGGTATTGGTGGTGATTTATACGCGATTATTTGGCATGCAAAAACTCAGAAGCTTTATGGCTTGAACGGCAGTGGGCGTTCACCTCAATCCCTTACCTTTGAAAAACTTAAAAAAGAACTCAATGCTTTAGATCGCGAAAACATTCCCCCTTATGGCATGTTACCTATTTCTGTACCAGGCACAGTTGATGGTTGGTTTGAAATGCATGATAAGTTCGGCGAAATGCCAATGAACAAGGTGCTAAAGCCTGCAATCGACTATGCCAATAACGGCTTCCCTGTAAGTGAGCTTATTGCTTATTATTGGGATCGCAGTGTTCCAAGATTATCGCCACAACCGGGCAGTTTTAAAAGCACGTTTACAATTAATGGTAAAGCGCCACGCAAGGGGCAAATATTCAAAAACCCTGAATTAGCTAATACACTATCGTTAATCGCTGAACAAGGACGAGAGGCGTTTTATCAAGGTGAAATTGCTGACAAAATTGACCGCTTTATGAAAACTAATGGCGGCTATATTTCTCGTGAAGATCTAGCTAGCCATACTTCTACTTGGGTTGAACCTGTTTCAACTAACTATCGTGGTTACGATGTGTTTGAACTACCACCTAACGGCCAAGGTATTGCCGCGCTGCAAATACTAAACATACTAGAGTCATATAATTTAGCTGATATGGGCTTTTTGTCAGAGCAAACGCTGCATGTGATGACAGAAGCGAAAAAATTAGCGTTTGAAGATCGTGCTAAATTTTATACCGATATGGACTTTTATGATGTACCGTTAACCGGGTTAATTGATAAAAAATATGCAATGGAGCGTAGAAAGCTTATTGGTGAGCGCGCGGCTAAGCGTGTTGATGCGGGTAACCCTGCCATGTATCAAGGCGATACCATTTATCTAACCACGGCAGATAAAGACGGTAATATGGTTTCGCTAATTCAAAGTAACTACCGTGGTATGGGCTCAGGTGTGGTTGTACCGGGATTAGGTTTTGTTTTTCAAGACCGTGGCCAATTATTCTCTATGGATAAAACCCATGCCAATGCTTATCAGCCAAATAAACGTCCGTTTCATACCATTATCCCTGCATTTGTCATGAAAGGCGGTAAACCATTCATTAGTTTTGGTTTAATGGGCGGTGCTATGCAGCCACAAGGGCATGTGCAAATTGTCACTAACATTATTGATTTTGGTATGAATCTGCAAGAAGCGGGTGATGCCACACGCTGGCAACATTTTGGCTCAACGGAGCCAACCGAAGCCAATGGTAAAACCTTAGTTGATGGCGGGCAATTAGTTATTGAGTCTGATATTCCGTATCAAACGGTGCGTGGCTTAATGCAACGTGGTCACAAAGTTGGCTTTGATATGGGCGGTTATGGCGGCTATCAAGCCATTATGTGGGACGATAAAGAAAAGGTGTATTACGGTGCATCTGAGTCAAGAAAGGACGGACAGGCCGCTGGATATTAGCCATGAATTTTCACTGTAACTACTGCTGATTATTCGCAATATTTGCTATGCTGTTGCCAGCTGATTTTTTAAGTCAGCTGGCTTTTTTAACTGTTTAAGAAACTGAAATTCAAATAGTGGAAGTAAGAAAATAACTGATGGCAAAACCGAGTAAAAAAGGCCCAACCAAAACCGTTGATATATTTTGCAACGGCTGCAACACCGTTTTGTTTAAGTACCGCAAGGGCGGTAAAGGGGCGTTAGTGAAAAGCTTCAAAGAACGTATTAGCCAAGACTACACCACTGAACCTTGCATTTGCCCTAAATGCCAAAAGCCTTTTGCCCGCGAAACCTTAATTCGTGGCTTACCTGCTTATAAATTTATTGGTGGTAAAGTTTGGTTTAAGTAGTTTTTAGAAAGTAAATTTTTGTTGTTTTTTAGTTCTTTTATTTATAAGTTGTTGAAGTTGTGAGATATTAATCAGAATTATGGAAACTTTATGGAAAGCTTCAATGGTTAGCTATTTCCAACTTATCGATACTCATTTAATGTATGTATTTTTATGAATAAATTTGATTTAGAAAAATTAGTAAATATAAGAGTAAGCGAAGCTCGGGCTTTACTAGAATCTAATAACTTTCATGGAGCGTACTATCTAGTGGGATATGCACTAGAGTGTGCTCTTAAAGCTTGTATTGTAAAGCAAGTAAAAGAATATGATTTTCCGAGTAAACAATTAGCAAATGCTAGTCATACTCATAAGTTGGTTGAGCTTTTGGGTACGGCAGGGTTAAAACAAAAGCTAACTCAGAGAGAAAAAGAAGATCAAGAATTTAGTTTGAATTGGGCGGTAGCAAAAGATTGGACTGAAGTTTCAAGGTATGACTGTACAATTGAGAAAACAAGAGCGACAGATTTATTTAATGCTGTTACTGACAATGAATCAGGAATATTGACATGGCTAAAGACATATTGGTAACAGAAGTTTTGTCTGAACAAATGACAAATTCTGGAGCAGAACTAATTCGAAGGTTAGATAAGTTAAATTCTGAAATTAAAAGTGCTTTTTGGTTATTTTTTCCTGAAGAAAAAACCTGGAAGTTAATAATCGCATCTCCTTTAGTTGGTAAAAGTGGCCCCAGAGAGTTTTATAAGAGGATTATGGATTCAAATAACCAAGCAAATAGTGATGATAGAGTAGTGTCTCTGAATGATGTTGGTGTAACTAATATTGATCACCCAATTGTTCAGTTAATGAAGTTTGCTATTGGCACAGGAGAAAATGATGTCTCTGAAATACGTTTCTCTAGGAGTACCATTAATGGGACTTTTATAGAAGATTCTCTTATCTATCGATCAACTCATTAGTTCATTAATAGGGGGTCATAAATAGTGATCGAACTTTAAGCATTTTTAGGGATAAAAGAGATTTAGAAGAATGAAACAACTATTAATACTTGCACTATTCACATCATCAGTATTTGCCGCTAAGCCTGATTTAAATAGCTATTCTGAATCTTTAGATTACGCGCAAGTGATGAAAGTGCTCGCGACGCAAAAAGCTGACGGTACATGGTGCTTTGGTACGTCTGTTAAACACAATGATCAAGGATGGGAACATTACGCTGATGGCTGGGAAGTTATCGATTTAGATGGACATAAATTGGGCTACCGACAACTGCATCATCCGCATGATCATGAGCAACCATTTACGCGCAGCCAATGTAATATTGATATACCGAGCGATATTTCTCAGGTTGTGGTGCGAGCCAAATGCAATAAACATGGCTATGGCGGTAAAGCTATGCTGGTAAAATTAAATAAAAAGTAGATTCGAGCAATAGTGCAAATAATAAAGTGGCTAATACTTCATGAGCTTACTTTTAGTTTTTTAGTTTATCAAAATAGTTTATTGAGTTATTGAAAATAAAAACGCGACCCAATGTCGCGTTTTTGCTGAATAGAAAGCGGGCTTTGCTGGCTATTCAGATACTAACTTTTGTTTACCGAACTCTTTATAACCTTTTCGCCAAAAATATACTGCGACAAGGGCTGTTATAGTCGCTACGACAATACCAAATTCGTCGATATACCAAGCTGAGCTTTCATTTTCTAAGGTTATTGGTGTAAACACTTTTTGCAAAAATACATTCCAGCTCATGTGAAATATTACCGCAGTCCATAAGCTATTAGTTTTGTATCTTAGGTAAGTCATGATCATAGAGGCGCTGGTTAATGCTAAGGTGAAAACAGCCAGTTGATAATAGAGAGGTGTAACGCTGTTGCCATATAACCCTGAAATAATTAACGGCCAATGCCAACTTGACCAAATAATGCCGCTGACTAAAGCAACACCGGTAAATGACATAAATGAGGAAAGCTCTTTAACAAGAAAGCCTCGCCACGCTATTTCTTCTCCTAGCACTGACGGTAACGCTAACATAAAGGAAACAGAGGCGGTAAAAAGCAATTGAAAAAGGAGCAGTTGCCAGTCATCCCAACTTTCTAGGTTGTAACTTGCTTTTTTTTCTAAGACAAATTGCGTGTCATACCAAGTGCCGAAATCACAAAGCCAGATAATTGAGTAGGCTGCCATAATAATCGCTAACGGTATTAAGTAACTTTGCCATTGATACTGCCAATTTCCCCATGTCCAGCCTAAGCTGGAAATTTTACGTTGCCTAATTAAGCAGGTTAACAGTGCTGCAAGACCTGCAGACATCATTAAAGGTGAGGCGCTTTGTGTTCTGTATATCAGCCAGTATCCTATGGTATATAGCACGCTCGTTAATAAAAAGAATAGTAATAGCGTTATGATTGAATCACGAGTAATTTTCAATGGATAAATCCTTTTTAATTATTGTTTTAAAATATATTTTTAAAAGAAAGTGATTATTGCCTTCTACTAAGAATGAGCACAGCAAATAGAATGCCATTTGAAAAGTACTTTAAAAACAAGGGATTAATTTTTGTTGGTTACTCGGCTTTGTCAGCATTACTATTTATTTGCATAAAAACGTTTTTAATAACTTTTTTGGCCACTCGTTTGTGTTTTCTTTAGATATTAAAAAACGCGACGGTAAGGTCGCGTTTTGTATTTGATGTTAGCGTATGATGCTTTGTTCACTTAGCCGCAACATTTTTTATATTTTTTGCCACTTCCACATGAGCATGGATCGTTTCGGCTTGGTGTTTTCTCAAACGTGGTGGTGGTTGGTTTATTTAAGATAGCGCTTAGTTCATTAATATCTTCTTCAGCATTGCTATCAACCGTAATATTTGCAAAGAGCTGATGCTCAGCTACAAGTGCTTCAAGTTCTTTTTGTCGTTCATCGTTGGCGACAATTAAGGTTAACGGATGCTTTTGTGTACCAAGTTTAACAACGCGCTTGTTATTGTAACCTGACTTTACATGGTTAACTCGGGTGTGAATACGCCCTTTGTAATAAAGATCGTGCATGATGAACTCCGCTTATTAAATACCTAATTTTGCGCGGCAGTATAACGTAAAAAGTTAAATAGTCGACTGTTGAGTGCATTCATTGCGAATTGTTTTGTTCGATTTTGCTATAAATGTTTAATGGCTTAGCGCCGTTTATATATGATCCCAGCAATATAGGTAAATATAAGAAAGTAGATAGGGCTTTCAAATAGCAGGTACCACTTATTAGCATTAGCAAAAGAAGCATTATTGGTATTTTCCAGAGAAAACTGCAGTAAACCAAGCACATTTAATGGATGCTCGTCGTTGGTTATCATAAAAATTCCAGAGCCCATTAACAACAGTAACGTTAAGTACATGGCAGTATGAAGAGGCGGACTAGCCATTTATGATTGATATTTTCATAGTTCAAATGATAGTCAGCATGAAAGAATTTATACCAAATAAGCCGCGCAGTTAATATGATTAAAAGAAATACTGCGATGATAATATGCAATTCAATGGCATCTTTTTTATGTTGCACTGCACCGATTTTTATTGGTACATATTATGAAAAGGAGCGCCATGAGTAATTGTTAAGGTCAGTTTACGAGTGAGTTTTGCAAGCATACTATATATTTTATGGTAGTTTGTAAGTAACTAATGCTCAGAAAATGATAGTAAGAGAAACTTAGCTATACGTGAATGTATAATACGAGCTTAGTTTTTTCTAACGAGAAGTTGGACTAATGTCTTTGACCTGATATGACTGTAGCAATAGGTGTATTTTCCTGTTTTCATTTTCGAATTACCGTGTGCTATAACGGGAGGGCTTCATTCTTAATTGGGTATTTTTTTTAAAATAGATAAGGCTTTTCGAGGCCCCCGTGTTGAAAAAAACTGTATAATTTTAGAGTTTAACCGTAAAAGACTAAGTGACCAAGGCCCAACATTAATATTGATTGCTTCTTTAAACTCTGTAAGTAGCTCTCGATCAACTTGATATGCTCTTGCAGCATCCGCCATAATTATCATTTTTTCTGGAACTACTCCTTCATTTTCAATCAAGTACTTTAAAGCATGCTCTTTATGTTGCAGGACGACTCTAATCCCTCTTAGGCCGATTGTATAAACTTTTAATGGAAGCTTTTCTTGTCTAAATTTTTCTTGTAATTTTTTTACTATTTTGATTCTTTTTAAAACACTAATATTTGATACTCTTATATCTATTCGCTCATTTAAACTTAATCTATGAGGTCGTAAATCAAACCTTAACTCCTTAAAGTCTTTGGATAAAATATTTGAAACTTTATATCGTGTAACCTTATCTAATTTAGATTTACAGCCGTAGTCACAAAAATACTCTTTACTGTTATTTGGTCTAAACCTAAAACCACGTGTAGCGCTATTACTGAAAATAATTAAATTTTTACTAAAACCTTCAGGGATTTGATTTAACAGACCCTTAATTCTATTATCAACACTTAATTCGTTATCATCAGTTAAAATAATAACTTTCTTGTGTTCTACAAGCCTTTTTACAAGCTCTTGTATCATTTCATCACTAACTTTTTTTAATACAGGTGTAATGGTTTTATCTAAATCCAGAACTATTATATCTGTCTTTCCATTTGATACGATATCATCAATTATTGAAGTTCGATGAAGCCCTCTTATAAGTGCTTTTAAATTTTCTTTCATTAATCTAATATGTCTCTTTAACGCATAATTAATACCTGTGAATAGAATTTGAAATCTTTTTTTGGCTTTTAAAGATCTCAAGTTCCTTAAAGTCATTCTCTTATCATTTAAAATAATGACTCGAACAGCATGCCTTGTAATAGTTACTTCATCATTATTGATCATATTAATTAAGGCTGTAATTCCTTGTTCATCAATCAAAAATAAACTCATCTTTGCTTCAAATGAAGCATCTTCTATATCTTTTATAGAAAAGACAGTATAAATGCCTTGGACAATTGAATTACATGACTGTTCGAGCAGTGTTTTGACTGAGGATAGGGTTGTTCCTTTATTTAAAAGATCATCTAGGAGAATTATATTTTTTCCAATTATGTTTTCACTTCCTAAAAAATCTACATAAGACGAATTTGTTGACTTAATTCGTTCGTCGATACTAGAAAAGTTAACATAGCTACCAGACGTTCTTCTTGTCCATTCTATATTGGCATTTGATATGCCAAACTTCTTTGCTACAGCATCAGCTAATATTGCTCCTGCACCACTAGATACAATAGCCCATTCATTAGGGTTCAAACGTATAATATCTCCCCAATCAATTTCAATTTTTTTATATAGTAGATTTGAAAAGTTATGTGCTTCTTGTTTATCTCCTAATTTAAATTTTGAAAATGCTTTAATAAGGTTTTCATTTCCCTTTATCTTGTTTAAGGAGTATATCGAAGATGTTCTCTCAACAACGCTATTTAAATTATTACATGTAACTTCAGGCGTGCTGAATGTTATATTCTTACTGTTTTCACTCATAATATAATTCCCTTTAAACAAAACTTACAGTGAGTAGTCCGTTTCATAAAAACTTGAATGTGCTTATATAACAACGGAGAGAGCAATTAATAGAGCATTGACTATTTTGCTACCGAATTTATGTTCTTTATAGTACTTTGTACAGGAAGCTCAGGGCGATAACAAAAGTTCTTGTTGTTTTTATTTAATATTTGATATGAATTTTATCTTAATAAGAAAGATGGACCCTCTTCTATTCTTAGATGTAAGGCTTATAATCATGGATAATTAGCATCCGCCGTTCGCCTTCGGATACATCGACGTTACAGTGCTTTTTTTGATAGCCATTTAAAAAGTATACACTACCTGGGGTACATTTATATCTTGAAGAATAACCTTTACGGATATCTCTGTTAACTTTTCTTTCTCGTATTTTTTGAGGCTGTATTTGTAAAAGTTTAATATATACTTTACTACAAAATTTTGTAAATGAAGATCTTGCTAGTCGTTCATTTAAATATAAAATGAGATCTCCATTTAGGTTATCTACATTAATTACCTGTAGTGGTATTAATATTGTCATAAGGTGAGAGTCAAAATGCTCTAAGTAGCTGACTTCGCTTGAATTAGGTGTGGTGCATCGCAAAAGAATGCTTTCATTTTGAGGCACTATACCTTCAAATGGCTCTAAAAAATATTTTTCAACTATGAGTCTTATAGAGTCTTCTACTTCATTATAGTTTTTTTGTTCTCTTAATTTATTAATTAACGTTTTGGTTTCGCAACAATTAAGAAATTGTGTGTATGTACTATTTTGAGGTTTTCGCTCATCAATATATGAGTTTAACTCTCTTATAACCTCGGTAGGGAAAATATTTTTATACTCCATAATCCCTTTTTCTTTTATTGTTTTAAAAATAAAGCTGCTCATGAATTCATATTACCTGACATATATCAAATATCCTTTCAATATATGAGTTACATTTTTCTCTTGTATTTTTAAGCCCGATAGATGACCTGTTATTTATCGTTATATCTGGCGTGGAACACTGTGGTGTTATAAATTACTATCACGATTTATTTTGGTTTTTTTATGATCAATATTCAATAATAAGTTCGCTTATTTTTAGCTTAAAGGTTTCAACTCTAGAGTATTGTATCAAATTATCTATGCACATATTTTAATGCCTGTATGTTAATCAATTATATCTGCTGCATCTAATGCGACATCTATACCTTGAGATGCTTTTGGAAACGCTGAAGGGTCAGTGATACCTTGCTCATTGGTTAAGTCGCGAATATTTTTTTGTACGGTGATAATGGCAAATAGCGATAATACAAATGACATACCATAAAAGCCTTTTTCACTTAACAGCATAGTGGCATTAATAAGACCAATAACTAACAGTGCGATGGCTGAAAAGAAAGCGACCCAGCACATGCCCATAAATACATTGGTAACTGGTATGCCTTCTGATTTATCTCGAATGGTTTTTTGTAAAGTAACAGCAGAGAACATTGCTAGTAAAAAAACCGCAAAATAATAGCCT
Source organism: Colwellia meonggei (assembly GCF_057537295.1). Taxonomy (NCBI): domain Bacteria; kingdom Pseudomonadati; phylum Pseudomonadota; class Gammaproteobacteria; order Alteromonadales; family Colwelliaceae; genus Colwellia; species Colwellia meonggei. The sequence continues at coordinate 1,035,844 of NZ_BAAJLZ010000001.1, forward strand.
TTTTCATTCAATTGCAATTCGGCATTCCACAGACCAATTAGGTAACCTAAGACACCAATAGCGAGTACACCCCAAGTGGCAAAAATGTATGCTGAAGTTGGTTTATTAACGTTTGAAGTATTTAAATGCATGGATAATTCGTCCTTGTTATTGCTAAGCTTCATACCAGCGCGGCTGGCCTTTGCTACGTATCTTACTGCGGTTAAGTATATGCTATTGATTAAAAGCATTGATAGTCCTTTACTCGCGCGTCATTCCTTTTTATATCATAACGTTACGCCATGTTGGAAATTATTGCTAGTGATAACGTGCTATGGTGGCAATAAAAAAGCGCTATATTGAAATAGCGCTTAAATTATTTTGTTAGCTTTATAGAGTTATGTTATTCCATTAACCACATTCTTGCTTTACGACCTGGTAAGTAGAATTTATGCCATTGGCTATTTACGTTTTGTACATCAACACCTTCAACAACGTCACGGTAGTTTTTGTGCCACCATAAGTTATGTTCGGCGGTATTTACCCATACGTCTTGACCACTGTCACATTTGTTAATACCGACTACACCAATATGATCACGTTTGAATAAAATAATACAGTCGTTAAAATTCATCACTTGCATGCCATGACCTTGTGCAGCATTGTGGAACTTAACCATACCGGCAATATCTGAGCGTTTATATAAATCAACCCAGCGGCTACCATCATTACTTTCATTGTGATCAGAATAGATCATCGGAGTACCGCCATCACGCCCCATTATATAAGCATTGGCTAAGGTTTCGTCTGTAGCATTAAGAATTTGATATCTAAAGCCTGCATTGGTTGGTATGTCATGGGTAATTGAGAACGTTACTGCTTTATCGCCTGCCAATGCTTGGCCGTATGCGCCGGGATCAACCAATTGATTCATTGAACCGCCAAAACCAAATGCACCGCGAAGTGAAGCAAATAGTGGAAAATCATATGCGTCGTGACCAGTATCATTTAAGTAAGGGGCGAGAAAGCTGTCGTAGCTATTATCACCTGCGCCGCCAGAGGTGATGATTTCACCGAAAACATGAACACCATTTTTTATGTCGTTATTAAATACGGCGTTAATATGATAATTACTCATATGTTTGGCGGCATCAACGCGAAAACCAGTAACACCTATTGTTTTCAATGCTTGTAAGTACGCTTGTTGTTGAGAAACCACCCAGTTGTTAGGATCTAAATCCGGCAAGCCTACGTCGCCATTACCCCCACATAATCGCCAATATTGAACGTGACCTGGGTTACCCCAGTCGGTAATACAGCCTGCAGGATGAAAATCACCCGCACCTAAATTTCCATGCTGTAAATCACCGAATAGTTTAATTGAGTTGTAGTAACTGCTGTTGGCTGCATATTCTGCTAGCACTTCAGTTCCTGGGTAATTCAAATCTGAACGTTTGTATGATTCATTTGCCATATGATTAAATACAATATCGGCATAAGTTTCGACGCCTTTGGCTTTTAACGCATTGACCATATCTTTAAAGTCATTAGTGTCGCCTAATGGGCTATGGATTAGTCTAATATCTTGTGGCTGGTAGCGAGCCCACCATTCGTTACCTGATGATTTGTAAGCGGGAGAAACAAGCACTTTCTTATAACCTAAATCAGCAATTTCTTTTGCTTTGGCGGCTACGTCGTCATAGGTCCAGTTAAAAGCATGCAATATAGTATCTGCTGCTGAAGTTTGGCTAAAAAGCAATGTACTTGCTATTGCTGATATTTGCGTGAGTTTTTTAATGGTAGTTTTTAGTTTCATGCTTTCCTCGTTTACTGCTGGTTAATTTTTATATTTATTATTGTTGGTTTTATTAATTTACTTTGAATAGAGTGTTTCTATTTTGTTAACAGGGATAAGAGTGAGTTGAGCATAAATTAAGCAATAAAAATTAACTAGATAGCTGCATACGTATTCATAATAAGAGTCGAATTTGGTTTGCAGAAACTATTATTGTGAGTTTTTAATGGGTAAAACCATTTAGCGTTGTTTTTTTGTGTTTATTGACCTCATATTAAAATGAGGCCATGGTTAAAACTGTATAAATGATTAGGTTAAAATTGTACCGTTAGACCAATAGAGGGGAACATTTCCATTCCAGTATCCTTTTTTATCGTGAAATTGTTCAAGGTGTCATTCTCGTTAGGTTCGTAAGAATAACCGGAAACGTTCGAGCTATTTGAGGCGTTAATAATGGCAAAGTTGACCTCTGACTTTAAGCCGAAAAAAGTTGTTTTGTAGTTTGCTTGCAAGTCTAAGCGATAATACACAGGAAGAGTTTTTGAGTTTAACTCTCCATACCTTGCTTGTAAAAATCCAGGGTAATCTGGGTTTTCACGTAAACCAATGATGGGCGTATATTTCGCCCCGCTGCGAATAGTAAATTTCATGCCGAAATCCCACTGCTCATTCAATTGATAATTTGCCACAACATTTGCTAGTAATGGCGTATCTAAATAGTATTCAGTAGTTATTTTTGTCAGGTCATTAGTTCTTTCACTTTTTGACCAACTCAAAGAAGCCCAACCATACCAGCCATCAGACAGGTGTTTGTTAATTACCCATTCAACACCTTTTGCACTTCCTGATAAGTCATCACTATAGTGTGATGCTGAGTCAGGATGATCAGTAGGTAATGATAAGGCCATGTCTTTTAGGTCTTTATAATAAATGTCTACCGAAGTGTTCCAAGTGTCATTTAAATCGTATGAAAATCTGATGGAATAATGGCTTGATTTCGGCGATTTTATTTTAGGGTTTCCGAGTTTTTTTAATGCGGTGGTGATATCAGGAAAGCGACTATAGGTACCATATTTGGTGGTTATGGTGAGTTCATCGGTAGGAAACCAGTTAAGGGCAAGCCTAGGGTGAACAAAGCTTTGATTTGTGTAGTTGTTTTTTTCTGCGCGTAAACCAAGATCTAACTTTATGTCGTCGTTAATGCTCCAAATATTGTTGAAATAAAATGCACTGTCAGTGCTTTTAAGTTTATCGTTATCTTGTACTCTTTCTCCTTTTTTACTTTCACAATCAGCGTCATTGTCAGTACAAAAATAAGGGATCATGTCATAGTTGTAATCGCTGACACTTTGCTGAAAATCAGCACCAATTTTTTGTACATGACCATCAAACCAATTGGCTTGATATAAGGCGCGTAAATTTAAGCGCTTAGTTTCCAAGTTAATATATTGCCCCTGGCCATATTTTTGTTTGTTCTGTTCATTCATGTGCCCTAATGATATTTGGAATGTATCGTGATTTTCTGCGAAGTACTGCCAAGATAAGGTTTGCTGATCAAATTTTGTATTAAGAGACATTTCACCAATTGAGTCAGGGTCGACTTTAGCCGATTCTGACTCGGCAGAAATGTTCAATGCTCCGACGTCACTTGCACCAGTAACACTGAAAGTGAGCTTTTGATTATCGCCAATTAACCATTGATATTTGCCTTGATAGTCATCACTAATAGGCGACTTAGTGATTGTTTCTCCATCATCTTCTTCACCCTCTGTTAGAAATAGGTGCAATAGGCTACGTCTATATGAGAAATAAAAAGCCTGATCTTCTGCGAGCCCACCTTCGATCATTATGCCCGTTTTTAGCATACTAGCATCAACAATTGTGGTGATATCTTGGTTGCGAGGATCTCGTAATTTAACATCAAAAACACCGCCAGTTGCATTACCATATTGACTGCCAAAACCTGCGGGATAGAGCGAGAAGTCGCTAATGACATTTTTGTTAAATATGCTATCGCCAAATAAATGGAAAATGTAATCAGCGGGCATGTTATCAATGTAGAATGCGTTGTCGTCGGGAGAGGAACCGCGAATGGCTGGCTCTCCGTCATCACCACCCGCGTAAACAACGCCGGGTAAACTAAATACTGAACTAAGAGGATCATTAGCAATACTAGGAACACTTAACAATTTCGCCGTTTCTTCGGTCATTTCGGTATTAGCTTGATTGCGTTTTCCGTTTACTTCAATAACTTCTATTTCATTTTTGTCGCTTTCCAATTGATTTTTTTTGAAGTTTTTCTCTGAGCTCACTTCATTAGCATTGGCAATTGCTGAGGTGATGATTAGGTATGACGAGATATAGCTTAAGTTTTTTAGGTGTTGATAAGTTCTCTGCATAAGTGCTTGTATTGATGGTAAGTGAGGTCAAATACGGTATCAATAAGTAAGTCTTTACAAAGTAAGCATATGTAAGCTAGTAAGCTGAATAGAGGAAGGGGGTATAAGAGTTTAGAACTCGTTATTGCACTTTAACTTTAAAAGCACGTGCAAAAAACTAAGATGCGGGAATGCACCTTAGCTCATAAATGCGGATTAATTTTTCTCTTGATTACGTTGTTGGGCGAGTGCCTGTAATTGCTTAGATTGCTGATGTAAGCTATTACGTACTAAGGCTTCGCGGTCTTCTTCTCGAATATGGTGAAAAATTACCTTATATGTTGCCCCATCTGTATTTTTTTCAACACTGACTATTTCACCTATGCAATATACTGCACTATTTTCTTCGGTAAAAAATAGCTTTAAATTTAAGTATTCACCAAGCTCGAATGCAGATTCATTTGAAGACTGAAATATAACACCACCACCGCCAAATTTAATTGCTTGTTGACGTTCATTGGCCATGTCTTGTTGACTAAGTATGTAGCCTACTAGTAAGTCCATTTTTTTTGCTTGATGGTTTAAGTATTCCATTAATTGGCTTGCTACACCAGCTACGGCTTGCAATGGGCGTAATGCACTTTGATCTAAGGTATTTATTTCAGAGGCAATTTTAAATGGCGTTGGCATTTCATTAAGAAATTGCTCATAACTGGGTAGATTTTCTGAATTAAGTGTTGTGGCATTAATATTAAAGTAATAATCAATTGAAAAAAATTCGTCAAACTGTGCTAATTTCGTTTTATCTGCTGATGTTTCCATGCTTGACCACCTTAATTACTTTAATTATTACTTAACTTTGTATTCGCCAGAAACACGTTAACGGCACATTCACACATTTCATCTATTTGGTTTTCTTGTGCGTAAATACCGTCAATCACTAATCTGGCAATGCCGTGTAATGTTGCCCAAGATACCTGTGCAAGCCTAAGCGTGTTTTCTTCGGCGTTTATAATACCTTGCTCTTGCCATAGCTTAGTCATTTCTACTTGATAATTGAAACTGGTATAGGCAATGTTTTTCAATGTTTCAGTGCTATTATTCTCTTTCCAGATAACTCGTCCAAACATCAGTTCATAAAGTGACGGATTTTCCGTGGCAAAAGCTATATAGGCGTGTACGAAATTTCGGTACTTGTCTTCATTAGACATATTTTCCTGGGAGAATATTTCACTGGATAGTTGATGCCAACGGCTAAAGCCTTGTTCGGCAATTGCACATAGTAGGTCGTTTTTATCGGTAAAATGGTGGTAAGCTGCCGTGCGAGAAACACCTATACGTTCGGCCAATCTACGCAATGATAAATTTTCAATACCGGCCTCAGCTACCATTTCACTGGCGGTAGAAATCAAGGATTTGCGTAAATCACCATGGTGATATTTTGCTTTAGCTACCACTGAATACCTGCCTAAAAATGAGAATATTCATTACAGTGTTTTTCTCGATGGCAGTGCAACATTGGCAAATATTAACCCCGCCACTAATGACATAAATATTAGAAAGGCTTGTGAGCCAATGTCGGTTGCATTAAGCATAGTTTGGCCTGATACCGCATGATTTAAGCCAATATAAACCTTACTTCCCGGGACTAGTACCACCAAACCAAGTAACTTAACGACACTTGAAGGTAGCTTCATTAATCTTGAAAAAATATTACTGTAAATACCTAAAGCAAAGGCACCGACAAAAGCACCCAACGCAACACCTAGATACTCAGCACCTAGCATGCTTGCGCCAAAGGCAATATAGCCGGAAATGATCCCCCAAGGGGCATCTTTTTTTCGGCATTTAAATAATATAACTAAGCTGATAGAAAGCGTGGTAACAGCAGCCCATAACGTCCAGTCAGGCGTATGTGGTGGCTCTACAAAAGCAACTTCACCCCAGAGCATTTTCCCCAATGCGATACCCAGTACACCACCAAAATAAATTTTGAATAGGATCATGATGGCATCCATGATCCTTGCCGTACCCGACATTAAATTTCGAGCGGCTAACTCAGATAAACCTAAAGTTAATGCTAAGCCAGGAATAAAGGCAATAATGCTAGATAATATGACTAAAGGGATGTTTATGCTGGGGTCAACTAGTGCTATTGCAGATGCTAAAAACGCAGAAGAAAGTGCTGATATCGGCTCTAGCATGTCGGTAACGCGACGTGAGCGCTCAGCCCAGAAAGTAAATAAACATACCATCATGCCCAATAATGTTGACCAGAAAACATCATTCCAACTGGTTTGCATTAGCATGGCAAATGCGCCACTTGATGCACCAAATGCAAGGAAAGTTAATATACGGCCATAAGGACTTGGTTTATTGGCAATATCATCTAAACGTTCTATGGCTTCGGCCAAGGTTCTTTGACCTGATGTGAGCTCGTCAACTAGCTCATCGGCTCGTGCCAATGATCCTAAATCCAAATCGCCAGGTGCTACACGAAGTATATGATTATAGTCTTGGTTTTCATCGTCTTGAGATAGTATAAAAGTTAACGATGTCGGCGTAATTACAAAAGAACTATAAACCCCTAAACTTTGCGCGACATTGGTTAAATGCGCTTCAAGTCGGTATGCGGGGGTGCCAAATTTATGTAAGGCTTTGCCTAAGCGAATTATAAAGCGACGTTTATCGTTAAAATTGTCAGTACTTGTCATGGCAATAAACTTGGATCGTGAAGAATTTTTCTATGGTAATTGATTCATTTTAAAATGAAAGCGGAGATGTTCATTCTAGAGATAATTTTTATTAATTGTTGGTAAATCATTCAAGTTTTTGAGAATTTACGGACGACATCAATATCGGTATGATGGCATATAAACTTTTTAAAGAATGTAAATTTATGACCTTACTGATAATTCTAGCTTGTGTATTTGGTGCCGTCGCCTTAATGGTAGTTTTAGGGGAACGCTTCGGTAAACCTATGGAAGTTGAACAACAGCAAAAATACTCAAAAATATTGTGGGTAGTGGTTTTTATTGCCATTGTTGGCGCTATTATTCGGGAAATGCTTTAAACACTAAATTATCGTTGTTGCGCAGTTATTAATTGAAAATTATTAACTGTAGAATCTGTATTGAAATATAGCGTGGTTAAGTTAATCCGGTATTTATAACTATTAGCTCGTTCAGTCGCTCGTCAATCACCAAGAAAATTCGTTACTGTGCTCTACGTTTCCTTGCGGTGAATAGTTACGCTCATATACTTTCACTGCGCCCGATTGTGATTGCATGATAATAGCGGTTGATCGAGTACCGTAGTCATCAGAGCGTATAAATATACTGCTTAATAAGGACTCTAATTCCTTACTAATACCTGTTGTTGGTAAGTTAATGTCACTTGCAATTTCGTTATTCTTCATCAACGAAAAAAGTTGCTCTAAGTTAAAATTATCACCTTTAATTAACTGGTTTATCTTTTGCACACCCAATGCCATTTTTGGCCAAATGTCATCTAAAGCGCCATTACAAATACTATGAAACCCGGGGCCGAGTGATATTAAACTTTTATTAACACTGTCAAAGGCTTGTAAATTATTCAGCGTACCAAAAATAAGGTTGAAATCATTATATTGTTCGGATGAAAGGCCGAGATGATCTCGCGTTTGTTGGGGGCTCTGCAATAATGCATTTACGACTAGATCACCACGAGTTTGTTTATTTGCATCAAATTTATTAGCAATTCGAAAATTCGTTAACGCGGCAAACCGACCCGTTTGAGTTAAGCCTAGCCAAGAGCCACCAGCTTTTAAATCTTTACCAGCGAGAATATTTTCTTTTTGCCACCAATGCATTCGCTGTGTTGGGCGTTGATGAAACTCATCTCTGTTAGCGCAAATAATGACAGGATAGTCAGGGTGTTGTTCAATGGCGATGAATAAAATACACATAATTGCCTTTTTAGATCTAAGTAATAATGTCTAGTGCTTTAACTCAACACTATCATAGGATATGGTTTGTAGCATAAAAATCACACGGTTAGCGATTGAAAAGGTGCGAAAATTTAATGCTTGAACTTCCCTCTATTGATTTAAAAAATAAAGTATCAGCGCAAGAATGGCAGTTACGGGTCGATCTCGCTGCATGTTATCGCTTAATTGCTTTACATGGCTGGGATGATTTAATTTATACCCATGTTTCCGTTCGTATTCCCAATACAGAGCATGTACTTATTAACGCCTTCGGCTTGAGGTTTGATGAAATTACCGCATCCAATTTAGTGAAAATTGATATGACAGGCAATATAGTGGATGCAGATAGCCCATTTGAATTTAACCCAGCGGGCTTTACTATTCATAGTGCTATTCATGAGGTTCGTCATGATGATATTTGCGCCTTACATGTTCATTGCAATGAAGCTATTGCCGTTGCAAGTTTAAAAGAAGGTTTGCTTCCTATAAGTCAGTATTCGATGTTCGCGTTGGCATCAATGAGTTATCACGATTATGAAGGTCTGGCTGTTAACGATGAAGAAAAAAAACGATTACAGCAAGACTTAGGTGATAAGAACTTTATGCTATTGCGTAATCATGGTGCGTTAACTATGGGGAAAACCGTTGGTGATGCTTTTATGCATATGTATGACTTAATTCGCGCTTGTCAAATTCAAGTGCAGGTGATGTCGACAGGTATGGAGCCAATTCTGGTTGAGCATAGTATTGTTGATGGCATAAAAGCACAGGCGAATATTGTTCATACAGGCTTAACCGGTGGGCAAAAGGCGTGGCCTGCGATGCTGCGAAGAGTCTATAAAGAAGACCCGAGTTTCGCGCTTTAAATACTAATAAATAATTCATATAAATTAATAGCGATAAAATTAAAGAGAATATAATGAAAGTCACTCATGTAGAAATTTTTGATATTGAATGTCCGAAACGCCCAGGTTGGAACCCGGTATTTATTCGAGTGCATACTGATGAAGGTATTACAGGTGTTGGTGAAGCAGGTCTTGCTTACGACTGGGGACATAGTGCAGCGGCAGCAATGCTAAAAGAAATTAGTGAAGCAGTATTAATTGGTTTTAACCCATTTAATACTGAATTGCTTTGGTCTCGTATGCTGCGAGAAAGCTTTTGGGGCTTAGGTGGCGGTCCCGTACTCTATTCGGCAATGAGCGCAATAGATACCGCGTTATGGGACATTAAAGGTAAGGCGCTTGGTTTGCCGGTCTATCAATTACTTGGCGGTAAAACTAATGATAAATTACGTACATATGCCAGCCAATTGCAGTTTGATTGGGATGAACAGGTAAACAAACTTATTGAGCCAGAACAGTATGCTGAAGCGGCATTAAAGGCTGTTGCTCAAGGCTATGATGCCGTGAAAGTTGATCCTATTGTTTATAATCAAGATGGTAGCTCATCTTTTGATCGAACTAAGCTATTCACACCTAAACAAATGCGTTTATTTGGCAATCGATTACGCGCCATTCGTGATGCTGTTGGTGAAGACGTCGATATTATTTTTGAATCACATTCATTGATGGGAGCTGCGTCAGCAATTCAAATGGGCCGCGTTATTGAAGAAGTCGGTTGTATGTTTTATGAAGAGCCGGTGAATTACCTAAATGCGGCTGTGCATAAAAAAGTATCGGACAATGTTAACGTGCCAATTGCCGGTGGTGAACGCTTATATCACCGTTGGGATGCAAGGCCATATTTTGAAGACCAAAGTATTGATGTTCTTCAGCCTGATATTGGCTTATGTGGTGGTTTTACTGAAGCGAAAAAAGTTTGCGATTATGCAGATGTGTACGATATTCGTATTCAAGCACATGTTTGTGGTGGCCCAGTGGCAACTGCCGCGTCACTGCACCTTGAAACAGCAATTCCTAACTTCTTAATTCATGAGCATCATACTTATGCAATCAAAGATTGGAACCGTGAGCTATGTATGCAAGATCCACAGCCAGAAAATGGTTTTTTCCAAGCACCTGAAACTCCTGGCATTGGCATAGAGTTAAACGACGAGGTAGTGAAGCGTTCGCCTAATGTTACGGTAAATGCGTTGAAGTAATGTTTATAGAAACATAGATAAAAAAGGAAGCGAAAGCTTCCTTTTTGTTTTATCAGCCTAGTGGGAAGAAGCACTTAAATATAATCAATTGGCAGTGCCGTGGTGTATTTTATTTCTTCCATAGCAAAACTAGAGCTAATGTCAGCAAAGCTTGCTCGAGTGATTAAGCGTTTATAAAAAGCATCGTAAGCTTTCATATCAGGTACGGCGACGCGCAGTAGGTAGTCTACTTCACCACTCATGCGATAAAATTCGATAATTTCGGGGAAATCTTCAGCAACCTTTCTAAATTCACTGAGCCATTTAGGATTATGCTGGTTGGTTTTAATCGTGACAAAAACAGTTAAACCTACATTAAGCTTTTCAGGATCGGCAAGGGCCACGCGACCTTTAATAATGCCACTTTTCTCCATGGCTTGAATACGACGCCAGCATGGTGTTGTTGAAAGGCCCACTTGATCAGCGACATCACTTACCGATGCGGTACAGTCGTTTTGTAATATTTTTAGGATTTTTTTATCAAATGTATCCATAAAGGAATTAGCTTCTATTTCTATCTGAATATATAGAATATATTGCGGTAAAAACAATGTTAAGGCGAGAAATATTTTAGCCGATGGCGATTTTTGTTGATTTGCTTTGGTACATATTTGCATCTGCAGATGCGAGCAGGGCTTTCATGTTTTTTCCGTCGTCAGGGTAGGTTGCAACACCTATGCTTGCTGAAACGTAAACACTAATATCGCCATATTGGATAGGTGTTTCAACGACATCGAGTAGCTTTTGTTTAATTTTATCGTCGTTAATTTTCTTGTTCATCACAATAACAAATTCGTCTCCGCCAATTCTTGCTACAGTATCCGTGTCACGTACTATTGATTTTACCTCTTTGGCTATATTTGCTAGCACAACGTCGCCACATTGATGCCCGTAGGTATCATTTACTGGCTTAAATTTATCAAGATCAAAATAAATAACACTAAATTTAGATTCATTCCTATTGGCCTGAGCAATTTGATAACCAATACGCTCAGTTAATAAGTTTCTATTTGCGCACTTAGTTAACTGATCATAAAGCGCCAGCTTTTTTAATTGTTGTTCTTGTTCAATTTTTTCCGCTAATAATGCTTTAGTTTCAAGGATATTAGAAACGTGGCGAAGCTCGCTTTCTACGATCAACTTTAATTGTCCAAGCATTTTGTTTAATGGCTCTGGGTAGTTTGTTGGCTTAGTGTCTATAACACAAAATGAGCCAAACAAGGAGCCATTTGGCCAATAGAGAGGGTAACCTAAGTATGAGCGTACAGGGCCATTAGAAACCGGTGGCGCGCAAGCCCACTCTTCATCACTTGCAGCGTTATTAACGTAAAGTTTATCGTTAGTTTCAACAATACGGCGACAGAAGCTTTTTATATCCCATGGCCAACTTGCATTCACTCGTAGGAAGTTATCCTCATTTGAACTTGTTGCAACAACATTAAAAGTGTCCTGACGATACTGAACAATGACACCACTAGCAGCATCAAAAAGTTCTGCCATCATATTGACTAGCTGTTGCCATTTATTGACATCTAAGCCCTCAATAGGGTGTTCTAAAATGCAGTTGTCAGTATTTATCATAGGTCACGTCACTCGTTTTACGTCTAGAAAGATGACATTTCTAATAGTATAGAATGTCTTACTTAGATGACCAAATTAGCCAACAAACTTGCTTAGTTAAATTTATAAAAATGGTAAGCATTCTTATAACATAGCTTATCAAGGTCATTGTCACTCAATTGTGTATTACTGATATTTTCAAGCGCACCGTAGTTCTGCCAAGTTTGCTGATAACTATTACGCCATAAACTTAGCGGGAAGTTACTGGCCAACATTACCCGATTAATACCGAAACTCACTATGCAGTGATGAATCACCTCCTGGTACCATTTAGTTGAATAATTTCTTTCGGCCATTTCATAACCAGAGCACTTGATAAAAATATTATCAAACTCTGCCAGGCGTTTGATGTTTTGCATCCACACCAACATTTTACTTTTGTTTAATGGGGGAAAACCTGCATGGTTGATACAATAGAGTAGACCCGATGTGGCTGATATAGTTTCAATTAAGCGATCAACTGCTTGGGTGTTTTCAATTGAAAGCTGTAATTCGAAGCTTAGATTTTGTTCAGCAATTTTTTGTAAATTAACCTCACTATTTGGATTACTCAGTATCACTAGTGCGTGATCATCTAAAATATACCGAATACCAGCCACACTTTTGTAATGTGCTAATTTTGTTAATTGTTTTTCAAAAGCCGCAGTGGAGAGGGTGATATCTAGCATAGCAACACTGCGAAAGAGGATTTGGCAGTTCTGCTCAAGCCATTCCACTTCTCGCCACGGTTTTGCATTGTCAAAGCCGGCTTCAATATGAACAAAACCCGCTAACGTTACAGGGGAATTCAACGTTAGATCTTGCTCAAAAAAACTTTTTGCAATTAGGCTTTTATCAGGCCAGTAAGGTGGGTTTTCTAGTTGTAGCCATTGATAATCACCTTTTTCAAGGTCAAATAAATGAATATGTGGATCAATAATTCTCATAATAGATTATTGTGCCGTGTAGCCGCCGTCGATTACTTGTAAACTTCCCGTGATGAATTTTGCTTTATCGGAACCAAGGAAATAAACTAATTCAGCTACTTCGTCTGCCTGCCCTAAACGCCCTAATGGTTGCAGTGCTGCTTCTTCTGCGTGAACATCGGCCTTATTAGCACCTGACTTTTGGCAGTAGTTATCGATAGCTTTATGGTAGAGCGGTGTTTCTATCGTGCCGGGACAAACGGCATTAGCACGAATATTAAATTGTGCGTAATCAAGGGCCGTTGTTTTTGCCATCGAGGCCAATGATGCTTTACTTAGGTTATATGCAAATGAGTTATGCTTAGCGATCAATGCTTGATCTGAAGCCATTAAAATAATAGCGCCATTTTCTTGTAATTTCATCGCCGGTAATACTGCTTTAATGGCAGCATAGGCACCCTTAACATTAATATTAAAAACACGTTCTAACTCATCTTCATTAGTGTTTTCTATGTTTCCCGAAAAATGAATACCAGCATTCGACACTAGAACATCAATTACATTCTGTTCAGCAATATCATTAATTATTTGTTTTACTTGCTTAACATTAGTGATGTCACATTGACGAAATTCACCGACATTAGAAGAAGCTATGTCTAAATTAAATACTTGATAGTTTTCAGCGACAAAACGCTTAACAATACTCAAGCCAATACCGGAGCTACCGCCAGTAACAATACAAACTTTTTTCATTTTTAATAAATACGTTAAATATTATTGTTAAATAGTATCGCTTACTTGTGTTGACTACCATAGCAATAGTGCTTTGAATTGACGCCTAGCGCTATTATTGGCTAAAAGCTGCAATTTAGCTTAAATTTAAAGACAGATTTGTTGAATAAGTTGTTGAGTTTATTCGGTCTATTATCAAAAATCGACTCATTGTGCAGATGACTCCCATTCCATTACAGAGGTATTCAAATTGAAAAATTTGAAAGAAAAATTAAAATTTTATTACATCATGAGCATATTTAGCGTGCTATTTGCATTACTCGGCTTTAGCTATAATGCTTGGCGCATGGAAGTTAGTGAAGAAAATAACAATGTGCGAACTGCAGCATTCGAAGTGCTTGAGCATTTGGGGGAGTTAGAGCATATCATCTTAACTGCACATTATGATGGTGATGAAATTTCCGGTAATCCTCGTAAAGGCTGGGTTGAAGTCGGCTTGGTTGTTGACTTAAGTGCACTTATTGCTCCTGACGTTGCCGATAAGGCGGTTATGTTAAAAGCAATTTGGGCAGATTCTTGGCATTTAATGGTTAGTGAAGAAGAGGTAGTTACCGAATTGGTTGGAAAAATTGACGACACCCGTATGGCAATAAAAATGGTACTCAAAGAAATGAGCTAACAGCTAATAGTTCTAGTAATTAAGTCGCTAACTGCAAAGCTATTAATTAAAGAGTTAAGACTGATTAGAGCAATTTTTACATAAGCCAAACAGTTCAAATTGGGCATCAACTAATTGAAAACCGACAGAAGAAACTGATTCGTTTAGTTCTTGCGTTAATTTTGAATTCATACTGATTTCTTGTGCGTCACCACAACTTTTACAAACAACAAAGTATTGATCTTGGTGGCTATGTTGACAAGAAAGGTGCGAACATACTACGTATTTATTAAGTGTTGGCAGTTTGTGAACTAACTTCATTTCAATAAAAAAATCAAGAATTCGATAAACTGACATTGGTTGAACTTTTTTATCATTATTTTGATTATAGAGTTCAGTCAAGTCATAGGCTGAAAGAGGGGATTTTGCATTGATAAGGTTTTTCAGTATATTGCGGCGTTTATCGGTAAAGCGGCCACCTGCTTGCTGACATTTTTGCGCTGCGTGCTCTAGCAAATTATCGATTAACATTATTTCCCTTACCCTTCTTCGTGCTTATTACTTCGTATTGATCATGACAATGTTAGCACATTGGTCAGTAGCACATCTATATCACACTGAATTGAAATAGAATATGACTAAAACTCATACGATAAAGTTTATTTAAATAATTAATGTTATGTTGTATCATATCTAGTGTTGGGTTTCATCGAACCAACTAACCATATTATTAATTAGTCTCACAAATAAGGATGATTTGAATGAATCAACTGCAAAGCCCTGCCGATAAAATAGCAATTAGTTTATCACTTTTATGCGCTATTCATTGTTTAGCAGCACCTATTCTAATAGCTTTATTGCCAGCGTTAGCTAGTCTACCTTTGGAGTCTGAGTCAATGCATTTATGGATGGTCGTAGGAGTATTACCAATAAGTTTGTTTTCTTTAACGCTTGGTTGTAAAAAACATCGAAAATTTCAAGTGGCTTATATTGGTTCGGTTGGTTTAATTATGATGATTTTCGCTCTTTTGGGGGAAGTTATAGGTTTTGGTGAAGTAGCGGAAAAAACACTAACCTTAGTTGGTGCTGCGCTTATCGCCTTAACTCATTTTTGGAATTACCAATTATGTCGACATCAAAGCAATTCATGTGACTGTCACTAGTTACTACAAAGGTGCTTTTAGAGGAAACTAGTCACTATATTAAGTTTGGTTAAGTTAACGTAGTCACTAGGCAAAACTTAGATGATAAATGCTCTTTACTAATTAACGGTAAAGAGCACTAGTTATCGATTATTTAGACAATTCTATTAAAACTGCGGTATACATTTTTAAATTAAGTACAAACTGCTCCATAGTAATAAATTCATGCTCAGAATGGCCAGTGTATTCTGTATTTGGCATAGAAGGCCCAAAGCTTACAGCATTCGGAAATAAGCGTGAATTTGTACCGCCACCAATAGCGATAGGTTTAGCATCATCTATACCCGTAAAGTGACTAAATACTGATAATAAAGTGTCTACATGAGGTGCATCTTTTTGAATAAATGGGTCGCCAATATAGTGTTCTAACTCAGTGACATTAGTATCAAATTTATTGTTCCAGTTGACGATGGTTTGGTGAATTTCTTCAACTAATTGTTGCTTGCTTTTACCTTGCGGGCGGCGCAAGTTAATGTTCAATTCAATATTGTCATCGTGTTGCTTGATGACTGTTGGTGCTACTGTCATCGCGCCCATAAAATCATCTTGGTATGCGATATTACCAAATTTCTTGCCCTCTAAACCTAGGCCAATATTGTCGTTAATAAAGTTAACTAAGGTGCCAGGGCCGTTATTTACCCAGCGAGTTCTAGAGAGTAAGTTGGCTAAATGTGGAATAGCGTTTACACCATCATTAGGTTTTGATGAATGAGCTGATTTCCCTAGTGCCCTAATAGTTAATGTACTATCTTTTAGTTCAAGGTCAAAACTTACACCAGTATATCCGCGCGCTTTGCGCATTAAGCGTTGTAGCAGCACTATATTGGCATTTTCGATGGTAGCGCTAGCATCTTCAGGTATTTGACTACCAAAAAAGCCACCACTGAATTCACTAATGTAAGGGGAAATAGTTGGCATTTCTTTTTTATTAAAAGCTAATTTGATCGTGCCGTAACCTTTTTCAGCGGTCACCACTGGGTACTCAGCATCAATGGTTATGTTGGTTTGTGGTAGTTCGTGCGTTTTAATATAGGCCTTTAGTGGCTCCCAATCAGACTCTTCAGCCATATAAACATATAGTTCGATACGCTTATTTAATGATATGCCTTTATCTTTTATCGCTTTCATTGCGTAAAGCGCTGTTGAAATAGGGCCTTTGTCGTCTTCAGTTCCTCGGCCAATGATTCGACCCGGCTCAGTGGTTGTGTCTAATTCAAACGGCGACTTTTGCCACTTTTCAGGATTCACCGGTTGTACATCACCATGAGTAATAATGCCTACACGTTCTTTTTGATTACCTAAACCAATAACAACAACATAACCATCATCAACGAAGTCAAAATCAAGTGCTTGGGCTTGTTTTTTCAGCTCAGCTTTAAAGGCAATATGAGCAGGGTTGTCGTTTGCTGAAATACCTTCTTTTGCCAAAGTATTATGCTTAACGAGTTCTCGTAAGCTCTCAACCATATCGTTGGTGTATGTCTCTACTGCATAGTCAGCAGTTGAAGTAGCAATTTTACTAACCTGGCCGTCTTTAGCATTAACTGTTTGGCTTAATGTTAATGATACGAGTGAAATAGCAATGATTGAGAGTGGTATGTGCATTAATTTTTTTAACAAGAGGTTCTCCTATATTTGTACTTCGGCGATTTATTGCGGTCATACTATCGCAAGATAATTTTTAGCAACAGATACAAATAAGTGACTTATCGTCTTATACAGTTGAAAATGTTTTAAGTTGCTTAGTGAATAATGTTTTTTTTCAATAACTAAAGCGTGGTAAACCACATATTTATAAAGGTGAGACCTCAAAAATAGTTAATGGTTTACTTTGCTAAGTTAATCTTTTGATTGCGCAACAAATAAACTTTAAATAACCATTAAATATTTAATAGTGTCAGTGTTAGAATATCGGCTATAGATTGCTAGAAGTGATTAATGTCACTTTTGTTATTAATAAAGCATATTAAATCGGCTAATGAGCATTGAACTATACTTAGTAACTATTTTAATCGCTTTATATGAAATTGATAAATTAATTGTTGACCTCAACTATAGTTGAGGTTTTATCCTGTCGCCAAATTTAACGCAGGAATGTCGTGGGCATGGAATCGCGACGATATTTTAAATTAGGAAACCTTTATGAAATTAATCCCTTGGCTTAGTGTTGTTGTTATTGTGTCTGCTTCTGTAAGTGGGCTATTTTATTATAAAGAGTCATTGTCGAACGACCAACAAATGCAAGCGGGCCCTGAGCCAAGTGCAAAAGTACAAGCCTTTCGTGCACAAAATACTTACTACCAAAAGCAATTGTCAGTTATTGGTGAAGGGCATGCAGTAAAATATATCGCCTTAAAAAATGAGCTCGCAGGTAAAGTGAGTAAAGTTAACATTGCTTCTGGCGACATTGTTAAGAAAAGCCAAGTTTTACTTGAGTTAGAACACACAGAAGAACTTGCATCATTGGCGTCAGCTAAAGCAACGAAAACCTTAAAACAGCAAACGCTGGCCCGTTATCAAGAATTGGCAAAAGAAAACCGTATTAGTAAAGAAAATGTCGATGTTGCACAGGCCGAATATCATATTGCTGTAGCTGATATCGCAAGGTTGGAAGCGGTTATTGCGAAAAAAGTTATTCTTGCCCCTTTTGATGCCAGCATAGGTATTCATAATATTAACGTTGGGCAATTTCTCGATAGCAATACTGAAATTACCGATTTAATTGGTGTTGAAGATTATATTTGGGTTGATTTTAAAGTTCCACAAACGTATCGACAATTAGCTGTCAACAGTACAGTAGAAGTGACAATGTCAGGTGCATCATCATTAGTCGGCGTCAGTAGCCAAGCGGTTGTAATGTCAGTAGAGCCATTATTAACTCAAGATTCTCGACAGCTAAAATAT
This sequence comes from Colwellia meonggei, assembly GCF_057537295.1. Classification (NCBI taxonomy): domain Bacteria; kingdom Pseudomonadati; phylum Pseudomonadota; class Gammaproteobacteria; order Alteromonadales; family Colwelliaceae; genus Colwellia; species Colwellia meonggei. The sequence continues at coordinate 1,054,127 of NZ_BAAJLZ010000001.1, forward strand.
CGAGCTAAAGTACTAACGTCTGAATTAAATGTTAAACCGAATCAGTTAGTTAAAGTTGCTGTGCCTATTACGGCAGAGCAGTCAGTTATTGTTGTACCAAGTTTAGCTATTGTGCGTGACCAACTTGGCGAATATGTATTTAAATTAGTAAAAGATGACAATGGCGATTATCGCGCTAGCCGTGAAAAAGTAGTGTTAGGCGATCGATTGAATGAAAACGTTATTGTCAGTGAAGGACTTACTTCTGGTGAGTTAGTTGCTGCAAAAGGCGCATTTAAGTTGCGTCCTGGTTTGAAAACCCAATTTGATACCGAAAATATGGGAGGTTAGGAAAGGTTATGATTAAAGAATTATCTTCCCAGAGCCGGTTAATGGACATTTTTGTTCGAAAACCCGTTGTTTCAACCGTATTGTCGGTATTTATTTGTTTAGTCGGTTTATGGGCTGTTAATGCTATTTCGGTATTGCAGTTCCCTAAAATTGAAGGGGCTTCTTTAGAGATCACTACAAGCTATACCGGGGCATCTGCCGATGTCGTTAAAGGCTTTGTTACCGATCCGATTGAGAGAGTTGCGTCAACTGTGCCAGGCGTTGATTTTGTTGAGTCGAGTACCAGTTCTGGGCTTAGCAAAGTAACAACTTGGTTGAAGCTCAATCAAAACAGTACTGATGCGCTTGCAGAGCTAAATACTCGCCTTAATCAAATAAAGTTTGAATTGCCTGCTGGAGCCGAAGATCCGTTTGTGACCGTAAGAAGAACTGACAGACCATTCGCGGTATTTTATCTTAATGTTGTTTCTGAAGGCTCAACCTTAGCGCAAATTACCGATTACCTGACACGCGAAATTAACCCGATAATTAACAATATTGAAGGCGTGCAAAAAGTTGGTATTGAAGGAGCACGAACGCCAGCAATGCGCGTTTGGCTTGATGCTGACCGATTAAATATTTTCAATGTTAGTGCCGATGAAGTTTATCAAGCACTTGCTAACAATAACCGTATTTCGACCTTAGGTTACGCGGAAAATGAACGCCAAAAAATAGATATTATTGCTAATACGCAAATGTCATCGGTTAGTGAATTCGAACAGTTGATAATTAAGCAAAGTGATGACACTTTAGTCTATTTAAAAGATGTCGCACGAGTTGAGTACAGTGCAGAAGAAGCCAGTGCGACAGCACGCTTTAATGGTAAGGATACCGTATATATTTCAGTTTGGCCGTTACCTGGCGCTAATGAAATCTCTATTGGTGACAAGCTTTATAAAGTACTTGATGAGATTAATGCTGACTCACCAGAGCTGAAAATAGATATCGCTTATGATGGCACCTTGTATATGCGTGATGCATTACAGGAAATTGTGACAACTTTGGTGGAAACCATCGTACTTGTTGGCATTGTCGTTGTGTTATTGATGGGCTCGTTTAGAGCGGCTTTAGTGCCACTTATCACTATTCCTATTTCAATATTAGGTGCGATTGCTTCAATATGGCTAATGGGCTTTAGTTTAAATTTATTGACGGTTTTAGCTATTGTTTTATCAGTTGGTTTAGTTGTTGATGACGCCATTGTTGTGGTTGAGAATGTTGCTCGCCATATGCGTGCTGGAGTTCCTCGTGTGCAAGCTGCACTGATGAGTTCTCGCCAATTATTAGTACCTATTATTGCTATGACGTTAACCTTAGCGGTTGTTTATGCTCCTATCGGTTTTTTATCAGGCTTAACTGGGGTGTTGTTTAAAGAGTTTGCCTTTACCTTAGCAATTGCCGTTATTATTTCTGGGGTTGTTGCCATAACCTTATCACCGATTATGAGTGCCTATGTTTCTAGTGAAGGCGGCAAAGAAGGGCGATTAACGGTTAAGGTTAATCATGCTTTTGAACATTTACAAAACTTTTATGGTCGCTTGTTAAAAAGAACATTTCATTGGCAAGGGCAGTTGTTTTTTCTTGCTATTGTTGTGGCGTTATTAGTCGTTCCTTTTTACCTTATGTCGGCAAAGGAATTAGCACCGATTGAAGATCAAAGCAGTATATTTATAGTGGTGCAATCTCCACCTGACGCGTCGCTTGAATATAACGAGAAGAATGTTGAAAGCGTAGCTGACGCCTTACTTGAAACGGAAGGCAGCAAGGAGCTTTGGCAAATTGTATTAAGCAGTGGCGGTTTTGGTGGTCTTGAATTTGAAGGTAATGATACACGCGAAAAAAGTATTCAAGCCATGATACCTGAGGTTTACGGACGTTTAACGAATTCTGAAGGACTAGATCTACTACCTATTTTACCTTCGCCATTGCCAACAGCAGGGCAGTTTGATGTTGAGCTAGTCGTTAAGTCATCTGCACCTTATAGTGAGATGAAATCTTATGCGGATCAACTTGTCGGCTCGGCATTTCAAAGTGGTCAATTTCTTTACGCTGATACTGATTTAAAAATAGATTTACCGCAAATTGAATTAAAACTCGATCGGGAAAAAATTGCTGATTTAGGTATGAATGTTTCGTTAATTAGCAGTCAACTATCGACTTATTTATCAAGTAACTATGTTAACCGTTTTGATGCTAATGGTAAGGCGTATCGGGTGATTCCTATGGTGGCGGATAATATTACTACGCAACCGGAAAAGATATTAGATCTGACCGTGAAAGCACCTTCAGGTGATTTAATTCCGGTCTCTGCTTTTACTGAAATTAAGTATCGCACCGTGCCGCGAACATTAGGTTCGTTTGGACAGCAAAACTCTTTTAGAATTTATGGTGGGGTTTTACCCGGTGTAACGAAAGAGCAAGCACTACAAACCTTAGAAGCCGCTGCGGCGAATATTTTACCGCATAACTATAATCTTGATTATGCAGGTGAGTCTCGCCAAATACGTACTGAAGGTAATAGTTTAATTACGGTGATGGGTATTTCATTGATGATTGTATTTTTAGTACTAGCGATTCAATTTAATAGTTATCGTGATCCATTAGTTATTCTGCTTGGTTGTGTGCCTTTAGCATTGTCTGGTGCTTTGTTATTACCATTTTTAGAGTTAACCACTATCAATATATATTCGCAAATTGGTTTAGTGACACTAGTGGGTTTGATAGCAAAAAATGGTATTTTAATTGTTGAATTTGCAAACCATTTACAAGAGCAAGGTCAGTGTAAGTTTGATGCGGTCATTGAATCAGCTACTACTCGCTTACGACCAATATTGATGACAACAGCGGCAACTATTTTAGGTCACTTCCCATTGGTATTGGTAACAGGTGCTGGCGCTGAAGCGCGGAACAGTATTGGTATTATATTAGTGGCGGGCATGGCAATAGGTACTTTCTTTACTTTGTTTGTACTGCCGGTATTCTATTTATGGTTAGCTGAAAATCGTAGTACTTGTGTTGGTCCAGAATCGAAAATTGATAACTCAGTGTCAGAGCACAAGATAACATCTAATACTTCTGTAACTGAACCTGAGCAACCACTAAAAAGCGCGTAATGCAGATTTAATAAAGTAGTTATTTAAAAGCGATAGTTTGTTATCATTTTTAAAGCCGAAAAGCGGATATCGCTTTTCGGCTTTTTTTATAAAAAGAATATAGTAATCAAAAAATTATAATGGATGATTGGTAAATGAAATTATTGGTATTTATTGCAATATTAACGTCTAGTTTTTTCACTGCTGCCAGTGAAACTATTCACTACGACTGGCTCACCATGGGCAAAAAAACGGGTAGCCAAGTAGTTAATTATCTTGACCAAAACACGGTAGTAATTGATTTCGAATTTAAAGATAGAGGACTTGGCCCCAAGTTACATGACAAAATTACGATCAGTAATGATGGCATCATTTTGTCTGAAACTGTTTCTGGAAATACCTATATGGGGGCTCCAGTAAATGAGTCATTTTCCCTACATAATAATATCGCTCGTTGGAAAAATACGCTCGAAGATGAAACTCAAACATTAGATAATACGAGTGTCTTTTATGTCGCTGCCAATGGCACTCCGCAATCGTTAGAGTTATTAATTAAAGCTGTTGTTAATAGTAAAACTCAATCAATTAATTTATTGCCGTCTGGAGTTGCCACAATTGAGCAACTTAAAACCATTAAAGTAAAAAATGCTGATGATTTGAAAACTGTTTCGCTATATGCCGTTTATGGGTTGGGGTATACGCCAGAGTACGTTTGGCTTGACGCAGATATGCGTTTATTTGCCTTAGGCTATGGCTCTATGAGCATGGTATTAAGTGGCTGGGCAAGCAATATGCCGCAACTTCAGCTGATTCAAGATGACATTAATACGAATTTACTTGCTAGTAAATCTAAAAAGCTTGTTAATAACTTAGGTGATGTCACTGTAATTAACAATGTTAATATTTTTAACTCTATCGACTCGTACCTTCATAATAACAAGCAAGTAGTTATTCGTGATGGCAAAATCGCTGAAATTAACGCTGTAGCTAAAAACATTCATAATGCAAAAGTGATTAATGGTAAAGGTAAAACATTAATGGCAGGTCTATGGGATATGCATACTCATATGACATTAGCAGATGGCATGCTAAATATTGCGTCAGGTATTACTAATGCGCGAGATGTTGGCAATGTCTATGATGATTTATCAGCCATGAAAGTTGCGTTTAATAGCAATGAAGTTATTGGCCCGAACATATATGCTGTTGGACTAATTGATAAAAAAGAAGAAACTTCAGCACCTTCTGGTTTACACGCAACTACATTACAACAAGCCATACAGCATGTTGACTGGTACGCAGATAATGGCTTTAAACAAGTCAAGCTATATAGCTCAATTCCACCTGAATGGATAAAACCTATTGCTGTTCATGCGCATAAAAGGCAGATGAAAGTGAGTGGACACATTCCCGCACTCACATCCGCAGAATTTACTGTCAATAATGGTTTTGATGAAATTCACCATATGAATATGGTGTTTAGAAACTTTATTGTAGAAGATGATGAAGATTATCGTGCGGCTAGATTTACTCTTGTTGGCGAGCGTGCTGGCGCTTTAGATCTAAACTCAAAAGAAGTAAAAGACTTTATTTTACTGCTGAAGCAAAAGGGCACTGTTGTTGACCCAACACTAACTATTTTTCAATCTTTATATTTAAATAAACCTGGCGAAATTGATCCGAGTTATGCCGCTGTTGCAGACCACTTACCGGCAAATATTCGACGAGATTATTTACTCTCAGCGATGTTGGATATTAATAGTGAAAATGAAGTTCAATACGCAAAAACAGCCGAGGCCTTTTTATTATTAACCAAAAAAATGTACGACGCTGGTATTACACTTGTTGCGGGCACAGATTCTATTGCTGGTTTTACGCTTCACAGAGAGCTAGAGTTACTGGCACTTGCAGGTATACCTAATGCCGAGGTACTAAAAATAGCTACTATTAACGCTGCACGCCTTAATAATGAAAAGAAGCTAGGAGCTATTGTTATTGGTAATGATGCTGATCTTATTTTAATCGATGGTGATCCACTAAAAAATATCAGTGATATCAGAAAGGTTGCTCTAGTGATTAAAAATAGTGCTTGGTATCAGTCAAATGCCTTGTTCAGTGCCGTTGGTGTTAAGCCGTTTATTCAGTAAAAGTGTGTTGGATTTGAATTTGGGTTTGGTATAGGGCTGATGATTATAAAGTACTTTATATCATCAGCCCTGAGCTAAATCTTCAATTATTATCATACTCTATATCGTCTGGTTTTAAGTGTGGACCAGGTCCAAGTTCAGCTAAGTTATCGCCCGGGTTGGCAAGTTTGCAGCGTTCAATAGACAAACAGCCACAACCTATACAAGTATCAAGATTATCACGTAGCGCAATAAGTTGATTTATGCGTTCATCAAGCTCACTATGCCATTGCTTAGATAGACGACTCCAATCATCTAAGGTCACAGTTTTATTATCAGGAATTGTGGCTAGTGCAGCTTTAATTTCTTTTAGCTGTACACCTGATTTTTGCGCTATTTTGATAATAGATATTTTTCGTAATACGTCACGAGTGAAGCGACGATGGTTGCTGCTATTTCGATGTGAGCAGATTAAGCCTTTATTTTCATAAAAGTGTATGGAGGAAATTGCTACGCCACTGCGTTTAGACACTTCACCAATGGACAATTCATCTTTTGGCCTTTTTTGCATAGTTACTTAACCTTTATATTACTTTAGGTTAAGAAGTATAACAAAAAAGGCTACCTATTAAGGTAACCTTTTAGTCAGGAAATAATGTTTATTAGCTTATTGTAGTTGAGCTTCAAAAGTTAAAAATACCCCACCATGCTCTTTATCAGCTAAGGCTTTGTTGCTGGCGTCTTGTTGATATTCAGCAATCAATAAGTAACGACCCGCTTGTGTTGGAGTAAAGGTTATTTCCCCTTTAGCATTAGTAACTAATTTAATCACCTCTGGATTATTGCGGTAACGAACACCTTCACGTACTACTTCAACTTCAACACCAGATTGAGCCTTACCGTGGTAAGTGAAAGCAAAAGTAGCAGGTTCTTGCTCGACAATTTCTGATGGGTGAGTTACAGGTAATAGCTCTAAAAACTTACCTTCAGTCCCGAAGTTATCCGTTGGGTTATTCATGGTGATGTAGGTTTCGACACGTGTTAAGCCATAAGCTGTTTGTAGCTCAGTCGCATTGGCTGGTACTAATGCTTTTAATTCCATTTTATTGGCGCGAGCACGTTTACGCTTATCGGCAACTTTATAACTTGAGAAGTAACTTGCGCTGGCATTGTTGGTAAGCTTATAAGTACCACTTTCCTTAACAAAATAGTCTGCAACTGACTTTCTATGGGCTTTATATGTAGAAGAAGGGCGTTCTTTCTTACCAGATGGCGTTAAGATACTTAGTGAGTCAATGCTAAGTGCTTTATCGACATTAAAAACTTCGTTTGAAGCTGTTGCATCTAAGGCAATCCATTCACCTTGCTCAGAAGATAATGTGTAATGACTAGGTAATAACCAGCGAGAATGTGCATTGGCCTGGCTACTAATGGCGATAGCAAGGCAAAATAATAGTGATTTTTTAATATTCATTTGTGCTCCTAAGGGGTAATACTAAAGTTAATTTCGCCAGTTTCAGCGGTTTCTTTTAGGGTGTAATTTTGTACTTTGTTGCTAATTTGGAATTTATGTTTGAGTAAGGCTCTGCCACCTTTTTCTCGCACTACTTCAACGTAAAGTGTGTATTCGCCATTCGCTAGTTTTTGCTGTTTGTCATCAGTTAGCTTAAAAGACAAAGGAAAGCTCCCTGCGGCATGTGTGGCTGAGGTAATTGCGTCAACGAGTTGTGCGTCTTTTCTGCCGACATTACGCCACCAGCGACGAATGTCTTTTAGCCACTTAGGCTCTTTACGCCATAGCAACAAAGTTCTTACTGATTTTCTTTGGTTATTTTCGATCCACGCTGCCACGTAAGGAGGGTGGTATTCTCCTTGTTGCTGCTTTAGCTCTAACGTTAATGCGAGTGTTGCAGTGTTATTGCTTTTTGCGTGTGAGGCTTGTGGTAGTGCAAACAAAATGGTTAATAATGCCAACACAAAAACTTTAAAGGCTGGGTGAGTTATTTGGTTGTTCATATTGGTAGTCAATTTCCTTTAGGCAAAGTAGATAATGCTAGTTATTGTCAATAACGTTGTTGCAATACTTAGTTGTAACGTACGACGAAAGCGTCGTTGTGGCATAGCGAGAATAAAACCTGTTATGGCAAAAATAATGAAAAGAACGCTAGATAAGTCGATTATCCAACTCCAAAAATTACTGGTATTTCGTCCTTTATGTAAATCATTAAGCACTGCCCACCAGCCGTAATGAGTTTGCTCATAAAATGCTTCACCAGTTACTAAATCAACAGCAATACTCGCGCTTTTTCCTGCTTGCTTGATGCTATAAAACAATTCTCCAGACATTAACTCAGGTTCGGTGCTGGACAGTGAAACAGAAAATGTTTTTTCTACTGCTTTCGTTATGGTTTGTTGCTGCTGATCACTAATGGTTTCATCAGTGATGGCTAATTGGCTGATAGCTTCAATGGTTTGTTCTTGTTCAATAACTTGCGCTTGGTGATCTCGAAACCATTCTGGGTGGTTAAGTGTTATGCCAGTTACTGAAAAAAATAGCAGTAAAGTCAATAATGCCATGGAAACATAAATATGGACTATGCGTGCTAGGCTTAAGGTTTTTTTAGATGGCTTCATACGGTTAAAAACAACTTAATAGATACATGCTTTATGGCTATTTGCTTGTTAAAAGCAACAACTGACATACTAGAAAACCTAGCATGTCAGTTGCTGCGATTATTTGGCTAAAATACTAACTGTGCAGCAACTCGGAAGTTAATGCCGTCAGCAGCCGTTACATTACTTGTACCACCACCAATTAAGTACTTTTTGTCTAACAGGTTATTAATGTTAAAACGTAGGTTTAATTCATGGTTACTTACATCCATGGTGTAAGTTGCACCAATGTCGATACGAGTATATGCGTCTTTTTCAATGGTGTTTTCACTGTCGGCAAAGCGAGAGCTTTCATAAAATGCACCAGCATTAAATGCTAAGTCCTCAGTTACTTCATAACGTGACCATAATGCTGCTGACCATTCAGGTACATCAATTGGCGTTTTACCTTGATAATTTTCATCTTTTTCGTATGTGGCATCGATGTTGATTAAAGAGGTCATAACAAATAATTTATCGTTTATTGCCCCTTGTGCACCAAGCTCAAAACCTTTGTGGCGTTGCTCACCTGCTTGTGTAGTGCGAGTGTCATATTCAGGGTGGTCAATATCTTCAGTGATTAATTTACCCGTTTTGCTGATATCGAAAATTGCGCCACTTAGTAGTAGTCTGTCGTCAACAAGCTGCCATTTAACACCTATTTCACTTTGTTTTGACTCCATAGCATCAAGCTTCATTCCGAAGTTAATATCAGTTTCTTCGGTAAGTGTATCGCTTCTTTGTGGTTCAAAACCTTCGGTGTAACTGTAGTAAATAGTACCTTGCTCAGACGGGTGATAAAGCACGCCAAACTTAGGTAGGAAAGACTCGTTGTTTGCGCCTTCTTTATCTTGTTTATCATAACGACCACCAAAAGATACTTGCCAGTTATCGTTCAATGTAACTAAGTCTTGTAGATAAATACCGTAATAGTCGTATTCGCTGGTGTATAAGCTATCGTCATCTTTGTAGTTTACGTCTGGCTTAGCAGGCTCGTCTTGGCCAGCTGCATAGGTAATTGCAGAGCTTTTAACTCTTAGTTGTCCATAATAGTAATCTAATGAGTTAGCTCCTATGAGTAATTGGTGCTCAACTCCGCCAAATTCAAACTCGCCAACAAAGTCGATAAATTTAGTGGTAAATTGCCAGTCGTCAAAGCGATCGTATGGTTTAGAGGTATACTCGTCACCTTCTTGGAAAACTGAAGGCTTTTTAGGTGCAGATTCAAAGCGTTGGCGCTCAAATGTTTGCTTGTTATAACCTAGTCTTACCTGCCAATAGTCATTAATGAGGTAATTAACATCAACGCCGTAATTTTCTACATCAATATCGGTAAACGCCCAGGACATATCGCGAATGGTTTTACGATCGCCAATTATATCACCGTTGTCATCTAACCAAGCGCCAGTATCTAGACCTGCTTTATCATTGGTGTAGTCATAATGTACGCTCACTGATAAGTCTTCAGATACATCGTAGTCAACAACTAAAGCACCTAAAAAGCGGTCACGCTCTCGTTGATCGCCATTTTGATATTCTCTTTGATAAGTAACATCTTGTTTGACTAAATTACTACGATATCTCAGTGTTTCGTCTTCATTTAATGAGCCACCAGCGTCTAAAGTAAAACGAGTTGAGCCTTCTTGATCTGTATCTGCACCAATATTAAATAAGGTAGTCGCTGTTGGTTTTTTCGTTACCATGTTAACTAAGCCGCCAGGGCCAGATTGACCATACAAAATACTTGAAGGCCCTTTGATAACTTCAATGCTTTCAAGTGTTTCAATTGGTTGTTGATAATGAGACCAATGCTGATGACCGTCACGCAAGTAACCATTTGAAGAGCTTAATTCAAAGCCTCGTAAGTTAAATACTTCACGGTTTCGTTGTCTAGAGCCCGCCGATAAACTCGCGTCATTGGTCAGCACTTCACCTAATGTTGTTGCTAGCTGCTCTTCAACAATAGTTCTTGGAATTACGGTAACTGACTGTGCTGTTTCAAGCAGTGAAACATCGGTGCGCATGGCGCCTTTGGCTTCGTCTACTTTATAATCATTAAAATAACTTCCGGTAACTTCAATCACTTCTATTGAATTGCTGTCAGCAAAAGCAAGTGGTGTAGCTATGGACATTGCCAAAAACAGCGGTGAGTACTTCATGTTAATCTCCAAATTATTAACTAGTGTCGTAAGAGAATGCAGCGAGCATTAAATAGTGTGGCGAATGTTAATGAGAGTGATTATCATTTGCAAGGTAAAGTTTCATTATTTTTTAAATAAAACTAGATTTAGATCAATAGAGAGTCGAAAACAGATAAAAGCTGGCTATTGCAGTGTATCGTTGAATTTTAATCTCCTAAGTTATGCGAAATTGCTATTGTGCTTAGATAAATTTATCGTGCATGCTACTCAGTATTGCTTTTACTGAATGTTAGATATGTAACAGGTCTTAATATTTGCTTAGTAATTAGCTCTTTTTCTTAAGTAACCAACAAAAGGGAAATCCAATGTTTAGTCATATCATGATAGGTGCAAACGATGTTCAAGCTTCGAAAGTTTTTTATGATGCAATCTTAGGTGAACTAGGACATAAACCAGGAGTAATGGATGAAAAGGGACGTTGTTTTTATTTTACTGATACCGGTGTATTTGCCATCTCTAAACCGATAAATGGTGAACAAGCCTGTAACGGCAATGGTAGTACTATTGGTTTTGCAGCGAGCTCGCCAGAGCAAGCGGATGCATGGCATGCTGCAGGTACTGAAAATGGCGGCGAAGCTTGTGAAGATGCACCTGGTGTTCGTGAGGGAACAATCGGGCAACTTTACCTAGCCTATTTACGTGATCCGTCTGGTAATAAGGTTTGTGCGCTGCACCGTATTGCTTAACAAGCAACCGACTAAAGTAGTTTAAAAGTGGTTAGCTTTAAATACTAACCATTTTTACCTTTCCAACGTTTTACTGCTAAATAAATACCTGAAAATACAAAAAAACTCGGTAATAAACTAAGCAATAGCCATAATAGTTTTATCGGTTTGCCGACAAATTCGCCAATATGAAATTTGTACTTAAAATTCCAAACTTGCGTGGCTAAGCTTGTCTTACTCGCGTCAAAACTCGCTAAGTGTTTTCCTGTACTTGTATCTGCCCAACTCCAACTATAGGCGTGACTTTCTTCTGACATTTTTATCCTGAGTTTAAGTGGTTCTCCACTTTCTAGTGGCAAATAAGTTCGATAAACAATGCCCTCAGGTAATGCTCTTTGTGCATTTTCGTAGGCTTTATTCAATTGCTCATCACTCTTTGAATGGGTTGGTATGTGCTGATAGTTCGCCGTTTCAACCTTGCTAAAGGTCAGTAACTCGACGATTTTCTGCGTTGTGGTTTGCCATTGAAATGCCATGCCAGAAAAGGCAATTAATATTAAAGGAATACAAGAGAAAACACCTATTACAGTATGTAGTTGATAAAAAAGTATTTTTGGCTTGCTACGCCATTTTATTTTTAGACGTTTTAAGCGTTTTTTAGGTTTGAGCCATAAATAAAAGCCGAGCAGTAATTCGATGATCAAAGCTAAACTGGCAATTGACATCCATACCTTTAGCGGCGTTTCTTTCGCTTCAGTTTTATAAAGTAACCAACGATGCCAAGACATTACGAATCCATAAAAGGTATCGTAGAAACTATGCTCAAGTACAACCTCGCCAGTATAAGGATTGATATTAAGGTATTTATTATTTGTTAACCTAACAGACCAGACATGACTTGGGTTTTCGGCATGTTCGATAAGTTTAATTTTAACATCGGGAGCTAGTTTTATTTTTTCAATTATTTTTGATAATGTCAGCGGCTTTGTTTGGCTTTCATCAAGTTTTATTTGCCAGAATTCGGGATTTAAAAAGGCCTGAATATCTTTAGCATAAAGCAATAAAGCGCCTGAAATGCTTAAACTTAATAAGAATAAAGCGCAGGTTAAAGCTAACATACAATGTATGCGTCTAAGCCATGTTTTTATCACGATACTGAGCCTAATGAGATTTTGGGAATGTTTAATTAAGTAAAGCCGTGTACCGGCCTTACTTAATTAATGGTGCGAATAATGACGGTTAGAATTGATAGTTCATGCCGACATTAACTGTTGTACCTAAGCCTTTAACGTTGTAGCCGTTATAGGTATAAGCTTGAGACTTAGCGGGGAAATAATCTTGGTTAAATAAGTTCTCTACACCAATGAATGCTGACCACGCAGTGTTTAATGTGTAATTACCACTTAAATTTACAATATTATAGCTGTCGATTGGGCCCTTATCACCAACGTATTTTCCGTCAACTTGATCGAATTTTTTTCGGTCACTAACATGTAAGTAAGTCATTGAAACAGAAGCTCCGTCTAATGGTTGCCAATTAATATTGATGGTACCTTTAGGAGCACTTATTTGTTTTGCACCTAGGTAAATATCATTAGCGGTATCTTTGCCTTCAATCCAAGCATAAGTAGCTGAAATGCTTAGCTCTGATGAAATTTTATAATCAACTAATGCTTCATAACCGTATATCTCTTGCGGAGCTCTAACCGGTAAATACACGCCTGTTGCTGGATCGTATTTATTTGTTGTACCAAGTTCTGAAGTACTACGATAAGCGGAGAATTCAAAGTGAATATTATCAATATTTGATACAAAACCTATTTCATAATTGTCTATGATTGATGCCTCTGTTTGAACCAAGCCAATATCAGTTACTGTGGCTGTGCGCAGTAATCGTCCGATATCAGAAATATCTGCTCCTTGAGAGTAGTTGGCAAAAGGTTGAAAAGCCTCCATCATGTTGTAGCGAATACCAAAGTTATAGGTGGTTGCACGATAATTTAAGGTGTCACCAGTTACATCGACAGGAATAGAACAAGTTTCTGCTGATACGCAAAGTTTCAAGGTGCTATAGTCATCTACTGCTAAATCAATTTCTTCTCGTCGAATACCAGCTTTAATGATCAAATCGTCTTTATAAACCCATTTACTCTGTAGAAAGCCTGCCAGATTATCCATATCCATTTCAGGAACCCATTTACGTCCGTCTACTAAGGGCTGCGAGGTGATATCGTTTAGTGCATCAAGTCCGTAAATAAATGTGGCATCAATATTCTCCCATTCAAATTGGCTATTCAGTGTTACTCGTAAGCCTTTTTTATCTGATTTTATTAACGACTGGCCACCGTCGTACCCTTCACTAGGATTAGCCAATGAGGGCGAGAAGAAAAATATATTCTTAATTTTTTGTGTGTATGCATCAATAACAATTTGTGTGCTTTCAAATAATGCCTCATCGGTATACTTGAACATCAAATTATCGTTTTTAGGGCCTTGAGGAACCCCTGGTTTAATAGTGCCAGTTGGTGCTTCTATTGCGTAAGTCTTCACCCCAGAGTTTACACTGCCAATAACATCAACTAAGTCGCTTTTTTGTTCAGAACGATAGTGATTGTAGGTCAATTGAAATGATTTATCTTCATCAAGCTGATAGCCAAATTTTGAAAAATAGTTTTGTACTTTTGCATCAGAAAGACCATAAATCAAACCTTGTACATCGCCTTCTGCATCACGTTGAACGCCATTTTCTTCATAGCTGGCGTTAAGCACATAGCTAAATTTATCAATACTGCCATTTATTGAACCTTCAATGCGCTGGCCTGCGCTATCTTCAAATTTAACTGCGCTAAATCGGCTCGACAAACTAACATGTCCATTTATTTCTCCATTGTCATTTGCACGTTTAGTGATGTAGTTAATAATACCGCCAGCTGCGCCATTACCGTATATAGACGTGGCCCCTTTAATGACTTCTATACGCTCAATAACACTTGCATCCAATGTTCTGATACCTAAAGAGCCATTTCTTAGTGGTGTCGATTGCGGTACACCATCAATCATAACTAATGGTGAGCGGCCTCTAAGCGTTTGGCTAGAGTTGCTCGACGAACCTGTACTTGGTGCCAAGCCTGGTACAAGCGCAGCCAGAAGAGATTGTAATTCAGGGGATACTTTAAGTTGGGCTTCAATTTGCTTGCGATTAATAATTGTAATAGTGGCTGGAACTTCGTCGATACTTTCTACGATACGACTACCGGTAACGACTATACGCTCAATGCTCTCAATTGCAGAATCATCGGTTGATTTAATGACTTGAGCGTTAACACTTTGCGAGATAAATAGGGCGAGTAAAGTTAGTTTAGTTTTTAGCATTTTCAATCCATTTGATGTTGTGCATTATAAAATCGGCCGGATCTTAATGTTAATCATTATCATTTGCAATGTTTGTTTTTTAGTTTTAATCTTAGCTTGATTTACATCATTTTTATTAATGATTGTGCTAAATGAAATTCAATCTAGCTCTGCTCGGTCTAGTAACGACACTGTATTAACTAAGGCAAGCTTTTAGGAAGTTAAGCTTTAGTATTTGTTAAAGGCTATTGCTTTATGTTTAATTTATTTACTCGTGCGACCGTACAAACTCGACTACTCATCGGTTTTGGCGCTGTTCTTATCATGATGTTAGTACTTACTATTGTCGGAATTAATAGTGTTAATGCTATTGATAAATCAATGACGGTAATTACCGATATTAACTCTGTTAAACAACGCTATGCGATAAACTTCCGTGGTAGCGTGCACGACCGAGCTATTGCTATTCGTGATGTTGTATTGGTGCGAGAAAACCATGAATTACAAAGTGCTTTAAAAGACATTTCTCGTTTAGAAAATTTTTATAATGACTCTAGAGTACCGTTAGATAAATTGATGTTAGATGGCTCAACACCTAATGAGGAAAGTATTCTTAGTAGCATTAGGCGTATCGAAAATAAAACCATGCCTTTAGTACAGCAAGTTATTCAACAAATTCAACAAGGTAATCAACAGCAGGCCGAGTTGCTATTGTTATCTAAAGTTCGTCCAGCATTCGTTGAGTGGTTAGCAGCAATTAATCAGTTTATTGATTATCAGGAACATGAGAACCAACTGGCAACAAAAATGGTGCGAGAAACCGCGGCCAGTTTTGAAGGTGTTATGTTAGCACTTACAGGCATAGCATTTTTGATCAGCGGTTTAATTGTATACCGTATTGCCAAAGGTTTGAAAATTTCACTGGATGGTGAGCCGAGTGAAGTGGCTAGTTTATTATCAAAAGTTGCTGAAGGTGATTTAACGCAAAATATTGAAGTGCGTTATGAGAACAGCGTATTGTTTTCATTAAAGAAAACTCAAAACCAGCTAAGCTCTACAGTTGCAAATATTGCTGGCGCGTCAAAAGAAATTAATGGCCAAATAGATATTGTTTCTTCTGGCTCTGCTGATGTACTTGATTTAGTGCAACAACAACGTGAATACACCGCACTTGCCACAGCAAACTTAAACGAAATGCGTGATAAAACTTACGGTGTTTCAGAGCTACTAGTTCAAACAGAACAAAACTCGTCACAAACGTTAGAGTCTTGTAAGGCGGGTAGTACCTCGGTTAATGCAACAGCTGTTGAAATTGAAAAAATCCTTACCACTGTTAGTAGCGCATTAGATAAGTTACAAAAGCTCGAACAACGCACCAGAGATATCAGTGGCATTATTTCTGTTATTAGCGGTATATCTGATCAAACTAACTTGTTAGCACTAAATGCTGCTATTGAAGCGGCAAGAGCAGGCGAATCAGGTCGAGGCTTTGCTGTTGTTGCTGATGAAGTTAGAACACTAGCGCAAAGTACCGGCTCTGCAACCTCAGAAATAGAAACCATGCTAACGGAAATTACCAAGGAAACGGCTGATTCAGTCGTGGCGATGGAGTCAACCCTACCAAAAATAGAGAAAGGTTTAGCATTGGGTGTTGATTCAGCAGAGCTACTTAAAGAAATTGAAAATCAAGCGAACGGTTCGTTGCTAAATGTTCGTCAAGTTGTAGATGCTTCAAAAGAGCAAATTATTGCTATTGATGAACTCTATGAAGGTATGAAAAGTGTTGCTGATATGGCTGACTCGTCTACAAGTTCATTAGAGAAGAACAATGATGTTGCAAACACTTTAGAAATGCTTGCAGCAAACTTAAAGCAACAAATTGCTTACTTTAAAGTTAATTCAGTCACTTAGCTTTAGCGGTAAGGTTTTTGAGTTTTTAATGGGCGCTAATCAGCGCCTTTTTAAATTGTTGAACTTGATTGGATGATTATTGTTCGATTTTAAGCGCTTTTATCATATTTATTAATAACTAATTTGCATTTATATGCAAATCTCAGTTCAATGCATTATTATAATTTAATAGAAGCTCAAGTAATTCAAGAATAATCATATGGCTGCAATTTTAAATATTGCTAATCGCGAACAAAGTTTAAGTTACTTAAACGCCTATCATTGTATTGGGCGGTCAACGACGAATGTTGATACTGTTATTAACTCTCCGGAAATATCAAGAACACATGCGGTGATTGAATGGCGAAACTGCCATTGGCATATTAGAGATTTAAGTAAAAACGGTACTTGGGTAAATAACCATAAATTAGTTCGAGATCAGGCTCAAAAGCTTCGTGTTGGCGATAAGCTGTATTTTGGGCAAGCGTCTACACACGGTATGGTCGTGCAAGATCTTACTCAACCGAAAAACATGTTGTTAGCCGTTGAACAAGCGACAAAAACAACAGAAAAAGCACCAATAATCTTGTCAGATTACAATTTACTACCTACAGAGCAAGAAGCTGAAATCGCATTGTTTTACGTGCAAAGTAAAAATGAGTGGTATAAAGAATACCTCGATGATGCCGATGGTAGCGCTTATCCAATCGCAGATTTAGATTTATTGCATTTTGCTAACACCAATTGGCAATTGAAACTTAACAATAACAGTGACAACACTGAACAATTGGAAAAATCTAAATTATCGGCTGATGAACTTAAATATCGCTTCAATTTAAGCCTTGATGAAGAATCCACAGAACTTACGGTGATCACCGCTGAAGAAAAGCACTGCTTATTAACCAAAGCCCATCATTATTTGACCTTAAGTTTAGCTCGGCATAGAGATCAAGATGCTAAAAAGGGCATCGACGAATATAATCAGGGTTGGATATTGCCGGAAGTTATTGCCAAAGAGTTAGGTTACGATATTACCTTATTTAACACCCAAGTTTGTCGCGCTAAAAAGCAGTTTAGAGAAATGCTTAATGGTGCTTGCGATGGCGATGAACTTATTGAGCGCAAGGGCAAAAAAATACGCTTTGCTGGCAGTTACTATCGAATTTACAAAGGAAAAAACCTTATTGTAAATCAAGGGCATGAAGCAGTATCGTTAACGGTTTTACATGGATAAAAATTTACCTCGTTATCGCCAAGAAAGACTTCTAGGTGAAGGTGGCATGGGGCAAGTGCACCTAGCAATCGACAGTCATTTGCATCGCCAAGTGGCCATAAAAACTTTACGACACCAATCTACAGATACCAAGGTTGATCTTGCCCTAAAAGAGGCTCGTGTTTTGGCGCGTGTTAATCATAGCAATATTATTCAAATTTTTAATATTGAAGAACAAGAGCAGCACATAGCTTTGGTGATGGAGTATTTTAACAGTAAAACACTGACGCAATATCAACATGAAAATCAATTAACATTAATTCAAAAACTGTCGTTGCTACGTCAACTAGCAGCAGGGCTTGCAGAAGCGCATAAAAATGGCATTGTTCATTGTGATTTAAAGCCTAGCAATATTTTGGTGAATAATGACGGGCATCTAAAAATTGCCGACTTTGGCATTGCTTGTTTAACCAATAAACAAAGCGGTGACACCCAACTTAAAGAAGTTGAACAAGCTCTCGAGCAATATAAAAATTCGTTTGGCTGCGTACGTTATATGTCTCCTGAGCAGTTAAATCAGCAAACGGTCGACTTTCGAAGCGATATTTTCTCCTTTGGTATTATTGCCTATCAGCTTATCGTTGGTAGTCATCCTTTCGATAACGGAGCCGCAAATAAAGTCGCTGAAAATATTATTAATAGTGAGCCTGAGCATGCTGAAAATTTGCTGTTAGATACGCCCGATGCGTTAACTAGTTTAATAATGGCAATGCTGACTAAAGTCACGGATAAACGTACCTTAACTGCAGCAGATATAGCGCACAGAGTAAAACACATTGAAAATGCTTTGTTGCAGCAACAAATTGCGCAAGAGCAAACGGCTGACATTACGTCTATTTATAACCCTAGTTTATCTACCGAAAATTCTGTAAAGGCAAGTACGACAAATGCTCAAATTAAGGCGTTAGCAACAAAAAAAATAAAACAGGGGATTATGCAGACAAAGTATGTTCTGAGTTTTTGCGTTTTGCTAACAGTACTGTTTTCTTTATTGTTGACTCATTCACCGAAAGAAACTGAAAGTAAGCAGGTTGTAGTATTAAGGCCGGTTGTTTCTCATAGTCAAGCGATGGCTCCAATGCAGCAAAACTTGGTGGTGTCGGCTGTTGAAGATGCCTTAAGGCAAGCTGTAATTAACACTAAAAGCATGTATCTAATATCGCAACGAGAAGTGGCTGCGATTACAAAAGCATATCCCAATAATTTAAAGAAATTACAACAAGCTGCTGGCGCAAGCGATATTATTTCAACCGAACTTGAATGTAACAGTAGTCGATGTAATGTAAAATTTGCTCGTTTAGTTGCTAATCCAAAAAGTGAAAACGCATTAATCGCTAAATTTGAAAAAAGTTGGTTGGTACCTGCTCAAAGGTTTAATGAAATTTATAGTGTTAGCCAAACACAGTTTTCATCTCTGTACCCAGAATATAATGATGTTAATCAGTCTGATTTGGTTCAAAGGCCAATAAGCGAAGATGATTATCGCAACTATATTGAGCTTTATAGTGAAATTAAATTAACAGGTAATTACCAAGGTTCAAGCTTAGAAAAATTAGAGAAAATTTTACAACGTTCACCTTATTTGTATGCTGGTTATGCTTTATATCGAGATACGGCCTTAGATCTTTACTTGGATTCAAAAAATCAAAAATACTTGAACCAGCTAGAATTGGTTATACAAAGCTCGCCACCAGAATATCGTTACAGTATTTATGAAGCTATTGACCGTTTTTGGCTATATTCCGATAAGGGAGAATTGGATGCGGCAATAGCTCAAATTGCTGAAGCGAAAAAGCGGGGTGCAGACGGCTTAAGTGTTCTAGAGCTTGAAGCCTACATATTTTTTATTTCAGGACGATACGAGCAAGCAGCAAAATCATACTTAAGAGCTTTTGAATTACGGCCAAGTTCAAGCTTGCAGTATAACATTGCATTTAGTTATTGGCGGGCTGGGGACTTGAGTAGTGCAGAACGCACGGTTGGCGCTATGTTAGAAACTGTGGCGGATAATAGAAGAGCGATGCAGCTGCAAGCCAATATTTGGTTACTGCAAGGTAAGCTTAGTTTGGCCATAAGCACATATGAAAAAATTGTAAAGAATGTTGATTCAAGCAGAGATTTTACTAACTTGAGCTTAGCGTATGCGTTGAACAAGCAGTATGATAAATCTAAAGAATATGCGCAGAAAGCTTTTGAATTGTTTCCAATGCAGCCCGTTAACTTGCTAAATTTGGCTGATATAGAAATGATATTAGGCCAAAAAGAGTTAGCTAAGTCTCATTATCAGCAGGTCGTTTCTATTCTTGTTGGTAAAAATGAAGTTAAATATCTCACAAACCTTGCTCAAGCTTATGGTCATTTGAAACAAGCAAGTAAGGCAGTAGAATCGTTAAATAGAGCACAGGTTTTAGCTCCGAATAGTGGTGAGGTTGCGTATGCTTCCGCGATTGTATATAGCTTATTGAATGAAAAGGCTTCTGCAATTCATCATGTTAAAGCAGCATTGATTAACAATACAGGTTCGGTTTTGTTTAACCTTCCTTGGTTTGATGCTCTCTGTAATGAGCAACTATTCCAGCAATTAATGACTGACTACGATAATGCTAGTCGATGTAGTGTTTAGTTTCGAATAATACCGCCATCACTAATGGTACCTTGTAATGATGCGCTTCCAGCGTCACTATTTTTGATGCTTTCAATTTCAATTAATTGCTGAAAAGCAATAGGATCTGAAAGCTGCAAGTTCAATAAGCGCTCTAATTGTAAAGGGTTTGAATCCGCTAAAGCTAATAAACTCTTGAGAAGCTTTGGCTCATCGCCTGCAATTGAGTTAAGTCGCTCAATGAGAGTTGGCGATGATTCAGCGATAGTAATTAACATAGTGCTTGAGTTAGTTGCTAATGCGTTAGGCAGGTAAATGCTGCTAGTTAAAACTAAGGTGGCAGATAATGCTGTTAAATATCTTTTCATGGGGGATTTCCTATTCATTTTTCGTGATACTCGGTATGAGCACACTTGAAACGAATAGAAAATTAGAACGTGCAAATGAATCCTGCCATAACAGGCAATTACAGCTTGTTTTTGATAATGGCTTTAATTGTTTTTATTAAACTCCTGTATATTTAAGTATTTATTTTATAAAGAGATATATTCCATCCACGCAATTCAATGGCAATTATTATTGAACTTGATAACTCGCCAATTTTTGTAATGCTACGTCAGCTTTTTTACCTTAAGAATAAGTGGAAATTCTTCAATATTATCAATGTCAATTTCCTTGTAATGGCGTGTAATGTTCTTTTTTCGCTAAGCACGCTATATTTTTAATTTCACATGTTTGCTCAGAGGTCTTAGGGAATTAAGTATGCAGGTAAAGCATTTACCCAGTGGCATAGTGCATCGTGCTAATAAAAATGGCACCACGGGGTGTGGCAGCAATACCAAAAAGGAATCAGAACACTGGGTAACATCATCACAACCCGTTAGTTGTGCGAAAAATGGTTGTAATAAATAGCAAAAACTAAGTTAGTTTAATAGGAGTGTAAGCATGTCATACGATAAAGCACGCAGAAGCCCTGAAGATAACAAACAAGTTGATATTGATGATCCCAAAAAAATCGCTAATTGGTGTAAATCATTTCGTTGCAGTGAAGGTGATTTACGGGCTGCAGTCATGGCAGTAGGTAAGTCGGAAAAAGCCTTAAGAGCGTATTTGAGTAAATAATATTTAATTGAAATGAACACAATAACTTCTATATTGATTAATAACTTAGCGTTGCTAGTTGTTAATGTTTACAATTTTATATAGAAGCTATTGTATATTAATAGCGCATTCTTATGATCTCTCTAGCCATTTCATTTAAGGAAATTAGTTATCTAGTTTTTCTTTAGGTCAAATATATAAGCAGAGCCAGAGTTTTCGCCTTTATCATTATCCCTATTTGCTGAAATTAATGCGGTATTATTCCAAAGCGCAACGTTCCAACCAAACACGTCACCTTTACTACCATCTTTAGGCATTAATTGAGTTTTGAAATTCCAAGTTCGGCCTGAACGTCTGAACAAATATGCTGATCCTGAGTTTTCCCCTTGCTCATCTTGAAACATTGCTCCTATTAATACATTGTCGCCAGAAAGGGCAACACTTCGTCCGAAGCGATCATCCTTCGCACCATCGGGGGCAGTCAGTTTTGCTTGCTGGCTCCATGAATTACCTGTTCGGGTGAAAATATAGGCAGAGCCAGAATCAACCCCCATAATATTATCGTCATCTCTTCGTGCAGATATCAAAGCTGTATCTTTCTCTAATGCCACTCTAACACCAAAAAGATCTCCTTCAGCGCCATCATTTGCCGTAAGCTTTTTTTGTTGAGTCCAAACACCTTTAGAGCGAGTAAATACATAGGCAGCGCCAGCATTGAAGCCCTTTTCTTCATTTAGATCGGCACCCACTAATATTGTATCACCCGAGATAGCGGCGCTAATACCAAATACATCACCCTCACTGCCGTCTTTTGCGGTAATTTTAGCTTGCTGCTGCCAAGTGTTTCCCGTGCGGGTAAAAATGTAAACTGAACCAGAGTTCTTACCTTTATCGTCATCAAAGGGAGCTCCTATTACTAGGGTGTCGTCAGATAAGCCGATACTCCAACCAAAAGAATCACCTGCTGAGGCATCCATGGCGGTAAGTTTTACTTGCTGACGCCAATTGGTGCCTGTGCGTTCAAAAATGTATGCTGAGCCTGAGTCTTTACCATTAATTTCATCGTCATCTCGAATAACACCAACCACAGCGGTATTACCTAATATTTCAACTTTGCCGCCAAATGTATCCCCAGGTTCGCCATCAGCTGCCATGAGTTTAGCTTGCTGTATCCAAACATTATTTGAACGAACGTATACATAAGCAGCCCCCACGTCTTTTTCTTGCTCATCATCAACTTTATAAGCGCCAACAACAGCAGTATCTTTAGATAATGCGACGCTGTAGCCAAAGAGGTCATTACTTACACTATCATCGCCAAGGAGTTTAGCCTGTTCAACAAAGTCATTTGCATAACTTGGTACAGCACTAAAATATAGTGTGGCAGCTAGGCCAAGTAGGTAAGTAATTCTTATGGTTACAGTTTTCATTTTTATACTCTTTATGTGTCTGCTACTACTCAACCCATATTAAGTGGGTACAAGCATAAAATATAATTCTATAATGATATTATATTCATTTCAAAATGTGATGATTAAGGTGAATTTATTACTTATATATAAAGTAATGTGATGGATTGACGGCTGTAATCAAGGACAATAATTATGCGACCCCATGAATTAAAATTATTAGTTATTTTCGACGTGATAATGACGGAAAATTCAATCACACGAGCGGCAGAGCGATTATCGATGACTCAACCTGCTGTTTCAAATGCGCTGGCCAGAATGCGCATATTGTGGAAAGACGAGTTGTTTGTTCCTGATGGCCGTAAAGTCCAGCCTACTACCTACGCAAAAAACCTTTGGGAGAAAGTGCGAGACGCCTTACATAATATTAATCAAGCAATAGAGCCTGAAGATTTTGAGGCAAAAAACGCTATACGTACCTTTAGAATAGCTTTGCCAGATATCGCGCTTAATACGCTTTGGTTAGACATGCGTAAATTATTTGAGAAAGAAGCCCCAGGGTTAAATTTACATGCGGTTCCCTACACCATAGCTTGCACTAAGCCTCTATTGGACGATGCTGATGTTGACCTTGTAATAGGGCAAAGCAATCGTTCATTAGAGAATATTTGTTCAGATCATTTATTCGATACGAGTTATGTTTGTGCCATGCGCAAAAACCATCCTTTGGCAAAAAAGCCGCTAACTGCTGAGGAGTTTGCTCTAGCGCAGCATCTACTCGTTTCATTGTCAGGTGATATTTCTAACCCTACTGACCAAGCGTTACAGCAATTAGGTTTAGCGCGGCGTGTCGCTTTTACGGTCAATAGTTTTTCATCTGCGCTACCTATCATTAAAGAGAGTGATCTTATTGCGGTTTTACCTACAGATCTTCTTCATAACTATGTAGACAGCGGTGAACTCGCAATTACTCGTCCGCCAGTCGAAATTCCCCATACGTCTATTTCTATGTTATGGCACAAGCGGCAAAGTGCAGATAAAGGCTTAATTTGGTTACGAAAGCATATTAAGCAAATATTTATTAATCGAAGAACGCATCAAATAGAAAAAGTGCTTAAGTTTATGAAAACATAATTGTGTGCCGTAATAGGATATGTCACCTAAGTTTTTAAAAGTGTGCAATTACACCGAAAAAAGCACCTTTAAACTCAAGTTCGGTATATAAGTTATTTACATCTGCTAAATCCATTTTTACAGTGCGATAGCCTAAAGTGACATTAAAATCTACTATCATGCTATCAACGAGATCGTAATTTAAACCAATTTGATAATCATAAAGCGAGTGGTCACCTATAAATGAAAAATCACCTTGGCCAAACACACTTAAGCCCGTCAATGGCAAACTCATGTTTGTGGCAACATATAACATAGGCTCTACTTCGTCTGTTTTTATTTTTTCCACAGGGGTATAAGAAGTTGTTGGTAATGTACATGGGTTGTCGGGTACTGAGGGATCACAATCGCCAAGTGTAACGGTTGGCCCAGTAACGGTAACATCGCCATTAAAGTCTCTAGCACTTAGCCCCAAATCAAATGAAAATTTGTCATTATCAAATAATTCATAATACAAGGTGTAGTCGATATAACTAACATTAAAGCTAGCGCTAACTTCATCTCCCGCAGCAAAAGTTTCATCGTTAAAGCTAAACGCTTGCGTTAAGGTAGCTTTTCCTGTGGTATCGAGTGCAGTGCTTGAAATACGAAAATTAGGAAGAAAAGGAACAGGGTGTTCAATAGCAACAAAGTAGTTAATTTGTTGTTCTTTTTTTAAATTAAAATCAACTAATGAATTCCTTTCACCAAGCGTGCCAGTTGCATCACTTTGCCAAACTTGTCCGCCCAGATATAAACCTACGGTATCTGCCTGCACGTTAGTTGAAAGAAGTGCGGTAAAAATTGTCGCCAAAACGCATTTTTTCATATTGTTATCATCCTTGTTTATGAAAATACAGTATCGCTTGCTATGTCAAAATAACGATTTTTTATCTTAAAAGAAACCTTAAATTAAGTAACTTCGATAACTGTTACTTTTAAATGACCTAAATCAATATTTGTTTTTTATCTCATCATTTTACAGGCACAAAAAAAACCGCCATTAAGCGGTTTCTTGTCATCAATATTAGTCTTTCATTTATCTCTGTGTAATGCCGTGTAATGGACTTTTTTTTAATGCTAAGTATCCTGATTTTCAAATTTTTATAGCTAATTAATCTTAGTATCACCGTATTTCAGTGTTGTCATGTAAAAAATAAATTTAAGAAGAGGGAATTATCCTGTTTTAAACAAGGATTATTTCCTCATCATAAGCTGTTAGCTGTTAGCTGTTAGCTGTTAGCTGTTAGCTGTTAGCTGCCAGTTTTAGTCTGGCATTTTTGTCAAATAAAGGAATATAAATGTTAGAAGCAAAAATTAAATTTTTTGATATTAAAAAGTGCGGCTACTTCTTACGAGGTAATTCACAACCGACATTAAGCTCAATGGATGACACGTTAATGCAACTTAACGCTTGGGCAAAAGATGGGCGTGAATTTGTAAATACTACCTGTTATGAGGCAGATCCTGATAATGATTTACGAAATACATACTTTTGTGATCTACAGACAAATGATCTCAATAGCGAAAGCTTATTAATTTTATGGAATGAAGTCGCAAACGATAATGGCATCGTTTATGGTATGCCTCCTATGGAAAGACCTGGGCAAACAGATATGCTCACGACTGGGTTTGGTAGTACCCCTGCAATCCCCGGATTTCCAAGTTACTTTTGGTTCATTCCTAGCCAAAACGTTTTTGCTACGGTTAGATTTACACATTCAATGCAAGGTAAAAGTAATTTAGATCATTACCTCAATGGCTTTTTGGCAAACAAATCAAGTTATCGTGTAGAAAATAATGAGGGTACCGTTATTGGTTATTCTGCTGATGGGCAGCCAACTAACAATTCCAGTCGTTTACATTCAAAATTCCATGCTGTAGGTAGAAAGCAAGAAGAGCTAGAAGCCGAATTATTAACTAACTTACACAAAATCAGAAGAATAATTAGAAGAGAAACATTATCTTATACTGTTGAAGATGACCGACGAGCTTTAGAAAGAGTTTTTTCGGGATTACTTGGAAATACGCCTACTTTTCAGCAGACTCGCTCAATTACCCATGAATTACAATTTGAGCCTAATGAGCAACAATTAAGACAAATTTTGTCGAACTTTTCAGAGTTAAATACAAATAGCTCAATTAGGAATGCTGGGTTTATTTACAATGATGGGAAAAGAATAATGTTAAATGGGGCAAGTGTCTCATTTTCGGCAGAAATTAATGTCAACCGTGAAGAAAACCAAATAATTTCACCTCAAAGACTATTGCAAGCCTTAACACAACAAAGAAGCGATTTATTAAGGCCTTTGGAACAAAGTGTTTTTGAAGTTGAAGAGGCGGTATCCTAATGATTAAGTACTTCATTCTGGCAATAATCACTGGAATTGTTACTTATTTTCTTAGAGAAACTGTCGTTGAACTAAACTACGGAGCATATAAAGATACGCTAGGTGCTTTACTAAACATATCTTCAATAATATTCGCAATTATTGGTGCATGGATTGCCATAATCTACCCTAGAGCTATTGGTCGCGTTTTTAAAGACTCGAAAATACCAAGTACCACGATTAAAGAAGCTGATACGGATGCTAACTACCTCAGCGAATTAGTTGAAATAGTAATGGTGTCTGCAATTGTATTAATGGTCGTTTTATCAATTCAATTTGTGGTTCCTATTGCTAAAGTATTTTTGAATAGTGACTGGAAAGTCTATGCAAAATTTCTTTCTTTTTTTGTGATTAGTATGCTCACACTTTCGCAGTTATATGCAGTTTTTAGGGTGATATTGGCAAACTATTTCTTTCTAAACGAATTAAGATCAAAAAATACAGACGGTAAAATTGATAGCTTACATAAGTAAATGAGATTTCAACTAGCTATAAAAGGGAATAAAAATGACTACATGTAATCAAGAACACAGACATTGGCCATTTCTTGAGTCGCTACCTCATGATCAGGGGGGCCATGGTCGCCATAAATGTGCAGGTTGTGCATATGAATTGGGTTATCAAGCAGGCAGAACGAGAGAGGAAAATCTTCATATCGATTTGGAGTCACTACCTCTAAGCCAAGCGGGCACAGTGAGACATAAAAGTCCGCATGCAGCTTATGCTCAAGGTTATTATGATGGTGTCCACTCCTCATATAATGGCAGCTAACAAGTCAATTCAGCAGGACAAAAAACAGTTGGTTTTGCTCCTACGTCGCCAATTTTAACCAACTATTTTTTGCCTCTGATTGAGGCGTTAGTGGAATAGGAGTTTCCAAAAATGAATGTGTATGCTTATCATCCTAGTGACCTTAATAAAAAACCAATACACATCGATGCTTGGGTTGTGAAGTATGGCCCGAACGTTGATGGTTGTTGCCGTATTTGCAATACCCCAATTTCTGTAAAAGCAGATAAATCTCAGAAGCAAACTCATTTTGCTCATTATAAAAATTCCGGTTGCCCAACTGTTACAGACAATCATAAACCTTATGATCAATTTAAAAACCTTCCTAAAGACCCCGCAGTTGCTAAAGCTGCAAAATTATGGGCTTGCAAAAACATTGAAAATATTCATCAAAAATTAAAAAACTATGTTCCAGCCCTTACTTGGAAGGAGCTTCACGGGTTGCTTGAAGTAGCATGTCAAGAGGATATTTGGTCATTAAAAGGTATGCCTCATGACTATATTCCTTATGTATTATTAGCATGTACAACAAAGTTTGAAGCCAACAAAAAATTTGGTCGTTCAAAGTCTTGTTTCTTTGTATTGGAACCTTCACCAGATAACGGTGATTTTTGGAATTCTGATGGGCTTTATAAGCAATTCATATGGGAAATTACATTGCCAAGCAGAGATGTAACTCATCACAATATAAAGTTAGAAACACCTGATGTTTGGTATATGAAAAAAGTAAATGAGCTGCTTGGGTAATTTCCCTAGCAAGTCACTAAAAAGGACAAATAACAGCTGGCTATATTCCTCCTCGTTTCATACGTTAGCCAACTACGATTTACCTCTTAGCAGGGCGTTAGAATTAATCAAAAGTAGTAGAAGTATCATGAAAAAAATCTTAGTTCTTAGCATCATTTTTTTATCTCTTCATTCGTTTGGACACAGCGGTCGAACAAACTCAAATGGCTGTCACACCAAACATTCAGATGGTAGTTATCATTGTCATAACTCCAGTAAAAAATCATCTCACTCCACAAGAAAAGTTACCTATTGTTGGAATGTCAATAATGAAAAAAGGTGTGGGTACGCTAAAACCTCATGCTTATCACTTAAACGAGATTATGGAGGATATTGTTCAATTCAGTAATAAACACCTTCCAAGAGTGCTATCAGTTGGAGGTTTTTCTTTCCAGCTGATTTCAGCAAACTAATTCAGATAATTTTTTTAGATTCTGAATTATTATCAATATCGCAACTGGTAATAATCTCATAGGTTATTGCCGTTGCCATTGTTGAGATCTTCACACCTTCGGCTGGTTCCATTAATTTCAATTGAATCAGCGTAAATAGCTTTTCAATTACAGCTACTTTTAAATCATCGACATCTATATCAACATTTACGTTCTTTCTTTTTCATGAATCAATAGGCACAAAAAAACCGCAATTAAGCGGTTTCTTGTCATAAACGATTATTTGTTTATCGCCAAATCTAAAGGTTACTAGGTATAACAGTTAGACTAAAAACGGTCTTTATTTTGGTGGAGCGGGGGGGAATCGAACCTATTTATAACGTATTGAAAACAATAACTTATAAATATAACAATAAGTTAACGTTAGGGTGCGTTTGTAAATATCATTGTTTATTAATTCAAAGTGGACAAAAAGTGGACATGTTTATTGACTAAACTTGTCTGACACTTACATCATTTCCTTCTCGAACAATTCTGGTAGGTTCAAAAACATTAATACGCTGTTAAAAGCTTGCAATTGGTTACTGAAAAGTAGGCATTGGAATTATGTTGATTTGTTTGCTATACCCAGATAATAAAGAATAAGTAAGCTTTTATAAACAAGGTAAGTTTAATCAAACTAAATAAGGAAGCAAGGCTATGCCAACTGTTCATTTAAATGGAAGAGATACTGGTGTTGAGGCGGATGTTGCTCGAGAGGCTTTTCGAAGATTGGGTGAAGCTATGCGAGACGCTGCAGAAGCTGCAGATCCAGACGATGATGTCATTGAAGTTGAAGTGCCGGACACTAGTGATATTGATCCAGAGCCAGAACCAGAACCAGAACCAGAACCAGAAGAAGATGATTTTGACTTCGATCCGGAACCAGAGCCGGAAGAAGATGAGCCGGAAGAAGATGAGCCAGATGAGTTTGATTTTGAAGTGACTGGCTATTTAGCCCCTGGTACAGACCCTGATTCAATACCACCACACTTATTGCCTTTGGTTCGTGGAATTAATAATAGAGATGTTCGAATTGAAGACCTAGAGAAACGCCTGATTGAAATCTCATTGGAAAATAGAAAATTGTCAGACTTTCAAGATTCTGTGCTTAAAGGTAGGGCTAATGTCGTAATTCGAAATAGGAATTAACAAAGAAGAACTCTATGTCTCTTAAAAAAATAGATCGGGGTCACAATACATGGCCAAAAAGTAAAGGGTATTGGATGTTATTTTTGGCTAGAGACTATGTTCCTGGTCATGCTTTTGTAGTCTGGGCGATTAGAGATAGATTAAGAAATACTTGGAAGAGCTTTAAGGGGTATGGACTATATCCAGACCCTGAAGCTCCAACGTCTAAAGTAGCATTTGGAACAGTTCCGGGAGGTGTGGTAAAAGAGAATATACGTAGCTTAAGCGGTGCCAATAATGGTGTTGCTGTAGCTGTTTCAAAGCAAATGTATGATTATTCAATTACTAATGTGTCAGCTATATCGACTTATCCATCGGATTATAATCTTTATAATAAGAATTGTATTCACTTTACAGATCTTGTGGCTAAAAGTATTACATTAAATACTCCTAATATTGATGATTTGTTAACCCACCCACAATTGTATATTTCTAAGTTAAAGGACCTAAATAATTAAACTTATATTGCTGTATTCCTTTAGGTAAACTGAGCTTAATTGTCCTTTTACTTCCTTCAATCTAAACCTAAGGTTTTATTAAATGGATGAAATTAGTATTTAAGAAACACGGATACTATTGAAGTTGTCATTAATCTTTATATAAGTTCTATGGATAATAGAATTAGTTTTAGTTTGATCTTTTATATTTTTTATTAAATTTTTTAAGATATTTAATAGTCATCAGAACTTAGCGGGTTTAGCTTAATCGCATCGGCTAAATGAGTTTTACTAAAGTGTGAGTACTTCATCGTGTCGCTAATATTGGCATGACCTAGTATTTGCTGAAGCACCAAGATATTACCGCCATTTATCATGAAATGACTTGCGAACGTATGTCTAAGCACATGGCTACATTGTCCTTTAGGAAGTTGGATTCCTGTGCGCTCTAAAGCTTTCCTAAATGCACCAATACAGTTTTTGAATAACCTACCTTTTCCACTTGGAATTTCTTTAGCAAGCTTCTCATCAATAGGGATAGTGCGGTTTTTACCACCTTTAGTGTTGATGTACGTAATTTGATTATGTGCGACCTGCCTTTCGGTTAGGTTTTCAGCTTCACCCCAACGAGCACCAGTAGATAATGCAATTTTGGTAACCATATAGGCATCATCATTTCTCGACTTTTTTAACTCTTCTAACAATACAGGAATTTCATCAGGTGAAAGAAAACCCATCTCTGGTTGCTTGTACTTTAACGCTCTAACATTCTTAATGGGGTTTACAGTAATTTCATTTAATCGGATAAGCTCATTAAACATTGCGTTTAAATATGTTTGTTCATTGTTTACCGTTTTGATTGATACCTTCTCAAGTCGTAAAGCGCGGTATTCAGACCACTTAGCAGCAGTTAACTTCCTAACAATGGGATTACCCATTTTTTCACACATCGCTTTCATCTTGGCCAAGCGCTTAGTGATATCAGTTAAGCTTTTTCCATGTAACTTATGCCATAGCTCAATCAATTCTAATAATCGTCTATTGTCTTCTGGGTCAGGCTCCCATTCCTTTACATTTCTTAATTCAGTATTCCAATAGTCTTTAAACCTAATAGCTTCATTACGTGTTAAAAATTCGCCACGCTTACGTGCCCCATGTTTACCACTTGGGCGAATATCAACATAATATGGCTTTTCATCATTTGAAGTACGCCAAATACCATCTTGTACTTTTTTAATTTTTTTCATTATCCATGACCAAGAACTATTGAACCGGGTGTCTCTTTACCGGGGTTGCGTACTCTCCAAAGAATTTTAAATTTTTCTACTTCTTCTTTTTCATTATTTACGCATTTAGCAAATTGGCTTGTCGACTTTGGTGACTTACAAAATTCAGGTTTAACTTCTCTATAATATTCTAGCCAATCGTTTTGCTTTTCACCTGTGAAATGACCCTTAATATCAATAACCGAGTTATGTCTGGTGCGGGGCGCTCTATAGTTTAATATATGGTTTCTACTTGTCTTGCTAGTAGTTGTTTTTTTATTTGTTTGACTACTGTAACTCTGTGACACACTTTTTTGTTTTTTCTTCTTAGTCTTACCTTTTCGGCAGTCTTGATATTCCTTATGCTTTCGGCGCTCTTTGTCTCTTAACCACTCATAGCTTTGATGTCTTAGTTGGTCTTGAACTGCTTTAAAGGCATTCCACTCTAACTGACACTTTGAACCTGCGAATGATGGAAAACTGAATATAACAAATAGAAGAAGGGAAAATTTGTACATATGTATCTTTATATCCTTATAGAGATTATGTTGCCAATAATACATGTTTATGCTGTAAAGCCCACATTTCTATTAGGAATTTTCTTTAAATTTAATTTTTAATTAAATAAAATATCAATCATTATTTTGTAAGACATGTCTGAAATTACTGTAAATCGCACTGTATAGACGCTTTTTTGTGCAAAAAAATTGCTTCGCCGTATAAATTCGTTATACTCAACACGTTCTAGTTTTTCATGTAGTTATTACTTTAACGGTAACTTGTTATAGCGTTAACAACAGTGCCTTTTAGTATTGATGAATTAGGAAAATTTTTAACGGAATGGAAAAGGATCTCATGAAGAGAAAAAATAAAACAATTAAAGTACTTTTTACATTATTAGCAATATCTGGCGTAGCAGTAGCAGTCGACCATCAAGAACAGAAAAATCCAAAAAATGAAGTAATTGTCGGCAATGACCTTGGTTCGTTTAAACCACCTACTTCGAGCGATAGCCTATTAGATAAGCTTAAAGGCTTGTTAAAACCAGCCTAGTTTTATTTAACAATTAAAAGCACTAACTCAGTTAGTGCTTTTTTATGCCATTATTTTACAGTCTAGAGCTTTAGCAATTTTCTTATGATAAAAGTAAGTTGAGTCTAATTCTCTGCAGCCACCTATATCTTTTAAGACTTCAAGAGCCATCAGTGAATGTTTCACATCCTTGGTGATATGAAATGCTAAAGCATGTGCATTTAAAAGAGTTCTTTTTATTCTGGCATTCATCTTATTTGCTATTATGAACTCCATATCTTTAGGAGTTAGCATGCTTGAATTATTACTATTTTTCTTTGCCTCTTCTAAGAGTTCAATAGCTTTTTCAAGAGCGTTAATTTTAGAATATTTATCGGCTTCTATAACTTTTAATCTAGCTAGATGGTATTGCCAAGTAATTTGAATCCCCATTGATAGTGATTTAACGTCGAGATTTTCGTATATCATTACCGCATCGTCGATTCCTTCTCTAACCATCTTTACACTTTTTTTACTCATATCTTCAATGTCATGTATGTCGTCCCACGCATCTATAATGGGTGATATGAATTCATGTTGAAGATAGAACTTTTTCTTTTGTTCATATTCAACTTTATTGAAAGTCTTTTTATAATACTCATTAGCTTCAGTTTGAAAAACTAAATAAACTACAAGTACTGTTATTAGTACCCAAAAAGTATGTTTACCCCATAAAGCGAACTTTGTACCGAAGGCTTCAAAAGAAAAACCTGATGGTTGTTCAGGTCCCGAAGGGGTAGGTGATTGAGATTGCCCTGTCATATCAAATTATTCCACTTCATTATTATTATTTTATTGCAAGACATAATATGTCTTATTTGTTAATTAATCACTAAAAAAATGTAAATTAAAGGAAAATAGTTAAAGAAAGAAAAAACTGGAAAGGTTGTACATATGTCTCTTTATATCCTTATAGAGATTATGTGACATATAATACACATTTATTTTATAAGGTCATTGTGATTTTTAAAATAATACATTAAGGTAATCAGCCTGATAGGGAATAAGGAACTGATATGGAAATCAATTCTAACGCTAGCGTTAGCCTACAAAACACGCAAAATAGCTTGGTAAAACCTACCGAGTTGCCAAATCAAAATGTTGAAAAATCACCAAGCCAATCACAAAATACAGTAAGTATTTCTGATGAAGCACAAGCTTTATTCAATCAAGGGGGAGGCCATCCAACCAGACCCGTGAAGAAGTGATAACGCTTGAACTTGGACACTTTATAGCGAAGTTTTATCTCGTAGCGTACATATTTTGTTTTGTACTTAGCTATAAAAACCTAAAAGAAAATAAGTCTAACTTCATTTTAATCATGCTCGCTATTGCTACATGTATTTTTAATCAATACATAAATACAACAGGTGATTTTTATACGTTTTATTTAGTAATGGCCAGTACCTGTGCAAATGTAGTTTTAACATCAGTTGGCCTACACGTTTTATTTACAATAAAGCATTCTAGATCAACATTATGGATATATTTAATATATTTCCTGATAGCCATTAGCTATATGATTATTCATAGAGTTAGGGTAGTAATTTATGAAAGTGACGAGCCGATATTATGGTTTATCAATGCTCACTCGGCTTTTACCTTGTCACTGTATATTTTGAGCATTTGTATTTTTATTTATGGATGTAACATCAAATGGAAGGTGTGGTTTGGGCGTTTATCGTCATAGTGTTAGTGATTCTGTTCAAAGCATTAAAGCTTGAAAAAACAGACCCTGTTTACTACGAAAAACAGTTGTTAAAGCGCTATTTAGAAATAAAGGAAATTAACCCAAACCTACGAGTAAAGTATTTAAAAGAATGGGAAACATCAGTAATAGAAGCATTAGAAAATAAAAACAAAAAACGCATATTAAAAATAGTGAAATTAGATAGCTTTACTCGTACTCGATAAAGCCAATTAATCTTTCAGTTTTCATCTTGTAATGTCGTGTAATGGACTTTTTTTCGGTGCTAAGTATCCTGTTTTTCAAATATATATAGCTATTTGATTGAATTATAAAATTAATTTCAGTATTGCTATTTAAAAATAAGTATAAGAAGAGGAAATTTCCCTGCTTTAAACAAGGATTATTTCCTCATAAAAAGCTGTTATACGCAAAGGAATATCGGAGTATATGAATATAAGTAGGTATTCAACCTTAGTATCGCTAGATGATAAGACAGAGATACAGAAGTGTTTGTTTGTCGCATTTTATATTAAGTGCACTAAGGGAGTTTTAGAGTTTGAAATAACTGATTTGATGGTTGTTTTCGATCAACTACACTATTCACGCCCTAATACATCTAGGCTTAAAAAAAGCTTATTGTCCTCAAAAGACTTTATTAGAGGTAGTAAACCTTCAGCATACAAAATTCATGGGAAGACGATATCTCGATTAGAGAAAGAGGTGCCTGAAGTCCATACAAAAAGTGAAGAAATAGTGTCTGAAGACACAATAATTCCTGAGTTACTATATAGCGGTACGAGAGGCTTTGTCGAATCGTTATCAAAACAAATAAATGCATCCTATCAAGAAAATATCTTTGATGGATGCGCGGTTTTGATGAGAAGGTTGCTCGAAATATTACTGATTCTTTCTTATGAAAAACTGAGTATCGAAGCCGAAATAAAAAATGATGACGGCAGTTACAAAATGCTAAACGGAATTGCTTCAAATGCAAAAAATAATTCAGTTTTGAATCTATCCAGAAATTCAAAAGATAACTTAGAAAATTTCCGCCTAGTAGGAAATTTTTCAGCACATAAAATATACTATAACGCTAAAAGGCGTGATATTTCCTCTATATCTCAAGAGTATAGAGCAACGATTGAAGAGTTAATGTATAAGTCAGAATTAATCAAATAACAGGGATCATGGAATGGAAACTACAAGGGTAAAAATAAATTTAAAATCTGGTGAAATTGAGATTGAGGGCAGCGAAGCTTTCGTAGAAAATCAAATGGATAACCTAGACTCCATAATCAATTTACTATCATCAGTACAAGAAGAGTCAATAAATACTAATACCCATGCTTCAAATAACGCTGCTCCACCAGAAATAGTCGAAACAAATTTAAGTGAAAGTACAAATACATCACCAGAAGACATAGTCGTCCCAAATTCTTTTGGTGAATGGATGCATAAGTTCAAGGATGATGTAAATGATTTAGAGAAGTGCCTCTTGACAGCATACTATGTTCAAAATGACTCCGAACAGAATGATTTTAAAACTAGTGAGGTTAATAAATCTCTTAAAGAGCATGGAATAAAACTATCTAATCCATCAACGTCACTGAAAAGGCTCGTTGAGAAAAAACTATTGTTTCAAACAAGAAAGAATGGGAGCTTGAAATTGATGAGGGTTTCTCAAGATGGTATGAGTTTACTGAGAAAATTATTTCGGTAGCGTATAACAAGTTGGTTAAATTCGCTCGTAAACTCACTGGGACAATTAACAGTTGGCTTGGCGCTTCGCGCAAGTATAACCAACTATTAATTGCCCCTTAGCAAAGGGTTATGTTTTTCGATAAATGTAGGTGCGCACTGTGATAGATAGCTGGGCAAAATATAAAGAATGGATCGGTAATATTGTTCAAGGTGGTGCTCAATATTATTTTCGTGGGCAGCGAAAGTCAGATTGGATTTTACAAACATCATTTCATAGGTACTCATCTAAAATGAATATCATGTTACTTGATTATTTAAACAGGATAATTCCAGAGGTTGGCTATTATGTATCTGCCACTGAAAATGAATATATTGAAATGGAAAATCAAATTCAGTTTGGAGCTTTCCTAGCTAAATTACAGCATCATGGTTTTCCTACCCCATTATTAGATTGGACTTTATCTCCATACATTGCGGCATACTTTGCGTTTAAAGATATAGACCCACATGTTCCAGAAAATGGAAAAGTTTCAATAAGCATCTTCGATATTAATTTATGGTCTCAAACTTATACACAGCCACTTAATTTAAGAGATCAAACACCTTTCGTTAGTTCTTTTCGACCTTTCGCAAAGAATAACCCAAGAATGATTCAGCAAATGGCTGTAACTACAGCGACTAATGTTTCAGATTTGTCTGAATATATCACTAGATGTGGGGCTACCACTGGTAAAACATTCTTATATAAAGCAGAACTCCCTATTTCTGAAAGAAAACTAGTGATGAATGATTTAAACCTTATGGGTATTAACTCTATGACTATGTTTCCAGACTTTGACGGTATTTGTTCATCAATGAAGGAAATGTTTTTTAATAACCGAGATGTTATGCCGTTAATACCACCTCCGCCGCCACCCAAGACATAACAAGTCATTTCAGCAGGACTTTTAACAGTTGGCTAGGCTCCGCTTCGCCTTACATTTTAGCTAAGTACAATTTGCCCACTTAACAGTGCGTTATTTTTTATAACGTTTACATAGCTTTTTTAGATTTTAATTTATTTTCAATACCGCAACTGGTAATGATCTCGTCGGTTATTGCCGTTGCCATTGTTGAGATCTTTACACCTTCTGCTGGTTCCATTAGTTTCAATTGAATCAGCGTAAACAGTCCTTCAGTTACGGCTACTTTCAAATCATTTACATCTAATTCTTTTCTTTCGTTATCAATTCCGTATAAAAGAAAGTCCATTGAAACATTATGTTTTTCAGATATTTGTGCGCAAGCTTCAAAAGGAATTCCGCCTCGCTTTCTTGTTGATGTTCCCCAGTTTTCTGTATAGCCAAGTTCCTTAGATAAACCAGTTAAAGTCTTAATGCCAGAAGTTGCCAATAACCTAGAAAAAATATCTTTGGAAATCATATTCATACGAAAAATCCTAACAAAATATCACTTTATGGCTTGAAAGTGATAAAATATGAGTTTAACATCCGTTCATATCATTAACGCGCCAACGTTTATCATTTTATGAGGGATAATTTATGTTAACAGGCAATATTACACTTACAGACTCACAATTTGAATCTCTAAAGCGCGATATTGTGTGTTCATCGCTTCCATTCCTCAGCGTAGAAGATTACGCCCGTATAACAAACGACACTGTAGGCAACGTACGCCAACAAATTCACCAAGGTCGTTTACCCATAAAAACCAAACAAAAAGCACGCGAAAAAACCTTTATCAACATGGCTGCTATTCGTGCCGAAGCAGAGAAGGCCGCATAACCATGCCTTACTCTGAAATCAAAGATATCTACTTTCAAAAAGAAGCATGGGGCGATGTGGCTATTCAGCACAAAGGCGACGTGCATCACTTTTCGAACTTAATATCGTTAATCGCATTCTTACAACCTATCTACGGTCAAGACTTCAACTTAATCGAAGTAACCGACGACAACTGGCAAGAGCTTCATGATTCAGGAGCATTCGATGACCAGTAATTTCAAATCACGTATACCTGCTATGGATGCCAAACCAGCAACCAACATACCGTGTAAAGTGGATGCACTTTCCTTAACGTGGTCACCTGAAGGTCTACTGCGTGTTAAACATCTCGCCAAAATAGGTGCTTGTGTCAAAACAGGGATTATCACTGAGGCAAAAGAAAGCTCACTGGCTCGTCGTTTAAACTTACTTGAACGTACCAAGAACGAACAACTCATTAGCGTTAATGCATTTGATACCAATGCCTATCAAGACATTCTCAATGTTTATGATAATGCGTGTCGCAAAATCACCCGTGAATATAACGAGCGCAGTTATAAAAACTTAGACCTATCAAGCCTATCGTTAGCAGAAAGCGAAGTGGCTGCACGCCATGAACTCAACCACATGCTCAAGGGCGAACTAGAGGTCGATACCGCAACAAAATATGGTGACCGTTTAGACAATCTGCTCGATAACATCGGCGTCAATATGCTTGATACCTTGTGCTGTGGTGAGGCTGAACGTTTCGTATGCCGCTTAAACCATGTGTTCACTTCTGAAACCTACATGTGGACAGTACAAAACAATGCAGCAGGGCGCTTTAATTATACTTATTCAGCCAACCTTTATGCTGACGGCGAACACGCTGGCATTATCTGTTGGGGCGGTAAAAACCTCGGCTGTTACGTTTCCTTCATGGGGCTAGGTTGTGATGCCCTAGATTTAAACCGTCTTTATGACGAAGTTAAAAACATTCCAGAAATCAAAATCACCCGTATTGATTTAGCCCATGATGATTTTAGTGGTACTCGCTCAGTTAATGTTGCCCGTAAATATGCCAAAAAGGGCGGTTTCTGCTCAGGCGGTAGACCTGCCGTTTACATGTATATCGAATCAGGCCACTTAACCAAAAAAGTCAAAAAAGAACTCTGCAAAGACTTTCGCTTTATACCTGATAAAGGTCGCTCGCTGTATGTCGGCTCACGTGAGTCAGGCAAGTTATTACGTGTTTATGAGAAAGGCATTCAAATGGGCGACCCAAACGATAAATGGGTACGTTGGGAACTTGAGCTTCATTCAAGCCAACGGGTTATTCCTCTTGAAACCATGATTAAACCCAGTGAATACCTAGCAGGAGCTTATCCCGCATTAGCGTTTTTAAATGAAGAACAAAGCGTCATTAAGACCACCATCAAAAAAGCCAAAATGACCGTTGACCGCATTATCGAAAACCAAGTCATTTCTACTCGTAAAGCTATCAACATGATGCGCGTACTTTGCGATATGTCAGACAGCGATATTATTCAAAAATTCTTACAGGGCATTACCGAGCCTTACAGCAGGGCATGGCTACCTGACAGGCTATCGATACCGATATCCGAGCAGGAGTATTTAGACCAGTTACAAGCAACGTAAACCAAATTCAAACCACCTAAACGAAAATAGGAAATTATTATGTCAGTACTAAAAAATATTGTTGTTCTATCCGTAAAACTTGGCTCAGGCACATCAAACAAATCGGGTGCACCTAAACCATATCAATTCGCTAACGTGACTTACGCCAAACCTGCGCAAGACTTTCAAAACGAGCAACACAATATTCAGCAAGCAGGCTTTGACACCCAAGAAGTGAACATGGCTTTTGATGTTGGCCTGTTCAACAACTTCAAACAAAACTGTCCGTTCTTGCAACCGGTTAACTTAATTCTCGACGCTGACCCAGAAAACCCAGCACGTAACATCGTGTCAGGTTTTGAGCTGGTTAAGTAACTAAGCAAGTAACTAGGTAAGTAACTGATGATCTTCTCCGACTTACATCAAGCAATGAAATGTATCGAGCTTCTCACCATTGAAGAGTTGATGCTTTTTATGCCGTTAATCGCTGAATTAGAGCAATCTAAATCACGAAAAATAGCGGACTTGAGTGTCGGGGAAGTGTACGCACTTATTGAGCTTTTTATCTCTGAATTGCCACGTCAACACAGGTTTAAATGATGATGAAACATCGAGCTTATAGCAAGGATGCTCCTTTCACTTGTTTGGGTATGAACTCACATACTTTCTTACTCGCTGAACGCGATATTACCGATGTGATGTTCCACTGCTCATGCGGTTGGCAAGGTAGCGAAATGGAACTCGATGTTATGACCAAAATAAACATGGTCTGTTGTCCTATCTGTCATAACGATGATGTGCGTGTGCTTAATGAGGTTGATTAATGAGGTTGAAAAACTAGTGAAAAAACTCGTACTACTGATGTTGTTAACAACCAGTTTATTCCTTAGCGCTAACGCACATGCTGCGTACTGCGTACGTGAAATGAACAACGGTAACTTACGCCTTGATAGTACTTCAGTAGAAAACTGCCCCAGTGAGCTAGTACTACTGAGCAAGTCTGATTATGACGCGATAAATATTGATTCCATTGTCGCCACACTAATCGACTTATTTGAATTTTCGGCTTTGGACTTTGCGTTCTTTAACGCCATTTGCTTAGTCGGATTTATTACGGGTCACTCTATAGGTCGCGTGGCACGTATTTTTGGTAAGACCTAAACACTTAAATTGAAACAATCCTGAAGGGGAAAATATTATGAGTAAAGTTATTAACATGATGAAAAAAGGCGGTAAATGGGTTGCTGCGGGTGCTTCAACTGGCTTAGCAAGCGCTTCTGCATTTGCGGTTGACCATTCTGCAACAATTACCGCAGCAGGTGCAGACGGTGAAACCAATACCACGGCAGCAGTTGTTGCCATCTTAGGTATTGTGGCCGTTATTACGGGTGTGACTTACGTTATTAAGTTCTTATCTCGTTAAGATGCTCACGTCCTTGATGTTCGCGACCATATTTACTTACTGCTTTGTTGAGGGGTTCTCCAGTGGCATACGCGCAAGCTAACCGTGGTCGCAGCATCACATCAAAAGCGGCTTTACTAGTCGCTTTTTTTGCTTCATTTTTTACTCATGCTAACGACCAATCGCATATTATTATCGACCCATTTGAAAGTGGGGCTATTCCGACTAAAACACCTGATAGAGACGCAGGTTGGTCTATAACTTGTGTTGCAGACCCGTCAATAGGCAATCTTAAGGTTTCTGGTCAGGGGACTTACACTCCTGAGAAGGGCGAAGCGGCTTGTATGAACCGAACGAGACCGCTTGCTGAAAATAATTTTAATAGTGATTATGAATGTCCGTATAACTATCCAAATCAAGTTAGTTTGAATTTTACAGTTACTCCTTATGCTGTTAAAGGCGATAGGCTTTGTGAAAGTAATGGCGGCTCTAAAAAGCGTTTGGTTAAAAGTTATGATTTTAGCTTGGCAGATTTAGAAATTACAACGGTTGAGATTTGCCCGCCTGAGACCTTCCCAAATTATTCCTCTACCATTGTTATTGATGGTTCAACAATGTGTTATGACCCGCGCGACTATTCAGCTTATTTACAATCTTTATCTGAATTACATAAGGCTGATGATGATTGTCAGGGGCTAGTTTTAGATTCAGGAAACAACACGGCTGAAACTATGTGTTATACGTCTCCTAGTGGTGCTTCTTGTGATGTTCAACGACATAGTGGTGATGGTTATAGTTATTATAGCGGTACTAAATCTTCACCTTTAGGTTGTGCTGCGTCTGAAGAGCCACCCTTTGACGGCTCAGGTATTGGTGATGAAAATGACGAGTGTATTGTCAGCTCAGGAACAACCCTGTGCAAAGCTGATAAAACCAAACATTGTACAGGCGCTGGCAGTGGTGAGGTTTGTGATGATGGGTGTTTTAGTTTAGACAATGTCTTTATGTGCGACCCTAGCAAACATCCTGATGTTGGTGAAGGTGAGAGTGATTACTTTGATGATAAGGGGACTTGCTCTGTTGTTGCTGGCTCTGCTTACAAAGGTATTTGTGAAGAGCTCGGTGGTACGTGGGACAAGTCAGGGGATTATACCGAAACCTCATGCCCACCAACGACGATTGCCGGCTCATGCTCGGTATCTGTTTCGGGTGGTTGTGCGTCATGTCTTGATTCGGGCGGGGAGTGGACACCAGATCCCAACGCTGATTTATCTAATACCGAAAAAGGGTTACAAGACATTGCGGCCTTAACGCAAGATACGAACAATAACCTTAAAACGTTAGAGCTCACCAATCGTAAAAGTAATGAAGCACTCATTTCCACGATGAAAAGCGGGAACGATAAATTAGTGGCTGCGGTTAAGAATATTCCCGGAGGTGGCGGTGGCTCAAGTGCGGCGGTCGTCGATAAACTCGAAGAGATTGAAGAAGAGAAAAAGTACACCACGACCACGCAAGAGAAAAACAAAACCAAATTCAATTCCATGTTTGATGCTGCCGCTATTTCTAAACTTAAAACAGAAGTAACGGCATTACAAACTGAGCT
Source organism: Colwellia meonggei (assembly GCF_057537295.1). Classification (NCBI taxonomy): domain Bacteria; kingdom Pseudomonadati; phylum Pseudomonadota; class Gammaproteobacteria; order Alteromonadales; family Colwelliaceae; genus Colwellia; species Colwellia meonggei. The sequence continues at coordinate 1,096,149 of NZ_BAAJLZ010000001.1, forward strand.
CTCCACACAAATTAATACCATCAAAGGCGAAGCTTCAACGCTCATGAGCATTACTGTGCCATCTGCTTCAGGTTATACCGCTCGTAATTTAAGTCTCACCCAAGGCACGTTTGATATTTCCTTAAGTCGTTTCAGCTCATTCTTTGCCTTATTGGCTGCGCCTATTTTATTGGGTTGCTCAGTCCTTGCGGCTTTCATTATCTTAGGAGGAAAAGACTAATGTTTCGTTTAACACTGTCTCGCTCAGCACTATTACTTATTCTCCTTTTAACGCCTTATTTGGTTTTCGCACAAGAATACAAAGACGCGGCGGGTACTTCGCAAATGCTTGCCGATGAAATAGGGGATTACTGGACGTACGTTTTTGATGATATTCCAACGATGATAGAGCGTTTTTGGGCTTGGCTTATAGTCTTTGTTGTTAAGGTCAAAATTTACAATCAAATTGAGTTCATGAAATTCTCTTGGGGCATTGCCAAAGTCATCATTGCCGACTTAAACATCATGAGCCAAATCACTGCCAATATGTCACTGCTACCACAAGATGTACGACAAGCCTTTGTTGATATGCGTTTATTCGATGGTATTAACTTAATTCTTAATGCCTATGTCACAAAATTTGTCATGAGGTTATTTAGCTAATGGCTGCTCATATTTTTCATGGCCCTCCAGGCTCTTTCAAATCTGCCAGTGTCGTTTGGTTTCGTGTCCTTGAAGCATTGCGCCAAGGGCGTCTTGTTGTTACTAACATTGAAGGCATGTGTACCAAAGAAACCATTGAAATAGAGCTTAATGAAACCTTCCCACAAGGGGCGGACATTTGGCGTTTATCGTCTCAAAGTAGCAAAGGCCAATACCTATGGCGTCGTTGGTTTTGGTGGATGCCCGTTAAAGCCTTTATTGTCATGGACGAAGTCCAAGACATCTTCCCAGCCGATACCACCGTATTCAAACCGATTGAATTTGATGTGCCGAAAGACCAGCTTGGTATCGAGGTCATTAAAGACAAACTGCCAGAAAAATTCTACGACTACTACATCAAAGAATTAAAAACCTTCTCACCTGACATTGATGACGACTTAATTGATGATTCGGGGGAGGTGGTACTCGATACCAATGGCAACATGATATACCCACGCACCATGCGTGAGGCCAACATGCGTCACCGCAAATATAACTGGGACATTGTGTACTGCACGCCTGAAATAACCGAAATACACAAACTTGTTCGCTCCGTCTGCGAATTCGCTTACGGCCATAAATACTATGAAATGCTCGAATTTATTCCTTACTACAAACGCAGGGTACGCATCCATGAACACAGTCCCAAGTCCACAGGACACCCCAAAAAGAAAGACGACCCCACCAAATGGCGGAAAATCCCACTCGACGTTCACAAGCTTTATCGAAGTACCTCAACTGGAAACGTCAGTAGCAATGGAGGAGGCGTTGCCGCGCTCAAAGATCCTACTTTTATTTTTACAATCGCCATACTGGTTCTTTGTATCGGTTATGCGACATGGTGGGGCTTTTTTCAAACTGACGACAAGGTGGTTAGTCAAGAGCCTCAAAAAAGCGTTCAAGAAAACAATCAAGTTTTTGGCAAGGCCACTGCTGAAGCTCCTCGTTTTTTTGGTGATACTGACGCTAATACGGGTCTTAATGAAAACACTGTTTCTTTAGGCCTGCCGTACAATGCTACCAAGATTTATTTCACCGGTTATCTTGATGTGGTGCTTAACAAAGACAAAAAGTACAAAGAGTACTTCTTCACCTTAACCGAAGCGCAAAACGAAATTGCCATTAACAGCACTGACTTGCAGTTCTTCGGCATCAAAGTTCATTACATCAATGAATGTGCCGTTGAATTATCGCGAGGTAAGAAAAAGCGCATTGTTTATTGCACGCCAAGAACCATTAACAACACACCACCCAACAATCCCACAGCACAAAGCCCGTCATTGCTTTCAGCTAACTAATCAAAAAGTCGCTCTCAAGGACGAGGGCGAAGCCTGAGCAACGAGGACGTGCGAGCGTGTCACTAACCTTGATATTTTCACATTATGTACGATAGTTAAGTAACCCTAAGCAAGGAGTGCTTAACATGCATAATGCCAAACGAGAGCGCTTTTGTTATTTATCAGATAAAGCCGCTAAACAAATCGCTACCCCTCAAGAGATGGCAGAATATCACCTGCTCCTAGATGAGTGGGGTCAGTCCCGTGACCACAATGTCTTTGATGATTTCTTTCTTCGCGCTAAGCAAGATAGTTCAAACGATAAATAAGGGAAATATAATTTAAAACACGGAGTGTTCATCATGAATAGAGAGCAATTTAGGCGCTTTAATCTCCTGTCAGACAAAGTCATGCAGCAAACAGCTAGTACGTTGGAAATAGAAGAACTCAACGAGTTTCTAAAAGGCTGGAATCAGTCAGTAGAAAGCAGTGTCATTAATCGTGTGCATTTGCGCAAGATAGCCAAAGTGCACCAGTATGAAAAACGGTAACGCGAAATTTTACTGAGGTTGTGAACGTGTTCACGTTCTATTTAAAATTTGGGGTTGAGAATTAAGGTGTTAGATTAAAGTAAATTTAAAAAGGAAAGGGAATCGTATATGTATTGGAAGTTATTACTAGGTTGTTTGTTTTTGAACGCATCATTTTTAGTGTCAGCAAATACAGATTACTTGTTTGAAAATATTGTAATCAAAGATGAAATAATTGGTGATGATTATAGCCGTAAGGCGCAGTTTGGTGATTGGACTGATGTAGATGGTGACGGACAAAGTACGCGACAAGAGGTGCTTGAAGAAGAGTCATTAATTCCTGTTAAGTGGTCTGCAAATAACAAGAAAGTAATCTCAGGTTTATGGTACGACCCATTTACAGCAAAGCTATTTACTGAGCCAAATCGAAAAACAGGTTATGCCAAGTTGCAGATTGATCATATCGTGCCATTAAAAGAAGCATGGCAATCAGGTGCAAAGCAATGGACTAAAGAGAAGCGAGTTCGTTATGCAAATGATATGGAAAATGCAGGCCACTTGATTGCAGTTCGTGGTGGTACTAATGGTTCAAAAGGATATAAAGACCCCGCAGAGTGGATGCCACCAAATGAAGACTTCCATTGTGCGTATGTAATTATATGGACGGCCATTAAAGTGAAATGGCAATTAAGTATGGATAAAGACGAGCACGATAAGATTTTGGAAGTGTTGAGCGAGTGCAAGTTTGAGAAGTAATTTAAGACCCCCGTTCTAGTAATACGGGGGTAAAGTATTTATTTGGTTTTTCAAAGTATCTTTTTTTAAGTGGCTGTAAAGCCCTTAAATGCTCATCTATTGACTTTTTTTTATTTTTTGAGTTTTATAAATTTAGAATAAAACTATGAAATTTATAACTATTAAGTTACGTTAATGGGATGTTAATTCAAGTCGGATATTTATGTGATTATGTAATTAGTTAGTGTATTCGAAAAAGGAGTGAATGTGAGCTACGAAAAATCAATGGAAAATAGAAGAAGAGAGACGCTTAAAATTTGGGCTAAAAGAGCAAGGCGAGGAGCTAGGGCTCACTATTTGCGTTCGGAAGATTGCTTACGAAAAGGAAAGAAAATAACAGTACTCAATGCTATTAGTTCAATATCAGTACTTTTTTTTGCAAACGCTCAATGGGTTGAGTCAGTTGTCGATAATAAGCTCTTCTTTACCTCTGCCGTAAGTGTTTCTTCTCTTGTATTAGTTATTTTGGCAATTTTACAGTATCTAAATCGTTATGAAGAAAAAGCTGAGTTTCATAAATGCGCTGGTGTTCAGTTTGCAAATTTGATGAGAAAAATAGAAAGATATTTGTGTAAAGAAGATATTGAAATGGAAGCAATTCACAATATTAGTAAGTCATATAATCAAATAACATCTAGTTTTCCACTAGTTCCAATATCAATTTGGAAAAAGAAACACTCTGATAACTTAGAAACGGAAATTATTGAGGATGAGCATGACTTATTCGGCTCAGATGTTGAAAAATTTGGTGATGATATCAATCCAAGTACAGTATAGTTTTTAGCATTAAGAGCTTCTGTTTTAACAGTTTCTAAATCAAACATTATAGTGAAAACTACTAATTGCTACAGTTTTAATGGACAAAAAGTGGACGGGAAATAAAAAAGCCTTTACAACCAATTGATTGTAAAGGCTATTGTGTGGTGGAGCGGGGGGGAATCGAACCCCCGTCCAAAAAACCTACATCCTCGGTACTACATGCTTAGTCGATTATTTATTTAGCCAATTAGACGCCAATCGACAGGCTTCATCATGGTGAGCTTGATACTATTTCGCGGTTCAGCCTCAAGCGTGCTTCCCTCGCTAGCCTACTTAGGGTGACCATCGATTCTCAAGACAATAGGCGAGTCTTTAAGGCGATGGCTAGCATTAAGCTGCTAGTGCGAACGTTTCGTCGTTTGCAATTATAGTTTTGCGGCTTTTTACCAGGCCAACCGCCCCTGGGCATGCACCTTGGGTTTCGTGAATCTTGTCGAATCCTAGATCCGCCCCAAAGTTTGTTACATTTTCATTATAAGCTAAATTAGCCTATAAAGCGCATTGTACCGCGCTTGGTTTAAATAGACAACGTGGTATTTTTTAACCAGTTAGCTATTCATTTAGCGTTCTAAGTTTTTATTTTTCATTAAACGGCCTTTATCAACCGCCCATTCACGGTCTTTAATGTCAGCACGTTTGTCATGATCTTTCTTACCTTTACCGAGATAAAACTCTAATTTTACCCAACAGGCTTTCCAATACATCGCCGTAGCGATAAGTGAGAAGCCATCGCGATCAACAGCACCAGATAAACGGTCGAGTTCACGACGATTTAAAAGTAACTTGCGAGAGCGGTTAGGGTCACACACAACATGGCTTGATGCCGCATTCAGTGGCATTATTTCTGCGCCAACTAAAAATGCTTCGCCGTCTTTAACAAATACATAACAGTCAGAAATATTAACTTTACCACTACGGATACTTTTAATTTCCCAGCCTTGTAAACTCATGCCTGCTTCAAACTTATCAGTTAAGTTATAGTTATGACGGGCTTTTTTGTTCAGCGCTATGGTATTGCTATTTGATGATTTTGATTTTTTCTTTGCCATTTTAATTCCATTCTTATTTGCCAAAAATAAGCAGCAAACGGCGTCATTATACGGAGTATTGTTGTTATTTAAACGGCTTATTTATCATTTTTGACATTAATGCGTTTTTTAAAGACTTTTGATATGATAGCGCCCTTGATAATTGGAGGGTGAATGCCAAACATTAGTCGTAGTGCATTAGTGATGCACAGTGTTGAAGATATGTATCATTTAATTAATGATGTGCTTTCTTACCCAAAGTTTCTACCAGACTGTAGTGATAGCAAAATTGTTTCACAAAACGAGCATTCAATGACCGCCGCTTTATTGGTTTCAAAAGGTGGTTTGAAGAAGTGGTTTACTACTGAAAATACCTTAGTAAATAACCAAGAAGTTAAAATGAATTTAATTGATGGGCCATTTAAGCAACTTGTTGGTGGTTGGACATTAAAAGCACTATCAGACGAAGCGTGTAAAATTGAATTGAATTTAGATTATGAATTTTCTAATAAAATGTTTGATTTAGCGTTTGGTCGAGTATTTAACAATTTAGCCAATAATATGGTGCAAGCGTTTACGCAACGAGCGAAAGAAGTATACGGTTAAAACGTTTACACGGTTATTGGTTTTGTAATTCAACAAATTTTAGATGTATTGAGTTTAGTATGAGTGAAGATGGAATGAATGAAGTTGCAATGCAGCAACTGAGTATTGAAGTGGTTTATGGTACGCCAACACGTCAGGAATTAATTGCTTGTAATATTGAACCCAATACGACGGTTGAACAGGCAATTGCGGTTTCTGGCATTATTGAAGACTTTCCTGAAATAGATTTAACCATCAACAATGTTGGTATATGGAATCGTGCGGCTAAGTTAAAAGATATTGTAAAAGACTTAGATCGCATTGAAATTTATCGCCCGCTAATTGCTGACCCGAAAGAAGTAAGAAAGCGCAGAGCTGAAAAAGCGAAAGAAGAAGGCCGAGCGGACAAAATTACTGGTGGCCGAGTTGACCCACGAAGAGCAAAGTCGAGCTAACCTAGTTTACGCTAATTAAGGGTTACCAAGTTTAGCCTGATTAATTTTATCTTGGTTAAGTTTAGTTATAAAAAAGCCAGCTTATCGCTGGCTTAAATATTATAAAGTACGTTAGATAGCTACTAATAATTAGTTCACTATTTAGTTTACTTTTAAGTTAAGCACTTAGTTAACCATAGGAACGTAGTAGCTTTCTGGTAATTCAAAGTCACCTTCTGCATTAACAACCTTGTTGTCTTCAAAGGTAATGGTAAATTTCTTTTCTGCGTTATATTCGTCGCTTCTACCAGATTTAAAACTATAAACGTAGTGCCAAATGTTTTTATTAAAGGTGTCTTCTACCACAGGGCTACCTAATACAAACTTAACTTGTTCTTTTGTCATACCAATTTGAAGTTTGTCGATGTCTTTTTGTTCCAAGTAGTTACCTTGTGGGATATCAATACGATAAACCCAGCTCGAACAGGCAGAAACAGATAGGGCGATAACAATAGCTAATACTCGAAACAACATGGTAATTATATTTATCCTTTTTAGTTTGAACGGGGATAATAGCGAAGCAGGCTAAGAGATACAAAATAATTTTTAGTTTATTTCGCCTGCTTAAAAATATTTGCTTTATCCGGCAAGTAATTCTTGCGCGTTAGCCAGACTATTCTCGGTAATTCTATCACCGGCGAGTAAACGGGCAATTTCTTGGACGCGACCATCGCTAGAAAGTTCCGTTACTGTGGTTTCGGTATGTTCGCCATCAGTGAGTTTTGCCACAAATAACTGTTGGTGCCCCTTACTGGCAACTTGTGGCAAATGGGTTACACAAATAACTTGGGTGTTTTTTGCTAGTTGCTGAAGTTTAGCGCCAACCATTGCCGCCGTTGGGCCACTAATGCCTACATCAACTTCATCGAAAATTAGACTTGGAGTTATGACTTTATCGGCCAATATTACTTGCATGGCTAAGCTAATACGCGAAAGCTCGCCACCGGAAGCTACTTTGTTCATTGCCTCAAGTGCTTGCCCAGGGTTTAAACTGGCAAGGTAACTTACTTGGTCGTTACCGTTAATTGATAAGCTTTCGTTGTTATCCTGACAAATATCGATAAAGAATTTGCCATGAGGCATGTTGAGCTCAGCCATGCTTTTGGTGATCATTTTACTTAGTTTAACTGCTGACTTTTGTCTTGATTGCGACAAGCTATGGGCAGCGTCTTGATATTTTTGTTTCGCTGTTTCGATATCGTCACTAATTTGGTTTAAGCGTGTTTCATCACTACTGAACGCTTGTAGCTCTTGTAATAATTGCTGATGAAATTGAGCAAGTGCTTCAGGGGCGACTTGATGCTTCTTAGCCAGTTGTACTGCAGTAGAGAAGCGCTCTTCAATTAAGGTGTATGCCTGTGGATCTAATTCAAGACTTTCATAGTAATGCTTAATTTCTTGGCTAGCATCTTCTACTTGTATTAACGATTCATTAAGCTGCTCTGCAATGGCTTTTAACGCTGGGTCTAAATTACCGAGTGAGGTTAATTGTTCTGCACTTTGTCGTAAGCCATCAACGACATTAAATTGCTCATTTTCAGATAATTGTTGTACTGCAATTAAGGTTTCATTAAGAATATGCTGGCCATTACTTTGGCGTTTATAGTCAGTTTCTAAACTTTCGAATTCGTCAATTTGCAACGAGAATTCATTTAATTCATTGACTTGATATTGCAGTAACTGCTGCTTGGCTTCTCGTTGTAATTTACTTTCTTGTAGTTGTTTGGCTTCTTGGCTTAGCTCGCGCCATTGATGGTAATAATATTTTACATCGTCTAATAAGTGTTGATGGTTCGCATAGGCGTCAAGAATATTGCGTTGTTCACTGGCTTTTACAATAAGTTGATGGTCGTGTTGGCCATGAATATTAATTAATAATTGCCCAATTTCTTTTAACTGAGCCAGTGGTACTTGGCTGCCATTAATATATGCTTTAGAGCGTCCTTCAGCAGAAATAACACGGCGAAGAATACATTCATTATCGAGTAACATGTCATGCTTTTTGAGCCATTTTTGCGCTTGTTTATTATTGCTAGTATCAAATGTTGCAGCTAATTCCGCTTTTTTGCAATTTGGCCTTACAACATTAGTTATGGCTCTGTCACCCAAACATAAACCCAGTGCGTCAATGGCAATTGATTTTCCGGCACCTGTTTCACCAGTAATGGTGGTCATGCCTTGTTGCCAGTCAATATCAAGCGAACGAACAATGGCAAAGTTTTGAATGTTTAGGTGCAGTAACATAGTCGCCTCATTTTACTATTTTTACTTTATGGTTTGCCTGCGTATTGCAGCAAAGCTAAAGTGTCGTATTAATAACCAAAAAACCAGATACTGTTAATTTATACAGTATCTGGTTTTTTTTCAAGCTATGTTTGCAACTTTATTTATAGCGCTTAATTTTAAAGGGCTACAGCTTTATTAAATTAGTAGAGCTTATTACCCCAACTTAATTTACTACGCAAAACGTTGAAGTAGTCATGATCAAGTGGGTGAATTAATCGTAGTGTAAACTCACTTTTCTTAATGATAACTTCATCACCAGGCATTACAGCTAATATCACGTGACCGTCGCAACTTACTTGTAAGTTTTCATAGTTTTCGTTGGCAAGTTTTAATTTTATTTCACTGTTGCCATCAACCACTATTGGCCTACTTGTTAATGTATGCGGAAACATTGGTACTAATGAAAGCGCATTTAAATTTGGTGTTAATATTGGGCCACCAGCTGACATGGAATAAGCCGTTGAGCCTGTTGGTGTTGAAACTATTAGGCCGTCTGAGCGTTGGCTAAACATAAAGCTGCCATCAATATAAACTTCGAATTCTATCATGTTGGCAACTTTACCCGCATGAAGTACGGCTTCGTTTATCGCGCTGTTTGAGCTTTTTAATTTACCGTGTCGATATACTTCTGCTTCGATAATAAAGCGCTGCTCACTGCGTGATTCGCCTTTTAAAATAGCCTCAAGTGGTGTAATTAAATCGTCAGGTGATAGGTCGGTTAAAAAGCCTAAATTGCCACGGTTAACGCCAAGTACACCAATGTTGTAGCATGATAATACCCGTGCCGCACCTAACATGTAGCCATCACCACCAACTACAATGGCTAAGTCTGCTTGTTCACCAATTTCCGTTAGTGAAGCAATGGCTAGGTTTTCAATATTTATTGAAGGTGCTACTGAGCTTTCAACTACAACATGGTAGTCATTTTCTGATAAATATTGATGTAAAGTTTCGATGGTTGAACTGGCACCGTCATGATGAGGTTTGCCAATTAAGCCCACCGTTTTATATATTTGACTCATTGCTGGGATAAAACCGTAATAAAATAGGCGACTAACGGCAGTTTCGCGCTATTTGGTTCACTTGTAAAGTTGACTTTTTACTAAATGATTTACTTTTGTGCTTGAATCATAAAAACAAGCCCCCATAATTAGCGGTATTGTGTTTTACCAACTTTGAAAATTAAAGATACTTTGGAGTTTTTCATGGCCAACGAGTCAACAGAAAATAAAAGTGCTGAAGAAATTGCAGCAGACGAATTAGCAGCAGAGATTATTGACCAAGCAGAAGAGCAAGTTGAAGTTCAATTTGACGCGGCTGCTGAAAATATCAGTGAAGAGCTAGAAAAGATAAATGAACTAGAGTTGGCGTTAGCAGCTGCAAAATCAACGGTTGCTGACCAAAAAGACTCAGTTATTCGCGCGAAAGCCGAAGTTGACAATGTTCGTCGTCGTGCAGCGCAAGACGTTGAGAAAGCGCGTAAGTTCGCTTTAGAGAAATTTGCCGGTGAAATGTTATCAACTGTTGATAACCTTGAGCGTGCGTTACAAAACATCGATAAAGAAGATGAAAGTAACAAAGGTATTATTGAAGGTATTGAATTAACTTACCAAGGTTTATTGGCTTCACTAGAGAAGTTTTCAATTAAAGCTGTAGACCCACAAGACCAACCTTTTAACCCTGAATTGCACCAAGCAATGTCAATGCAAGAAGTTGAAGGTGTAGCGCCGAATACCGTTATTGCGGTTATGCAAAAAGGTTATGAATTAAATGGTCGTTTAATTCGTCCTGCTATGGTTATGGTGTCAAAAGCTAAGCCGGTAGTTGATACAACAGCTTAATTAGTTTTTGTACTGTACAAAAACCAGGCAAGTGTCTGGTTTTTTTATGTCTTTTTTTTACTATTGATGGAAATAGTTAAAACGTTATAAAGAGTAGAAGAAATAAAATTTAACATTTTTTAATTTTTTTCGAGAAAAATAGTTGAAAAGAGTTTTTCCTGCCCCCACTAACTGTTCATCGATAGATTTAATCTTTATTTTTAACATATAAGTATTCGGAGATCCTCAAGATGGGCAAAATTATTGGTATTGACCTAGGGACAACAAACTCTTGTGTTGCTGTACTAGACGGCGACAACGTTCGTGTAATTGAAAATGCAGAAGGCGATCGTACAACTCCTTCTATTATCGCTTACACAGAAGAAGGCGAAACGTTAGTTGGTCAACCAGCTAAGCGCCAATCAGTAACTAACCCTACTAACACTTTATTTGCTATTAAGCGTTTAATTGGCCGTCGCTTCGAAGACAAAGAAGTACAACGTGATATTAAAATAATGCCATTTGGTATTACTAAAGCTGATAACGGTGATGCTTGGGTTACAGCACGTGATAAAAACGTTGCTCCACCACAAGTTTCAGCTGAAGTTCTTGCGAAAATGAAGAAAACAGCAGAAGACTTTTTAGGTGAAAGTGTTTCTGAAGCAGTAATTACAGTTCCTGCATACTTCAACGATTCACAACGTCAAGCAACTAAAGATGCTGGTCGTATTGCGGGTCTTGATGTTAAGCGTATTATCAACGAGCCAACAGCTGCTGCTCTTGCTTACGGCATGGACAAGCAACAAGGTGATAAAGTTGTTGCAGTATACGATTTAGGTGGTGGTACATTTGATATCTCTATCATCGAAATTGATGAAGTTGAAGGCGAGCACACGTTTGAAGTACTTGCTACAAACGGTGACACACACTTAGGTGGTGAAGATTTTGATAACCGTTTAATCAACTACCTAGTAGACGAATTCAAGAAAGACCAAGGTATGGATTTAACAACTGATCCATTAGCGATGCAACGTTTGAAAGAAGCTGCTGAGAAAGCGAAATGTGAACTTTCTTCTGCACAACAAACTGATGTTAACTTACCTTACATCACTGCTGATGCATCTGGTCCTAAGCACATGAACATCAAAGTTACACGTGCTAAGTTAGAGTCTTTAGTAGAAGACATGGTTAAAGCAACGTTAGAGCCGTTAAAAACTGCTCTTAAAGATGCTGACCTTTCTGTAAGCGACGTAAATGACGTAATCTTGGTTGGTGGTCAAACACGTATGCCAATGGTTCAAAAAGCGGTAACTGATTTCTTCGGCAAAGAGCCACGTAAAGATGTTAACCCTGATGAAGCAGTAGCTTCAGGTGCTGCGGTACAAGCAGGTGTACTTTCTGGTGATGTAACTGACGTTCTTTTATTAGACGTTACGCCATTATCACTAGGTATTGAGACTATGGGCGGCGTGATGACGAAAGTTATCGATAAAAACACCACTATCCCAACTAAGCAATCTCAAACATTCTCAACAGCTGATGATAACCAAGCAGCAGTTACTGTACATGTTGTACAAGGTGAGCGTAAGCAAGCTTCTGCGAACAAGTCTTTAGGTCAATTTAACCTTGAAGGTATTGATCCAGCACCACGTGGTACGCCACAAATCGAAGTAACTTTCGATATCGATGCTGATGGTATCTTGCACGTTACAGCTAAAGATAAGAACACAGGTAAAGAGCAAAAAATTACTATTAAAGCCTCTTCTGGTTTATCAGATGAAGAAGTAGAACAAATGGTAAATGACGCTGAAGCAAATGCTGACGCTGATGCGAAGTTTGAAGAATTAGTTCAAGCTCGTAACCAAGCTGACGGCATGGTTCACGCAACACGTAAGCAAATTGAAGAAGCTGGTGAAGAATTTGCTGGTGAAGATAAAGAAAAACTTGAAGCTGCATTAACTGAGCTTGAAGAAGCTAGCAAAGGCGATGATAAAGAAGCGATTGACGCTAAGTCACAAGCTGTTATCGAAGCTTCAGCTAAGTTAATGGAAATTGCTCAAGCGAAAGCACAAGCTCAAGGTGGCGCGCCAGAAGGTGCTGCACCAGAAGCTGATGATGCATCTGGCCCTGCAGGTGATGATGTTGTAGATGCTGAGTTTGAAGAAGTTAAAGACGACAAATAGTCATTAATTATTGAATTGTTTACTGTAGCGCCCAATAGCTACGTTGGACATGCTCACATACACTTGTATGCTTTGCGTGTCCTCCTTGCTCTAGTACGCTACAGCGACAATTAAAGTAATTAAATATTTGTTGTTTATATGGAAAATTAAAGCGTCGATACTTATCGGCGCTTTGCTTTATCAAGCGATAGCGTAAAGCAGAATTGAAAATTAATTATTAATTGATATTAATTTGCTTAGATTTTTGATGTTTTAATTAATTGTTAAAACAACGAATAAGAAATTAAACAAATTAGTATCCAAACATTGAAGTAAAGAAATCAAACCTATGTCAAAACGCGATTATTATGAAACTCTTGGTGTATCGAAAGATGCAGGCGAGCGAGAAATCAAAAAAGCTTACAAACGTTTAGCAATGAAGTATCACCCAGATAGAACTCAAGGTGACAAAGCTAAAGAAGAAACCTTTAAAGAAATTAAAGAAGCTTATGAAATCTTAAATGATGATCAAAAACGTGCTGCTTATGATCAATACGGTCATGCAGCATTTGAACAAGGCGGCCATGGTGGCGGTGGTTTTGGCGGCGGACAAGACTTCGGCGATGCCTTTGGTGATATTTTTGGTGACATTTTTGGTGGTGGCGGCCGTCGTGGCGGCGGTCAATCTCGTCAACGTCGTGGTAGCGACTTACGTTACAACCTTGACTTAACCTTAGAAGATGCCGTTAAGGGTAAAACCTTAGAAATTAAAGTACCAACGTATGTAAGTTGTGATCCATGTGCTGGCTCGGGCGCGAAGAAAGGCACTAGTGCAAAAACGTGTTCTACATGTCATGGCCATGGCCAAGTACAAATGCGTCAAGGTCTGTTTGCGGTACAACAAACTTGTCCAACATGTTCAGGTAAAGGCAAGGTTATTGCTGAACCATGTACTTCATGTCGTGGTCAAGGCCGTGTTGAGAAAACCAAAACATTATCTGTTAAAATTCCACCAGGTGTTGATACTGGTGATAGAATTCGCTTGTCAGGTGAAGGTGAAGCGGGTGAGCATGGCGCACCAGCAGGTGATTTATACGTTCAAGCGAATGTGAAAGAACATAAGATTTTTGTTCGTGATGAAAACCACTTGTACTGTGAAGTGCCAATTAGCTTTACAACAGCAGCTTTAGGTGGCGAAATTGAAGTACCTACGCTTGAAGGTAAAGTGAAGCTGAAAATACCAAAAGAAACGCAAACAGGGAAAATGTTCCGTTTACGTGGTAAAGGTGTTAAGTCAGTGCGCAGCCACTCAACGGGTGACTTAATGTGTAAAGTAGTGATTGAAACGCCAGTAAGTTTGTCTGGTGACCAAGCTGACTTACTTCGTCAATTAGAAGAGAAAATGGGCAAAAGCAACAGCAAACATAGCCCGAAAGAAACTGGTTTTTTTGATGGCGTGAAAAAGTTTTTTGATGACCTAAAAAGTTAAGACGTATTAACAAAATAGATTGATAAAATCCCGCTTATAGCGGGATTTTTGTTTCAAAAGCTTTGATTTTAACGACTCTCTTTTGTAATTAATTAGCTGTTAGTTTGCAGGCATATCATCGTATTTCTGATACAATTCTTAGTTATCTACATTATCAAAAAGAGTTATATTGAATGAGAGCTTTGCTTGCATCCCTATTAATTGTATTCACGAGTTTTAGCAGTTTGGCAGAATCTGTACCTGAAGAGTTACCACCACTAGACCCTGCCTATGTAGGCGTTCATGGTATGGTGCTAATGAATAAGTCATCCACTATTTTTGCTTATCATTTACCGCTTTATCATAAACCTCACGATGTTCAATTACTCTATAAACTTGACGTGAAAGATGTCGCACTAATGCAATTAGTGCGTGACAATGACATGGTGACTATAAAACCTAAGCCTTTTAACCTACAACGTCTTATGCGAGGTGAAAAAGTTGCACTTGAAGCTGATGTTTATGCTGGGCATTTTGAACGCGACGGAATGTTGGTATACAAGAATGTAACCTTGAATTTTGCTGAAAAACTATATGTTCGAAAGCTCGACAAACTTGAGCCTTCGAGTAAAAAACAAGAGTATGATGTAGTTTCATACCGAAAAAACTACAAAATTTATATTCATCGTCTACAACAGGCACCAAGTTATGATCATTTAATTCATATCGATGTAAATGCCGGCTGTTTAACAAAGTTCAATACCTCATCACCTGTTCCTAAGCGCACTGAGCTGCAATATAAGTTTCTAAACTGCGGCACGATGAAACCATTCTATTTCGAAACTGAAGACTTTAAAAAGCATTAAGGCTGACTTTAGTAGTCAATATCTACATTATTTTAAATAAGCCATATCTTTTGATGTGGCTTTTTTATTACAGGCAGCTATCTATTGAGAGCTAACAGAAATTTTCTGAAAAACTATTGCGTTGTATTAATTGATTGAGTTTTCTGCAACAAAGCATTGTTTAAATGTTTTTAGCTCTACTAATCTTGTTTGCGCTATAGCTTCTTTTATTGCCAAGCCTTTCAAGCCTTTCTCGACAAAGGGCTTTGCTGTTATTTGGGCTAATTTCTCATATGCTTGAAGTAGAAATTGTTTTTGAATGTATTCTCGGTTTTCAAAACCTAATCGGCCAGTGAAGTCTGCTTGGCAGCATAGCAAAAAATCTTTGAATTCTTCGGGCTTTCGCCAAACATCAAGTTGGTTAAATAACTTTAAAATAGTACTAGGTTTTAGCTCAAATGCTTTATGGCTATGCAAGTGAAATTGACAAACTTTGAGTGCCAAATTCTTATGCACCGTCGGTACTTTGAATTTACGACAAATATCCTCAATTAGCGGTAAGCCTGCGGTTTCATGACCTGGGTGCGATGGCAATATTTCATCTTGAGTTAATGACTTGCCTAAGTCGTGGCAGACACTTGCAAATCTAATGGTGGTTTTTTTTGATAACGATACCGCTTGTTTAAGCACCATCATAGTATGGACACCTGAGCATATTTCTGGGTGCCATTTTTTCGGGTTTGGTACGCCCCACAAGTTGTGTAATTCTGGCCAAAGTGACTTAAGTGCTTGGCATTGATATAACACTTGAAAGAAAACCTCTGGGTTGTCATCTGCTAGGCTTCGCTCCATTTCTTGCCAAATTCGTTCGCCTGATAAAGCTAACAGCTCGCCGCTATTACTTAACTTAGTCATTAAGGTTAATGTTTCAGGTGCTATGGTGAAGCCGTAACTGTGATAGCGGGCAGCGAATCGGGCAACACGCAATACTCGAAGTGGGTCTTCGATAAATGCGTCTGATACATGACGAAGTACGCGATTTTCTAGATCTACTTGACCATTATAGGGATCAAATATAATGCCGGTATCATCCATAGCCATAGCCATAGCATTAATGGTTAAGTCTCGACGTAATAAGTCATCTTCTAAACTAACATCAGGGGAGGCGTTACAGTTAAAACCGGTATAACCCGTTCCTGCCTTTTTTTCGGTGCGCGCTAACGCAAACTCTTGCTTATTTTTTGGGTGTAAAAAAACCGGAAAGTCTTTGCCAACTTGGGTAAAGCCAAGTTGTAGCATTTCTTCTACGGTAGCTCCGACAACAACATAGTCGTTATCGACAACATCACGACCTAGTAGTTTGTCACGTACGGCACCACCAACTAAAAAGTAATTAAGAGACTGCTGTATATTTTGCATAATTAGGCGCTAAACCTCTGAAAATCAATAATTATAGGTAACTAATTAGATGTAAGTTTATCATAAATGTTGGCTGACTTTTGACTTATGTTCTGGTTCGGGTTAATTTCACTGGGTTGATTCATCAGTTAAGAAATTCTATGTACACGAGTTACTTTGGTTTAGAGGATAAACCATTTTCGATTGCACCAAACCCTGATTATTTATTTATGAGTGATCGGCACCGGGAAGCGCTGAATCATTTAACCTATGGCTTAGGTGATACCGGCGGTTTTGTATTATTAACTGGTGAAGTTGGTACAGGTAAAACGACTATTAGCCGCCGTTTAATGGAAAACTTACCTGAAAATACACAAGCAGCATTTATTCTTAATCCTACTTTATCTAGTCAAGAGCTGTTAGCGACGATTTGTGATGAATTAAAAATTCGTTATCGAAAAACTGGCGCAACTTTAAAAACTTTAACGGATAAAATTCAACAAAAGCTGCTTAAAAATCATAATGATGATATCAACACATTACTTATCATTGATGAAGCACAACATTTACAACCTGAAGTATTAGAGCAATTGCGGTTATTAACTAACCTTGAAACTAATACTAAAAAACTATTACAGGTGATATTAATTGGTCAGCCTGAGTTACAGCAACTTTTGCAACGTCGAGATCTACGTCAATTAGCGCAGAGAATAACGGCAAGATATCATTTGTTGCCATTAAACCGCCAAGAAGTTGAGCAATATCTCAAGCATCGTTTATCGGTTGCTAAGTGCTTTCGTAACATTTTCGATAAAAGTGCGATAAATGCAATTCACAAAACCTGTAAAGGTATTCCTCGTTTAATGAATTTATTAGCAGAACGAGCTTTAATGAATGCCTACAACAGTAATAATGCGGTGGTAAATCGTAAAATAGTATTGCAGGCCGCTCATGATGCTTTAGGCGACGAATTTCAAGTTACCAATTGGTGGCAAACGCCACTATTTAAATATGCAAGTTTTGCTTCACTGTTAACGATATTTTTAGCGGTGGGAATATGGTGGGGCATACAATTTACTCATAGTCAAAATGCTGCTGATACCGTGTTGATGCCCGCTCAACAAACAATAAATGGTGAAAGTAATGGAAGCAGTAAAAAAGAAGAAATTAACTCGGAAAAAGTTGAGCTGGTAAATCATGAAGGGTTAGGTGAAAAGCTCACGGAGCCAAACTTTGTAGCAAGTGAAATTGCCAATACAGATAAAACTTCAGCGCAACTAACTTTCGAGCGTCAGCAAAGTCGAAATGTAATAAGCGACAATAACGCTCAGGCAAGCAATAAATTAAGTAATGAACCTTTAAACATAGCTGACAATAATGCTAGTAACATTCAAAAACAGCAGTCACCTGAACAGCTAGTAGATAATCAAATCCCTCCTCAATCGCCAAGTCCTGTGGTAAATGAAGACTTTGTCGTGGAGGCTACAGATGGTGTTTCGGATGAGTTATTGGCAAGTTTTCAATCGGCAATTGAAGAAACCAAGCAATTCGATGATGCAAGTGAGCAAGAAAGCCAGCAAGCAAATTCTGGCTTAACACCGTTAACTCAAATGCCAGTTTGGGTGCAAGATGGTGTGCCATCAATACAATTTGAAATGCACATTTACGCCAGCGACGGGCAAGGTTGGGTGCGTGTGAATGGTCGAGATCGCTATGAGGGTGATTACATCGGGCGAGAATTATTACTAAACGAAATTCTTCCACAAAAAGTAGTGTTAAGTTTTCGAGGTGAGAAGTTTACCATGGCAGCACTATCGTCATGGAATTAATCACAATAAGCTAAGGTGTGATTTTTTAATCAACAAATGCCATTTTGAAAAAGCCGAGTAAGTTTAAATTAAACTCTTCTGGGCGCACACAGCAATCAATTTGATCTTGATATTTATTATTACTTAAGTCAATTTCTTCAATTGCAATTGCTTGGTTTAATCGGGTGTTATAAAACACTTTTACAAATGGATTTAACGGCTTATTTTTATTAAGTTGGCTGATTAATCCTAGTTTACCACTTGTTAGTTTTACGAGTGTGCCCACTGGATAAATTCCTAGACAAAGGATAAATTGTTCTACCAACTCAGTATCGTACCCTTTGTTGGCTCCTGAACGGAGAATTTTAAAGGCTTTTATTGGTGCCATACCTGGCTTGTATACACGATCAGCGGTCATTGCGTCATAACTATCGGCAATGGCTATCATACGAGCGTAGGTATCTAGCTCATGTTCAGGTACTTTATTTGGGTAGCCATTACCGTCGATACGCTCATGATGATTTTTTACCACATTACGAGAAATATCTGATATTGCTGTTTCTTGGCTAATGATATCGACGCCATATTCAACATGTTTTTTCATTTGTTCGTATTCATCATCACAAAACTTTCCTGGCTTATGAAGAATGTGATCGGGAACTTTTATTTTTCCTATATCGTGCATAAAGGCGCCAAGTGCAAGTTGCTCGATAATAGTTTTTTCGATTTTCATATGCTTGGCAAAAATACTCATTAGAATTGCAACATTTAATGAATGTTCTATTAAATATTCATCTTTGACTCGTAATCGAGATAAACACGATAAGGCATCTTCGTTACGAAATACAGAATCAACGATGGCATTGGTGGTTTTGTTAACACTTTCCATATCAAGTTGCTTGTCTTTAGATATATCATCGAGCAACTTTTTTTGTAAGCATTTAGCGTTGTCGTAGAGTGCTTTTGCTTTTTTCATTTCTGCACTAAAAGCCACTTTTTTATTTGTTTTTTTAGCTGTTTGCTTTTTTGAGGGAGCAGTTGTTTCCGTATTGTTATTTTCTGATGATTTAGTTTTAGATGGGTCAATGGTGATATGTTTAATTCCAGCCTTTTTTAATTTATCAATAGTTTTGTTATGTGAAATATAACCTTCTGACTTAACATTAATATTTTTCTTAGGATTGACAATGCTCACCACATACATACCTAACGCTAGCTCAGATAAAGCTATTTTTGTGAGTTCTTCTGCCATTTATAACCCTTATACGGATGCACTATCATTTTTAGATTATTATAGCGTTAAAACATAGAGTTTGAAGCATTTGCCTACTATTGGTGTGTATTTGTTGGGCATTGTTAAAAGTAATTAATGATTAGCTTGTCATTAAAAGAGGGGAGGGAATCTAAGCCAGCTTAAAATTCTGTGCCTATTAACCATATTATCGATAGTTAATAGGCAAGTTTTATATCTATTGCCAAGCTGGCATTTTGTCTTCGTAGGCTTTAATTTTATCTAGCTTGTTTAATGTCCAGCCAACACTATCAATGCCATTTTCCAAACAGTATTGTTGAAAACTGTCAAGTTTGAAATGATAGTTACCAATATCAGTGGAGATGACATTTTCTGCAAGGTTCACATGAAAATGTTGCGGCTTTTTTTGCGACTGTTGGAATAATGTTTCTATAACTTCTTCAGGTAGTATTATTGGTAAAATACCAATATTGATACAATTTGCATAAAAAATGTCGGCAAAGCTTGAGGCGATAATTACTTTAAAACCATACTCTTGTAGGGCCCAAGGAGCGTGTTCTCTACTTGAACCACAACCAAAATTTTCTCGAGTTAATAAGATACTGGCACCTTGATATTCCGGTTTGTTTAAAATAAATGCTGAATTATTTTTCGTGCCCGCAGCGTCGCTATAGCGCCAGTCGTGAAACAAGTGCTGGCCAAAACCAACGCGTGTCGTTTTTTGTAAAAATTGTTTTGGTATTATCTGGTCGGTATCAACATTGGCAGCATCTAATGGTACAACTAAGCCTTTATATTCTGTGAATTTATCCATGTTATGCTCCATTCTTTTGCTGTGTTTGAGTTAAATCGACAAAGTGTCCTGCAATGGCTGCTGCGGCTGCTAATTCAGGGCTAACTAAATGTGTTCGACTACCACGGCCTTGGCGGCCTTCGAAGTTTCGATTACTGGTTGATGCACAGCGATCTCCTTCGGTTAATACATCATCATTCATGCCTAAGCACATAGAGCAGCCGGGTAGACGCCATTCAAAACCCGCATCGATAAAGGTTTGCGCTAAACCTTCTTTTTCTGCTTGTTCTTTCACACGGTAAGAGCCAGGAACAACAATCGCATCAACAGCAGCGGCAACTTTCTGGCCTTTAGCAATAGCTGCTGCGGCACGCAAATCTTCGATTCTTGAGTTTGTACAAGAACCAATAAATACCTTATTAATAGTGATGTCGGTGATTCTCGTGCCAGCGGTAAGCCCCATGTATTTTAATGCGGCAGCGCACGAGTCTCGCTCTACCGGATCAGAAAAATCTTCTGGGGCAGGGATGGTGCTATCGACCTGCGTAACTTGGCCCGGGGTGGTGCCCCAAGTCACTTGAGTTTTAATATCCTTTGCCTCAAGTGTTAAATAGCTGTCGAATGTTGCATCATCATCAGACTTTAACTGTTGCCAGTCATTGACTGCTTGTTGCCAAATTTCACCTTTGGGAGCATATTCCTTACCTTTTAGATAATCAAAAGTAGTATTGTCAGGTGCAATTAGCCCCGCTTTTGCGCCGAATTCGATACTCATATTACAAATGGTCATGCGCTCTTCCATGGTTAAGCATTCAATAGCTTCGCCACAATATTCAACAACATAGCCAGTAGCGCCAGCACTACCCGTTTTACCTATAATGGCTAAAATGATGTCTTTAGCACTAATGCCTGGTGCAACTTGGCCTCGTACTTCTATTTTCATAGTTTTAGCTTTGGTTTGTCGTAAAGTTTGGGTAGCAAAAACATGCTCTACTTCTGATGTACCTATGCCGAAAGCTAATGCGCCAAACGCACCGTGCGTTGCGGTATGAGAGTCACCGCAAACGATCACTGTACCTGGTAATGTTAGGCCAAGTTCAGGGCCTATTACGTGGACAATACCTTGATTTTTATGACCCATGCCGAATAATTTAACGCCGAATTCTTTACAGTTCTTCTCTAAAGTTCTCAGCTGGTTCGCTGCACCTTCACCAGCGGCGTTGATCTCAATCGAACGCGTTGAAATGTTATGATCCATGGTTGCTATTGTGCGCTCAGGATGGCGCAGCGAGCGGTTATGAAACTTTAAATTAGCGAATGCTTGTGGTGAGGTAACTTCGTGGATCAAATGTCGATCAACAAAAATTAATGGCGTTTCATCGGCTTTTTCTTCAATAATGTGACGTTGCCATAATTTTTCATATAAGGTGGTTGCCATGTTAGTTTGCTCCCTGTGTGCATTTATTATCTCTAATGTATTGGCAGATAATATCGCCCATTTCGCAGGTCGATTTAGCTGTGTGACGTTGTGCTTCGCTTAATAAGTCGCCAGTAAAATAGCCAGCGTTTAAGGTTGCTGCTACCGCACTTTCAATTGCGTTAGCTGCTTTAGTTTGGTTTAGGCTGTGTCGTAACATTAATGCTGCTGATAAAATTTGTGCTATTGGGTTGGCAATGCCTTTACCAGCAATATCTGGCGCAGTTCCGCCTGCTGGCTCGTACATACCAAAACCTGACTCATTTAAGCTTGCTGAAGGCAACAAACCCATTGAGCCAGTTATCATGGCGCAAATATCCGACAAAATGTCACCAAATAGGTTTGAACATAACATGACGTCAAATTGTGCAGGGTTTCGCACTAATTGCATTGCAGCGTTATCAACATACATATGTTCAATTGCAACTTCAGGATACTCTTTAGCTACATCATTGACGACTTCACGCCATAATTGTGAAGACGCTAATACATTGGCTTTATCAATTGAAATGACTTTGCTGCGACGCTTTTGAGCTGCTTGAAAGGCTAGGTGGGTAATGCGTGTAATTTCTTGACGTGAATAAATCATGGTGTCAAAAGCAGCTTCATCTTCTTGGCCCTGGTTTTTTCGGCCTTTAGGCTCGCCAAAATAAATACCTCCGGTCAACT
Organism: Colwellia meonggei; assembly: GCF_057537295.1. Lineage (NCBI taxonomy): Bacteria > Pseudomonadati > Pseudomonadota > Gammaproteobacteria > Alteromonadales > Colwelliaceae > Colwellia > Colwellia meonggei. The sequence continues at coordinate 1,118,336 of NZ_BAAJLZ010000001.1, forward strand.
CTCTGATCACTAAGATGTCAAAGCCAGCTTGAGAAATATCAGCGCGTAGTGGTGATAAGTGTGACATTGCACTCTGTAATTGTGCGGGGCGCATATTACAAAATAAACCGAAGTGCCCGCGTAAACCTAGTAGTGAAGCGCGTTCAGGTTGTTCTGTAGGCGCTAAGTTACTCCATTTAGGTCCGCCAACGGAGCCAAATAGTATGGCATCAGCTTGTTCGCACCCCTTTATCGTACTTTCTGGTAACGCTTGACCGTGGTTATCTATTGCGCAACCACCAACGTCATAGTGACTAGTAGAAATTTCAAAATCGAATTTCTCTGCGACTATTGCTAAAACTTTTTCCGCTTGTGCCATAACTTCTGGCCCAATACCGTCACCGGCTAATATTGCTACTTTTGACATTTTCTAATCTACCTATTAATTAAATTTAAATTTTTCTAATAAAATTTGCCGTATATTAAGGTGCGCTACCGGCTTCATTTTTAAGCTCAGTTTTTAGTTCGGCAACTGTAATGGCGCGGTGAATACCATTCAATGCATTTACCAGTGCGTTGCCTGATGCTTTAATGACGTCGGTATCTAAGCCATATCCGTGAAAATTTCTACCTTGCCACGACACAACAATGTCAGCCTTACCTAAACCATCTTCACCTTCGCCTTTATTTGATATTTTGTAATCACTGACGTCGAATTCAATATCGACCGCTTTTTTGATAGCTCGGTAAAGGGCGTCAACAGGGCCATTACCCGTTGCGGAAACAATTTGATAATCAGAGCCCGTTGCTAGCTTAATGCTTGAAGTTGAAAACTCGCTACCGCCACTTTGGACATTCAGTGTTTGTAAACTGAAATGCTCTTGTTGATCTTGCTGCTGAATATTAAATAGCAATGCTTCTAAGTCATCGTCGAATACTTGACCTTTTTTATCAGCTAACGCCAGGAAGTCACTATAAAGCTTTTCAAGCTCATAGTCGGATTCTTGATAGCCTAAACTTTCCATACGATGTTTTATAACGTGACGGCCACTGCGCGAAGTTAAATTCAGCTTGGTTTTACTGATACCGACGCTTTCTGGTGTCATAATTTCGTAGGTATTACTGGCTTTTAACATTCCGTCTTGATGAATACCAGAAGAGTGACTAAAGGCATTTCCACCGACGATAGCCTTATTTAATTGCACTGGCATATTGCACAACTGACTGACAAGCTTAGAGGTGCGAGCTATCTCTTGGTGGTTTATTTGGCTATGTACGCCTAACAATTCTTGGCGAGTTTTCATTATCATCGCCACTTCTTCAAGTGAGCAGTTACCGGCACGCTCACCAATACCATTAATAGTACATTCAATTTGGCGTGCGCCTGCTTGAACTGCCGACATTGAGTTTGCGACGGCTAAGCCTAAATCGTTATGGCAGTGCACTGAGATTACTGCTTGATCAATATTGGGGACGCGGTTAAATAAATTAGTAATAATGCCGCCAAATTCAGTTGGTAAAGTATAACCAACAGTATCTGGAATATTAACAGTAGTGGCGCCCGCTTTTATTGCTTGCTCGACCATGCGGCATAAGTTGTCGATGGGAGTTCGGCCTGCATCTTCACAAGAAAATTCAACATCATCGGTAAATTTTCGAGCATACTTAACCGCGTGAATGGCCATGGCCTCAACATCAGCGAAGTCCTTTTTTAATTTCTGCTGAACATGAACATCTGAGGTGGAAATAAAGGTATGAATGCGAAATTGTTCGGCAGGTGAAAGGGCGTCAGCACATGCTTTTATATCGGCTTCAACTGCTCGGGCTAATGCACAAACACGAGAGTTCTTAACGGTACGTGCAATTTCTTGCACTGATTGAAAATCACCTGGTGATGATACAGGAAAGCCAACCTCCATGATATCAACTCCCAAACGTTCAATAGCTTGGGCGATTTGTAATTTTTCATGAACCGATAAACTGGCATTTAATGCTTGTTCGCCGTCACGCAATGTTGTGTCAAAAATAATTACTTTATTGTTGTTAATGCCCATGTGTTGTCCTAGTTAATAATCGTTCGAACTAAATTACGGGCATAAAAAAACCCGCGGTTATTAGCGCGGGTTTAGTGTTTTATTTTGTTATCTATCTATTTTTCAAGCAATAAAAACCTAGCCGCGCATGGATAATACGAGGAGGAGGTTAATTCGAATAATGCGTGAAAATGTTGTCATTTTTCTTTTACTTAATTGTATGTTTGAAGCGAATAAATAGTTCATGGGGTATTAATAACTTATTTTTTCACTTGTTGTCAATGAAAAGTGTTATTCAATTATTTTTTGTTTTAAGTCAATAGTAATTTCTTAATAGCTTGAGCTACAAGTTAGCTAACGATGCTTATTATTTTTATGTAGTCGAATAAAGATAGTAAATAGTTAATACTCAGAGGAAATATGTACTCTATTTTTAAAGGTTTATGATTTTAAATTAAGTATAAGAATGTTTTAGATAGTTGCTATATATTCATTAAATTGTGTAATATTTAAGGCTTAGTAGTGCTTATTGGAACTTAAAAGTGCCTGAACAAATCAATGAATTAAATGGCAAACGATATTTATTTTATGTAACTTTATCTTATTCTTTTAGTGTACTTAGACCGATAGAAGCCATGATTAAAGCTGCAGGTGATAAGGTTGCTTGGTTTATACCTAATGGCAGTGAGGCGGAAAATTTTCTTCTCGATAATGACGAACAATTAGTTGAAATACAAGATGTAAAACATTTCAATGCACACGCAACGTTAGCGCCCGGAAATTTTATTCCCGACTTCTTCCCTGGTATAAAAGTTCAAGTTTTTCATGGCTTTGATTCAGGAAAAAAGAATAAATTTAATATCCGTGGCTTTTTTGATTTGTATTGTACTCAAGGACCTAATATTACAGAGGCATTTAAGAATATTGCTGATGGTACTTGTGAAGTTATTGAAACAGGATGGTCTAAATTAGATCCTTTATTTATTCCTCATCCAAATGTTGATCAGTTTAAGGCTGAAGCTCCTCTCATTCTATACGCTCCTACTTTCTCCCCCAAGTTAACAAGTACGTATGAATTGTATAGCCAAATAAAAAAAATACTTTCTGAGCAGGATTGGCAATGGATAGTGAAGCTACACCCAAAAGCGACGACTGAAGAAGTCAATATGTATAAAGGACTTGTATGTAGCAAATTACGTTTTATTGAAACCGATGATATTATTCCAATTTTACAAGCTGCGGATGTTTTACTCTCTGATACTTCTTCAATTTTAACTGAGTTTTCATTACAGGGAAAATTGGTAATTGCATATAAGAACCGGAGACCAGAATCATGGATGCTTAATTTTCAGCAAGCTGAATTACTATCAAATTTGATTAGTCAAGCTATGACAAACGATAGTGAGCAACGACGTAAAGTGATTGAGCATGGGCAGGCGATTCACCCCTATAAAGATGGGAAGTCGAGTGAACGAGTACTTCACGCGATCGAGTTACTTATTGAGTCTGGCACAGAGCATTTAAAGAGAAAACCGCTAAATCTATTACGACGATTTAAAATACGCAAGAAATTGAAATATTATCGTTGGAAGTAAATATTTACTATGTCGATGTCTGCGGCACGTACAACGTGCCGCGAATCTAGCAAAATTTAAAGATTATATTCTATATTAAAGTAGCCATTTATAACATTTTTAGTACTTATATCATTGTCAAATTTTGATTGACTGATATCAGCTCCGAAAGTGAAACGCCAGTTACGATAATTGTGTTGAACTTTACTTGATAGCATAAGTACATTTTCGGCGATTTCAGTTACTGTGTTACCAATCATGTCATTGCCCGGCGCACGATCACTATTATCTTTATTAAGTTGCAACCATCTAAACTTAAATTCATAATTTGTTTCGCCACTACCTTGAGAAATCATTCCTAATACTAGCGTACTGGCATCATTCTCATAGCTACTTCCAATACTTCTACCTTTATAACGCATACCTGTTTTGTATATATGGTGTTCGTAATAACAATTACCTATATTGCTTGTTCCATCACCATTTACACCATCACTGCACTTGGCGTATGTGTCAGTGCCTTCAAGGTATACTCGCCAGTGTTGATTAAAAAGGTCAAGTTGAGTGTCAAAACCAATTTGGTACCTTTCTTCACCAAAAATACTAAGGCCACCTTTCCGGTCGCCATCTTCTGCAAACATGGTAAAGTATACTGAAAAAGGTTGATTAAGAATATCTGAAGACCAGCGGATATCATAGCCTGCTAATTGGTTACCTGGCTCTTCTCCCGCTTGACATTCTTCAATCGAAGGCCCTACACCGCCACAGTTATCCTCACCTTTAAATACTCGCCAAAAAGTACCTAGATCGCTTGGTCTGCCATCGCCAGACCATTGTGCTAGCCGAGTTATACCAACCTCCCAGTTATCAGCTGGTTTGAAGTTTAGCCTAACCCCCCAAAGTAAGGCGTCATTGATAACTCGTTCGTCGTCCATTAACCCCATAAAAGAAGTAACAGTCCACGGAATACTGTAGTCAGTAAATGGTAATTCAAAGCCAATAGCAGACTTTCTCGATATTGCCAATGCTGACATAGGTCGAGCATTATTGGACATACTTAAACTTGTATCCCATGCTGGCCCCCACCAACGCTCTTGCTTACCTGCAGAAAAAACCCAATTTCCTAGATAGGCAGCGATATAACTTCCATCTAATCGAACGTTGTCACCATCATTTGGGGAATTGATATAATTAGTCGAAATGTTAACTGCAATTGAGTCAGTCATAAAGTTTGAGTTGAAGGTTATAGAATTACTGTCCCGGAAATTATCTCCAAACCCGGTAAAACGTTTATCGTCGGAAGCAACATTTGTTTTTAATGTTTTTTGATTCTGCTTTGCTAGTCGTAATTGGTGGTTGACATAGCTGTAGGCATTTTTTTGCCTATTAGTTAAGCTAGTTAGCTCAATGGTCTTTAGATCTATTGCTATATCGTGCCACATAAGTGGAAATGTAGTGACCGGTGTTTTAATTAAACCTGTATCTGCAAGCAATTGGATATTTGAGCGAAGAAATATATTTGATGTATCAACCCATGGTTCAGCACTTAAAACTGAAGAAAACACAATTGAAGATATTGCGACAGGTAATTTCATTTTTTTCATATGCAGTGATAAACCTAAATTATTTTTAACTTATTTATATGCTCAGTTATATTTTACTTAAAACATTTCGTAAAATTGTACTCGAAGTGTGTGAGGTATATGGGAAGTAAATTATTTCAACATTAAAGGCTGCAAAGTCTTTTTCAATTTGGTTCCATTTATCGGTTCCTTTCCAATCATCACCAACAAACATCATATCAAATTTCAGGTTATTCCATGCTTCTTCTTTGTCATAGTTTACTTGTGGGACAACTTCGTCGACAAACTTAATTGCTTCAACGATTTCCATGCGCTCTTGAAAAGGAATCACGGGCTTTTTGTTCTTTGCTGACATTGATAATTCATCACTTGTTACGCCAACTATAAGGTAGTCACACTCTAATTTTGCACGCTTAAGCACATTTAAATGACCGATATGGAAAAGGTCAAATACGCCTGTAGTGTAGCCAATTTTTTTCATAATAAATCCAGCAAATAGGTTTTCAAAGAGATAAAATAATTATTAACTAAAAGGTGGTTAGCTTTGTACTTAGAATATATATTAGGTATTTTCGCTAAGATATTGGATAATTCTATAACTTACTTGTCCATCAACTTTTCCACATAATTTTTCTGTCATAGCAAGTCTAACATCTTCTAGTTCATTCGGGTTGTCTAGCTGTTGAGTTACTAATTTTTTAAGTTCTTTAAACGACTTTGCATGTACAGCTATATCAGCATACTCGCCATAATCTTGGTCCATACGTTTTTTAAATCGGTAGGAAAATATGCCTCTGTAACCCCATCTTAGCTTTAAAAAGTCACACCAAATAACAGGCTTATTTAATGCTGAAAATTCAAATAATGCAGAGGATGCATCGCTGATCAGTATATCTGCAACTGCCATAAAAGGTACCAATGAGTAGTCTTCAACATTGGCCAAATAAACGTTGTCAAAATGTTGCCAATGCTCTAATAGCTTTCTTTGCGCTTTATACGTTTCTTTTGATAGAGAAAAGTAGTGTGGCTTAATTATTATATTGAACTGGCTAAAAAGCTCAGGCCAATTTTTTGCAAAGCACTCTATGCTACTCGGATAAAAAGTTGGAGCATATAGTAATGTTTTCTTTGTTGGGTCAAGTTGGTAATCAGCCAAAGTTGCTAGCTTCATATTATTGTTAACTATTGGGTCTAGCTTACAAAAGCCTACATCGACAAAAAGATCATTCGGATACATTTTCTCTAAACGTTTTGTACGATAGTCGCCTTCAACAAACCGTACCGTTGTGGGCGTATCCGATTTATTATAGTAGCTAGCTTTTGGCCCGATGCCATGCCCCAGTTGCACTGATTTACTTACTGTGTGTATTTGGTCTAATTGAGAAAAAGAGTTGGCGAAAAATATCCAATTCGCTTTTTTCTCTAAATATAAATCTGTAGCTTCTAATACATTATTTACCCAAATATGAGGTAATTTTTCATTGAAAATAATTGATTCAACTATTTTATCATGCACTCCATGATAAAAAACAAATATTGCATCACCCTTATTTTCTTTTTTTAGCTGATGGTACACCGGCAAATATTGAGGAAGATAGTATAAATGTAAGACATCAAAGATAATTTTCATATAGTTAAAATATTGACTTAAACAAATTTAAATGTGATTAACTCCAGCTGTCCATGCTGACTTTACGTTTTGCAAATAAGCGTGGTAAAACTAACCCAAGTAATAAACCAACGCCTAAAACAATGGCACCATTAAAGAACCATTGCTTTTTAATGTCAGTATCTTGACTCTTTAATTGTGATTTAGTTCCAGTTAATTCCATATTTAAAGCAGCAATGTTATTTTGTAATTCACTACGTTCGGTTTTTAGTGCTTCTACTTGTCCGCGAGTATTTTCAAGCTGCATTGCTGTTGCATCTGATTGCGCCTGAAAACTAGCTAATTTTTCATTTAAGTCAGCAATGACATAACGCATGCCTGGCTTTGTTGAAACATGCTTACTTTCAATCCAACCAGTTTTATTTTTGTCTGTAATAACTTGGCTGTATTCATTATTCGTTTCGCCAGTTAACTGTACTTTGTCACCTGAGTTAATGGTGCCAAGAATACGATAGTTTTTACCAGCACCTGAATGCATATAGACAAATAAATTTTCAGAAATATAGCCATCAGTGGTGCTACTTTCGGCTGCTTGAGCTAGCGAAATAAAAGACAAAGAGCAAAGTAATAGCAAGAAAGTTTGTTTTATGTTCATCATTAAGTAACCAATAGCGCCAATTAAACAGTGAATGGCAAAGATAGTAGGGCTTTGCCGTAATGATAGCAAGTGATGATTGCTATCATTACGGAGATTTTTGATATTAAATATTTATCCTGTAATATTACCATAAGCATTTTAATTAATTTGCAACAAATTCGAAAGCTAAGTGTCGACAAGCTTGATTTATAAACAGTATTGGAAAAATATGACCACCGAAATAGAACTTAAATATTTAGTGCTACCAGGAATGAGTGCTGAGATAATTAGCCAAATATTTAAGCAAAATAATATTAAATTTAGCTACCAAGAAAAACAACTTGAAAATACCTATTTTGATACCCCTGAGCTTAATTTTCGTCAATACGATATGGGCTTACGCGTTAGATGCAGCAATGGGCACTATGAACAAACTATAAAAACTGCCGGCCAGGTCGTTGGTGGTTTACATAGTAGGCCTGAGTATAACATTGATATTGAAAGCAGTTCGCCAATTTTATCTCTGTTTCCTGATAAAATATGGCACGAAAAGCAACATGTTGCAGATCTACAACATGATTTAATTGCATTATTTACTACAGACTTTAGCCGAAGTATATGGCTGATCACTGATGAGAAAGAAAATAAAATTGAAATTGCATTTGATCAAGGGAGTATTTCAAGTGGCGACAGCCGTGAAGAGATTTGCGAAATAGAACTTGAGTTAGTCAGTGGCAAGCAAGAAGCTCTATTTTGCATTGCTGAACTGTTATTTGAACAGCTTGCGATGCGCCCGGGGATAGAAAGCAAAGCAGCACGCGGCTATGCCTTGTTCCATGGTAAACCTAAAAATATCCAAAATAACACCGTACTTTTTATCTGTGATTCAACAACAAACTCTATTGAGAATGCCTTTAATTTAGGCTTAAACCTAGCGCTAACGGATTTACAGCATAACATAGCTCAGTATCTATCAAGCGAACTTTTAACAGATTTAGCTAATATTAAGGCTAGTTTAGCGGTACTGCGCCATGGTTTTTGGCTATTTGAGTCTTATTTATCGTCAGAAGAGTTACTGGTTCGAAATGAATTAAGCCATTTTGTTCATTTATTATCCTGGGTAGACAACGCAGTAAACCTGCAAGAACTGACAAATAAGACTGGAAATTACCGCAAAAAATTAAATTATAGTGAGCAACTTATTGAGCAACTAAAGATTGCTAAACGTCGTTTTCCAAGTAAAGAGGATATTAGTGAATTCCTTCATTCCAGTCGCTTTAACCAACTACAACTTACTATTTTAAAAATGTATTTAGTGCGCGTAAAAGCGTCAAATGAAGCCGGTATATCGGCACGTAATCAACTAGTTAAGTTTTCTCGTGAGCGTATCGAGTTTAGTTTAGGTGAAGTTAGCCAGGAAATGAAAAGTGCTGTCAGTTTTACTTGTGAACAATATATTGCGCAAAGTAAGCTGTTGTATCGCAGCTTGTTAACAGGAACCTGGTTGTCAGGAATTTTTAATCATGAATTACGTGATAAATTTCGTCGACCATGGTTAGATTTACAGCATGGGATAAGTGAATTGCAGTCACTTTGGATTATTCAACAGCAGTTGGAAAAACTATCAGAGCCACCTCAAAAACTGGTGCAATGGCAGAGTGGCAAAGTCGATGGGCTTTTAACAGCGTTAGATAATACTAAGGCAATGGCAATCGCTATGCCGCCGTATTGGCTTGAACCTGCGTAAGTGAGTAACGCTCAATATACAGCTAAATTCATGCTTCCGAATAGTATGCGTATTGAAATGCTTTTACTTGTAAAATCGGCGTTCTTGGTCAGTTGGTACTTGCTTATAGGGCAGTTGGGTTACACTAAAGAATATAAACTGCCAAATGACAATTCTCGATTGCTTGGCGCGCTTGAATACCATCCCGTTACTAAAGGTGATTATTTCCAAGAGATTGCTGAGAAATATAATGTTGGTTTTCTTGCTTTAATGGCAGCGAACCCTAATATCGATCCTTTCTTACCAGAAATAGGTAAATCATTGGTTATTCCCAATGAAATGTTGCTGCCTTTTGGCAAACGAGAAGGGATAATCATTAACTTACCCGAGTTACGCTTATATTACTTCCCACCTAATGGTAAAAGTGTTCATGTATTTCCTGTTGGTATTGGTCGCCAAGGGCTAGCAACCCCTAATACCGTAAGTTATATCAGTGAAAAAAGAGCAAACCCGGTATGGCGACCAACAAAAGAAATGAAAGCGCGTTACTTAGCGCAACATGGAAGGCAACTTGCTGATGAGGTTCCCGCGGGACCAAATAACCCATTCGGCAAATTTGCTTTGCGCTTAGGTAGCAGTGTTTTTTTATTACATGGCTCTAACCAACGCTTTGGAATTGGTATGCGTGCAAGCTCTGGTTGTATTCGCTTATATGATGAAGATATTAAATGGCTTTTTGAACACGTAGAAGTTGGCACGCCAGTGCGTATCGTCGAGCAAAACATAAAGTTATCATATGAGTTCAATAAAAAGTTAATTGAAGTTCATAGCCCATTAACCACGGATAGTGGAGGCTCTAAACTTGTAATTTCAGACTCTGTGCGGCGCTTTGTTGGTGATAAAACTGAAAATCTACAGTTATTTGCTGAACAAGTTGCGACTCCGAAAGGACTTGTAACTGAGTTAGTCAGGTAATATGCACACCATAAACGTAAGATAATTACGCTAATGGTGTGTATCTTACGGTGTTTACATGACTTGAATTAAATTATTTTTTATAACTAGCCACTATGTTGTCAATGCGCTCATTGGCTTTGTCTACAGCCATTTTAGTTTCAGATACCGTATCATTGGTCATTTCTTGCACCGCACCAAGCTCAGTTACTTCTGATGACATCGCCTGTGTTTGCGATGATAAGCTATTTACTTGCTCAGTAAGGTTATCTACTTTTTGATTTAAGCGGGCAATGTTTTCTTCTAAAGCTGAATTATTGGCACAACCAGAAATAGATATAATTATTGCTGTTAATGTGATGGTTTTTAATCGCATAGTGCTTTCCCTGTTTAAGTCATTGTTATTCCAATGTCAGTATGACACATAAATAGCTGACTGCTAGCCGTTATTTTTGTGAAAATATGATGGGAGTGTAAAACTACATTGAAACTTGTGTACAAAAACTCACATTAATATATGTAAGAGGTTTGGGGGAGTTCGACTCTGATTTTATTGTTATTTACAGGCACTAGCAGCTGTAAATGAATTGGTTAAGTGCTTGAGTTGTTGTTCTGTGCTTTAGCTAAGCGTTCAATTTGCTGCTCAAGTTTTGACAGCTTCTTTGATATTTCTCCATTTTGTTCAATAATTTGTGCATTTTGTTTTCTCAATTCACGGTTTTTTATATTGGTATCAGCAAAACCAAATACTTTATTGACAAACACTGCACCCATACCACCTAAAATACCAACACCAAGAATAAACATAATAAAAACTGATATTCTGCCGATTAAGGTGATTGGATATACATCACCAAAACCAATTGTTGTTGATGACATTACCATTAACCAAATAGCGTCGCTGTAACTTTGAACAGGCGAAAACTCAAGTCCAACCTCCGCTTGGTAGGTGATATAACCTAGAGTAAGGTTTAAGAATAGAAACAAAGTAAAAGAAACAATACCGATAAAGCCATAGTTGTAATTTTTTACCCCGAATTCATCAATACGGTATAAATTACTTTTTTCCATGGCTTTTTGTACGACGATCATTGTTTATCTCTTAATGTTAAAATAGCTAAATTATGTTCAGTTGAAGGTTAATTTAATGACTCTTCAACATAATGAATTAAATCATCCATTAACTTCTTCTTAATTTCAAGCTGTTGATCAGCAGTTAAGTTATATTTCTCAGCTAACAAGTCATAATCACTTGGTGACAAACTTACCGTTAATCTCGGGCGTTTTGGACGCTTATTGGTTGGTAAGCCTAAAATATCTCTAATTTGTTCAGAAGGGCTAATTCCGGCTTCTAACGCTTGCTTTCTTATGGACAACTGAATTTTTTCATCCATATCAAAGGCAACTTGTACAGCTTTTACTGCTTTTACGGATGACTGCCACTTTTCGGGTAATTTTCTAGACACAGTTAGCTTCCTGGGTACATATCAACAATATCGGTAGTAGCTTTAAATAATGTTAAAAACACTTCGGTATCACCATCTTGCCATACTTCAATGTCGATGCCTTTATCTTGATCTTCATTGTATAAGCTATAAAGTTCAAATTGTTCACCACTGTCTTTGCCTTCATAAGGTGATAAAGTATTTTTTCGATGATCTTTACGATGGAAAAAACCAACTTTAGCAAAAACACTTTGACGATATATTTCGTCACTCCAACCTGAGGTAGTACCGGTGTCATTTTGTCGCTCAATTTGAGCGTTGCCTGGTTCATCAAAAATCGCTGAGAACTGTTCAAGGTCAAATAGACTTTCTACGTCTTGGTGTAATATTTTTAATGAAAATTTTAAGTAAGTTTTATCATCTTCATCTAAGGTTAAATATAGTTCTAGGTCATTATTACCGGTTAAAACCCACTCGGTTTGGGTGTTATGCTCAAATTCATAGCTGTTAACCGCACTTACTTGAAATTCTTTTGTTCTAAGGTTTTCAGGAAGTCCAAAACTATCAGACATAACTAAAATATCACCTTGAGTCAGGTCTTTAACATTAGTTAGCTTGCGCTCTTCAACTGGCTTGTTAAACATTCGTTTAAAAAAACTCAAGGGTCTCTCCTAAAAATTATCTATTTATCGTTGTTGTTCAATTTATGTGATCTATAACGAAAAAACCGCTTAACATCTATGATGAAAAGCGGTGTAAAAGGTTGGTAAATTATTTCTGTTTAGCTTTTAAACGCTCTAAAACAGAGTTCGCGTTGTTATCGTTAGCACCAATGCCCGCTTCTTTCAATTTTGCTTCCAATGAGCTATCTGAATTTTCTGATTCTAAAACTTCAGCAGCTTTCATTTGGTCATCAAATTTTTGTTGCTTAGCTTTAATGCGCTCTAATGAGTCTTTCGCATTAAGTAGTTTAGAGTTACTTGATGAAAAATTATCTGTGATAGCGGAAGTTGCTTTTTGTACGCTTTCAGTGGTTTTCACCATAGACAATTGACGTTTGTATTCAGCAACTTGGCGTTCACTCTTTTTCACTAACTCTTTTAAACGCTCAGCATTACCTTGAAAACTGTCTAGTGCTTGCTGTTGTGTTGTTAGTTCACTTTCTAAAGCTGAAATTTTCTCAGCCACAGCAAGAGCAAGTGTTTCATCACCTTTTTCTAAAGCTTGTACTGCATAGCCTTCATGCTCAGTAACTTCACGCTTGATACGGTCAACTTCACGGCTTGAAGACATTTGTTGAGCCATAACGCCGGTTAGGTCGCGTTTTGCTTTAGTTAAGTGGTTTTCAGCATCACGAATTTCTTGTTCGAATATACGTGTTGCATTTGAATCAACAATGGCTTCACCAACTTCTGTTGCGCCACCACGGATTGCGGTCATAATTTTTTTAAAAATACTCATATTAATACTCCTACAGTGGCTGCTTAAATTAAGTAATCACTCATATCGTCAATAATCTCTAGCGCATTGTTACTTAATACTGCTAGTTCATGTTCTATATCATCAAATGTCGAGCTAATGGCCAGTGCGCCAAAAATGACATACTTATCACCAATTTTAGAAAATGACGACAGTGGCATTGGAATATTCATTTCCAGCATACTGACATGCATTTCATTGATTTTATCTGACTTAACTTCATCCTGACCCCAAAGGTAAGTAATACATAAAATTTGGTCGTCAGTAACCGAAACAAAAATTGGTAGTTCTTCACGGCCAAGTACCGTAATTTGTAACACATCAACTTCACCTGTTATTGGCTGGCAATCAAAAACCATCCCGGTATGTGATTCGTCTGCCAATGTATTTAGGTAATCAGCTATCTTATGAATATTCATGTTTTTCCTCATGTTTAAATAAGTAGCGTAAAAAACACTTTGTGATGTTTTTTACTTGACGACATAATATGTCGTGTAGGGTTAATTTAGCATCAAGACATAATATGTCAAGCGCTTATTTTCATTTTTATCATCATAACTCACTTTATTTTATTGTAAATGAGCATTATTTAAGCCTTGTTGGTCTTGCCATGCTTGTTGATGCAGCTGATAAATAGCATGACTGCCTAAGTAGTTAATAGGGATACTTGCTTGGTTTTGATAAAAGTCGCGTGAAAAATCAAAGGCATTAATTACCATAGGCAGTGTTAACCAATGGTGTTGAACGGGTAATTTCGACAACTTTGTTAAACGAGTCAATGGCGCTGCACCTATTTTACTAGCAATGGTCCAACCCCACTCGCCAAAACTAGGTACATTGTCGTGATATTGTTGAACAGATGAAAAGCCTGCCGCATCGACGGTTTTCCCTATTGCAATAAAGGCATCTTTTGCGTGATAAGGGCTTGCCGACTGAATTCCAATTAAGCCGTCTCCTGCGAGCAATTGCTTTAAACGAGCATAAAAGTTAACGGAATAAAGTTTGTTTAGATCTGGATGGCTTGGATCAGGTAAATCAACAATAATAGCGTCAAAACTCTCGTTGTTTTGCAAAAGTTTATCGATAGCAATAAAGGCATCGGCGGAAATTATTTCAACACGCTTGTCTTGCAAGCTCGCCTTATTCAACGACGTAATGCTATTTGCTAATTGCTTAGGCAGTTTTTCATTAGGTGATTTAAATAAGTTAATTAATTCTGTGTCTAAATCAACTAAGGTAACTCTCTTCGGTTGCCATTGCAGTACATCACGAAGCGCTAGTCCATCACCGCCACCAACAATTAAAATATTTTCTTGTCTTGCTGAACCCGCTAATACAGGGCTAACGAGGTAGCTGTGGTAGATAAATTCGTCAGATGATGAGAATTGTAAGCGACCATTTAAGTAAAAATTAATCACTTTATCTTGCATTGCACCTATATTTCGCTCGGTGAATGTTAGCTGTTGATAACGTGTTTTATCGCTATAAACAACTTTATCTAAGTACAATAAGTTACTCATTTGGCTTAACCAAGAATTACCAAATTGATAAATAGCGATGATGGCGACAAAGAGAACAATATGAGCAGAGATTAGCGTTTTACGCCAGTTTAATTTTTGCCAGTAATAAATTACAAAAACACTACCGGCAAGTAGGTTTAATGCAGCGGTTAATGCACTGGCCTTACTGATGTCGATAGTCAGTAAAAACACTACCCAAATTGCTGCACCTATACCGGCACCAACATAGTCAGCACCATAAATAGTACCTAAATTATGTTTCAAGTGTTTTTGATGTATTTCTTCACGTATTCTGGCGATCAATGGTATTTCCATACCAATAAAAAAGCCCAAAATAAGGCCGAAGAAATAAGGACTGTTAAAGGCAATAAAGCTCAATTGCTTAAATAAGCCACCGCGAGGGTAGGCGTCAGGTGGTAAGTTAAACATTTGTCCTAATATTTCAGGGAATGTTTGCGTAAGGGCGATTAGGCCGCCAATAATTAGTATTGATCCGCTACCTAAAAAAGCGATAGCGAGCTCTAACCAAACAAAACCGTTAAACGCACATTGAATTTTTCTAGCAGCAAAAGCTCCTAAACCCATAGCAACAATCATTAAGCCTATCATTGCATAAATAGTGCTTTCCATTATGCCAAGTACACGACCAGCATAATGTGATAATAAGTATTCGTAAATAAGCCCGCAGCCTGCTAATACGGCCATTGTTAGAATAAGAAGAACATCATCCCAGAGGCGATTTCTAGTGCTCATTGTGGTAATTCCTGGCTTTTAACATGTAGGGAAGATGAGTCTATTATTTGAGTATTTTGGTAAAGACTATTTAAGCCCGAGCTTAGGGCTTAAACAGTTCATTGACTAAGGCTTTAAATCACTGACCAATTATGACATTAGTGCCGTTAAAATTAACGCAATTGAAATACTAATGGCCATTTCTACACAGGCAACACCAATATTATGTTGTTGATCAACTTCCTCCACTAGGTTAATACCCATTAATACTAAGCGTTTGGCGATAGATGTTAGTAATGCGACAAGAATTGTCATGATAATACCGAAAACTAGCCAGCCAACCAGATTTATCATTAAGGTTTCAGGGCTGTAAGTTAGAAAATGGCTTGCTGCAGTTACGGCAAGAGCAGTACTAATAACTTGTCCAGCATAACGAATAGCTAAAGCTATTTGTCCTTCGGCAAAAGCGCTTTGCATACTGGCATTCTGGTTATTGGCAGCATATTGGCGTTCTTTAATACGAGTGACTAACACCAACATTGCTTGAGAAACAATAAAACCGGCGGCAATAGCAGTAAAAGTATTAATATCTAATCCATACACCCATAACAGTACTGCACGAATAATAATCGCAGTTGCGATAGCACCAGATGCATCAACTATTCCCACTGTAATGTTTTGAGCTTTAATCTGAGCATTTTTATCAATTTTGTTTAATGCGAAGCGGTCGTGAAATACGCGGCCAACTTTAATTAGAATTAAACCAAAAATACCGTAACTAGCCATACCTACGGCTTCCATTAAGTAACTATCAGCATTTTCGCCGGTAATCGCGCCTGTTAGCACAATACCTAACGCGGCAACACTCCCCGCTACACTAATGCCAAAGGCAAAATTATCTTCTTTTGCTAGTTCGTCGGTAGAGTTAACTTGTGCCGATAAACCACTAATAAAACGCATAGCACCGAGTAGTACAATTGCGATGGCAATATCGATTGCTAAGAAAATTAATAATTCTTGGGTTAAGCCAGTTATTTCAATAAATGTATTCATATTAATTCCTACTTGCCACGTCGAAAGCTACGTGATGTTGTACTTTTGCTATTTCTAAAGCTCGCATTTTTGGTACTTTTGCTTGATTTCGCATAAGTACTTTTATTCGTTGTTTTGCTGGCAAAGCGATTAGCACTGGTTTGCGCGTTTTTACTTTGACTAGAAATGCTAGAAGCACCGGTTCTATTTTTACTATAAGTACTGGTGTATTTTTGCCCACGACTTTGAAATGATTTACGAGTGCGGTTATCAATATCAGTTTGTTTTCTTAATTGGCTAGGTGAACTATAACGTTTACGGCCATAGTCATTATAGTAGCTATAATTTCGGCTACGCCCCCAGTCGTTATAATATGTACGTCGAGAGCCAAATAAATCTCCCATCATAGAATACATACCGTACCACGCCCAGAAAGACATGCCGTTAGAGCCAGTAGTCCAGCTGCCGTAAGCTGGGTTACCAATTAACTGTTCACCTGTGCCAAAATCCTGTGCTTTATTCGCTGCCATGCTTTGTGTTTTTGACATCGAATTTACGCGTGGTAATGTGCCTTCAGACATATCTGCTAAGACATTAAGTGGATCACTTAGGGCATCAGAATATAAAACTGGATCGGCAGCTTGATAAAGATTTAACAATTCATCATAAATCGCTTGTGAATTGGCAAACATTTGCGGCTGATTCTTTATAGTATTGAGACGATCAACTAAAGCTTGGTACATTGGGCCTTGTGTACCTGTATCTTTAATAAATTCATCTATTAGCGGTTTGTAACTGGGCTTGTCCGCTAGCAGCCTTTCTGCATATTGCTTGATTAAATTAGCATTACGAACTTGTCCGTCAGCTAATGCTTGAGCAAGTAATTCAATACGTTGTTCAGTTATTGGCGTTTGTTGGGTTATTTGTTCTTTTACTGGATCTCCACATGCGGAAAGCAATAAAATAAGCAAAAATATAAGTGATTTTAGTGGCTGCATTTCTGCCATAGTGTCCTCAAAAATGCTATGGTTATCATTTATTAATATCACTTATGACATATTATGTCTATTGTTTTAGTGATATCAGAGCAATTAATTTTCACTTCCCCATTTGGTTGAGTATTTAGTTAGCGAATAGTGATACTTAATGGGCAGAAATAGTTTTATTGAGGGTAATGTGCCATATTCTTCTAATTCCACTACTTCAAGCATAGTTGAACAGCAAAGCAATGCTAGTTGGCAACAATTTTATCAACAATATCCTGATATTGCTAAAACACTCTCACAAAGTCGGCAGGTACTTTTTAAAAATGCTTTAGGCTTAAGTGACTTTATTTTACGCAGTGCATTACAGGCTCCAGAGTTAGTGGTGGAACTCTTTGAAAGTGAGCAGCTACTCACTCATAGTACACCAGAATACAGTAATCTCATTACCGAAAAATTAAAAGGCTGTGAAACTGAAGAGCAATTACATCGTTGTTTACGTTTATTTCGTTTAGAACAAATGGTCCATATTGCTGTTGGTGATTTCTTTTTAAATGTTAGCCTTGATGAATCGCTAAAGCGTCTGTCTTTTCTAGCGGATAGCCTAATTCTTGCGGCAAAAAATTGGCTTAGTCATTTTTGTCAAAGTAAATGGGGAGTACCAGCTAACAGTGAAGGGCAGGAGCAAGAACTTTTAGTTTATGGCATGGGGAAACTCGGTGGTGAGGAACTAAATTTTTCTTCCGATATCGATCTAATTTTTGTTTATCCTGAATCTGGTGAAACTCAAGGTGTTCGACGTAGCATAGATAATCAAACATTTTTTACTCGCCTTGGCCAAAAGCTAATCACAGCATTGCATCAAAAAACCGCTGATGGGTTTGTTTATCGAGTGGATATGCGTTTACGTCCATTTGGTGAAAGTGGCCCATTGGTTTTGTCTTTCAATGCCATGGAAAACTATTACCAAGACCAAGGGCGAGATTGGGAACGTTACGCCATGTTGAAAGCCCGCTTGATTGGGCAAGGGAAATACCATGGTCAACTTTCGGCTATGCTGCGACCTTTTGTCTATCGACGTTATATCGATTTTAGTGTGATTGATAGCTTACGACGTATGAAAGCGATGATTGCCCAAGAGGTGAGGCGTAAGCAACTTAACAATAATATTAAACTTGGCGCTGGTGGTATTCGTGAAGTTGAGTTCATTGTACAAGTTTTTCAAATGATTCGAGGTGGCCGAGTAACAGAGCTCCAACATAGAAATTTATTAACAGTACTGCCGTTATTGGTTAAATATGGTGAAATTAACCAGCAAAGCGCGCAAATATTAACTAAAAGTTATCGTTTTTTACGACGTGTTGAAAATATTATTCAAGCACTAGCTGACCAGCAAACACAAACCTTGCCAGATAATAATTTAGACCAACAACGTATTATTTCGATTCTTGCTGATGCAAATTGCACTGATTGGCAGAGTTTTTTGCAAGAGCTGGTTGCACACATGCAAGGAGTCCACCAGCAGTTTGGTGAGCTAATTGGTGAAGAAAGCCCCAATAGACAAGCTGTTGATCAATATTGGACAACATTATGGGATAGTCAATGGGAAGATGAAGAGTCTATTAACTGGATTGAACAATCCCCACAGTTATTAAGCACCAATGATGAAGTACCATGTTGGAATAATGAAAAATTGTGGTCTGCACTCAAAGAGTTTCGCCATGAAATGAGTAAACGTAGCATGGGAAATCGCGGTCGACAGGTATTAGATAAATTAATTCCGAGTCTTATTTGGCATATTGCGAATTTAAAATTAACCGAACAAACTTTAGTACGTGTATTGACGGTATTAACAACTATTGCCACACGTACGGCATATTTAGAATTGCTCTTTGAAAATGAGGGGGCGCTAAAACACTTAATTCACTTGTGTCATAACAGTAGCTGGGTGGCAGAGCACATCGCCAAACATCCTATACTTTTAGATGAATTAATTGATCCGAAATTGTTTCATCAAGCGCCACAGTTAAGTTCTTATAGCGCAGAATTGCGTGAACTAATGTTGAGAGTGCCAGAGGAAGATCAAGAAGCACAAATGATCACTCTACGGCAATTTAAACAAATTAAACAATTACGTATTGCTGCGGCTGATATTTCTGGCATATTGCCGATAACGGAAGTTAGCGAACATTTAACTGCTTTAGCGGAAGCCACTGTTGAAGAGGTCGCAAATTTAGCTTGGCAGCAGCTAACTCAACGGTTTGGTGTACCAGCAAGTAAAGATGGAACTCAAGATAAAGGCTTTGCTGTTATTGGTTATGGTAAGCTTGGTGGCATCGAGTTAGGCTATAGCTCAGATCTGGATTTAGTGTTTGTTCATGATGCGGATTTGACGGAGTTAACCACAGGTGAAAAACAAATTACCTCAGGCCAATTTTATTTAAAGTTAGCTCAGCGCATGATGCACCTGTTTAACACGCGTATGGCGAACGGAATTTTGTATGAGCTAGATATGCGGTTAAGGCCATCGGGCAATGCTGGCTTATTAATGGTGCATATCGACACTTTTGCACATTATCAAAAAAATGATGCTTGGACATGGGAACATCAAGCATTGGTGCGTACACGGATTATTTACGGTAGTGATGTGTTAACCGGAGAATTTTTGAAAATAAAACGTCAGGTATTGTCGACTAAACGAGAAACTGCTTCTTTATTAACTGATGTCCAACAAATGCGCGATAAAATGCGTAGTCATCTAGATAAATCCTCATCGCAGCAGGTTGATATTAAACAAGGGCGTGGCGGCTTAGTTGATATAGAGTTCTTTGTTCAATACTTAGTGCTATCCGCTAGTGCAGAGCATCCAGAATTAAGCGAATATTCAGACAATATTAGTTTGTTAAAACACTTAGCTAAATTAAGCCAGATCACAGAAAATGAGCAACTGATATTAGTTGCTAATTATTGCAAATTGCGAGACTTTGGTCATCACGCGACACTGCAAAATAGTGAGCAGGTGATTGATAATGCGAAGTTTGAAACTGACTTTCACAGTATTTTACCGATTATAAGTAAAGTATTTAGCTAACTACTTGTTTCAGATTAACGGCGTGATTTAGGAAGTAAAATACACTCATTTTCTAAATAAGGAATGGTGTACTCTATCAACACAATAGCACGTTGCTGATTACAAAAATAAATACTGAGGCCATTTTCAAAGTGGCCTTCTACCGCTTTACCTACTTGGTAGGCAGTCGTGAGAATATCTTTATTAACACGAAAAGCATCTTTAACTAAGTAATCACGATTAAGCCACCAAATAATTTCTAAACCGTTATCTTGTGCGTATTCTGAAAGCTTTTGGAATAAGGTTTCCCCTAAGCGAAATGGGTGATTATTGGTTCTTCCTGTCCAATTTCTACGTAGTGGCCTGGTAATTAGGCGCCTAGCTTCGAGTATTTTTTCTAAATCACCTTTTGGATCAGGAAGGTAAACAATATTATTTCTTACTTTAGGGCCCTTTTCATCATCGCCATGCAAATTAGCATAGAATCGAGAAAGGCCTTCAGCTGCGGCATTGGAGTTTTTAGCTGGTCGCACAACTGATTTTTCTTCTTTATCAACCATTGCTGGCGGTGGTGAGTTGTCTGTCAATTCAGAAATATCGTCGGCAGCGTCTTGGCTAAATGAAAATAGCAATTCTTGATTCATCAACAAAGCTGTTGCTAAACCGACTAAAATTGCTCCTAAAATAATATTACGTAGCCAAAAATTCATAAGTTTTTTATATTTATGTTACATCTTTACTTATACCATAACTAACAATGCCTATTTATACAATGATGGGTCATCTTCGTTAGGTCTAGTTTTAAAGCGACGGTGTAGCCACATATATTGTTCTGGTTTAACCATTATGGCTTTTTCCAATTCTTGGTTTACGCGCAGTACATCGGCGGTATCATCGCCAGTTGGAAAGTTTTCCAGCATAGGCTTAATTTCTAAAGTATAACCACTGCCATCGTCATTTCGTGTTGGAATCAGCATATGAGTTTGAGTATTTTTTTGTCTTGCGAAAATTAACGTGCCTGTAGTTGATGCAGCTTCCGGTACTGCAAAGAAAGGAACAAAAACACTGCGATTACGGCCATAGTCTTGATCAGGTAAATATACACAGGCCTCGCCATCATGCAAGGCACGAATTAGGCCTTTCACATCGCGTTTACCTAACATATATTTATTTGAACGACCTCGTCCTCTAAATTGAAAGTATTCCATTAACGGATTATTGTGTGGACGATAAAAAACCACCATAGGGTGACCATAGCCAATGCCACGACAATTAATTTCTACACTTAAATAATGCATAGCAAGTAACAAGATGCCTTTACCTTCTTGTTGTGCTTTTTCGATATGTTCTAAACCTATAACTTTTGTCTTGCGCTTTACGCGCCAATTTGGCCACCACCAGCCCATGCCAGTTTCTAGCAGAGCGATACCTGTATTTTCAAAATTTCTCTTGAGCATAGTTTGTCGCTCAGCGTCAGGCATATCTGGAAAACATAGTTCCAAATTTCTAAGAGCAACTTTTTTACGACTTGAGCCCACTTTATAAAGTAGGCGTCCAATCATTTTCCCTAGAAACAGTTGAAATCGGTAGGGGAGCCAAGAAATGGTATAGAGAATAAGTACCCCAAGCCAAGTGAACCAATACTTAGGTAAAAGGAATGATATTTTAAAATTTGGCTGTAAAACTTTATTTTTACTCACGGGATGATTTCAACTCATTGAATTGCTTGTGTTACAATATTGCTTATTATATCTGTTATAGGGCACAGGATGAAAGTAGATATTCCCGCTTTTGAAAAAGCGCGCGTTTTAGTTGTTGGTGACATCATGTTAGATCGCTATTGGCATGGGCCAACTCAGCGAATTTCTCCCGAGGCTCCAGTACCAGTTGTAAAAATACAACAAGACGAAGACCGACCTGGTGGAGCCGCTAACGTTGCCTTGAATATTGCTTCATTAAATGGTCAAGTAACTCTAACAGGAATGACAGGTAGTGATGAAGCCTCAAACACCTTGCAGAGCCATTTATCGGCAATGAATATTAATTGTCAGTTTTTACAATCATCCTCGCACCCAACGATTACTAAATTGCGTGTAATGAGCCGCAACCAGCAATTATTGCGTTTAGATTTTGAAGAATCATTTGCTGATGCAGATAAAAAGCCACTATTAGCACAAACTAAAGCGTTAGTTGCTGATCACGATCTTTTGCTCTTATCCGATTATGACAAAGGTACTTTGTCAGATGTTCAGAGCTTAATTCAAGCAGCAAAAGCCCATAACGTGCCAGTGTTAGTTGACCCAAAAGGCACTGATTTTTCACGCTATCGTGGTGCAACTTTAATTACGCCAAACTTATCGGAATTTGAAGCTGTAGTTGGTCACTGTAAAAGCGAAGCTGAAATTGTTAGCAAAGGACAAGCATTGTTAAAAGAATTAGATTTAACGGCAATGTTGGTGACACGAAGCGAACAAGGTATGACTTTACTACGTCATGATCACGAAGAATTTCATTTACCAACCCAGGCTCGAGAAGTTTATGATGTTACCGGTGCTGGCGACACCGTTATTGCAACACTTGCCTTGGCGATAGCGGCAAATTCAGAGTTTACTCAAGCCAGTGCTTTGGCAAATATTGCCGCAGGTATTGTAGTCGGTAAACTAGGTACATCGACAGTTAGTGAGACAGAACTAAGAGCTGAATTGTCCTCAGGGCAAGAAAGTGGTTTTGGTGTGATGTCAGAAGAACAGCTAAAAATTGCTGTTGAGCTTGCGCAAGCCCGTGGTGAGAATATTGTTATGACGAACGGTTGTTTTGATATTTTACATGCTGGCCATGTTTCGTATTTAAATAATGCTAAAACGTTAGGGAGTCGCTTAATTGTTGCAGTAAACGATGATGCCTCAGTAACACGATTGAAAGGGCCTGGTCGCCCAGTTAATCCTGTTGACCGCAGAATGGCAGTTCTTGCTGGTTTAGGTGCTGTTGATTGGGTTGTACCATTTACGGAAGATACACCACAGCGTCTGATTGCTAATATTTTACCCAATACCTTGGTGAAGGGTGGGGATTATAAAATAGAAGAAATTGCTGGTGGTGAAGAGGTATTGGCTGCAGGTGGTGAAGTAAAAGTACTAAATTTTGAAGATGGTATTTCAACCACCAATATTATTAACGCGATAAAGCAAGAAGACTAATACTTTACCTCTTGCTAATAAAGTGAAAATATCTAAATAAAAAAAGCACCTTAGAGTGCTTTTTTTTATCAGAAATTCAGTTATATAACCTATTTCGCAGCCATTAAACCTTTGTTTATATCGGCTAAGTCTTGATCAGTAATTGTACCGCCAGCTCGTTTAAGTGCTAATACGTTTTGAATGTATGTATAGCGAGTAGACGATAAATTTCTTTTGGCATTGTATAAGTTACGAGTACTGTTTAATACATCAACAATTGTACGTGTACCTACTTCAAAGCCTGCTTCGGTTGCTTTTAAAGCACTTTCAGCACTCACTACAGATTGCTCTAAAGATTTAATTGCTGAAACCGCGGCAATAACTGTGTTGTAGGCATTACGCGTATTGCGCACAACGTTACGATGTGACTGTTCCATGTTTTGGCTAGCTACAACATAATTGCTTTGAGCTTGGCGAACACTACTAGAAATTGCACCACCAGAATAAATTGGCACTGTTAAGGTGACACCAATTGAGTGACTATCTAGTGCTGGTGAGTTAACACTATTTATATCAGTATCAGAAGAGCTAATGCTGCCATTTAAATCAAGTGATGGGTAATGACCTGCTTTAGCGATATTAATATTTTCTTTAGCAATATCAACATTAATTTTCTGTGCTATTAAATCTAAATTCTTCGCTTCAGCGGTTTGTTGCCACTCATTTGCACTGTCAGGAGATGGGCGAGAGGTGCCAAAACGTTCGGTATTTAAAATGCTTAAATCGCGTGGATAAACGTTAGTGATAACACGTAGCGCTTCTTCAGCATTAAATACATTATTTTCTGCTCTAATTTCTTCTGTTACGGCATTATCGTATTGTGCTTGAGCTTCATGAACATCAGTAATTGCTGTTAGACCAACTGAAAAACGTTGCTTTGTTTGTTCTAGTTGACGCTCAATAGCCGCTTTTTCTGCAACTGAGAATTCCAAATCATCTTTTGCGCCTAGCACGTTAAAGTATGCTTCAGTCACGCGAACAATTAAGTCTTGTTTTGCTACTTGGTATGAAATATCACTTTGGTGTGCAAGTTTCTTCGCATTGTCTAAGCGTAACCATGTTGAATGACGATATATCTCCATACTAAGATTTGCGCCGTAAGTGAAATCTTCAGAATCAAGAGTCATTATTTGGCCAGCATCATTTAAACGCTCGCTTTCGCCATCGGTGAATGAAACCGAACCACTCAGTTGTGGTAATAAAGTCGCACGAGCTTGATCAATGCCTTCTTTTGTCGCTAGATATTGAGCGTGTGCTCCAAGAACTACTGGATCATTCGCTTGTGCTTGCTGGTATACTGATAATAAATCTTCGGCATTAGCTAAAGAGCTACTTGCAGCACAGGCAATGCCAATAAATAGTGCTGTTATTGTTTTTCTCATGTTGGAGCGATCCCTTTAATATTGAACTTGGTATTATTTTTCTAATTGTAACTATCTTAACGTGAATAAGGAATTAGCTAAATAAAATAAGTGTTTACCGAAGTATTCTAGTGTAACAAAATGTTAAGTGCTAGTGTAACGAAGAAATCATCCAGAAAATTTTTTAACATCAGTCAGGACTTACCTATGAAATCAGCGAAAGAGCCGTTGTTACGTTTTAACAATAGTGATGTTGAAATTGTTAGCAAAACACGAAAGTATCAGGGCTTCTTCGCGCTTGATGAGTATCAGTTCCGTCACAAACTTTATCAAGGCGGGTATAGTGAAATGCTAACCAGAGAAGTATTTGAGCGTGGTGATGCGGTCGCGGTACTACCTTATGACCCTATTTTAGATACTGTAGTGCTTATAGAACAATTTCGTCCAGGCGCGCTGCGCAGCGAGTTTGGACCTTGGCAATTAGAGCTTATTGCCGGTATGTTTGGTGCAAATGAACAGCCGAAGGAGGTTGCGATTCGAGAAGCGAAAGAAGAAGCTGATTTAACTATTTTGCCAAAGAATATGACTAAGGTGATGAATTATTTATCAAGCTCGGGTGGCATGAGTGAATGTATTCACCTCTATTGTGCAACTGTTGCTAGTGAGAACTTTTCTGGTGTACATGGTCTTGCTTGCGAAGGAGAAGATATTTTAGTACACGTGATGCCAAGAATAGAGGCAACCAAGCTTTTAAATGATGGAAAAATACCTAATGCCGCCACTATTATTGCGTTACAATGGTTAGAGCTTAACTTAGACAAATTCAAAACTAGATAAAAGATAATGCCAGCTGCGTTAAAAAAATATCGTCCCCATTTACCAACATTAATGTCGCTTTGCGAGATTAATTACATGTTGCTGTTGCGAATTCTTGCTGATAAAGAACAAGCGGGCGAACAGCGCTGTTTTTTCATTTCGGACTTTCTTAGCTACCGAGTGTTAGTTAATGAAGTGACTCGTTACACCACATTAATAACGATTAGCCAGGAAGCCAGTATTAAGGGTTATAATTTAGCCGCATTATTTCGTCCCAAAATGGTTATTCGTTTATATCATGATGCGCGTATGGCAGAAGTGATAAGTAATCAAGATGTAAAGCAAATTAAGCCTCGTTACGATTATCCTAATGACAAAATGCATTTACCTGATGAAAAACAGCAAATTAACTTTTTCTTAAAAGAATGGTTACAGTTATGCTTGCAATTGGGTCAAGTCAATTTCACCACCACTAAGAATCAATAGGCATGACAGTAGAGCTTATTGTCGCACAAATAACAGATTGTCATTTGTTTTCGCATTCAGCGGGGTTACATCATGGGTGTAATGTTTATTCAAATTTAGTTAATGTTTTGCAGCGGATTAAACAGTTAGATCGAGTTGATGTTATCGTTTTTACTGGCGACTTAACACAAGATCATAGTGAAGAGTCTTACCAATTATTTGTCAGCGCTTTCGAGACTGCTGAAATCACAACTCCAGTTTATTTTTTAGCGGGTAACCATGATGAGCCTGAACTTTTAGAGCTATATCTAGCAGCGAAACCATTCCATCAAGGTAACATCATTGAAACTACAAGTTGGCAAATATTGTTAGTGGCGAGTAAAAGTGAAACACCGGCTGGTTTTGTTAGTGAACAGCAGCTTGATAAACTCAATGGTGAAATTAATGGTAACAAGGCTCAGTTATTGTTGATGCATCACCATCCAGTCAATGTTGGTTTTTTTATCGACCGCCACGGATTAAAAAATAAAACGCGGTTTCATCAGTTTATTAATGAACATTCCTCAATCGCTGCTGTTGGTTGTGGTCATGTTCATCAAGCATTAACATTGCCAATAACTCTACCGGCAAAAAATGTTCCTTTATTTACTTGTCCTGCAACTTCAATTCAATTCGATAAACACAGTGATACGGTTGCAAAGAATGGTCAAGGGCCTGGTTTTCAGTGTTTTACCCTAAAAGAAAATAAACAACTTTCTAGTGAAGTGTTCTTTCTTTAAAAGCTGCCAAGGAGCTTTTATTAATGGTTAACTTATTATATATACATGGCTTTAATTCGTCGCCGCGGTCAACGAAAGCTAAATTAACAATAGAGTATTTTCAACATCTACACGGTGACGTGAATATTCATTGTCCACAATTGTTATCATCACCAAACGCTGCGATCGCACAGTTGAATGAGATTATTACCAGTGCCCCTAGTGAAAAATGGATCATTATTGGCTCATCACTCGGTGGCTATTTTGCAACTTACTTAGCGGAAAAATATCAACTACAAGCTGCACTTGTTAATCCTGCGGTAAAACCTTATGCCTTGTTAAATGATTTTCTTGGTGAGCAAATAAATCCTTATACCCATGAACGTTATCAAGTGGAAGAACAACATATTGTTGATTTGAAATTACTTAAACAACAAGAAATTTCGAAAAAAAATTACTTGGTCATGGTACAAACTGGTGATGAAGTGTTAGATTACCAACAAGCCGTTGAAAAATACCGGCATTGCCATTTAATTGTGCAAGAAGGTGGTGATCATAGCTTTATTAACTATCAAGCGATGTTACCGCAAATATCAGTATTTTTTAATTTAGAATCGAATTAGCGAAATAATTATTAGAACATTTAAATGAGCGAACAATATAATTCTGACTCCATTGAAGTGCTCAGTGGTCTTGATCCGGTACGACATCGTCCGGGTATGTATACCGATACCAATCGTCCTAACCATTTAGGGCAAGAAGTTATTGATAACTCTGTTGATGAAGCATTAGCAGGGCATGCGCAAAATATTACGGTAATCCTTGATAAAGACCAATCGCTTGAAGTGATTGATGATGGTCGAGGAATGCCAATTGATATTCACCCTGAAGAAGGTGTTTCAGGCGTTGAATTAATATTTTGTAAGCTACATGCTGGTGGTAAGTTCTCTAATAAGAACTATCAATTTTCCGGTGGCTTACATGGTGTTGGTATTTCAGTGGTAAATGCCTTATCAAAACGAGTTGATGTTGCCGTTAGACGTGACAGTAAAGTGTATGAAATGGCATTTGAAAATGGCCATAAAGTTGAAGAATTACGAGAAACAGGCACAGTAGGTCGTCGCAATACTGGCACCCGTGTGAAATTTTGGCCAGATGCTAGTTATTTTGATTCTGCGAACTTTTCAGCACGACGTTTAGCGCATTTGTTAAAAGCAAAAGCGGTACTTTGTCCTGGTTTAACGATTAAGTTTCACGACAAAAATGAAGATAAAAAGTACCAATGGTGTTATGAGGATGGTTTAGTTGACTACTTAAAAGAGTCGGTTAAAGACATTGAAAGTTTACCTGAAGAGCCCTTTGTAGGAAATTTTACTTCTCAGCATGAAGCCGCAGAATGGGCAGTAACTTGGTTACCAGAAGGTGGTGAGTCGGTAGGTGAAAGTTACGTCAATTTGATCCCAACAGTGCAAGGCGGCACGCATGTTAATGGCCTGCGTCAAGGCTTACTTGAATCTATGCGTGAGTTTTGTGAGTTTAGAAACTTAGTTCCACGTGGCGTGAAATTAACTCCGGATGATATTTGGGATAAATGTTCATATATATTATCAGTGAAAATGGAAGACCCACAGTTTGCCGGACAAACCAAAGAACGTCTTTCATCACGTCAATGTGCGGCCTTTGTTACCGGTGTTGTTAAAGACTCGTTTAGTTTATGGCTAAATGAACATACCGAAATTGCTGAAGCATTAGCTGAGTTTTGTATTAGCAATGCGCAACGTCGTTTACGCGCTAGTAAAAAGATAATTCGTAAAAAGGTCACACAAGGGCCAGCTTTGCCAGGAAAATTAACGGATTGTGGTAGCCAAGATATTGCTCGAACAGAATTATTCCTAGTTGAAGGGGACTCCGCTGGCGGTAGTGCTAAACAAGCACGAGATCGTGAAGTACAGGCTATTATGCCGCTTAGAGGTAAAATTTTAAATACTTGGGAGGTTGAGTCGGGGCAGATACTTGCCTCGCAAGAAGTGCATGATATATCTGTTGCCTTAGGTATCGACCCTGATACAGAAGATTTGTCAGGTTTACGATACGGTAAAATTTGTATACTTGCTGATGCTGATTCTGATGGTCTTCATATTGCAACTTTGTTATGTGCGCTATTTACACAGCACTTTTTACCTTTAGTACAGGCTGGGCATGTTTATGTTGCCATGCCGCCGCTATATCGTATTGATGTTGGTAAAGAAGTTTTCTACGCCCTTGATGAAGCAGAGAAAGATGGCATCTTGGATAGAATTGAAGCAGAGAAAAAGCGCGGTAAAGTGAACGTGCAGCGTTTTAAAGGTTTGGGTGAAATGAACCCATTACAACTACGTGAAACGACAATGGATCCTAACACTCGCCGATTAGTGCAGTTAACGGTTGATGAACATAGTGAGACTATGGAGTTGATGGATATGTTGTTGTCTAAAAAGCGCAGTGGCGACAGAAAAGAGTGGCTGCAATTGAAAGGCGATCTCGTTGAGTTAGAGTAAGCGTGCAGCAGGCTTGATTTTAGGTTCAACAGCTTGTCAGCGATAGTCTAGATATTATTAATGAACACAAAAAAGGTATAGAGGTAGCTGCTATACCTTTTTTAATTTAAGGTGAAAATTTATGATTGAACATCGTAACCTGCGTAGCATTTGCCATGCTTCAATTGGTATTAATGATTTAGCACAAGCAAAGCAGTTTTATACTCCGGTATTGAAAACGCTAGCCATTGAGTTGGTAAGTGAATATCAGCACGCGGTTGCTTATGGTAAAGGTTACCCCGAATTTTGGTTACAGCTACCTCATAATAAGGCAGTTGCAAGTAGTGGTAACGGTGTTCACTTTGGTTTTGTTGCTATCAGCAAGCAGCAAGTTGATGAGTTTTACCACGTCGCCATTAACTTGGGCGGTGTCTGCAATGGCGTACCTGGGCCAAGAGAGGAGTATGGCGCGCCTTATTATGGTTGTTTTATTATTGATCCTGAAGGCAATAAAATTGAAGCAAGCTATTGGCACATTGAGCAGAAGTAGCTATACAAAAAGCCGATGTTAACGTTAACTAATTGATATTTTAAATAGAAAATAACAGTTTAATGTTTATACAAATTAGTTTTATACTGTATGAAGCGTTTATGCGCTGCTGTTGTTGGAGCATGAGATTTGTTGACCGTATTTTTTAAATTTATTTTTCCTCACTACGGCCGCATTCTTTTTGTTTTTTTGTTAATATCTTGTAAAGCAACGGCTTTGCAGTCTGTAAGTAACAGTGAATTCGATAATTTTGTAAAAAAAGCTGAAATACTTATTAATAGCGATCCAAAAGCGGCACTGCAATTACTTAACTCCTATCAAGGTGATGTTAAATCACAACCTATTACCAGCCAAGTGAATTTTTATCGTATTCAGTCTGAAGCTTATTCAGACCAGTCATTATACCGTTTTAGTAAGGCATCAGCAGAAATCGGTTTAGAATTAACCAAGCAAATGAATAGTCCGAGCATTTTAATCGCCGAGCTTGCTTATACAAAAGGCTTTGCGATGGAAAGTCTAGGAGACTTAGATGGAGCATTTGAGCTTTATCAAAATGGTTTAGATGTTGCGCGCTCTATGGAAAACCAAGAATTTATTGCTCGAGGCTTGATAAATATTGGTGCTACCTATTACTTAAAGAAAAATTATAAACAGTCGTTAATTGTTTTAAACCAGGCATTACAAATAGCTAATTCGATCAATGATGAAGCACTAATGGGCGACATTACCAGCGAGTTAGGTATTTTATACGGCTATATTGGTGAAGAAGATCAAGCGAACCAATTTTTTCAACGTTCTTATCAACACTTTAAAAAAGCTGGTAAAGATAACTATGCTCTGAATAGTTTGCATAATGTTGCAATTAACCATGCCAATGAAGAGCGCTATGAACAAGCCATAGAAGTATTTCGTG
The DNA here is from genome assembly GCF_057537295.1 of Colwellia meonggei. Classification (NCBI taxonomy): domain Bacteria; kingdom Pseudomonadati; phylum Pseudomonadota; class Gammaproteobacteria; order Alteromonadales; family Colwelliaceae; genus Colwellia; species Colwellia meonggei. The sequence goes on from NZ_BAAJLZ010000001.1 coordinate 1,149,307, forward strand.
TATTAGAAAGCGAAATTCAACCTAATACTAGTAATGAGTTTATCTCTGGAGTTTATCGCAGCTTGGCATGGGCGCTGCTCAATAAAGAAGAAGCTGATACTGAAAATGCCTACCGATATATATTACTTGCTGGTGAATATGTTAAGGAAGTTGAGCAACACTTGGTTCAATTGCAATATCTCATAGATAAAGCCTACATTTTAGAAAAAATGAAACGTTATGAAGAAGCGCTTGTTAATCTTGAGCAAGTAGAGCAGTTATTGCAATACAAAGCAGAAGATATTTACGATACCAGTGAAGTGAATATTTTGTACTTAAAATCTAAACTGTATTACGAACTAGGCCGTTATCAAGCCGCCTATCAAGTTCAAAAACAATATTTTGCAAAAGCGATTAGCTATAGAGAATCTCGTGATACATCGGAAATAGATGAATTGCGACTGCAATATGAGAGCGAGGCAACTGCAAGGCAAAAAGATATACTAAAGAAAAAACAAAATTTGCAAAACTTCCAATTGCAGGAAGTCACGCAAGAAGCAGATAATCGTAAAGTGTTAGCGGGTTTTTTAGCTATTTGCATACTAATTTTGGCGTGGTTTTTACATCGAATAATAAAAGGTCAAAAAAGTTTAGTAAAAGCAAGTCAGACCGATAGTTTAACAGGTGTTATTAATCGTAGAAGGTTGTTAGAAATTGGCGAACAGTATTTTGATGAAGCTAAATTGCTAGAGCAACCTCTTAGTATTTGTATGATCGACGTTGATTTTTTTAAAAAAATTAACGACCAATATGGTCATAAGATTGGTGATAGTACATTGCAGGAAATTGCTATGTATGGCCAAGCACAAATGCGTGAAAGCGATGTTTTTGGACGTATTGGTGGTGAAGAATTCATTGCCCTGTTACCCAATACGGCAAATATTGAGGCGGTTGAAGTAGCGCAGCGTATTCGCGAAAGTATTGAAAGAGCAAGGTGGCAGACGTCAGAAATTGCTACTTTAACTGTCAGTATTGGTGTTTCAACATTAAATCAGCAAAGTTCTTGTGATTTTGCTGATTTATTAAAAGCAGCAGATAAGCAACTTTTACAGGCAAAATGTGCCGGCCGTAATCAGGTGGTTTAATATGGTGGTAAATAATATCAAGATATTAATACTCATTTTATTTTTGCTGTTGATATCAAGTTATGGCGCTATCGCAAATGAAGTGTCTGAGCAGGAACAGATATTTCAACAACCTAGTTTGCCACTAGCTAAGCAAGAAAGTAGTACGGTGGTTTTATCAGTCGATGAGAAAGTGTTGTCTCTGAAAAAATTAAGTGAACACGATGCCGTGGCAGCTCAAGTCAGATTACAGCAATTACAACAAGCTGGTTTGGGATTAAATCAAGCAGAGTATTATTTATTGCATGTTATTCGCGCTAATATTGCCAATGTTCGTGGACAAGAACATAAGGTTATTAATTGGCTTAATAAGGCGATAAAGCTTGAGCCGTACTTACATGAAAAACAATTAAATTCACCTGACTTCGCCGACGCACATCTAATGCTTGCTGATATATATCAACAGCAAGGTTTTTACCAACAGGCATTTGATGCTAAGAAAAAGTATATCAAGAAATATTCGGCGCATCTGAAAGCTCAGAATTCATTACGTGTTAAGCGATTAAATGAAAAGTACCAGTTGGAAAGAAAACGTGAAGAGAATGAATTATTAAGCCAGAGTAGTGAGTTAAAGCGCTTTGAATTAACCAGAGTGGAGTCGCAGCGTAACCAGCAAAATATTAATATCGCTTTTATTCTTCTAGCCGGGCTATTATTTTTCTTCCTCATTCTGCGCCAATTTAAAATTCGTCGGCAATTAAAACTATTAGCTAGAACGGACAGTTTAACGCAACTAGCAAATCGCCGTGCTTTTTTTACTACCGGTTACCATTTAATGGCACAGGCAATAAGCGATAAAAGTGAATTATGTGTGCTGATGATAGACATAGACCATTTTAAAGCTACAAATGATAATTTTGGTCATGATATTGGTGATCGAGTTATTTGTCTCGTTGCTGATTTAGCCGGCGAAGCAATGCGCTCACGCGATATACTAGCCCGTATTGGCGGTGAAGAATTTGCGGCCATTTTACCTGACGCGACAGTTGATCAAGCGCGAGCAATAGCTGAGCGAATACGAGAAAAAGTTCAAAGTAACTCCGAACAAAAAAACGTTAGTGATACGGTTACAGTTAGTATTGGTTTGGCGAGTATTAATGATGCTAGAGAGAACTTTGATCTATTACTTCATGCTGCTGATTTAGCTATGTATCAGGCTAAAAAACAGGGTCGAAATTGTGTTTATAATTACTCACCAACAGATCAAGAATAATCATTTTAATGACTACAGATGAATATTATCGTCAGAAAGTATTTTTTCCACATCGATAATCAGCTAAGCTAGCCATAGAGCAACTAAAACAACAAAAATTAGATTAATAATTGGTCGTTAATCACATTTTTTAGGAAAACACGACATGTCAGATGCAATCGACTTTAGTTTAGACGGTATTGAGCAGCGCCCGTTAAAGCAGTTTACTGAAGAAGCTTATTTAAACTATTCAATGTATGTCATTATGGACCGCGCCTTGCCACATATAGGTGATGGTTTAAAACCGGTACAACGTCGCATTGTTTATGCCATGTCTGAATTAGGCTTGTCTGCGGTTGCTAAATATAAGAAATCAGCTCGTACAGTTGGTGATGTACTCGGTAAATTTCATCCACATGGCGACTCTGCGTGTTATGAAGCTATGGTATTAATGGCACAGCCATTTTCATATCGTTATCCGTTAGTTGATGGTCAAGGTAATTGGGGCGCACCTGATGATCCAAAGTCATTTGCTGCCATGCGTTATACCGAAGCGCGTTTATCACGTTTTAGTGAAGTATTATTATCTGAGTTAGGCCAAGGTACTGTTGATTGGACGCCAAACTTTGACGGCACTATGAAAGAGCCGAAAACGCTTCCTGCACGTTTACCACATATTCTTCTTAATGGTATAACTGGTATTGCTGTTGGTATGGCAACGGATATTCCTCCACATAATGTGAGGGAAGTAGCTCAAGCTTGCGTACACTTAATTGAACAACCGAAAGCCGAGCTAGGTGATGTATTAGAAATAGTTAAAGGCCCTGATTATCCAACTGATGCAGAAATCATTACACCAAAAGCTGATATTGAAAAAATTTATAGAACTGGTCGCGGTAGCATTAAAATGCGTGCAGTTTATGAACAATTACATGGTGAAATCGTTATCACTGCCTTACCGCATCAAGCATCTGGCGGTAAAATTTTAGAGCAAATTGCAAATCAAATGCAGGCTAAAAAATTACCTATGGTAGTTGACCTACGCGATGAATCGGATCACGAAAACCCTATTCGTTTGGTGGTAGTGCCGCGCTCAAATCGTGTTGACATTGAACAGCTTATGCAGCACTTGTTTGCAACAACTGATTTAGAAAAGAACTTTCGTGTTAATTTAAACATGATAGGTTTAGACAATAAGCCTGCAGTTAAAGACATCAAGTCGATTTTAAGTGAATGGTTAACATTTAGACGAGAAACTGTACGTCGTCGATTACAATACCGTTTAGATAAAGTATTGGCTCGCTTACACATTTTAGATGGTTTGTTAGTTGCCTACTTAAATATTGATGAAGTTATTGAGATTATTAGAAACTTTGATAATCCTAAAGCTGAATTGATGTCTCGCTTTGAACTTTCAGAACGCCAAGCAGAGTCGATATTAGAAATAAAACTACGTCAACTTGCTAAGCTTGAAGAAATTAAAATTAGAGCTGAGCAAGATGAATTAAATAAAGAGCGCGAATACTTAGAGAAAATACTGAACTCTAAAGCTCGAATGAATACCTTGCTTAAGAAAGAAATTCTAGAAGCGGCAGAAAAATATGGCGATGAACGCCGCTCAGTATTGGTTGAGCGAAATGAGGCAAAAGCGTTATCTGAGAAAGATTTAATGCCTAGTGAAGCTATTACCGTCGTTGTTTCTGAGAAAGGTTGGGCTCGATGCGCGAAAGGTCATGATATCGACGCTAAGGCGCTTAACTATAAGTCAGGTGATGATTACTTATGCTCAGCGCGAGGACGTAGTAACCGACCTGTAGTGTTTATAGACTCATCAGGGCGTGCTTATGCTACCGATGCCCACAGCTTGCCAACAGCGCGTAGTCAAGGCGAACCGCTTACCGGGCGCTTCAATTTGGCTAGTGGCGAGAATTTTGAAAAAGTGGTGATGGCTGATGACGAACAAAAATACTTACTAAGCAGTGATGCCGGTTATGGTTTTGTTGGTAGTTTTTCTGATATGGTGAGCCGAAATAAAAATGGTAAAGCCTTACTCAGTTTATCGGCTGCGGCAAAGGTAATGACGCCTAAAGTGATTAATGATTTAGCCGTCGAATTAGTGCTTTCAATCACCTCAGAAGGTCGAATGTTGGTCTTTCCGTTAAAAGACTTACCAGTGCTAAGTAAAGGTAAGGGTAATAAAATTATTAATATTCCTTCAGCCAGAGCAAAAGCACGAGAAGAATTCGTGACGCTATTGGAGGTGTTACCACCTGAAAGTGCCGTTACCTTACATGCCGGTAAGCGAAAACTAACACTGAAAGCCAGTGATATTGAGCATTATCGCGGTGAGCGCGGACGTCGTGGTAACAAGCTGCCAAGAGGGCTGCAACGCGTAGATCGTATTGAGGTTGAGCAAGTTAGCACTGTCGAAGAAAGTACTCCCGACACCTAATAATACAGGCGCGTTAATGGTTATTTCACTAGCGCGCTATTCTACTTTATGTCATTGCTGTTACTTAATGATTATTTATTGACTATAAGCTCAGGAAATCCTCACCAAGTCATAAAACTGTCACAAAACTTACCTAATATCCTATTTAATTAGGAGAGTTACGTGACTGAAGATATCAAAAGCATCATTTCGGAAAAGACCATTAACACGGTATTCCAACCTATTTTTAATATTCAAACCCAAAGTATTACTGGTTATGAGGCATTAACCCGTGGCCCCGAAAATAGCCCGTTATGCTCTCCTGATGTACTGTTTGAGCGAGCAACACAGGCAGGGTTGCTATCTGAACTCGAAATACTGTGTCGAGACAAAGCAATTAAACGTTTTGCTGAACTAAAGCTAACCGGAAAACTGTTCCTTAATATTAGCCCGCTAGTGTTACTGAATAAAAATCATCCGCAAGGGGAAACGATTAAATTTGTTGAACAAGCCGGACTTAATTGCCAACAAATCGTTATCGAATTAAGTGAAAAATATCCGTTTCCAAATAATGATACACTACGTCAAGCCTTAGCAAAGTATCGCCAATTTGGTTTTAACGTTGCAATCGATGACTTAGGGGCCGGATACTCAGGCTTAAAGCTATGGAGTCAATTATTACCCAACATCATTAAAATTGATCGATACTTTGTTGAAAACTGTCATAAAGACAGCTTTAAGTTGAAGTTTTTACAGGCTATTTTTGATCTTGCTAGTGCTGCTGAAGCTGAGGTTATTGCTGAAGGCATTGAGCAACAGGAAGAGTTTGAGCTACTAAAGGAATTAGGTATGGTGCATGCACAAGGCTTCTATTTAGCGAGACCTGAGGACTTTCCTGTTCGAAAATTTCCAGAGCATTTAGTTGAGCAATATTGGCAAAAATTATGTGCGCAATAGCAGTATGCTCATTAACTTATGTTTAGTTGCTGTATAAGCCGACAGAGTTGGGTGATTTTGATATTAGACAGTTGCCGATAGTCAAAGTACGGCGAGATAATTATTCTTTTCTCGTTGTTAATGGCAAAGTCATTTTTTAGCCAGTGGCATTGCTCGGCAAACCCTAATTGCTCAGCGTAACCTTTGCCTAAAATAATATGTATTTTTTCACTATTTAAGTTAAGTTCGTCTGGTTTTGAAAATACTAAGCAGTGTTCTTCGTTTTGTAAAAGTTCTTCATCGCGCAATAATTGCCAACTAGTGAGATTTGATGGTAGCAATTCGAAAATAATTTTTGCATAAACATTAAATATTTTACGCCAATGGTTGCCCGTTTCTTGATTAATATAGCTAATTTCACCAGGTGTTAATTTTTTAACGCTTGATAAGTTTTGATAAAGATTAAGCGGCGGAGGGTTTTTGATATAAAAATATAAGTTTGCCTGTTCAGAACCTAGGCCGACCAATGTGTTATTCATAATATTTATCCAATAAAAAACCCGGTAAATTCCGGGCTTTTAGTTGTTTTACTTAGCGCTAAACTAGTTAAAACTCTTCCAACATATACTCTAAAGAGTCATCAAATGATCTGAGATCTTTTTCCAGTTGGTGTTTCTCTTTCAGTTGTTCAATTTCACGCCACTTTCTTTTTTTATTACTACTAGAACTCGATTTAGATTGTCCAGCTAAAGAGTCCAACACTTTTTGAAGTTTTGCCATGGTATGCTCCTTTTTTCTACAACTGCAGCTTTTTAATACCATAGTTAACCGAAAAACTGAAACACTTTTTTGCATATTTGTTACAAAATTATAAATTCAAGCAAAATAGGTCTTAATAAAGTGTTAATAGTAAATTAAAGCATTGTTAATAATTGCTGCTCTAATTTTGTTTGATCAATAGCGAAATTACGAATGCCTTCGGCGAGTTTCTCTGTTGCCATAGCGTCTTGATTCATTTGCCATCTAAATTCTGCTTCTGTTAACTTAGCTTCAGCATCAAGAGGGCTTTGCTCTGCAAATAATTTTTGTTCAACAGCCTGTGATGAGCTAGCAAGTTCATCCATCAATGCTGGGCTGATAGTTAAGCGGTCGCAGCCTGCTAACTCTAAAATTTCACCAGTATTACGGAAGCTTGCACCCATAACGACAGTTTTATAACCTTTTGCTTTGTAGTAGTTATAAATGCTAGTTACAGAAATTACGCCAGGATCCTCTGCTGCAGCGTAGTCACTTTTGCCACTCGCCTTTTTATGCCAGTCAAGAATACGGCCAACAAATGGTGAAATAAGGTAAATATTCGCTTCTGCACATGCTTGCGCTTGAGCAAAGTTAAACAGTAGCGTTAAATTACAATTAATACCTTCTTGTTCTAATTGCTCTGCGGCTTTGATACCTTCCCATGTAGAGGCAACTTTGATCAATATTCTCTCATTGCTAATACCCGCTTCATTGTACATTGCTATGAGTTTTCTGCCTTTAGCGATTGAAGCTTGAGTATCAAATGATAAGCGTGCATCAACCTCGGTAGAAATTCTGCCAGGTATGATTTTTAGTATTTCTAAGCCAATAAGTACTGAAAGCTTATCAGCTGCATCTATAACCTGTTGCTCGCTATTATTTGATTGTGACTTTGCCCACTCAACAGCAGATGCTAATAAATGTTGGTAATTTGGTAACGACGCGGCTTTTAATAATAAAGATGGATTTGTGGTGGCATCTTGTGGTTGAAACTTGGCTATAGCTTCAATATCGCCAGTGTCGGCAACAACTGTCGTCATTGCTTTTAGTTGAGAAAGTTGATCTGTCATAACATGTCCCTTGAAATTATATATGGAATCAAATGAGTTACTAAGTATGTTTTGGTGAAATATTACAACGTTTTTCGAGCAAAGTAGCGTGAAATTGCTAGGTATCTGTTTTATTCATCACTATTTGTATCAAATTTTCATAAATTAGCAAGAGACTTTATGGAATAACTTAGAGGAATTTGCAGATATTTTTAATCGCAAGCTACGCATATCGAAATAATCATCGACTAAGGCGATTATATTCATTTTTTCTTATGTTATAGTGACAAAAAATTATCTAATAACTAAAGAGTAGAGCGCTCATGTTACTTGTTGTTTCTCCCGCGAAAAACCTAGATTACGATTCTCCGCTAGCGACTGAACAGTTTTCTCAACCTGAGTTACTTGAACACAGTAAAGCACTGATCAAAGAATGTAAAAAGTTAACACCTGCTGATATAAGCTCGTTAATGGGTATTAGCGATAAATTGGCAGGTTTGAATGCGGCGCGTTTTGGTGCGTGGTCGACACCGTTTACACCAGAGAACGCTAGACAGGCAATACTGGCATTTAATGGAGATGTTTATAGTGGTTTAGATGCTAAAACCTTTACTGATGCTGACTTTACGTTTGCGCAACAACATATGCGTATTCTGTCGGGCTTATATGGTTTGCTTAAGCCATTAGATTTAATGCAAGCTTATCGTTTGGAGATGGGTAAGAAGCTTGATAATGAACGTGGCACAAACTTGTACCAATTTTGGGGTGAAATTATTACTGAACATTTAAATGCGGCATTAGCAGCACAAGGTGATAATGTGTTAATCAATTTAGCGTCAAATGAATATTTTAAGTCAGTTAAGAAAAAATCATTGCAAGCTGATGTTATCACTCCGGCATTTAAAGATTGGAAAAATGGCCAGTTTAAAATGATCAGCTTTTTTGCCAAAAAAGCTCGCGGCTTAATGGCCCGTTATATTATTGAAAATAAAATTACTGATGTTGAACAGTTAAAAGCATTTGATGTTGCTGGTTATCAGTATTCTAGCGAGTTAAGTCAAGGCAGTGATTGGGTCTTTACTCGTAAAGAAGCCTAACATATTTAAATATCTGATGATTTTACATTGATGTGAATAGTGCCTTAATAACTTTAACGTGACTTAAGGCCTATTTAACCTCTCACTTATTTCTTGTTGACGTTAAGCTTATAAAAGTTCTCAACCGTTACCCTTAATTCGTATTACCTACCTCCGCTTATAACTATAAAAACTTATAAATTTTTTTACTCTGCTACGCTTAAAATAAACGTCACTTGAAAAAGGTTGTTACTGTGTTATTGAAAAAAATATTTAGTGTTTTTGTCAAGCTAATGCTCATTGTTTTGTTATCAGCGTGTGCAACGTCAGGAAGTGGCGATAAATCAGCTAAACAGCAAGAAATTTTAAACATGAAAGATGCTGTATTAACTAAGTTGTTTGCAACCAAGCCTGATACACGCCAGCAATTGAATGCTGCACCGGGTTATGCAGTATTCTCTAATGCTAATATTAATTTGATATTTTTGGCTGCAGGAACTGGCTATGGTGTGGTAAAAGATATGCAGACAAAGCAGCATACCTTTATGAATATGGCAGAAGGTGGCATTGGTTTGGGGCTTGGTGTTAAAGATTATCGAATTGTGATGGTTTTTCATAGTAAAGCAGCGATGACCAATTTTATTAATAGCGGTTGGACCTTTGGTGGTAATGCCGATGCTGCAGCAAAAGCAGGTAAAAAAGGCGGTTCGGTCGAAGGAGAGGCTTATTATGGAGATGTCACGGTATATACTTTTACTGAAAGCGGTATTGCACTACAAGCTACCGTCAAAGGCACCAAATTTTGGCGGGCTGATACTTTAAATTAATAACTCGTTATTATTTATATGTGGGCTCCTTTTAATGATTAAAAGTTAATGGCTAAGCCTGCATAAAAATATGAACCATTATAACCGAAGGGGGCAGAGCGACGAGAATAAGTAAATACGCCCTCACTGTCGACAATTGTATTACCTTCGTTATCAATTATCTTACCTGCTCTTGAGTTACCTATGGTGTTCTTATCTGGATAAATATCAAATAAATTATTACTGCCGAAGTATATGTTCATGTTTGGAGAAAGTTGATGCTCTATACGAATATCAGTTAATAATTTAGCACCGTATGTTTGTTGCGCACCGTCAATTACACTGTATTTGCCAAAATGATTGAATGCGATATTCAAGCGCCAATTCTGATATTGATAGTTTACATTGAAGTTTAGTCGGCTTTCGGGTTGCCAGCTTTCAATAATCGCCATGTCATGTGCCGAAAATACATCTTTAACCGCTAAACTATTTAGTGTGCTGTTATTTGGTGTAAATAAGCGATCAACATCAGTATTTGTTATGTTCGCGGCAAGAGTTAAGTTTAATTCTCCCTCGGTAATTATTGGTTGCCATGTGGCAATAAAATCAAGCCCTTGTGTAGTGCTGTCAAGGCCATTTAAAAATACCTGAGCCTTATCGATACTTTCTGCTATTAACAGTTGATCTAGGCTATCGTTTAAGCCCATAGATAAACCGCTACTTAAAACAATACGATCAGCTATTGTGATGTGGTAGTAGTCCAGAGTCACCGTTATATTATTATCAAAGTTGGCGATGACACCAACACTCAAGTTAGTTGATGTTTCTTGTTTTAACTCGTTGATACCTATGGCAGTTGCTAACTTACTATCGTTGCGAAAGGTTGCCACCTTTTGCCGAGTAAGCAGCTCGTCATTATCAACTAAAAATTGAGTACTGGTATTGTTGAAGTAAAGTTGCTGCATTGAAGGCGCACGAAAGCCGGTATTCAGTGCTGCGCGATAAGTTAACCAATTATTTTTTTGCCAGTGCGCAGCAATTTTAAAATTGGTTGAAGAGCCAAAGCCGTCGTAGTTATCAAACCGTGCAGCACTATTGATGAAAAAATCCGAAAATAACTGTTGTTCAATTTCAAAATATAGGGAGCGTACATGGCGTTTTTCGTTAACGGCAGCCTCTGGTGCAATTCCTGGAAACCCTTGAATACCAGCAACAGCATGAAGTAAATGTTGGTTATTACTGATTGAAGTGTCGTAATCAAAATAACTATACTGTTCGCCAGCGAATACTTGATAGTGATCTTTTCTAAACTCAAATCCTAAAGCAAGTGTTGCCCAATTTAGGTCCTTTCTTATATCTAAGTTCAATGTTTGTAATGAAAGAGATAAGTCATATGCGTGTGCGTTTTTAGGAATGCTGGCCCTAATGGTATCCGCTGAGATATTTTCCTGGGCTTGAAGCTGCTCCGCGTATGAGGCGTTTAACGAGTTTTCAGTCCAGTATTCAATTTGATTTTTACCATAAGTGTATGAGGTGTCAATGGCGATACCGTTATTAAATTCGATGTTATAGCCAAGGTTTACTGAGTGATCTGTTATGGTTGACGCTATCTTAGGTAAAAAACCGTCCAGTGCTGTTGCTTGGCCATCAGCTAAAATAGGGTTTACTTGGCTATTATTGGCAGTGCGAAAAAATGCCGCCGAAGTGTTTTTTCTTTTTGAATAAGTAGCAAACCCATAAAGTTCGCCTATGTCGGTACTATAGCCTGCATTAATGGCCCAAGCGTGTTGAAGATACTCAGGACTGCCAACTTGAAAGTTTTTCCGCTCGGCATTTAATTCACTAGGGTTAGCACTAATATAAACACCACTTGATTCCTCAATACAATCACGATAAATACATGCGCCATGTAAACCTGCACGATTGGTTGCTTCGAGGTCAGCTATGCTGGCGGAAATATTAGCGTAGCCTTGGTCAAATAAGGCAATACTTTTTGAAAACTCTAATTGTTGGCTGGCACCGTCACCTTTTGTGTGCTGCCCAAAAGAAACTTCGGCATAATCGGCTTCAGTGTCATCTTTTAATACTATGTTGATAACGCCAGCAATTGCATCGGAGCCATATTGGGCTGCTGCACCATCTCGTAATATTTCTATACGCTTAATAGCGGCAATAGGCACAGCATTTAGGTCGGTGCCTGCCGTACCACGGCCTACTGAATTGTTAATATGTATTAAGCTTGCTTGATGGCGGCGTTTACCGTTTATTAATACTAAGGTTTGATCGGGGCCTAAGCCGCGTAAAGTTGCGGGCTGTAGTACATCGCTACCATCACTAATTGCAGATTTCGAAAAATTAAAAGATGGCGCAATCGCTTGTAGCATATTACCAACATTTGTTTGCCCAGATTGCTTTAATTGCGTAAATGGGAGAATGTCTACTGGCACCGGCAAGTCGGTAATTGAACGCCTTGCTGTGCGGCTACCGACAACAGCAATTTTTTCAATAGTTGTTGTTGGCAAGTTTGGAGAGCTGTTTGCTTTTTGAGGGAGCGTTATTATGTTGCTTTTTTCAGAAATGGCAATGGCAATAACGTTTTCTTGATTTTTGACTACTGCTAAGCCTGACTCACGTAATAATTTATTGAGGGCAAATTCAATAGTGTAATAACCTTTTATTGCCTTTGTTTGAATGTTCTCGGTTAACTCAAAAGGAAAGAGAATGGTTTGTTGACTTTGTTGGCCAAATTCAATTAAGGCACGGTTGGCGCTTTGTTGTTGAATATCGAAATAAATTAGCTCACTTGCATTACTAATTGAAGAAACAAAAAGTAAACATAGCAAAATGGGCAGGGACTTGGTTTTATCGCCTTGAAATAATTTCTTTACGATTTTTTTCAAAATGAAATGAAAAGTAGGTGCCTTCAAAGCTTAAATTCCGATAAAGCATAACAAGTATTAGAGTAAGGAATTACATTAACCTTGCCTTAGTTTTAATCTATTTAAGTCAACTATGAGCGACTTAAGGTAAAAGTATTATTGTTTAGTTTTTGGTAATTAATCGCAAAGTTATAGTTTAAAGACTGTAACAGACCATTAATATCATTACTCTTAAAGTAACCGGACACCTTAAGGTCAGCGATATTTTTTGCTACAGGTGTAAATTTTATCGTGTTGTAACGCTCAATTTCAGATAATACTTTTGTTAATGGTTCACCATTAAAAATCAGCATACCTTGTTGCCAAGCTAGCTCTTTTTCTATTTCAGCTTGCGTTAGACTTTGTTTTGTTGTCGGCTCTTGCTCGACTATTGCTAGTTTCTCGCCAGCAATAACAACATCGTCTTTTATCATGCTTGATTTAGGCTCTATGTGGGCCTGCGTTATGGCTTTTAATAACGTAGCGCGCGAAGTATTTACCTCACTAACGAGTACTTTACCTTCCTCAACGAGCAATTCCATATCTTGACTATTATTTCGTTGCACGTTGTAAATTGTGCCTAAAGCCGTGAACGCACTTTCACCAGCAACGACGGTAAATGGGCGTTGTGCATCTTTTGCAACATCGAATTTTGCTTCGCCACGTAACAAAGTAACTTTGCGCTGTAGGTCGCTATAGGCGACTTCAATAATTGAATTGGTATTTAACGTTACTTTACTGCCATCAGTAAGGGTAATTTGCTTTTGCTGGCCAAATTGAGTATTAAAGCTTTGATAGGCTAGATGTTGATTGCTTGTTTGCTGAGGTGTCTGCCAAAGTTTACCTAAGTCGCTAGTTAGATTTACCGTTAGCATAGCGATGGCAAAAATGCTTGCAGCTAAGCTACCTTTCATGAAGTAGTCTCGATGGGGCTTTTTATTAAGCTTTGCATCAAACAAGCCTGTTAGCTCGTGTTGCGCAGTTATATCGCCCCATAAAGAGGACATGCGACTCAGAGCCAAATAATGGGCTTCATCTTGGTTAATCCAGGCGATAAGCTGTTGTTTTTCGGTGCTAGACAATCCTTTATCAAGGCGTGTTATCCAAAAGTTTGCGCGCTCTTGGACCGATTTATTATCGTTTGACGTCTCGGTTATCATTTATTTTTCTTATTATTATGCCGTGATTACATATTGAAACAATTTTAACTTCCTACCCACTGTAAAACAATTTTGCTTTACCTGCTAGGTAAATAATTTAAAAGTTAATGAATTATTTACCTACTCGTTTAATGATTATGTTTTGTGCGATTTATATTCAATTATTAGGGTAAATACTCTTGCTTTTACTGAACCTCAACCGGAAAAAGTTAATCTAATTTTGGGAGTGTATGGGGAGAAAATGACAGACTTTTACAGTTTTTAAACATTCGCGAACACAAATGCAACGGTTATCAAATTCTTGTCAGGTTACAATATCTCCATCAATTAAAGGAGATATTTAAATGCGAAATTTCAATAAGATAACAAAAATAATATGTGTGAGTTCACTATTGACAGTGGTTAGTGCTACACAATTTGTGCAAGCGGAAGAATGGCAATTTACAACCGGCCTTGGTGTGTATTCTGCCAATGAAGCATGGAAAGGTACTGACTCGAAACAAGGGATTGCACCGATGCTTTCAGCAAAATATGGTGATTGGACAATTGGCGAAGATGGTATTGTTTCGTATAGTGTGCTTAGTGAAGATGATTTTGGTCTGAATGTCGGAGTAAACTACCGTAATGATGGTTACGATCCTGATAAGTTTTTGAGTTCTGAATCTTCCTCTGATGCGGTTTTTACCGGTTATAAATCACCTGAAGGAGATATTACTTTCAAGATTGATAGTTATTGGCAGTTTGTTAATTTAAGTATCGAGCAAGATATTTCCGGTCATTCAAAAGGGCTAACCGCAGATTTAGGCATAGAAGTTCCTATTTTCAGTCTTGGTAATGACTTTATGGTGCAGGCGAATGCAAATGTGCATTGGCAAAGTAGTGATTATGCAAACTATATTTATGGTATTGCTGGCGACCAAGTTGATAATAGTGTTGGTAGAACTGCATATAACGTAGGGTCAGTCACTAATTATAGTGTTGGTTTATCAGCGTTTTACCAGTTAGATAAAAACTGGAATATTATTGCTTCAGCACAATATACAAAACTTGATGATGCGATTACTGACAGTCCGTTGATTGGCGATGATAAAGTCACAGGTGCCTTTATCGGGGCAACTTATACATTCTAAGAAACATGCCGTATTTGGTTGATGTTGAAGATTAGCATTAGCTAGTTTATAGGTGAGTAGAAAATAACAAACCTAAACCTGTTGGTAAGACAAAGGTTTAGGTTTTAGCTATATTGAGAGAGTTATTTTTTATTACGTTTAGCTTGCTTCTTCGCTTTCGCTTTTTTCTGAGCGGCAGTTTTCTTTACTTTAGATTTTTTTACTGCAACGCGAGCTTCTTTATTTTTCGGTCTTAACTCTTCAATGATACGACGTGGTAAGCGCTCATTAACATAACGTTCAATTTTTCCAACTACTGCCATATCATGAGCTTCAACTAAAGAAATTGCCGTACCTTTATTGCCTGCGCGACCAGTTCGCCCAATACGATGTAAGTAAATATCGGCTGTACGTGGCATATCAAAGTTAATGACATGAGTAATATCATCAATGTCTAATCCGCGAGCCGCAACATCGGTTGCAACTAAAACGTTGACGGTTCCATTACGTAAGCGCTCAACCGAAGTATTACGTTTGTCTTGTAGCATTTTACCTTCAAGCCAAACACACGGAACATCATCACCGTATAGTTTTCCTGATAGGTATTGCACAGTTTCACGCTTATTGGCAAATACAACAACACGTTCTAATTCTTCTTGTTTAAGCAAGTTAAGCAATAAGGCAATTTTATGTTCTCTGCTGTCAGCAAGGTGCAGCCATTGATGAATTTTTGCTTTTTCTTTTCTTGAAGGGTTTGCTTCCAAAAATGCCGGTTCATTGAGAATTTCACGAGAAAACCTTAATACGGCTGAGCCTTCAAGCGTTGCAGAGAATAACATGGTCTGTTTACGCCAGCGTGCTTCCGCAATAATGCGATTGATGATTTCAGCAAAGCCCATGTCAAGCATACGATCGGCTTCATCTAAAATTAATACTTCAATTTCTCGAGTATCAAATTGCTCCGTTTCAATGTATTCCATTAAACGGCCAGGTGTGGCAACTAAAATGTCGGTATTTGTTGTCAGTATTTCTTTATGGCTGCCGTAATTCACGCCACCAGTAATAACACCAGATTTAAGTTTAGTATGCGCCGTTAGCTTTTCACATTGTTCATGAGTTTGAAGTGCTAATTCTCGCGTAGGTGATAAAATTAAAACGCGAGGAAAGCCAGGTTTACTGCGAGGATAGTCGAGTAAATGTTGTGCTGCAGGTAGAATAAATGCCGCTGTTTTTCCCGTTCCTGTAGGGGCAGAAGCAAGTACGTCTTTGCCCGTCATGGCAACAGGAATCACTAATTCTTGAATTGACGTAGGCTTTTTAAAACCGGCATTTTCAATACCGCCCAATAATGCGGAATCTAGGTCAAACTGATTAAACATGTAATAATTTTCTTCAAAGGTTTATAGCTGCGGATTATAATGGCAAAACCAGATTTATCCTAAAGATCTTGCCAAAATTGTTTATTTATTATGAGTTTTTCACTAATCTTCTAAAATCTCACCAATTTCTTTTTTGATTTGCTGACACCAAGCACTAATGCGTTCATCGCTTAAGTTATATTGGTTGTCTTCGTCGAGTGCTAATCCTACGAAATGTTGCTGGTCTTCAGTTAATGCTTTTGATGCGGCAAATTCATAGCCTTGATTTGGCCAGTAACCAATAACATAACCGCCTTGAGCAACTACTTGGTCGTGTAACATACCTAGTGCATCTTGGAACCAATCGGTATAGCCAATTTGATCGCCCATTCCATACAGGGCAATTATTTTACCTTCTAGATCTACATTGGCTATTTCAGGCCAGTGTCCTTCCCAATCTTCTTGTATTTCACCGTAATCCCAGGTGGAAATACCAAGAATAAGAATATCGTGTTCGGCCATTTCCGTCAGAGCGGTATCTTTAATATTGAATAAAGAAACTTGTTCTTTACCTAACTCTGTTTGAATTTTCTCTGCTGCCATTTCGGTATAGCAAGTGGTTGAGCCATAAAATAGTGCAATATTCATTGATAATGATTACCGAGGGTTGTGTAGCCGAAACAAAAGGTGACGGGAGTAATTTGGCGAGATTTTAGCAAACATGCACAGGTTATTGCTAGTTTAAATAATGAGCCAGCAAAATAAATACTGTTTGAAGCGCATAGCAGTTATTGCATTTGCGTTATTTTCACTGTAATTTTAGCCTCCTATCAGCGGTCTTTGTTGTTACTGTTAAATTTTAAAATATTATCCGCTATCAAATTTATGGAAATCTTTATGTCTAAGAAGTATTTGTTTGCAGCATTATTAAGCGTTGTGAGTTATTCCAACGTAGTGTTAGCTGAATCAGTAACACCTGTTGAAAATAGTGTTATGTTACCCAGCCCTGAAACAAAAAAATTAAACCTTGTTAAAGCAAAGTTAAGTAACATGTTAGGTTTTAAAATTGCCAGCATTAAACCTTCACCTATGACAGGAGTTGTCGAAGTAATTACAGATCAAGGGCTTTTTTATGCTAGTGCAGATGGTAACTTTTTATTGCACGGTAAAATGTATGGTTTAGGTGAAAACGTTAGTAATTTAACTGAAGAAAGTTTAGCTCAAGTTCGTGTTAACGGCATGGCAAAATTTTCAGATGACATGATTGTATTCCCTGCAAAAAATGAAAAACATGTGATTACGGTATTTACCGATATTACCTGTGGCTACTGCCGTAAAATGCACGACCAAATGGAAGACTATAATGATAAGGGCATTACGGTTCGTTATTTAGCTTATCCTCGTGCAGGTGTGAAAGACCGAGCTGGCCGTTACTCTCAAGGGTTTAAAGATTTACGTTCAATTTGGTGTCATGAAGATCCACAACAAGCACTAACTAAGGCAAAAAGTGGTTCAAACGTTGCAGCCCGTATTTGTGATAAACCAATCGAAGACGAGTTTAATTTCGGTCGCCAAGTAGGTGTTACTGGTACACCAGCAATTATGCTAGCAAATGGTATGATGGTGCCAGGCTATCAAGACCCAAGTAAGTTATTTATGTTACTAGAATCGGCTCAACAAGGCGGTTAATGGTTTACAAAATAACTTAATCAAAATGGCAAGTGATTAACTTGCCATTTTTGTATCTGCAATATTAAAAAATAACTAATTCGAGAAAGTTTTCGCATGCTTAAAGAAATTACTCGTCGTGAACAAGTTAGTGATCAACACTTACCAAGCACTTTGCATCCGATTGTTCGGCAAATTTATGCTCGTCGTGGTGTTGTTAGTGATGAGCAACTTGAACTTACTGCTAAACATTTATGTGCAGTAGATTCATTGAAAGGTTTACCTGAAGCATGTGAACTTTTGCACCTTGCTTTGAAAGCACGACAAAATATTACTGTTATTGGTGATTTTGACGCTGATGGCGCAACGAGCACAGCATTAATGATGGAAGCACTCGCTATGCTTGGCTCACAAAATCATCATTTTCTCGTGCCAAATCGATTTAAGTATGGCTATGGCTTAACCCCGGAAATTGTTGACATTGCTGCCTCGCAAGGAGCACAAGTACTAGTTACCGTTGATAACGGTATTAGCTGTGTAGCGGGTGTAGAACGAGCAAAAGCCCTCGGGCTAAAAGTAGTCGTTACTGATCATCACTTACCTGGTAGCACAGTGCCGCCAGCTGATGCCATTGTAAATCCGAATCAGGTGGGTTGTAACTTTGCGAGTAAGTCGCTGGCGGGGGTTGGTGTAGCATTTTACTTTATGTTAGCGCTGAGAAAGTACTTGCGTGAACAAGCTTGGTATACCGAACAAAATATTACAGAGCCTAATATTGCACAATTACTTGATTTAGTTGCACTTGGCACAGTTGCAGACGTGGTTTCATTAGATGCTAATAACCGTATCTTGGTTGAGCAAGGGCTAAAGCGTATACGTGCTGGTGCAACGCGTCCAGGCATACAAGCACTTATTGAAATAGCCGGTAAAAATCAGCAGAAATTGGTGGCGAGTGACTTTGGTTTTGCCCTTGGCCCAAGAATTAATGCTGCGGGTCGTTTAGATGATATGGCGTTTGGTATAAATTGTTTATTGGCAAAAGATTTATCAACAGCACGGGTTATGGCGGCTGATTTAGATGATTTAAATAAAGCACGCCGTGATATTGAACAAGGTATGCAAACTGAAGCCGAGCAAGTCATGGCAAGCTTGAAATTTACTGAAGATAATTTGCCACATGGTATTAGTTTGTATCATAACGATTGGCATCAAGGTGTTATTGGTATAGTTGCGGGGCGTTTAAAAGAAAAATTCCATCGTCCGAGTATTGTTTTTGCCCAAGCTAACGATGACAGTGAACAAGATGAAACTAATAGCAGTGTTGAAGAAATTAAAGGTTCTGCGCGTTCGATTCCAGGGTTACATATTCGAGACTTGCTCGAACATATTGATAGTCAGCACCCAGATATTATATTGAAGTTTGGTGGTCATGCCATGGCGGCTGGCTTGTCAATTCACGCGAATAAATTTTCAGAATTTTCAACACTTTTTGAACGTTATGCACAGCAATGGCTCAGCGTAGAAACCTTGACGGGTATTATCGCTTCTGATGGTAGCCTAGAAGGTAAGGATATGACCTTAACTTTTGCCGAGTTGTTGCGAGATGCTGGCCCATGGGGACAAAATTTTCCTGAACCAATATTCGATGATAATTTTAAACTAGTTCAACAGCGTATTGTCGGTGAAAAACATTTAAAGCTGGTATTAGAAAAAGACCAACAGGTTTTTGATGCCATTGCTTTTAATGTTGATCTTAAGCGCTGGCCAGATCATCAAACACAACATGTTAATGTCGCCTATCGGCTCGATATAAATGAGTTTCGCGGTAAACAATCATTACAATTGATGATTGAGCAAATTAATTAAGTTAATTAGTGAACAATTGCAATTAACTTAATTGAATAAATTGCTAGTTTCATCGTTGTTGAATAGGATAAAAAAATCCGACTTTGTTAAGCATGCAAGCGTTTATTTAATCGCATAATTAAGCTACAATGCGCGACTATTTTACCCTTAGGTCTTTGGACGTGACTTAGTCACCAAAATCGTATGTTTGAAGTAAACCCAGTTATAAATAAAATTAAAGAAATTCGCGAACGTGCTCTATTACTTAGGGGGTACCTTTGACTACGATGTTAAAGCTGAGCGCTTAATTGAAGTTAGTCGTGAATTAGAGTTGCCTGACGTTTGGAATGAACCAGAGAGGGCACAAGCATTGGGGCAAGAACGTTCGTCGTTAGAATTAGTGGTTAATACCATTGTTGATCTAGAGTCAGGTTGTGAAGATATTGAAGGCTTGGTTGAGCTTGCGGTTGAAGAATCTGACGAAGATACCTTTAATGAAGCGGAAAACGAAATTGCTTCATTAATGGCTGACCTAGACAAATTAGAATTTCGACGCATGTTTGCTGGTAAGCAAGATGCGAACAATGCTTATTTAGATATTCAATCAGGCTCTGGTGGTACGGAAGCGCAAGACTGGGCCGAAATGTTAATGCGCATGTATTTACGTTGGGGTGAATCACACGGCTTTAAAGTAGACGTAATAGAAGTTAGTGATGGCGATGTTGCTGGTATTAAAGGCTGTACTATTAAGTTTTCAGGCGAATATGCTTTTGGTTGGTTACGCACTGAAACTGGTGTGCATCGTTTAGTGCGAAAGTCACCATTTGACTCTAGTGGTCGCCGCCATACGTCGTTTGCTTCAGCATTTATTTACCCTGAAATTGATGACAATATTGAAATTGATATAAACCCTGCTGATCTTCGCGTTGATACTTTTAGAGCATCAGGTGCCGGTGGTCAGCACGTAAATAAAACGGATTCAGCGATACGTATTACTCACGTGCCAACAGGGGCTGTAGTGGCGTGTCAAAGTGATCGCTCACAGCATAAAAACCGTGCAACAGCAATGAAGCTATTAAAAGCTAAGCTGTATGAAATGGAAATGCAAAAGCAAAACGAAGATAAGCAAGAACTTGAAGACGGTAAGTCAGATATTGGTTGGGGTAGTCAAATTCGTTCATACGTATTAGACGACAGCCGTATTAAAGATTTACGAACCGGTGTTGAAAACCGCAATACACAAGCGGTACTTGACGGTGATTTAGATAAATTTATTGAAGCTAGCCTTAAATCAGGCCTGTAGTTTCGCAATTTTAGACCATGAGAAATGAAAATGACTGAGCAAAATAAACCTGCACAAGATGAAAATAAGTTAATCGCTGAGCGTCGAAGCAAGCTTGCGAATATACGTGAAAATTGTGATGCAAACGGCCACCCAAATAAGTTTGATCGTAAAGATTATGCCGCAGATATTCAGGCAGCTCACAGCCATAAAGATAAAGAAACTTTAGAAGCTGAAACTGAAATGTACAGCATTGCTGGTCGTGTTATGGCAAAACGTGGTCCGTTTTTAGTTTTACAAGATATGACTGGTCGTATTCAGGCTTATGCTGAAAAGACAGTACAAAAAGATATTAAAGCACGTTGGGGCTTATTAGATATTGGCGATATTATTGGCGTTACAGGAACGCTACATAAGTCAGGCAAAGGTGACCTATACGTTAATATGAACGACTATCATTTATTAACGAAGTCGTTACGCCCGTTGCCGGAAAAATTCCACGGTTTATCTGATGTTGAAACTAAATATCGTCAGCGTTATGTTGATTTAATCATTAACGAAGAAACTCGTAACACCTTTAAAATTCGTTCAAAAATTGTTGATGGTATTCGTAAGTTTTTAACTGACCGTGACTTTATGGAAGTTGAAACGCCAATGCTACAAACTATTCCAGGTGGCGCAACGGCTAAGCCATTTAAAACATTCCACAATGCTTTAGACATTGAAATGTTTATGCGTATTGCTCCTGAACTTTACCTTAAGCGTTTAGTTGTTGGTGGCTTTGAAAAAGTATTCGAAATTAACCGTAACTTCCGTAACGAAGGTTTATCGACACGCCACAATCCAGAGTTCACTATGATTGAATTCTACCAAGCGTATGCCGACTATAACGATTTAATGAACCTTACTGAAGACATGTTACGCACCTTAGCGGAAGATGTGATGGGTACATCTGTGATTCGTAACACATTACGCAATGCTGAAGGCGAAGTTACTGAAGAGAAGTTCTACGACTTTGGTCAGCCGTTTAAACGTTTATCTATGGTTGATGCAATTTTAAAGTATGGTAATGACCTTGATGAAAGTGTTTTACGTAACCCTGAAGAAAACTTAGATGCTTTAAAAGCCATGGCAAAACAAGTTGGCGTAAAAGAAACTGAAGCATCAAAAGTATGGGGCGCAGGTAAATATATTTGTGAGATTTTTGAAGAAGTTGCTGAACATATGCTTGATCAGCCAACTTTTATCACTGAGTACCCATGGGAAGTATCGCCATTAGCACGCCGTAATGATGAAAATCCATTTATTACTGACCGTTTCGAATTTTTCGTAGGTGGCCGTGAACTAGCTAACGGTTTCTCTGAGCTTAACGATGCAGAAGACCAAGCGGCTCGCTTTAAAAAGCAAGTTGAAGAAAAAGATGCCGGTGATGATGAAGCGATGCACTTTGATGAAGACTATATTCAAGCACTTGAGTACGGTTTACCGCCAACAGCTGGTGAAGGTATTGGTATCGATCGATTAGTAATGTTGTTTACTGACTCACCGACCATTAAAGACGTTATTTTATTCCCGCACATGCGTCCTGTCGCGGAATAGAAAAACAGTATTTTGATATAAAAAAAGCACCTTAGGGTGCTTTTTTTTATGTTAAATAATCTCTTTAAGTAATATTGCAGTTGCAACGGGATGAAAGAGTTGCGATGGTTCAGACATCTCTATAAGTTCTGTCTTTCATGCATTAGTGCAATCATGTAAGTTGAAAACCTAGCATCTGTGTTATTGCCACCAGTTTAGGTCATACATCAGCTAACCCCCATAGGAAGGCTGCCATTGCTGTTATAGCGATCAAATTAAAATAAATCATGCTGATCATAAAGAACTTGATAAAGGTAAAGATATAACCTTGCTTGTAAACTCGTTTTTGCATCATAAATAGGTAGCAAGGTATCCATATAAGTAAACCTACAGCGATATAACCTAGACTATCAGCAATTTGCGGCATGGTGGGCATTAAATAGTCTTGGCCATTATCAAGGATATTAACTAAAAGAATAACGAGAAATATAAAGCTATGGCTATGCAATGCCACCGTTAAATGTTCTAAATACAAACGATTAGCAAATAGGTAAAATAATTTTAATATTACAGCGAACAGCGGTAATAAAATAAACATTAGCTGAGGTAATTTACTAATAGATTGCTGTATTAAAGGTCGAGCATCTGAGCTAAATGCTTGTTGTGCTTTTGCCTCGAGTGCTGTCATTTTCTCACTTAAACGCTTGTTGTTTTCATCAGATAAAAAATCGAATGTTAAGGTGCCTTGTTCATTGTTGGATATAGTAAAAGCGTTCGAAGGACTTGGTTTGACTTCTCCTGATTTTATTGCCTGCAATTTAGTTTTTAATTCTTCTAACTTTTTATTTTTTTTATCGGATATTGGTTGCTCAGAGTCGATATTGCTTAATTCGATTTCAATAATACGTGTTGTTAAATCTGACGTTTGTGTTGCTATTTTGGTTGAAAGATTTGCTTGGTATGCTTTATAGCGACTAATATCGTTTAATTGACGGCTTTGTTGCTCAATAGGTAATTGATTCAACGACGCTTCAAGTTGACTAATATGGGTATTCACTTGGCTTAGTGGCTCTGCCATTCTTTGTTCGTGAACAAGCATTTCTGTGCCATCTAATGTAAAGAATTTCAGCGATATAAAAAATATAATACTAACAAATAGGTATAGCCTTAGCGGTGGTACGTAATGTACGCGTCGGCCCTGAATATATTCGTTAGTTAAAAAGCCAGGAACAAATAAAAGAGGTCTTAGGGTACGAGAAGCTCGTGAATCGAAACTAAAAATATCATCGAGTAAATGCAATATTACATTCCAGAAATACCTTAAAGTTGACTCTACTGATTGCCCACATTGACTGCAAAATGAACCGCTGACTTGAGCATGACAATTTTCGCAGCTAACAAAATCAGTTTCTCTTTCTGAAGTGATTAGTTCTAAATTATTATTTTTTGTTTGTTCAGACATAATATTTGCGGCAATAAAACAGTTACTTAGCATAATAACATTGAATGTTTTTCAGGCAAATGAGATTTTTCTCTCGCATTTTTACGAAGATTTTCGTTTGTTCTTTAAGGTTTTTCAGAAAAATGCTCGTTTATTTACAATAAATGGTTAAAATTTTGTATATCTTTAGTGCTGTATTGATAATGTTCTGTTAAATTTAAGGGGTTACTGATCAAAGAAAGCCAAATAGTAGGAGAATTATAATGGCATTTGAAGTTACCTTCGAGTTGAAAGAGTCAGATTTAGAGCATTTTCGCGATGTAATGAGACAAGCAAAATCAGGTGCGAAAACCTTAAGTGAAGCGGAAATATTAGCAAATGCAAAAAACTTAAGTGAAGACGTTAAAGGCGATGTACCTGCATTCGTCAGTGAAAGAATTCAAAAGCTAGAAACATTAGTGGCAATGATTGAAGACTCTGAATGGAAAATTCCAGATGAAGAGCGTGCTGATGTGCTAAGTGCGTTAGCATATTTTAGTGACCCAGAAGATTTAGTGCCTGATCATATTCCTGTATTAGGTTTCTTGGATGATGCAATCATGATAGAGCTTGTTGCTGAAGAGCTTAAGGACGATATTGAAGCATTTTTAGAGTTTTGTAATTACCGTACCCGCGAAGAAGGACGAAGTGGTGATGCCACTATCACCCGTGAGGAATGGTTAGACTCTAAGCGACGAGAATTACACAGCCGTATGAGAAACCGTCGTTCGACGCGTCGTCGTGGTCGTTCAGGTTTCCGTTCAATTTTTTAGGCACTAAACACTAAGTCGATATTAACTATAACGCTTATCGGCATGATAGATAAGCGTTATTTTAACTTCTTTTCAATTCATAATTTAGACATTTAAATTACTGGGGAACAACATCAAAAGCAACTGTCGTTCTTGTCTCATCAGAGGTAAATGCTCTGGTACCATGCCAGAAATAAGATGGAAATAGCACTAATAAACCATCCTGAGGTTTAACTACATAATCAGCTTCAAGCTTATCTCTCATATTAAACTCGGGAACTCCAAATTCAATCCAGCCTTCGCCATTTTTTTCTACGGCATTAGGGATCTGATTATAATATGGACCACTGATCCAACCTTCAGGGTGATAGTGATTTTTGTGGAAACCCTGTTGTTGTAATAGCACTGACCACGATCCTTGATATTTAAAGCTTGGCGAAATATGTTTCAAAAAGGGATGTTTTTTGCTTCTTTCAAAGCAATTAATATATTGTTGAATATGATGATTAATTTCAATATCCAGTAAATTTATAAAATGCTCCCGTGAAGGAAACAAATCACCAATTGTTTGTGTGCCGTTAATTAATGACTGATCAAGAGGGTGTTGCTTACTACTATGTAAAAGAACTAACTCGTTGTTAAGTTTTAGATTGAAGTCGCTAAGTGAATTACTTTCATGAGGAGGGGTTATTTCTGACACGTAAATGAATTTGTTTGGGTCACACAGCTCGTTATACTCTTTAGTTTTGCCAAGCATTTTCAAACTTGTGGACTTTAAAGTAACACAGCTTAAATTGTGTTGATTATACTTACATAGCTGATCAAAGATTTTTAAAGCTTCGACGGCATTGCTATTCGCAATATAAGCATGGCCGTTTTCGTATAATAAGCCTAAATCTTTATTGTTTTTTTTCAGGCCTTGGCTACTGGTTAATATCGCTTCTTCAAACTCACCTAATTCCCTTAAAGAGTTTGATTTAATAATATAAGCTGCAGCGTCATTACCTGATGTTAATAGTATTTTATCAGCGATTTCAATGGCCTTTCTATACTCTTTTGCTTGCAGCAATTTATTGCCTAATTGCCCCATAAGTGCTGTTGATTTAGTTTCTTCTATAGCATTGTCATAATTAGAAAAACATTCATTTAGTGGTAATGATTTTGACCACTTTATTAAGCTTAATTGGCTATGAGCATCATAGTCTAGCGGAGCATTTCTTACGATTTTTTCGTATTCATTAACTGAAGCTTCAATATTTCGCTCGATAAGGAAACAGCTTGCAAGTGCTTTATTCGTCTCTATATGCAACCCAGGTTGCTTCAAAATTAAATTAAAATGCTCCTTTGCATTCGTAATATTACCTTGCTCTTTTTCTATTTGTCCGAGTAAATGCAGGCATTGCACATTATCAGGCTTACTTTTTAACGCTTCAATTAAGATGTTTTTAGCTGTTTCAATGTCATTAGTTTTGTTCAGGCACTTAGCTACACCTACTTTGGCATTTGTATTTTCCTTATTAAGCGTTAATGCTTGCGTATAGGCATTTTTTGCTCCTTCATATGAAGCTTCTTTAAGTAGATTGTTTCCGAGGTTTAAATATGGGTCGATGTAGTTAGGATTGATTTTAATTGCTTTCTTAAATTGTTGCTTAGCCATCTCTTTTTTTTCTAATTGGCTTAATAAGTTTCCGTAGGCATTAATTATTTCTGCCTGATTAGGTGCTAACTTAAGTGCTTTTTGAAAGTGCTTTTCACTTGCTTTTAATAAACCTAGCTTACGTTCAGATACTGCTCGGAAATGCCAAAGTTGTGGGTTTTTTGCTTGCAAACTTGTTAGTTGCTTGAATATGTTTAATGCTGAATCAAATTCACCACGATTAAGGTAGTTCATCGCTTTTGTTATATTAGTTTGCATTTATTTTACTTTAGTTGTTTATGAAGGGCTCAAAAATATACAGTTTAAATTGAGTTTATATTAGTATATGAATATGCCATTAATTAGTTAAAAATAACATTAAAATGAAAAACGCGATAATGACACCATTGAAAGCGAAAATGTAACCGAAACCTTTTAGCCCTTGTTTTATGGTGTAGTTATTGCTCCGTAGATACCAATACCAAATTGCACACATTAATAAAGGGATTAGAAAAAAAAGTCTTATCATGCTTACGCATTCTCCTGCTGTTTTGTTTGAGAAGGCTCTCGCCAAGGTGCAACTTTAAATAACATTAGCATGCCCGGTATTGCTAAAGCTGTACAAATAAAATAGAAATTTGTCCAACCAATTTGTTCAACAATAACTCCCGTTGTCGCATTAGCAAATGTACGAGGCAGTGCTGCAACGGCAGTAAATAAAGCTATTTGAGTTGCGGCAAAAGCAGGGTTAGTATTTTTTGCAATGAATGCGGTAATACCTGCCGCTCCTAAGCCAACCCCTAAATATTCAAAGCCCATTGCCATAGCTAAAGCGTAGGTATTATGGCCAATTTCTGCAAGTGCAGCAAAGCCTAATATACTGATTATTTGGACAAAACCAAATAACCATAAGGCACGATTAATGCTCATTTTTACCATTACTAAGCCGCCAAGTGCTAAGCCTATGGTCATAGCAATCATAGATGACGTCTTTGCAACAACGCCGATTTCTGTTTTAGTAAAACCTAAGTCAATAAAAAATGGTGTCTGTAAAGCCGTTGCCATATTGTCGCCTAATTTATAAAGAAATAGGAATAGCACAATTTGCAAC
Organism: Colwellia meonggei; assembly: GCF_057537295.1. NCBI lineage: Bacteria > Pseudomonadati > Pseudomonadota > Gammaproteobacteria > Alteromonadales > Colwelliaceae > Colwellia > Colwellia meonggei. The sequence goes on from NZ_BAAJLZ010000001.1 coordinate 1,176,655, forward strand.
GCTGCTTTCATACCTTGACGGTTAATAAAGTCTTTGAATGGTAGTACGACTGCTTGTTCGAGTGTTCTCGGGGCCTGTTCGGCGGTATTGAGTTCTTTAATTGCTAAACTTAAACCAATACCTATCAGCATAAATGCAGCAACGATAACAAATACGGCTTGCCAGCTAATGTGATCAGCAAGAATAAAAGCCAGTGAGCCTGGCACTAATCCTGATAAACGATAAGCTTGTACATGAATTGAATTGCCTAAGCCAAGTTCGTGTTCAGGTAAAAGCTCTCGACGATAAGCGTCTAGAACAATATCTTGGCTAGCGCTAAAAAATGCTACAGAAGCTGCTAAGTATGCGACGCTCAAAATATTCATTACTGGATCAATAAAACCAAAGCCAGCTATTGAAAATAATAATAAAACTTGGGTCAATAACATCCAGCTGCGTCGTCGCCCAAGCACCGGTAGCGAATAACGATCCATTAGTGGCGACCATATAAACTTCCAAACATAAGGAATGCCAATAAGTGAAAATAAACCAATTTCAGTTAAGCTTACACCTTCAGAACGCAGCCAACCTGGTACAAGTTGGTATAGTATAAATAGTGGTAAACCAGAGCTGAAACCGGTAAAGATACAAATCAGCATGCGCCGATTTAAGATAGCTTGTTTAAAGGTTGGAGATTGCATTACGGAGAAAACCTAAAGGATGCTATAAACTAATAGTTGTAGGCTACCAAAATGTATTAGTAAACAGAAGTTTAATCTTGATGGTTAAGGAATTAGTTTGTCAGGTTTTTTGTTTTCTTTTTTAGTGTACTTCATTGAATTATGGAATAGGGCGCCAACCAATACAGTCAATAGGGTAACTGCCAACCCCTGAGAAGAATTCTAGACAGGTTGATATTTCACTTTTGAAATATAAGTTACTTTCAAGAGCATTGGCACTATGTAAACTGAGTTCATGCATTATATGCCAAAAAACTCTTTCTCTGGCATTGCTTGGTGTCTCGTCATTAACGTTAAGTAACGTCCATTCTGCCATAGTATTTTCAACAAACTGATCCAATTCAGTATAGTGGATGGAATGATTAACTACAGCGTCTATGTAGACTTTAATTTGCGTGATTTTTTCATTGATAAACTGCTCAATTATCATGATGTTCCCTGCAACTTCTTAATTGAATTTATTCTAAATTTTTACTTGATAGCTTATTTTATAACGCCTGTGGCTACTGGTCGGCTTTCCTTAGTTATCGTAGATAAATGGTGAATTGTCAAAATTAAACTTGTACAAAATTGTAAATTTTACTGCGAGGCTATGTAATTAACGAACGTAATCGTTATTTAATGATGACGAGAGGTTAAAGGCACTTTGAAAGCTTTACTCGTAATAAGAAATATTTGATGTTGTCAATTTAATATAAGGTACTGACATTATTTAAATTTAATCATGCACTTAATTAAATTAAGATTGGCGTAGAGGTCTTGCGAACAGATATTTGTACAGGGTAATTATAGAATAAAGTGTATCAACTTGGTTTATTGCTAATACACTTAATGTTACTTGAAATAATCAATATGTTTTTAGGTGGCGGGTAATAAAGTCGCTTTAATTAATAGAACAGGTTTGGTAGGAACATCTTCCCATGACATTTCATCATTATAATCTGTTTCTACTTTCGACATTGCTTCAATAACTTCTTCGCCTTCTGTGATGGCTCCAAAAACAGCATAACCCCAACGACGTCCCGGATCTAAACTGCTGTTGTCTGCAACATTGAAAAAAAACTGTCTATTAGCGGTATGGGGACGGTTTTCTTTCGCCATTGCAATAGTACCAATTTCATTTTTAAGGCCGTTTCCAGATTCATTGATGATGCTTTCGTTGACTTTTTTAAGTTCGAAATCTTCAGTATAGCCGCCACCTTGAACAATAAACTCGGGCATGATGCGGTGAAATATTGTATTGTCGTATTCACCGTTCACAACGTAAGTTAAAAAGTTATCAACGGTAATAGGCGCACGAACACGATCTAATTCAACAATAATAACTCCCATTGATGTTTCCAACTTTACCTGTGGAAATAAGTTGTCGGGGTCGATTTTTGACTCATTCGCGCCAACACTAAGTGTTAATAAAAGCAATAAAAGTGAAATGATTCTCATGTTTTTTATCCATCAATGTATCTGCGTGAGTTTCTAGTTAACAAACTGCTGTAACTCTTTGTTCTGCGTAATTTGTGTTAAAAGCTTAGTCAATTGCTGATTAAAATCTCTTTCTAAAACAGCAATGTCAGCCTTAAATGGACCGTTGCTATCTCCCGTTATTTTAAAGGTTTTAGTTAAGGTTTTTTGGCCATTTTTTGCAATAACGCGAATTTGAATTTCATTGTGCGCTTTGTATTTAACTAATTCTTGTTGAACACTAATTAAGGCGTTATCAATAATAATTTCAAATTGATTCGCTGCTAATGGCTGAAGCTGTAAGCTATTTGCTTTGAATCCAGCTGATAGCGCTGAATTAATAATACTGACTAAAGGCTCTTGTGGAGAGTATAACTCTGCCGCTTCATTAGTTCGCAATACTTGCACAACATGATTAGCGCGACGTAAATCGGTAAAGCTAATCTGTGCTTGTTTTTGTTGATAGGCATTATTGTTTGTTGCAAGCAATTCAGGGTTAACAATAACGTTTTTAATTGGTGTACTACACGCTGTAAGTAGTAAAGATAAAGTCACGGCTGAGACTTTTAAAAATCTAGATTGCATTTTTATACCTTAAATAAGATAAATTTTATTAGCGCTTTATTGCTGAAATAGTAACGAATTTTTCATTGCTTGCAACAAGCTTTTCATTACCAAAAATTCTTTTTAATTTTATGTGATAGGCTAATTGTCTATTGCCTATGATGCGTAGCTCACCGCCTTTTTTCAACACTCTATGGCTATCTTTAAACATTTGCCATGCAATATGATCTGTAGTGGCCGTTTGCTGATGAAACGGTGGGTTACATAAAATTAAATCGACACTGCCACCTTCGACACTGGTTAAGCAATCATTAACTTGAAATTGACAATGTTCAATTACTTCAGGGAGGTTTTCAGTAATATTGCTTTTAGCTGAGGCGATAGCCATAAAAGACTCATCAACAAAGTGCACATCAGCTTCAGGTTGTTTTGACAGTACACTTAAGCCAATAACGCCATTGCCACAGCCTAAATCAATAACTTTGCTGCCGGCACTAATTTTAGGTAAATTTTGTATAAAGTAACGAGCGCCAATATCTAATTTCTCTCTAGCGTAAACATTTGCATGATTGCTGATCGTAAATTCGGTATTCTCCAGAGACCACTGAGTGGGAAATTTGGCGGTAATAGCGTTGTTATTATCAAGTTGGCTAAATACTAAGCGTGCTTTTTTTACTGCTAATGATGTTTTAGTTGTACCTAAGTAGTTTTCAAATACTTGTAATGTTGAACTATGAATTTCCTTCGCGCGATCACCAGCAATAAAAGTAACATCGTTAGTTAACTGTTGTTTAATTTGGCTCAACTGGAAACTAAGTAAACCTTTACTTTTTGGAATCTTAAACAGCACAATATCAACATTTGTTGGTAATTCATCTAGGCTTGTTAACAGGGTAATATTTTTACCTGATAATCCATTTTGCTCTAAATTATGGCTGATTCCTTGTTGACTTAAGAAGGAGTCGTTAACACAAAATAGTTGGTGTTGAGATAAGTTACAGCTAAGAGCACCAAAATTATCATTGAAAATGAGTATTTTCTTCTCAGATGTCGCGAGTTGTTCTTGCGTTAGGTAATTAATGATGTATTCATCGGCGGCATCCCAAGCTTGTAAGCTTCGATTAACTTGGCCTGTTGGAAACCTATCTAGAAATAGATTTTTGTCATTGATAATAAAAGGGCTGATCATAGCTGTTTAAATCTAGTTGGCGTGGCGGATATTGTGTCAAAATTTACCACTACGGGCTAGAACTAAGGTAAATTTAAGGAAATATTTATTTTAATGTAGGGTTTAAGCATTGTGAAAATAACATTACCCGACGCTGATATCGAATATGTGAGTAATTTTTATAATGCTGAGCAGGCTAGTTTACTCTTTAATGATTTACACCAAAAATTATTGTGGCGACATGATGATATTCTTATGTTCGGTAAACGGATAAAAATCCCTCGATTACAAGCATGGTACAGTGATAATGATTTAAGTTATCGATATTCTAATATGACGCTTGAGTCACAAGCTCTTACACCAATTTTAAGGCAAGTACAGCGCAAAATCAGTGAGTATAGCCAGCATGGATTTAATGCGGTGCTGGCGAATTTATACCGAAACCAAAGCGACAGCGTTGGTTGGCATAGTGATGATGAAATAGAGCTTGGTACTAACCCAGTTATTGCATCATTATCTTTAGGTGCAGAACGAGATTTTCAACTTAAACATATTAAGACTAAAGAAAAAGTGACGTTAGCATTAGCGCCAGGTAGCTTACTTATTATGCGTGGCACTACGCAGCACTATTGGCAGCACTGCATTCCAAAAAGAAGTAGAAATATAATGCCACGTATCAATCTTACTTTTAGGAAGGTGCTATATTAGCGCTAAGCCAACCTTAATAAAAAAGCGTAAAAAATATAAAAATTGTGCGGCCAGACTTCTAGATAGATGGCATAATTACCGACAATGACTAAAATTAATAGTGATCTATAACAGATCAAACTCAGGGAAAATAATATGACAATAGAAGCTGTAATCGAAGAAAAATTACTTTCTGCTTTTTCACCCATTCACCTAGATGTCATTAATGAAAGCCACATGCACAATGTCGCACCGGGTAGCGAATCACACTTTAAGGTGATTATTGTGTCAGAAGATTTCGAAGGTGAGCGTTTAATTAAGCGTCATCGTGCTATTAATTCAATATTGGCAAATGAATTAGCTGAGAAAATTCATGCTTTAGCATTGCACACGTACACTGAGAAAGAGTGGCAGAACTACTATGCTGAGAATACACCGTTATCGCCAAACTGCTTAGGAGGCAGTAAAAAAACGGGGTAAACTTTTCGTGTATCTCTGCACAAGATATCGTTATGATATTATCGTTTTAAAATTAAACACCGTTAATATTTATTAACGGTGTTTTTATATACAGACAATACGTTGCCAAATGCTGCATGTGAGCAGTGTGCAACCTGTAAGCTTAATGTCAGTGATGAAGTTGTTTTCAGAGACATTTCAAATAAGAATAAAAATAAATGGAATAGCTATGTTGTTAAATATTGCTAGTAAGCTAGTAAACATTATAGATGCAATGACTGAAGCGCTAGGTAAACTTATTGCGTGGTTAACACTGGTGATGGTTTTATTGACCTTTACCATAGTGGTTTTAAGGTATGGCTTTAACCTTGGCTGGGTTGCCATGCAAGAGTCGGTATTGTACTTTCATGGTGTGGTATTTATGTTAGGCGCAGGGTATACGCTAAAACATGATGGCCATGTTCGTGTTGATATTTTTTATCAAAGATTTTCTGTAAAACAAAAAGCTTGGGTTAATCTTATTGGTGGCTTAACTTTGCTGCTACCTGTGTGTATCTTTATTTTCTTTATTAGCATTGATTATGTGTTGGCTGCTTGGCAAGTTTTAGAGCGCTCTTCAGAAGCCGGTGGCTTGCCGTTAGTCTATGTAAATAAAACGCTCATTTTAGCATTAGCAATCACTCTGATTTGCCAAGGAATAGCAGAAGTATTACGTAATTTTCTCGTCATTAGTAATCCACACGTTCAAAGCGAACAAGGAAGTTAACAATGGAATATATCTCTATCTTAATGTTCCTTGCTGTCTGTATTGTATTGTTATTTGGTTATCCGGTTGCACTGTCTCTAGCTGGTGTTGCCCTTATTTTTGCCGGTATTGGCATCGGTAGTGGCGTTTTTGAGATGGCATTTCTGCATGCACTTCCTAATCGTCTTTATGGTGTACTCAATAACCAAACGTTATTGGCCGTGCCACTTTTTGTTTTTATGGGGGCAATGTTAGAGCGCTCAAAAATTGCTGAAAATCTACTTAACGCCATGGCATTATTATTTGGCAAGTTTAATGCGGGATTAGCAATATCTGTGACCTTAGTCGGCATGTTATTGGCTGCAAGTACTGGCATTGTCGGCGCTACTGTAGTCACTATGGGCTTGCTATCTTTACCTACCATGCTAAAGCGTGGCTATAGTCCGGCATTTTCCTCCGGAATTATTTGTGCTACTGGCACACTTGGTCAAATTATTCCGCCATCAATTGCCTTGGTATTACTAGGGGATGTACTTTCTAGTGCTTACCAAAAAGCGCAGTTGACCATGGGAATATTTAATCCAAAAACGGTATCTGTAGGTGATTTGTTCGCAGGGGCGGTCGTACCAGGTTTAATTTTGGTATTGTTTTATATTTTGTATTGTATTTTGGTTGCGATATTTCAGCCTAGTGCTATCCCTAATAAAGTTGAATCAAGCGATGAAAACACGGTTGAAAAACTTTCATTATTAACCTTAATTTCAGCCCTGCTGCCGCCACTGTTATTAATGTTTGCAGTTCTTGGTTCAATTTTGTTTGGTTATGCAACACCAACCGAGGCTGCAGGTGTAGGGGCTACAGGCGCATTACTTTTAGCGTTGTTTAATAGGCAATTATCAAAAGAAAACCTAATTGCTGTGACACAAACCACGGTTAAAATTACCTCAATGGTATTTTTAATTTTAATAGGAGCTAGTTTATTTTCGTTAGTTTTTAGAGGTTTTGGTGGTGAAGAATTAGTACACGGGCTTTTTCAACAAATGCCAGGCGGTGTTGTTGGTGCCACGCTTATTGTCATGTTAGTGATTTTTTTACTTGGCTTTATCTTAGATTTTATTGAAATAACTTTTGTTGTTGTTCCTATTGTAGCCCCTGTATTACTTGCTATGGGGCTTGATCCTATATGGTTAGGTATTATGATTGCGGTGAACTTACAAACGTCATTTTTAACACCTCCTTTTGGTTTTGCATTATTCTATTTGCGTGGTGTTGCAGATAAAACAGTGGCAACGTCTGCAATATATAAAGGCGTTATTCCTTTTATTATTATACAGTTAATATTATTGTGTACTTTAGCTTATTGGCCAAGTTTAGTGACTTGGTTACCTAATGTAATTTACGGATAGAAATATGATAAAAAAACTAATACATTCTTTAACGGCATTAATGTTACTAAGTGTTGTTTTAGCTGGCTGTGGTGAAAATAAAACGTCAGCCGAAAAAGGCACTCAATCACAAGCCAAGCAAGAGAAGTTTGTTTGGAAACTAGTCACATCTTGGCCGAAAAACTTTCCTGGCCTAGGAATGGCGCCTGAAAAATTTGCTAAGCAAGTTAATGCGATGAGCAATGGTCGCTTAACAGTTAAAGTTTATGGTGCGGGTGAGTTAGTTCCTGGTTTTGAAGTTTTTGATGCCGTTTCTCAAGGTACTGTACAAATGGGCCATAGCGGCTCTTATTATTGGAAAGGAAAAATTCCAGCATCACCTATTTTTAGTGCTATTCCTTTTGGCATGACTGCAACAGAGTTCAATGCGTGGTTGCATTACGGTGGTGGTATGGAGCTTTGGCAAGAATTGTATCAGCCTTTTGGTATTAAGCCATTACCAGGAGGGAACTCTGGTGCTCAGTTTGGTGGTTGGTTCAAGAAAGAGATCAATTCGGTTGATGATTTACAGGGGTTAAAAATGCGTATTCCTGGGCTCGCAGGTGAAGTGTTAAAAAGTGCGGGCGCTATTCCTGTAACGTTAACTGGTGGTGAAATATTTTCTGCCCTACAAAGTGGCGCTATCGATGCCACCGAGTGGGTAGGGCCATACAATGATTTAGCGTTTGGCTTCTACCAAGCTGCGGATTACTATTATTCTTCCGTTTGGCATGAGCCAGGTACAGGGTTAGAGTTTCTAATTAATCAAAAAGCATTTGATCAGCTACCTACTGATCTACAAGCAATTGTTGAGGTTGCAGCAAATGCTGTTAACGAGTCAACGTTGGCAGAATATAATGCCCGTAATAATGCCGCTTTAAAAACTTTACTTGAAGAACATAAGGTGCAATTACGTCAATTCCCAACAGAAGTTATGCAGACATTGAAACAACACACACAAACGTTAATGGCTGAGCAAGCTGCTGCAGATAAAGATTTTGCACGGGTTTGGCAATCATATAGCGATTTTCTCGCTTCAATGCGTGAATTTAACAAATTAACTTTGCAGTCTTATTATGAAAATCGCTAGTTTTTCATAAATTTTATTAATTTCCCGACTGGTCGCACCTCTTAATGCGTAAAGCAAGAGTAAACTAGTCGGCAATTTCGTTTTCAAAATCAATTTATTCACAAAGTCAGCTAATAGAAATTAGCAATAATATTGGTTGCTAACTTGGCTGTTAATGTGAAATTAAGAAGGTATCATTATGGTTATTAAACCAAAAATTCGTGGTTTTATTTGTACTAATGCTCACCCAGCTGGTTGTGCTGCTCATGTTAATGAGCAAATTGCTTATGTTAAAAGTCAAACACAAGCAACTGCTAAGCCAAAAAATGTTTTGGTTATTGGTGCATCAACAGGTTACGGTTTAGCATCACGTATTACTGCTGCTTTTGGTAATAATGCGAAAACATTAGGTATTTTCTTTGAAAAACCGCCAACGGAAAAGAAAACTGCCTCTGCAGGTTGGTATAACACTGCTGCATTTCAGGCTGCTGCTGATGAAGCGGGTATTTGGTCGAAAAGTATTAATGGCGACGCTTTTTCTCATGAAATCAAAGCGAAAGCGATTGAAACTATTAAAGCTGAATTAGGTGAAATTGATTTAGTGATATACAGTTTAGCTTCTCCTCGCCGTACTGATCCTGATACAGGTGAGGTTTACTCTTCTACGCTGAAACCAATTGGTGAAAGTGTTACTACTAAAAACTTAAATACCTCTAAGCGTATTATTGACTCTGTATCTGTTGAAGCAGCGTCTGAAGCTGACATTCAAGGAACCATTGATGTCATGGGGGGCGCTGATTGGGAACTTTGGATCAAAGCACTTCAAGAAGCTGGTGTATTAGCTAACGGTTTTAAAACGACATCTTATACTTATATCGGTAAAAAACTAACTTGGCCAATTTATGGTCATGCGACGATTGGTCGTGCGAAAGAAGACTTAGACCGAGCTGCATTGGCAATCAAAGAAAGCACTAAGGCACTTTCAGGTGAAGCTTATGTTACTTCATTAAATGCCGTTGTAACGCAGGCAAGTTCAGCTATTCCAATTATGCCATTATATATTTCGGCAATGTTTAAAGTTATGAAGGAAGATGGTACGTATCAAGGTTGTATTGAGCAAATTCAAGATTTGTTCCGTGAAAACTTATATGGCGAGTCTCCGCGTTTAGATGACGGCGGACGTTTATTCCAAAATTACAAAGAACTAGAAGACAGTGTTCAAGATCGTGTAACTGAAATCTGGAATACGGTAGATACTGATACCATTGACGAGCTTACAGACTACGTTAGTTACCACGGCGAGTTTTTAAAACTGTTTGGTTTTAATGTTGATGGCGTTGATTATGAAGCCGACGTTAGCCCTGAGTTAGTAATCAATAATTTACTATAATTGAAAAATATCTAAGTTAGCTGGCAATTTAGCTAGCCAAGATAAAAAACCGACAAATAAGTCGGTTTTTTTATCTCTGTAAACCAAACTTAATTGCTAAATCAAAATAAAAGAAGCTATTTATTATTTCTGGTCAATAGGTAAATTTTGAATAGCATTTATACTAAATTGTTGAATATTTCGGCCAATAAAAGAAGTTTTTGTTCGATAATTACGCGAATTATAGATAATTCGTCTAAATTGTTATTTATTGTCGTGCTTAACATAGAATAAAAAGGTGATTTTGTGCTAGAATCGCGCCAGAAATTTTAACTAGAGCCAGTGAAGCTTAATTTGCTAATTACAAATTAGGATTTTGCTGAAATACACTGAAATCGATCATTTATGTTACTTAACTGCTTTAAATTGTCTTAACTTGAAAGGGTTTTGCAATCATTGAGCGCAGTTAAGTAAATAAATAATTGATTTTGATACTCCCATCAAAAGTAGTGCAAGTGTTTATGATTACAATAAAAAAAGGTCTGGACGTTCCTGTAGTAGGTGCCCCCCAGCAGGTAATCCATGATGGTCCGTCCATCAAAACCGTTGCAACATTAGGTGAAGAGTTTGTGGGTATGCGCCCAACCATGTTTGTTAAGGTTGGAGATAGCGTTAAAAAAGGTCAGGCACTTTTTGAAGATAAAAAGAATCCTGGCGTTAAATTCACAGCTCAAGCTTCAGGTGTTGTTAAAGAAATTAACCGTGGTGAAAAGCGTGTTTTGCAATCTGTTGTTATCGAAGTCGGTGGCGATGAGCAAGAAACGTTTACAAGTTACTCTGCCAATGAACTTAACTCAGTTGCTCGTGAAGACGTTGTTACTAACCTGGTAAATTCAGGTATGTGGACAGCGTTACGTACACGTCCATTTAGTAAAGTTCCAGCTGTAGATGCTACCCCAGTCGCTATCTTTGTTAGTGCTATGGATACTAATCCATTAGCTGCTGATCCTGCGGTAATTATCGCCGAGCAAAGTGAAGCGTTTGTTAACGGTTTAGCCGTTTTATCACGTTTAACTGAAGGTGACGTTTTCGTAAGTAAAGCACCCGGTGCTGACATTGCGGTTACATCAACAGCTAAAGTGAATGAGTTTGCTGGTAAGCATCCTGCTGGTTTAGTAGGCACTCATATGCACTTCTTAAAGCCCGTAAGTGCTGAGAAAGTTGCATGGCACGCTGGTTATCAAGACGTTATCGCTATTGGTAAGTTGTTTACCACAGGTGAACTTGATAGCAATCGCGTAGTTTCTTTAGCGGGTCCTGCTGCGAAGAACCCTCGTTTAATTCGCACTACGTTAGGCGCAAGTGCTGCCGATTTGACAGCCAATGAAAGTCTTGAAGGTGAATTACGTGTTGTTTCTGGTTCATTATTATTAGGCTCAGTTGCTTCAGGTGTGCATGGCTATTTAGGTCGTTACCATACTCAATTATCTCTAATCCTAGAAGGTAGAGAGAAAGAGTTTATTGGTTACATGTACCCAGGCCCTAATAAGTTCTCTGTAACGCGTGCGTATATGTCTCACTTCTTCCCTAAGAAGTTGTTCAATATGACAACTACTACTAATGGTAGTTCACGTGCGATGGTACCAATTGGTAACTTTGAACGTGTTATGCCTTTAGATATTTTACCAACTATGTTGTTGCGTGATTTATGTGCCGGCGATACCGATGGTGCACAGCAATTAGGTGCCTTAGAGCTGGACGAAGAAGATTTAGCATTATGTACGTTTGTTTGCCCAGGCAAAACAGATTACGGTGTGATCCTTCGTGATTGCCTAACCACAATTGAGAAGGAAGGTTAGTCATGGGCTTGAAAAAGTTTTTTGAAGATATCGAACCGCAATTTGAAAAAGGCGGTAAGTTTGAAGCTTGGTACGCGCTTTACGAAGCAGTAGCAACTGGTTTATTCACACCAGGCCAAGTAAACAAAGGTCAAACACACGTTCGTGATAGTATTGATCTTAAACGTATCATGATCACAGTATGGTTAGCGGTTTTCCCTGCCATGTTCTTTGGTATGTACAATATTGGTTTCCAAGCGACTGAAGCTTTAGTAGCAGGTTATTCTTTACCTGATACATGGCAAGTAGGGCTATTTGAATTAGTTGGTGGCAGCTTAACCGCTGACTCAGGCTGGTTTAGTATGATGCTATACGGTGCCATGTTCTTCCTACCTATATATGCAACAGTATTTATTGTTGGTGGTTTCTGGGAAGTATTGTTTGCGAGTGTTCGTAAGCATGAAGTAAACGAAGGTTTCTTCGTTAGTTCAATTCTTTTCGCATTAATCCTGCCAGCTACGATTCCATTGTGGCAAGCTGCTATCGGTATTACTTTTGGTATTGTTGTTGCCAAAGAAGTATTTGGTGGTACTGGTAAGAACTTCTTAAACCCGGCTTTAGCGGGTCGTGCATTTTTATTCTTTGCTTATCCAAGTGAAATTTCAGGTGACGCAGTATGGGTTGCTGCTGACGGTTTCTCTGGTGCAACAGCATTAAGTGCTGCTAATCAAGGTTTAATTGAATATTCAATGAACGCTGATTGGTGGAATGCATTCTGGGGCTTAATTCCTGGTTCTGTTGGTGAAGTATCAACGGCGATGATCTTTATTGGTGGTGCTTACATCCTTTATAAAGGTATAGCCTCATGGCGTATCGTGTTAGGTGTGTTTGCTGGTATGGTTTTAACTTCTTTGCTGTTCAACAGTATAGGTAGTGAGACTAATGCTATGTTTGCTATGCCTTGGTACTGGCACTTAGTTACTGGTGGTTTTGCTTTCGGTATGATGTTTATGGCAACTGACCCTGTGTCGGCGTCATTTACTAATACAGGCAAATACTGGTTTGGTGCTTTAATTGGTATCATGGTTGTACTGGTTCGCGTAGTAAACCCAGCGTTCCCAGAAGGTATGATGCTTGCCATTTTATTCGCAAACTTATTCGCACCATTGTTTGACTACTTTGTAGTAAAAGCAAATGTTAAACGGAGGCTTGCTCGCAATGTCTAGTAATAAAGAAACATTTGGCAAAACGGTTGGTTTTGTAATCGCTGTATGTTTAGTTTGTGCTGCATTAGTGTCTATTTCTGCTGTACAGCTAAAGCCACTACAAGTAGAAAATAAATTACTTGATCAACAAACTAAAATTTTAGAAGCAGCAGGTTTGTTATCTGAAACTGACGGTACTAAAGCTAGCGTTCAAGCGACTTTCAAAAAGTTTGTTGAAGCTAAAATGATTGACCTTAATTCAGGTGAATTCATTGAAGGTGACCCTGAACTATTTGACGAACGTCGTAATTCACGTGATGCAAGTAAATCTGACAAGCCAAAAAATGATATTGCCGGTATTAACCGTCGCTCTCATGACGCGGTTGTTTACTTAGTGCGTAATGAATCTGGTAAAGTTAATACTGTTGTATTACCAATTATCGGTTCAGGCTTATGGGACTTGATGTATGGTTATGTTGGCCTAGAGTCAGACTTAAATACTATACGTAGCGTTGTTTATTCTGATCACAAGGAAACTCCGGGCTTAGGTGCAGAAGTTATGAACCCTAACTGGAAAGCATTGTGGCCAGGTAAGAAAATTTACGATAACAACGGTGTTGCTAAAGTGAATCTTGTAAAAGGTGGTGCAAAAGCTAATGATATTCATGGCGTAGATGCATTATCTGGTGCAACACTTACCAGTAACGGTGTTACCCGTACATTACAATTTTGGTTTGGTGAGGAAGGCTATGGTCCTTTCGTTACTAAATATCGTGCAGGAGGTGTTAACTAATGTCTTCAGAAGCTAAAAAAGTATTAACGAAACCTATCGTTGATAATAATCCAATTGCTTTACAAGTCTTAGGTATTTGTTCTGCATTAGCTGTTACCAGCTCAATGACCAATGCTTTGGTTATGACATTAGCGGTAACGTTAGTAACAGCATTTTCTAACTTGTTTATTTCGATTATTCGTAATCAAATACCTTCAAGTGTGCGAATCATCGTACAAATGGCGATTATTGCGTCATTAGTAATTGTTGTTGACCAAGTATTGAAAGCGTTTTCGTATCAATTATCGAAAGAGCTTTCTGTATACATTGGCTTAATTATTACTAACTGTATTGTTATGGGCCGTGCTGAAGCTTTTGCTATGAAAGAAAAGCCTGGTGTAAGTTTTTGGGATGGTATCGGTAACGGCTTAGGCTACGGTGCAATCTTAATTGCTGTAGCATTTTTCCGCGAACTATTAGGTTTTGGTACTTTATTCGGTATTGAAATTTTACCATTGATTCAAAATGGTGGCTGGTATCAAGCGAATGGCTTATTAGTATTACCGTTTAGTTCATTCTTTTTAATTGGTTTGATCATTTGGGCTATTCGCCAATGGAAACCAGCACAAGTTGAGAAGGATTAACTCTAATGGAACATTATTTAAGTTTATTAGTTAAAACTATTTTCATCGAAAACATCGCACTAACTTTCTTTTTAGGTATGTGTACTTTCCTAGCTGTTTCAAAGAAAGTTGATACAGCTATTGGTTTAGGTGTTGCAGTTATTGTAGTACTAGGTATTGCTGTTCCTGCTAACCAAGTAATATACCAAGCTGTTTTAGCACCTGGTGCTTTAGATAGCGTTTTAGGTATTACCGACCCGAAAGAATCGATTGATTTGAGCTTCTTATCATTCATTACCTTTATTGGTGTGATTGCGGCATTAGTTCAAATTCTTGAAATGGTATTAGATAAATATTTCCCTGCGCTTTATCAGGCACTTGGTATTTTCTTACCATTGATCACAGTTAACTGTGCTATTTTTGGTGCGGTATCATTTATGGTTGCTCGTAACTACACGTTAGGTGAGTCAGTTGTTTATGGTATTGGTTCTGGTATCGGTTGGGCATTAGCTATTGTTTTACTAGCGGGCCTACGCGAAAAGATGAAATATTCTGACGTTCCAGATGGCCTTAAAGGTTTGGGTATTACGTTTATTACTGCAGGATTGATGGCATTTGGCTTTCTTTCTTTCGGTGGTATTTCGTTATAATAAGATTAATACAGAGAGCAATAACTTTATTGTTCTCTAGAGATAAGTGCTAAGGAAAAGTCGATGGAAATAGTTCTCGGCGTATCGATGTTTACAGCAATTGTTGTTGCACTTGTTTTGGTAATTTTATTTGCCAAATCTAAGTTAGTATCATCAGGTGATGTAAAAATCTCAATAAACGGTGACCCAGAGAAATCGGTTACTACAGCAGCTGGCGGCAAGTTATTAGGCGCGCTAGCAGACCAAGGTATTTTCGTGCCATCAGCATGCGGTGGTGGTGGTACATGTGGTCAGTGTCGTGTTGACGTACATTCAGGTGGTGGTGATATTTTACCTACTGAATTAGGTCATATTACTAAGCGTGAAGCGAAAGAAGGTTGCCGTTTAGCGTGTCAAGTAGCTGTTAAGCAAGACATGGACATTGTACTTGAAGATGAAATCTTCGGTGTTCAACAATGGGAATGTGAAGTTATCTCTAACGATAACAAAGCAACGTTCATTAAAGAACTTAAGCTTAAAATTCCTAATGGCGAATCCGTACCATTCCGTGCTGGTGGTTATATTCAAATTGAAGCACCAGCTCACCATGTTAAGTACAGCGATTTCGACATCGATGAACAATATCGTGGCGACTGGAATCACTTTGGCTTCTTCGATGTTGAATCGAAAGTTGATACTGATACATTACGTGCATACTCAATGGCAAACTACCCAGAAGAAGAAGGCATTATTATGCTGAACGTGCGTATTGCTACGCCGCCTCCTGGACGTTTACATTTACCTGCCGGTAAAATGTCATCTTATATTTTCAGCTTAAAAGCTGGTGATAAAGTGACTATTTCAGGTCCATTTGGTGAGTTCTTCGCGAAAGAAACTGATGCTGAAATGGTATTTATTGGTGGTGGTGCTGGTATGGCGCCAATGCGTTCACATATCTTTGACCAACTTAAACGCCTTAAATCTAAGCGTAAGATGTCGTTCTGGTATGGTGCTCGTTCACTTCGTGAAATGTTCTATGAAGATGATTACAACGGCTTAGCCGCTGATAATGATAACTTCGAATGGCATGTTGCTTTATCTGATCCTCAACCAGAAGATAACTGGGACGGTTTAACTGGCTTCATTCATAATGTTCTTCATGAGCAATACTTGAAAGATCATGAAGCGCCAGAAGATTGTGAGTACTACATGTGTGGTCCTCCAATGATGAATGCTGCTGTTATTCACATGTTGAAAGATCTTGGTGTTGAAGATGAGAACATCATGTTGGATGATTTCGGCGGCTAATATAGGTTAACTTTTATCTCTTTGCTATTTCTCTTAATAGCGGCATTGAAGGTGCTCATTGACTAACGTCAACTCCGCGCCTTCGTTTTGCTCTAAAGTGAACTAGCCTCGAGCTGAAAAGCTACCTGAGCTTGTCAATTATTAAGCTAAAATAAAAGGCGACTTCGGTCGCCTTTATAATTTTTATTCGAATAGTCTAGGGAATTAACGTTATTTAATTTAGCTAAAGTTATTGCTGATTTTGAAGGTATTCAGTGGTTTTAGCTAAATTAAATTTTATAAAGGATATTGTTATGCAATATAGAGTTAAACTTTTTTTAGCAACAATCGTTATATTTCTACTCGTTGGTTGCTTTCCGAGTAATGATCTTGCTCGTCAGGAATATCACCTGCAAGGAAACACGATGGGGACGACTTATAATATTAAAGTCGTTGGAGAGAACCTTAATGCTGGCAAATTAAAACAAGATATTGATGTTGCACTAAAACAGCTGAATCAAGAAATGTCGACTTACATAGCCGATTCAGAGTTGTCACTATTTAATAAATCAAGTTCGCCTGAGCCAGTTGAGGTTTCTAATGGCTTAGCTCGAGTTGTTAAAGAAGCAATTCGTTTAGGAAAGCTTAGTGATGGTGCTCTTGATGTAACCGTTGGGCCATTAGTTAATTTATGGGGTTTTGGTCCCGGTTACCGACCTGAGACGGTGCCAAGCGATGAATTGTTATTAGCAACAAAAGCAAAAGTAGGTTTAGACAAACTAACTTTCGATAATGGTCTTTTAAGTAAGTCTACCCCTGAACTTTATGTAGATTTATCGACGATTGCTAAAGGTTATGGAGTTGATTTAGTTGCAGAACTTATTGAAGCCAACGGTATCCACAACTATTTAGTTGAAATTGGTGGTGAGATGCGCCTCAAGGGCTTTAAACATACAGGAGAGCTTTGGCATGTTGCTATTGAAAAACCATTATCTAACGAGAGGGCTGTTCAACAAATTATTGTCCCGAAGGACAACGCAGTAGCAACATCTGGTGATTACCGAATTTATTTCGAAGCTGAAGGTCAACGATTTTCGCATATTATAGATCCAAATACGGGCAAGCCTATTAACCATAAGCTAGTTTCTGTAACCGTGATTCACCCTTCTTCTATGACAGCAGACGGCTTATCTACGGCAATGATGGTGATGGGAGAGGAGCGAGCGTTAGCGTTTGCAGAAGAAAACGACCTTGCTGTTTACATTATTGCGAAAACAGATCATGGCTTTGTTGAGCAAAGCACGGTAAAATTCATGCAATACCTTAAGTAGGTTTGCACTTTTTAGATAATTTATGAAAACGTGATTTTAATAGCACGTTTTGAAAAGTAATAAATAGGTTTGTATACATTATGGCTATGTTTTTAATTACCTTAGGTTTTTTTCTCGTTATTGTAATAGCAATGGCGGTAGGGTACATTTTTCAAAAGAAAACTCTTGCTGGTAGTTGTGGTGGTTTAGCAAGTGTTGGTATTGATAAGGCTTGTGATTGCGATAATCCGTGTGAGAAACGTCAAGAGCGCGAACGAAAAGCCGCTTTAGAAGTTGGCGATATTAGCGTAAAAAATATTTAGATATTGTAATTATTTTTAATGTTATAAATATAGAAAAAGGTGAGCTTAGCTCATCTTTTTTAGCTTTAAAGTATTATGCGAGTTTCACAAGCACAATTACTACTCATAGCTTTTAGCACTTCCTATATTAGCCTTTCAAATAGCCAATATATTGCCATTACAGCAATCGCTACATTCAATGTCTTAACAAGTTTGCTTTGATACCAAGCTTTTTTCATAAATGGCAAAAGGGCAAGAAATGCCAAAGCTATAACAGACAGTTGACCTAGTTCGACGCCAATGTTGAATGAAATTAAGCTTAAGGCATATTGATACTCAGGTAGTCCAACATCACGTAATACTGAGGCGAAGCCTAAGCCGTGCAGTAGTCCAAATACGAATATTATTGGCAACCTAGTTTGGCTTTGAGTAGGGCTATTAGCTCGCACAATATTTTCAATTGCTACATAAGCGATTGAAAGCGCAATGAGTGGCTCAACTATGGCTCCTGAAAGTGTAATTACACCATAAATACCCAATGCAAGAGTAATGGTATGGGCAAGAGTAAATACGGATACTTGCCATAATAATGTAGATGCTCGCTTAGCAAATAATAAAAGTGCTAATACAAATAATATATGATCTAATCCGCGCGGTACGATATGAATAAAACCTTGGACGATGTAATCAGTAGCAACGGCTATTGCCGATGAAGAAGCACTATTCACCTCTGAGCTATTATTTAACTGGAAGTTTTTACTATAGCTATTATTTGTGACTAAGCTGCGGCGCGGTTTAGCAAAGGTCAGTTGCACATCTGAAAATAGCGGTGAAAAACGAATAGCGACCGCTGAACTGCTATTTGGTATTTTACCACTGCTCTTTAATGAGGCTGACGAGTTAGTCGTATTGGGTTGAGCTAGTAGCTCTTTAAAGTGGCTCAATGATAAGCCAATCAGTGGCTCGATTGATTGTTCATTTACGAAGCTATCAAATTCTTGTGCTAACGTTTCATTGTTTTCTTGCACTGCTTGATGAAATTGAATTTTAGTTTGCTGTGCTAAATCATTGTGAAGGTCATCAAGTAATTTTTTTTGTTCACTAAATGACAATTGCTTTAAGGCTGCAATGGCCTCATCGTCATCCCCCGTGATCTGTTGATATCTTTTTATGACATGCAAAATGTCAACAGTAATGGTGAGCTGGTATTGCTCGTTACTTTCAATGGCCAAATAGGCCGTGCTGATGTCGTTACTGTGCGCAACTGCATTTTTACCCGCAAGTGCAGTAATAAATAACGAAAATAAAAATATCCATTTAATGATGACAGACTTCAACGCTTTGTTCCTGAATTTATACGTACTAAAGGCGGGCTAAATTAGCGTATTCTTAAAGTAAAAGAAAGCTTTGCTCTGTATAGCAGGTAAATATCTGCTTAACTTTTGGAGTAACTGCTTGCCACAATAAAAGCCGTTAACTTGTTCTTAATAACAATATCGGTATACTGTTTTTATATACAGTTTATTTGTTGTTGGAAATGCTAGTGGAGCTGAGCAGTGAGCAGATTCGAAAAATAATTCATGTTGATATGGATTGTTTTTATGCTGCGGTTGAGATGCGTGATAACCCTCATCTACGTGATGTACCAATTGCTGTTGGTGGTAATGGACCTCGCAGTGTGCTCTGCACTTGTAATTATAAAGCGAGGGCATTTGGGGTTCGATCTGCGATGCCAAATTCAAAAGCGAAAGTTCTCTGTCCAGAGCTCATTATTGTTAATGGCCGTATGGCTGTTTATCAGCAAGTTTCTGCACAAATTAGAGCAATATTCCTGCGTTATACCGACCTAATTGAGCCGTTATCATTAGATGAAGCGTTTCTTGATGTTACAAATGCTACCGCGTGTCACGGTAGTGCTACCTTAATTGCTAAACAAATTCGTGCTGATATTTACAACGAACTTCAGTTAACGGCTTCCGCTGGTATTGCGCCTAATAAGTTTTTGGCAAAAATAGCGAGTGATGAAAATAAGCCTAATGGCCAGTGTGTGGTATCACCTCAAGATGTTAGTGAATTTGTTACAGATTTACCGTTGAAAAAAATTCCCGGTATAGGGCCAAAAACCAGCGAAAAATTAAAACGGTTTGGCTTTGAAAGCTGTGCAGATGTTAGGGCAAGCTCGGTGGCAAAGTTACACTCTATTGTTGGCAAGTTCGCTAACTCATTATATCAGCGAAGTTTTGGTATTGATCATCGAGCATTGGAAACTCAGCGTGTCAGAAAGTCATTGGCAATAGAAACAACTATGGCTGAAGATATTGACTCGGTCGAAGAGTGTTTAACGGTGTTGAAAGAACTGTTTGGTAAGCTTGAGTTAAGGCTAGAAAAACACAAAAATCGCGCTATTAACAAACAAACGGTTAAAATTAAGTTTGCGGATTTTCAGCAAACTACCGTGGATATACAATCAAGTGTCTGTCATTACGATACTTTTATTGAGCTTTTTCAAAAAGCAATGACGAGATCTAATGATAGGAAAGTACGCTTAATTGGATTATCTTTAGGTTTTAATGTGAAGGAGTCTATTGAGCAACAAAACCAATTAGCGTTGTTTTAATGTACTTTGGGTTGGTTAACAACGAGCATTTATTTGACATGAATTTAGCATTAAATTAGAAACTCAATACTGGAGAGGCTATATCAACTTAAGCAATTATTAGTGCCTTTGCTATGAAAATATTCTGCTAAGCTACCATCGTTTCGTTTTCGTTCTAAAATTCCGTTAAACTGCATGACGAATTGGCTGGATATATTTTTTTTATTAAAAATAAAGTGAATGCTTGTGTCATATAGTATTTGAGGGTGAATAGTCATGCCTTTGTAGATAGAGCGCTCTAACTCATTACACAGTACAAGTTCGTCATCAACAACAATATCAACACGCGCGTAATATAACATTTTTAATCGTTTCGTTATGCTGTCGCTAAAAATGAAATTATTGTAATCGGCCTTCGCCCCTTCTAGTTCTTCTCCGTACCAGCCAGCAAGGTTTATGGCAATATTTTTATTTAATTTGATAATATCTTGAAGGCTTTGTGTTTGCGCAATGTCAATGTCATTGTTGCGATAGGCAAAACGATTAACTTCATGACGATATGGAGAAGAGTAATGGTGCAGCTTAATACGATCTTTATTTTTACTCGCACCTAAACCAATATCAAATCGTCCTTGACTTATTTCAAATAGAGAGCGCCGCTCAGGGTATTGCACGACAATTAAGTTACAGCCCATTTCATTTAAAATGTCTCGTAATAGTGCAAGGTCAAAGCCTTCATATAATTGATTTTCACTTTTATAGATATAAGGAAACCAGTTGGATGTGGTTGATAAAACCAAGTTATTTTTACATTCAGGTGTCGCTGAGTAGACCTTATTTATTTGCGCACATGCTAATACTAGTAAGGAAAAAATAAAGTACTGAATGGACAATGAAAAGTACCTTGGATTCATTTTATCTCGATAATATATCTTGGAGAATAGTTATATATTAGTATGATTGTGTATTTTAAAGCAAAAATAACTCTGTAATCTATGTAATTCTTTGGTCTTGAAGCGGTCAAATCTTTTGTAGAAACACTAAGAGTGTTCGAATAAATAGAAACTAATACTGGAATAGGGGAAATTATGTTTAAAAAATCGTTAATTGCATTCACCATGTTGTTAAGTATCAACGCTAACGCACAAAGTATGGCTGACGCTGATATCACAGTTCAAGCGGCTGCTGGTGATGTTTACATGCTAAAAGGCCCAGGTGGTAATATTGGTGTATTGGCAACTGATAAAGGCCTGTTACTAGTTGATGATAAGTTCGCTCCTTTAGCGAAAAAAATTGAAGGCGCAATGAAGGGGTTGGCAGATAAAAAGTTAAAGTATGTGATTAATACCCATTATCATGGCGATCATACTGGTAGTAATAAATACTTTTCTCATAAAGCGCCGATTTTTGCTCATGAAAATGTACGAAATCGTTTAAGCAGTAAGGCAGAGCATGCTGTTGATAGTTTACCGGTAGTGACTTATAAAGACGGTATTACTATTCATTTAGACAATGAAGAGGTGCAATTAACGCACCTACCTAAGGGTCATACCGACGGTGACACTTATGTTTATTTTAAACAAGCGAACGTATTACATACCGGAGATTTGTTTTTTGAAGTGGGCTTTCCATATGTCGATTTAAAAAGCGGTGGTAGTGTAAAAGGCTATTTGAAGAGTGTTAAGTATATGCTTGAGCATACTCCTGATGATGTTGTTATTATTCCTGGTCATGGCAAATTAACGAATAAAGAAAGTCTAGCTGCATTTGCTAGCATGATTGAGTTTAGTATTAATAAAGTGAGCAAAGCATTGGCATCGGGTAAATCAGAAGAAGCTATTTTAGCGGAAGGTATTGGCGCAAAATACCAACATTTGTCCTGGGCGTTTATTACTGAAGAAAAGTGGTTAAAGACTTTAGTTGCTGACTTAAAATAACGATATTCTTGTCCTAAGACTTTTAGCCTTAACAAAAAAAACGCAATAATGCGGTTTTTTATTTACTCAGCTATACCCGTTCCATTTCAAGATGCATGATTTCAGTGTGATCACAGGGACTTAATATCAAGGCGCAGCTAGCAGGAATGGTGCTCCCTTTCAATTAGCTGCAACACAGAGAGTAAGTGCCTCTGATATGCCTAAAAGGTTGGTTTAAAAACGATTTATGCTACGTTATTGATTTTAACAAGGGAATAACCATTCTTTGCAATCAATGCCTTGTCTAAATCGTTTTTAACTCCAATTGAAACTCGCACTTCGAAGTGGAGCGGGTATATATTTCATTTACGGATGTGAGCGCAGTTTTAATAATGAATTATCAGCATCGTAAATGAATACTCGTTGATAAGCTGGCATTAAATAGCTAACCGCTGTTGCACCTGAAACAATTTCTGACCAAAGTTCAACCTGACTGCCATTGTACTTACTGTAAGTCACACCTAAGGTTGGATCAAAGCGATAGAAGTAACTATTGTTGCTAGTGTCTGTGGTGACATTAAATGTTTGTACATTAGCGTTACCTTGCAGTAAACCATTGTCGGTATAGGTATTACCGTCAAAACTTGCCCATTCACTACTAGTATTTGCGGTATAGGTAGTATTGCCGTTATTACTTAACGCCACTCCAGATAAGCTGGTAAAAGCCGAATTAATGTATGCTACACCTGTTGTCGCTGAAATCATTTCGCTTGCATAGGCATTATAGCTCAAGGCGTAGCGTTCAAGCGATGTGGTTGTTTGTTTATAAACCATTATCGTATCGGTACTATTTGCCTGTGCAATCGTTGATGCAAAATAAGCGTTTTCTTGATCCCAATATTGACGCGCTAAATTTAAGTCCGCATATTCCAAGGTTTGTGTGATAACGACTGGAGCGCCTGCAACCATTTTGATCATAATAGGGCGATATTCAATGGTGATGTTTTCGCTGTCAATTTGAGTAAATTGATAATTGTTTAAATCAAACTGGTAGTGATTAACACGCGTTTGTTCAACTTCGTTCTCATCTAGGTAGGTTTCACTATTCGAGGCTAATAACATTGAACCGTCAGGGTGAATAACCAAATTAGTCAAATCAACATCAACCAATGGTGAGGTTGTATTGTTTATCAATGCCCCTGAAATTACATGATAAGTATGCAATTCGTCGCCATTTGCAATGTAAACATAAGGGCGGGTAGGATCTAATACTATACCTGAATTATTAATGCTTATATCGCTGATATCAACATCACCACCATCCGTTGCTCCCTTGTTCAAGGTAACCGTTATTGTGCTTGGCAGGGCAATATCAGCCACCGTTGGTGACAAGTTAATAGTGGCGGTATGAACACCGTCAGTGGCAATATTAGCAGGTACTGCCGTAATGCTTAGTGTATTGTTGGCATTATTTGCTGTTAGCGATAACCAATTTGCATCTGTAGATGCTTGCCATGCCACTGCATTTTCACTATTGGTTAGTACATCAACGGTATGTGTTAATGTTGCTTGTGTCGCCAAACTGTTAAATGCTAGCGATGGGTAGTTACTGGTTAATCTAATGGCATCAACAGCAAGTTCAACTGTAATTACTTTAGTGGTACCGCTTGCAGGGTCATATATCGAAATTGATGCAGTCATTAAACCCCAGCCAGTAATTAAACTGCGGTCAATATTAATAAGTAAGCTATCACCTTCTTCATCACTTTGTTGAGACAAGATCAACCATGGCGCATTTGCTGTCGCTTGCCAGCCTGTTCCAATATTCGATAGTGTAAGCTCTTGTTGAGCAATGCTACTATCACCTAAGTTGGTGGTGAAGTTAATGTTATCAACAGAGCTAGTAAATTGACTTAAGTTAATTATCGCAACACTTTCATTGCTTGCTGCTGGCAATACAGCACGACTATCACCATTGGCAATCAACATGCTCGACGGTTGAGTGGTACCTAACGAAATACTATTTGCGATACTTTGCTGTTCATTATAAATATCAACCTTAAAGCCAACACCTGATTCAAACCTAGTATAATGTGGGCGATCATTTGCTGTTTTCGTTAGCGCTAAATTAGTAATGGCTTCATCAGCGTTGAGTACGCCATTATCGGTAAATGTTGTGCCGTCAAAGCTAATCCATTCACTGGTTGGGCTAATTGCGTATATATTTTCTTCATTAGCTGAGACAAAAAAGTCAGTAATTTGGTCATTTTCGCCTAACAACTCTGGGCGATAGCTATGAGTAACTTCGGTTGTAATTGGGTTTCGACCAAAATCATTTATTTTAGCTGTTAAGCGTTTTATCGACATTAATTCATCAGCAGTACTAACATCTAAAGCGAAGATGTTTTGCTGATTATCAGCAACATTAAATGCTCGAGCAAAAAATGCATTTGCACTATCAAAACCAACACGCATCAGGTTTTCATCGGCAAACTCTAAAATTGCTGTGGCAACAAAGTAACGACCGTCAATTCGAACAAATTTTACCGGTTCATTAGTAATATCAACATTCTCTAGCTGGGCAATGCTCATATCACTCAAGTTAATTTTATATCTATGGGTTGTCGTTTCACTGGTATTTTCATCAATAACCGTTGTTTCATCTGCTTTCGCCAGCAGAACGCTGCCATTTGGATGAATGATTAACTGCTCTAGAATCGTTTCTTCTGGTGATACAACTGTAGTAGACAATAATTCGTTGCTATATAGGTGGTAGCTACGTAATTCGTTGCCTGTTGCAACATAATATTGAGGCAATAATGGATTAATAACGACACCGTTAGCATTAGTGGTAACTTCTAAACTATTATTTTCTGTATTCGCGTCACTCTTATAAAGGCTAACTTCAATGGTATTAGCGACTGCTGTGGTTTGCTCATTACCACTTACGATTATGGTTGCCATTGTTGCGGCATTATTGCCTAAGGCGCTAGGGTCTGCTTCTATGGTTAATTGGTTGTTATCATTGTCGGCGGTTAGTGTTAACCAATTTGCTGTAGTGCTTGCCTGCCACCCCCACGCTAAAACACTATTTGAATTAACATTTAAAACTGTTTTTACATTGTTTATATTGCCAGTTTGCGCAAGTGCGACCGTCGCTTTGTTAGTAAATAAATGTACGTTATCTAGGCTTAACTCTACCGGGTAGCTAGTTGTGCCTAATGGACTGGTGATATCAATTGTTGCTTCACTCAGCCCTGCTGCCGTTAACGTGCTAAGGTCAGGTGTTGCTGTTATTGTGGTTACACCGTCAGTAAAAGACTTTTCAAGTGTCAGCCAAGGAGCAGATGTTGCAATTGTTAGATTGTCAGCACTAGAGCTTAACTCTATAGTTTTAGCTGCAATGTTGGCGGTGCCAAAAGTATCGTCAAAAGTCAGTGCCTGCCATACTAATAAAGAAACATTAATGTCTTTATGGGCAAAGTTCGTGGTGGCTGGGTCGCCTGTAGTTAATCTTAATTTCGTGCCATAAAGATTGGCAATTAATCGATTGGCATTGGCAACATCAATATGAATGGTTGCAGAGGTCGCGGTTAGATTTTCAATGCGATAATTGAGCCAAGCTACTGGCGCAGAATCTGGCGCAAAACCAAGTAGAAGACCATTTCCGTCAAAAGTTACATTTACCGCTATTGTATTGGTTTCTTCTTGCAAAAACTCGTTGGTAAATGCGACAGCAGCAATGTCACTGTTGATAGAGAATGTAGGTGTATTGTCACTCGAGCCCCCACATGCTTGTAAAAATAGTGAGCTAAATAACATTACCAATGCTAAACGCATATTTTTGTATTGTCCCTTCATACAGGTCCCTGTTTTTTATTAATAGCTATGACTTAGCTTTTATTATTCTGTTAGCTAAGTTTATTTTGCGCGATTATTAACATAATGTAAAAACTTATCATCATTAATACAATGTTTTTACTTGTTGTTTTACCTTGCTAGTAATAGCGCTATTGTTTATCGCGCTATTAAAGGTAAAATATTTGCCAATAAAAATTGTTAGAAAAAGTCCTTTTGAATAAAGCTATTTTACATACAGCCATTGATTTGCTGTCGCGCAGGGAACATTCCCGTAAGGAACTTCAGCAAAAGCTTTGTCTTCGCGATTATGATCCTGATGAAATCCCCTCGGTGCTAGATTTTCTTATTGAAGAAAACTACTTGAGTGAAGAAAGATTCGCTGACAGTGTTTTTAGAAGCCGTGTGAACAAAGGATATGGCTGGCGATATATTAAAAATGAGCTATCGCAAAAAGGTGTTAGCGGTGAAATTGTGCAAAAAATGCTAAGAAACCAGCAAATAGATTGGTATCTTCAAGCAGAGCTTGCGTATAATAAGCGTTTTGGTGCGTCCCTAATAAAAGATCAAAAAGATAAAGCAAAAAGAATGCGCTTTATGCAACAGCGTGGTTTCTCCATTGATGAGATCATGACAATATTAAACGCGTAAACAGATTTAATTTTTCGAAGAGTTGGAAATTCACATGATTGAAACTAGTGCCCAATTGCGTCAGGCATTTTTAGATTTTTTTGCTTCTAAGCAGCACCAAATTGTTGCTAGTAGTTCGTTAGTTCCTGGTAATGATGCAACTTTGCTATTTACTAATGCAGGTATGGTACCTTTTAAAGATGTTTTTCTAGGTGGTGATGTGCGTAGTTATACCCGTGCTACGTCTTCACAACGCTGTGTTCGAGCAGGCGGTAAGCATAACGATTTAGAAAATGTAGGTTATACAGCTCGCCATCATACGTTCTTCGAAATGCTCGGTAATTTTAGTTTTGGTGACTATTTTAAAAAAGACGCCATTCACTTTGCTTGGGAGTTCTTAACCTCTACGCTGGCGTTACCAAAAGAAAAGTTATTAGTTACAGTTTATGAAACTGATGATGAAGCCTATAATTTTTGGTTAAACGACATTGGTGTACCAGCAGAAAAAATTATCCGTATTGGTGATAAATCTCCAGAGAAAAAATACGAATCTGATAACTTTTGGTCAATGGGGGATACTGGTCCATGTGGTCCATGTTCTGAAATATTTTATGATCACGGTGAAGAAATTTTTGGTGGTCCTCCTGGCTCACCTGATGAAGATGGCGATCGCTTTATCGAAATTTGGAACTTAGTTTTCATGCAGTACAACCGTCATGCCGACGGTACTATGGAAGCATTACCTAAGCCTTCTGTTGATACAGGTATGGGTTTAGAGCGTATAGCGGCAATAATGCAAGGCGTACATAGCAACTATGAAATTGATATTTTCCAAGGGCTAATTAGTGACACTGCAGCATTATTAGCATGTAATGACCTAGAGCATAAGTCATTACGCGTTATTGCTGACCATATTCGTTCATGTAGCTTTTTAATCACTGACGGCGTTATGCCATCAAACGAAGGTCGAGGTTATGTACTTCGCCGTATTATTCGTCGTGCTATTCGCCATGGCCATAAACTTGAAGCTAAATCTTTCTTCTTCCACAAATTAGTTGCATCACTAGCAAAACAAATGGGCGATGCTTACCCAGAGTTGGTTCAGCAACAAGCGGTTATTGAAAAAATATTACGCATTGAAGAAGAGCAGTTTGGTCGTACTCTTGATCGTGGTATGGCGTTGCTCGAAGATATTTTATCTGAGCTTAAAGGCGATACGATTGCCGGTGATGATGTTTTTAAACTTTATGACACTTATGGCTTTCCGGCAGATTTAACTGCTGATATCGCTCGTGAACGTCAATTACGTATTGACCATAAAGGCTTTGATGCTGCAATGGCTCAGCAACGCGAGCGCGCACAAAAAGCTAGCCAATTTGGTACTGACTATAATGACACTATTAAGTCTGATCATCGTACTGAATTTAAGGGTTATACCCGCAGCGAAATGTCATCAACGGTTATTGAGCTTTTCAATAGCGAATCATCAGTAGCAGAATTAACAGCCGGTGAATCGGGTATTGTGGTGCTTGATAAAACGCCATTTTACGCTGAATCAGGTGGACAAGTTGGTGATGCTGGTATATTGCATATTGATGATGGTGTTTTTGAAGTTACTGATACATTCAAACTAGGTCATGCTTTTGCTCATAAAGGTATTGCACGTCATAACATAGGTTTGAATCGCCGTGTTAAAGCTGAAATAAACACCGAACGCCGTGCTGCTATTGTTAAGAACCATACAGCAACACATATTTTACACGCCAGTTTACGTAAAGTTCTTGGTGAACATGTTACGCAAAAAGGTTCATTGTGTGATGCTGAAAAGCTACGTTTTGATTTTTCTCATTTTGAAGGCGTTACGCGTGAAGAGTTGAATAAAGTAGAGCGTATGGTAAATGAGCAAATTCGCAGTAATTTAGCTCGTGAAACCGACTTAATGCAAATTGATGAGGCAAAAGCGAAAGGCGCTATGGCGTTGTTTGGCGAAAAATATGACGACGAAGTACGCGTTGTAACACTAGGTGATTTTTCTACAGAGCTTTGTGGTGGTGTACATGTTGAGCGTACCGGCGATATCGGCTTATTTAAGATAGTATCTGAAGCTGGCATTGCAGCTGGTGTACGTCGTATTGAAGCGGTAACTGGTGAAACAGCATTAAACTACTTTGAAGCACAAGAGCACACCTTAAATAATATCGCTTCATTAGTGAAGGCTGATACGGCAAATGTTTCAAGTAAGGTTGAGCAAGTTATTGCACGTAATAAGCAACTCGAAAAAGAAATTGCTCAATACAAGCAACAGCTCGCTAGCCAAGCTGGCTCAGATTTAATTAGTCAGGCAAATGAAATTAACGGTGTTAAAGCGTTAATTGCGAATCTAGATGGCGTTGAAGCTAAGTCATTACGCGGTATGGTTGATGACCTTAAGAATAAAATGGGCTCCGGTGTTATTTTATTGGCTACGGCGAATGGCGCTAAGGTGAGTTTAATTGCTGGTGTAACCAAAGATCTGATTGGTCAAGTTAAATCAGGCGAGCTTGTTAATGTAGCTGCACAAGAAGTTGGTGGTAAAGGTGGCGGTCGTCCAGATATGGCACAGGCCGGCGGTAGTCAGCCTGATAACATAGAAGCGGCTTTAGCTGCTGCACAAAGCTGGTTAACTGAAAAGCTTAGTTAAACCTAGTTTAAATAAAAATATTAATTAAAGGGGCATTTAGCCCCTTTTTTATTGTTTCTTATTTATTATCTATATTGCGATAAGAATATGTAACGACAATACATTAACTTTGAAAAGTGTATTGTGGTTAAGAGGAACTTACAAAGCATGGCTTTTAGCTCAAAATAAGCAAGGTTTGTTAATGGTGTGTAAATTTAAGTGCAACTATTAATAAATCTTAATAAAAAGTTATTATAAATTACAAAAAATTACCAATATGATGTTTATTGTTTCATCAAGGTTGTTAAAATAACCACTCTAGAATGCAAAGACAGTTTACTTGGGCTTTTTCCACTTTTCTGTTTGCGATTAAAATTGCAGCGTTGTCTTAGGAATATTCAATGTTTAATAAGTATTTTAGATACTTATTGTGATCTTTAGTGCACTTTTGCAAAAATTAGACTAAATTTAATTTGTTACTAGCTTATAAATATTTAGTGGATCTCGTTTTTAAACATAAAGGAAATTAGGATGTTAATATTAACTCGTCGAGTTGGTGAAACGTTGATGATCGGAGACGACGTCACTGTGACAGTATTAGGAGTAAAGGGTAACCAAGTACGTATTGGTGTAAATGCTCCGAAGGAAGTGTCAGTTCATCGTGAAGAAATCTATATGAGAATACAATCAGAAAAAGGAGAGGGTGAAACCTCAGGGAACAAATTCTAATTTTTCTCTCATGTTAAAAGCCGACATCAGTCGGCTTTTTTGATCGTCAAATATAATTTATTTCAGCGCTATGACGATATTTTCTATCTTTAATGTTTGAAAAACGAGCGTGTTGTTTGAATTCTCGACAAACAGTTAAAAAAGCTAAATAAAAGCTTAAAAAAAGTTTGACTTATTTTTTTAATCCCTTATTATTCGCACCCATTGGAGAGGTGGCCGAGTGGCCGAAGGCGCTCCCCTGCTAAGGGAGTATCTGGTTTATCCCGGATCGAGGGTTCGAATCCCTCCCTCTCCGCCATTCTTTTAGATTGGCATCGTTTGAACAACGATATTGAAATTGTTCATTGCGGATGAGAATATTCATTAGGTTGTTTACCTAATTTGTTTGTTACTTTATTCGTAATCTCTTGAACTAGAGATATAAAAAAGTAAGTTTATTGCGGACGCGTAGCTCAGCTGGATAGAGTACCTGGCTACGAACCAGGCGGTCGCAGGTTCGACTCCTGCCGCGTCCGCCACTTTTCTTTAAGTGGCTAAATAACAAAGAATAGCTAATATTAAAGCTAGTAAAAATAAATATATGGTCTTAGTACCTATCTTGAATCAAGATATAAAATAACGATTGACCGCGGACGCGTAGCTCAGCTGGATAGAGTACCTGGCTACGAACCAGGCGGTCGCAGGTTCGACTCCTGCCGCGTCCGCCACCTTAAGAAACCAGTCTTGTGACTGGTTTTTTTTCGTTTTAATAAAGGTATAAGCTTTATTAAATCTATCTCTTAAACTAGAGATATAAAAAAGTAAGTTTTATGTGAACACGTAGTTTTAGTTGGATAGGTTATCTAATGCTGTTGGCTACGAGCGCTTGAAAGTGAAGTTCACTATCTCTTAAGTTAGAGATGTAAAAAAGTAAGTTTATTGCAAACAAGTAGTTTCAGTTGGATAGGTTATCTAATGCTGCTGGCTACGAAGCTTTTTAAAGTGAGGTTCGTTATCTCTTAAACTAGAGATATAAAAAAGTAAGTTTATTGCGGACGCGTAGCTCAGCTGGATAGAGTACCTGGCTACGAACCAGGCGGTCGCAGGTTCGACTCCTGCCGCGTCCGCCACTTTTCTTTGAGTGGTTAAAAAATAAAGAATAGCTAATATTAACGCTAGTTAAAAAATAAATATATGGTCTTAGTGCCTATCTTGAATCAAGATATAAAATAACGATTGACTACGAACGTGTATCGCAGCGGGATAGCTTATTCAATGCTGCTGTCTACGAGGCTTTTTTACAGTGAAGTTCGTTATCTCTTGAGCTAGGGATATAAAATACTTAGTTTATTGCGGACGCGTAGCTCAGCTGGATAGAGTACCTGGCTACGAACCAGGCGGTCGCAGGTTCGACTCCTGCCGCGTCCGCCACCTTAAGAAACCAGTCTTTTGACTGGTTTTTTTTCGTCTGAAATTTAACGTCGAACTTCTTTCTCTACATAAACTGCTCAATGCTATTGTTCCAATCTTCAATATCTCCAGTACTGTGTATTGCAGTGTTGAGCTTTGTTAATTGATTAGCTATTTACTTTTTACAATGTCATTATCTTGATGATTAATTACTCAGTTTGTTGCTCTTAATTGGTTAAGCTAAATTTGCGCTGTTTTATTCTTATACAGCTTTTGTTGACTAATTGGTTAGTCTATAAAATATTGGATATTGTATATTATTGATGGTTTTTTAGTTGTGATACCCGTTATTCATGAGGTTGATATTGTATACAATGTTGTTGATATACCATTTTGTATAAAATAATAGTGAAATATTATTAAATTTAGCTGTTTTTTTATACAATTCTGGCTTGACATTATTTTTTTTAACAAATTTGTAAAAATGTGTTTGCATTTTACATATTGGAGTGATTATTCTAATTATATAAAAATTGCTTGAGAGAATAAAAATGGAAAACCTTCAAGAGTTATTTGTTGAAGCAGGCACGTTGATGCTAGCGGGAATGATATTTGTTTTTGCTTTTTTAGGACTGCTAATAGTTTTTATCAACATTGTTTTAGTTAAGTTGGCAAAAAAATACCCAGATGCCATTGTCGAGAAAAAATCTCCAAGTAAAAAGAATAATAGAAAACAAGATGATAGCGGTGTTTCACCTGCTGTTGTGGCAGCAATTTCTTCTGCTGTTACGCAATATCGTCAACAACACTCTGCACAGAAATAGGATAGAACCATGACCAAGCCATTAGGAATAACGGAAGTCGTATTACGTGACGGCCATCAATCACTGCTTGCTACGCGTTTACGTTTAGAAGATATGTTACCGATTGCGTCAAAGCTAGATGATATTGGCTATTGGTCTATCGAGTCGTGGGGTGGAGCCACGTTTGATTCTTGCATTCGTTATTTAGGTGAAGATCCGTGGGAACGTATTCGTGCACTTAAAAAAGCCATGCCAAAAACTAAACAACAGATGCTATTTCGTGGCCAAAATATATTAGGCTACCGTCATTATGCGGATGATGTAGTCGAAAAATTTGTTGAACGTGCACATATTAATGGTATCGATGTATTTAGGATCTTCGATGCCATGAATGATGTACGTAATCTACAAACGGCCATTAAGTCTGCGGTTAAAGTAGGCGCACATGCGCAAGGTACATTAAGTTATACCGAAAGCCCGGTACATAACCTTGAAGGTTGGTTAACCATGGCCAAGCAACTTGAGGATATGGGAGCCCATTCTTTATGTATTAAAGATATGGCTGGATTATTAAAGCCTTACGATGCAGCAGAATTAGTTAGCCGACTAAAAGAAACGGTGGCGTTACCTATTGCAATGCACTGTCATGCAACAACTGGCTTAAGTGTGGCAACACACATGAAAGCAATCGATGCTGATATTGATGTTATTGATACCTCTATTTCGTCGATGAGTATGACATACGGTCATTCGCCGACAGAAACTATAGTGTCAATTGTCGAAGGAACGCAGCGTGATACTGGCTTAGATATGGTTAAACTGGCAGAAGTTGCAGCATACTTTAGAGAAGTTCGTGAAAAATATGCTCAATTTGAAGGTAGTTTAAAAGGAATAGATGCCCGTATTTTACTAGCACAAGTTCCTGGTGGCATGTTAACTAATATGGAAAGCCAACTAAAAGAGCAAGGTGCTGCTGACAAGCTAGATGACGTATTGTTAGAAATTCCAAAAGTTCGAAAAGATCTTGGTTATATTCCTTTGGTAACACCAACGTCACAAATTGTTGGTACACAAGCAGTGCTAAATGTTCTAACAGGTGAGCGATATAAATCAATTACCAAAGAGACTGCTGGTGTTCTCAAAGGTGAGTATGGCACTACGGCTGATGAAGTTAATGCTGAATTGCAAGCGAAGGTGCTTGACGGTAAAGAAGCTATAACTTGTCGCCCAGCTGATTTATTAGATCCTGAAATGGATAAATTGTCTGTCGAACTACAACAGCTAGCCAATGAGAAAAATATCAGTTTGGCAGAAAACACCATTGATGATGTTTTAACGTACGCGTTGTTTCCACAAATTGGCCTAAAATTTTTAGAAAATCGTAATAATCCTGATGCTTTTGAACCAGCACCTGGTTCTGAACCGGTAAGTAAACCGCCAGTATCTGCTGCTCCACAAAATACGGCAACTGAAAACTATGCAGTCAGCGTTGACGGTAAAGTTTTTGATGTTGTTGTTGCTCCGGGCGGTGCTATTGAGTCAGTAAATGCACCAGCAAATACTGCAGCGCCAGTAACTAATTCATCGAACGATGAGCCACTAAATGCGCCTTTGGCTGGGAATATTTTTAAAGTTCTAGTCAATGAAGGTGATGAAGTTACTGAAGGTGATGTTGTTATCATCATGGAAGCGATGAAAATGGAAACGGAGATCCGCGCTAGTAAAACTGGCGAAGTGTCTGCTATTCATGCCAGAGAAGGTGACTCTGTCGCTGTTGGCGATATCTTGTTAAGTTTGTCATAGGATAAACCATGGAATCTTTAAATGTATTATGGATGTCTACTGGTCTTGCAAACTTTGAACTAGGCCAAGTCATCATGATGTTAGTAGGTTGCGGCTTACTATATCTTGCCATTGCTAGAAATTTCGAACCATTACTATTGGTACCTATGGGCTTTGGCGCCATATTAACTAACATCCCTGTTGCTGGTTTTTCGGAAGTCGGTGGATTGCTGC
Source organism: Colwellia meonggei (assembly GCF_057537295.1). Lineage (NCBI taxonomy): Bacteria > Pseudomonadati > Pseudomonadota > Gammaproteobacteria > Alteromonadales > Colwelliaceae > Colwellia > Colwellia meonggei. Next base: position 1,210,879 of record NZ_BAAJLZ010000001.1, read on the forward strand.
ATTATATTTATTATGCAGGTATTGATACCGGTATTTTCCCATTACTGATTTTTATGGGTGTTGGCGCAATGACGGATTTTGGTGCTCTTATTGCTAATCCAAAAACCTTATTGCTTGGTGCTGCGGCACAGTTTGGTATTTTTGCGACTTTATTTGGCGCTATTGCCTTAAACTTTGTTGGCTTAGACTTTTCGATGAAAGATGCCTCTGCTATTGCCATCATTGGTGGTGCAGACGGCCCAACAGCGATTTTCTTAGCCTCTAAACTTGCACCTGACTTACTCGGCGCGATTGCGGTTGCCGCTTATTCTTATATGGCTTTAGTACCGATTATTCAGCCGCCTATCATGCGAGCGTTAACGACTGAAGATGAACGTAAAATTGAAATGGCGCAGCTACGACACGTTACTAAAGTGGAGAAAATAATTTTCCCACTGGGTGTGTTATTAATGACAATATTCTTTTTGCCTGCTGCAACGCCTCTAGTTGGTATGTTTTGTTTAGGTAACTTGATGCGTGAATGTGGTGTGGTTGATCGCTTAAGCTCTACGGCGCAAAACGAGCTAATTAATATCGTTACTATTTTCCTTGGTTTAGGCGTTGGTTCTAAATTGAGTGCCGAACAATTCTTAAATGCGAAAACCTTAGGCATTCTAGCGCTAGGAGCGGTTGCATTTTCGATTGGTACAGCAACAGGGGTATTAATGGCTAAGTTGATGAATAAACTTTCTAAGGAGAAGGTTAACCCATTAATTGGCGCAGCTGGTGTTTCGGCGGTGCCTATGGCTGCACGTGTTGCCAATAAAGTTGGCTTGGAAGCAAACCCACATAATTTCTTATTAATGCACGCCATGGGGCCAAATGTTGCAGGTGTTTTAGGCTCAGCAGTAGCGGCAGGTATTCTACTGGCACTTGTTGGGTAGGTTAATATATTAAAATCAAAAAAGGGAAGCGCTTGCTTCCCTTTTTTATGTACTTATTTTACCGTTTACTATGGCTGTAATTTAAAGTTATCCCAACCGTTAGTGGTTTTCTCAAAGCAAACTCTGTCATGTAAGCGGCTAGCTCTACCTTGCCAAAACTCTAAATAGTGTGGTTTTACTCGCCAACCACCCCAAAATTCTGGCAGTGGTACATCTTGGCCAGCGAATTTTTTGGTGTAATAAGCAACGTTTTCCGCTAACTCGGTTTCTGTTTGGGTTTTACTACTTTGCCGTGAAGCCCAAGCGCCAATTTGGCTGCCGCGATCTCTACTATGAAAATACTTGGCTGATTGCTCAGCACTAACTTTCTCGACACAACCTTCGATACGAATTTGACGTTGCAAAACGTTCCAATGAAACAACAAAGCCACTTTATCGTTGTTATTAAGCTCGCCACTTTTACGGCTGGCATAGTTGGTATAAAAAACAAACCCTTCGGAGTCGAATTCTTTTAATAGCACCATACGAGAACTTGGCTGGCCGTTATCGCCGACACTACTTACCGAAACCGCTTCTGGTAGTAAAATGCCTGATTTATTAGCATCATCAAACCAAAGTTTAAATAGGCTATGGGGATCAGCATTTGGGTCAATGTTGGGTAAGGGCAATGCAACCCCTTGTCCGAAAGTAAAGAGGCAGCGTAGTTTTTCAAATAGAGTCATATTTTGGTTAAATGAGCTTAATTGATTGTTTTGCCAATGATATCAGTTTTACGACAAAAACAAATCGTTGAGCGTAAAATCTCTAGATATATTAGCTATATCGAATATCTGTATCGTGTAGTTGTACAGCAAACTTTTAGGGGGTTAAATATCCCAATCGTCAGAGTCATCTAATAACTCTTTAAGGCGCTTTTTCTCTAAAAGGTCATCTATTCGTTTTCGAACTTCAGTATTATGTACTGCCTTTTCTCCTTTTGGCAGGTCTTTGTCATAATTCTCTTGTTCAACGGGTGGGGTTATATCATTTACTAATTCGTCGTTCATTTTTAATACCTACGGCGTTTACAGCATGTGCTGCAATTACAATAAATAGTGGCGTACGCTGCCAATAATGCATCAACTTTTTTATTTGCGATATCTTAAATAGCATTAACTCATAATCATATTGAATAATGCTAATCATCATAATTTGAACATAGGCAACTCGCGCAGAATTTTCAACTAAATATTTTTTCAATTCAATAAAATTTTATCTTGAGCGTACTGGATGATTATTTCCTAAGCTGATTTTCATCTATTCGCGTATTTAGCTTTCACTAACCCTCTGATAGACTTATTAACGAATTCATAAAAGGTTGTTTAGGTTAATGTCAAACGAAGGTTTTTCCCATTGGTATAGTCAGTTACAACAATACGCTGTGCGTTCTCGATTACGCAGTCTTATTGTTTTAGTGGGTGAAGATGATTGGTTAAATCAAAGGCTGGCATTAATACAAGAGTCAATGCTCGCACGGGAAAAATCCTTAAAAACGGCAATAAAGGGCCTTAATTTTCAAACGCAATTTACAACATTAAAACGTGAATATATTACTTCGGTGGATAGTAAAAATTACTTGCAATATTTAGGAACTGAGCAAGCGTTAGTTGTTTTTCCTTTGGTGCTAAATACAACCGACGACTACAGCTTTGATGTTGATGCTTTTGCCGCACTTTCTGGCAGTGTTGTTGCCGGTGGCGTTATGGTGATTACGGTGTTAAAAAGTGGCGAGAATGATCCGAAAGTATCACCATCAGATTTATTTTTACAACGATTCTGGCAGTTATTGCAGGAGCGTCATGCTTATATTGTTCAGCAACAAGAGCCTAAATTGCCGCTATTACCTGAATCAATAGCTACACAAAATTCATCTTTAAATATGCCAGAAAACTTGCCTTATGGCTGCGTTAGCAATGAACAAGCATCAGCTGTTGACGCTATGCTAAAAGTGATGGTTGGGCGTCGAAATCGACCTTTAGTGCTGACAGCCGACCGAGGGCGTGGAAAGTCATCAGCGATGGCGCTTGCCGCTTGTCAATTGTTAATCAATGCTAAGCAAAAGCTGAAAGTAATTATTACAGCGGCTAGTCGCCAAGCCGTTAATATTTTCTTTTTTCACGTTAAACAAACTTTACCTAGTGCAAATGTAACAGCTAATCATGTTAAGCATGAAAATGGCGAAATTATCTTTTTACCTATTGATTTAATATTGAAAGAACAGCCATCAGCAAATTTAGTGATGGTAGATGAAGCGGCTGCATTGCCGGTTTACTTGTTAGAACAATTATTAGGTCATTATCATCGGCTGATTTTTGCCTCTACGGTTCATGGCTATGAGGGTGCCGGGCGTGGTTTTAGTCTTAAATTTCGCGCTACTTTGGCTAAAGTTATGCCGCAATGGCGTAAGTTACATATCAATGAGCCTATTCGCTGGGCGTCAAATGATCCTCTTGAAGCCTTTGTATTTTCAAGCTGTTTACTTAATGCCGAATTGCCTTCGTATCTTGAAAATGCTAGTAGACTGTTAGCCGCTACTGATGTGGTGAAAGTTTCTGCGCGTGAGTTACTGTTAAACGAAACGCTCCTTCAGCAGGTATTTGCGGTGTTAGTTACTGCGCATTATCAAACGTCACCAAGTGATGTACAGTTGCTGCTGAATAACCCTGCTGTTTCATTATTTGTTCTAAAACATGAAGATGATATTTTAGCGGTTGCTTTGCTGTTGAAAGAAGGTCAGGTTGATAATACGCTTGTTGACTTAGTACGAAATGGTAAGCGCAGGTTGCGTGATCAGTTTCTTCCACAGTCATTACTTACCCATTGTGGGGTTAACGATAGCTTCACTTATAGCTATCAGCGAGTAATGCGTATTGCTGTGCACCCAGAATTTCAAAACAATGGTTTAGGACAGCATTTCCTAAACCATATTGAACAAAAGCTTAGTCATGAAAATGTTGATTTTATCGGTTCAAGTTTTGCGGGTAATGCTAGCTTAATCAGTTTTTGGCAGCAATCTGGTTTTTCGTTAGCCCGTATTGGTTTTAGTAAAGACAAAGCAAGTGGTGAGCATTCATGCTTGTTACTCAAACCATTAACGAAAAGAGCTAAACAAAAACAACATCAAATTATTCGAAGTTTTTATCAACAGTTTGATTATTGGCTAACTGATGAGTTCAAACAGCTTCCCGCGCAAATGATTTGGCAAGTTTTACACAATAATATTTGTACTAAAAATATAATATTAGCGGCAGAGCACAAACAGGCTGTGGATGATTTTATTTCTGGGCGACGACAATACAGCAGCTGTGTTTATGGTTTACATCAGTGGCTGATAATGCATTGCCTTGAAGAGTATAGTACGGATATTTTGCCACTTATTGCTCGTATTTTGCAAAAGCATAGTATTGAAGATGTTTGTCAAAACTTTTCATTTTCAGGTAAAAAAGCACTTAACCAGCATCTTATTAATACCATTGCTAAATACCAAAATTAAAATTTTTACTAATTGCTGAAAACGCTAAGCAATTTGGTAACGCCATAGCCAATAATTTTTCATTTTATAGTAACTGCAATGTTGATCTGCTAGCTGGTCAAAATCATCATGCTGTATTATTGCGTTCACACCGAGACATATTTTCGCTAATAGTTGCTTATCGGATGAATGACTATAGTTACTAATAAAGTTTTCAAGCCACGCTTCTAAATAGCTAATCTCGGCTACTGGTAATTCCGTTGTCATAGTGTTTATTCCTCGAAGGGTAAGTTAGTACTGACATTTAATAAAGACTGCCATAGCGTTTTACGGGCGTTATTATCTAGGCAGCGACAGTCGTTGCCAGCAAGTGCACCAGAAGTGATTAGCTGCGCTAATAAGGCGGTCGGAATTTCAACACGTGATGTGCTATTACAACCTTCATTTACTTGTCTAATACCCATTATTATCTCCTCGTATCGCTCAACTATTTTTACGATAGATGAATTTCTTAATTAATGCAAATGATAATTATTATCATTTATAAAATATTGTCAATACAGTATTAATCTTGTTTCTTAGTCGCTAAAATGAAATTTAGCAGTTTACGAGGTGCGCAATGCAAGAAGTTATTCGAGTAGAAAATCTCACCAAAAGTTATAAAGATGTTATTGCCGTTGATAACATTAACTTTTCAATTAACAAGGGCGTTTGCTTTGGTTTACTTGGACCTAATGGCGCTGGCAAAACTACTACCATTGAAATCATGGAAGGTATTATTAAGGCAACTCAAGGGCAAGTTTTTTATAACGATAAGCCCGTTGACGAGTCAATGTCTCAGCAAATTGGCATTCAGTTTCAACATACCGCCTTACAAGATTTTTTAACGGTTAAAGAAACCTTAGATCTATTTACCTCGTTCTACGAAAATACTGTGCCGCATCAAGAATTAATTGAACTATGTGATTTAAGTGAGTTTTTAGACCGTGATAATCGTTTGCTTTCAGGTGGTCAGCGGCAACGATTATTGTTGGCACTAGCCTTGATTAATGACCCTGATATTGTTTTTCTTGATGAACCCACAACAGGCCTAGATCCACAAGCGCGACGAAACTTCTGGCAACTTATCAAGAACATTAAAGCGCGTAATAAAACGGTAGTGCTAACTACACATTATATGGATGAAGCGCAGCAGTTGTGCGACGACGTGCTAATAATGGATCATGGTAACGTTATTGAGCGTGGTACCCCAAGGCAGTTATTAGCCAAACACTTTAAAGAAGTATTTATTTACTTACCTGCTGAACAAGTGCCAGAAGAACTTTGTCAGCAATCAAATTGGCAAGTACATGAGCAACAGGTAGAAATTACTACCACTGATGTTGAGGCAACAATTGCGCTGTTATTGGCAAAAAATGTTTCACTAGCAGGTTTGCACGTTAAGTCGCCTAACTTAGATGATTTATTTTTAAAACTTACTGGCCATTCTTTGAGGGAATAAAATGATAAATATCTCACGTTTCTTTGCGGTTGTTAAAGCGCGTAATATTGAATTTTTTCGTGATCGCTCATCACTTGGCTGGAATTTATTTTTTCCTGTCTTGTTGTTGGTAGGCTTATCATTTGTGTTTTCAGGAGAAGGACGAGCCGTTTACAAAGTTGGAGTGATTAATTTAGCACAAAGTCAATCAAGCTTTTTAGATACTAAATTTATAGGTTTTATTGATTATCAGGATAACGCAAAAGCGAAAGTGAAGTTAGAGCAACACAGTATTGATCTATTGGTTGATTTTAATGCCCAGCAATACTGGGTTAATCAAGGTGCTCCTAATAGCTATTTAGTTGAAAAGATATTTTTAAATGATCACAATAATTTTCAACGCATTGAAACACAAGGCCGAAAAATACGCTATGTAGATTGGGTTTTACCCGGAATTCTTGGCATGAATATGATGTTTAGCTGCTTATTTGGTGTTGGCTACGTTATTGTACGTTATCGTAAAAATGCCGTTTTGAAACGTTTGAAAGCAACACCATTGTCAGCCTTAGAGTTTGTTTCTGCTCAGTTAGTATCACGTTTGTTTATTGTGATGTTTATGTCATTTGTGGTTTATGTCGGCTGTAATTTATTTTTTGATTTTTACATGCTTGGTAGTTATTTTGATTTGTTAATTATTGCTATATTAGGAGCGTTTAGTTTAATTACGCTAGGTTTATTGGTGGCTAGTCGTAGCAAAAGTGAAGAACTCATTGGCGGGTTATTAAATTTAAGCTCATGGCCTATGATGCTGTTATCTGGAGTTTGGTTCAGCTTAGAAGGTGCGCCTAATGCTGTAAAAGTATTTGCCGATTTTTTACCATTAACACATCTAGTTGCTGGCGCTCGCAAAATTATAACCGAAGGTGCAACCTTGGCTGATATCAGTTACCACGTGACTATATTGGCAATTATGAGTGCATTATTTTTAATGTTGGGTGCGTACTTGTTTAGTTGGAACACCGAGCGTTAGTGCAGTAATGGGTGTTCAATTGACTTTATATCTGCTTGAGGCGAATCTGCCATAGTAAAAATTAATTCGTTATTTGAATGAATTTTACTCATGGTTGTATTTGAATCAAGCAAGTTTTTTGGAATCTTTAGTAGCGGAATTGACTGCTGTTGAATGACGTCAAAAAATGTAATTATATGGTGCTTATTGTCTCTTTGTCTGTAGTAAACACCTTGCTCGGTATACTCCCATGAATAGGTGACTTTAAACTGTTTACCACTGATTTTTAGTAATGGTTGATTACTACTGTAGGGGCCAGCTAGTTCTTTTTGCCAAAGACCTTTCTCTTCTTGAGTATAAAGGAGTGTTGTCGGAGAGATCATAACCCCATATCTACTGCCGCTATTTGTGATGCGTGTGCTCTTACCTGTCTTAATATCAATTTTGTGTAGATCAACGTATTCACTTTCATAAACAGCAGATATTATTGCGTCGTCATGCCAACTCCACGTAGGTCTATTATGAATCTGATGCTGGCTTGGCACAATCGATAAGGTACTGTTAGAAAGATCATAAATATAGATTTTGTCGGCTTTGTCATTTTTTACTGGAGCTAGAAAAGCAATCTTCTCGCCATTATTTGACCAACGAGGGTAACGAATAGTTTGCTTTAAAAAGGTCAGCTGTTTTCTATTTTGTCCATCAACATCACTAAGCCAGAGTTCATAAAATCCAGATTCATTTGAAACATAGGCAATTTTATTGCGCTTTGAAGAGTATTGAGGATAATGATGACTAAATTTTGATTGTAATATTGGGTAAGGCGTTGTAGCTATATCGTTATTTAATGATAGGCTAGCTAAATGATAATTTTCTGTTCGTTGCTGGTAAAATAACTCGCCACTTTGCTTTGCAAATGCTGGGTAACTAAATCCATCTAACTGTAAATTAAGTATTTCTTTTGACATTAGCTCTATCATGTAGCCACGTCGAATATCTGCTCTTTGGGCGCCATAAACTAATTTTTTGCCATTTGGGTGCCAGGTTAAACCAACTATATCTTCTTCATCAAATGTTAATTGTTCTGCTTCTAGAGTTTCGAGGTTAACTAGAAAAATATTTTCATTGAAACGATTCACACGACGGGTAACGGCGATATTTTTTCCGTCGGGGGCGAAGCTAAAATCTCTGTCTTTATACCCACAGTTTGTACTGCAAGAAAATCGCACAGGTTGACTACTGTCATCCGTTAAATCGATAAAGTATATGCCACTGTGGTCCGCAGGTGCTTGATAACCATGAAATGCTAAAGTTCTATCGTCGGGGGAAATATCTAAATAATAATAACCGCCATTTGAAGGACAGTTAGTAATTATTTTTTCTTGATGAGTTTCAACTTTTAATTGTACAAATTGACATATTTTATTTCGGCGATCTTTACGAGAAAAGTAAAGAAACTCACCATCATTGCTCCAAACTGAGTGGCCGACATAGGCTGACCCATACGTTAGTTGTTGAGGCGGTAATTGTGGATTATTTCGATCCTTTAAAAACAAATTCCCATTAGTTTGTTCGTTTAACCATTTAAATACCACTTTTTTGCCATCAGGAGAAGGAGCCGTAAACAATTCGACGCCCGGGTACTTGGTAATTTGCTTAATCGTACTTGCTTTAATAGACGTTTGTTCAGTTTCCATAGTAAAAAATGCTATTAAAATTACGCCCATAAGTGCTATTAAAATATAGTATTTAAATTTTTGCTGCGGTTTACTTATTAACACTTGTTCTTCATACGGATTGGTATAAGTGGGTGTTATCAATAACCTATAACCTACCTTTCTAATTGTTTCAATAACCTCACTCTCACCATTAGCCCCTTTTAAGTTTTGGCGCAAATGCCAAATAGCATTGGTTAGTGCTTTTTCTCCGACATACTCATTACCTTGCCAAATATCATTGATCAATTCCTCACGGGAAATAACTCGTGGAGCGTGTTTTGCAAGGTAGCAAAGTACTTCAATGAATTTAGTTTGAATCGATTGCTTTTCTTCGCCGTCAAACTGAATTGAATGTTCAAAAGGGTACACTTGGCAATTGCCAATTTTAAATGGAGTATTTACCTTCATTTATATTTTCATTTTTCCATAGTTAAATAGTTGCAAAAGAAGGAGTAAACAGTTTAACAATTAATTTAGCTCGAACAATAATTAATTTAAATAAACAAAAAATACTCAGATATTAGGGAAAAGTTAGTGCATGAAAAATACCTATTCCTTATTTTTGGTATTAAATTTTTTAAATATATAGGTAAACGTTAGGTTAAATTAAATCTGTTATTTATTGTTAATTAAAGAAAAAAATCAAATAGATGTTTAATAGATGTATAAACGACAAACAGCCGATTGTAGTTTTCATAAGATGTTTTATAAAAAAGAGAAAACAAAAAATAATAATTATGCGAATTAAAATCGTGATAAGGAAATCGTAGTTTTACATTCGTCCTATTTCTATAAAACACTAAGAAACACACCTCGGGAGATGTGATGAAAAAAAATAATATCACCACAGCTATTCAAGCTGCAATTATAGGCTCTGCTACATTAATTTCGTCATCTACATTGGCGCAAGAAGCAGATATTGAAAGGAGTGTCGGTCAGAATTCTCAATCAGCAACTGAAAATGCAAAAAACTCCAAAGAGGCAGATGAAAAGATTACCGTCACTGGTTCTCGATTGCGCAGAGATAGCTTCAGTGTCGCAACCCCATTAGCAACTATGGACAGGGAGGCAATTGAAGATACAGGTATTGGCTCGCTGTCAGATATTCTGATTGATGAGTTACCGCAAATTTCTGAAGGTAGTAGTAATAGTAATTCACAGTCAAGTGTACAAAATACCGGCCTTTCAACCATAGATTTACGAGAGTTAGGTACTAATCGCACACTGACATTGATTGATGGCCGTCGTGTGGTGTCAAACTCGTATTCTGGAAATTATGTCAGTTTATCTACTATACCTTCGGGCATGGTTGATAGAGTTGAGGTGATTACCGGTGGAGCTTCAGCCGCTTATGGCTCGGATGCGATTGCCGGTGTTGTGAATATTATTACAAAACAATCTTCAGAAGGTTTTACCTTTAAAGCCCGTGGCGGCGAATCAGATGAAGGTGGCGCTAAAGAACTTGGTTTAGATGTAGATTACGGTACTGAATTTTCGGGCGGTGATGGCTTTGTATATTTCGCATCTAGTTATGATAAAGAGTATGGCTTAAAGTTTTCAGACCGAAAACGTGCTCAACAGCAAGACTCTTGGGATTATGATGATGATCTTATGTGTAATCGAATGTTAACCGAAGATGGCAGGCAATGCATTCGCGATATCACTCAAGCTGACTGGCGCAGTTTGAGTGACTCCATTCCTGGCGGCGTTTTCGATGAGTCTTCTAGCACCAAACCTGATTCAGGGTTTTGGTATGATCAAAATGGCCTACGCAATGATTGGCATGAAGAAAGGTATGGTATTAATACGAATCAATTTGTGATGCTTCGTGTCCCTGATGAAAAGGCTTCGGCAGCCATTAAAATTGATTATGAATTAAATGATGATTTGATGCTATATGGGCAATTACAATATAGCTACAACCGCTCGATTAATGATAAAGCACCAGAAAGCGAGGATGAGTGTGATTTAATTGTAACGCATGATACTGCCACAGGTGAATTCGGCGAAGATTGTATTGGCAGAATTCCGACAAATAATCCATTTATGCCCGAAGAAATTAGTGGTGATGCGAGTTCAAAAGGCGTGAAGTGGGATCGGAATTTCGCCGAAGTTGGCAATATTGTCACTGATAATACTCGAAGAACTATTCGATCATGGGCTGGTTTAAAAGGCACTATGTTTGATGGTGACTGGGATTGGGATTTATCAATCGGTTTTGGTAAGTTTAAACAGCAGCAAAGGCGTTTTAATGAGCTATATGTTGCTAATGTTCGCAATGCTTTAAATGTGGAAGATGACGGTAATGGAAGTTATCAGTGTATAGATGCTGATGCTAGAGCCAATGGTTGTGTTCCTATAAATCTTTTTGGAGAAGGAAGTATTTCATCTGAAGCTGCTGATTATATTCGTGCTAATCCCGGAATTAATACAAAAATAGAACAAGTGAATGTACTTGGCTATATAGCAGGTGACCTATTTGAAATGCCAGCAGGCTCAGTGGCAAGTGTTTTTGGCTTTGAGTATCGGAAAGATTCTCAAGAAGTAAGCACAAATGTACCTGAAGGCGGTGTTACCTTTAATTATGTACCTGACTTTGAAGGTGATATAAGCGTAGCAGAAGTTTTTGCAGAAGCGGCTTTCCCATTATTAAAAGATGTTGCTGGTGCAAAGAGCTTAACCGCTGAAGTTTCTATTCGCATAGCAGAATACGACTTAGATAACATTGATTTAGTTCAGAGTTATAAAACAGGTGTTGTCTGGGAACCTATTGAAGGTTATGCACTTCGTGCAAATTGGGCTAAAGCACAGCGTGCACCTACGGTTACAGAAGCTATGTCACCGCCACGTGGTGACTATGATTCATTCGATGATATTTGTGATGGTGTTACCGCTACATCTATTGGGCGTGCAGACGATAATTGTCGTAAAGATGCTGGTATTGCCTCAACCATTGCTGTCGATGGCATATTTGAAGATGATAACAATGGTTATTCGCCAAATGTTGGTAATAAAGAATTATTTGAAGAAACTGCTGAAACGGTGACTTTAGGTATTACAATGGCGCCATCATTTCTTGAGGGATTTAGAGCCGCAGTAGATTATTACGACATTTCAATCGAAGATGCCATTACCTCTTTTGGTAACGAAGATATTTTAGAGTTTTGTTACGATTCTTCATTGGAATTTGGTGAGTCAAATTCATTTTGTGGCGATGTAAGTCGTGACCCTGATGGTCAAATAACTGGCGTAATGCAAAGATTGTATAATCAAGATGAGATCTCTACCAGTGGCTATGATGTGGCAGTTGAGTACCGTCTAGATTTACGTGACTATGGAACTTTAAAGTTTAAAGCTGACTGGACGCACGTGTTGAAGTATGAAGAAACCAAAACTTCACCTGATGGTAAATATACTACGGACTTTAATGGTTCATTGTCTGCAGATGTTTTTGAAGATAAGGCGAGTGCATCGGCAACTTGGTACAAAGATAACTGGCGTATTCGTTGGAGTATGAAATATAAAAGTGGTGTTGTATCAAGTAAATCTCGCTATGACGAATTTTATGCTCCACTTGACGAAAATGGTGAAGGCGGCATTATTCCTGAATATGAAGCAGCGTGTGCTACTGATACCAGTTCATGTGTAGATGCTCCGGAAACGCCTTATAAGTTATTTTTACCCTCATATGTACGTAACGATGTTTCCGTTTCTTATGACATGGAATTAGAACAAGGTAACGAGCTGCGTCTTTTTGGTGGCGTCAACAACATCTTTGATAATAATGGGTCATTTATTCTAGGTGGTAAAGGTAACTACGATAGTAACTATGGTGGAGGTAAAGGCCGTTTCTTTTATGCAGGGGCTGAAATTAGCTTTTAACTAGCAACTCTGATTTTTGTGACACATGGATGTGTCATTGGCATTTCTTTAGTTTTAGTTTAGGTGTTTTATGATGTTGGTTAAACAAAAGGTTTGGCTAGTTAGTTTGTGCTTATTATTCTGTATGGTAAGCGGATTTTTTTTAATCAATAATTCTAAAGGAATTCAACCTTTATCAAACCAAGACATAAGTGATGGCCCTTATATCAAATTATTAGAAGGTGACATCTCAGCTTCTTGGTTTTGTGACAATAAAAAATTTGAAAAATTGTTTGCTAGTATTTCATTGCCATTCGCTTTGCCTAACTGTAATTATGAAGTCTTGCTCGATCGTTTAAATTTTGAAGAACAAAAATTACTTGAATATTCTGGTGAGTTTGATGTTGTTGCTAGCAGCGATTTTCATGGCCAATATGATGTATTGATTGAACTACTGACAAATAATGGCGTAATTGATGAAAATGGACATTGGCAATTTAAAAATGGACATTTTGTTATTACTGGCGATGTTTTTGATCGAGGTGATAAAGTTACTGAGATTCTTTGGTTTTTATATCGACTTGAACAAGAAGCTGTTAATGCCGGAGGGCAAGTACACTTATTGTTAGGTAATCATGAGGTGATGATACTTAATGGTGATTTACGTTATTTGCACCCTAAATATGTCACGGTTGCAGATATAGCAGACGTACCTTTTGAGCAGTTTTATGCCAAAGGGACATTATTAGGTGACTGGTTGAGGACCAAGCCAGTGTTGGTAAAAGTTAACAATATGCTTTTCACGCACGGTGGCTTTCACCCCGATCTTGCCAGAGAGAAGCGCAGTTTAAATGACATCAATCGGGTTTTTAAAAATAGTTTAGTAAAAGCAGAGCTCGCGCTTCCACGTGCAGGTTTGGCTAAGTACTTACATAAGCGCAATGGGCCTATATGGTATCGCGGTTATTTCAAAGATAATGGCGCTAGCAGTGAAGAGATTGACTTATTGCTTCGCCATTTTGATGTTGAACATATAGTTGTAGGGCACACTTCTCAAGCGCAAATAGAAATGCGACACAATGGACGAGTGATAGCTATTGATTCAAGTATAAAGCGTGGAGAATCTGGAGAGTTACTTTTTGTCTCTGATACCGAAAAATGGCGAGGGACTCAGCTAGGCCGCAAGAAGCCTTTAATCATAAATGAACTATAATAGAAGCTGTCTTCGGTTAGCCACTTTGTTAGAATAGCCGTCTAAAAACATTTTAGATATTCAATAGAGGGGCTATGCTATTAAAAATCGCTGGAATTTTTTTTGTTGGCTTAGCGGCACTAGGTGCTCTTTTGCCATTACTTCCAACAACGCCATTCTTATTGGTGGCGGCAGCATGTTTTGCTAAGTCTTCACCGCGAATGCATAAAATGTTATTGGCGAATAAGGTGTTTGGCCCGATGATTTATCATTGGGAGCAATCTCGAAGTATTCCAAAACGAGCCAAAGTCATCGCATTAACCTCAATTGTTATTGCGACACTTTGGTCTTGTTATATTTTGCCATCACTTTGGTTAAAAGTGCTTGTTGTGGTGTTGGTTACATGGCCATTTATATTTCTTTGGCGTTTGCCATTATCTGATGGCAATGCAGAAATAGCATCAATTACCTCAACAGAAGAAAATAAATCAAATAGAGATTAAGCTAAGGCTTTACCTACTAGTTGTGCTAAATGAGGTGGTAATGTTAATGATAATGCGATCTCTTGACCTTTTACTGACATTTTTCGCCAAGTTAATTGCACAATGCGGATAATTTTTTCTTCGGTATGCTTAGCTGCAAATTCGTCAAAGTAGTATTGTAAAAATACTAAACAAGCAACGTCTTCTAGGGTTTGACTGTCACTATTCGACTTTAATTTTTCTTTGCGAATAATTGCGGCCGTTGTTTCTGCTGTATCCTCATCATAACCTTGTTCTAGCATTATGTTTTTTGCAGTTGCCGCATGGAAAATACCTAGCTCTTTACGCCAAGTTAAATAACCTTGTTTACCTAAAGGAAAATCAGCACGTTTAAAGTGCCAACGTTTTACATGTTGTGCTCGTACGGCAATTTGTAGATTCTCGTTAGCATCAGGCCAGTATTGTTCGAGGCAAGTTGACATATATTGACCATATAGCAATTCTTTCGGATGGTTGATTCCGTCAACAACCGTAATATTAATATCGTCTTTATTGATGTTATCGATAGCGTCTAAAACATTTTGCAATTGCGTCATAGTGTCTATTTTTATTGTTCAAGAAAAGTAAAACAGCAGTTTACCCCGTTTTCAAATAGATAAAAACTTGTAGTTGATGAAAAACTACAGCTAAGAAAAATTGTGCAACTAGATGCATTGATCATATTGTCGTGAACACGCCTTTTCGGTATAATGCTTTCCCGTCCTACTAAATTCATTTGTTTGCCAATAATCAAATCAATTTAGTGCAAAATTTCTGTTTTTCCTGACTCTGGATATCGCATGACAACTAGATATATTTTTGTTACTGGCGGCGTTGTATCGTCTCTTGGTAAAGGTATTGCTGCAGCTTCATTAGCGGCAATTCTCGAAGCACGTGGTTTAAAAGTTACCATGTTAAAGCTTGACCCTTATATTAACGTTGATCCAGGGACTATGAGCCCAATTCAACACGGTGAAGTTTTTGTAACTGAAGACGGTGCAGAAACAGATCTTGATTTAGGTCATTACGAACGTTTCATTCGTACCAAAATGACTAAGCGTAATAACTTTACTACCGGTCGTATCTATCAAGATATTTTGGCACGTGAGCGTAAAGGTGAATTTCTAGGTGCAACAATTCAGGTTATTCCTCATATTACCAACGACATTAAACGTCGGGTAATTGAAGGTGCTGAAGGTTACGATATTGCGATGGTTGAAATTGGCGGTACGGTAGGTGATATTGAATCGCAACCTTTCCTAGAAGCTATTCGTCAATTAGGTGTTGAACTTGGTCGTGAACGTGCGATGTTTATGCACTTAACATTAGTGCCTTATATTGCGGCGGCAGGTGAAATTAAAACTAAACCTACTCAGCATTCAGTAAAAGAATTACGCTCTATTGGTATTTTTCCTGATATTTTAGTTTGTCGTAGTGAACAAGCTATTCCTGCCAATGAACGCGCTAAAATTTCATTGTTTACCAATGTAGAAGAAAAAGCCGTTGTTTCAATGCGTGATGTAGACTCTATCTACAAAGTACCTGCTTTACTTAAATCTCAAGGTACCGATGAATTGGTTGTTAAACGCTTTGGTTTAGATGTACCAGAAGCCGACTTAACAGAATGGGAAAAAGTACTTTATCAAGAAGCAAACCCAGCGGGCGAAGTTGTTATTGGTATGGTAGGTAAATACACAGAATTGCCAGATGCCTATAAGTCTGTCAATGAAGCATTAAAACATGCTGGTATTAAAAACCAAGTAAAAGTTAAAATTCAATATGTTGATTCACAAGACGTTGAAGCCAAAGGTGTTGAAGTATTAAAAGACTTAGACGCAATATTAGTACCTGGTGGCTTCGGTGAGCGCGGCGTTGAAGGTAAAATTTTAACTGCACAATATGCCCGTGAAAACAAAGTGCCATACCTAGGTATTTGTTTAGGTATGCAAGTAGCATTGATCGACTATGCACGAAATGTTGCAGGTCTTGCTGATGCACACAGTACTGAGTTCAATCCGGAAACTCCACACCCTGTGGTTGGTTTAATCAATGAATGGTTAGACGAAGAAGGTAAAGTAGAATACCGTAGTGCTGATTCTGATTTAGGCGGCACCATGCGTTTAGGTTCACAATTGTGTCACATTGTGAAAGGTACCAAAGCACATGACGTATACGGCAGTGAAACAATTTATGAAAGACACCGCCATCGTTTTGAGGTAAATAATAACTACCGTGAACAATTAAGCAAAGCTGGTTTAGTGTTCTCGGGATTATCTACGGATAAAACCTTAGTTGAGGTGATAGAAAATCCAAATCATCCATGGTTTATTGCTGGGCAGTTCCATCCTGAGTTTAATTCAACTCCACGTGATGGCCACCCATTATTTGAAGGCTTTATTGCTGCGTCGTTTGAGCATCAAAAACAGCAATCAAGTTAAATCAAACTAATTAAAACCGTAGCTATTTGCTGCGGTTTTGTTTTTAGTCTACAAACTTTTTGTATTTGCTAAAACAATCTATTATTTAAAATTTAATTTATCGTTAATAACCTGCCATGCGCAGTTAGTAAGGAATAGGGAACATAATGTCGAATATTAGTAAAATTATCGCTCGCGAAATCATGGATTCTCGTGGTAACCCAACAGTTGAAGCTGACGTATATTTAGAATCAGGTGCTTGGGGTCGAGCTGCTGCTCCTTCTGGTGCATCAACTGGTTCTCGTGAAGCATTAGAATTACGTGATGGTGACAAGGCACGTTACTTAGGTAAAGGTGTATTAAAAGCTGTTGCTGCTGTAAATAACGATATTGCTGCTGCACTGAAAGGTAAAAATGCTATTGATCAAGCTAACATTGATAAAGTAATGATTGATCTTGATGGCACTGAAAATAAAGAAAACTTTGGTGCTAATGCTATTCTTGCGGTTTCTTTAGCAAATGCTAAAGCGGCAGCAATGGAAAAGAAAGTACAATTATTTGAACACATTGCTGATCTTAACGGTACGTCGGGCCAGTACTCTTTACCATTACCTATGATGAACATCATCAATGGTGGTGAGCACGCTGATAACAATGTTGATATTCAAGAATTTATGGTTCAACCTGTTGGCGCAAAAAGCTTTAAAGAAGCATTACGCATGGGCGCTGAAATTTTCCACGCATTGAAAAAAGTCCTTTCATCAAAGGGTATGAACACAGCCGTTGGTGACGAAGGTGGTTTTGCTCCAAACCTTGAGTCAAATGCTGATGCTTTAGCGGTAATTAAAGAAGCAACTGCTGCTGCAGGTTACGAGCTTGGTAAAGATGTAACGCTAGCTTTAGATTGTGCAGCATCTGAATTCTACAATGCTGAAAAAGGTATTTATGACCTTACTGGTGAAGGCAAACAATTTACAGCTAATGAATTTTCAGATTTTCTTGCTAGCCTTTGTGATCAATACCCAATTGTTTCAATTGAAGATGGCTTAGATGAGTCAGACTGGGATGGTTTTGCTTATCAAACAAAGTTAATCGGCGACAAAGTTCAAATCGTTGGTGATGACTTATTCGTAACAAACACGAAAATTTTAGCTCGTGGTATTGAGCAAGGTATTGGTAACTCTATCTTGATCAAATTCAACCAAATTGGTTCATTAACTGAAACATTGGCAGCGATTAAAATGGCGAAAGATGCAGGCTTTACTGCTGTTATCTCTCATCGTTCAGGTGAAACTGAAGACGCAACCATTGCTGATTTAGCGGTTGGTACAGCTGCAGGTCAAATTAAAACAGGTTCACTATGCCGTAGTGACCGTGTTTCTAAGTACAACCAATTATTACGTATTGAAGAGTTCTTAGGTGATAAAGCTGTGTTTAATGGCTTGTCTGAAGTTAAAGGCCAGTAATCAGAACCTTTTTGCTAATTAAATTCTGCGTATGTTACGACAGCGCTTTGGTTATACTCACTGACACTTGTCAGCTCCGTGTAATCGCATTGTTCTTGAACTAATTAGCGACAAGTTTACTGATTACTTAGCAATAATATTCTTTTAAAAGCCACTCAAATGAGTGGCTTTTTGATTTTAAAATTTTAGAGATTGTTTATTTTGCTTTTCTTTTTGCGGCAAAACCAAATAAAGATAAAAGTAATATAGCCCAAGTTGCTGGTTCAGGAACTGATGTTGATGGAAGTGGGTTCGCTAAACGCTGAGCAGACACTAAGTTATTCGTGTCAGAGAAAGTCATTCCTAGCGTATTCCATGCATCTGAAACTCCACCGTCACGTGCTCGCACGGTTAATTGAGTCACTACATAAAAATACTGGTTCATATCAAGTGAAATGCTTAAGGTGTCCTGTATATTTACATCTTGCTCTTCGTTAATGTAGAGGCTTGTATTATCTACCCCAAAACCTTCAGCTGGCTCATAGAAAATAGTTCCAAAGTCATAGTTAAAGTAATAATCATCATAACCGGTTAAAGAGTTACCGGCATCAATAATGCCGACATCAGCTCGAATACCGTTATGAAATCCTGTTCCACTCGAACTGCCGTGTAGATTAATAGATAGATCTAAATTAAACGGTGACATCCCAGTATATTGAAACGCTTGAATAGAAACTAAACGACCATATCCGTTAGTTGAAATTGCTTTTAGTGTTGGTAGAAGACTATCTGTTTGTAATTGCCCTAAAAGATTTACTGAGTCGTTTGAAAAGGCGGCTGATGAATTTCCTGAACCGCCATTATAAGTGCCATTACTGAATGTGGTTACGCCGTATTTATTACTTAGATCAGATATATCAGTTTCCATTAAGCCTGCTTGTGCATTAAATGTTACTGTTGAGCATGCAAAAGCAATGGCTGCTATTCTTTTTATCATTAATTCAATCCTTTATATGTAATACTAAAATTAGCAACCGCGAACAGCATAATTTATGCCTAATATATAAAATTCTTTACTATCATGTGGTTACAGTTCTTCTTGGAGATGTGTTTATCTGTTATGTAAAGTATTTCGACAAAAGTCTTTTAAATCATGAGGTTACTTGTTTATATTGGATTTCTTTAAGTGTAGTTAGTGGGGGCGTTCTAATTGTTACATTTTATGCTATTTAAACTAGTGAAACTTTAGGGCTTAATCTCTAAAATATTGATATTCATACTGTGTTCAGCTGGCAGACTGTATACTTAGTATTTTCTTGAAACTAAATGAGGTGTTTAATTGAAGTTAACTTGGCCCACCTTGATAATTATGTGTTTTTATTCCTTTAATGTTCTTGCTTCATCTCAAGATGAAATTACACATTTACTAAGTTACGTTAAAAGCACCGACTGCCAATATGAACGTAATGGCACTATGCATAACGGTGAGGAAGCTGCTAAACATATCAATAAGAAGTATCAATATTATATTGATGAAATAAAGTCTACCGAAGATTTTATTCGATATTCTGCAACCAAAAGTACAATGTCAGGTAAATTCTATAGAATTCATTGTCCGAATAAAGCGGTGGTGAGAAGCCAGCAGTGGCTTTTAACAGAGTTACAGACATTTAGGCTGAAACAAGAATAGTTATTTTATTGTGTAATCATCAAGAAATAGTGGAGTATCCTTTGTTTAAATTATTTTTAATCTTGTTCGCTTTTTTGCCCTTTTCTAATTTCGCAAATGAAACTGGTACTTTAACGGTTGACCGCGTTATTACTGATAAACTCGCCTTAGCATTTCCAAATGACCAAAATATTAAAGCTAAAAGTAGTGATTTTATGTTGCTAAATTATGTCACTATGAGTAACGAATTAGGCGAGCGCTGGGCAGTAGTTACCATAATCAATAATGCCAATGGCGGGAGAATGTTAGAGCATGAACATTTAATGGCGTTATTTGCTGACGGTACAAGAACTACACCTAGTACATTCAAAGTGAGTTTTGAAGGGCAGGAAACACAATCAATGACGATCTCATTTGGTGAGAATAAGTTTCCTATTTTATCGATAACTACTGAATCGAAATAATTAGCTTATATTAATTTGCATTAATAAAGCCGAGCATAACGTTCGACTTTATTTTATTCACTTGCGAGCTAGCAATTAAAGCGCAGCGTGTGGGCCGAAAACTTCATAGTGAATATGACTTTCACCAACCCCAAGTTTTAATAGCTGCGTCTTAACAAATTGCATAAAGGCAATAGGGCCACACAAGTAGAAGTTACCGTTATTAGTTGGTAGATCAATGGCGGTTAAATCCATCATCCCATTACTAATATGATCTTGTTCTGAACTTTCGTTTCTATACCAAATGTTTTGCTGCCACTTATTTTTGTTTATTAATTCGCTCGTTCGTAGTGAAAATGAATGTTGTTCACTACCTTCACAGGCGTGCAGAAAATGCACTGGCTGACCATATTCATTTGCGGCCAATGTTTCTAACATGCCTTGCATTGGTGTAATCCCAACGCCCGCTGAAATTAAAACCGTTGGACTTTTTCGATCGATAAAGAAAAAATCACCGGCCGGCGCATATAAATTAACTTCATCACCAATATTTACGGCATCATGCAAAAAGTTTGAAACTTTACCTGGTACGCCTTGCTGTTCGCGTTTTACAGAAATTCTGTAGCTACTGCCATTAGGTTTATCTGATAGTGAATATTGTCTAATTTCTTTGTAGTCATTACCTGTTGGGTGTACTTCTAAACCTAAATACTGGCCCGGTGTAAAACCAATAACATCTTGCTGATCAACAGGCTCAAAGATAAAGCTTTTCACAAGCTCTGACTCGGTAATTTTATTGACGACTTTGAAGGCTCTTGCACCTTGCCAACCACCAATCTCAGCTTTGCGCTGTTGGTATAAATCAGATTCTCGGTTAATAAAAATGCTCGCTAAAAAATGATAGGCATTAAGCCATGCATCTTCTACATCTGCTGTGAAGGCTTCAGGGGCAAGCTCTCGTAGTGTTTCAATTAAGTGATGACCGACAATAGCGTAATGCTCAGCCTGAATGTTAAAGCTAGTGTGCTTTTGAGCAATTCGCTCTACAGCTGTTGTTAGTACAGCTAAGTTTTCTATATTTTTAGCATACGCAGCAATAGCTTCAAATAATGCTACTTGCTGGCGGCCAGTATGCTGATTAGACATATTAAAAATATCCTGCAGCTCAGGGTTATGATTGAACATACGTTGATAGAAGTGAGAGGTCATTGCTGGCCCAGCGTTTTCTAAAAGTGGAATGGTACTTTTAATAATATTGATATGTTTATCAGTTAGCATTGTTACTCCTAAATAACTGAATTGTGTGGTTTACCAAGAGCTAGTTATTGGTAGCTTGTTGGCGCTGTGAATTTGAAATAAGTGCTCTAACTGGCATTTTTAGTTATAAGCACTGGCATATAAACGAAGAAAAATAGCAATGACGCGGTTAGCCATAATGCAATACTTAAGTTCCAAGCTAGCATTGGAAGATGTAGCACAGGTAGAAATACACGGGCAATTGCACTGAGAAAAATTATGATAAAGAGCCACTTAACTGAATTATGAGGTTGCAGCTTTCTGCCTGTGTGGCCGAGTGAAACTCGTGACATCATGGAGAAAATCATTAAGGCCATCGCAGCTATGGTAATAATATGGAGTGCATCTGAAAAGCTGATATAGAAAACACTATTGGCCGCAGTTACGTAACTTAATCCAAGAAAGGTCAAACCTAAACCGAGTGAAAAGTATGATAAATGCAAAGACCATAGTAAAGGAGTGCGTAGTGTGGCATGAGATTGCCAAAAACAGAGACGTACAGTATGAGCAATACCTGCACTGAACATCAACATTGCGGGAGAAAAAGCTAATTGCAGAAAATAGCTGCTGAAAAATATTACGATTCCTAATAAAGATAAGGTAACAATTGTTAAGTTTAACTTCTTTGTTTGGGGGATGGTCGTTACTTTAGATCCTGATATCGTAAAAAAAGGAATAACGCGACCCGCTAAAATGCCGATAAGTAAACAAAATAGTAATACTGTCGTTTTGGCAATATGTGAACTTAACATGTAGGCTCCGAAAAGCTCAGATAACAGCAAACCTATGTTTGCAGTCATTAGGGTGCTAAGTAGTGGAATGAATAAATAGTTTCGATGATTTTTACTTATGAATACTTGTTTTGAAAACGCTAAAATTGCGCCAAGCCACCAAAAAAACTGCGCGATAACGGCTATATACAGAAATATTTGCTGATATGAATTTTTATCGGCAGTAATACTAATAAACAAGCACACTCTGACAGCAAACCAAATTACGATAAGAGCTAGTACAGTAAGGCCTTTGATACTTGGCTGCTTGGTCCATGTTTGTGATGCTGTTAAAATAAAGCCAACAGCAACGGTTGCAGCGAAACCAAATAGCATTTCATGACTGTGCCAGCCTTTTAGCGATAACGTATTAGAATTTGTGTTTATCGTGCCATTTAAAAATAAACCCCAATAAATTAACGAGATAAAAGAGCAAGCAACAGCTAACAGAAAGAAACTCCTAAACGGTAAGTCAAAAATTGGCAATCGATTAAGTTTAGTCAACACCTTAAATTGGCGTTGATGAGCTGCTTGATGTTGAAGTTGTAATAACTCTGTATCGTGAGGATTAAGCATTTTAAAAATCACTCTTTCCGAAACCATGTAATGCAACGCAGCGCAAAACATAACCAAGCTTTAATGCACCAGCAAAGACAATAGTAAAAATATGAGCAGAAATTTGTGTTGTCATCGTGAAGTGATGATCAAAAGCGAATGTGATAGCGATACAGCTACTAATTATGATAAATGACACTAACATCATGTAATTACCAAGAATTAAACATTTTTGGAAGTTGAGTGCATTTTCAACCGCTGGTAGTTGTTGTGAAATAAAAAACTGTGAATACATGTTGCCTCCAACTTCATATGCTTGGTACGTATATCGAGCATCCATGTGGATTTTTTAATACCGTACGGTTCATGATAGATATAGCAAAGCTGGTGCCATGTTTTTAATCTATTAGTTATCAATATGTTATGGTTTTTGTTTCTTTCCTGTAGTCAAAGTGACTCTATTTTTGTGTAGTCATAAAGACACATGTGTGTTATTTTTATGTGAGGTTTGTATTTATAGGATTGAGATGAGTCAGATATCATCAACTGCCATTATTGAATTAGCCGTCGATTTAACGAGCAGTTTAAATCGAAAAGATAGGTTTGATCGCCTGCTTGATACTGTGCGAAAAACTATTAGCTGTGATGCTGTTGCATTGCTGTCATTTAAAGGTGATGTATTAACACCATTGGCACTGCAAGGGCTTAGCCGTGATACGTTAGGACGACGTTTTTTAGTAAATGAACACCCTAGATTTGAGCAACTTTGTCGCTCTAAATTACCAATTCGATTTGCTGCGGACTCTCCATTGCCAGATCCATATGATGGATTATTAGTGGATAGGGAAGGCGATTTACCTGTGCATTCATGTATGGGCTTACCACTGTATTATGATGATAAATTGCTAGGGTTATTAACCATTGATAGCCTAACGCCCCATGAATTTGAAGATATTGCTGAGCGAACACTTGAGGTTATTTCAGCTATTGCTGCAGCAACACTTAATACTGCTCTTTTGATTGAGCAATTAGAGCTACAAGCTGATCATTCACAGCGTGTGGTAGCAGAGCTTACCGAGGAAGCTTGGAAGCGTGACGGTGGTGAACTTATTGGCGAAAGCCCAATAATGCAGCAATTAAAGCAAGAGCTGGATATTGTCGCAAGTTCAGATTTTAATATTCTAATTTACGGAGAAACTGGGGTCGGTAAGGAGCTTGTCGCTCGTACATTACATCAAAAGTCTTTACGACAAAACGGTCCTATGGTTTACGTTAACTGCGCGGCACTGCCAGAGAACTTGATCGAAAGTGAATTATTTGGCCATGTTAGAGGCGCATTTACTGGTGCAGATAAAAATCGAGCTGGTAAGTTTTCCCTTGCCAGCGGCGGCACATTATTTTTAGATGAAATTGGTGAATTACCTTTAGCCGCACAAAGCAAGATTTTACGAGCCATTCAAAATAATGAAATACAACCGGTTGGGCAAGATAATGTCGAGCAAGTTGATGTTCGCATTGTTGCGGCAACTAATCGAGATCTGCGTGAAGAAGCTGAAGGTGGTCGTTTTCGCGCTGACTTGTATCACAGGTTAAGTGTTTATCCGATTAGAGTGCCTAAGTTGTATGAGCGCATTGGTGATGTACAAGTATTAAGTGGTTATTTTGTTGAGCAAACGCGTCGAAAGCTCGGTATTCAGCAACTGAAACTTTCAATTGAAGCAATTGAGCACCTTGAACAATATAAATGGCCTGGAAATGTTCGTGAGCTTGAACATGTGATCAGTCGTGCAGCATTAAAAGCAAGGGCACGTCAAAAAGGTAAGGCAATTATTGCTATTAACCAAACCGACTGTGGTTCACTTATAAATATTCAGGTTGATGACGAGACTGAGCTGTTACCTGCAAATATAGCGCTTTCATCAGAGCCGTTATCAAAAAGCAAAGATTTGTTTGAAGGTTGTAGTTTACGAGAAGCAACTGAGCAATTTCAGCGAGGTATTATAATTGATGCGCTTGAACAAAACCAAGGAAGTTGGGCAGCGGCGGCTCGTACGTTATCTACAGATAGAGCTAATTTAAATCGCATTGCAAAAAGATTGGACATTAAAGTTATTAAGAAAATTCAGTAGCTTTGAATTCATTGAATTATTTGTTGATGAATTGTTTGTTGATGAAATATAGAGATGAAAAAGCCTGAGTAGGTATGCTCAGGCTTTAGCAAAAACTAGTGTGTTAGTTTCATTTAAAGGTTAAGCACCTTTAACTTCTTCTTTCGGTAAAAGTAAGTTTAGGCCAATCGCTACTAAGGCACATAAACTGATACCCTGAATGCTGTAACCACCTATATTTAGCGCCATACCACCGATACCAAAAACTAGTACAACGGCGAAAATAATGAAGTTTCTTGGTTGGTCAAAATCAACTTTTGCTTTCACTAAACTGCCTAAACCAACGCTGGCGATTAAACCAAACAATAGCATCATAATACCGCCCATTACTGCACCTGGTATGGTTTGTAAAAGCGCACCTAATTTGCCAACAAATGCCATTATTATGGCTGCACAAGCTGCCCATGTCATAATTCTTGGGTTGAAAGCTTTAGTTAACATAACCGCGCCAGTCACTTCAGAGTAAGTAGTATTTGGTGGTCCACCTAACATTGAAGCGGCAGTCGTTGCAACGCCATCACCGAGTAATGTGCGATGTAAGCCTGGCTTTTTAATGTAGTCTTTACCTGTTGCTGAACTTATAGCTAATACATCTCCAATGTGTTCGATGGCTGGGGCGATGGCAATCGGTAACATGTAAACAATAGCTTGCCAATTAAATTCAGGAGTAGTGAACTTTGGTACTGCAAACCAAGCTGCATTTTCAACAGGAGTAAAGTCGATAATACCATGATAGAGCGATAGTAAATAACCAACAATAATGCCTGCTAAAATTGGCATTAAACGCATAAAACCTTTACTAAAGGCAGAAACTAACAGCGTTGTTAATAATGCAGGCAAAGAAATGCTTAATGCGAGTGATTGATCAATAAGTTGCGCTGAACCATCTCCTGTTCGCCCAAGTGCCATATGAACAGCAACCGGTGCGAGTGATAAGCCAATCACCATAATGATTGGGCCGGTAACAATAGGGGGCAAGTATTTGCTAATAAATCCAGTCCCTCGCATGCGAATGATGCCACTAAAGCAAGCGTAAACAACGCCGACAACGGCTAGAGCACCCATGGTTGCCGGAATGCCCCATGTTTGTGTGCCATACATGATAGGAGCAATAAAAACAAAAGAAGAAGCTAAGAAAACCGGCACTTGCCGTTTAGTAACCAATTGAAATAATAACGTGCCTATACCTGCCGTACACAGGGCAACATTTGGATCTAAGCCTGTAAGAAGCGGCATTAATACTAACGCGCCAAAGGCAACAAATAGCATTTGTGTGCCAGTAAGTACTTCTTTAAATAGTGATTGGTTATTGAAATTGTCGGTTGAGTTATTTTCTGAAGTCATATTTTACTCAATAAAACTGCCAGCAAGCTGGCAGTTAAGTGGTTTAAACGCATATGATGAAATGTTGGTTATTTACCAAGCCAACAAACTTATTTAGTGCCGAATATTTTATCACCAGCATCACCTAAGCCCGGCAATATGTAACCCGCATCATTTAAGCAATCATCAACAGAGGCAGTGTAAAGCTCAACATCAGGATGTGCTTTTTCTAATGCAGCGATACCTTCTGGCGCAGCAACTAACACTAAGGCTTTAATATTTTTACAGCCACGTTCTTTCAAAAGATTAATGGTTTCAACCATAGAGCCACCAGTAGCTAGCATAGGATCAATAACCAATGCTAAGCGCTCATCAATTTGACCTGCTAATTTTTCAAAGTAGAAAACTGGCTCTAATGTTTCTTCATTACGGTACATGCCAACAACCGAAATACGAGCGCTAGGAATAAGCTCTAATACACCATCCATCATACCTAAACCAGCACGTAGAATAGGTACAACAGTAACTTTTTTACCTTTAATTTGCTCAACTTGAATTTCACCATTCCAGCTATTGATGGTCTTGGTTTCAAGTTGAAAATCTTTTGAAGCTTCGTACGTTAATAAGCTACCAACTTCAGCTGCTAACTCACGAAAACGTTTAGTACTGATATCACCTTCGCGCATTAGGCCAAGTTTGTGTTGAATAAGGGGATGGTTTACTTCGATTACGCTCATCGTTTGCTCCAGAAATTGATGGAAATATTTGTCATATTATATGCCATCTGTGGTGTAATGTACTTAAAAGTAAGATGAAAATAACAATTTTATACACTTAATAGACTCAATTTTTGAGTCACATAGGATTAGTGCAGAACATTTTATAATTTATTTTTTAATAGGGCTTTGTCGGTGATCAATTAAATGTTTTAGCGTTAATTAATATACAAATGCCTTTTAGCTATTTTATCTTTACACAACAATCAAGTATGCTTAAATTATCATCAGAAAATTATAACAGCAGTTAATTTCATGGTAACTCAATCTCTATTATGGCAACCAGAGCAAGTGTCAGCAGACTTTGCTGAACTTTGTAATGCCTTATATGAGCGAGAGTTACGAATTTTAGCAAGTGGTGATTTTGCAAGTCCAGCAGGTTTACAAGGGCGCATTAAAAGTCTGCCTTATTATGTGAAGCGCAGTGCACACGCTCTATTAAATGCTGAAAGCCCATTAGATTTAGATATTCAAAATGCCAGTTGGTCAGCTAAACAAACGGCGACGCATCCATCCACTAGTCAGCTGAAAAATTATCAAGATAATGTTTTAAAATGGTATCAAGAGCAAAAATTAGCACATGGCTTAGTAGTACCAATAGCGACCGAAAGTGGGGTTATTCTTGATTGCATTGACCGAGTTGATTTAACAAAGCAAAGGTTTCGTACCAACGTTTACGGTTGGTTTAATTTAATTGAGCAGCAAGCGCGAGATAAACGTTATTACTTGCTAAAACCAAATAAGCGAGTGATGACTGCTGCATGTGCAGGACATTGTTGGCAAAATGCCCGAAAAGTACAGCCCGTTATTCCTTCATTACGTGAACTTTTGCTGTCTTGCTCAATTAATTGGCGTAATTTTAAGCAGCCAAATAAGGTAAACAATTAATATTAAATGCCTTGGGGTGTTTACAGCAGGTGGTACACACTTATAATAGCTATCATTAGTATTTAAACCTTGAATATAGATAGTTTATGCGGCTGATCACAGCAATTTTGATTATTTTTTTTGCCTTACTGCAATACCGACTTTGGTTTGGTAAAAATAGCATACCTGACTATCTGGCGTTAGAAGAAGAAGTGACACGCCAACAAGTTAATAATAATAAGTTAAAACAACGCAATAAATTGCTCTATGCCGATACCGATGATTTAAAGTCTGGTACAGAGGCAATTGAAGAGCGTGCTCGCCATGAATTAGGCATGATAAAACAGGGCGAAACGTTTTTCCGTGTTATTCCTAATGATTCCGATACCAATAAAAAGGAACGATTGCGATAATGAACCACTCTTTAGGGCCGTATGTTGTAGTAGTGCCCGCTGCTGGTGTCGGTAGACGTATGCGTTCATCTTGCCCAAAGCAATATTTAACCATTGATGGCAGAACCATTTTAGAACATACCGTTTTACGTCTATTGAGTCATCCGGCTATTTCGCACGTTGTAATTGCCTTAGGCGCAAATGACGAATATTTCCCTACTACGACTCTTGCAAGTAATAGCAATGTCACTCAGGTCATTGGTGGTAACGAGCGTGTTGATTCGGTATTAGCAGGTTTGCTAAGCCTAAATGTCATACAGCAACCTTGGGTTTTAGTCCACGACGCTGCACGACCGTGTGTTCAACATCAAGACTTAACTCGTTTGATGGAATATTGTGTCGGTAATGATCATGGTGGAATTTTAGCAACGCCAGTACGAGATACCATGAAACTTGCTAGTTCAACAGGCGTAGTAGATAAAACATTAGACCGCAGCCATATGTGGCATGCCTTAACTCCTCAAATGTATAAAACTGAAGAGTTAACTACAGCAATTACTAGGGCATTAGCACAAAACATTGAAATAACTGATGAGTCATCTGCGATGGAAGCTTTTGATTACCCTAGCGGCTTAGTCAGTGCTAGCAGTGATAATATTAAAATTACCCAGCCAGAAGATTTATCATTGGCTGAGTTTATTTTGCAACAACAAAATGAAGTAGAGGCAATATGAGAATAGGTCATGGTTTTGATGTCCATAAATTTGGTGGCGAAGGCCCGTTAGTTTTAGCTGGCGTTGAAATTCCTTATGATTATGGCTTTGTTGCTCACTCGGATGGTGATGTTGCTATTCACGCCTTATGCGATGCTATTTTAGGTGCACTCTGTTTAGCTGATATTGGCAATCATTTTCCTGATACTGATGGCCAATATGAAAATATTTCTAGTCGTATTTTATTGCGCCATGTTGTTGGTTTAATGAAAGAAAGGGGTTACCGCCTAGGTAATGCTGATATTACCATTTGTGCACAAGCACCAAAAATAGCACCGCATTTACTGTCTATGCGCACGATTTTAGCTGAAGGCATGCTGTCAGATATTGAACAAGTTAATGTAAAAGCGACTACCACTGAAAAGCTTGGTTATGTTGGCCGTAAAGAAGGTGTATCGGTGCATGCCGTGGTTTTATTGATGAAAGCTGATACTACGAGTTGCTAATGTCCGAACATTCAATTGAAAAGGTTGCAAAGCCAGTTATTAATTCATTACCAAGTTTTGCCTATTTATATGGAAAGCCTACAGCAACAGGCTTATTGCGTAGTCAGAAATCTGATTTTAAAGTGTTTGAAAAGTTACCATTTTTACCTTGCGGTGAAGGTGAACATTTATTTATTCATATTCGTAAAACTGGTGCTAATACTGCATTTGTAGCTAAACAACTTGCGCAATATTTTTCGATAAAAGAGTCCCTTGTATCCTATGCGGGTTTAAAAGACCGTTTTGCAGTAACTGAGCAATGGTTCGGTGTACATGTGCCCGGAAAACAAGTATTTGATTTAAGTGATTTGAATATCGAAGGTGTTGAGGTTTTGGCTTATAAGCGTCATAACAAAAAACTTCGTATTGGTGGATTAGAAGGTAATCGTTTTGAAATTACTCTACGAAATGTTACCGATGTTGACGAGTTAGTTCGACGCTGGCACGTGGTAAGTAAGTTTGGGGTTCCTAACTACTTTGGCGAGCAGCGTTTTGGTATTGATGGCGGGAATATTGAAAAAGCATTAAGTTTGTTTTCTGGCCGAAAAGTTAAAGATAAGAAAAAGCGCGGTATGTATTTATCTGCCGCACGCTCATTAATATTTAATCAAATTATTAGTGAGCGTATAAAGAAGAACAACTTCGACACACTACTTAATGGTGATGTTTTAATGCTTTCAGGTACTCAATCAGTATTTCTAGCGCAAGAAACTGACGAAAGCTTAAAGGCAAGACTTCTGAATCATGATATAGATATCACTGCACCTATGTGGGGAGCTGGAGAGTTAATGACCACTTCTGACGCGTTAACACTTGAGCAGAGCGTTGCAAAACATCAGCAAGAATTTTGTGAAGGTTTGCCGCGCTTTGGTTTAAAGCAAGAGCGACGTCGAACACGTATTGTTGTAAAAGAGCCTGAAATCAAGATCAAAGATGATGTTGTTACCTTGTCTTTTTTCTTACCAGCAGGTGCTTATGCTACAACTATTATGCGCGAGTTGGTTAATTATACCGATATGACAGAGCGTGTTGTAAATGATTCATCAAATAGAAGTTCAGACCACGGTGAAGGATAACTATGCGGATATTATTAAGTAATGATGATGGCGTTCATGCTGAAGGCATAAAAGTCCTTTACGAAGAGCTGGTAAAGTATTTCCAAGTTAAGGTTGTAGCACCAGACAGAAATTGCAGTGGTGCTAGTCACTCTTTAACTTTGCTAAACCCGCTGCGAGCACAAGCCATGGATAATGGCTTCACGGCCGTAAATGGTACTCCTACCGACTCAGTGCATCTGGGGGCGACGCAGTTAATGCAGCCAGCTCCAGACTTAGTGGTTGCTGGAATTAATCACGGTGCTAACTTAGGTGATGATACCATATACTCTGGAACGGTAGCAGCAGCGACGGAAGGACGACACTTAGGTATGCCAGCAATAGCCGTATCTTTGGTATCTAAGAATCCACAACATTTTCAAACCGCTGCAGTAGTAACTGCTAGGTTTATAGAACGTTTGCAAGCGCACCCGTTGCCTAGCGACCAAATTATTAATATTAATGTGCCAGATATGCCATTAAGCGAGCTTAAAGGAATACAAGTGACGCGTTTAGGACATCGGCATAAAGCTGAAACCATGAAAAAGATGCAAGATCCTTGGCAACGTGATATCTATTGGTATGGGCCACTTGGCCAAGAGTTAGATGCAGGAGTTGGAACTGACTTTCATGCAGTTGCCAATGGTTTTGCGTCAATAACACCGTTAACTATTGATATGACTGCTTATAAAAGCATGACACAAATGACAGAATGGATTAATGAACTCTCAATATGAAACAAAGTAATATCAATGCCAGAGTAGGCAGTAGTATCGGCGGTAAATCAAGTCGAAGTGGTGAGTTGCTGGCACAAAAATTACTGGGTGAAGGCATTCAAAACCAACAAGTATTGCAAGCCATTGCTCGTTCTCCGCGCCATATATTTGTTCCTGAAATACTTGCTCATAAAGCGTATGACAATACAGCTCTTCCGATTGGCCAAGGGCAAACTATTTCTCAACCTTATATTGTCGCTAAAATGTCAGAGTTGTTACTTGCTGACGGTATTCCTGAGAGTATCTTAGAAATAGGTACTGGCTCTGGTTATCAAACCTCAATTTTGGCACAACTAACGCCGAAAGTATTTTCAGTTGAACGAATTAAATCGTTACAGTGGCAAGCAAAAAGAAGATTGCGTTCGATGGATTTACATAATGTTTCAATGAAGCACGGTGACGGCTGGCAGGGTTGGCATAGTAAAGCGCCATTTCAGGCTATTATAGTGACTGCTGCCCCGACAGAAGTGCCGGTAGCATTATTAGAGCAGCTTGCTGATGGTGGGCGCTTGATCATTCCCGTTGGCGAGCAAAGCCAAATTTTAAAACTTATTACTCGCCACGGCGATGAATTTAAAGAACAACAAGTAGAAGCGGTACGCTTTGTTCCTTTAGTACCGGGCGCATTAGGATAGTTTGTGAAAATATTTTCAGCATTATATGAATGGACACTTAAATGGGCAGAGCATAAATTTGCCCCTAGAATTTTAGCAATATTAACTTTTGCAGAATCAGTTTTTTTCCCAATACCACCGGATGTATTACTTGCGCCTATGGTATTAGCACAACGTGAGCGAGCATGGCGTTTAGCTGCGCTAACCACAGCAGCATCAGTTATTGGGGGAGTTGTTGGTTATGGTTTAGGTTACTTAATGTTTGAACCTTGGATACAACCATTAATAACAGAGTTTGGCTATCAAGCTCGCTTTGATAAAGCGATGTCTTGGTTTAGCGAGTGGGGTGTATGGGTAGTATTTTTAGCGGGCTTTTCTCCGATCCCTTATAAACTATTTACAGTCAGTGCCGGTTTTCTACAAATGGCTTTTTTACCATTTTTAATAGCATCAGCAGTTGGTCGAGGAATGCGATTTTTCTTAGTTGCTGGTGTTATTCGTTGGGGCGGAGCGCCAATGGAACAAAAAATTAGACAATGGGTTGACGTATTGGGTTGGTTGCTTGTAGGCGCAATTATTATTGCGTATATAGCAACTCGATAAAGGATCTTTACGTAACTATGGCTAAAAGGATGAAGTTCGAGTTATTGCAAGTGAACAGTTTGTTATTAGTAGTCGTATTGCTACTACTGAATGGTTGTTCTAGCCGCAGTAAACCAGCGCCAGTTGTTGATGTTCAAGGTTCACTACCTTTAAGCCAACGCATAAAGAATAGCGTTACTGGAAGTGAATATATAGTCAAAAAAGGTGAAACT
Organism: Colwellia meonggei; assembly: GCF_057537295.1. Classification (NCBI taxonomy): domain Bacteria; kingdom Pseudomonadati; phylum Pseudomonadota; class Gammaproteobacteria; order Alteromonadales; family Colwelliaceae; genus Colwellia; species Colwellia meonggei. The sequence goes on from NZ_BAAJLZ010000001.1 coordinate 1,243,772, forward strand.
TTATATTCAATTGCCTGGCGTGCAGATGTCGATGTTCGCACTTTAGCAAGTATAAATAATATAAAAGCACCTTATAATATTTTTCCAAATCAAAAATTATTTTTAGTCAAAAATTCCAGCAACGCAAGTAAAAATAAAGCTAAGAGTAAAAGCTTTAACTCATCAAAACAAAAAGTTATAAAAAAACCTATTGCGCAGAAGAAAAAGCAGGAGTATGGTGGAAATGTAACTGAGCAAAAAACAAGCAAAAAGTCTCAGCAACCAAAAGCTGCATTTTCGCAGAAAATTAGAAAATGGCAGTGGCCTGCGAAAGGAAAAGTTATTCAGAAATTTTCCACCGCAAAACAAGGGAATAAAGGAATCGACATTGCGGGGCGACGCGGTGATTCGGTGAAAGCAACTGCAGACGGCAAGGTGGTTTATGCCGGTGATGCGTTACAAGGATACGGCCAGTTAGTCATAGTTAAACATAATGATGATTATCTTAGTGCTTATGCCCATAACGATCGCATTCTAGTTAAAGAGCAGCAAGTTGTGAAAGCCGGTCAAGTGATTGCCAAAATGGGTGATACAGACGCTGAAAGAGTCATGCTTCATTTTGAAGTTCGCTTTCGCGGTAAATCAGTTAATCCTATGAAGTATTTGCCGAAATAATAATAAAAATTTATCAGAAATAGATTGGAGCCAACGTGAATATTTAGTCAGTAAATTTAGCTATAGCTAATAGTGGGAGATATAACATGGGCATAAAAAAACAAATAGAATGTTCTGATGTTGCAGAAAAGGAAAAGCCAGAAAATAGTAAGGCTACAATGCCTGAAGAAGCGCCTTCCAATTTAGACGCAACGCAAATATATTTAAGTGAAATCGGTTTTTCTCCGTTATTAACTGCTGAAGAAGAAGTTTACTACTCGCGCCTTTCCCTTAAAGGCGATGAACCATCCCGCAAACGTATGATTGAAAGCAACCTGCGTTTGGTCGTTAAAATTGCTCGTCGTTATAATAATCGCGGACTTCCACTATTAGATCTTATTGAAGAAGGAAACTTAGGCTTAATTAGAGCTGTTGAAAAGTTTGATCCTGAACGTGGTTTTAGATTCTCAACCTACGCAACATGGTGGATTCGTCAAACCATTGAACGCGCTATTATGAATCAGACGCGTACTATTCGTTTACCTATTCATGTGGTTAAAGAGCTTAATATATATTTACGTACAGCACGTGAATTAGTCCAAAAACTTGATCATGAGCCAACCGCTGAAGATATTGCCACTGAGCTAGACGTACCTGTTGAAGGTGTTAGTAAAATGCTACGCCTGAATGAGCGTATAGCCTCTGTCGACTCGCCATTTGGTGGCGAAGGTGAGAAAGTTCTATTAGATGTTATTCCTGATGAAAAGTCGGGTGGGCCAGAAACAAAGCTACAAACCAATGATATTAAACATAGTATTGTCGACTGGTTAGGTGAGCTTAACTCTAAACAACGTGAAGTTTTAGCAAGACGTTTTGGTTTGCTTGGCTATGAAGCGGCAACATTAGAAGATGTAGGTGTTGAAATTGGCTTGACACGTGAACGTGTTCGCCAAATTCAAGTGGAAGCGTTAAAACGCTTACGTGATATTTTAAGCCAACAGGACTTATCTATCGAGGCGTTATTCCAAGCGCAATAGAGAGTTTTAATAGACAACGGCTACTAATAAAAAACCAGCAATTGCTGGTTTTTTTGTTTTATTTAGTTATGTAATGAGTCAATAAGTTGAACTGCACAATAGACACTTAAACTAATTCTTTAAGCTTATACAATAAGTCTAATGCCATTTTAGGACTTAAATCATTCACATCTGTTGCACTTAAAGTATCAACAATTGGGTGACTGGTGTCCATCAATGATAATTGCTCAAACGCTTGTGGTTCATTATTCATTATTGAGGGAGCTTGCATATTTTCAAGTTCAGATAGTCTTTGTTTTGCTCGTTGAATAACAGGCTTAGGTACACCAGCAAGTTGAGCAACCTGTAAGCCAAAACTTTTACTCGCTGCACCTTCTTGTACCGCATGCATAAAGACAATACTATCTCCATGTTCAACGGCATCTAAATGCACATTGGCAAGGCTATCAATTTGCTCAGCTAGTAAGGTTAATTCAAAATAATGGCTTGCAAACAAAGTAAATGCTTGTGTTTTTAGTGCCAGCATTTCGGCACACGCCCATGCAAGCGAAAGACCATCATAGGTGCTGGTTCCTCTACCTATCTCATCTAAAAGCACTAAACTTTTATTTGTGGCATTATGTAAAATGTTGGCGGTTTCTGTCATTTCAACCATAAAGGTTGAACGTCCACTGGCTAAATCGTCTGAAGCACCAATACGGGTGAATATTCTATCGACCATGCCAATATTAGCTGCTCCAGCAGGTACATAACAACCAATATGAGCAAGCAATACAATAAGTGCAGTCTGTCTCATATAAGTTGATTTACCACCCATGTTTGGGCCAGTAATTATGAGCATTTTACGGCTATCGGTTAGTACTACTGGATTGGCGATAAATGGCTCTGTAGTCATTTGCTCGACAACCGCATGACGACCAGCTTCAATGTTAATGCCACTCTCTTCTTGTAATACTGGTTTGACGTAATTTAATGTTTCTGCACGCTCGGCAAAAGTATTCAATACATCAATTTCAGATAATGATTGTGCTAAAAATTGTAAGCTTTCTAATTCAGGTAAAATTTTATCAAACAATTCCTCATACAAACGTTTTTCAAGTGCAAGAAATTTACTCTGTGCTGATAATACTTTTTCTTCATGTTGTTTTAATTCATTCGTAATAAAGCGCTCATTGTTTTTAAGTGTTTGTCGACGTATGTAATCGTCAGGCACCTCATTAGCAGCACTGCGACTAATTTCAATGTAAAAGCCATGCACTTTGTTGTAACCAACTTTTAATGTTTGAATACCTGTACGGGCTTTTTCTCGCTCTTCAAGTTGTGCTAAAAATTCAGTTGCACCATCACTTAAGTCGCGTAGCACGTCTAATTCTTGATTATATCCGGGCGCAATAACACCACCATCACGAATCAATACAGGTGGGTTTTCAACAATGGCACTTGATAATAAGTTTTGAATACTAGGCAAAGGCTGGCATTGAGAGCTTAATGCTGACAAATGTGTTTGCTGACATGTTTGTAATATGTTTTGTAATTCAGGTAATAGAATTAAAGCATTACGTAAGCGAGCAAAATCTCGTGGTCGGGCAGAGCGCAGAGCAATTCGCGCGACAATACGTTCTATATCGCCAAATTGCTTTAGATTACTATGCAATTCAAAACTCAAATCTTGCTGTAATAACTCTTCAATTGCATTTTGTCGGTTATTTAACGTGTTGAGATCTCGTAATGGAAAATGCAACCAACGTTTTAATAGTCGCGAACCCATCGGCGTGGCAGCTTTATCTAGAATGGCAGCTAAGGTATTTTCAAAGCCACCTTGAAGATTTTGAGTTAATTCTAAGTTGCGCCTCGTTGCAGCATCAAGAATAACAGCACTTGATGCATTCTCTGCAATAATCGAGCGAATATGGGGTAATGCCGTACGTTGGCTATCTTTCACATATTGAAATAAACAACCTGCAGCAGAAATGCCCAATGGTTTATTGTCGACACCAAAACCTGAAAGTGATTTAGTACCAAACTGCTTATTAAGTAAGGTTTTACTCGTTTCTAGGTCGAATTCCCAGTCAGGACGTCTGCGTAAACCTTTACGGCCTGTAATAATATTATTGGCTGATAATGATTCAGGATATAATAACTCTGCTGGCGATAATCGCTGTAGTTCAGCTAATACTTGTTCTTCGGTGCTTGGCTCAATCAACACAAAGCGACCACTAGTCATATCTAAGTATGCTAAGCCAAAGCCTTGTTGTGTTTGATGAACGGCAACAATTAAATTGTCTTGGCGATCGGTAAGTAACGCTTCATCACTAACCGTACCAGGTGTCACTACGCGAACAACTTTACGTTCAACGGGCCCTTTACTGGTGGCAGGGTCGCCAACCTGTTCACAAATTGCAACAGATTCACCAAGTTGCACTAACTTTGCTAGATACCCTTCTACAGCATGATATGGAACACCCGCCATTGGTATAGCATTACCACCTGTTTTTCCGCGAGCAGTTAATGAAATATCTAAAAGATCAGATGCTTTTTTGGCATCATCAAAAAATAATTCATAAAAATCACCCATACGGTAAAAAATCAATATATTAGGAAATTCTGCTTTGATGGTGAGGTATTGACGCATCATTGGTGTATGCGCAGAAAGATCTGGTGTTATTGTTGTCATTGAAATGTGCTAACTCGTAAATTCATCAATGTATTGAGTGAAGAGATTATGCCATAAGGCAAGCATTTAGATCTTATTATTTTAATAAAATTTAGCCTGCACTTAGCAAAATGAAACACCTGTATAAGCACTGTTAATTGTAATAGTAACTTTTTTATAAAAAAATATAAAAAGTTACTATTGTTTGAAAACTCTTTATTTTTCAATTGTTAAAAAGTCTCCTTTGTTTTTATTTTAGATGGTAAAAAAATAATTTGATAAAAAACTTGATACTGTACGACTATACAGTATACTTTGCGTCATCGAAACGAATTAACCACCTAAATCATTGTGGAGCACAAAATGAACGATAACAAAGAAAAAGCATTATCCGCTGCCTTAAGTCAAATTGAACGTCAATTTGGTAAAGGTTCAATCATGAAGTTAGGTGATAACCGCAGCATGGATGTTGAAACTATTTCAACAGGATCGCTAGGTTTAGATATTGCATTGGGTGCTGGTGGTTTACCTTTAGGTCGTGTAGTTGAAATTTACGGTCCTGAATCAAGTGGTAAAACAACACTAACGCTTGAAGTTATTGCTGAAGCACAACGTAACGGTAAAGTTTGTGCATTCGTTGATGCTGAACACGCACTTGATCCTATTTATGCAGAGAAACTAGGTGTAAACATTAATGACTTACTCGTTTCACAACCAGATACGGGTGAGCAAGCGCTTGAGATTTGTGACATGTTAACGCGCTCAGGTGCTATTGACGTTATTGTTGTTGACTCGGTTGCGGCATTAACACCAAAAGCTGAAATTGAAGGTGATATGGGTGACTCTCATATGGGCTTACAAGCACGTATGCTTTCACAAGCTATGCGTAAGCTAACCGGTAACCTAAAACAATCAAATACTATGATGATTTTCATCAACCAAATTCGTATGAAAATAGGTGTTATGTTTGGTAACCCAGAAACCACTACAGGTGGTAATGCTTTAAAATTCTACGCTTCTGTTCGTTTAGATATTCGTCGTATTGGTGCAGTTAAAAACGGTGATGAAATTGTTGGTAATGAAACTCGCGTTAAAGTCGTTAAAAACAAAATTGCTCCTCCATTTAAACAAGTTGAGTTCCAAATTTTATACGGTGAAGGTATTAACAACTTAGGTGAATTAATCGACTTAGGTGTTAAAAACGAAATGGTTGAAAAGGCTGGTGCTTGGTATAGCTATAAAGGCGATAAGATTGGCCAAGGTAAAGCAAATGCCGCTAAGTTTTTAAAAGAAAACCCTGAAATAGCACAAGAAATTGATACCCGCTTACGTGAAGTGTTTTTATCAAAAAATAAACCTGCTGAAGCAATTGAAGAACCAGCTAAATAGTTTTAACTTGCTTTTGAGATAATGAAAAGTCACTGAAAAGTGGCTTTTTTGCTTTATGATTTCATAAATTACATAAGCTAAAGTATCGATTACAGAATTTATTGCGCTGTGAAATAGTTTTGAACTTGTTATGATGATTCAACGGTCTATATTGTTGAATGTTAAAAAAGAGAGTAATTATTTGTTAAAAAATCATGGCCATTTTGCACTTTTAGAGCATTACTTGAATCAAAGTGATGCGTTTGAATGGGTGTTAGCAACTATTGTTAATAAGGAAGGCTCTAGTTACCGTTCTCCCGGTGCAGTCATGCTGGTGAACAGTTTAGGGCAATCTTATGGCTTGGTTAGTGGTGGCTGTTTAGAAGCAAATATTGTTTTACATGCGAAGAAAGTACTCGATAGTAAACAAGCGCAGTATGTCGAATATGATATGCGTGAAGAAGATGGTTATGCTGCTGAGCTTGGTGTTGGATGCAAAGGTAAAATAGGGGTTCTTTTGCAGTATTTGACATTGCAACATAGAGAGCTTTTTACTCAGTTATTTCAACGTATGAAAAGTGGTGTTGCTAGTTATATGCAACAAGCATTTATAGCATCAGATGAGAAGCAAGAACAACTCAATCATATTGCGTTACTTGATAGTAAAGGTCAGTGGCTAATGAGCACAGCTCAAGAGGCAGTTGAACTTGAGATTGAATCCCTATCACGAACAATAACGTTAAATCATTCTCATAGAAATATTACTGTTGAACAAACTGAATGTTCACTGACAAAAATATCGGCACCATTCAACTTATGGGTCTTTGGTGGAGGCTCTGATGCTGTGCCTATGGTTTCTATGGCGGCTAAATTAGGTTGGCGACTTACCGTTGTTGATCATCGTTCAAGTTATGCTAGGAATAATGTCTTCAAAGATGCTGATAATATTTTCAGAATTCGCCCGGAAGATCTATTCAACCCAGAGAATATAGAACTTTTAAAGCAATTCCATCAACTTGATGGAGCAGTTTTGATGACGCATAATTTAACGTTAGATGCTGCTTGGCTGAAATTATTACATCAAACGAATCAGGCAAAGTATATTGGTTTGCTGGGACCGCTTGAGCGAAGAAGTAATGTAGAAGAATTAAGCCTTATTGACGACAGAGCTTGGTTATCTAGAGTCGTTAATGGCCCTATAGGCTTTGATATCGGTGGTGACTTGCCCGAATCAATTGCTTTATCAATACTCGCACAATGTCACAGTGTTCTGCATAATCGCAGTGGTTTGGCACTATCCGGTAAGTTTATTAATAGTTAAGCCTTAGATTAAATTCCTTAAATTTAATATCAATGCTTAGTCCTTTAGTCTAGTTTATGATTTTCTTCGTTGACGTACTCTATAATATTGATACGTTATTGGGTTAAAGCTAACTTATGCCAAGTGTAAAGTTGGTTAAAATGAAAAGATCATTATTAGGTTAAAATAAAATGACATCAAATACTAAGATCATCATTGCAGATGACCATCCTCTTTTTAGGCAAGCATTGTCGTTGATGCTGAAATCTAGTTTCGTTTGCTCACATTTACTTGAAGCGGAAACCATTCCTGAGCTAGAGCAGAAGTTATCTGAAAGTGCTGATATCGACCTTATTTTACTTGATCTTGATATCCCTGGCGCACATGGTTTTAACACGTTGAGCAATATAAGGCGGCAATACCCCGATATTGGTGTTGTTGTTATTTCTGGTTTTGAAGAGCCTGAAACTATTAACAAAGCTATGAGTTTCGGTGCTGCTGGTTTTATTCCTAAATCAACGCCAGTACCGGCAATGATTAAAGCAATTAATGATGTTATTCAAGGTAAATTATGGACACCTGAAGGTGTTTATAGCTCTGAAGAAGAAATTGTGGAGCAGGAAGATAAGCTAGCGTCACTAACTCCACAGCAACATAAAATACTTTTTATGTTTGCTGATGGCTTGCTAAATAAGCAAATTGCTTATGAGCTTGGCTTATCTGAGTCAACAATTAAAAGCCATGCCAGCACTATCTTCTTAAAACTAGGCGTAAAAAGTCGTACGCAAGCGGTCATTTTTCTGAACGAGCGACAAATGGCCAATGCATCTTTTACTTCTTAATGAATGCTAAACGCTAGTGAAAATTGTCTGAAATATAATTTTGCTCAAGCTTTTTAGTTAATAGCGAGCTCATTAGTGCACGTAACGCCAATGGTTTAATTATTTTCCGTAAGTAACCTATATCAGCTTGTTGAGCGTGTTTTTGTATCAATTCATCTGTTGTCGCTGTGATCAAAATTGCCGGTAACGGAGAGTAACTTTTTTCGCGCAAGTAACGAATAAGCTCTATGCCATTGAAATCTTTTGTCGATTTTTGCTTAAGAGGCTGACTCATTAACTTAGAATTAATGTGTGAATCTGGTTTATTATTTACTATTACTTCTTCATCAGTTAATTGGTAATCAACTAATAAAATATCGATATCTTCTTCATGTTGCAGGTAAAGCTCAATAGCTTTTTCTGCACTTGTGGCGGTAAAAGTACGACACTTCCATGCTGAGAGTAAATCCTTCATTCCAGAGATAACCTCAACCTCATTATCAATACATAATACGCCAACTCCTTGTAAGGTTGAACTTGCACTGTTTTTACTCATTTGCCTTTGTTTCGGAGGGCTAACAACTGGCACCTCTACACTGAATAAACAGCCTTGTCCTGACTTGGATACTAAGCCAAGTTTATGCTGAAGAATATTAGCTAAGCTTTGTGCGATATTTAATCCTAACCCTAAGCCTTTAGGGCCAACAATTTTTGTTGATAATTGTGTGAATTGTTCGAATACCTGTTGCTGCATATCAACAGGAATACCAGGACCATTGTCTAAAACTTGAATACATAAATGTTGACCTTTACGTCGGCACCCCAGTAATACCTTGCCGTTATTGGCGTAGCGAAAGGCGTTACTGAGGAAGTTTTGTACAATTCGAGCCAGTAATGTTAAGTCGCTTTTAATAAACAACTTGCTCGACTGGCAGTGAAAATCAATCTTAAAATCGTTAGTGAGTGCGGAAAATTCGGTTTGTAACATAGTGAATAAGCGCTCTACTGAAATTACTGAAATATCAGGGCTTATATTACCGCTTTCAATACGTGCAATTTCATTTAAGTCGAGCAACAAGTTATTGGCAATATCTAAGGAATTGTCTATCTGTTTGATTTGCTCCTTTTCCTGCTCTGAAACTTTCGAGCTCAGTCTTATTGCAGATGAAAATAACCGAGCCGCAGATAAAGGCTGTAATAAGTCGTGACTACAGGCACGTAAGTATTGGCTTTTCTTTAGGTGTGCTTGCTCAGCTTTAAGTTGTGCATTAGCGAGGTTTTGGTTAGCTTTTTCTAATTCTAGATTGGCTAGTTCTAACTCTTTTGTACGTGCTAGCACACGGCTTTCTAAATCGGTATTTTCTTCTTTCAAATAATTTTCTGCACGCCGAAACTCCGTAATGTCTGAAAAAATCATCACAAACCCGCCACCAGGAATTGGGTTACCTTCAATAGAAATTATTTTGCCGTTGGATAAAGTTCGTTCAGATTTGTGCTTACTGCCAACCCTGATAAATTGTAATCGTTTGGCAACTTGCTCCTCAATATCGTGTACATAACGTTTTTGATGGCTGAGATTATAACGAATAAGCTGGCTAATTGGGCAGCCAATATAAATAAAATCATTTGGGTAATTAAAAATATCTAAATATTGTTTATTCCATGCCACTAAATTTAGGTTGCCATCGATAACAGAAATGCCTTCACTGGTATTTTCAATGGCACCTTGCAATACTGAGCGACTGAATTCTAATTGTTGAGTGGAGTTATCTTCAACAATTTTAGCTACTTGATCAAAAGCGATATCTCGTCCACCTAAGGCAAAGGAAATCACTAATTTAGCAGAAGCAGAACCCATAACACTCGCTAATGTATTTTCTGCATGAAGTAATAGAGCTTCGTTATACGACTTATGTTTTCTATTTTTGTTCTTCTGATTAAATTCATTGAAGCAATCTTTTGCTTTGTCTTGACCAATAAAGCGCGCAACTAAATATTCAAGTTCTCGAATATCAACTTTCGGTTGTTTAGGTAAGTGAGAAAGTTGTTTTTGGTCTTTTTTGTAGAAGAACTTACTTTGCATTTCTTCACGAATACCTTGTCGCGTTAGCAAAGATACTATAGTCATTACAATAATATTAATGAGTAACCCAAGCAAAGTGATGATGGTTGTTGCTGGCAAATTTGAGCTAGCTAATGGGTGCTGATAGAAACCAAGTTGAGGTAATAAATTAAATAATACCCAAATAGAAAAACCACTTGAAATACCCCAAAGTACCCCTTTTTGTGTCGCTCGTTGCCAGAAAAATGCCGCTAGTAGTGCAGGGCCAATTTGTGCTATAGCGCCAAATGCTACTTCACCTAAAGAAGCCAGTGTGTCGGGGGGAGATAGCAATAACATGCCATAGCTTAAGGTAATTACTGTAATAACGAGTGCTTTGCGAATACGCAAAAGTCTTGACTGAAAATGTAAAAAATCGTGTTGTTTGCGTGGAGATAACTTAAACATTAGTGGGAAAACAATTTCGTTACTGAGCATGGTACTCAAAGCAATAGTTGACACTATAACCATAGAGCTTGCGGCCGAAACTGCGCCGAGAAAGGCGAATAATGACAACCATACTTGACCGTTATAAGCAGGCAAAAATAATACATAAGCATCGGCTTCTAAAGATTGACCGTAATTTAAAGTGCCAGCAAGGCCTATGGGACCCGCAAAAAACGCGAATACTAGAATATAGAGGGGTAAAAGCCAGCGCGCAATATTACTGTTTTTTTGTTCTTTTATTTCAACAAACATCACTTGAAACTGTCGTGGTAAACAAAGAAATGCCGACATCACAATTATCAGTAAGCCGACCATGCCAATAAGGTTGTTGCTCTGAAATTGCTGGCTTAGTGAAACGTGATCTTGCGAGAGTTGCCAAATATCGATTGGCGAGTCATAAATGAAGAAAGAAACAAAAACACCGACCATTAAAAAGGCAATCAGTTTTACTACGGATTCAAAGGCAATCGCTATCATAACGCCAGGGTGACGCTCAGTAACATCGATAGTTCGAATGCCAAATATAATGGTAAAGCCAGCAAGAATAATACTAACAATAAGGCCTAGCTGCCAAATGGGGAAATCTTGGTTTTGTTGCAGTATTTTATATGAATATACAATGGCTTTAAGCTGTAATGCTATGTAAGGCAGAGTGCCAATTAAGGCAACTAAGGTAACAATGAGTGCTAAACTTTGCGATTTTCCAAAACGTGCTGAAAGCAAGTCGGCAATGGAGGTTATTTTTAATTGTAAACTGGTTTTAATAATACGTTGGATAAATGGCCAAGCAAAAACAAATAACAATATTGGTGCTAAATACACTGAAATGTAGGTAAAAGAACTATTCGCTGCTTGCGCGGAAGTACCCAAAAAACCCCACGAGGTACAATAAACTCCTAGTGACAGCGCATAAATTATCGCATGTTGTTTCTCAACGAGTTTGTGACGATATTTCCCACCTAAATATGCAATAAGGAATAACAAACTTATGTAGCCAATACTGACACTTACTAATAACCAATTCGAAAACATAGTGTCCTTTTGTTGATGCTTTAAACGGTAATTTTTCTCTATATTAGCGGTTGCTAATTTTCCTCACAAGCCATTGCACTTAAGTTAAGACTAAAGGACTAAGCGCATGGTGCTAAGTCTTATTGCCAATTGTCGATTTTTTCGACTTCCCTAGTATTAATCAAACAAAATACACAGGGGAAATAGCTAGATGTTTAATTCAAATTATAAAAAAGTACTTTTTGCATCTTCGTTAATGGCAGCGACAACTTCGGCGTTTGCAGGTTACGAAATCGACTTAACAGATAACGATAAATTAACCTTCGGTGGTTATATTAAAATTGATGCTCGCTACGTAGATGGCGATGTTGCTTATCGTGATTTTTGGATTGGCGATGGCGCTCCTCTGGCAGAAGATGCATCACAATTTAAAATATTTGCTAATGAAACCCGCTTTAATACCAAGTATGTACATGGTGACGTAATGGGCTTTATTGAGATGGATTTTTGGGGTGGTGGCGGTAACGAAATTGTTTCCAACTCAGCGCATCCTCGTATTCGACATGCCTTTGTTAAATATAAAGATCTAACGGTTGGGCAAACATGGTCAACTTTTATGAATACCAGTGCCATTCCTGAGTCTGCTGACTTTGCTGGTGCCACAACTGGCTTGGTATTTATTCGTCAAGGTCAAGTGCGTTACAACATGGGCAATTTCCAAGTTTCACTTGAAAACCCTGAAAGCTGGGGTGGTGATACCGCTAACGATAGTGTTCCTGATGTTGTCGCTCGCTATAACTTTAAAGGTGATTGGGGCAGTGTTTCAGTGTCTGGTTTAGCACGTCAATTAAATACTACATTAGGTAATAGCGAGTCGGCATTTGGCGCTTCAATAGCAGGCCGTATTAAAACCGGCGGTAAAAATGATATTCGCTTTCAAGTACATAAAGGTGAGCTTGGGCGCTACGTTGGTGTAGCTGCAGTGAAGGATCTTTATGGTGAAGAAGTGGAAGATCTAACCTCTGTACTTGTTGCTTATCGTCATTTTTGGAATGACACCCTTCGTTCAACTGTTTTGTACGGCAAGGTAGAAGGCGATGTATCCGATCGTGAACGTACGCAATGGGGCGTTAACTTGTTTCAAAACCTAACCAAAGAATTAGCCGTTGGTGTTGAAGTAGGTAATTTCTCAATCGATGAATTAGACAAAGACTCTAATTATGTACAAGCAACTTTGAGATACATGCTTTAAATCCTTGATAGTCATTATTGTTTGAAACTTTCGTAACTTTCCCAATCGTTGTTACGTTTTTGGGAGGGGGCTTGCCCCCTCTATTTTTTAACGATGAGTTTCAAACTGTCAGCTGCAAAAAGTGAGTTTTCAGAATTTTCATTTTCACTCGAATTTAGGAGGTTGAGTATGACAAAGTCAATACTCAATATAGAGCAAATATCATTGGCTTTCGGTGGCGTTAAAGCGCTGACCGACGTTAGTTTCTCAGTCAAACAGGGCTCAGTTTTTTCCATTATCGGCCCAAATGGCGCCGGTAAAACCTCAATGCTCAACTGCATTTCTGGTCGTTATCGTCCTAATAGCGGCAAAATTTCTTTTGACGGTAAGGACGTAACAAGTTTACGACCGAATGACCGTGCAGACCTTGGTATGGGCCGTACTTTTCAAAATTTAGCATTATTCGGCCACATGTCGGTGTTAGATAACATTATGGTTGGCCGCCACCATCTATTAAAAAATAACTGGCTTACCGGACCATTATATTGGGCATCTGGCGCACAAAAAGAAGAACTTGCCCACCGCCGTAAAGTTGAAGAAGTTATCGACTTTCTTGAAATTTCCCATATTAGAAAATCAGTTGCTGGCACCTTGTCATACGGTTTGCGTAAGCGCGTTGAATTAGCTCGAGCCATGGCGCTAAACCCAAAACTCATTTTACTTGACGAGCCCATGGCTGGAATGAACTTGGAAGAAAAAGAGGATATGGCTAGATACATTCTCGATTTAAATGAAGAGTTTGGCATTACCGTGGTGATGATTGAGCACGACATGGGTGTTGTCATGGATATTTCTCACGAGGTTATGGTGCTTGATTTTGGTAAGAAGCTTATTTCAGGTCTACCTGATGAAGTGATGGCCGATCCTTATGTTAAACGTGCTTACTTAGGACTTGAAGAAGAGGCTGATGAAGCTGAAACATCTCAAGTGAAATTAGAGGGGGTGAACTAATGACTCAACATATTCAACACGCTAACCAACCCCAGAACGATTTTGAAATGGGCGAGTTAAATACCTTTCCAAAAATACTGCAGCACAATGCTCAAAGCTGGCCTGATGCGGTTGCCATGCGTGAAAAGGAGTTTGGTATTTGGAATGAGTTCACTTGGAATGATTACAACAACCGCGTTAAATGGTTGTCACTTGCCTTATTAGATATGGGCGTAACCAAAGGTGATGCTATCGCCTTACTTGGTGATAACCGACCAGAATGGGTTTGGGGCGAAGTTGCCGCTCATGCTATGCGTTGTTATTCGTTAGGCATTTACCAAGATTCAATGCATGAAGAAGTGGTTTATCTACTTGATAGTAGTGGTGCTACTGTGGTTATTGCCGAAAACGAAGAGCAATGCGATAAGTTGCTTGAACTTGGTGATGACATTCCAAAAGTAAAATTTATTGTCTATTGCGACCCTAGAGGTATGCGTAAATATAACGACTCGCGCTTGGTTGATGTTAACGTACTTTATAAGCTAGGCCAGGAAATTGACAAGACCAATCCAAAGCACTACCAAGAATTGCTTGACGCGACAACGCCAGATGATATCTCCATTTACTGTACTACCTCAGGCACTACTTCTAAACCAAAAATTGCGCTACTTAATGGCGGCAATTTTGTTAAACACTGTAGCTCATACTTACGTGCAGACCCTCGTATGCCCGGTGATAACTATGTTTCTGTATTACCGCTACCTTGGATCATGGAACAAGTTTATGCGGTTGGCCAAGCTTTAATTGCTCGTCAAATCGTTAACTTTGTTGAAGAGCAAGAAACTTTGATGTCAGACCTTCGCGAGATTGGGCCAAGCTTTGTGCTATTAGCGCCAAGAGTTTGGGAAGGTATTTTAGCGGATGTTCAAGCGCGGATGATGGACTCAACACCCTTAAAAAGAAAGCTCTTTAATTATGCTATGAAGCTGGCCGAAGCGAGCCAGGTAGAAGGGAAAAAATCATGGCTAGCTGAAGTATTGCTGATGAAAGCACTACGTGACCGCTTAGGTTTTTCATTTCTAAAGTCTGCTGCAACCGGTGGTGCGGCAATGGGGCCAGATACTTTTAGGTTTTTCCAAACCATTGGTGTGCCTTTACGTCAGCTATATGGTCAAACTGAAATGTGTGGCGCTTATACCATTCACCAAGAAGATGATGTTGATTATGACAGTGTTGGTGTTGCCTTTGATAATGCACAAGTGAAAGTTATTAACACTGACGACGCTGGTGTTGGTGAAATCATCTCGAAAACTGTCGGTATGTTTACCGGCTATTTAAACAACCAAAAAGCCTACGACGAAGATGTGGTTGATGGTTGGATGCAAACCGGTGATGCTGGTTACTTTAAACCATCAGGTCATTTAGTGGTTATTGACCGAATAAAAGATCTCGCTTGTACCAGTAATGGCGCGCAGTATTCACCGCAGTACATTGAAAATAAATTGAAGTTTTCTTCGTTTATTGGTGAAGCGGTTATTTTAGGAAAAGACAAACCTTACCTTTCCGCCATTATTTGTATCCGATTTAGCATAGTGGCTAAGTGGGCTGAGCAAAATGGCTACGCATTTACCAACTACACCAATTTATCTACCTTGCCAGAAGTTTATCAAAAGCTAAGTGAAGAAATATCACGCGTGAATGAGTCACTACCGGAAGCCCAGAAAATTCATAAATTCTTATTACTTTATAAAGAACTTGATGCTGATGACGGCGAATTAACCCGCACGCGTAAGGTTCGTCGTGGTGTTATTGCCGATAAGTATGGCGATATTATTTCATCAATTTATGACGACAAAGACCTTGTTGATATTGACACCGTTGTAGTTTTCCAAGATGGCACTAAAACCCGTATTCAAACGCAAATTCAGGTGAAATCACTATTGCCTAGTCAACCATCAAATGCTTTTAAGCAAACAAATATTGAACGGAGAGCATCATGAATTTCGAATTATTAATCCAGCTGATTGTTAATGGCTTAATTGTTGGTTTGCTTTATGGCGTGGTCGGAATGTGTTTTGTTTTGGTTTATAAATCAACACAAATAGTTAACTTTGCTCAAGGTGAATTCTTACTAGTAGGTGCTTGGATTTGTTGGGCTGTGCTGGTGTATTTAGAGTTACCTTTTGTCGTAGGTTTTCTGCTCACCATGGTGTTTATGGCGGTTTTTGGCATTTTGATACAAATGATTGTGCTTAGGCCGATGATAGGTGAACCGATTATTTCGGTGATCATGGTCACTATCGGCTTGTCGATATTCTTCCAAGCATTGATGAAGTGGATATTTGGTGTTTCAGCACAAAGTTACCCGAAAGTATTTGAAACCGAAAGTATTCAAATAATGGGCTTAAATATTGAAGCCGCTTACTTAATGAGTACCGTTATCGCCTTAATTATTATGGTGGCGTTCTACTTATTTTTTAAACACTCCAAATATGGTTTAGCCATGCGGGCCACAGCGTTCGACCAACAAATTGCGCAAAGTTTAGGTATTTCAGTAAAACAAGTATTCGCCATGAGTTGGGGCATAGCAGCAACTGTTTCGGCAACCGCAGGTGTGGTTATCGCTATGGTCAGCGGTGTATCAAACTCGCTTTCAATGATGGGCATTAAAGTATTTCCAGCGGTTATTTTAGGCGGTTTAGACTCCATTGTTGGCGCCATTGTCGGTGGTTTGATCATCGGTGTTTTAGAGAATGTTGCCGAGTTTTTTGATAGCCAATATCTGCAAATTGGCAACATGTATGACATCGCACCATTTTATGTATTGCTGATTATTCTTTGGTTTAAGCCTTACGGTTTATTCGGCACTAAAGATATCGAACGAATTTAAAGGTTCGCCATTTTACGAACTTATAAGGCGCTACTTCAGTCAAGGTAGCGCCAATTTACAGCGAACAATATTGAATTTTAGGAGTTTATTATGTCGAGTTTAACGATGCGACCGTGCGGTGATTTTCGCACTAGCTATAAACAAGATAATACTATTTTTGAAACAAAAACCATTAAGCATTTTGCCATTATCGCGATCGCATTATTGTGTGCAGCACCGTACTTGGTTGACGCATATTATTTAACTTTATTTATTCAAATATCTTACTTAGGTATTGCGGCATTAGGATTAAATATCCTTGTCGGCTATACCGGGCAAATTTCATTAGGTCATGGTGCATTTTTTGGCTTTGGTGCGTTTGCCTCTGCATGGTTGAATATTTCATTTGGTATTCCGGTATTTCTTTGTATCCCACTTGCCGGCTTTTTAACCATGGCCGTTGGTATGATGTTTGGCTTGCCAGCGTCCAGAATCAAAGGATTGTATTTAGCCATAGCAACGTTGGCAGCACAGTTTATTTTAGAAGACTTTTTTGCTCGTGCCGAGTGGTTCTCAGGCGGCTCAGCAGGTTCTTCTGCTGACCCTATTAGCTTATTTGGTTTTGCATTTGATACCGACGAAAGCTTCTTTTATATCGCGCTATTTGCCTTAGTGTTTATGTACATCTGGGGTTGTAATTTAATGCGAAGCCGTGAAGGCCGAGCCTTTATTGCTGTTCGTGACCATTACCTTTCCGCTGAAATTATGGGCATTAAGCTCAACAAATATCGCTTGTTGTCGTTTGGTGTTTCGTCATTTTACGCCGGTATTGGCGGAGCGTTATACGCGCATTACTTAGGTTACGTATCGGCTGAAGGTTTCACGCTGTTCATGTCAATTCAGTTTCTCGCCATGATCATCATCGGTGGTCTAGGTTCAATTAAAGGCACCTTAATGGGCGTGGTGTTTATGGTGTTTCTACCTGAAGCGCTGGAAGGTGGCGTTGGCCTAATGAAAATGACCGAGTGGGGCAATATTCCTATGGTGGTTGATGGCTTAGCTTACATCAAAGAGATGGCAATAGGGTTAGTGATTATTTTATTCCTTATTTTTGAGCCAGAAGGTATGGCTCACCGTTGGGGCCAAATTAAAAACTATTGGAAGTTCTACCCGTTTTCTTATTAGAAGGCTCTAAAAGCTAAAAATTAAAATAACAAAATCAATACAAACATTATTACAACAAGTCATTGGCAATATAGCCATTTAAAAGAAGAAGGAAATAGTCATGCAACATAAAGCAAAATTAAGTTCTCTATTCGTATGCTGTGCTTTGGGGATGAGCAGCCAAGTTTTCGCAGAAGACTCAGTGTTTGTTGGCCACTTAGCCGATATGTCGGGTCCAACTGCCTTTGTCGGTAAAAATTATGCCGATGGCGTTCGAGATTCACTTGCCTATATTAATGCCAATGGTGGCATTAAAGGCACAAAATTAGAGTATGAAACAATTGACTATGCCTACAAAGTACCACAAGCCATAGCCTCATATAAAAAATGGCATTCACGTAAGAAAATGGTAGCAATGCAAGGATGGGGAACCGCTGATACCGAAGCACTAATTTCGTTTGTCGCGAGAGATAAAACGCCGGTTTTTTCAGCGTCATACTCAGGCCATTTAACCGATCCAACAGGGAAAAACCCACACACTAAAAAGCCTGCACCTTATAACTTTTTCTATGGTGCTTCGTACTCTGACTCTTGTCGTGGCTTAGTGCAATGGGCGGCAAAAGACTGGCAAGAAAAAGGCAGTAAAGGTAAGCCTAAGTTCACCCATATTGGTGCGAATCACCCTTTCCCTAACGCGCCCAAAGCTGCCTGTGCTGAATATGCGACAGAGCTTGGTTTTGATGTGCAACCATCAGTGGTTATTTCCATGAAACCCGGTGATTTCAAAGCGCAATGTTTAAGTTTAAAAAGCTCAGGATCAAATTACGGCTACATCGGCAACTTAGGTGGTTCAGTGCTTTCACTGGTGAAATCTTGTAATACCGTAGGTACCGATATCCAGTTTATGTCAAACATTTGGGGCGGGGATAAGAAAATATTTAGTGCTGCAGGTGAGGGTATTAAAGATTATGTATTCCCGACTATGACACCATTTTGGACTGACCAAGTACCTGGCATGAAGCTGGTAAGAGAAATTTCTAAACAGTCAGATAAGTCAGGCCAAGAGCAGCGCGTGCATCATTACATTCGTGGTGTTTGTTCAACATTCTTTATGAAAGAAGCAATGGAATGGGCAAAGGACAATGGTGGCATTACCGGTGAAAACATTAAAAAAGGTATGTATGCCCGTGATAACTGGGTACCAGCAGGGCTTGAAGGTGTTTGTTTAGCGGCTAATTGGAGTAATGATGACCATCGCGGCGTTAACCAAGTGAACATATATAAAGGCAACTATAACGGTGGTGATATTGCGGTAGAAAAAGTATCACAAGTAACGTTAGAGCGCCGTGATGACTGGTTAGGTTACTAATTTATACCTTGTCATAAAGACTATTTAGCTGAACAAAGTAATGGCTTTGTTCAGCTATTAATTAACAAAGTTTATCAGTAAAACATTATTTATACGGAGTATGTATGTCACAAGCGGCTGCAAAACTACAACCGGCATCACCAATATTAACGGTGAACAATATTGAAGTTGTTTACGATGAGGTTATTCAAGTACTTCGAGGAGTGAGCTTAGATGTACCCGATGGTGAAGTTGTTACGTTATTAGGGCCCAATGGCGCGGGTAAGTCGACTACGCTAAAAGCAATATCAGGCCTATTGAAAACTGAAAATGGTGAAGTAACCAAAGGTGATATCACCTTTATGGGCGAAAGAATTGATAGTAAAAATGCAGAAGACGTGGTTCGTAGCGGGCTATTTCAAGTCATGGAAGGACGTCGCATTGTCGAAGATATGACCTCGCTAGAAAATCTTAAATTAGGGGCGTTTACTCGTAAAGATTCACAAATAAACCAAGATATTGAAATGGTTTATCACTACTTTCCAAGGCTGAAAGAGCGCACTGGGTTAGCGGGCTATTTATCGGGTGGTGAGCAGCAAATGTTGGCGATTGGGCGCGCGTTAATGGCACGACCGAAAATGATTTGTCTTGATGAACCCTCGATGGGTTTATCACCACTTTTGGTAAAAGAAGTCTTTGGCATTATTCAAAAAATTAATGTTGACCAAGGTATTACTATGTTGCTTGTTGAACAGAATGCTAATTATGCTTTAAGAGCGGCAAATTATGGCTACATTATGGAGTCAGGAAAAATTGTTCTCGATGGCACACAAGAGCAGTTGATGAGTAATGAAGATGTAAAAGAGTTCTACTTAGGTGGCGGTAATGAAGAACGCAAAAGCTTTAAGGGGTTGAAGTCTTACAAACGTCGTAAACGTTGGTTGTAGTTGGCTTTACCTTCGAACTTTATAAAACACTTTTATCGTTATTGTTAGTAAATTTATTGAGCCATTATGACTACGTTTTATCAACAAAAAGAAAATATTTCCGCAACTATTCGAGAGCAAAGTTTATTTTCCCAGCTACCTGAGTTTATTGATTTTGCTAAACAGCATTCAAGTTACTATCAAGGGCTACTGGCAAGTTTCGATGCCAATGCGGTTGATTCTAGAGCGCAACTTGCAAAACTGCCTATTACGCGAAAATCAGATTTGCTGCGCTTACAAAAACAGCGACTACCGCTGGCGGGGTTAAATACTGAAAATGGCACAATTAGTCGAATTTTCCAATCGCCAGGGCCAATTTACGACCCCGAAAATTGTCAGCAAGATTGGTGGCGTATGGGACAAGCATTTAATGCTGCTGGTTTTGTTAGTGGTGACTTAGTGCAAAATTGTTTGTCGTATCACTTAACGCCGGGTGGCTTCATTCTTGATTCTGGTGCACGAGCTTGTGGCTGTACGGTTATTCCGGCAGGGCCAGGGCAAACCGTACAGCAACTAGACATTATAGAGGATTTAAAGCCACAAGGTTATTGCGGAACACCTTCATTTCTAAATATTTTACTGACAAAAGCACAACAGCAAGAACGTGATATTAGTAGCCTTAAAAAGGCTTTAGTAACGGGTGAAGCATTGCCAGCAGCGCTGCGTGAAGAGTTTAGTGATGTTGGCATTAATGTTTTGCAAGCTTATGCGACGGCTGACATTGGCTTGATTGCATATGAAAGTATTGCCGATGATGGTTTAATTATCGCCGAAGACTTAATTGTTGAAATTGTTCGCCCAGGCAGTTTGGAGCAAGTTGCAGACGGTGAAGTTGGCGAAGTGGTTGTTACCAGTTTTAATAAAGACTACCCATTAATTCGCTTTGCTACTGGCGATTTATCGGCAATTAAACTCGGTGAAAGCGCTTGTGGCAGAACCAATATGCGTATTAAAGGTTGGCTAGGCAGGGCGGATCAAACCACTAAAGTTAAAGGTATGTTTGTTCATCCTGAACAAATAGAGCGGGTACGATTAAGTGTCGAAAGGGTTAATAAAGTACGACTAACGGTTACCCAAGATAATCATCAAGATAAAATGCATTTGCAGTGTGAGTTTGATAAGGAAAACAATTCAGGACAAGCTGTTCAAGAGTTATTGTTTCAACTAGAAAACAATCTTAAAAAATTCACCAAACTTAATGGTAGTGTTGAGCTTGTTAATCTTGGTGCTTTGTTAAATGACGGGAAAGTTATTGATGATAAAAGAATTATTTAATGAGGTCTTGAAAAAACAATATACATAACATAAGTTTAATATTTGATTTATTTTACATATATACAATTTTTATAAAGGAAGTTTTAATGTCGAATGACGCCTTTCAAGACTGTTACCCTGATGATCTTAGCCACTGTTATGGCTGCGGTAAGAACAATATAGACGGCCATCAATTGAAAAGTTTTTGGCATACTGAAGGTGGCCTTATTAGTAATGAAGGAGCGGAAAAAACCATTGCTCACTTTATACCAGAACAATGCCACACCGCTATTCCGGGCTTTGTTTATGGTGGTTTAATTGCATCACTCATTGATTGTCATGGCACAGGCAGTGCTGCAGCTATGGCTTTTCGTCAGGCTAATCGTCCAATGGGTACTGAACCAGCACTACGCTTTGTTACCGCCGCGTTAAATGTTAGTTATTTGGCGCCTACACCTATGGGGACTGAGCTTGAACTAATTGGCACGTTTAGCGAAGTTAAAGAAAGAAAAGTTGTTGTTGAAATAACGGTATCTGCTGGCGATGTGATTTGTGCGAAAGGTACAGTAGTGGCGGTAAAAATGCCTGAATCTATGCAGCTTAATTAATATTGAACTGCATAAGGAGATGTTCTCATTCTAAGTGATTAATTTTACATTATTCTAATGATGTAAACTAACTAGAACTAAATACTTCTTGGATTTAATGCTGTAACTAGCTTTTTAGCTAGCCATATTATGATAGCTATAATTAGCTCTCTTGTTATTATGTCTGTGATTTTAAAAAATTTTATAGCTATTTTTTAACAATAGTCACATAGTTAGCTATTGAAACTACCTCTAATGACAAAGGAATTGACATGAAAGTTTTATTAACTGTCTTTATATTTATTTTATGTGGCTGTTCTTCAATTAAATTTAATAGTAACGGTGGCGAATACGTTATAAATAAAATTGAAAACAACATTCGAAAGAGTGGTGTTAAAAGGTACACAAATTATGAAGTGTGGGAGCTAGGGGCTTCACAAATCGGTCATGTAGAGTCTGAGTACTGCCAAGTAGATTTAAGGGATAATAAACCTAATCAGCATGCGTTAATCAGTTCATTAGAAGTTAAAACTCAGCTAATTGGTGGTAATGCATTGGTTTTTGATTCGTGCTTTGTTAATACCACAACGGCTAGTTGTCACAACTACACTAAGTGTCAAGGCATGGCATATCTAGTTAAATATTAAATTTTATCGCTTTTCTAAAATAAGTTACTAGCTTGCTGTCAAAATGGCAGGCTAATAAACAGTGAAAAAACTTTAAGAGTTATCGCTATTTTTCTACGCTCAGGGTCTGCTTGAGTTCATTGTAAACTTTAAATAACTCTTGAAGCTCTGGATCTTCAAGTAATTTTTTTTTCATATCATCAAGCTGAGCACGACGTTTAGGGGCAACCATTGCAATGTTGTTTTTTCTTGTTTTTAACTTCAATTTATGTTGATTATTTGAATTTGAACTTTGGCTTAGAAAAGCCATTTGTGTCATTTCTCTTATTTGGTCTTTATAGAATACCGGTTCACAAACCTTTTTCTTTATGTGACTGCCAGTAGCAGAACGCATCTCACATAACACTTTGTACTCATCTTTCTCGGCAATTTGATTGTAAATATCAAAAAATTGCCCCTGTAAGCTGAGCATTTTCTTCGCAGTAATATGCTTTGATGGCAGTGAGGTGCCATAAACCTCGATAACTTCTGTAGGTTGTTTTGCTGTTGATTGATTAGCACTGCTATAGGTTGTAGCTGAAGCAGAAATTGAGAGTAAAAACACCAGTGAGCTAACTGTTTTGTATATTAGTTTCATTTTAAGTCCTTTTAGATTCTGTTGTTAATTTCACCATTGCTAATAGATAGTTACCATTAATATTATTCTTGGTTATCTAAGGTTTGTTTGAGCTCATTGTAAACTTTAAATAACTCTTGAAGCTCTGGATCTTCAAGTAATTTTTTTTTCATATCATCAAGCTGAGCACGACGCTTAGGGGCAACCATTGCAATGTTGTATTTTTTTGTTTTGAGTCTAATAACACCCTTACGCATTACGTTCGGATCTGACCATGCCAATTGTGTCATTTCTCTTATTTGGTCTTTATAGAATACCGGTTCACAAACTCTTTTCTTTATGTGGCTACCCGTTGCAGCACGAGCCTCACATAGCACTTTGTACTCATCTTTCTCTGCTAATTGATTATAAATATCAAAAAACTGCCCCTGTAAGCTGAGCATTTTTTTCGCAGTAATATGCTTTGACGGCAGTGCGGTACCATAAACATCAATAACTTCTATTGGTTGTTTTGACGCTGATTGGCTAGTATTGCTATAGGTTGTAGCTGAAGCAGGAATTGATATTAAAAATATTAGAAAGCTAGCTGTTTTGTATATTTGTCGCATTTTAAAGTCCTTTTATGAAAATGTTATAGATTAATATTTAATCTATATGGTAATTGTTGATAAAGCAATAAAGTGCTTATTTATTAATTTTTTATAACGCTATTTTATTAATAATGTCATCTTAGCTTTTGACAGCCACAGTGATAGGTATTATTGTTTTGAAAAAAATAACGATAAGAAAGAAATGGACTTTATTAATCAACCTGACTGCTTGAATTGTGGCTCGCCTTTAAATACTGAGTATTGTGGTCAATGTGGACAAAAAAAAGCACAACGTATTACTTTTAAACATTTAATCGCTCTAGTGCAGCGTGGCACCTTAGAGCTTCGCTCGCCATTTTTACAAACAATCATAGGGCTAACAGTAAGACCTGCAGATACTTGCCGTGAGTATTTAGACGGCAAAAGAGCTAAGTATTTTAACCCAGCTAAATATGCTTTTTGGTTAACCACTTTTGCGATATTACTTGCGTCATACTTAAATATCAGTTTAGTTGAATCTAGCTTACAAGGCTTTACTTCAGAAAATCTTGCTTCTGAACGCTTCGATACATTTAAAGCCATTCTCGAAAATGGTTTAATTTATTTTTTCTTTATTAGTGCTTTTCTAATGGCAATGGCTTCTAGATTAGTCTTTAGGAAAGAAAAATATAACTTATTTGAGCTCTACGTCGTTTACTTGCTACTAAATGGTCACTTAACACTTTTATCTTATGGGTTGTTAATTTCTGGCCATTATAATGACTTATTTACTCAAATTGGATTGATGCTATTAGCAATTATTTACCCTGCTATTGTTATTGCTCGTATTTACATGAAAGATGGTTTTTTTATCTATATAAAGTCATTTATTGCGGCCATTATTGGTTTCATTTTCGCAAGTATAACCTTTGGCTTCGTAGGTGGTTTAACCGCAGGTGTGTTAGGCATGTAAGTAAGTCTTGGTTCTTGATAATCGAAATAATACGTCGAATAACGCAATTTATTGAATTAACCCAAGACTATTGCCGAGAAAAAAACGATAATTAGCGCCATTAAGAATATTTTGCTGTTTTAGCAGTTTTGCGTGGATACCGTTAATGGAAATCAAAGTTAATTTTCTCGACAATTTGAAAGTTGAAGCTAAATTTGACGACTTTACAGTCGTCGCCGACCAACCTATTCGTTATAAAGGGGATGGCTCAGCGCCTGGCCCGTTTGATTATTTCCTTGCATCTTCTGCCATGTGTGCAGCGTATTTTGTTAAGGTATATTGTAATTCTAGAGATATTCCTACCGAGAATATTCGTTTATCACAAAATAATATTGTTGATCCTGAAAATCGTTATAACCAAATTTTCCAAATTCAGGTGGAATTACCAGAAAGTGTTTCAGAAAAAGACCGTTTAGGTATTATGCGTTCAATTGACCGTTGTACCGTTAAAAAAGTTGTGCAAACGGGGCCTGAATTTAAAGTTGATATAGTTGAAAACTTAGAAGAAGACGCACAAGCTATGTTAATGGGTCACACTGAAAGTGACGCTAGCACATTTATCCTAGGTAAAGACTTACCGTTAGAAGAAACAATAGCCAATATGACCGCACTTTTAGCTGACCTAGGCATGAAAATTGAAATTGCGTCATGGCGTAATATAGTGCCTAACGTATGGTCACTACATATTCGTGATGCAGCGTCACCGATGTGTTTTACTAACGGTAAAGGGGCAACCAAAGAAAGTGCTTTGTGTTCAGCGTTAGGTGAGTTTATTGAACGCTTAAACTGTAATTTCTTTTATAACGACCAGTTTTTGGGTCAAGAAATTGCTAATAGTGATTTTGTTCACTACCCCAACGAAAAGTGGTTTAAGCTGACGGATAGTGATGAACTACCTAAAGGTATTCTCGATGATTATTGCTTAGATATATACAATCCTGATGATGAGTTGCGCGGTTCACACTTAATTGATACCAATTCAGGTATGGCTGAACGCGGCATTTGTGCTATTCCTTATCAGCGTCAATCAGATGGTGAAACAGTCTATTTCCCGTCTAATCTGATTGAAAACCTTTTCTTAAGTAACGGTATGAGTGCCGGGAATAACTTAGCTGAAGCGCAAGTTCAGTGTTTATCTGAAATATTCGAACGTGCGGTTAAACGGCAAATTATTGAACAAGAAATTGTTTTACCTGATGTACCGAAAAGCGTGCTAGAAAAATACCCTAGCATTTTAGCTGGTATTGACGCTTTAGAAGAGCAAGGCTTCCCTGTTGTAGTGAAAGATGCCTCATTAGGCGGTCAGTTCCCGGTGATGTGTGTGACTTTAATGAACCCTAGAACCGGTGGGGTTTTCGCCTCCTTTGGTGCTCACCCAAGTTTCGAGGTTGCTTTAGAGCGTAGCTTAACTGAGTTGCTGCAAGGCAGAAGCTTTGAAGGCTTAAATGACGTACCTAAGCCAACATTTAACAGTATGGCGGTAACTGAGCCTGAAAACTTTGTTGAGCATTTTATTGACTCAACGGGTGTTATTTCTTGGCGCTTCTTTAGTTCACAACATGACTTTGAGTTTTCGGAATGGGACTTCTCAGGTACAACTGAAG
Organism: Colwellia meonggei; assembly: GCF_057537295.1. Lineage (NCBI taxonomy): Bacteria > Pseudomonadati > Pseudomonadota > Gammaproteobacteria > Alteromonadales > Colwelliaceae > Colwellia > Colwellia meonggei. The sequence goes on from NZ_BAAJLZ010000001.1 coordinate 1,269,999, forward strand.
AAGAAAATGCTGCCTTATTTGCTATTATGGAAAGCTTAGGTAAAGAAGTTTACGTTGCTGTTTTTGACCAGCTCGGGGCAACCGCATGTCGTATGCTGGTACCTGATTATTCAGAGGTTTACCCTGTAGAAGATCTTATTTGGGATAATACCAATAAAGCACTGCTTTACCGTGCAGATATCCTTAATCTTCATATTCTTGACGACGATGCCCTAGAAAGTTTGGTAACACGTTTAGAAGATAGCCAGCTTGATAATTACATTGATATCAGAACCTTAATCGGTATTGAGTTTGATGAAAATACCGTATGGGGCCAATTAACCATTCTTGAATTGAAAATTCTCATTTACTTAGCTCTTGGTGCCTTAGAAGATTCAACTGAACTAGTGGAAGAGTTTTTACAGTTTAATGATAATACTGTTGCTCGCGGCTTATTCTATCAAGCAATGCACGCGGTACTAGAAGTTGAATTAGATGAAGAAATGGAGCTTGAACACTTTATTGAGAACTTCAATAGAATGTTTGGTAAAGAGATCATGGAAAATGTTGTTGGCTCAATTACTGGCGAAGTGAAGTTCTTTGGTTTAACAAAAACCAGCATGAAATTAGAAGGTTTAGATAAGCATCAACGATTAATTGAAAGCTATAAAAAACTACATCAAGCACGTGCAGTTGCAGCTAAATAGCATAAGTAAATATTACGCAGTTTAATTAAAAAACCGCTTATTTTAGTAAAGTAAGCGGTTTTTATTTCCTCAAACTACTACGGCTAGTTTTCGTTGTTAGACTGAGTTAAAGCTTGATAATTACTTCGTGCTTCAGAAGGCAATTCGCCAAAAAATAAGCGAAATTGTTTGCTGAAATAACTGTGGTCAGTAAAGCCCGTTTCATAGCCCACTTGTGAAATAGGGATATGACTTTCAATTAGTAAGCGACGAGCGTTCTCTAAACGCACCTCATTGATAAATTGCTTAGGGGTTTTCGTGAGGTATTTTTTAAAACGTCTTTCTAACGCACTAACTGATAAATGTGATATTTCTGCTAATTCATCAATGAGCAAGGTCTTTTGATAATTTGCTCTAACATAGTCTACTGGCACTTTGATTGCTTCGACACCAGTCAAAGCCATAGCTTGCTTTTGTAAATGTCGAGTAATGCCGTAAGAGCCTATTATCTCTCCTGCTTTATTTGACAGCGACCGCTTAGATGTCGCATACCATGCGGTATCACCAGTTTGCGTCATGTTTACTTCCAAACGTTCGGTAACTGATTGTCCTGAAAGTATTTTCTCGTCATCACGAATAAATTGTTTTGCAATATGGGTTGGTGAGAAGTCGTGATCGGTTTTACCTATTATTTGGCCTAATCCCTTCACTTTTTTGTGTTCAATAAAAGCCTGATTTGCATGAAGAAAAACATGATTTATATCCTTTATCCAGAACAATACGCCTGGAAGTAAATCAAACATATTGATAACTTGTTCAATTTCAATCTGGTTAAGAAAATCGTGATCTATTTGTGTTGGCATTAATAAACCCTTATTGAAAACTACCTTTAAGCTAAATACGTAAACGCCGAATTTATTGCATCATCAAACGATTTATTAATAACACATTTTTTCCTCTAACTTCTATAGTAGAGCTATATTTTTCAACAGTATTGTTAATATTGGTTAGCTATGAAGAAGATTAGAATGGGTATGGTTGGTGGCGGTAAAGGCGCCTTTATTGGTGCAATACATCGCATCGCCGCTTATATGGATGGTGATATTGAGCTGATATGTGGTGCGTTTAATTCTAATCATCAACGTTGTATTGAATCGGGAAAATCACTCTATGTAGCCGAACAACGTTGTTACGCCACCTATCAAGATATGTTTAAAGCCGAAGCCGCGCTTCCTGAAGGTCAGCGTATGGAGTTCGTTGTTATTGTCACTCCTAATCATTTACATTTTCCTGTTGCTAAAATGGCAATGAAATATGGTTTTCATGTTTTGTCTGATAAACCTGCCACGATCAACTTAAACGAAGCGTTGAAACTCGAAGAAATAATAGCGCAACAAAATACGCTCTACGCACTGACCCATACCTACACTGGCTACCCGCTTATTAAACAGGCAAAGCATTTAGTTGCGCAAGGTGAGTTGGGCAATATAACTAAAATAGTCATTGAATATAGCCAAGGTTGGTTGGCTTTAAAAGCCGATGAAAATAGTAAACAAGCGAGTTGGCGCTTAGATGAAAGTCAATCAGGTTTAAGCTGCTGTATGGGGGATATTGGTGTGCATGCATCAAACTTAGCCGAGTATGTTTCAGGCATGACCATTACAGAACTATGTGCGGATCTAACTTCTACAGTAAACGGGCGAACATTAGATGACGACGGCACGGTACTTTTAAAGTTCTCAAATGGTGCTAAAGGAGTTTTATTGGCTAGTCAAATATCGCTCGGTGATGAAAACAACCTGAAATTAAGAGTTTATGGTGATAGAAAAAGTCTTGAATGGTCACAATTAGAGCCTAATACCTTGTGGTTAAAATCTCACAACCAAGCAAGTGAAATGATCAGAACAGGGGTTGGAGAAATGTGTTTGGCTGCCCAACAAGCTATGCGAACTCCTGCGGGGCACCCAGAAGGATATCTAGAAGCGTTTGCTAATATCTATGCTAACTTTGTTCTACAAATCAAGGCTAAAAAAGCACAGTTACCTTGTGATAATCGGCATTTTGATTTACCTGGAATAGAAGAAGCGGTTAGAGGCATGGCATTTATTGAAAATGTTGTAAAAGCGAGTGTTTCTGAAGAAAAGTGGTGGCCTTTTACTATTGAAAGTAAACTTTCTGTAGGGAGAAAATAATATGTCCCAAATTAAAGGGCCAGGTATTTTCCTAGCACAATTTTGCCAAGATGAAGTGCCATTTAATAACCTAAAAAGTATTTGTGATTGGGTGGCAAACTTGGGCTATAAGGCAGTACAAATTCCTACGTGGGATAAACGATTATTTGACTTAACACTTGCCTATCAAAGTGAAACTTATTGCGATGAAATTAAAGGAATCGTCAGTGAAGCTGGCTTAAGTATCAGTGAATTGTCGACCCACCTTCAAGGTCAATTGATTGCGGTTCATCCTAGTTATGATAAACAGTTTGATGGTTTTTCGCCTGATGAATTTAAAAATAAACCTCAGGCGCGAACGCAATGGGCAATTGAGCAAGTTTCAATGGCAGCAAAAGTAAGTCAATCACTGAAGCTAAATGCTCATGCTACTTTTTCAGGAGCTTTGTTATGGCAAACCGTATATCCGTGGCCACAACGACCGCCTGGCTTAGTGGAGGATGGCTTTTCGGAGTTAGCGAAACGCTGGCTACCCTTGTTGAATAAATTTGAAGATGTAGGCGTTGATGTTTGCTATGAACTTCATCCAGGAGAAGACTTACATGATGGTATTACTTTTGAGCGCTTTTTAGCGGCAACGGGCAATCACAAACGCGTTAATGTTCTATATGATCCAAGTCACTTCTTATTGCAGCAGCTTGATTATTTAGCATTTATAGATATCTATCATGAGCGAATTAAGGCGTTTCATGTCAAGGATGCTGAATTCAGACCTAATGGTCGCAGCGGTGTCTACGGTGGTTATCAAAGTTGGCAACAACGTCCAGGGCGTTTTAGGTCACTTGGTGATGGACAAATCGATTTTAAACAAATTTTCAGTAAGCTAACGCAATATGGCTACAACGGATGGGCAGTATTGGAATGGGAATGTTGCCTCAAGCACCCAGCTGATGGTGCTAAAGAGGGGGCAGGCTTTATTGAAAAACATTTAATACGCACCCCTGATTATGCCTTTGACGACTTTGCTTCAAGCGGTACTGATCAATCTTTAAATCGCAGTATTTTGGGACTTTAGGAGGGCATATGTCAGATCAAACTAGTCATCACCGGTTATTTGTCGCCAGTTGTATTGCGTTAACTGTAACTGCAATGACCTTTGCCATTCGTGCAGGGATTTTAGGCCAACTTAGTCATGACTTTGGCTTATCTAATAGTGAATTAGGTTGGATTAATGCGATGGCATTTCTAGGTTTCCCCGTTGCTACGATGCTTGGGGGCTTGTTCTATAATATTTTAGGAGCAAAAAAACTAGTCATTATTGCCTTCATTGGTCATCTGCTTGGTTTGATGTTAACAATTTCAGCGGATGGTTTTTGGCTGCTTTTACTGTCGAGTTTTTGTATTGGTTTTGCCAATGGTGCCGTTGAAGCCGGTTGCAACCCGCTCATTGCTGATTTGTATCACAAAAAACAAACCACAATGTTGAATCGTTTTCATGTCTGGTTTCCCGGAGGCATTGTTATTGGTGCTTTGATCTCAAAATATATGACTGATATGAGTTTTGGTTGGCAAGCACAAATTGCGGTGATGTTAATCCCCACCCTAATATATGGTTACTTTATCATCAGCCAAAAATTCCCTCAAACCAGCCATATGGATACTTCTACTGTTAATAACATTAAAGGGCTATTTTCACCGTTATTTTTATTTATGGCTTTGTGTATGACTTTAACTGCGACAAGTGAGTTAGGCACGCAACAATGGATTGAGCGTATTTTAGGTTCTTCAGGAGCTTCACCAATGTTAATTATGGCAACGGTGACTGGCGTAATGGCCATTGGTAGATACTTTGCCGGACCTTTAGTGCATAAGTTCAACCCTGCTGGTGTACTGCTTTATTCAGCAATAATGACCTCTATTGGCATCTACACCATGAGCATAGCGTCAGGCAATATGGTCTACATATCTGCTTTGTTCTTTGCATTAGGTGTCACTTATTTTTGGCCAACAATGATTGGATTTGTTGCTGAAAACATTCCCCAATCTGGTGCATTAGGCATGTCAATAATGGGCGGCGTTGGCATGTTTGCTGTCAGTTTATGGAACCCCGTTATTGGCCAATGGATTGATGAAGCGAGAGAAAAAGCGTTAGCTGAAAACTCGACCATCGCAATTGCTGAACAGGTAGCAGGACAAGCGACATTAGCGAACTTAAGTGTTTTTCCTATGGTACTTGTCGTTGTATTTAGTGGCTTGACGATATATATGAAACGGCAGCAATCAAAATAAACAACGCTGTAATAACAATAAAAGAGAAATAACAATGAAAAAAGTTATGCTAAGCATGATGCTGTTAGCGTTATTGTCATCAGTAAACAGTTGTGCAAATGAAGATAAAGATATGCAATTGCCCAAATTAAGTGTGCAATTGTGGTCTGTTAGAGATGATTTAAAAAGTGACTTTAAAGGAACACTGAAACAACTTGCAGATATGGGTTTTGAAGGTGTTGAGTTTGCAGGTGATTTTGGTCCATATAAAAGTAATGGCAAGGGCTTAAAAAATTTCCTCAGCGAACTAGGTCTAAAAGCCAGCGGTGCACATGTTAATTTTAAGCAATTTAATGATGAAAACTTTGATCAATCCGTGGTTTTTTATCAAGATTTAGGTGCCAAGTTACTGATTGTTGGGTCTGATAAAAGAGCTTTTCACCCGCAAGGAATTAAAGCGGTAGTGAATGAACTTAATCGACTGTCAACTAAGTTAGCCCCCTTAGGCTTTAAATTTGGTTTTCATAATCATGACGATGAGTTTAATGACTTTAAAAATAGTACTTACTGGGACTATTTGGCAAGAAATACTGTTCAAGAAGTTGTATTACAACAAGATGTTGGTTGGACGACTTATGCCGGTAAAAATCCGATTGAATATGTAGAACGTTATCCTGGCAGAACCTTGACCACCCACTATAAAGCAAGCTTACCAAAAGGTACCAAAGGCAAATTACCTATTATTGGGGAAGACACCATTGACTGGTTAAACCTTATAAAAAGTAATATGTCAGTGGGCGGTACGTTATGGCTGGTTGTAGAACAGGAAGAATACCCTAATGGCTTAACGCCTATACAAGCAGTAAGAAAGTCTAAACAAGGTTTAGATAAAATACTTAAACAAGTGCAACCCAAAATATAGAGCATTGAGGTGAGGTAAGTGAAGAAATTGTATTTTCGATTAATGAACAACAATGGACGAAAATTGCTTTTGAGTATAGTGCTTTGTGTATTCGTAAGTGCTTGTAGTGCAGAAGACAATACCTTGTCGGTCGAGGAGCGAAGATCGGGGTGGCAATTACTTTTTAACGGCAAAGATATGTCGCAATGGCGTAATTTTAAACGTGATGATATTAATACTAAATGGATTATTGACCAGAATGCTATGCATTTATCCGCAGGCGGTGGCGGTGATTTATTGAGTAAAAAGCGCTATGAAAATTTTGAATTGAAATTACAGTGGAAAATATCTAATGCTGGCAATAGCGGTATTTTTATTCGTGCAGATGAATTAGGTAAACAAATATATTCACACGCTATCGAAGTACAAATACTCGACAACGACCGGCATGCTGATAATAAAGTTAGTTCACATTTATCTGGTTCAATCTATGACATATTAGCTTCACCAAAGGAATCTCATAAGCCAGCAGGGCAATGGAATCAAGTGCGTATTCGGCTTAGTAATAGTGCCTTAACTGTATGGCAAAATGGCATAAAAACAGCGGATATTGTCATTGATAGTAGAGAATGGAAACAGGCAGTTTTGTCTAGTAAATTCAGTACATGGCAAGGCTTTGCACAAACGACAGCAGGTCATATCGGTTTGCAAGATCATAGCGATGCTGTTTGGTTTAAGAATATAAAAATAAAAGAGCTAAAATAATGGCTAAATTAGACTACCAAGTAATTATCGTTGGCTCGGGTGCTGGCGGCGCGATGGCTGCGTATGCGCTTACCAAGCAAGGACACAAAGTGTTGATGCTGGAAGCGGGACGGGATTATGACCCAAAAACAGAAACCCCCATGTTTAAAACTAATGCTCAAGCGCCATTGATGGGCTCAGGCAATGTTGATAAAGACTTTGGTTTTTATGATGCCACTGTCGATGGTGGGTGGACTGTTCCTGGTGAGCCCTACACAACGGGTGAAGGTTCAGACTTTCTTTGGTGGCGTTCGCGCATGTTAGGCGGTCGAACCAATCATTGGGGACGTTATGCCTTGCGCTTTAGCCCTCATGATTTTAAAGGTTTTACACGTGATGGCCTAGGCGCTGACTGGCCGTTTGAATATGAAGAATTAGCCCCTTGGTATGATAAAACCGAAGAATTAGTTGGAATTTGTGGTACCAACACTGGTTTGGATGATATGCCAGATTCTGCTGACGGAATATTACAGCCGCCGCCTAAACCACGAATACCTGAATTGTTGGTAAGCGCCGCAGCTAAAAAACTAGGTATTACCACTGCTCCTATGCACCGTGCCGTGCTCACTCGTCCTAAAGATGATCGTCAAGCATGTTTCTATGCCACTCCATGTGGACACGGTTGTTCAATTGGCGCTGCTTTTCAAACCACAACATCACTTATTCCGATGGCCAAAGCTACTGGACTATTAACCGTTATTACTAATGCTATGGCTAAAGAAATAAATGTTGATGAGTATGGTAAAGTCAATGCCATTACCTATATTGACAAAGTGACAAAGGAAAGTCATAGCCTTGAAGCTAAAGTCATCATATTGGCTGCAAGTGCCTGTGAATCAGCACGAATATTGTTAAATTCCAAGAGCGAGCATCACCCTAATGGTTTAGCTAATTCTAGCGGTCATGTAGGTAAAAATATTATGGATTCAACAGGAGTTGGCTATGGTGCATTAATTCCGGCGCTAGCTGGTCGGCCAAAATATAACGAAGATGGTCACACCGCGAATCACTTATTCATTCCTTGGTGGGGGCATAAACTTCACGAAGAAAAGCAGTTAGACTTTCCTCGCGGTTACCATTTTGAAATAGGCTCTGGATTTCGTGCTCCAGGTGCTGGCGTAAGTGGCAACTTAGACGGTTATGGTCAACCCTTAAAAAATATTGCTAAGCAGGCTTATGGCTCGTATGTCAGCTTGTCGTTGCGTGGTGAAATGCTACCAAATGAACATTGTTATATGGAAATTGACCAGAATGTAAAAGATCAATGGGGCATACCTGTTGTTAAGTTTCATTGGCAGTGGTCTGAACATGAGCTGAAGCAAGTGGATCATGGTTTAAAAACCGCCCGTAAGATTTTAGAAACAATGGGCGCTAGTTTTACTAAACCTTTACCCAAAGCAGAAGACGCTATTCTTAAAGGTGGACAAATTATTCATGAAGTTGGCAGCACTCGAATGGGCGACTCGTCTAAAAACTCTGTTACCAATCAGTGGGGGCAGACTTGGGATTGTAAAAATGTTTTTGTTATGGACGCTGGCGTTTTTGCCTCTAATCCCCATAAAAACTGTACGCTAACTATTATGACCTTAGCGATGAGAAATGCGACTTGGCTAGCATCACAACTTGATAAAGGAGTTTTGTAAGATGGCTGTAGATAAAAACAAATACTCTAGTATTAAGCCTTATCAAAGCACTTTAACTCGCCGTAGCGCATTGAAGTGGCTCGGAGCAATTTCTGTCACTGCTACTTTTCCTGCGCTAATTGGTTGTCAAAGTTCGAGCAAAAATTTAAATACAAGTAAAGGGCATTGGCCAGAACAGAGTTTTTCTCCCATCAATGCAAAAGGCTATGGTAAAGATCCAAACCTTATTATTGCGCCAAAAAATGTTTGGCCGAGAATACTAACTACAAAACAGTTTACATTAGTAGCGGTGCTTGCAGATATTATTGTACCTCGAGAGGGGGATGTGCCATCGGCGAGCGAGGTAAATGTGCCTGATGTGGTGAATGAATGGGTTAGTGCGCCATATTCAGGACAACAAGCTGATAGGGAATATGTTCTTAATTTACTCACGTGGCTCGATGATGAATCAATATTACGTTTTAATGCTTTATTTATTGATGTTAGTGAAGCTAAGCAACTGATGATTATCGATGACATTGCCTATAACAAAGCTGATCTATCTGCGAAATTTACTAAGCCAATGTTAGCCTTTGCTCGTATGCGCCAGTTAGTGTTAGCAGCATTTTTCTGTAGTCCGGAAGGTACGAAAGATATTGGTTACCTTGGAAACGTGCCAATAGTTGGTGATTATCCTGGCCCCACTCAAGAGGCTGTTCAACATTTGAATCAAGCATTGGATAAACTAGGCTTATCGTTATAAGTGAATACAATATTGAAATTATATAATCTGTAAAGGTAATTGAGGCTAAATTTAAAATACTATAATGCTAGTTTTTAGTAGAAACTAGCATTATAGTTTTGATTTGCTATTTCTAATTATCGTCTATTTCAAAGCTTAGGAGTTTGTTATAAAATCACTATTTCAAAGCGCTTCATTTTTTGTTTTATTAGGTGTCAGCACAATATACGGTTTTCTATCGTTAGCCACCGAAATGGGCTTAGCAATTCTAGCTGGCGCACTAGGTTTAGCATTTTCAAATATTGATAAAATATCGAAGTTTAAAGGTGCTGGTTTTGAGGCTGAGATGAACATGGTACATACCATGTTAGAGAATCAAACCGAACCCTCTATCGAGCAGAAAGAGCAAGCTAAAGCACAGGCAGAACTAACCCACGACGAAAACTGCATTTTAGTGTGCTTGCAACAAGCCGGTTATACTTGGCGGTATGCTAAAACAATTGCAAGTGAAACTGGGATCAGTCAAACACAAACTGGCGCTTACCTTCACATCTTGATGGCACGAGGGATCACAAAAAATGGCAAAGGAACAAATGGAGAAATATGGTCGATTACTGCGTTAGGGAAAAGCGTTCAACAGCAGTATTTGTCGAAAATTGAACAAAATAAAAAAACATAAATTGTTTAATCTGATTTTTTATCCAAAACTCAATCAATGTAGCATTAAGCTTCTTAACCTATAAAATTAACATCTATCATTGGAATATGTAAGACATGCGCGTAGCCGTTTCCCAATTTGCCACTTCATCTAATATTCATGAAAACTTAGCAATTTGTCTTCGTATGATAGACAGCGCTGCTGAATGCAAACCTGATTTAATTGTGCTACCTGAATTTTGTAATACGTATTGTTATAGCACTCCCCCAATTGGAGAGAGGTTACAATATGAAAGTCATAATCAAGTTTGGGATGAAGCAATATCTGAACATGGCTTATTTATTAAAAGTATTGCTGAGCGAGCAAAAAAGCATGAATGTTTTATTGCATTGAATGTAACCGTTAAGGAGGATGAGCAGCAAAGCCCTCAACAAAGTGATATTAACTCTAATATTAGTGTTGTGTCATGTTTGATTTCATCTACAGGCAAGCTTATTCAACAAAATAATAAGCGTCTAATTGTAGAAGATAAAAGCATTTTTGTCTCTGATAGTAATGAAGTTGCTCAAGTTATAACTGCGCCTTTTGGACAGTTAGCTTTGCTGAATAGCAATAATGCTGCTCGTTTCAATGATTCTAGGCAATTAGCTAACGCAGGCGCGCAATTATTGTGTCAGTCAACCAGTACATTTTTACGTGACAATAGTGAGTTATATGGCGCGGCGCGCTCGTATGAAAATAATTTATTTATTGCCATAGCAAATAAAGTAAGTTCATTTGAAGTGGCAGCAGGTAATGATGATGAATTACTAGATAGTTCACGTTTGCGTGAGTATTTAGCAAACGTTTGCCAAAGCCAAATTATTGCCTGTGATGGTACGGTATTGGCAAAAATGCCTCACAATAAAGAAGGCTTCATCTTTGCTGACATCGATTTATCAATAGCGGGACTAAGCAACAAATTACGTCCTGATAATACTTGTATAATTAGCCAAATGCGTCCTGAGCTTTATCAAAAGTTGGAAGGGCAAGCCGATTTACCTCTAGCTAAAAAAATCCCTGAAACCGTTAATGTTGCGATATTTGCCACTTATAAAGCTGATGAATTTGCCATTGAGGATGTTTGCCATTATATCGAAAATAACTTGAGTGACATTATTCAATTACCTGAACTATTTTTTGTTAGTGATAAGTCACTTACCCTAGAAGCACAACAAAGATTAGGAATTGAAGGATTATGTGAGCAGCTAGTTGTGCAAATAAGCGCAATGCTTCGACCATTTCAATATGTTTGTACAAGCCTAATTCTTGATGGCGTACATCAGGCGGTTTTGATCAACCAACATGGAATACTTGCTCGCCAACCACAGTTGCATGCTTGTCAAAGGTATCGATGGACAAAATTGGGTGATGAAATAAATATTGTTGAATTGCCGTTAGAGCAAGGAACAGTAAAACTGTCAATGTTGACTGCAGATGATGCAAATATGCCTGAGCTTGTCGATGTTGTAGGCTCTAAAAACATTCACTTACTCTTAGTACCATTTGATATCCAATCATCGAATGAAGTTGAAAGTAGTTTGCTCGCTCAAGCTGTTGAACATAAGTTTTGTGTTGTTGCAGCAACACGGGAAAAAAGCTTTAGCAGGGGGGCGTTAACAGGTGATAGTAATGACAAAACAGAAAAGTCGACCGGTTTTATTGCTAGCTTTCCAAAAACGCGGAAATTATCGAGCTTATTACATTCTAAGAAATTCGATGGTTACCTTGATAAGCCAATAGTGAAGCAACAATACGGCAAAATTACTAAAGCACTAATTCACCCTGTGTTGGAAAATCGAGTTGATTCGCAGTAAAAAACTAGTTAGATAGAAAAATTAACACTTGTTTCAGATGCTTTACCAATATTGATTTCTGCATTTATCAGTAAGCTTTGTACTAGATCAAAATCATTGCTCGCCAAGTCTGTAAACTTGTTAGCGTGTTAGTTACTAAGATGATTTTATGCTGTATTTATATCTAGGTTATGTCTTTGCTCAATCCTATGCGGTAATCGAGAAACTCATTGTTTCTAATATTTCGCCACTTGCGATGTTCTTCTCTATTGTGGTCTTTATTATTTGGTCTACATTTCCAGTTGCAGGGTATTTGATTGCAAAGGCCTTTAATGCAAACGGTAATTTAAATAATAAAGCCTTGTTTGGTTGTGGCTTTGCTTTTGGTTTTGTTGAAAATATACTGTTTTATTTCAATATATTGCCTTATGGCTGGGAAACTGCAGGTACGTTCATCGTATTTATGCTGTCATTTGCTTTAGCGTTTATTCAACTAATGAGACCGAGGCAGTTATTATTGCAATAAAGCTAATTGATTTACGTTATAAACTTAACTCTAGAATAAAAATTTTAAAGGGTGTTTTATTTGAAATACACCCTATTGAACTTTAAGTGTAAATCAGAGCTATATTGCTTAAACAGGTACGCCATGTTTAATTTCTTGTTGAGTTTGTTCAACGACATCCGCAAGGATATTAATAACTTTATGAACACTGCTTGGTAATTGATCTACATCTATCGCGTCAATAAGGTTTTTCACTTCTAAGCCGAGTTCCGTATCCCCTTCAATATGTAACCTTCGTTGAAAGAATAGTGTGTCTGGGTCTTGTTTACGACCTGCAATTAACAATAAGTCATCGCCACTAGCACTAAAACTGACATCTTCTGAAACTGCTAGTTGTGGCGAAGCCATTATTAACTTGCCGTCTGCAAAGCTAAGCCACCAATGTAGGTCAATATCGGTTATTGATATTTTTAGCCATTTACCTGTTAAAAACTCAAAATCACCATCTTCAATCGCTTCTTTAAAAACCGAATGTAATGCTGGTATTAATAAATATTTCTGCAGTGAAAAAGGCACTATTCGTAAGCTAGGCTTGAGTATCTGAGGTACTAAGGTTAGGGCGCGGCGACGAACACTAAAAGGTAATTTTTGCAAGTTAGCCTGTTTGGCGATTTGATTAATCAAAGTAAATCCCATACTTATCAGGTGGCTGTGTTGGTATTGTCACAGCGTTAAATTTATACATTTCAACAATGTGATTACATTAGCATGCAGAGCAAGGCGCTTTTATGAAGCAGATCAAAGTTGAATCACTTGCCTAGTAAACCTTGTTCAGTAAATCCTGTTAAATACGCAGTACAAAGGATAGGGATATCTCGTTCAGTGAGATAAATTATCTTAAACGCTGATAAAGGAATAGTTATTTTATATCAAATAAACCTTGAATGAAGCTAGGTACACTGCCTAGCAAAATAATTTCTGGTTAGGGTGATATGGAGCTCTTGTGTCCCGCAGGTAATTTACCTGCTTTAAAAACAGCAATTGATAATGGCGCTGATGCCGTTTACATAGGTATGAAAGATGATACTAATGCGCGTCATTTTGCTGGGCTAAATTTTAATGACGGCAAATTGGCTAAAGGTGCCGATTATGTTCATCAACACGGGAAAAAATTGCATGTTGCAATAAATACATTTGCTCACCCTGATGGTGAAGAACGCTGGCGTAAAGCCGTTGATAACGCAGTTGCCATTGGCACAGATGCTTTAATTATTGCTGATTTAGGTGTGCTTGATTATGCCGCCACTAAGTACCCTGATGTTGAACGCCATGTTTCGGTACAAGCGTCTACAACTAACTTAGAAGCAATTAAATTCTTTAAAAATAACTTTGATGTTGAACGTGTTGTATTGCCACGTGTTTTATCTGTGCAGCAAGTTCGTCAACTTGCAAAAACAAGCCCGGTTAAGTTGGAAGTTTTTGCTTTTGGTAGTTTATGTATTATGTCAGAAGGGCGCTGTTATTTATCTTCCTACATGACAGGTGAGTCACCCAATACTGCTGGCGCTTGCTCACCAGCTAAATATGTTCGCTGGCAGGAAACAGATAAAGGCTTAGAAAGTCGTTTAAATGACGTACTTATTGACCGTTATCAAAGTGATGAAAATGCCGGTTACCCAACTTTATGTAAAGGGCGTTTTGAAGTTGATAATAATGTCTACCACGCACTTGAAGAGCCGACGAGTTTAAATACCTTAGAGCTTATCCCTGAACTGGTAAAAATGGGTATTGCTTCAGTAAAAATTGAAGGTCGTCAGCGCAGTCCTGCGTATGTTGAGCAAGTTGCTAAAACCTGGCGAATGGCATTAGACCGCTTCGCTGAGAACCCTGAGCAATATAATGTTGAGCAGGCTTGGATGAATACCTTAGCCAACCTCTCTGAAGGCAGCCAAACAACACTTGGCGCTTATCACCGTAAATGGCAATAAATTGTTAAATAATCACTATTGGCTAGTACTGATGGTGAATAATTGGAAATGAATATGAAATTTTCTCTTGGTCCTAGTCTGTTTTTTTGGCCAAAAAATGATGTTGAGGCATATTACCAGCAGGCATTAAACAGTAAAGCTGACATTATATACTTAGGTGAAACAGTTTGCTCCAAGCGTCGTGAGTTACGTGCAAAAGATTGGATTAATCTAGCCAAAGAACTTGCCAAAAATAGTGATAAGCAAATTGTTTTATCGACGATGGCATTACTTGAATCACCCGCTGAAATTCAAACTATGCGTCGTTTATGCGGTAATGGTGAGTTACTTATTGAAGCGAATGATTTAAGCGCCGTGCAAATGATGCACGAGTTGAACTTGCCATTTGTCGCAGGCCCAGCAATTAACTGCTACAACATTGCCACCTTAAAAGTATTACTTAAACAAGGCATGAGCCGCTGGGTTATGCCAGTAGAGCTTTCAGGTGACTGGTTAAAAACACTCTTACAACAAGCACAAGATGCAAATATTCGTGACCAATTTGAGTGCGAAGTATTTTCATGGGGCTATATGCCATTAGCATATTCTGCACGTTGCTTTACCGCTCGCTCGGAAGATAGACCAAAAGATGACTGTAAGTTTTGCTGCATTAAGTACCCACAAGGGCGAAAAATGAATAGTCGGGAAGGTGAACGGGTATTTATTCTAAACGGTATACAAACCATGTCAGGTTATCAGTATAACTTAGTGAACGAAGTATCTGAAATGGCAAATATTGGTGTCGATATCGCTCGTATTAGTGCTGATGATGACAATGCCTTTAACATGCTTGACCGCTTTGGTAACCAGTTAGTTGACGCGAAAAAGTATCCACTGGATGGCGTAGCAGAGTGCAATGGCTATTGGCACAAAATTGCTGGTATGTCAGTCGCATAATATCGTTGTTCAGCAAAAAGGCTGGCTGCATTATATAAATGCTAGCAAGCTTTAATTGCTGTTGATTTACAAGAGAGAATAAAGGTTATTTATATGTATCAGTTAAATGCTGAAGAATTTAATACAGAGCTTTTTTTACGCGAATATTGGCAGAAAAAGCCACTGGTGATTCGCCAAGGTTTTAAGCATTTCCAAGATCCTATCAGCGCTGATGAAATAGCCGGTTTAGCTTGTGAAGAAGAAGTAGAGTCACGCTTAGTTTATAAAAATGGTGAACAATGGCAAGCTGAGTTTGGTCCATTTCAGTCATATGAACATTTAGGGGATAAAAACTGGTCTTTGGTTGTGCAAGCGTTAGACAATTGGTCAGAAGACGCGGCGAAAATGATTGAACCATTTCGCTTTTTACCTCATTGGCGTTTAGATGACTTAATGGTGAGTTTTGCAACTCCAGGTGGGGGAGTGGGGCCTCATATTGATTGGTATGATGTTTTTATTTGTCAAGGCTCAGGTAAGCGCAACTGGCGTGTTGGTGACAAAGGTCAGCACCGTGAATATGCTGCTCATCCTGCTCTTTTACATGTTGACCCATTTGACGCCATTATTGATGTTGAACTAATGCCTGGCGATATTTTATATATTCCGCCAGGGTTTCCACACGACGGTATTACGTTAGAAACTAGCTTAAGTTTTTCAGTCGGGTTTCGTACTCATTCGGCGGTGAGTTTATTAAGTGGCTTTGCGGATCATTTAATTGATAATGAACAAGGTGGGCAACTGATCACCGACCCTGAGCGTCAGTCAACTCAGCACTGTGGCGCAATTAGCTCGGATGATTTTGCAAAAATTAAACAGCAATTAACCTCACTCACCAGTGATGATGAAATGCTACGTGACTTTATTGGCGCCTTTTACACCCAAGCAAAGCATGAACTTGACTTGCAAGCTGATGATGAGTTGAGTGCTCATCACGATATTAAACTAGCGATGGCAGAGCATAACTTAATGCGTTTAGGCGGCGCTAGAGCCTTTTACTTCCCTGAAACCGTTATCAACGGCGTTTGCTATATTGATGGTAAAAAAGTAACTTTTTCTCCAGCTATTGCTGATATTGTCAAATTAATGTGTGATCAGGTAGAGATCACACCAGCACAATTAACCCCATGGATGGCTAGTGATGAACTTATTACTTTTCTTGCCGAACAATTGGCGGCAGGTTACTGGTACTTCTCATAAAGTAACGTAATGAGTTACTACTGAACTTAGCTGCATTAACCTTGCTAAACGTTTAAAAATGGCGATAATAGCGGTCGCCATTTTTAATCTCTCAATAGTGATAACGTCTTTATGCGCCTTGATAAGTTTATTTGTAAAAGCACCGAATTAACCCGTTCAGAAGCTAAAAAAGTACTGAAAATGGGCAAGGTTCAAGTTAATCAAGAAGTAATAAAAGACCCTGCAACACAGGTACATGAAAACAATTCTATTACCATTGAAGGGCAAGAGCTAACAGCCCGTAGTTCCCGATATATTATTCTGCATAAACCTGTTGATACTATTTGCTCAAACGTTGACGAAATGTACCCCTCGTTATTGCACTTGCTTGATGTTGACCGTGCATTTGATATGCATATTGCCGGACGCTTAGATGCCGACACAACAGGCTTAGTCTTAATTACCGACGATGGCCGTTGGTCGCATAATATTATTTCTCCAAAAAAACAGTGCGAGAAAGTGTATCGAGTTTGGCTACGTAATCCGCTAAAAGATGATACTGCAGAAAAGTTTACTCATGGCGTGCAACTTCAAGGCGAAGATAACTTAACGCGACCAGCAAAATTAGAAAAAATTGCTGATAATGAAGTGTTGCTGACCATTACCGAAGGTAAGTATCACCAAGTTAAACGTATGTTTGCGGCTGTGGGGAATAAAGTGGTTGGCTTGCATCGTGAACAAATAGGGCCAATTAAATTAGCAGATCTAGAACTAGGACAATGGCGTTATTTGACTGAAAGCGAAGTAGCTGCATTTTTGTAGAACATGGTATCCGTAGTAGCACGATATTCTTCAGTTTTTACTTTATGAAAGCTATTATTTGTTGCCTATTTAAAGGTAGTAAGTTTAGTTAAATCGTAGTTATTTTAAAGCTTTTACTCGCACCTTAGCTTACGTATTTTATTTGTAATCTTCCGCAAGTTTTTTCATCATTTATTCTTAATAACCTATTAACTTTCTGTACTGGGCAAATACTGGGTTGAAAAGCGTGAGTTTGCTTGCGTAAAGCGATCGGTAAAAGAGGTGAAAGCCAAGATTTAGGCTAAAATATAAGGTGAATATCGTGAAAAACGGCTTTTATTCTATCTATATTCGCAACGATTATAAAGGATGAAGGAGATACAACATGGCTAGTTGTTTTAAGGATTGGTTGAATTGTATGAGAGGATGCTCACGACTGCCTGGTACTGCTGATCAAATAGCATGTGCCGCTGATTGTGACCTAGATCTTGCAAGATGTGTAAGAGATTCACTTTTTATGACCTCATCAGAAGATGCATTAGTTTTAGCGCGAACGATAAGGTCTGGCTTTCCTTTGCCACTTGAGTTTCTAGTAAAGGATGAGTCAAATGCCGCAGTAGACCCCTGTTTTAGTATCAAAGGTTTAGTCGATAAAGCTTATGAAAGTAAACCATTAAATGAAGTTGCTGACGCCTCGGTTTCAGCGCTTAAAGGCGTTACTGCCGCAGATGCAAAAGTACTTGCTGAAAGCTTTAATATTAAAACTGTGCGAGACTTTGCTAATCATGAGTTTGTAAAATATGCTCGTAGCATAGTTGCTCAGGCCGACGTAGGAGATTGTTAACTTAATTCCTAGCTTAGTTTTTATTAGCAATTAATTATCAATAAAGCACTAATTTCTTTTTGAAGTTAGTGCTTTTTATTTGGTTTAATTAGTCGTTACTGCCAAGCTTCGTTGTTATAACGTTAACACTTGAAGTGTTCATTTATTGCGTAAGATTCATTTTATTATGCGCTTCAGTCGCCAATGCTTTAGTATTGGTTAATAATTTCTTATCGCCGATTTTACCATGACCTGGCACAACAATCTTTACCTGTGGGTATTGTTCAATAAGGGTTTGCATTGATATTGGCCATTGTTTAATGTCAGCGTCACCTGTATAACCTAGAGATGTACTTGATAAGCTTTTCACAAAGCAGCCACCAAATAGTATTTTATGCTCTGGTAACCACACCACAATATTATCCATGGAGTGTCCTGCTCCAGGGTAAAACACTTCAACAGTATCGTTAACCATTAATTGCTTCTTTTTAGGGGGGGGCAGTGACAAGCTGTGTTTAGCCACGGCTTTATTACGACTTGCTAATAGCTTATTGGTGAACTCACTAGCATAAGTATCAATGGATAATTTATTTAGGTAAGAAATTCCACCAGCGCGATCATCATGAAAATGGGTAGATATACTGCTTTTTAATGTGAAACCTTGGCTGTTAATCCACGTGACTAATTGTTCTGTATCGGTGTTTGTCCAAGGCGTATCAATAATGTGAGCGTCTTTATCGTTAATGACAACAAGACCAGAAGCTGGCACTAACCCAAAACCTTTAACCTCTTTATACGAAACGTGTTGGAATACATTTTCGGCAATTTTTGAAACGGTAAGTTGATGCTTATCCTTTGTTTGGTTTGAACTTTCGGTATGTGCGTAGCTATTAAAAACGCTGAATATTGTAATAATAGCTGCAAATAGTAATTTCGAATTTTTTTTATCCATGTACCAGTTTATATTGAGTTTTTTGAAGGAATAAACAGCCTATCATTGGCTGTTAGGCTTTGTCGAGAGACATAAGGTTAGCATAAATTATTGGTTACACTTTTCTGAAGTGGCATTTTACTAATAGTGCGTTGGTTGTAGCGAGGTAACAGTTAAAAAAATTAAACTTTTATTTTTAACTGCCGATTTAATGAACAGTTGATAAATGATTTTAGTAAACCGAAAGAGAATTAAAATGGAAGTGTTCACTGATTTACTGCCGCCGAGTTATACCGCGAAAGCTGAGCCTTCGGCTAAAGATAGCAATAAGCATCAACAACAGAAAAAAAGTAAGCAAAAGCAAATAACTAAGCTGGCCGCAGAGCAAGAGTCAAGCGATATTAATTTGTATGTATTGACGGGGGAAGAGCGCCGTACAGGGGATGATCGTAGACAAAATCAAATCAATAGAGGTCGATGGTTAGAATCTCGAGGTCGCAGTGACCGTCGAGCAAGTGAATCTACAATTTTTGTTCGAGTTTAAAGAGTTTATATTGCTATCAGCACAAGAAATTAAGTTAATTACTCGGTGATTACTTCGCCGTAACGCGGCGCAATCTTAGGGACATGTTTATATCTAGCTAAAATGTTTGCAATCTCGCCCGAAGTTTTCAAGATATCAATCGCATTATTTATTCGTTTTAATGTTGCCTCTTTCATGCTTGGCGCAAATACACAGTGTATATCGTTGTTGTTTAAGATAATTACCGAATCTTCTATATCTTTAGTAAAGTAAGACGCCTCAACAGATGCGCTAATAAAGCCAGAAACTTTATTTTTTCTATACTTTTCAAAGCTTTTATCAGGAGATAAACTCGTTACTTCTAAGATATTTTTATTCTCAATATGTGCAATTAGTTCTGGGTAGATATAGCCTAATGTAGTGCCTATTTTTAAATTACTATAATTTGAAAGCTCAGCTATTGAAGTTATGCCTTTTCGATTGATCAAAATGTCAGGGTTTTTATAAAGAACAGGGCTCCAGCGTAACGTTGTAAGTTTGTACCACTTGGGGTTGGCTACACAGTGCATATCAATGATATTTCTGATTAATGATTGTGTAATTCGTTTCCGTGGAATAGGCAAAAGCTCTAGTTTCACAGCCATTTCATTGGCAATCGCATGAGTTATATCGTAAAGAATGCCACTTGTCGGTCTGCCATTTTCATCAAAAAACAATTGTGGCGCGACATTCTGTCGATAATAGGACGTACGAAGAGTTTGCTGATTTGCATAGGAAAAATCAGCTATAAATAGAGATAAAATGACTATTACAGTACTTAGCTTCATCACTCGTTAATATCTTGGTACTTCATCAAAAAAACAAAGGGTTATTTTTTCGGGTTTAATTCATTAAATTTAGCCATTTGCTCTTCGGTTGCCGGAAGTTGATGTTTTTCCTTCCATTCAGTATATGGCATGCCATAAACCTGCTCACGAGCCGCATCTATATCTACCTCTACCCCGAGTTTTTCCGCTTCGGCAACCGTCCATTTAGAAAAACAGTTACGACAAAAGCCTGCTAAATTCATTAACTCAATGTTTTGTACGTCTTTGCGGTTATCTAAATGTGCTAATAAGCGGCGAAAAACTGCTGCTTGAATTTCAACTTCTTTATCCATAGTGTCCTCTACATTATTGCTGGTTAGGCAACAAAAGTTTAATTATTGGTTTCTGCTTTTGGTTTCTTGTAAGGTCTTATTTGTACAATCATGCCCATATAAGGATGATCAAAATAGTGAACCTCACCACTAATCACTCGACGATTTTGCTTAAAGCGAATGACTTTTGCTTGAGTTGGTAGTGCATCACGACTGTTTTGTGAATTAGTGTTATTTATCGCTGGTGAAGCGTCGCTTAATCTTGCGGTCGCAAGTTCAGCCAAGTTTTTATCAAGGACATTAAAGTCAGCAGTAATAAATAAATAATGCTTTAAATGAACGTTAAATAAGCCATCAATAAACCAGTCTTGCACTGGTGCTATTGGAGCGATATTTTGCTCAACATTAACATTTGTCTCATCATCAAGTTGTAGGGATAAATCATCACTTTCAATAGTGTTTAGTAAAGTGTCGGTGTCGTCTGTGATTGCTGATATTTGCGATACAATGTCAGCTATTCTTGTTTGCTTGGCTTGTGCAAGTAAAGCTGCTTTTCTCTCTGTGAGTGAATCAGTTTTTGGCTGTTGCCCGCTAGCGGCGGCTAATGTTTCATTGATAGCAGCCTGTGACATCAATGCATTTTGTTGTGTCTGAAAAGTGGTTAATTGTTTTTCGTAGTCAGCAGCAAAATTATCACCGGCATATACTTTTACTGGAATTGACTGTTTTTTAGGCCGGGCAACTTGCCGCCAACCCATATGAAGTATTGGTCGAAAGTTTTTACTGTATCGTAAGTCAGTAATTACATCCCCCAGTTTTAATGACTCTTTACTGAGTAAATGGGTCTTCGTATTGTTAATATCTTCTGCGGCATTAATTGCTAATGGCATTTTATCGACGGTAAAGCCGTAGTAGTCAAAATCATCATTATCTGATTGTTGCGAAGTAAGTTGCTGCTTATCTATTCGGCACCAGCTTTCAGCTGATTTATCTGTTACCTGTTCAACGGTATAAGGAAATTTAAAATGACTAAATTCATTTTCAGCAGCAATGACTAATGCTGCTATTTCTGCGCGTTCTTCAGCTGAAAGTTCAGAGCTTAACTCTGTTGCAAGTGAGGGCTGTACGCGATTATTTTGCTGCTCAACATTTTCTAGTTCCGTTATTAATGATGAATTTATTGTTTCTACAGGCAAAAGCTCAGCGCCATCACTAAAGCTATCCGCAGCGTTATTTAATTCATCAAATGGTGTGCTTGATTGAGCTGTTAATGCTGGTATGTGCGCTATTTCAGCTAATGATTTTTCAGTGAAAAGAGCTGGAAGTTTTGCATTTTGGCTGACTAAGTTTGCAGCGTAATATGGCGATTCACAACTGGGTAATAACTGTTTTAAGCTAGCAATATCGGGATTTAAGTAGTTAGCAAGCAAGTCTAGGCTACGACGGTACTTTGGTAGTTCACTGTGCTCAGGAAAACTTTCTTTTAATGCACTTTTATCACCTAATTGGCTAAATAAGATAACTTCTATCTCAAACCATCGGTCTTTATTTTTCTTTGACGCAGCATTTGCTGATAGTGGTAATACTATTGCGGCGGCACATAATATAAACTGCTTTAATTTCATTCACTTTCCAGTTATTAATATCCGTTATCGGCAATAAAAATGACGATATTACATTCGGATAATAGCAAAAGTTGATCAATACTTAAATTATCAATCATTTACCTAAGCGTTTATTTTTTTACACAGCTAGTAACTGTCAGTACCGTATCGAACTTTGAGTGAGTTAACCATCAGTACGTAAGTGGTTTGCTAGTTCATTGACCATGGTGGTAATTAAAATAAATCGTGCTTTAGCATCTTCACTTGCTTGGCTAAATTTAAGCTTGCTACCGCCTTCCATTTTATAAATTTTAGGCTGTTGCTGAATTAACTTCATGATAAACATAGGGTCAACTTTAGTATCACTATTGAACTCTATCGCACCACCAGCAGGGCCAGCGTCAATACGAGAAATACCAATTTTTTCTGCTTTTAATTTAAGCTTGGCAATATGAATGAGATTTTTGGTTGCCTGTGGCAATAAGCCAAAGCGGTCTATCAATTCAACTTGCACGTCGTCTAGGGCTTGTTTGCTCTTACAACTAGCGATACGTTTATATAGGCTTAGTCTTAGGCTAACGTCAAAAATGTAGTCATCAGGCAGTAATGCTGGCACGCGTAAATCGACTTCGGTTTGCGTTTTCATGACCTGTTCAAGCGATAACTGTTTGCCGTCTTTTAGGGCTGCAACAGCGGCATCAAGCATTTCCATGTATAAACTAAAACCGACTTGGCTCATAGAGCCACTTTGATCTTCACCTAATAATTCACCGGCACCACGAATTTCTAAATCATGAGTTGCCAAGGTAAAACCAGCGCCTAAATCTTCAAGTGATGCGATAGCTTCAAGGCGCTTTTTCGCATCTTTAGTCATGCGTTTTTCGTGCGGCGTTAATAAATACGCGTACGCCTGATGATGAGAACGACCAACTCGGCCACGAAGCTGGTGTAATTGGGCTAGGCCTAAGTGGTCAGCTCTATCCATTATTATGGTGTTGGCACTTGGCACGTCAATACCGGTTTCAATAATTGTTGTACATACCAGTACATTGAAGCGTTGGTGGTAGAAATCACTCATGATACGTTCAAGTTCACGTTCGCGCATTTGACCATGGGCAGTAATTATTTTTGCTTCTGGTAATAATGTTTGAATATCGGCAGCGGTTTTATCTATGGTATCAACATTATTATGTAAGAAATAAACTTGGCCACCGCGTAGAATTTCACGCAATATCGATTCTCTAATAAGAGCATCGTCGCGTTGCCTAACAAAGGTTTTTACTGCTAACCGTTTTGCTGGCGGGGTCGCAATAATAGATAAATCGCGCATGCCACCCATTGCCATATTTAGGGTTCTTGGGATAGGTGTTGCTGTTAATGTAAGAATGTCGACATTTGAGCGCAGTTGCTTAATTTTCTCTTTTTGCTTAACACCAAAACGATGCTCTTCATCGACAATGAGCAACCCTAAGTCGCTATATTTAATGCTGTTTTGTAATAGCTTGTGAGTACCAATTAAAATATCAATTTGACCAGATTCAACATCTTTTATAACTTGGTTTTGTTCTTTAGCTGTTTTAAAACGAGAAAGTACTTCTATGCTGATAGGCCAGTTGGCAAAACGGTCGCGAAAGTTTTCATAATGTTGCTGCGCCAGCAAAGTGGTAGGCACTAATATTGCCACTTGTTTACCATCATTGACTGCAACAAATGCTGCACGCATAGCCACTTCTGTTTTACCAAAACCAACATCGCCACAAACTAAACGGTCCATAGCTTGAGGCGATAGCATGTCGCTAATTACTGCATTAATGGCTTGTTCTTGGTCTAAGGTTTCTTCAAAGCCAAAGCTGTTAGCAAAAGCTTGATAATCATCTTTGTCACGCTTAAAACTGTAACCGTGATTACTGGCACGTTTTGCGTAAATATCAAGTAATTCTGCGGCTACATCGCGTACTTTCTCTGCCGCTTTTTGCTTGGCTTTACTCCAGGTATCGTTACCTAATTTATGCAGTGGCGCATGGTCGGCGTCAGCGCCAGAGTATCGACTAATTAAATGTAATGCGGCGACTGGCACATAGAGCTTGGCTTCGCTAGCATAACTTAATACTAAAAATTCAGTGGTAATACCGGCGTTCTTTATGGTTTGTAAGCCCATGTAACGTCCAATTCCGTGCTCAATGTGTACTACAGGCTGACCAATACTGAGTTCCGCTAAGTTTTTAAATATTGCATCGTTTTGGATGTCTTGCTGTTTATTGCGTCGGCGGGTTTGACGAACAATGTCACCTAATAATTCAGCCTCGGTAACTAAGGCAATGGCATTCTTTTTTGCGCTGCCTTTTGCTTGGAAGATAAAACCTGCGGTTAGAGCATTTACCGTAATACCTAAGTTACTGTCACTATTAACAAAGTCTTCTATGCTGTCAAAATTTGTCGGCTTAACTTGGTTACGTTGTAGTAACTCTAAAACACTTTCACGACGTCCTTGGTTTTCGGCGACAAAAAGCAACTTTGATGGTGTTTCTTTATCGCTAATAAAGTTGTTAATTAACTCAAATGGTTGCTTTAGTTTATGATCAATTGTTAAATCTGGTAGCGGCTTAACATCGAATTGCACTTGCGATGTTTTAACCTCTTGCTCAATAACTTCTGGCTTTAGGTTAATGCGGTCAAATGGTTTTAAAGCGCTGTATAACTCTTCATTATTGAGAAACAGTTGTTGTGGAGGTAGCAGGGGCCGTGTCGGGTCATAACGTCTGTCTTCATAGCGATATTCTATGTCGCTCCAATAGTGTGCCATCGCTTTGTCAATATCACCGCTAACAATGACTAAGGTGTTCTCAGATAAATAATCGCATAGCGTATTCGATTGTTGGAAAAAAAGCGGTAGATAATATTCAATACCTGCGGGCATAATACCATTGCTAACTTGATGGTAAATTGATTCTTTGTCTATGGTGCTAGTAAATTGCTCACGGTATTGACTACGGAACAAGTTAATACCATCACTATCCGTGGGAAATTCATGTGCAGGTAGTAAATCAATGCCAGCAACTTTGTCACTTGAACGTTGGTTTTCAGGATCGAATAAACGAATTTCATCTATTTCGTCATCAAAAAAGTCTAAACGGTAGGGGGTTTTACTACCCATAGGGAATAAATCGAGAATGGCTCCGCGCGCCGAGAACTCACCATGTTCCATAACTTGATCAACATAACGATAACCGCTAGCTTCAAGTTCTTGCCTCAATTGGTGAATATCTTTTTTATCGCCTTTTTGAATGATAAGGCTATTTGCTTCCAAATACTGTTTAGGTGCTAATCGCTGCATTAACGTTGTTACCGGTACGATAACAATGCCTTGTTTCATTCTTGATAATTGATATAAGGTCGCTAAGCGCTGAGAAATAATGTCTTGGTGTGGAGAAAATGTATCGTATGGTAAGGTTTCCCAGTCGGGGAATAAGCAAATAGGCAATTGTTGTTGATGGTTTAAACTTGACAATTCTTGCTCTAAACGTAACGCAGAAGGCGTGTCGTGAGTTAATAAAAGAACAGGTTGTGATGCCGACAACGCACCATGGAAAATTGCCAAGCTCGCACTACTGCCGGGTAAGTTTTGCCAAATTTTTTTGTCGGCATTTTTACCACGACTTTTTGCTAAAACAGGATTGAATAAATTAACGTTTTTGCTCATGACTGCTCTTTTTATAACATAAATAGCTGATAGCTGCCTTAACCGGTATATGGCTATGACAGTGTAAATTGCGCGTATCTTAGCATGAGTTTCTGTGAAGTTTTAGCGGCTAAAGCTATTCTTGAATATTGCGCTTTATAATTTGCTAAGAATTAGATTTGGCAAGTACAGAATTCACTAGGGGCTGTTGATCTTTCAGTTTATAGCTATGTTGCTTTTGAAAAAGATGTTAATCGAGGTGCTTAATTTAATGTTTGGTTGTTCCAAATGCACTTTAAGCACAGCTTCCGCATCCTGCTCACGCTATGTACCTACATCCTGTAGGCAACAAGAGTAATGCTTTTTCAAGGCAACCCGATGGGCTATGGCTAATTTTCAACCTAACATCGTTGGAAAAATTAACGTACGACTGCAAGGATGCAGAAGGTAGAGCGACTCAGGAGACAAAGACGAGAATAACTACATAACACGATTTCCGCCTTGTTATCTTAAATATTAGCCGATAGCAGAGACCAAAGTGAAAGATCAACAGCCCCTAACCAAATCATGTATAATATCGGCTAATTAAATTATTGTTTTGTTATTTTTTATGTGCTAAATACGCGTGTTAATAAGTAACAGTTGTCAGCTATTGTTATGTTGACGTTTTTGGAGAAGTTTGTGACTAATAACGACGTTTTACGCCGCCTAAGATATACCTTTAATTTTAATGATCAGAAGGTTATTGCCATTTTTGCAGCGGGTGATCTAACCGTAACACGTGAGCAAATAAGTAATTGGCTTAAAAAAGAAGAAGATCCAGCATATGTCAATTGTCCAGACACAACTTTTGCTGCATTTTTAAATGGTTTTATTAATGAGCGTCGTGGCAAAAAAGAAGGTGCGCCAGTAAAAATAGAAAAGCGATTAAACAATAATATTATTTTAACTAAACTTAAAATTGCCTTTAATTTAAAAGCTGAAGATATCATTGAAATGTTGGCCTCAGTAAACTTTCGTTTAAATAAACCTGAATTAAGCGCGTTTTCCCGCAAGCCAGATCATAAGAATTACCGAGAATGTAAAGATCAAGTGTTACGTAACTTTTTGCAAGGTGTAGACAAAAAATTTCATGTACAGCGTCGGGCCAAAGTACAGGTTAAAAACCAAGAAACTGAAACAGCTGATAAGTTAGAGAAAATTTTAGAAAATAAAAATTATAAAGCGGCAAAACCTAATGCTAGTAAAATCTATGTTAATCCAAATAAAAGTAAAACAGAGCGTAAGCCGGGTGAGCGGAAAGTATTAAAGTTAAAACCAAAAGATATTTGGGGCGAATAATTTAGCGTTATAGATTTAGGTTCTTGTGCTATAAATAAGTGACGTAACTTATTTATAGCTTCTTAATAATAAAACCAATAAGGAAAAGAACTATGTCTGACAATAATTCACCTGAGAACTCATCTGGTAACACTGAGCCGGAAATTAAGCCAACACCAACAATAAATACAATACCAAGTTGGTTCAAAACTGTAGCAGTTGTAGCGCTAGTTTGGAATTTACTTGGTGTTATGGCCTTTGTTGGTCAGATGATGATGACACCGGAAATGATTGCTGAACTGCCTCAGGCTGAGCAAGATTTATATGCTACAACTCCAATATGGGCAACTGCCGCGTTTGCCGTTGCCGTATTTGCTGGTGTTTTAGGAAGTTTGGCATTATTGCTAAAGAAAAGTTTATGCTATCAGTTATTTGTCGCTTCATTTGTTGGCGTTATCGTACAAATGTTTCACTCTTTCTTCATCAGTAACTCATTTGAAGTTTATGGTCCAGGGGGCATGATAATGCCAGTTATGGTGATTGTGATTGCCTTTGTTTTAGTGCGTTTTGCCGCCAAAGGTATTAACAACAAATGGTTTAGCTAAGCGATAGTTTATAGCTAAATATTGGATGTTTGAGGCCTGTGATTACAGGCCTTTTTATTGCTGAAATTTAATTTTAAGTACTTTGATAACGGGTGCTGCTGCGGGTAATCACTATTGATTAACGATATTAAAAGCTAGAAATTACAGCTATATTGGCAGCACTAATGGTATAATTTAGCGCGATTTTTAATGATAACTATGCTGCGGTAAAACGAATAAATGTTAGTTAATTTACAAGCAAAATTGCTAGGGGCCGCACTGTGCTCGATAATTGCTATTTTTGCGACAATTGTGGCAACTCGATATCAAGCGCCGGTGATGTTATTTGCACTACTGTTGGGGTTAAGTGCTCACGCGTTTTATCGTCACAAAAAAATCCAACACGGGGTTAATTATTGCTCACGAGAGCTATTGCGGCTTTGTGTTGGCATGTTAGGTGTTCGTATTGCTTTTGCCGACATTGTTTCTTTGGGTATTACCCCGCCATTAATTGTGATGGTGAGTATGGCACTGACTATGATATTTGGTGTGCTATTTTCACGGGCACTAGCGTTACCGAAAACATTTGGGGTACTTTCTGGTGGGGCGGTTGCTGTATGTGGGGTTTCTGCTGCTGCGGCTATTTCAACAGTACTACCAAAGGATAAAGCTCAAGAAAAGTATTTCGCCCTTACCGTTATTGGTATTACCACTTTTAGTACCTTATCGATGATATTTTACCCTATTTTAGCAAGATACTTGGGCTTTTCAGATCAATTAGCCGGCGTTTTTATAGGCGGTGCTATTCATGATGTTGCGCAAGTTGTCGGTGCAGGCTATACCATTTCACCAGAAGCAGGTGATGTTGCCACTTATATCAAACTATTACGTGTTGCGTTATTAATGCCAATTGTGATGATGGTATTTATTGCTTTTAAAGAGCGTGATAGCAAAATGGAAGCAGGAGTTAGCGCTTTTATCCCTGGCTTTTTGATATTATTTTTTGTACTGGCATTTTTGAAAAACATTGGTGCATTACCTATTTGGTTAATCGAAATTATTCGTGGTTTATCAAGTAGTTTATTGGTAGTTGCTATTGCAGCGATTGGCGTGAAAACGTCTTTAAAGCAAGTATTGTCGGTAGGGTGGAAACCGGTATTGCTAATGGGCAGCGAAACGGTATTTTTAGCAAGTTTGATTGTTGGCGGTATTTTATTTTTCTATTAGTGCGTATTAATCGAGTATTAGTTTTATACGTTATTAATAATTGTCTTCGATGGTGTTCGCTTCATTGATACGCTCAAGCCTAGCTTGTTCTTGTGCAAATGCCGCTTTAATTTCTTCTAAAACTGTATCTACATCGGCGCTTACGGCACTTTCTTTAAATAAGCCGGTAAGTTGGTATTCAGGGGTAAGCTCTCCACGCTCAAACAATGCCCACATTTCTTCGGCGTAGCGGCTGTGTTTAAGTTCTGGGCTAAACTGACTGTAATAATTGGTCATGTTGTTAACGTCGCGAATCAACATTGCTTTGGCATTATTGTTCGCAGAGGCATCAACAGCTTGTGGTAGGTCAATGATAACAGGGCCATAATCATCTACCAAAACGTTAAACTCTGATAAGTCACCATGAATAACACCAGAACAAAGCATCAATTTAACATAATGCATGACTAACGCATGATCTTCTTTTGCTTGTTCGTTAGGCATAATAACGTCATTTAACCGTGGTGCCACATCACCGTCGTCATCGGTGACGAGCTCCATTAATAAAACGCCATCAAAACAGCCAAATGGCTGAGGTACTCGCACGCCAGCTTCTGCGAGTTTATACAGAGCATCAACTTCTGCACTTTGCCAAGCAGACTCTTGTTGCTCGCGGCCGTATTTAGAGCCCTTTTCCATGGCTCTTGCACGACGACTGTTTCTACTTTTTCGCCCTTCTTGATACTGCGCCGCTTTTTTAAAACTGCGTTTAATGGCTTCTTTGTAAACTTTAGCACAGCGAATTTCGTCGCCACAACGAACCATATAAACGGTAGCTTCTTTACCGCTCATAAGTTGGCTTATTACATCGTCTACTAAGCCATCGTCAACAAGTGGCTGTATGCGTTTAGGTACTTTCATGGCGTCGTTATACCTTAGTTAAGCGCTGGAAGATATAACAAAATTATAACTTTTTATTTATCTTTAGATTAAAACGCTGCGATGTTGAGATATAGTTGAGGTAAAATAAATGCAAAAATCATTCAACAGATATCTCGATATGATCCCTTTTATCAGTCAATTATCAGCTGCAGAGCAACAGATGTGGCTTGAAGCATTAAGTATTGAACTACCTAATGAAAACATTGTTTTAGCCAGTGATGTTGCACCAGAGCAACGACAATTATGTACGATTGCGATTGTTGCTAATCCTGACATAACTACGTTATCTAGCTTTAACAATTTAAGCTGGCTACATAGTGTTTGGGCAGGCGTAGAAAAATTAATGGCAAATTTGCAATCTTCCGACATTAAAATAACTCGCTTGATTGACCCTATGTTAAGTCAAACGATGGCTGAAGCAGTTCTAGCTTGGAGTTTGTACTTGCATCGTGATATGCCAATCTATGCCAAGCAGCAGCAAGAAGCTACTTGGCTACAGCATCAATATACGCCAGCAAATGAAAGGCGAATTGGTATTCTAGGTTTAGGTGAATTAGGGTGCGAAAGTGCACAGCGGTTACAGCAAAATGGCTTTGACGTGATGGGTTGGAGTCGTTCCACGAAAAATTTGCCGAGTATTAGTACTTTTAGCGGGCAAGAAGGTTTATTAGCAATGGTATCAAGGAGTGATATTTTAGTTTGCTTATTGCCATTGACAGCAGAAACTCAAGGGCTAATTAACACTGAGCTACTTGAGCAGATGCCAAAAGGCAGTTCTGTGATTAATTTCGCACGTGGCGGTATTATTGATACTGATGCTTTATTGCATACACTTGTGAATAATCATATTAAACATGCGGTACTTGATGTGTTTGACCAAGAACCATTGCCGACAGATAGTAAACTGTGGCAACAGCCAAATGTGACTGTATTGCCGCATATCTCAGCACCAACACAATTACAGTCGGCTTGTAAAATTGTTGCTAATAATATTATTGAGTATCGAAAAACTGGGCACCTACCGGCATGTGTTAATAAAGCTAGAGGGTATTAATTTTATCTTTATTTTTTTAGAAAGTTATGGTTTAAGGTACTCATCTAGATAGTCAACTAAGGCACGAATTTTAGGGGATAGTTGTCGGTTGTGAGGGTATACGGCCCAAATACCTTCTTCAGGCTCTTGAAATTGCCTAAGTAAGGGAATGAGGTTGCCTTTAGCTATATCTTCTTTTACATAGTAGTCGGGCAGTTGCACTATACCTAAGCCTTTTAAGGCTGCGTCGGTTAAGCCAGTACCATTGTTGTATCTTAATGCACCACTAACTTTAATTGTTTTTTCTTTTCCTGCTTCATTGAAGCGCCAATAATCTAATGTACCTAATAAACAGCTATGATCACTAAGCTCTGACAATGAGTGCGGCATACCATATTTTTCTATGTACAGTGGCGAGGCGCATAAATAGTTAGTTCTAGTGCCAAGTTTTTTGGCCATCAGTGTTGAATCAGCAAGTTTTCCTAAACGTATTGCTAAATCAAAACCTTGTTCAACTAAATCAATATTTTGGTTACTCAAATAAGCACTAACATTCACTTCACTGTGCTGCTGAATAAAATTATTTATTAGCGGCAATACTTTTTGCTCACCATATGTCACTGGGGCTGTAAGCTTGATATGTCCTTGAGGTTTTTGTTGTAAATTAGTAACCAGACGTTCAGCTTCTTCAACACCATCAACAAGGTTACGGCAATGTTGGAAAAATAATTGCCCTTCTTGGGTTAAGGAAACCTTTCGAGTGGTGCGATAAAGCAGTTTTATATTAAGTCGTTGTTCTAGCGCTGTTACCCGACGGCTAACATGAGCAGTTGAAATATCGAGCCTCTTTGCTGCTTGGGTAAAACTTGAGGTTTCTGCAACATAAACGAATTCACTAATACCATCAAAGTTCATGTTTATCTCTCATTTATCTAATGTTTACCTTTTTATTGTTACATATAGGTAAAGGTGAATTGTTATTTGTTTATATTATCATTTAATCAGAAATAAATATAATAACACCACTAAGACAAATTATTACGCGGTTGAGCACATCAGTAGTTAAGTTATTCAACTATAGTTATTGCGATGTTTTTAATTAAGTTGTTGGCAACCAGTTCATGTTTAGCGGATGTAACAAACAAATATTATGGCTTTACGGTGTGAAAGAATTAATTTTATTGAGGATTAAAAATGACTGACAAATTTATTAAATCAAAAGCGGCGATTGCTTGGGGCCCTAAACAGCCATTATCGGTTGAAGAAGTTGACGTTATGTTACCTCGCAAAGGCGAAGTATTAATTAAAGTTATTGCTTCTGGTGTTTGTCATACCGATGCCTTTACCTTATCTGGCGAAGATCCAGAAGGTGTTTTTCCTGCAATATTAGGCCATGAAGGCGGCGGTATTGTTGAACAAGTCGGTGACGGTGTTACTAGCGTACAAGTAGGTGACCATGTTATTCCTTTATACACCCCTGAGTGTGGTGAGTGTAAATTTTGTTTATCAGGAAAAACTAACCTTTGTCAGCAAATTCGTGAAACGCAAGGTAAAGGTTTAATGCCTGACGGTACCACGCGTTTTTATAAAGACGGCCAACCTATTTACCATTATATGGGCTGTTCAACATTCTCTGAATACACGGTATTACCTGAAATTTCTTTGGCAAAAGTTAATAAAGAAGCACCATTGGAAGAAGTTTGTTTGCTAGGTTGTGGTGTTACTACTGGTATGGGCGCAGTAATGAATACTGCTAAAGTTGAAGAGGGCGCAACAGTCGCTATTTTCGGCTTAGGTGGGATTGGTTTATCGGCAGTTATTGGTGCAACAATGGCAAAAGCGAGTCGTATTATTGCTATTGATATCAATGAAAGTAAGTTTGATTTAGCTAAAAAGCTAGGTGCTACTGACTTTATCAACCCGAAAGATTTTGATAAGCCAATTCAAGAAGTGATCGTCGAAATGACCGACGGCGGCGTTGATTACTCTTTCGAGTGTATTGGTAATGTTAACTTAATGCGCTCAGCTCTTGAGTGTTGTCATAAGGGGTGGGGAGAATCAGTAATTATTGGTGTTGCTGGCGCTGGTCAAGAAATCTCAACTCGTCCATTTCAGCTCGTTACTGGTCGTGTTTGGCGCGGCAGTGCATTTGGTGGTGTAAAAGGCCGCAGTGAATTACCTGATTATGTTGAACGTTACTTACAAGGTGAATTTAAATTAAGTGATTTCATCACGCATACTATGGGCCTGGAAGATATTAACGAGTCATTTGAGTTAATGCACAAAGGTGAAAGTATTCGTACTGTTATTCATTTCGATAAATAGTAGACAGCATACAAAACCCTAGTGTTATAGCTAGGGCGTAATGATTTTTGGAAGGCTTAAAATGACATTAGAAAATATTAGTTCGAATAAAAGCTTTGGTGGTTGGCACAAGCAATACTGCCATTATTCGAGCAGCGTTAATGGAAATATGCAATTTGCTATTTATCTACCGCCACAGGTGTCACAGGGCGTAAAAGTGCCAGTACTTTATTGGTTGTCAGGGTTAACATGCAGCGATGAAAATTTTATGCAAAAAGCCGGTGCACAGCATATTGCTGCAGAGCTTGGTATTGCCATCGTTGCTGCTGATACTAGCCCTAGAGGACAAGATGTTGCTAACGATGATGGCTATGATTTAGGCCAAGGTGCAGGGTTTTATGTTAATGCCACACAAGCACCGTGGAATAAGCATTTTCACATGTATGACTATATTGTGAATGAGTTACCTGGGTTAATTGAGTCTAACTTTCCTGTCACTAAGCAACGTGCTATTTCTGGACACTCGATGGGCGGCCATGGTGCATTAATGATCGCCCTGAAAAATGCAGATCGATATAGCTCTGTCTCAGCCTTTAGTCCTATCTCTAACCCCGTAAATTGCCCTTGGGGTAAAAAAGCGTTTGCAGCATATCTAGGCAACGATAAATCAACGTGGCAGGAATTTGACAGCAGTAAGTTAATGCAAAAGGCAAGTGCTCATGTACCTGCTAAAGTTGATCAAGGTTTAGGTGACGATTTCTTAGTGGAACAACTGAAACCCGAAACATTAATTGCTGCAGCAACTGAAAATAATTACCCATTAGAGTTAACTCAACATGAAGGCTATGATCATAGTTACTACTTTATAGCGAGTTTTATTGAGCAACATTTGCAGTTTCATCACAAGCATTTTACTCAATAAGCTTACGATTAAAGAATAGCCCAATATCGTGTAAACCTTGCATGAGAGTGCATTTTGAAGCTAGCTAGAAGCTATTTTTTAGCTAGCTTTTCTTAGCTAATTTGGGGGCTAATTTTTTTGTTATTAGCTGAAGTTATTATTACTTATCAAAGCACAGTCTTATTTATGATTCATAATCGTTTTGCTGTTATCACATAGCGTTCATTGGTATCACTTCCAATGCTGTTAAATGGGTAGCAGGTAATTAGTATTAAGTTACTATTGTCAGCTAAAACAGGCAGTGGCCCTTTAGAAGCATCCACTATTTCTATCGCTTCTACTTGATAAAGTTGATTGATACCTGATGGGTCAGTCATTGAGATGACATCTTTCATAATTATGTTCTCCAAAAATGCAAAGTGGCTGTCGCGATGGCCAGCTATAACAAAAGGTTTGATTGCGTGAATTTTGTTAAATGGTGCTACCGCACCAGCGGAAAATGCTAACGTTGTTGGGTCGCCACCATTTAAGATCACTACTTTCTTATGTAAGCGCTTGATTGATAATTCACCAATAGGAAACGTATCTGCCCATGGCCAAGGTTTAACAGCAAATGTTCTAGGCTGATGCGCACTCTGCTGGTTTGTCTGCTGAGTTGTTTGCTGCTGGTAGTTAGCCATTGATTGTTTCCAACTATATTGAATTAGCTGTTGTGATAACCAGCCTTTAGCTGGCAACCAGCTAGCATGGATGCTGAGCAAGCTGCCGACTAATAGCAGTATTTTAGCCACTATATTGATCATGTTATTTTGACCAAATACGTAAAACTAAAGGTGCAAATAACATTAATAGCAGGCCAATAATTAACTGCTGATGCCAGCCAAGTGCAGTTTTAGGCATAGCTACCATCAAACTTTCGTGGGCTTTAGCGAGCATGTTCTTCTGACTACTAAACATTTTTGTTTGTTGTTCTGCTGTTAACGGTGAAAGTTCCTTCGGCTTTTCTATCGCAATAAAACTGGTATAAGGAGAAATGATTTGATGAGCAATAGAGGTAGTAATTACTTCTTGCCTTACTTGCTCTTTATCATTTCCAACCACTAAACCGTCAAGTAAATCTTCAATTTTGTTCCTTGCCCAAAGGCTTGAAATCCCTTGGGCGGCTTGGCTATCGTCAATAATGATTTGTTGATACCAAGGTAGGTCGGCTGTGTCACCAGAAAGTTGCACGCTGGTAATGGGAAACTTAGATTTAATGGCAACTTGCATTGGCTCGCCCATGTATAAATCGGTTATTTTTTTCGGGTAAATATCGACTTTCTGATGAATTTGATTATCAAACATCAAATTAATGTTACTGACTGCTGGTTTGCTAATTTTATCCATTAGTGCTGACATATTGGTCTGGACATCATGGTTGTTCTGAATGAAGACATAACTACCTCGGCCAAACTGCGCTGCCTTTTTCATAAAATATCCGTTCGGTGCTGCGCCAATACCGACAGTGAATAATCGGAAATTGTTTTGTGCACCTTCCAGTAATTGCATTAATTCAAATTCATTAGCGACTGCGCCGTCGGTAATAAATACCACTTGTCGAATAGCTTGTGAGCTTTGCTGATCACTTTTTGCCATAACTAACGCTTGGCTTAGCGGCCGATACATTTCTGTGCCGCCATTAGCCTGTAAACTATTAATAAAGCGCTTTGCTTTATTAATGTTGTACTCAGTTAACATTTTAGTATTAGCAAATAACAACTCGACTGAACCATTAAAGGCAATAATATTAAAACTGTCTTTGCTATTTAGTAGTGACAATGCATGTTGCAAGCTAGACTTAGCTTGTTCCATTGAGCTACCTTGCATAGAGCCAGAGGTATCAATGATGAAAATTACATCTCTAGTTAATATTGTCGCGTTATATGTTGTAGGCGGGAAAAATGTTAGTAAGGTAAAGTACTCATCAGCCACTTGTTCGGTAAAGCTACTAACTTGTGGTTGCTGACTAGGCTCTAATTGCCAAGTTAAATTGAAATTTCGATTAGCAATGCTTTTCGCTTTGGCTAGCGAGATTAAATAAGATGATTGCTGACTACCTAATGCCTGAACATTAATATTATGGCTACTACTACGGATAGTTTTAACTGCAACGCCTGTATTTAGTTCGATGTTAATTGAGGCTTGGCTTTTCGCTAGCACCTTTCTAACGGTTGGATTAAATACCGTATGGTTATCTTCATCAATATCATTGAAGTTAATGTTATTACTATTTTTGTCGCTTTCCGCTGGTGAATGTTGGTAATACTGTGGCTGATATCGGCTTGTAGTTGCTAGCGGTAAATTAAGGCTTAGTTCGTCATTAAAAAAATTTACTGGCGTGATAAAGGTTAACGTTACGACAACGCGAGACTGAGCAGGAATGTTGGCAATATTATTGGTAAATAAATTGGCTCTTTGTTGTTGCACTAAGCTGGCTTTTTTACCTTGACGCTTCGCACGTTGGTATACTGCTTTTGCAGCTTTTTTTTCCATAATCTTACCGACAATTTCTTTGTCGGCAACTTTAACGAGCAAATGCTTTACGGCTGCGTCTTCAGGCAATGGGAATTGGTATTTTGCTTCTAATTCAAGATTATATGGGTTAATGAAAACTTGTTTTATTTGCGTATGAGCCACCAAACCGTTAATTTCAATATTAGCGGTTATATCTATTGGTAATGCTACTCGCTGGCTTTTATCAGGATGATTAAATTGTAATTGTGGGCCGTTAATAAGGCCATTTCCTTGGCTTGATGTCGGTTGTTCTTTATGTGCTGAAGCCAATGTTTGACTTTGTGCCAATGGTACAATAATCACTACTAGTATGATAATTAGTGTGAGTAGGGCTGTTACTTTTAACCACTTTTGACGTCGTTTTTTGCGCTTTTGTTGATAAAAGTATGAATCTTGATAGTCAATTAATCGTAAATTTTTGTTTGAACTAAACATCTGTCTTCTCCAATATCCTTGTGATATTGGTTATTACAGCAATATAAAGCGTCTTGCGAACGGCGACATTAAGGCAAGCTAGTGAGCAATTGTGGCAAAATTATGGCGAAAGGGCACAGCAAAAATTATCGAAGAAAAACCAATCTATAGCATTTAAATATGCTCCTTAGAAGTATAACTGCGCCTTTTTAGTTCGTACTTATAATTCATCACTATCAAAACAAGCGAAATTTTAAATGCTAATTCAACTGCCTTATACCTATACAGCGCTATTTTGCGGTTGTGTCGTGCGCTATTAAAAACAACGGAAAAATATTCTTAATAGCTTACACTTACACCTTTATATATTTTGATATTAACTTTTTGCTAGTAGTGTTTGTTGTGCACTAGACCAAAACTGGCTAGTAATTTTATTAATAACGTTAGACTCAGCATTGATAAGCACCGCAAAGCCAATGCCTAATTCAGGGGAGTATCCAATGTCGGCGCGATAACCTGCCACCCAGCCAGAATGATAGATGATTGGCACCTCTCCAAACTGATAAATGCGCCAACCATAGCCGTAATGGGCGTCTGTTAAGTACTGGCGCCAATGTCGTCGGCGTAAATCTTTTTTGGTTTTTATGCGTGGTGTGGTTAATTCATCTAACAATGCAGGAGAAAGAATTTCAGGTTGGTGGCCTAAATTTGCAATTAGCCATTTTGCCATATCTGTAATGCTGGCATTAACACCGGCTGCGGGAGCTACTTTGTAGTAGTCAGGCTCTACAGTTACGGTTCGCCAAACATATTTTCTAATGTCTTTGCCGTTTTTATCTTTTTTGCCTGTTTTGACGCTTTTTCTCAAAATATGCGGTTTAGCGGTATTGTCACTTTGACGAAAAACATCGATGCCCACTGAGGCATTACTCATTTTTAGTGGTGAAAATATACGTTCATTTAGTAATTCTGAGTAACTTTTAGTTTGGCTTGCTTCAATTGCTGGCTGCAAAAAGCCATAAGCAATATTTTGATAGCCATAGCATTTCGCCGGCTGACAAATAGGGGTTACACGGTCAAAGCGATTGATTATTTTTTCCATACTCC
Source organism: Colwellia meonggei (assembly GCF_057537295.1). Classification (NCBI taxonomy): domain Bacteria; kingdom Pseudomonadati; phylum Pseudomonadota; class Gammaproteobacteria; order Alteromonadales; family Colwelliaceae; genus Colwellia; species Colwellia meonggei. Next base: position 1,308,172 of record NZ_BAAJLZ010000001.1, read on the forward strand.
AGTTTTCATGCAGTAAATTATCGTAGGCGTTCGGCATTAGTCCACTAGAGTGACTAAGTAAATGCTTTAGCTGAATTTTCTCTGCAGCACCTTTTGTTGCTAGGGTAAAGTTTGGCACATATTTAGTGATAGGATCTGAAAGGTTAAGGCGTTGTTCTTGCGCAAGCATAGTGGTAATGGTGGCAGCAAAAGGTTTTGATACCGAAGCTAAGCGAAAAACAGTATCGTTATTTACTTTATGTGATTTTTTAGTATCAGTATAACCAAAGTTCTCTAAGGCAATAATTTCATCACCTTTAACAATAGCGTAAGCCGCACCGGGAATATTGTGTTTTTTTAGCTCGGTAGCAAAATTAGCGGCTAATTCTTTATTAAACTTTTTAAGGTCAGTTGCATGTGAACTCAATGTTAAAAAGTTTAACTGAAATACTATTAAGGCGAGAAAGATGGTAAAAGAATGCGTGCGCATAAACTGAACTCTAAATGAAAAACAGTTAATTCTAGCGATTTCAAAAGTAAATACCAAGTAGAAATGCGATAGCTATGAAATCCTTTATAAATTATTTCCACTTGAAAAAGTAAGGTGAGATCTGTGACAAGCAGTATCTTTAATTTTTTTGGTAAAACCAACGAACTTTGATTTATGTCAAAGCTACAGTTACTAAGGTGATTAAAATGACATAATGCGCAAATTATCGTTTCGATAATTTGGACAAGATATAACTGACAATTTGCTTTTTTGACTGGCAAATTCATATTGTGGAGTTTTTAAATGATAAACACTAAACCTTTAGTTTTTGCATGCTCAGGCTGCTCGCATTTAGCGACAATGGCAAATGATATTGCTTTAACCCTAGATAGTGATGGCATTGCTGAAATGTCTTGTATTTCTTGGTTAATGGCTGCACCTGAAGCAAAAGTTAAAGAGAAGTGTGCAATGAGAAAAGTTATTCTTATTGAAGGTTGTGGTGATTCATGCAGTCAAGAATGTTTGGATAAAGCTGGTGTTGAAATTGACATACATTTTAACCTTTCCGATTTGGGCTTTATTGCCCGTTCTGCGAGCGATTGTTCATTGCAAGAGAACAGCATAGCGATGAACCACATTTATGAAAAGCTTACCGCGCAGGGAATAGCTGTTAATTAGTTTTATCTACCGTTTATCTCTATGAAATAGCAAGCTGTTAGCTTGCTATTTTTTTGTCAAAAAGGCCGTTACACTGAGATATCTTGTTATTGTTATGCCTCTACTTTCTATGAGGTGAGAAAAAGTAGCGCTGAGAATATATGAACAAACGTGTATTAACAGTTTTGCCTAACCATGCGAGCTGGCCTGAAAAATTTAAAAGTGAGCAAGAACTAATAGCTAAAACCTTGCCGCTAAAAAACGTTACCATTGAGCATATTGGCAGCACTGCTGTTATAGGGTTAATGGCAAAACCTATTATAGATATTTTAGTTGAAGTTGATTGTTTATCTGTGTTTGAAAAATATGCCGCGGCAATGTCCGCAATTGGTTATGTGGCAAAAGGCGAAAATGGTATTGTTGGTCGTCAATATTTTCAAAAGGGGGGCGAAAATCGTAGTTTTCATCTGCACGGTTTTCTGCGCGGAGATATCCATGCTAGGCGACATGTAGCATATCGAAATTACTTACGTTGTCATCCAGATGTAGCCCGACAATATGGCGAGCTTAAGCAGCAATTAGTGAAAAAAAGTGCTAATGATATGAATTGCTATATGAAGGGGAAAGATAGCTTTATCCAGCATCATCTTTTAAAAGCGATGTCGCAATAGCGCTATCAGTAAAAACTATGATCCTTGTTCAGCTGGGATTAATGTTGGTGCGAATAAACTACGAAAAGTAGGCGGTGAGTAAGAAACTTTATCATCGTGCTATGGTCAATATGGTACTTGCCAATAATCGTGCTATTAATAATTTTTACTTTTGAGGACTGCTGATGAAATACTTTTTCTCTTTTACCCTGATTACTTTGACTGCGTTAACCTTTTCAACTTTATCCCTTGCTAATAGCAGTTTACCCAATAACCGCCATATCACAGTCACAGGTAATGCAAAAATGATGGCATTACCTGATATTGCTATTGTACATTTGAATGTTGAAAGCAGTAAAAAAAGTAGTTTAGACGCAAAAAAAGATGTAGATGAACGAGTTAACAATTTACTTGATGGCTTAGCCCGTTTTGAAATTGATGAAGCTAATGTTTCAGCGTCAAATATCACTACCGAAGTACGTTATGCTTATGATAGAGGTGAGCGGGATAAAGTGACTGGTTATTTTGCACGCCGCTCGCTAAAAATAACATTAAACGATCTTGATAAATTAAATGCATTTATGGATTTCGCCTTAAGTGTGAAAATTAATGCCATTCAAAATATCCAATTAAAATCATCCGAAGAGCAAAAGTTAAAGGCAGAAGTTAACGCCTTGGCTGTCGCGAATGCAAAAGAGCAGGGAAAAACGTTAGCGAATGCCTTTGGTGCTAAATTAGGGAAAATCTATAGTATTAATTCTAGTGCGAATCAAAACCACCACAGGTACGGTGCTAACAGTAAAGTTGAGCACTATGATGTTAGCATGCGAATGGGCAGCAGTAGCGCGAAACCAGGCCGGTATTTGCAAGAGAATATCGTATTTACCTCAACCATAAATGTTGTTTTTGACCTAGAGTTATAGTTATAAGTTAGCCCTAATGTTGACGCAATAATGTCGTAAATAACTGGCAGTATTATACTGTCAGTTTTTTTAGGAAAAAGCTTTAACTTACATTTTTCCCCTATATGAAATAACAGCTATTTACTTGATAAGAAAAGCTTTTGTGAAAAAATATAGAGCTGCTATTATTAAATTAACTCGCTAGTACTTTAGCAAAGTGAGTTAATGTGTATGTTGATATTTAAAAAGGAAACTGGCTCGTTTGTACAACCCGTTAAATTATAGGGTATGGAGGCAATATGGATATCGTTTATTGGGGCAAGTATGTAGTAATGATACTCTTTAGTATCTTATTGATATTATTGTCATCACGTGAATGTCTGGCAGCATTGAATTTAACCGTCAAACCTCAGCAATGGCTATTGTTGATGTTACGCTACTTGGGATGCTTCATCTTGGTTTACAGCAGTTATTGCATAATTATTGATATTATCGTTTACTAATGACCTTGGTCATATTCAATGAGCTATAGGGATTAAATGGAATATCATTATGCTGGTCATTGCCAATGTAAGCAGGTTTACTGCGAGATTAAATTACCTCTAAATCTTCAAAATTTTAGCGCCAGAGCATGCGATTGTGATTTTTGTACTGAACGAAAAATCAACTATCTATCCGCCAGTGATGCAGAGATATTTATTAAAAGCAAAGCGCCTCTTCTTACTTTACAACAAGGTTCAAAACAAGCAAAGTTTCTGACATGTTCACAGTGCAAAACCGTTATTGCTGCCGCGATTGAACTCAATAACGCTCTTATCGGTGCAATAAATAGGACACTTCTTTCTAATGCACAACTGCTTTTACCAAGTACAGTTGCCTCTCCTAAATTATTAAGTAGCAAAGAAAAGTTCGAACGCTGGCAAAATGTTTGGGTGCCTATTTCTTTGACGATAACATAATACTATGTATTATAACGTGCTGGTAAAAAGTAAGTCTGTAAAGCCACTTTTCTTAAAGCACTATTCGTTGTGTGATAATTCATTGGTATTCTTAAAAGACATTTATGAGCTATAAAGCAGTAGCGGTAAAAATATATTTTCTCAAGCCAATGCTTAATGTGATTAGTATTGGTTGTTTAGGATTCATTGCTTACCTATTCTTGTTTTCGACTATTGCACGGCAAAATCAATACGGTTTGCCATGTTTAGTGATAGCCGCGTGGTGTTTGCTGTTAAGTGCGTTACTGGGGTTGCTTGTAAACGCACCCGCATTAGCTGGTGACAAGTTAAGCTGGTTTGCTCGAATGCGTTTCAAATTAATGAAAAAGTTGTTTGCGCTTGCTGTGATCGTATTTTTTGTTTTGACCTTAGCTTTACTGTATTTGTCATTCAGGTTATTAAACTTATGATCGTATTAATCATTATTTAACAGAAAATGTTTAAAAAGGAGAAAACATGGCCACTAACTTTTCGCAATCTAACATAAGCTTAACTGGTGAAAAGGTAATGTTAAAGCCTTTTCACGCAAGTTACAGTGACGAATTGGTAGCGCTTTCTGAATTAACGAATATGTCTTCGCTTTGGTTTACGCAAGTGCCAAATAAAGCAACTATAGCGGATTATATCGAAACTGCTTTATTACAAAAAAGTGCCAATAGCGCTTTGCCTTTTGTTGTGATTAGTAAAGAAAGCGGAAAAGTTATTGGTACAACTCGTATCTGTAATGCCGACTTTGTTCATCGGCGATTTGAAATTGGCTATACTTGGTATGGCGAAGCTTTTCAAAAAACGGCTGTAAATACTGAGTGTAAATTATTGCTATTAACTTATATATTTGAAGAGCTTGATGCGATTGCTGTTGAGTTTCGTACCCATTGGCATAATCATAAGTCTCGAGCTGCCATAGCAAGGCTAGGTGCCAAGCAAGACGGAGTTTTGCGAAACCACCGTATTCATCCAGACGGTGAACTGCGTGATACAGTCGTATTTTCTATTATCGCTAATGAATGGCCGACTGTGAAAAAATCGCTAAGCTATAAGTTACTGACAAAATAATAAAGCCCTCGCTAATTGCTTAGCTAGGGCTTAATAATATCTAGGTTATTCTTTACGATTAGAGTTGTGATTTTCGGTATGCTTCACATGCCTCTTCGTCTTCACATTCTCCATATAAATATAAGCTGTGGTTCGTTAGCTTAATTTTATGTGACTTTGCAATGTCTTCTTGGCGCTGTTCAATAACATCGTCTTCAAACTCAACAACCTTGCCACAATTTAGGCAAACTAAATGGTCGTGATGTTTTTTATGGCTTAATTCAAAAACTGACTTACCACCTTCAAAATGGTGACGAGTCACAATACCAGCATCATCAAATTGGTTTAAAACGCGGTAAACGGTTGCTAAGCCGATTTCTTCTTGCTGTTCAAGTAATATTTTATATACATCTTCCGCGCTGATGTGTTGATTGTTTGGATCTTGTAAAATCGCCAATATCTTAATGCGGGGCAGAGTAATTTTTAATCCGGCTCTTTTTAGTTCTTCATTTTGTTCAGGCATTAATTTAAATCTCTGTATTGGGCTTTCAAATTATAGAAAATTATAGGTTGTTATGACCTTGGTGGAAAGCGATAGTTGCAACTGATTATTAATTTCATTGGTTTTATTGCTTTAAATGGTCATAATATCACGACTGATCCGATGAGTTAGTGTTTATTAGACCACAATATTATTGCGGGTACTTACCTTTTTAGCTATTCAATAAGGAATGTTTATGTTTAAAAGAGCTTGGCTATTGAAATTACTACTAAATATTTGGCCACCGTTTTGTTTCAGTGGCATTAAAGTTGTAAATTTGTCAGCAGATTTTAGAAATGCAAAAGTTCAGTTAAAACTTGGTATGCTCAATAGGAATGCCGTTGGTGTACATTTTGGTGGCTCACTGTTTGCAATGACAGACCCTTTTTATATGCTGATGATTTTGGCCTGCTTAGGAGACGAGTATATTGTCTGGGATAAGTCTGCGGATATTGACTTTATTAAACCTGGTAAGGGTAAAGTAACCGCAGAGTTTATGATCACCGATGCTTTACTTAACGATATTATTGCTCACACCGCTCATGGTGAAAAATACCTGCCAGAGCTGCCTGTATTTGTTAAGAATGAACAAGGTGAGGTGGTGGCTAAGTTAAATCGAAAATTGTATATTCGTAAGAAAAAATCAGCACAATAATTGAAGTAAAACAAACTTTTGTTCGGTATTTGGTATTACCTTAGTGTTTTTAAATATACTTATTCCATTTTAATCAGGACGATTTCATTATGTTCGTACAATTATCTTTAGCAAAAAAAATTAACATTGTTTTGGTTATTTTTGCCATTATCTTTTTAAGTACAACGGTTATTTTCTTTTGGTTTGATGAAAAAGCTTTGAGTGAAAAGTTTGTTAAACACAACCTCGAAAACTTGGCACTAAACTACTTTGATTCCGTTAACACTATGATGATAACCGGAACTGCAGCTAATCGAAAAATTGCTCAACAAAAAGCGCTTAGTCAAGAAGAAATAGTTGAAGCTCGTATTATTAGAGCGCCTGAATTAATTAAAACGTTCGGTAAAGGTTTTGACGACCAATCAGCTACTAATGATTTTGAACGTAGCGGTTTAGTTGGTAATAAAGAATTTAAGCATGTAGTACAAGATGGCAAAAACATGATGAGCTTTATTATGCCAATTGTTGCAAAAAGTGATTACCGAGGCACTAATTGTTTAACTTGTCATCAGGTCGCTGAAAATGAAATTCTTGGTGCAGTTAAAATTACTTATGATTTAACGCTTGTAGATAAAGAAATTCATCAGTCAATTATTCAAGCTGGTTTATTACAACTTGTTATTACAGTGATATGTTTTGGCTTATTAAGCTTTATGTTTAGTAAACTAGTTATCGCTCGTTTACGTCGATTAAAGAGAACCATTAATGATGTTGAAGCCAACTTAGATCTCAATAAAACCATAAAAGTTAATTATGATGACGAGTTGGGAGCCGTGAGTATCGCGCTTAATAGTATGATGGATAAGTTTAAAGTGAGCTTTTTATCTTTCTCAAGCGCTACGGAACAGTTAATTGGCTCAGCAAAAAATGTTGATGAAATATCAACGTTAACCCGTGAAGCAGTGTTGAACCAGAAAAACGGTACTGATTCTGTTGCAGCTGCGATTAATGAGCTTGATGCCTCGGCTGATGAAGTACAAAGTAATACCGGCCTAGCTGCTGAGAAGTCAGTGCATGCAAGTGAAAGCGCCTCACAGGGGTTGGCTTTAGTTGATAGTGCAAAAAATGGCATTAATCAGTTACGAGATCAAGTGGTAGAAAATACCGCAATGATCACCGAATTAAGCAATAAAACTAATGAAGTTGGTACGGTTTTGGAAGTTATCACCGGCATTGCTGAACAGACTAACTTATTGGCGCTTAATGCTGCTATTGAAGCTGCACGTGCGGGTGAGCAGGGCAGAGGCTTTGCGGTTGTTGCAGATGAAGTTAGAAGTTTAGCAACCCGTACTCGTGAGTCTATTGATCAAATTCAAAGTACCATAGGTAGTTTACAAGTTGATGCAAAACAAGCAGTAACTTCTATGAATGATGTTAGTGAACAGGCAAGCGAAAAAGCACAAGATGTTACTAATGTTGCTAGCCTGCTTGAAGGTATTGCTAACCAAATTAAAGAGTTGGATGAGTTAAACTGTCAAATTTCTGATGCGGCTAAGCAACAAAATATTGCAGCTGATGAAATTAATAAAAATGTAGTTGATATTAGCAATGTTGCTGAACAATCAAGTGAAGATGCAATTAAAGGCAAGCAAATTAGTGAGGAACTACTCGAACTAGCCTATGAGCTAAATAGTCAGCTTTCTAAATTCAAATTATAAGTATATTTTTATCTAGTTAATCGTTTTTAAGGTCATGTGATACATGGCCTTTTTTATAATTGAGTTGATTGATGATAAGTAATAAATTATTAATGTAAAAATAAAAAATAAAAAATAAAAAATAAAAAATAAAATGAAGAAAAATACTTACATAATTCAATATGCCCCGCCTACAGTTTCGGATTTTATGGCACTTCGTATGTCGATAGGCTGGGAAGTAATCGACTCTACTATGTCGAAGGCAAGTTTAGATAAGTCGCTTTTTCATGTCACTGTGTACCAACAGTTGGCACAATCAGAAACTTTGGTTGCGATGGGTCGTGTTATTGGCGATGGTACAATGTATTTTTACCTGCAAGATATTATTGTTTTACCTGAGTTTCAGGGGCAAGGTCTTGGCCAATTAGTCATGAGCGAAATTGAGTCATATTTGACACAAACAGCTAAAAGTGGCGCAACTATTGGGTTACTTGCGGCAAAAGGTAAGGAGAGTTTTTATCAGCGCTTTGGCTATATACAACGGCCAAATGAGCTATTAGGTAATGGCATGTGTAAATTTATTCATGATGAATAAACGTTAATATAAAAGCTTATTCATTTTCAGCCAGTGCCTTTAGCCTTAACTCAATGGCTTGAGATAATGCTGGTTGCAAATGTTGATGCTTTTTATTTATGACATGGTACGCCTGATATTGTCCTAAATTAAAGTGTGTAAACTTAACATCAGTGAAACTAGGTAATGCATTGTTCCCAGTTGGTAATATGCCGTATTTTATACGGCCATTTCTTATTAGCTGAGCTATTTTCGTATGGTTGTCGAATACCATCACTTGTGCTTTAAGAGCTATTTTCGGCATTCTATTTTCGGAACTTTTTAAAGAGACAATCGTAGTCGCAATAATATTATTTTGATCGGATAATATTGATTCATTGCATATCTCAGATTGAAAGCAGTAAAGGGTAATATTGGTGCTAACTAATGGGGGCTCGACGAGTATGATATTTTTGTGGATAAGAGTAACGGCCTTATAGCGAACAACATCGGCATCTGTCAATCCTTCACTCAACAGCTTTAACCCTTGCTCTGTACCTACCTGCGTAAATTTAACCTCGATTCCTATATCTTGGTATGACTTATAGATAAGGTCTTTATAAATAGCAGCAACTTTTGGATGGTCAATATGTCCAATTGTAAAACTGCTCTGTGTTGAAAGGGTTTCAAGAGAGGTTAATAACAGCAAGAAGGTTACTACAATTTTGCGCATGCATTAGTCTTTTATTGGTAATTTTAAGCAATCGCTAACAATTGATTGCATATTAGTGATTCAATTGAAGTATAAACCACATTAGCCACTTTACTGATTAATTACTATATGTTTATAAAAAAGTGTGATTTCCTGCAGGCATGGTGTTAGTTAGAAGATAGATTTTTAAATAGAAAAAAACCAGCTAATTGCTGGCTTTTTCATACAAACTAAATGCAATTTTGCAAAAATTAATCTTCTAATTCAGCTAAACACAGTTCGTCATAAATTTGTTTAACCCAAGCATCAACACGAGCTTCGGTTAATTCTGGTTGACGGTCTTCATCAACACATAAGCCAATAAATGTATTCTCGTCAATTAATGCTTTTGAGGCTTCAAATTCATAGCCTTCAGTTGGCCAGTTACCTACAACAATGGCACCTTTTGATTCAACGATGTCACGTAGTGGTTCCATGGCATCACAGAAGTACTCAGCATAATCTTCTTGATCGCCTAAACCGAAAATTGCTACTAACTTATCAGTGAAGTCTATTTCTTCTAGTTCAGGTAAAAAGTCATCCCAGTCACATTGGTTTTCACCGTAATACCAAGTAGGAATACCTAAAATTAGTAAATCAAACTCTGCGATCTCTTCCTTGGTGCTTTTGGCGATATCTTTAACATCAACTAGCTTTTTACCCAATTTCTTTTGGATCATTTTGCCTACGGCTTCGGTGTTGCCTGTATCACTGCCGAAAAATAAACCTACAATTGCCATGAATCTAACCTTTTATATCTAACTAAACTTTAATATTGTTGGTGTCGAGCGACTGTACTAATAGCGATTCTATTAATTCACTTCGACTAACACCCTTATCTTTTGCTAAAGCGTCTAAACGTTCAAAAACGTCTTGATGTAATTTAAACTCTACTCGCTTTAAGCCATTGTTCTTATCACGCTTTACTTGATTGCGTTTATTAATCTTAACTTGTACGCTGCGTGAATGCGGGTTGGTTTTTGGTCGACCCGGACGCTTTTCATCGCTAAATAAGTCAATGGTTGTTAAATCTGCTACTTCTTTTGCCATCTTTCTACTTACTTATCCAACACCTTGGCTTTCCCAAACAAACTGAATAACGCCTTTAGCAATAAATCCAGCACATCCTAAAAATAAAACAAAATAAACAACCATTTTGCCCATTTTAGGGACATCGTTCTTTTTCATTACATCATGGATTGATAACCCAATGAAAATAAAGATAAAAGCAAAAAATAAATTCAGCCCAATGGCTTCAACTAATTCAAAGTGTTCTGCTAACATAATCAACCCTAAAATTTTCAGGGCGCACTATAGCATATCGTTGCTTTTAAACACATTAAATTTACATCTAGATAAATGAGTTTATTGATATCACGCAACTGTTTTTTGCTTACTAGACCGAGTGTTCGATATTTTAAGTGTTTCGATTATACAAACTTTACTTGTTCAAAATTAGAACTAGATCAATTAGTTTGTCGTAAAGCCGCAATTTAGCATAAAAAGCTTTCAACGCTGCGATTAAAGGCTGCGGTTTTTTCGGCATGTAACCAATGCCCAGCACCTTGAATTACACGAGCGCGGCTTTGTGGAAATAAACGTAGAATCTCCGCTCTGTGCTCAGGTAAAATATAATCTGAATTTGCACCTTTAATAAATAATGTTGGGCCATTATAACTTTTATCACCTTGATAGGTTTTCATAATGTTAGAATAGTTACTTTCAATATTGTCAAGATTACATTTAAACGAAAACTGATTGTTGTTACTGGTTAAATTTCCCAATAGAAATTGACGAACACCAATCTCGTCAACATATTGAGCAAGTTGCTGGTCAGCATCTTTACGTTTGGTAACACGATTAAAATCAATAGCTTTAAGGCCTGCAATAATTTTATTGTGATGAGGTGGATACTCAACTGGGGCAATATCAGCGACGATTAGCTTTTCAACTAATTCAGGCGCCGTTAATGCCAGCTCCATAGCTATTTTTCCACCCATAGAGTGCCCAAGTATGATGGCTTTTTCTATGGCTAGATGTTGCATTAACTCTACAATATCTTGTGCCATGGTAGGGTAATCCATGTGTTCATGATGAAATGAACTGCCGTGATTACGTACATCAACACTAGTTACGCGATAATTTTCAGCAAGTTGTTTTGCCACCATATTTAGATTTTCTAAACGACCAAATAAGCCATGTATTAGAATAACGTTTTTGCCGTTACCAAGTTGTTGATAGTTTAATTGTGTCACCATTGATGGATATTACCTACTTGAATTGAAGATTTGCTTTGTACTAATTTTCATAGTCAGAAATTGTGCGGCTTTTTACTTTTTGATGCAAATTATAAAGTAATATTAATCGTGACAGGATTTTCGTAATCGATGTTTTACAGCTGTATTTTAAAAAAAGTGCGAGCAATTGTTAATCCACTATAGAGACTTGCTATTAACGTAAGTATAATCTTGCCGCGATCTATAATAATTTTCCTAGGGTCATCAATGAAAAACATCGAAATAGATGAAGAACTTTATCAGCACATTGCCTCAAATACTCAGTATATTGGCGAAAGTGCCTCGTCGATTTTACGTCGTCTAATTAACTTACCTGAACAAGCTAATGCCGAACCTGAGATTCAGCCAGTATCAGCATCAACTGCTGTTGCAGATGAATCACCAGAAGAAGATGTAGTTGATACAAAAGAGCCGGTAACAACAGATGTTGATGGCAGCGTATTTAATTATATTAATAAAGAAGAGTTGGCAATGCAGCGTGGCGCTGTGGGTCGTTTTTTATTAATTTTAGCTGCGCTTTATCGAGTTCATAATCAGCAGTTTTCTGCGGTTTATCAAATACGAGGTCGTGACCGATTATATTTTGCTGCTAGTGAAGCAGAATTAGCCGCGAGTGGCAGCAGCACGAAACCACGGCAAATTCCTGATAGCCCATATTGGGTGATCACGAACTCTAATACCACCCGTAAGAAAATGATGCTGACAGAAGTAAGTCGAGCATTAGGGTATAACGAAGATGATGTCGAAAGTATTCGCGATTTATTATAGTAAGGCATTGCATTTCATGCGTGGTCTACGTTTTTAAGCAACAAGGAATTTACATGACAATTCATCATCACGCTGGTAAGCCAGCAAGACCTGAAGATAGAATTAATATTGGTCGTTTAGTTAGTGATTATTTTCTACAAACGCCTGATATTGGAATTGCCGAGCAGAAAGTTACTTTTGGTACATCAGGTCATCGAGGTAATGCCAGTAAATTAAGCTTTAACGAAAATCATATTGAAGCCATTTGTCAGGCCGTTGCTGAGTATCGTCAGGCGCAAGGTTTTCAAGGGCCGCTATATTTAGGCAAAGATACCCATGCTTTATCTGAGCCTGCATTCGCATCGGCAATTTCGGTATTGATAGCTAACAACGTGCCTGTTGTTATTCAAGAAGATGAAGGCTTTACGCCGACACCGGTTATTTCACGGTTGATCATTGCTCATAATAAAAAACTCCCTGCACAGGCCGATGGTTTGATCATTACACCATCGCATAACCCACCAACAGATGGCGGTATTAAATATAACCCACCACATGGTGGCCCGGCAGAAGGCGCAATAACTAAAGTTATTGAACAACGTGCTAACGATATTATTGCCAATGAACTTGTTGATGTTAAACGTGTTAATTATACGCAAGCGTTACAGTCACCAATACTGAAACGTGAAAACTTTATTGATTTTTATGTTAATGAATTAAGCCAAGTTATTGATATGGAAGCGATTGCTAAAGCAGGTGTTCATATTGGTGTTGACCCGCTTGGGGGCTCTGGTATTCATTACTGGCCGGTAATTGCGGAAAAGTATGGTTTAAAACTTGATGTCGTGAATCCTGTTGTCGATGCTAGCTTTGCTTTTATGCCGTTAGATAAAGATGGAAAAATTCGTATGGATTGTTCATCGCCTTATGCTATGTCGGGTTTGATTGCGTTAAAAGATAAGTTTGATGTTGCTGTTGGGAATGACCCAGATTTTGATCGCCACGGCATTGTGACCAAATCTGGTGGGTTAATGAACCCAAATCATTACTTGGCTGTTGCTATTCACTATTTAATGACACACAGAAACTGGCCTTCAACGGCTAAAATTGGCAAAACACTGGTTTCAAGTTCAATGATTGATCGTGTTGCTAAGCTTATTGACCGCCCACTTTCTGAGGTGCCGGTTGGCTTTAAGTGGTTTGTTGATGGCTTACACGACTCAAGTTATGCCTTTGGTGGCGAAGAAAGTGCTGGCGCGTCATTTATTGCTCGTGACGGTAGTTGCTGGACCACAGATAAAGACGGCTTTGTAATGACCTTACTTGCAGCTGAAATGATTGCAGTAACAGGTAAAGATCCTTATCAGTTATATCAAGAATTAGCGCAGCAGTTAGGTGAACCATGTTATGGGCGTGTTGAAGCTGTGGCTAATCTTCAGCAAAAGCAAGTACTAACATCTTTGACGCCTGACGCGATAACCACTCAAATGCTGGCAGGTGAGAAAATCACGCAAATATTGTCGCACGCACCAGGTAATGGTGCTGCTATTGGCGGTATTAAAGTGTGTACTGAAAACGGCTGGTTTGCAGCTCGTCCATCTGGTACTGAAGATATTTATAAAATATATGCTGAGAGCTTTATTGATGAAGAGCATTTACAGCATATTATCGGTGATGCTCAGCAGTTGGTTAGCGCAGCTTTTGTTACTGCGGGCTTGTAATCTTCCTTGCTGATGCTATAGCAAAGTTATAGCAAAGTTATAGCAAAACCATTGAAAAATCCGTTACAGAATAAATCGCTATGTTAATTTAAGAAAAGGTGCCTTAGGGCACCTTTTTTTTTACTTTTATTTGGACAATTATTGGTGCTAGGAAGTCAAGTAGCTGGTAAATTACTGTTATTGGAGAAAGCTATTTTCAATAAGAAACAATCTTCAATGAGGAACAACTTTAGTTTATTAAAAAGGTAATCACGTGGAATATATATTTATCTTTACCTATTCGGTGATATTGGCGGTAATGTGTGGGCTGCTGGTTGGTGCTATTGTGGCGCTATTTAGTAGAGTTAATAAGCTTAAAAACTTTCAAATTAGCTTTTGTTATAGTTCGTTGATTACCGCGCTTTGCCTGTTAGTTTATATATTTTTATTAAATTGAAGAGGTTACTAGGTTAAGTTTACCTGTAGGTAACGAATTGAATTTAAAGTAATCGTTTTGGTTGATGGTTGATATCAAGTTTTAAACCCTTATGTTAGTACTATTATCATTTACAGGAAGTCGTTATGGAACAGAGCAAGGATGACTCAAAGTCATTGTGGAAACTATTATCTCCTCACAAACCTTCAGTTAAATCATTTGTTTATCTCGTTGTCTTAGTCATAGCATCAACCAGTCTTGAGCTAGTTTTACCCTTATATTCAAGTTATTTAGTCGACTCTATTAGTAGCGACGGACTTGAAACCATTATTATTGTTGGCCTCGTTGCCATAGTATTAATTACTGCTGTTTTTGAGGCAATGTTAGGTTGGTTTGGCGGTCGAACCGGCCATCAAATCAGTTTCCGGTTACGCTTTAGTTTGATTGGCCGATTATTGCATAGCCAAAGCCAAAGTTTAGATCTTGAGCACAGTGCTGAATTGAGTGCTCGTGTAGTGAATGACTCGAAAGAAGTGAAAAACGTTCTTGCAGAGGACTTAATCGGTTTGCTTAGCGGCGTGGTGTCGTTGTTTGCTGTTATTACCATAATGTTTGTGCTTGATTGGCGCTTAACATTAGTACTGGTAAGTTGTGTGGTTGCTGGTTTTGTGCTTATTACGCCAATTGCGTTGATGATGAACAATATTGGTAAGGCGACACAAGCTGCAGAAGCTAACTTATTAAAATATGTTACTGAATGGCTACGTTACGGTAAGTTGATTAAATCTCATAATGCAGGATCGCAATTGCATCAACAGTCAAATGAACTGCTAAACGAGTGCTTTGTACAAGAAATGCGGGCAACTAAAGTGCTTGCGCTTATTGGGCCCATTGCCAATCTTGTTTTGATGATCAGTATGATCGCCATTTTAGCATTTTCGGCATATTGGCTAAAACAAGGTTCAATTACTTTAGGTACTGTAACCGCATTCTTACTGTATTTGTTTGGTTTGGCTTTCCCGTTAATGTCGATGGCAATGTTTTTTAGTAACTTGAATAAAGCCATGGGCGCGGCGAGTCGATTATCGGAAATTAACAAGCTACCGCTTGAACATAATGACGCTCCTGAAGTACTAAAACAAGTTTCAACATTAGCAGTTAAAAACTTGAGTTTTGTCCGCAACGATAAATACATTCTTAAAGATATTAGTTGCCAGTTTTCTGCCGAGGGCTTAACGGTTGTGCTAGGTGAGAGTGGAAGTGGCAAAAGTACTTTACTTAACCAGTTTTTAGGTTTTTACCCGGAAACCCATGCCTCTGTGTTTATTAACGGTAAAGCACTCAGTCACTATAACCTTCACTCCGTTCGGCAAGTGATTGCTTGGGTTGACCAAGAGCCTAAATTACTACATGCCAGCATTCGTCAAAACCTTACATTAGGTTTGGATAACACCATTAGTGATAAACATATTTTGGATGTTTTAGTCTCGGTTGGTTTACAAAGCTGGTTACAACGAATTAATCAAAATTTAGAACAAATTGTTTCAGAACAGGCACATCAATTTTCTGGCGGAGAAAAGCAACGTTTTGCTATTGCACGGGCAATACTGCGTCAAGCAAAAGTATTATTACTCGATGAACCTACATCTGCGCTTGATAGCAGAAATAAAACTGAATTAATGGCTTTATTACGACGTTTAGCGACAGAAATGCATGTAATCATGATCAGTCATCATCGAGAGTTAATCCAACCACAAGATGATATTATTGAAATTGCTGATGGTGAGATTATTAGTTCTGCTATTGATAGCACTATTGATAGTAGCATAGATAGTGGTGCTAACTTGGCAGAGTCCAAATAGATTAAGTACTTCAACGCAGCCCTGCGTTTATGGGCTGCTATTCTCTCCACCTTTTTTCATAACAAGCCTTGCTAACGCTCTGTTCGCAATATTAACTCTATTTAGCTGTTTAAAGATTAGCGAGCAGGGAAGACTGTACTATTTTGTCGGTGATGCACATACATCACAGGCAAGACGTATCTCGCGAAATCCTGTACAATAGCGCGCAATTATTACAGTGTATGAAAGTTTTTAAATTAAAATTTACCATACAACAGATACAACAATAGGTGATTCGGCGTGAGCGATATAACAAATTCAACAGCTACTTTGGCATCAAGATTACAACAAAGTGGTGACTTCTTATCTATAACACGTGCCAATGAATGGTCGCTACCAGGTGGCGAATTCAGCTTTGAAGTTGTTCATCAAGCATCGCAATCAAAAAGCAAAGTGTCAGTTTTAGAAACAGGGTTAATTACCTTTGAACCACTTGATCGTGAAACTAGTCAAGATATTGTTTTATCAAGTGCGGTGCATGGTAATGAAACCGCGCCAATTGAAATTTGCAGTGATATTATTGGCCAGCTAATTCGTGGTGAGTTAATGCTAGCTGAGCGAGTATTGTTTATTTTTGGAAATCCAGCATCAATGAACATAGCTGAGCGCTTTGTTGAAGAAAATATGAATCGTTTATTTTCAGGTGGTCATTCACAAGACCAAGGAAACGGCTCAGGCCTAATTAATAAAGAGCGCCACAGAGCATTATTGTTAGAAAATACTGTACGTGAATTTTTTGAAGCTGGCAGTAAATTACCTTGTGCAAATGGTGGTGAACGTCATCGATGCCACTACGATTTGCATACGGCAATTCGTGGCTCTAAATGCGACAAATTTGCTGTTTATCCGTTTCTTCATGGCGCACCACGTAAAAAATCTCAACTTGCATTTTTAAATGCTTGTGGTGTTAGTACTGTGTTGCTTTCTCATTCGCCAACGACCACATTTAGCTATTTTTCTTCAAATGAATTTGGTGCTGATGCTTTCACTGTAGAGCTAGGTAAAGTACGCCCATTTGGCGAAAATGATATGACGCAATTTATGCAAGTGCGTGAAACTTTAACACGTTTAGTATCAGGGCAAGATCTTGAATTAACGCCGTATCAAGCAGAAGATTTTAATTTGTATGAAATATCGCAAGTGATTGATCGCCACCATGAGGACTTTTCCTTAACGTTTGCTGATGACGTTGAAAACTTTACGGATTTCCCACAAGGGCATGTGTTGGCTGTTGATGGTGGTGTTGAGGTGAAAACCCAACAAAACGGTGAAGCCATTATTTTCCCAAATGCTAATGTGGCAATTGGTCAACGTGCTATGTTAACCGTTACACCAACAACACTTACTTAAGCGAATTAATAACTTAGCTTTGACTAATATAAATAGTGCAGATGCTATGTATATTGAATAACAAATTATTCCTGCATAACTAAGCATCTGGTCAGGTATTTATGTGCGGGGATAACTGTAAAGAATTATGCTCGCCGTTATACAAATAAAAGCACTAACTTTGATCACTAAACTTGTTTTTCAGTTTACGTAAAGGTAAAGTGCTTGCGATTATTACAACCAACAATTCATAACAATGACATAAATATTCACCTCACCGTGAAAGCTTCTATACTTTCAATGGTAAATAATTTGTGAATGTAAAATGTCACCTTGTCATTCAAGGTTAATAAAAAAGAGAAGGCTATGAACACTGACGTATATAACGAAAGCCCGGTAGTACATCAACCAGCTTTTATTGATGGTCATTCAGTTGAAATTCCAATCCTTAAAATATTGAAACAAGATGGTAGCATCTATGAAAATGCTACCATGCCAGAAATTGATCAAGAACTTGCCACTAAAACATACAAAACGCTCGCATTTCATCGTGTTTTAGATGAGCGCATGGTGGCGGCACAACGCCAAGGTCGCATCAGTTTCTATATGGCAGCACTCGGTGAAGAAGCCGCAAGTGTTGGTGGTGCTGCAGGCCTTAAAGATCAAGATATGATCATGGCGCAGTATCGTGAACAAGGCGCATTAATGTTTCGAGGTTTTAGCCTTGAAGACTTTATGAACCAAATGTTCAGTAATGAAAAAGATTTAGGTAAAGGTCGTCAAATGCCAATTCACTATGGTAGTAATGAATTGAACTATATGACGATTTCATCACCGTTAGGTACACAAATACCACAAGCTGCTGGTTATGCCTACGGGCAAAAAATGCAAGGCTTAGACGCTGTTACCATTTGTTATTTTGGTGAGGGGGCCGCTTCTGAAGGTGATTTTCATGCCGGTTTAAATATGGCTGCCGTACATCAGTCGCCGGTTATTTTCTTCTGTCGTAATAATGGTTATGCTATTTCAACACCGTCTGATGAACAGTACGTAGGTAATGGTATTGCTTCACGTGGTGTTGGTTACGGTATGAAGACTTTACGTATCGATGGCAACGACATTTTAGCGGTAATTGCAGCTGTGCAACTTGCGCGTGAATATGCCGTTAAAGAAGGTAAGCCAGTATTAATTGAAGCTATGTCTTACCGTTTAGGTGCGCATTCAACTTCAGATGATCCATCAGGCTACCGTACCCGTGAAGAAGAAGCTAAGTGGCAAGAGCATGATCCTATTCTTCGTATGAAGAACTGGATGTTGGCGCAAGGTTGGTGGAATGAAGCACAAGAAACTGAGTTGTTTGAAAAACTTCGTGAAGAAGTTTTAGCTGCAGTGAAAGTGTCTGAAAAAATTGACAAGCCGCCAGTTGAAGACTTAGTGACGGACGTTTACGACCAAGCTCCACCGTTGTTACAAGAACAACTTGAACAGTTAAAAGTACATATTAAAAAGTATCCGCAAGCTTACCCGTTTACTGCAGGGAGAATTAAGTAATGGCGCAAATGAATTTATTACAAGCGATTAATAATGCGCTTGATACGGTAATGGCCGAAAATGATCGTGCAGTTTGCTTTGGTGAAGATGTAGGACACTTTGGTGGTGTTTTCCGTGCAACCAGTGGTTTACAAGAGAAGTACGGTAAGAACCGTTGTTTCAATACGCCATTGGTAGAACAAGGTGTTATTGGTTTTGCTAATGGTCTAGCTGCACAGGGTAGTACGCCAATTGCTGAAATCCAATTTGCTGATTATATATTCCCAGCTTTTGACCAAATTGTTAATGAGTCGGCTAAATTCCGTTACCGTAGTGGTAATGAGTTTGATGTTGGTAAACTCACTATTCGTACGCCATACGGCGGTGGTATTGCTGGTGGTTTATATCACAGCCAATCACCTGAAGCTTATTTTGCGCATACGCCAGGTTTGAAGGTTGTAGTACCTCGCAATCCATATCAAGCAAAAGGTTTGTTATTAGCATCAATTCGTGACGATAACCCAGTAATATTTTTTGAGCCTAAGCGTTTATACCGTGCATCAGTTGGCGAAGTACCTGAAGAAGATTACCAGTTACCACTAGGTAAAGCTGAAGTAGTGCAACAAGGTAGCGATATTACGTTGCTAGCGTGGGGCGCTCAAATGGAGATCGTAGAAAAAGCAGCAGAGCTAGCCTCAGCTGACGGTATTTCATGTGAAATTATCGATTTACGTACCATTTTACCTTGGGATGTTGAAACTGTTGCTAATTCAGTAACGAAAACAGGTCGTTTTGTGGTTAGCCAAGAAGCGCCGTTAACGGCAGGTTTTGCCAGTGAAATAGCGGCAACTATTCAGCAAGAATGTTTCTTACACCTAGAAGCGCCAATCGCTCGTGTATGTGGTATGGACACGCCATACCCATTAGCACTTGAGAAAGAATATGCTGCAGATCATTTGAAGATCTACGAAGCCATTAAAAACAGTATGAATTACTAGGACTTTATCGCATGAGTATTGATTTTATATTACCAGATATTGGTGAAGGTATTGTTGAATGTGAACTAGTTGAATGGCTAGTAGCAGAAGGTGACGTGATTGCAGAAGATCAGCCAGTAGCTGATGTAATGACGGATAAAGCGTTAGTGCAAATTCCTGCGATGCATTCAGGTGTTGTTGATAAACTTTATTATGCAAAAGGCGATATTGCAAAAGTGCATCAGCCATTATTTGCCATGACACCAGCAGGTGAAACAGCAAGTGCGCCAGTAGCAGATGCTGTTGTTGAAGAGCCAACTGTTCAAGCCGTTGCTGAAAGCAATGTACCTGCAGCATCAGGTAGTCAAATTGAAGACTTTATTTTGCCAGATATTGGTGAAGGTATTGTTGAATGTGAATTGGTTGAATGGTTAGTGGCTGAAGGCGATGTGATTGAAGAAGATCAACCTATCGCTGATGTAATGACAGATAAGGCGTTAGTGCAAATTCCAGCTATGCATAATGGTAAAGTGGTTAAGCTTTATTATGCTAAAGGTGAAATAGCTAAAGTTCATTCGCCTTTATTTGCCGTTGAAATATCTGGCTCTGTCACTGCTAGTGTTGCTGTACTTAATGCCGAAGCGCCAAAAACTGAAGCTGTGAAAGTAGCACCAGCTGCACCAAGTAAACCTGCGCCAGTGAAAGCCAATGCTAAAGTTGTTAATGAAAAAGCTGTAGCAAGCCCAGCAGTGCGCCGTGTTGCTCGTGAGCTGAATGTTGATATTCATCAAGTTCCAGGTAGTGGTAAGAAAGGCCGTGTTTATAAAGAGGATGTTGTCGCCTTTAATGAAGTACCAGCAGCTACAGAAGTTAACACTGCAGCTGTAGGAAAGGTTAGTGGTGGTACTAGAGTTGAGCCTATTCGTGGTGTTAAAGCGGCGATGGCGAAAGCTATGGTGAATTCTGTATCAACGATTCCTCACTTTACTTATTGTGAAGAAATTGACATGACTAATTTGATTAAACTTCGTGGTGAACTTAAAGAAGTTTACGCTAAGCAAGATATCAAATTAACTATGATGCCGTTCTTTATGAAAGCAATGTCGTTAGCATTGAAGCAGTTTCCATTAGTTAACACGCAAGTGAATGAAGACTGTACAGAACTAACTTATTTTGATGATCATAATATTGGTATGGCCGTTGACTCAAAAGTCGGTTTATTAGTACCAAATGTTAAACAAGTACAAACTAAATCAATTATTGATTTAGCTGTTGATATTACGCGTTTAACAAATGATGCGCGTTCAGGGCGTGTGCCAGCAGAAGATTTGAAAGGTGGTACTATTACCATTTCAAATATTGGCGCTATTGGTGGTACCGTGGCAACACCTATTATTAACAAGCCTGAGTCGGCAATTGTTGCTTTAGGTAAACTACAAAAACTACCTCGCTTTAATGATAAAGGTGAAGTTGAAGCTCGTTCAATTATGCAAGTAAGTTGGTCTGGCGACCACCGTACAATTGATGGCGGTACTATTGCTCGTTTTTGTAATCTATGGAAGTCATTCCTTGAAGAGCCAAGCAATATGCTAGTGCATATGTCTTAGTCTTTACTGATTATTTATTATTAAAAAGCCTGCACTATGCAGGCTTTTTATATTCAGGAAGAATGGTATGCCCCGATCACATGGCCTTTCATAGCCATCCATGGCTACAAGGCATTAATACCTCCATGTATGTCGATGTGAAAGAGCGTATATGTACAAGATGTAAGGTCAGTTTTTAAGTTCCAGACAAAAACTAAGTACCTACATCCATGTAGGCAATGCCTTGAGCACATGCGCCTTTACAGGCATCCGGTCTTAATATAACAATCGCTAATCAATTAATGAAAGGACAAAAAAAAGCCCCAATTCAATAGCAATTACTATTAAATTAGGGCAATAGACATAGGGAAAGTCCAATAAAATTCTAGAGAGAGTTCTGTTCTACATATCAATGCTATGCAGGGCTATGATACTTTTTCACTGTGACATTAATGTTACATTGCTTAATAATATTTGAACTTTTTTACTTGCTTGCCATGAAAGTTAAATTTCCACCAAATAATTTAATAGCTTAGGCTAAATTTTAACCGTACAAATTTTTACTTTTTGTTTCATCATCGGGCAACTTCCATTGGTCAATTTTTATAAAATAGGCTATTCAAAAGTGTCACCATGTTTGGCAATTAGTACTAAACGTTTACCTGAAATGAATTACTGCAAAGTTAGCTTTTTTATTATGCTGATATTTTTATCGGCATGTAGTCATACATTAACGAGCCCAAAAGCTATTTATTTAGCTGCAAATGATTTAAACAACCAAGACACAACTCGGCAGTTGCTCAAGCAAATAAATTTCACGATTAACCACAGATTAGAGTATCAGTTAGATCAACAACAATACGGTTTGTCTGATTATTGGGCTGCACCGATTGAGGTGTTAAAAAGTGGTAAGCATCAAAAGTCTTTGGTGAATAATACCGATATACTGCCTAAATTCACCGCGTTAATCTCACGCCAGCAACACTAAAGTTAATTATTATTTTTACCTTAACGCCATTGCTAAGCTTTATTTTTTATTAACCTCTAATCTTGAAAAATCATGGTATGATTTTATTCAGACAATACAGGCGGTTATTTTCTTCTCTTTTGCAGTCGTTTATCGAATAGCCAATGACTTGTGTTGTGCTTTTGATGATAGATAAAATAATTACAGTGCATTTTCTTTGAGGTTGACGGTGGTAGAAAAGAAACTCCAGCATTTTTATATTGCCGAAGAGCAATCAATATATTTACTTAATCATGAAGATGCGACCAAGTTAAAACAATGGGTTGAGCTTTGTCAGCAACAATTAAGTTTGTTGGGTTATAAAAATATTTCCTTAATTGGTAAAGGGGCATTCGGTTTTGTTTTTGGCGGTTATGATGAAGCAGGGCAGCCCCAAGTTTTTAAGTTTTCTCGAATAAATTTGCCACAACATGTGCAAGACCGTTTAGCAGATGAAGCTGAAATTCAAGGTGAACTTGCTCATAGTCGCATTCCTAATATTATTGAATATTACAAAATTAAACGGCAATCCATTGTTCATATGCAGCGTGCGCCGGGAATAGATTTAGAGCAGTTATCGCATAAAAAAGGCCCGTTACCGGCAGAGTTAGTGGTAAAAATTGCCTTGCAACTTGCTGATATTTTGCATTATCTACGTGACCCCAGCCAACATGTTAAAGGTAAACCTTATGTGCATGGCGACATAAAACCGTCGAACGTAGTATTTGATGAGAAAACTGAAAAAGTTTATTTGGTTGATTGGGGCTCAGCAGTTACCGCACAGCTTGATATATACGGCCACACAACGGCGAATAATATCATGGACTTAATGAGCAGTGACTTACAAAATAGTAATGCCCGTTTAGGAGATGTTTATTTCATTGGCCCTGAGCAAATTAGTGGTGAAATGTCATCGCCACGATTTGACGAACAAGGCCTAGCTGCAACTTTATATGCCATAGCTTCTGGGCAATCTTGTCGTTATGGTAGTGCGGTTATTCCCCCTTCGTCTTTAGGCTTACCTAAATTGTTAGCACAAATATTAACGGGTATGCTCAGCAATGATAGAGCGACTAGAAATAAAGCCGGGGATTACTTTTTTCAGCACCTTAGTTTACTAAAAAATACTGTATTAGCTGACCCGCCACTAGCCATTGAAATTTCACCCTTAGTGCCAGTGTGGTGTAAAAATTATAATAAAAATATCGATACCGTTGTTTATGGCTCGCGAAAGTCATTTTTACGAGAGTCTTCTGATCGAGAGCAATTAAGTGGTATTGATGATGTGCAATTGGAAAAATATTATAAAAACTTTCTTATGGGGATGGGAGACACCGAAAAAGCCTTTATTGCTGCAGTAAGTCGCTTGGCAAACTTCCCTGTGGTTGGTGGCTTAGCCGTACGCTGGGAAAAGGATGGGGTTTATATTGATTCGAATTTATCGTTATTTGATCCGAAATTAAAAACATCCTTTCAAAGTGCAGTGAATAACATGGTTCGGTTAGCACAGGGTATTTTCCGAGTCGGGGTTTTTAAAAGTTGCTTGTTTGATGCTCGTAATACTCTGCACGTAGAGCGCGAAAATGAAGCGTTACCATTTAAAGCTGCGAGTGAGCAGTTTATCCCATATGACATTAGTGATGTTGCTGATATCGATGATGTTACTCGCCTACATTCTTATTTTGAAGATGGTAAAGATCCCGACGAATATTTGTATCTACCCGATGAAATAATGGCCGTTTTGGCAAGAATGAATCAAATTCACCATACCGGTTGTATTATTTTTGAAGTATTACCAAAACATTTGAAAATTCATAGCTATTTAATGTTACTAAACCACGACAAAGAAGCAGAATTTAAGCAGTGTCTAACTGAGTTACTACAGTTGTTACCTACCATTACTGGTTTTGGTATTTCTGGCTTTATGAAGCTACCTTATAAAGACACACGTTTTTTCGAGCATATAAATGCCTTACCTGACAAATTTTATCCGAGAAACCCTAAAATTTAATTAAGCGAACGATATCACCGGAGAGAGATAATGAGTGAAAATAAAATAGGTACCATGGCGTGGCTTGATTTATCGGTCGAAAATGCTGGCGAAGTAAAATCATTTTATCAAGATGTTATTGGCTGGAAAACAGAAAGTGTTTCGATGGGAGATTATGACGATTACGCTATGCTTGAACCCATTAATGGTGACGCTGTTAGTGGCATTTGTCATGCTCAGGGCGTAAATAAGGATTTACCACCAGCGTGGTTGCCTTACTTCTTAGTTGCCGATATTGATGCCTCAATCGCGGCGGTGAAAAATAACGGCGGCGAATTAGTAACGGAAATTAAATCAATGGGTAGTGATAAATATGCAGTGATTAAAGATCCCGCTGGTGCCGTATGTGCTATTTATCAGAAAGCTTCTTAAATTAAAATTTTTTAAAGTACAGTTTCTTCAACAAAAAGAGTAAGTGCATCTGCTGTTGATTCATTAGCTACTGGAAGAATTTTTTATCTTCTATTTGTATATGATGTAGCAGCCAATCGGTTAAAAAATAAAGTAACTCTTCGGAGATTTTTATTGTTTCGCCGAGCGCTATGATGCGGTTAAGCTCCTCAATAAAGTGTTTATGTTGCAACTGATGTAATAAGCAGTCATTTTTATTAAGGGCACGTATATAAGTTTCTTCTGTTTGAAAGTGGAATTGTGTGTAGTCACAAAGCTTATCAAATAATGCCGACATAAGTTGTTTATCTTGTTTATTATCAATAGCCCAAGCTAAGTGATTAATGTAGCCAACTAATATTTTATGTTGGCTATCAATTTCTTCTATCCCTGTTGCAAAGGTATTGTTATCCCAAATTACCAGTGGTGGCTTAGCCATATACTTATCATTCCCTGCTTTGACCAATTTAGGTTATTCTATCAACCTGATATTTTCAGTTTTTGATGTTGCTATAACTTTGGCGAATTCTTCTGCTAAATAGTCAGATTCTTTTAACACAGTTTGCCAATAATCTAATCGCGTTTTTGCATCTAAATCAGTGAAGTCTTTTCTATCGGGTATTTTTGCAAACGGTAACCGAGCGATAAACTCATTCGATGGCACTAGCATCACGGTATTTTCATAGTGCTTGGCATTAACCTTTCGATCCAAGTTTTTGTCAAACCAACCGGCCTTCGGCATAGAAGAAAAGTGCGGATAAAGTGTTAGACCGTTAGCTGGCGTAATATCAAGGTCAAAATGATAATCAATAATACCACCATCGCGATACATGCCTTTTGGTGAGCCAGTAATATCCTGTATGCCCTTCATTACAATGGGAATAGAGCCAGAGGCTAATAAGCTTGTCGCTAAATTTTCTTGGTTTAATGGTTGATATTGGGTGTTGAAGTTAAAATTGTCGTGTACTTTAAGTTTGCTATTTGGATGGTGGTAAACAAAACGTTGATATTGTTTCGCGAGTAGACCACGGTCAACTTGGTTAAATACCATGCTGGCCACTAGTCCTAACATTAATGGAAATTTATGCTCAAATGATGTTAAGCCTTGGCATTTTGCAACGACAAAGTGTGCTTTAAATATCGGGTTGTTGATAATTTCATGACAGCCTTTTTCGCCTAATACCTCGTTCAGTAAAGTAATGGCTTTGTCGGTTATTTCAGTTGCATCAGCATTTTGAGAATATTGTGTTTGTGAGTATAGTGTTGCTAAGCGTGTAATGGCCTCAACAGGCTGTTGTTGACTTAGCGCAGCAAATCGAAAAGCACCTGCAGAAGAGCCAATTAAATTTAGCTCTGTTGCCCTATTTTTAAAGTATTCGCCAAATAAAAACTTGTCTAAGCCAAATAATGAAAACCATTTAGGGCCACCGCTAGCACCGAGCATAGTGGTAAATAGTTCTTGTTTAAAACCGTGTTGTTGAATTGTTTTTAAGGCATTTTTACCTGCATAAATATCTAGCATAATTTAGTTTTTGTTTCTAATACCTAAAAATGAATCTAATATATTAAACGTTAATTCTTTAAAGCGTTCTTCGCAGTAGTCATTCACACCACAGTTGGCAAAAGCAGTAATACTTATATCACCATCAGGTATGTAAATATTTTGAGTGAAATAGCCAAACTCTGTTCCACCATGATGATATATCGTTGTACCATTTATTTTCTCTATAAATAGGCCTAAACCGTAATATAGTTCTGAAGAGCTATAAAATTTAGCTCCCCATGCCTTTACAAGGTTTTTCTGACCGATAATATTTTCTCTTATATTGTTTTTCACAACTTCAGTTTCTATAACAATTGATTTTAAAAGTTTTGCCATATCTTTTACCGAGGAAGCAAGTGGTGCATCAGAAAACGCAGAGCTACCAATTACATTCTTTGTATCAAACCATTTATTCATAGGAGATGGGAAGTTAGCGTCACCATCATTATAGAAATAGCCTGATATAAAATCGGGTTTATGCTCTTCAACCCCTTTAACATAACTTGAATTTAAGCCCAATGGTTTTAATATTTTTTTCCTTATAGCCATTGAAGGATGCTGATTTAATACATTTTCTAAAATTAGACCTGTTAAAGCATACCCAGTATTTGAGTATGCCCAACTTTCGTTTGGTTTAAAGCTTGCGGGTTGATTAAAGGCAAAACTTAACGGAAAAATGTCAGTTTTTAACTTATTTGTTTGTGTAAATTGTGCCTTGAAAAATGCATAATTCTTAGCATCGTTGTATTCGAAAATCCCACTTGTATGATTCAGTAACTGCCTTATCGTCATATTTTTGGAATTTTGAATTTTTTCGATAATCTTTATTGGTAAGTATTGAATAATCGAAGTATCTAAATCAATGATGCCTTCGTCATGAAGTATTGCAGCTAGTAGTGCAGTCAACTTTTTTCCTGCGCTACCATTAGGCATTATAGCTTCAGGTGACATTACTATGCCTTGTTCTATATTTGAAAGTCCTGCACTACCAATAAAGGAAGTGCTAGGTGTTTCAACGAAAAGAACAATACCAGGAACTTTTTCCGACACGAAACTTTCTATTTGGGCTTGGTAGTTTTCATTTAAGTTAGCGAAACATTGGAAGACATTGAAGGTACATAAAAAAAGTGTGCTCTTAATATACTTATACATTCAAATCATCCATGACAAAACACTCGCAAATTAATATCAAAAATGACTATATCAGAGCAAGAATAAGTTTATCAATTCATTAGAGGATATATAATAAGAGTAATTAATTTCAATGCTCCACGGCTCAATAAGTCATTTGTCGGTGTTTAGCTATACAAAATAAACCATTTAGCGCCACCGCTAGCACCGAGTATAGTGGTAAATAGTTCTTGTTTAAAACCGTGTTGTTGAATTGTTTTTAAGGCATTTTTACCTGCATAAATATCTAGCATATTCGCCATTAGTAGATAACTTCTCTTTTGCTCATTTATGTTGAAAATTCAGTATTAAATTTTTTATGTCATGCTTGTGATGATTACTATGCACTAGTAGTCATGTTTACCAAAGCCAGTTTGCCCAATAGGTAAAAATAAAGTTTGGTAGAGGCGAGTGGCGTATTCATCGGTCATACCTGAAACATAATCGGCAATTACTCGATATGAATTTGTTCTATTTTCTTGTGCTTGTTGCCAGCGTAATACCGTGCTTTTCGGTAATAAGCGTTCAGGATCGGAAGCTAATGCCTCAAATAGCTCCATAACCACTTGTTGACCACGATACTCTAATTGCTGAATTGAAGTTTGTTTTATAACATATTGATATACAAAATCTTTAAATATTTGTAAGGTTTTTTCTGCAATTGGAGGATGCACGGCATTATATTTAAGTAGTGGCTCCTGAAAGTCGACAGATTTCTCTCGGCTTATATCCACTAGCTCTACTGCAGTAATTAAGTAATTCACTAAGCCACCGATCACTTCTTTTTGAATAAAACGTTGGTTGTCAAAAAGTTTGCTGGCTAAATTTTCGCTGTATGACTTTATCCAAGGCTCATCTAGTTGTTGCAGTTTAACAATAACCTGTTGGTGAAAGTCGTGCTGTGAAACAACGCCGGTAACAATAGCGTCTTCTAGATCATGAATGCCATACGCAATATCGTCTGCTAATTCCATTATCGAGCAGTCGAGTGATTTAAATTGAGTTTTCTTGTGAGCACCGGGTTTTACAATAGCTTGTTGAAATTGCTCTTTATCTTCGCTTGATAAAGGCGATAATACCCAATCAATCATCTCGCTATCGTCTTGATATAAACCTTTAGGTGGGTGCCATTGACTTGCTTTTAGTTGCCTTGTTGTATTAGGAGCCAAAGGCAACGGTTGGCATTGTAGCTCATCAATAACTTGAGGGTACTTGATTAACCCAAGAAGCGTTCGACGGGTTAAGTTCATGCCAAAGTTTTCACTAAAGGGTTCTAAATGGCTAACAATACGAAAAGTTTGGCCATTACCTTCAAAGCCACCATGATTGCGCATCATGTAATGTAAAGCAACTTCGCCGCCATGTCCGAAAGGGGGGTGGCCAATATCATGAGCTAAACATAAAGATTCAATTAAGCTGTCGTCTGTTGGGAAAAGTTGCTGGCTTTGTTGTGGATATTTGTTACGGATTTGCGCAAGAATTCCAGAGCCGATTTGAGCAGCCTCTAATGAATGAGTGAGGCGAGTACGATAAAAGTCACTTTGGCCACTGCCCATTACTTGTGTTTTTGATTGTAGTCGGCGAAAAGCGGCTGAGTGCAATATTCTTGCGCGGTCACGCTGAAAAGGGCTACGGTGATCTTGATGTCGATTTGCAACACGTTCTAGTCGTCTTACTAGCCAAGGATTGTCCATGATACCTCTACGTTTCTTTGAGTTAACAGTAATGTTACATATAGTTTATTATTATTTACAGGAGCCTAATTGAACGTTAGATTAAGATAATTGTATTCTGAGCACAATGTAGTTACATTAGCGAACTTTCCTGGGCTAGCGCAATAGCTAGCATGTTTTTTACATCAGCAAATAGCATTAACGTGGAGCAGTTTTATTCGTGAGAGATTACCGTAATATATTTTGCCTGGTTGTTTTATTATTTTTCTTGTTGCCAATTAGGGCTATAGGGGCTATTGATAATGCAACTGAAGTTATTATCGATAAAACTAAGCCTATTTCTCCACAAATAGATATGTTAGCAGGCTTACCTAAACCACCATTTATTATTGAAGAGAATGGCGCTGGCTTGCAGCTAGATCTTGTTCGTGAAGCATTTATTAGTGTTAATCAACAGGTGAATTTTACCCATTTACCATTAGGGCGAAGTATTAGCGGTTTTAAACGGTTTAATGCTGACGGAATTACTACACTGCCAGCAGATTATCAGCACCCAAGCATATTTGTTTCTAAACCATATATTAAATATCAAAATGTTGCCGTTAGTTTAACAGATAGTGAAGTTCGCGTAGATTCAGTAAAAGGATTGTCTGGAAAAAGTATTGTAGCCTTTCAAAATGCAAAAAAGTTTCTAGGCGATGATTATAATGCCAGCGTTAGTTTATCGACTGATTACCGAGAAATTGCAGATCAAAACCAGCAAATAGAAATGTTATTCTCGCGCCGTACAGAAGTGATTATTTTGGATGTTAATATTTTTAAGCACTTTGTTAAAACACATGTTGGTGGTCGTTATAATCAGCACTTTATTATTCACCAAATTTTTGATGAGCGAGAGTATTCTGCCGGTTTTAACAGTGCACAACATCGAGATTTATTTGACCAAGGAGTCGCGTTAATTAAAGAGCAGGGTGTTTATCAATTGGTATTAGACCGTTACCTACAATAAAACAGGTAACGGTAATATGGCTAAGCGCGGCAATCCTGCTATTTATTAGCAATAAATATGGCCCTTTTCGGTGCAGGGTAACCTTCAATCGTTTTACTGCTGTCATTTGGATCAAGAAAGTCTTGCAGTGATTCAGTATCTATCCAGTCTGTTTTTCGTTGTTCATCCAATGCGGTTACATCGGTATTTACCACACGAATGTTTTTAAAACCACAACGTTCAAGCCAGGCGCACATAGCATCACAACTTGGTAAAAACCATACGTTACGCATTTTCGCGTAGCGTTCACCGGGAACTAAAACCGTGTTTTTGTCGCCATCAACTACCAAGGTTTCAAGCACTAATTCGCCGCCTGGGGCTAATTGAGCCTTTAATTGGTATATAAAGTCGATAGGCGAGCGGCGGTGATATAAAACGCCCATGGCAAATACTGTATCAAAAGCTTTTAACTCAGGAAGTTGCTCAACACCTAACGGCAGTAAGTTAACATTATCGTCCTGTACAAAATGTTGAATGGCTTGAAATTGAGTTAAAAATAACTGTGTTGGGTCAATGCCTACGACAAATTTGGCACCAGCGCCACGCATTCGCCATAGGTGATAACCACTTCCGCAGCCGATATCGAGTACATAGCGATTCTTTAAGTCGCTAATATGTGGTGCTAAACGCTGCCATTTAAAGTCAGAACGCCACTCAGTATCTACATGTAAGCCATGGATATGATATGGTCCTTTGCGCCAAGGTTTGAATTTTTTTAGTAAATTTTCTATACGCTTGTATTCGCCGTCATTAATATCGCTACGTTCACCTGCGCGAACGGTGGAGCTAATATCAACACTTGAAGGTGATGTTTTAGGAAGGGCTGCTATGGTTTTTTGCCATTGAGCAAATTCTCCATGCAAATGATGCTCTTGCCATTGCGTTAATTGGGCTGGTAAGGTGTTTAACCAGTGATTTAAACGGTTGCCGGCAATTTTTTGATAAAAGTTGTTAAATGAAATCATAGTTTGAGTAATTATTTGATGGCGATAAGCGAGAAAAAATTAAAACACTGAAACCAAGGTGTGGTGTGGTTAAAGCCTGCTTGCTGTAGACGGTTTAAATGAGTGTCTAAGGTATCAATACGCATGACATTTTCGAGCGCGGTACGCTTTTGTGCTATTTCTAATTCGCTGTAGCCGTTGGCACGTTTAAAGTCGTGATGTAAGTCAATCAGTAATTCATTACAAACTTGATCATCGTCGGCAATTTTTTCTGATAGCAATAGTAACCCACCAGGCTTCAAGCCGTTAGCAATTTTAGTTAATAACTGTTGGCGAAGTTCAGGGGAGATAAATTGTAAAGTAAAGTTCAACACCACCATGGAAGCATTTTCAATATTGATATTAAGAATGTTGTCTTCAAGTATTTCTACCGGAGTTTCGCCTTTAAAGGCATTTACATGCATTTTACAGCGCTCGACCATAGCACTGGAACTATCAATTCCAATAATTTTACAATTTTTGGCGGTTATTCCTTTACGCATTGCTAGTGTGGCAGCACCTAAAGAGCATCCTAAATCATAAACATGGCTGTTATCAGTAACAAAGCGCTGGCTGAGTCGACCAATAGTGTCAATAATAGTATTATAACCGGGTACTGAACGGCTGATCATATCGGGAAAAACTTCAACGACTTGAGCGTCAAATGCAAAGTCTTTGATTTTACTTTGTTTGTTAGAAAAAATTAAATCGGTATCTGATGCTTGCATGATGTCGAAACTATACTAACGTTTAAATTAAAGCAGTATTTTACCTGATATTTGCAACGATAAATACGCTAAACAAAGTTAAGCATTAAATTAGCTATATTTATTGGAATTCAGTTAGTTTTTAAGGTGCTAACAAATGACGAGTTTAACTATAACAATAATCATGAGTATATAATTTGTTAAATCGAACGGCACAGCTGCTGAAAATAATGCTGACGCTTTGTGGTTTTTTGTTTACTGCTAACTTATGCGCACAAGAATCTATTACTTCTTATAGTGTCGCCATTAATAAAACCTCATATCCTTATCATTTTATTGATGATACTCGTAAACCTCGTGGTTTAATGGTTGATATGTGGCGACTATGGGCACAAAAGCAAGGCGTTGAAGTCAATTTTGTACCAATGAATTGGGAGCAAACTATTGAGCAGGTTAAAAATGCTGAAGTAGATATTCATGCTGGATTATCTAAGAATCTCGAACGAGAGCAAATACTAAATTTTAGTAAAGCTTTTTTCGACCAAAGTCGGCACTTATTTTTACATCGCTCCATTGCTAATATCCGAGAAATCTCCCAGTTAACACCTTATACAATTGGTGTTGTTGCTGGCTCAAGTCATGAGATAACTATTAATAATAAGTATCCGTTTTTAACGGTACGAAAATTTTCTAATCGTCATGATCTATATAATGCCGCTATTAAGAATGAAATATTAATTATTGCCGGTGTTGAAAAGCTATCCAAAAATTTTTCTGCTTATGCATTGCTAAATCAAAATTTTCCAGCATTTGCCCGTATCCCCTATCACAGTAATGGTTATAGTACTGCCGTAGCA
Organism: Colwellia meonggei; assembly: GCF_057537295.1. Taxonomy (NCBI): domain Bacteria; kingdom Pseudomonadati; phylum Pseudomonadota; class Gammaproteobacteria; order Alteromonadales; family Colwelliaceae; genus Colwellia; species Colwellia meonggei. The sequence goes on from NZ_BAAJLZ010000001.1 coordinate 1,340,989, forward strand.
AAAGAAAATGAGCCATTATTAGCGTTTGTACAGCAAGGTATTGATAAAATAAGCGCTGAAGAAAAGTCAGCAATTGAGCGCAAGTGGCTAGGTATCGATAAGTCAGACAACTTAATTACCTTGTCATATTCTGGTATGCAAGCACCGTTTTCCGAAACGTCATTAACAGGTAGTGCGCAAGGTTTTTTTATTGAACTATGGCGACTTTGGGCGCAATACAATGGCTTAGAAGTTGAGTTTCTTTTGGATGATTCACCTGAATTAAATCAACTAACACAAGGTCATGCCGATATTCATATTGATAATGTGCTTGGCGCTGAGGCTAGTAAAAAAGCTTTTCTTGGACCGGTAATTTATAGTGTCAATTATGGTTTGTTTTTAGCAAACGATATTGAAAGAGTCACCCATATTTCTGAATTAAAGAGCAAAACTATAGGCGTATTATCTAATAGGGAGTTTATTCAGGATCTTAACGAAAATATTAACCAAGTTAACATCGTAAGTTTTAATAATTATACGTCATTGTTTGAGTCTGCAGAACGAGGTGAACTTGATATCATCGCTGGTCAAAGAGACTTAGTTGAACACTATTTAGTGCAAAGTAACTTACAGTCATCGTTTACTCAGTTTGATGATTATCAATTTACGCGTAATATCAGTGCGCTTTTAAATCAGTCACAACCCGAACTTGCCCAATTAATTCAAGAAGGTTTTGATGAAATTCCATTAGAGAATTTGGTTGCTTTGGAAAAAAAATGGCAGTTAGATAAATCATCTGGTTTTTATAAGCGCCAACTCGCTATGCTTAAACTTAGCGAGTCGGAATCTTTATGGCTGAAACAACATGGTACTATTAAATTTGGTGTCACGAAAAAGTGGTTACCGATTGAGTTTGTTGATAAATACGGTGACTTTAAAGGCATAAACTTAGATATTTTCAACTTAATTTCACAACGATTGAATGTTGATATTAATTATACAGCTTACGATAATTTTGAAGCTCTTTATCAAGCACTACTTGAAGGTGAAGTTGATGCTATTGGCAGTGTTATGGCAACTGAAGCACGTAAAAAACAAGTATTATTTACTGATTCATATTGGAGTATGCCTTGGGTTATTATTCACCCACGCGAGTTAGGTAACCAGTTAAATTTAGATGATTTTAAAGGGCGCTCATTAGCGATCACTAAAGGCTATTATTTAGTGTCTGTGATCAGAAATGAATTCCCAACAATTTCGCTAAAATTAGTTGATGAAACAGAAGAAGGGTTACTTGCTGTGCAAAAAGGCATGGTGGATGGTTTTATTGATAGTTTATCATCGGGAACTGAGTTACTTAAACGCGAGAGCATGGTTAGCTTAGGTATGTCAGTGTTAGATGAGGTGGATCGCAACGGCAATTATATTGCGGTCAACGAAAAGCTGCCAATACTTGCAACAGTACTCAATAAAGCGGTGTTGACAATCACAGATGTCGAAAGCCAGCAAATTTACGAAAAGTGGTTTGATATCAGTATTGAAACGGGCTTGGATAAAAACGTAGTGGTTCGGGTTGCTGCGCAAATTGGTGTGCTTATTGTGATTATCATCATTATTATTATGATGTGGAACCGCAGACTCTATTTGGAAATTAAAAATCGTAAGCGTCTCGAACAGCAAATGAAATATATGGCGACTCACGATGATTTAACTGGACTTGCTAACCGTATATTACTAAAAGATCGACTAAATAAAGCTATTTCATTTCATCAACGCCAACAATTATCAATTGCAGTTTTATTTATCGATCTTGATGGCTTTAAAAATATTAATGATAATTATGGCCATGATATCGGTGATGAGCTTCTCATTGAAGTAGCAACAAGACTAAAAGGCTGCGTGCGAGACTCTGACACCGTTGTTCGTTTTGGTGGTGATGAATTTGTGCTATTGCTTACAGGGTTGCATAATCAAGATGAAGCGGCTTACATTGCTGAGAAAGTATTAAAACTTATTCAGCAACCGATTGAATTATCTTCTGATATATCAGCAACTATTGGTAGTAGTATTGGTATTGCTATGTATCCGGATGACGGTGATACTGATAATGATCTATTAAAAGTCGCCGACTCTTTGATGTATAAAGTTAAGGCATCAGGCAAAAACAGTTACGTCTTTAACCAGCCAAAAAACTAACCGTAAAAATTACTCGTATTATTCAAAGAATGTCAGGTGACTTTGCCTGACATTGCTTTATAATGTCGGCAATTTTTTATCATTAAAAGTGATAGATTCGAGTCACTGTTGACTAATTTTCTGTTACTCATTTGAATTCAAGGTAAATACATGCGCGATCTTTATTGTGGTGAGGTAAATGAATCTCACATTGGGCAAGAAATAACTTTATGTGGTTGGGTGAACAAGCGTCGAGATTTAGGTGCTGTTATATTTTTAGACTTACGTGACCGTGAAGGTATTGTTCAAGTTGTATATGATCCTGATTTACAAGAAGTATTAAAGAAAGCGAATACCTTACGTAATGAATTTTGTGTACAAGTTAAAGGCAAGGTTCGTGCACGTCCTGAAGGTCAAGTGAACAAAGACATGGCAACCGGTGGCATTGAAGTATTAGGTTTAGAATTAACTATTCTCAATAAAGCTGCACCGTTACCACTAGATTCAAACCAGAAAAACTCAGAAGAGCAACGTTTAAAATATCGTTACTTAGATTTACGCCGTCCAGAAATGACAGAGCGTATGCGCTTTCGTGCAAAAGTGACTTCTGCGGTTCGTGCATCATTAGAAACACAAGGCTTCTTAGATATAGAAACGCCAATTCTAACGGCTGCAACACCTGAAGGTGCTCGTGACTACCTAGTGCCAAGCCGTACACATAAAGGTCAATTTTTCGCATTGCCACAATCACCACAATTATTTAAGCAATTGTTAATGATGTCAGGCATGGAACGTTACTATCAAATCGTTAAATGTTTCCGCGATGAAGATTTACGTGCTGACCGTCAACCAGAATTCACGCAAATTGATATTGAAACGTCATTCATGAACTCAGATCAAGTAATGGAAGTTACTGAAACTATGATCCGTGAATTATTCCAAACTATGCTTGACGTTGATTTAGGTGAGTTCCCACGCATGCCTTACTCTGAGGCTATGTCTCGTTTTGGTAGCGATAAGCCTGACTTACGAAATCCATTAGAAATTGTTGACGTTGCTGATATCTTAAAAGATGTTGAGTTTAAGGTTTTCTCAGGGCCTGCAAATGACGATAAAGGCCGTGTAGCTGTTCTTTGTGTGCCTCAAGGTGCATCTAAATTCTCACGTAAAGGTCTTGATGAATTAACTAAGTATGTTGGCATTTATGGTGCTAAAGGTATGCCTTGGTTAAAAGTGAATGACATTGACGCTGGTATGGAAGGACTGCAGTCTCCAATTTTAAAATTCTTATCTGAAGATGCCGCTAAAGCCTTACTTGAGCGTGTGAATGCTAAAACTGGCGATATCATTTTCTTTGGTGCTGATCAGTACAATGTAGTAAGTGAATCACTTGGCGCATTACGCCTTAAATTAGGTGAAGACTTAGACTTATTACAAGGTGACTGGAAACCTCTTTGGGTTGTTGACTTCCCAATGTTTGAAGAAGTTGATGGTCAAATGCATGCCATTCATCACCCGTTTACAGCACCAACGAATTTAACTGCACAAGAATTAGAAGCAAACCCTGTTGGCGCGCTATCTGATGCTTACGATATGGTTTTAAATGGCTGTGAACTTGGCGGTGGCTCGGTTCGTATTCATAACCAAGACATGCAAGCAGCAGTATTTAGAATTTTGGGTATTAGCGATGAAGAAGCTCAAGAGAAATTTGGCTTCTTACTAGAAGCATTGCAATACGGTGCTCCACCACATGCTGGTTTAGCATTCGGTTTAGACCGTTTGGTAATGCTAATGACAGGTGCAAGCTCTATTCGTGACGTTATGGCGTTCCCGAAAACGACTACCGCGGCATGTCCATTAACAAATGCTCCGGGCCATGCAAACCCGGAACAATTAACTGAGCTAGGTATTACTCGCATAGAAGAGCCCACAGCAGAAGAAAAAGCAGAGTAATTTTACAAAAAAGTTATTTCTGTCGGTGAATGCCAGACAGTAAATTCAATAAAACGCACTTATAAATGCTAGGTAGGCTTTATTAGTGCGTTTTTTTTCATTAGCATTATTACTGTTATACGTATCAAGCGTATTTAGTGAAGGTAAATTCTTAGTGACTATAATTTTAGGTATAGATCCTGGTTCACGAATTACAGGTTATGGCGTGATCAAGCAAGATGGCCGGAATTTTACTTATCTCGGCAGCGGTTGTATTAAAGCGATTGCCGCTGGTGATGAGTTAGGGCCGCGCTTACAAACTATATTTGCTGGTGTAAGTGAACTTATTTTGCAATTTAGCCCTGACATGTTTGCCATAGAGCAGGTTTTTATGGGAGTAAACCCAGGAGGAGCACTAAAGTTAGGGCAAGCCCGAGGTGCTGCTATAGTTGCTGCTACCAATACAGGACTGAGTGTAGCTGAATATTCTGCACGACAAATTAAGCAATCTGTTGTTGGCACTGGCGCTGCTGATAAAGCTCAAGTTCAACATATGGTTAAAACTATTTTGAAATTACCTGGTACACCGCAAGCGGATGCCGCCGATGCATTAGCAGTTGCTTTGTGCCACGCCCATAGCCATGACTCCATTACCAAAATGTCAGGCCAAGCCAGTAAAACAGTGAGAGGGCGCTTACGTTAGCGTTGAAAACTTACTACTTGGATACGCTGTCTTATTAAAAATAATGACATCAAACTTTACTGTATAAATATCTAGTGTTATGGTGGCGAACATTATCACAACTAAGTTATAGGTTAAGGCAGTGATCGGACGTTTACGCGGTATTTTAGTAGAAAAAACAGCACCTGAAATTTTAATTGAATGCCACGGCATTGGTTATGAGGTCACTATGCCCATGACCAGCATTTATGCATTGCCAGAACTTAATCAAGAAGCAACCCTATACACACATTTTGTTGTGCGTGAAGATGCACAGTTACTCTACGGCTTTGCCAATAAAGTCGAACGTAAATTATTTCGTTTATTGATCAAAGTTAATGGTGTTGGGCCAAAGTTAGCATTAGCTATTTTGTCAGGAATGTCGGCAGACCAATTTGTAAGTTGTGTTATTCATGACGATTTAACAACGATAGTTAAAATTCCAGGGGTCGGCAAAAAAACTGCTGAGCGCTTATTAATTGAAATGCGCGATAGACTCAAAGATTGGCAAACCGACAGTAGTGATGCGTTATCACATATGATGCCAATGAATGTTAAACAAGAGAATAGTTTTGTTAATGATACGAAAGGCGATGCTATTAACGCATTAGTTTCATTAGGTTATAGTCAACAACAAGCCGATAAAGCTGTTAAATCGGTATTTGACGCTGATAAAAATAGTGAAGACTTGATCCGTGATGCGCTAAAAGCAATGTTATAATTATTGCAAAAGCTATTTACTAACTGAATTACTTAACCGTAAAGTTAAATTTTCCAAGAGTACAACATGATAGAAGCAGATAGATTAATAGAGCCAGTAGCGAGCCGTGAAGATGAATCGGTAGATAGAGCTATTAGGCCCAAAATGTTGTCTGACTATACAGGGCAAGCGCACGTAAAGTCACAAATGGAAATATTCATAGCAGCGGCATTAAAGCGTGAAGAACCACTTGATCATCTTCTTATCTTTGGCCCTCCTGGTTTAGGTAAAACCACATTAGCCAATATTGTTGCTAATGAAATGGGGGTGAATATCCGTACAACCTCGGGGCCGGTATTAGAAAAAGCCGGAGATTTAGCGGCGCTGCTAACAAACCTTGAAGAAAATGATGTTTTATTTATTGATGAAATTCATCGTTTAAGTCCTGTTGTTGAAGAAATCCTTTACCCTGCAATGGAAGATTATCAGCTTGATATCATGATTGGTGAAGGGCCGGCTGCTCGCTCGATTAAACTAGACTTACCGCCATTTACCCTAATTGGCGCAACAACACGCGCTGGTGCTTTAACTTCTCCACTAAGAGATCGTTTTGGTATTGTGCAGCGATTAGAGTTTTATAGTACAAAAGACTTAACCGAAATTGTTGTGCGCTCTGCACATTTTTTGAATTTGGCTATTGACCAAGAAGGCGCTTTTGAAGTGGCAAAGCGCTCACGTGGCACGCCTCGAATAGCAAACCGGTTATTACGTCGCGTGCGCGATTACGCTGATGTGAAAACAGGTGGCGTGGTTAGTAAAACTACTGCAGCGAAAGCACTAGATATGCTTGAGGTTGATAATGAAGGTTTTGATTTAATGGACCGTAAGTTACTTGAAGCCATTATTGATAAGTTTAATGGTGGCCCTGTAGGTTTAGATAATGTTGCTGCCGCCATTGGCGAAGAAAGAGAAACCATTGAAGATGTCTTAGAGCCATTTTTAATTCAACAAGGTTTTTTACAGCGTACACCACGAGGGCGCATTGCCACGAGCCGAGCTTATTTACATTTTGGTTTGGACTTCCCTAATTAAGATATCTGGCATTTGTAATATAAAGCCTAATAATAAAAAAGCACCTACGGGTGCTTTTTTATTATTAGAGATACCTACTTTGCTCAAGCCAGCTAATAGTAACGTCAGAAAATTAATGAGGGTAAGAAAAGAGAATGAAAAATTATTATGCCGTATTATTTGTGATTGTGGCGCTAAATACTAAGCATGAAAACGTATGGTAAATTTTAGGCAAAAAAAAGCCCACATAAAACTATGTGGGCCAACTTAGAATGTAAGTTGATAGAAGGAAATTAGGTTCCCAGGAAATATGTCAGAGAGAAAGGTAACAATACCTATTCAAAATTCATGGGCTATGGGGAATATTCGTCAGCGAAACAAACATTCTGCGCTAGCTCAGAAAACAAAGGTATTCTAGTCCGATGAGTGAAAATGGACAAACGAATTAAATTTATATTAGTCATTAGAAAAACTAATGCGAAATGTTTTTGATAGGTTCACTTGGCCACAACTTTTGATGTGTTGCCATTTGCAGACAAGTTTTTATAAATATTGGCATATGCGAGCTAATTGGAAAATATTGCAGAATTTGTTACAAAGATTCGCGCTTAACCCTTGTGAGACGTGAGGTTTATCTATTACTATAGACCAATAAAATTTTTACCTAAGAATATTAGAAGTTATTAATGTCATTAAGTAGTCACCAGCACGCGATTCGCGTTTATTACGAAGATACCGATGCTGGTGGGATCGTGTATTACGCAAACTATTTAAAGTTTTTTGAGCGAGCTCGCACTGAGTGGTTACGTGCGCTTGGTATTAATCAATCAATATTTTTAGAACAAAACATTGGCTTTGTGGTCACAAAGGTAGAAATGGACAATAAAGCATCGGCAAAATTAGATGATTTATTGACGATAACAACCACAATAAGCCGATTAAAATCTGCCAGTTTGGTATTTTCTCAGCAACTTGTTAATCAGCATCAGCAAATATTATGCACTGCTGTTATTAAAGTTGCGTGTGTCGATTTATCCATTGCTAAACCCTGCATTATTCCGAAAAGCATATTAGGAGCATTAAAACGTGTCAGCTGAACTCTCATTTTTTGATTTATTTATCGAAGCAAGTTTATTGGTTAAATTGGTAATGTTGACCTTATTAGGGTTTTCTATTGCCTGTTGGGCAATGATCTTTCAACGTAGAAAAGTACTAAATGCTGCCCGTGAACAATTGCAAAGTTTTGAAGATAAATTTTGGAGTGGCGCTGACTTAAGTAAGCTTTATAGTGAAGTGTCTGCAAAAGAGCAGGTAGATGGTATTGAAAACTTATTTGTTTCAGGCTTTCGTGAATTTGCCCGTTTACGAAAAACACATGCTTATTCGCCACAAATTATTGTTGATGGTACCCATCGTGCAATGAGAGTTGCACTTTCTCGCGAGGTTGATAGTTTAGAAACTCACTTACCATTTATGGCCACAGTAGGCTCTATTAGTCCTTATATTGGTTTATTTGGTACTGTTTGGGGCATTATGAATTCGTTTATTGCCTTAGGTGCGGTTGAACAAGCAACGCTTGCTATGGTTGCACCGGGTATTGCCGAAGCGTTAATTGCCACAGCTATGGGGCTATTTGCAGCAATTCCTGCAGTAATGGCATATAACCGTTTTAGTCATAATGTTGAAAAGCTAGAAAATAGTTACGGCAACTTTATGGAAGAATTTTCGAGTATTTTGCAAAGACAAACAACCGCTGAACAACAAGCTTAAGGTTGGTATTAGCTTATGTATAATCGCGTTAGGCGCCGGAAAGTCGCCGAGATAAATGTCGTACCTTATATCGATGTAATGTTAGTGCTTTTGATTATCTTTATGGTAACTGCACCGTTAATTACCCAAGGGGTGAAAGTGGATTTACCTCAGGCGGATGCAGAACCTTTAAGCAAAGATAGTAAACCACCGCTTGTTGCCTCGGTGGATGCTGAAGGAAACTACTATTTAGCAGTTGGAACAAGCAAAAACGAGCCTATGTCGGCAGAAGAAGTTGCCACATTAGTTGCAGCACACTTAAAAGTGGAGCCTGAAACACCTGTAGTGGTAAATGGTGATGGTGCAGTGTCTTATGATGCCGTTATTCAACTTATGGTTATGCTACAAACAGTTGCAGGTGTACCTTCAGTTGGCTTAATGACAGATACACCGGAGAGCAACTAGTGTCTTCAAAGTATACGCTTCCAATCGCCTTAAGTTTCGGTATTCATACCGTTTTAGTTGCGGTATTACTCTTTGGCGATTTTTCTACCGCCCCTAAGCCAACACCTACTGCTGTGCAAATGGAGCCTATTCAGGCGGTTGCTATTGATAAAAGTAAAGTTGAAGCGCAGCTCAATAAGATTAAAAAACAGAAGGCTGACGATGCTAAAAAGTTGAAAGATCTTGAAAAGCGTGTAGCGGCGGCGAAGAATAAGCGTAAGAAAGAAGAGCAACGAATAAAAAACCTTGAGCAGCAGCGTAAGAAAAAAGAGCGCGAGAAAAAAGCGGCTGATAGTGCAGCAAAAAAAGCTAAGGCAAAGGCCAACGCTGCAGATAAACTACGTAAGCAAAAAGAAAAAGAAAAACGCCTAGCTGATAAAGCGGCAGCAGATGCAAAAGCAAAGCGTCTTAAAGAAGAGCAAGCCGCTAAGAAAGCCGAGCAATTGCGCAAAAAGAAAGCCGCTGAACGTAAACGTAAAGAGCAAGAAGCACGAGAGCGAGCTGCTCAGCAGAAGTTGTTAGAAAAGCAAATGGCAGAAGAAATGGCAACACGCCAAAAAGCTCGCCGTCAGCAAATGATGACTGAGGTAAGTCGTTTCCAAGCGTTAATTGGACAGGCAATTCAGCGTCACTTCTTAATTGATGAAGCGACAATGAAAGGTAAGTCTTGTAAATTGAACATTAGTCTTGCACCATCAGGCTTTGTTACTAACGTTGTTATCGGTAAAGGTGATCGTGCAGTATGTGATGCGGCTAAAAATGCGGTTTATAAAGCGGGTACATTACCGGTATCAAAAGACCCTGAAGTATTTAAAGAAATGCGCACGATCAGTTTAACAGTAGCACCAGATAAATTTAATTAAGTTTAATATTAGGAATATGACGAACCCTATGAAAAAAGTAACCTTATTTTTACTACTCTTTATCAGTTTGTTGTCAGTAAAAGCTATGGCAACATTAGAAATTGTTATTACTGAAGGAGTTGATGGAGCGCGCCCAATAGCTGTAGTGCCATTTAAATGGACAGGAACAGGTGTAATGCCTGAGCGGTTATCAAAGGTTATTAGCGATGACTTATTACGTAGTGGTAAGTTTAGTCCAATTAATGACTTACGTTTTCCACAGTCGCCAAGTGATGATAGCGAAATTGATTATGCAGCATGGGCTGGTGAAGGCGTAGAAGCGATAATTATTGGAGAAGTCAACGAAACATCGATTGGACGTTACCAAGTTAAGTACCAGTTAGTTGATGTTATTCGTGGCCAGGTAACTGGTGGGCAAACACAAATGTTAAGCAATGGTGAGCTAGTTCGTACATCTGATCATATTTTAGATGAAAGTACTGTAGAAATAGGTAGTGACCAATTTCGTCGTTATGCTCACCGTATCAGTGATGTTGTTTATGAAAAACTTACCGGCACACGTGGTGCGTTTTTAACAAAAATTGCCTATGTTATTGTTCGTGATCAAGGAGATTACCCTTATCAATTAGTTATCGCTGATTATGATGGCTTTAATGAACATGTTTTATTAAGCTCTAAAGAACCTTTGATGTCGCCTGCATGGCACCCAAATGGTAACCAATTGGCATATGTGACTTTTGAAAACCGCCAAGCACAAATACATGTTATTGATATTTACTCAGGACAACGTAATTTAATTAGCTCTTTTGAGGGAATAAATAGTGCGCCACGATGGTCACCTAACGGTAAGCAACTTGCGATGGTATTATCGAAAGATGGTAATCCTGAGTTATACGTTATGGATGTGGCAAGCAAAAAGTTACGCCGAATTACCCGTCATCGTGCCATTGATACTGAGCCAAGTTGGACACCAGATGGAAATTCATTGGTATTTAGTTCAGAACGGGGTGGAAAAGCGCAGCTATATCGCGTAAATTTAGTCGATGGTAAAGTTAGAAGGTTAACTTTTGATGGTGAAATGAACCTAGGTGGTTCATTAACGCCAGACGGACGTCAGTTAGTTATGGTAAATCGTACACGCGGTCAATATCATTTAGCTAAGCAAGAATTTGATTCGGGGATCTTCCAAGTGTTAACAAAAACACGTTTGGACGAGTCACCAAGTATATCACCTAATGGTGGGATGATAATTTACAGTACACTACATAATAACCGCCAGGTGTTAAGCTTAGTTTCTGTAGATGGAAGGTTTAAGGCGAGATTGCCAGCATTAAACGGTGAAGTGAAGTCACCTTCATGGTCACCGTTTTTATAATAATTATTAGTAATTTAATTTGTAAACATTAAGGACACATAAAATGCGCTTGAATAAAACAGTAAAAGCCCTAGCGGTTGCTTTACCAATTATGGCTTTATCAGCTTGTAGTTCATCAGACTCAGCTAGCGAAGATGCTAGTGCAGTGCAAACTAACGAAGCAGCTATGGCTGAGCAAAAAGCTCGTGAAGAAGCTGAGCGTGTAAAAGTTGCGGCAATGCAAAAAGCTGAAGAAATTGAACGTCAGAAACAACGTGAAATTGATCAGTTACGCACTAACCACATTGTTTACTTTGATTTTGATAAATCAACAGTAAGTGCTGAGTTTGCTGCAATTTTAGAAGCGCATGCTAAATTTTTAAATGAAAATTCAAATGTTAATGTATTAATTGAAGGTCACTCTGATGAGCGTGGTACTCCTGAGTACAACATTGCTCTTGGCGAGCGTCGTGCAAAAGCTGTTGAAACCTTTTTAGAAAATATGGGTGTTTCAGCTTCACAACTTAGCACAGTAAGCTATGGTGAAGAAAAGCCAATGGTTAAAGATCGTAGTGAAGGCGCGTTTGCCAAAAACCGTCGTGCAGTATTGGTATACTAATCAGGTAATTAAATGAAACCCAATAGCATTCTATTTGGGATGTCCTTTGCTGTTGCTGCAAATATTGCAGTAGCGGCAGAACCGGCTCCTGTTATTGAAGTTACTGCAGGTAACTCAGTAAGCGGCAATTCTTCAACTTTAAGTGAACAGCTTGGCAATCTTGAGCGTAAATTAGACGCGCGTAACCGAGCCCAAGTTAATGTGCAACGTCAACTCGATGATTTACAAAACGAAGTCAATGAGCTACGTGGCATAACAGAACTGCACACCTATCAATTAAGCCAAGTATTAGATCGTCAGCGCGAATTGTATCAAGAGCTTGATCGTCGAGTATCTGAAGCATTAAAACCTGCAAACCAAGTTCCTACATCTATAAGTGCGCCAACTGATAATGCCGGGTCGGTAAATTACAGTTCTAACCTAACTGAAAATGAAGCCTATGACCGTGCGGTAAATATGGTGCTTAAAGATAAACGTTATGAACAGGCTATTCCTGAGTTTGAAGCGTTTAATCAAAAGTATCCTAATTCAAGTTATGCAGCTAATGCTCATTATTGGTTAGGTCAGTTATTGTTTAACAAAGGTGAGTTAACTAGAGCGCGCCAAGAATTTGATGTGGTTGTTAGTCAATTCCCTGATTCAAGTAAACGTAGTGATGCTTTGTTAAAACTTGCAATGGTTGAACAGAAAGAAAATAACAAAGGTAAGGCAATAGCTATTTATCAAAAGTTATTAGCAGAATACCCTAATTCAAGTGCAGCTAAGTTAGCTCAACCAAGATTAAAAAGCTTAAAACAGTAAAAGTTGCTGTTAACTTATGCGTTTTGCTGTCTTTTTGTTCGAACAGACAATAAAGTTTAAAAAAGCTGAAAATTGTTGTTGCACTTAAAAAAATTATGAGTATTATATGCCCCGCGTTGAACGAGTAGGGCAACGCAAACAAATGTCGGTCGTTAGCTCAGTTGGTAGAGCAGTTGGCTTTTAACCAATTTGTCGAAGGTTCAAATCCTTCACGACCGACCACTTTCTTTACCAAGGTTAGTGTTTGGCATTTGTTTCAGAGTATATATCGGTCGTTAGCTCAGTTGGTAGAGCAGTTGGCTTTTAACCAATTTGTCGAAGGTTCAAATCCTTCACGACCGACCACTTTTTCTAAACTTTAGAATAAGTGATTTGAATTTACTTTCGTAAATTCATCAAAAAATTGAAAGTAGTTTATCGGTCGTTAGCTCAGTTGGTAGAGCAGTTGGCTTTTAACCAATTTGTCGAAGGTTCAAATCCTTCACGACCGACCACTTTTAATTATCTTATAAATTTCGATTTCTGCTTTACCTTATTAAACTCATTTTGATTATTCTTGTTTACTTATCTTAATCTGTTCTTAGCTAGGGTATATTCTTAGTACACATTTAATCTTCTATACCTTATAATTCACGCGATTTTTAGGTACACATGAGATTAGACATGACACAAGCAAACTTAGCCGTAGACTTTGATTTTCAGTTTCCGCAAAAACCTACGCCATTAAGTGCAAAAGAACGTGAAGAATATAAAGTACGTATTAAAGCCTTACTGAAAGAAAAGAATGCTGTGCTTGTTTCACATTATTATACGGATCCTGAAATTCAAGCGCTGGCTGAAGAAACGGGTGGTTGTGTTGCAGATTCTCTAGAAATGGCAAGGTTTGGTAATAATCATCCCGCAGAAACGTTAATTGTTGCTGGTGTTCGCTTTATGGGCGAAACAGCAAAAGTCTTAACACCGGAAAAAACGGTGATAATGCCAACATTAGAAGCCACATGTTCTTTAGATTTAGGTTGTCCAATAGAAGAGTTTAATGCTTTTTGCGATCAACACCCGGATAGAACTGTGGTTGTTTATGCGAATACATCGACTGCGGTAAAAGCCAGAGCAGACTGGATTGTAACATCGTCATGTGCTTTAGAGATAGTTGAACATTTAGATGAGCAAGGTGAGAAAATTTTATGGGGCCCTGATCGTCACTTAGGTGCCTATATAGAAAAACAAACCGGCGCTGATATGATCATGTGGCAAGGCGCATGTATTGTTCATGACGAGTTTAAAACTAAAGCATTAAAAGATATGAAGCATTTACACCCTGATGCTGCCATTCTTGTTCATCCAGAGTCTCCATACGAAATTGTTGAATTAGCAGATGCTGTTGGGTCAACCAGCCAGCTGATTAAAGCAGCTCAAGAATTGCCAAATAAAAAGTTTGTTGTTGCAACCGATCGCGGTATTTTTTACAAAATGCAGCAACTATGTCCAGATAAAGAATTTTTTGAAGCTCCTACAGCTGGTGAAGGTGCAACATGTCGTAGTTGTGCTCATTGCCCTTGGATGGCAATGAACGGTTTGCACGAAATAGAACAAGCACTATTAAACCCAGAAGGAAGAGAAGTGTTTGTTGATATGTCATTACGCGATGGCGCATTAAAGTCTTTAGATCGTATGCTAAGTTTTAACGCAGAACTTAAGAAAAATAAGTAATCGCGAGTTAGTTGTTGCTAAAATAAGCAACTACTTGAACTTTAGACAAATTAGGTTGCGCTTTGATAATTATTTTCCTACCATAGCGCAGCTTAGAGCTTAGAGCTTAGAGCTTAGAGCTAAAGTCAAGAATGGTGAGCTGTCCAAGTGGCCGCCAAGTTGAATTGACACGTCATGCGTGTTCATCGGCGTAGAGCCAGATCGTGAAGATACCACGTTAACATATCTAAATAGTTTATATGGTGAGGTGTCCGAGTGGCCGAAGGAGCACGCCTGGAAAGTGTGTAAGGCGCAAGCCTTCGAGGGTTCGAATCCCTCCCTCACCGCCATACATAAAGTTCACTACTTAATAGTGAAACTCAATAAAAAGCCGCTATCGAATTAGCGGCTTTTTCGTATCTATATATCCTACACTTTAGCTAAATAGCATATTCCGTCACAAGCAAATTACCTACTTGTGACTATTGAAATACAAAGAGTGTGGTCAAAATTGTTTTTATTATTAAGCAAACTTATATTAACTACTTAATTTAAGGAGTTTGAGTTGATTAAATATCGATAAACAGCGCAATAAAACCACGGTCTGTACAAATAAGAAGCAAACAAACAATTTTCTCCAAATTAAATGCATTTAGCTGTTGACGGCGAGCCAAAAG